>CALIUY010000064.1 GCA_938048455.1 uncultured Desulfobacterales bacterium | reverse complement strand
GCCTTCGGCGGCGAGAAGGAAACCGGCGGCGGCCGCGAGGCCGGCTCCGACGCCTGGAAGCAGTACATGCGCCGGCAGACCAGCGCCATCAACTGGTCCACCGACCTGCCGCTGGCCCAGGGGGTCAAGTTCGACCTGTAGCCCGGGCGCCGACATCGGTCATCGCCCTCCTGCTGCTTTTCGTGGAGTGGGGTCGATCCGGTAGCTCAGCAGCCGCTCGGCCGTTCCCGCTTCATCCGCCCGCGATCGCAAAAGCCGAAGCAGCTCCTCCTGTCGCGGCTGGCCGAAGACGAGGCGGTACCGGTCCGGGCTGCTCACCTTCCGAGGGCTCCGTCCTCGTCAGCGGCGCCGTCGGGTCTCCCGGCCATCTCCGACCAAGGCTCCGCAGGGCCACAATGGCCGGCGAGGACAAGGATGCCTTGGCGAGGACCTGCACGAGGTCTGCGGAGGGCGGCCCAAGAGGCCCGGGCTCGGCGAAGAAGCGACGTGCCGTATCCACATGCTGGGCGAAGTGCGTGTCGTCGTCCCCGGCCATACAGCGCCACGCCCACTTGTCTTTGGCTTCCAGCCACCGAGCGACGCCAGGATGTTGCAGGCGATCGAGGAGGAGCGGCGCTGCCCAGTACCACCTCTCGTCTGGCGGGCCGTCCGACCTGGCCGTCTCAAGGGCCGGTTTCAGTAGCTCTCGGACGCGCGACGCCGCGACCGACAGCACCGCCTCCGAAGTTGCTACGGCACCGTTCGTGGCGAGGTTGCGCCCGATCGCAAGCGGATCGATCTTCGTTTGACGCTCCGCCATCATGCCTCCGGCTCCAGATCCGCGAACGCGTCGGCATCCACGGACAGCACCTCGATCTTGTTCTTCTTCACGCCGATGCCGTGCTCGATGAGCAGGTCGATCAGCTTGTCACCATCAATGAGCGTGATCGGCGCGGCTCCCGTCGCGAAGGCCGCCTCGGACGTTCCCTTCGAGAAGGGCGCGGTGGCGATAATGGTGCCTCGCACGGCGTTGAAGCGGTAGAGCGACCCCCGGAGGGCATCGAGGTCCTTGCGCTGGATGGTCCGCTTGTGGCGCTTGGCCTGCACGACCTCGCGGACGGAGGTGATGCCCAGCTCGATGTCGGCGACGACGTCGACGCCACCGTCAGCGGAGCGGGTGGTTACCTGGACGTTCCGGTAGTCCATCTCCTCGAGCAGCCGCTTGATGAGGTGCTCGAAGGCGAAAGGTTCCATGTCGAGAAGCAGCTCGCGCAGGCTCTCGCGCACGGCGGTCTGTTGCTTCTTGACCAGCGTCCAGAGCTGCTGCTGCTCGTCGCCGCCGAGGGCCTCCCCGGTGCCGACGCGCTTGAGGTACTCAAGGCCGGCGTCGGTGATCGAGTAGAAGGCGCCTTGGCGCGCGATCAGCCGGCGGTCGAGGAGGTTGTTCAGCCGGCGACGCAGGGTGTCTCGAATCGTCGAATCGCTGCCAAAGGCCGAGTGCCGCGCGAGGTACTCGGTCCACTCCTCGACCAGGCCAGAGGCTCGGGTGGGCCCGCGGTCCGCCACCATCGCCAGGAGCTTGGCGACCCCCTCCTGCTCGTCGAGAAAGGCCTCGGCGTCGCCGCCCTCGTGGTCGAGAAAGTCGCGGCCACGTTCGGTCAGGCGTAGCACGCCGCCGTCGTCCTCGCGGACGAGCTCGTACTTCTGCACCAGCAGCCAGTGGCCGTAGGTGTGCCGCGGGTTGACCGCCTTGCCGCTGCTCGCCCAGATCGCCTCGGCCAGTTCCCTGTCCTTGTCCTTGAGGCGCTCGGAAATCCACTGGTCGGGCTCGGTCCAGTCGACCGTGTTCTGCGGCGTGCCGCGGAGCTCGGCGAGGGCCGCCTGGAGCCCGGTGACCTGCTTGCGCGGCCGGCCCGGCCAAATCCTGAGCAGCTGTCGGACCTCCGCGTAGGTCGGAAAGAGGGGCGTGCGGACGCGGCGCTCAGTTTCGTCCCGCTTCTGCTCAACGCTGACCGTCCCGTCGGCGCCCGGGGACAGCTCTTCCGGCGAACGATCCGGCGAGGCGGCGAGTGCGTGAAGCGCGCGCAGGCCGAAGACGCCAGGCCGAATCCGCACAAACGCGCTTTTGGATCCTTTGCGCTTGAGGTCGACGGCGATCATCGCGTGGAGCGAGGCGGCCGGCGTCCTCGACGATGACGAGGCGAGACCACGGGCGAGGATCTCCTCGGCGAGCGCCCGGTAATGCTTGGGTCCTCCGGCACGGAGGACTTCGATGGCAGCTTCTCGAAGGGTCATCGGCGCCTCCCTCATGGCGTCTTCCCAACGTGGTTCAGGAGGTACCTCCACCATCAGCGCTGCCCGCTCGCGTTTCCTCGCGCCGACGGTCGCCGGCTCCTTTCCGGAAACGCCAGTGCCGGCCGATTCTCCGGGAGGGGATCGCGCCTTCCCGCACGGCTTTGGAGAGCGTCGACTTGGGTGTTCTCAGGTCGGCGGCCGACTCCCCGATGGTCGGTACGTCACCGGGTATTTCACTCATCAAGCGTACCTCTTCGGCGGCAGGGTACGGTCTGCACTCCCTAGCCTTGCGTCAAATTCATAGATTACAGTTTCCAACATTTGCGGTCAAATCATTCTCGGATGCAACTGTGGAGCAGTAGCGCCGGACTCCACCGGCTGGGTTTGGGGTGTCACCGAATCGGCCGGCTCCCTCCCCGGCGGCGGGCCGGGGGGCGGTGCCGTCGGGGCTTACTCGTCGCGGCGGGCGGCGCGGGCCTCGGCCTCGGCCAGCCAGCCGCGGCGCAGCTGCTCGGGCGGCACCGACGAGAGGTACGGCTTGAGGTCGAGGATCGGGGTGCCGTCCAGCATGTCCACCCCCCGCACCCGCAGGCGGTTGCCCTCTCGCCCCAGCAGCTCCACCACGGTCAGGCCGATCGGGTTGGGGCGGCGGGGGGAGCGGGTCGCGAAGACCCCGTGGGGGCGGTCGTCGGAGGGCGGGTGAGAGATGAGTGTAAAGCTGTCCACGTGGTGAAACACCCACAGCACATAGAGATGCGAAAATCCTTCGATATCCATCAGTCCTTCCTGGAACTCTTCGAAGATCAACAGGGTGCCCTCGGCGGTGTGCTCCGCCCCCAGCCCCTTGGGGATCTGCTCGGTGGTGGCGTGGGGGCTTTCCACCACGCCCACGGCGCGAAACTCGAAAGTCAGGCTCATGGGTGGGAGTTTACCCGACCGCCGGGAAACCGGCGGCGTTCTCTCCAGATTTGACACGGAAGCGCAACGGCCATACGCTACGGATAGGGATGTGAAGGGCCATGACGCGCAGCGACGTTCAGCCACATCCGGTGTTTGCCGAACGTCTCGCCGGCGTTGCCGAGCGAGTTGCCGCCGGCGGCCTCAATCTCCTCGCCGCCGAGCTGCTGGAGATGGCGGCCGGGCTGACCCCCAAGGGGGACGGCTATCGGCAGCGGGCCATGGCGTTGCGGGCCGACGCCCGTCCCGCCGAGGATCCCGACCGCGAGCACAAGCGCCGCAACCTGGAGGCGTCGCACGCCGTCGGTATGGCGCACATCTTCGAGGCGCGCGGCGAGCTCAAGCGCGCCCAGGAGATGTTCGACCTGGCCAAGCTGCGCGCCCCCTTCCACTACCTCGCCTACGCCGGGGCGGGCTACCTCCACCTGCGCTGGCGGGACCTTCGCCGTGCCCTCGAGGAGCTGATCCAGGCCCGCCGCCTGAACCCGTTGGACCGCAAGCTGGCGGTGGAGGTGGCGAGGGTCGCCCTCGATCTGGAGGACTACCCCGAAGCCCTGCGCCACGCCATCGACGCCATGCTCCTCACCCAGGGGTTCGGCGAGGGCGAGGAGCAGGCGGCGCGGCGGCGGGTGGAGACGCTGGCCACGCTCTGCCGGCTGAGCGATCAGGAGCTTGGCGGCCTGTACCGGCAGCGGGCGGCCACGCTGCAGCGCGCCGCGGAGCAGGTGGCGTTGACGCGGGCGCGGCTGTTTTCCTCGCTGGGTCCTGCGCGCGGCACGGCGAGCCAGCGCGCCCCCACCCCCGAGCGCCGCGATCTCCTGCGCACGGCGCTGGAGCTGCGGCGCTTCCGGGTGTTTCGCCACCTCTCCGACGCCCAGCTCGTGCAGCTCGCCCAGCTCGGCCGCCAGGAGGCGTTCCGCCACGCGCAGGTGCTCATCCGCGAGGGGCAGGCCGACCGCGACATTCTCGTCGTCCTGGCCGGCCGCCTGCACACCTGCCGCACCACCCCGGCCGGCACGCACGTGCTCAACACGCTGACCCTGGGCGATCTGGCCGGCGAGGTGGCGTTTCTGGACCGCCGGCCGCGCTCTACAAGCGTCATCGGCGTCGAGGCCGGCATCGTTCTGCGCCTGCCGGCCGCCGAGCTGGACGCTTTGCTGGAGAACGAACGCGAACTGCACGCCGCGCTGCTGTGGTCGTTCTGGCACTCGCTGGCCAGCAAGGTGCGGGCCGCCAACCAGGGGATGACCGACCTGCTGGCTCCCGGCGCCCTGACTCCCCGCCGCGGCGCCGGCATGGCCGGGGAGCCGGTTTCCCTCGACACGGCGACCAAGCTCGACTTGCTGCGTGAGCAGGGCCTGTCGGCCGCCGAGCTGCGCCTGCTGGCCACCTACTCCACCGAGGAGCACTTCCCGGCCAACGCCTTCATCTTCGCCGAGGGGGAGCACGGCGAGAAGCTGTACATCGTCGTCGACGGAAAGGTGCGGATCTCGCGGCGCTTCGACAACACCGGCGAGGAGGCGCTGGCCATCTTGGGGCGGGGCGAGGTGTTCGGGGAGATGGCGCTGATCGACGATCAGCCGCGCTCGGCCGATGCCAAGGCGCATGTGGAGGGCTGCACGGTGTTTTCCGTCGACCGCCAGCGCCTGGAGGAGGTGCTGGAGATGGACCCCGACGCGGCGCGCCAGTTTCTCGGGCTCCTGTGCAGCTTCCTGTGCCGGCGGCTGCGCGCCATGCTCGACCGCCTGGTGGCCTGGCGCCTGATGGCCCAGCACGCCTGAGGCCATCACCCGACGCCCTCATCCCGCCGCCAACCGCTGCAACTTCGGTGGGCAGAACGTGTGACGTCACCCCCCCACCCCGGCCATTCCCCCGCCCGCCCCGGTCCCATGGGCGCGCAACTACCGAAAGGAGGGGTGGTCGATCTGGAAGGTCCTCACACTCCCGCCGGGGCACGCCACCGCCGGCGAGGTCGAGGATGCCCCGGCCAGCTCCGCGGGCCCGCCAGGGCGCCCCCGGCGAAACGCCCCGGAGTTCTCCGCGGCGGGTCAAGCGGCGGCCTTCATGTTGCCCGGGAAAACCTCCTCGCCGCTGTGGACGCCCTGACCTCCTTGCAGCCAGGATGGCCGAGAGCGCCGTGCGGGACGGCCTCTCTGCTCTGGTCGACGACAAGCGGCATCTCTCGCGCCCCTCATTAGCTCACGATCATTCCTCGCCCGTGGCAGCGGCATTGGCGCCGTCGGGCGCCGTGCCACCCGGCCGTGGTCGAGGTACACGAAGGGTGCCGCCGCGGGCGAAACGGTGTCCCAGGTCACCTTGCCGGCCGTGAGGAAGGCCTTGACAAGTTTTGCGATTGCGACCTAAAATCTATAAAATCGCCCGGATGAGAAAAATCGATTGCTTGCTCGTAAACCGATTCCAAGGAAGGAGATTGAAGGTCATGTCAAGAGCAAAGCTCCGACTCGTCCGTACCCGTCTCTCGGTCGCCGTTCTCGCGTTGATTCTCCCGGCCCAGCCCCTCATGGCGGGCTTTGCCGGCACCGATGTGTTTCTCCCCTCGGTGGGGGCGAGGCCCGGGGTGCCGCCTTCGGTGTGGTACACCACCGTGTGGGTGCACAACCCC
>CALIUY010000063.1 GCA_938048455.1 uncultured Desulfobacterales bacterium | reverse complement strand
CGGCCGTTCATCTCCGAGACCCCCATGTCGATCGCCCGGTACTTGGAGGCCGTCTCCGCGTCCATGTAGCGGGGGATAAATATCGCCGCCAAGACGCTGATAATGACAAGAGTGGCGACCAATTCGATCAGGGTGAACCCTTTACTGTTCGTCATCGGTTCAAGTTCACCTTCTTGACATCGATGAGTCTTATTCTGGTTTTGCATACGGTTGTGGGACATAGTCCTGAACGAAAAAGATCACCTCATGTGCGTTACGGATTGGTCCGCCGCCAGGAGCCGGGCTGATCCAGCCGGGAGGGAGTGCGTGTCAGAGGAACCGCAGTGCCGCCTTTGAATCTAAGAGAGCCTCCGGTGGTGGTTCGTTCTCCTTCCCACGTGTAATCGGGAACGGCGGCGCCCGGGGGATTTAGATCAAAGTTCATTCTGCCAAAGACATATGTGTCTATAGCTGCATCGTCGGCGAAGTTCTGATTGGAGATCTTGGCGTCGGCCCAAACCAGGCTCTCTCGGCCGTTGAGCTCGGAGATGCCGGCATCGATCGCTCGGTTTTTGGCGTTGGTCTCAAGATCAATATACCGCGGCACGGCCACGGCGGCCAGGATGCCGAGGATGATAAGCACGGCAATGATTTCGACCAGCGTAAACCCGGATTCGCTCTTGATGATCTTCACCGACTTCATGGTTGATCCTCCTCGCGAGGCAGATTTCGGTCTTCAAAACCCGCGAGGTTGATAAGCACAATTCATGCCATCTTATCGGGCATAACGAAATAATGAAGATGTTATGTTAATTCAAGTATATATTGTTTTCTGGCAAAAACCTTATCTTGCGTTTAGAACCATTTATTTACAAAATATGTAGATTTTCAAATTAAACCATAACGCTCGATTCATATTTTTTGATGCTTTTCACATCGATTCCCAGTTTCCGAATCCGGTGCCAGAGGCTTCGCTGGTTGATTCCAAGAAGCTCGGTCGCCCGGGACTGCACCCCGCCGGTCTTGATCAGGGCCTCGATGATAAGATTGCGTTCGATTTCGTTCAGTTTGGCATCAAGGCTCATGGAGGCGGGAAGCCGGATCTCCGATTCCCGCGGCATCTCGGCGAAAATCCGTGTAATTTTTTCGGGAAGTTGTGCCGGCTCGATATGCCCCCCCTCGGCGATCAGCGCCGCGGCCTCGACCACATGTTTCAACTCCCGGATGTTCCCCGGCCAGGGGTAGGCCATGAGCATCTGCAGCGCAACCGACGAAATTTCGATCTGTTTCGGTATGTTTTTCAGGAAATGGTCGACCAGGAGCGGGATGTCTTCCTTTCGTTCTCTGAGCGGCGGAAGCCGCAAGGTGAAGGCGCTCAGCCGGTAGTAGAGATCCTCGCGGAACCCCCCCTCCTCGACCAGCTTTTCGAGGTTCTTGTTGGTCGAGGCGATGAAACGCACATCGACCTTGACCGTGCGCGTGCCGCCCACGCGATAGAACTCTTTCTCCTGCAGCACCCGCAGGATCTTCGCCTGTAACGAAAGCGGCATATCCCCGATTTCATCCAAAAAAATCGTCCCTCCGGCGGCGAGATCGAATTTCCCCGGCTTGAACGAAATCGCCCCCGTGAAGGCTCCTTTTTCGTGGCCGAAGAGCTCGCTTTCGAGCAATTCCTGGGGGATGGCCGCACAGTTCAACTTGACAAAAGGCTTCTCCTTGCGATGACTGTGGGCATGGAGGCTCGTGGCGACGAGCTCCTTGCCCGTCCCGCTCTCCCCGAGGATAAGGACGGTCGCATCGCTCGGGGCGACCTTCAGGATCAAGCCGAAAATGCTGCGGATAGCCACACTTTCGCCCACGATCTCGGGGAAGAAGTGGCGCGCGTCGATGCGGCTTAACACCGTGGTCACGCGCTCGAAGACGTGGGTGATCTGGGCGATTTTGTCGGCCCCTCTTTTTTTGCCGCCGACCGCCGTCTTCAGGGCCGGAAGCTCGCCTGCTTTGCGAAGGAATTCCTCGACCGGGCGGAGAAGAAAGCGCACGATGGCCAGTCCGGTCCCGAAAGCGATCAGGCTGATGGCGATGATCAGCCAGAAGACCCACGTCGAGGGGTCGCTCTTCGCCTCCAGCCCGTAGCGGGTCAGCCGGTAGGCGAGAAGCGCGGAGAAAATCGAAAACCCGGCGAAAATGAACGGGATGATGATGTAGAGGCTGATATGGAAGCGCGCCTGCTTCATTTCACCTTGAGGGAAATGTCCCACATGGGAAGAAAGATCGCGAGCGCAAAGAAGCCGACCACCGCGGCGAGGCTGACCGTGAGCACGGGGGCGATGGCATCGGAGAGCTTCTTGGTCGCGTATTCGACCTCGGTGTCGTAATGGGCGGCGACATCGCGGAGCAGGGTATCGAGATTTCCGGACTCCTCGCCGACCGCGATCATGTTCACCAGCATGGGCGGGAAATAACGGGCCTGCCGGAGCGGACCGGAAATGCCGCGGCCTTCCCGCAGGCGGTCCTTGATCCCTTCCAGCCGGCGGGCGATGGCCGTGTTGCCGATCGTGCCGGAGAGGATGTCCATGGCGTCGAGGATGTCGACGCCGCTCGACTGCAGGATCGAGAAGATGCTCGCAAAACGCGAGATCGCCGCTTTCAAAAACAGCTTGCCGACGAGCGGGATGCGCAAAAGCAGACGGTCGCGAAGAAGCCTCCCCTGCGCGGTGCGCCCGTAAAGCACGGCGGCGACGATCAGCCCCGCGGATCCCAGGAAGAGGACGGCCCAGTGGCGCACGATCATCTCGTAGAGCGCAAGGCAAATCCGCGTGGGAAGGGGGAGCGTTAAGCCGCTTGCCTGGAATACGTTCACGAACTTGGGGATCACCCCCACCAAAAGGACAAAGAAGGCGACCCCGAGGAACACCACCACGATCACGGGGTAGGTGAGCGCGGACTTGATGTCGGATTTGACCTTGTTTTCGTGCTCGATCACATAGACCAGGCGGTCGAGGATTTCGGGCAAGGCCCCCGAGGATTCCCCGGCGCGGAGCATGCTGCAGTAGAGCGGTGTGAAGATCTTCGGGTGCCGGCGGAAGGCCTCGTGGAGGCTTGCTCCCTCGCGGATGTCACGATGAATCTTTGCCAGGGCTTCCCGCAGGGCGCGGTTTTCGGTCTGCTCCTCGAGCACCTGCAAGATCGTCAGCATGGGCACGCCGGCCCGAATGAGCGTTTTGAACTGCTTGGTGAAAAGGATCAGGTCGGTGGCCTTGACCCGCGAGCGGAAAACGCCCAGGCCGGCTCCGGCTCCCGCCGCGCCGAGCGGCTTCACGCTCACGGGGATAAGCCCGCGGCCGGCGACCAAGGCGGCGGCGGCCTCGGCCGATTCGGCCTCGATTTCGCCCTTCGCGTTCTCGCCCGCGTCGGTGAGCGCCTGATAGCTGAATCGCGCCATGGCCCTTTCCGATTCAGAGAAGTACGGCGGAGGCCGCCTCTTCGAGGGTCGTAATCCCCTGGATGACCTTGTCGATCGCGTTGTCCCGCAGGGTGCGGAAATTCCCCGCCTGCACGGCGGCCCGCGTGATTTCGTGGGCGGGCTTGCGCTGCAGGATCATGTCCTGGATCATGGAGTCGATGACGAGCACCTCGAAGATCCCGGTTCGGCCCTTGTAGCCGGTGTGCATGCAGTTGAAGCAGCCCTGACCGCCGACGAAGCCGCTCGTGTCGACCCCCTCGAGTTTCCAGTAGCGGATTTCGGCCGGGGACGGGGGCCGGGGGGTGCGGCAGTTCGGACACACCTTGCGCACGAGCCGCTGGGCGAAGGAGACGAGCATGACCGAGGAGACGAGGTAGGGCTCGATCCCCATGTCCATGAGCCGCGTCATCGCGCCGGCGGCGTCGTTCGTGTGCAGCGTGCTGAGCACCCGGTGGCCGGTCAACGCCGCCTGGACGGCGATCTCGGCCGTCTCGCGGTCGCGGATCTCGCCCACCATGATCACATCGGGGTCCTGCCGCAAAATGGACCGCAGACCGCTCGCGAAGGTCATCCCGGCCTTGCGGTTCAACTGCACCTGCCGGATCTTGTCGATCCGGTACTCGACCGGGTCCTCCACGGTGATGATGTTGATGTCGACCTTGTTGATGCGTTTGAGAATCGCGTAAAGGGCGGTGCTCTTGCCGCTTCCCGTGGGCCCGGTGCTCAGGATCATCCCGTAGGGCTTGACGATCTCTTTCTCGAGCCGCTCGCGGTCGGCCTCGCTCATGCCGAGCAGCTCGAGGGCGTAGATGTCGGCGCTCGTGTCGAGCAGCCGCAGGACCATGTTTTCCCCGTAGATCGAAGGGATGGTCGAGGCGCGGATGTTGATGTCCTTGTTCTTCATCTTCACCGTGAAGCGGCCGTCCTGCGGCACGCGCGACACGGCGATGTCCATGTTGGCGAGGATCTTGAGCCGGGAGATGATCGGCAGGAACATGCCCTTGGGCGGTGCGGGGACCTCGTGGAGCTTGCCGTCGACGCGGAAGCGGATCTGGACATGGTCTTTCTCGGGGCTGATGTGGATGTCGCTTGCCCCCTCGCGGACCCCCTGGGAAAGAATCGAGTTCACCAAGCGCACGACGGGGGCTTCCTGGGCCATGCCCTGAAGCGAGCTTACCTCCAGGTCATCGAGGTTGGCCGTTTTCTCGACCTGCTTGTTGTCGATCTGGACGTCCTCGAGGTCCTCGAGCACGCTTCCCACCCCCGCGTAGGTTCCGTAGAGGGTGGTGTGCAGCTGGCTCAGCTGCTGCTCGGTGCAGATCACGGCCTCGACCTCGAGGTTGGTGAGGGCCTCGAGGGTGTCGAGGGTGTAGATGTCGAGGGGATCGGTCATGGCGACCTTGAGGAGCATCCCGCTTTTCTGAAGGGGGGCGACCGAGAACTTGTGCGCGGTCTCGGCCGTGACGAGCTTGGCGAGATCCATGTCGAGGATGTGGCGGTCGGGGCGGTATTTCTCGATCTTGATCTGGCTGGAGATCAGATCCACGATCTGGCTTTCCCCGAGAACGCCCTCGCGGACCAGGTACTGGCCGAGCTTGAGTCCGCTCTTCTTCTGCCGCTCGAGGATCTCGGCGAGCTTCTGCCGGGGGATCAGCCCCGCATCGACGAGCATTTCACCGAGTCTTTTATGCATGGGAATCGAGGTCCTGCTTCCGGAGCTGTTCGCTTCCCAGGCCATCGCGCCTGTCCTCCTTCTCCCGGGGCACGCCGCGTCTCTCAACGCTCCGCGGGGTAGGGATCCGCGTAAAGGACCGCCCCTTCCCAGGAGTCGATCAGCCTCGCCGCCGCGGCCGAATTCCGCGGCAGGAAGGAAATCTGCAGCAGCGCCGTCTCGCGGTCGAAGAACACCTGCCGCAACACGAGAAGGAAGCGCAATCCCTGTCGCGGGTCCCAGCGCGGAATGATCCGCACCGCGGGCAAGAAATCCGGCGGGTTCCGCAGCGCCGCAAGCGCCTCTTCGAGGGTTGCAAACTCGTCTATCTTAACCCACCAGGCCCTTTTGTTCAACGCCGAGGGGACGGTTTCGATCGCCGGCAGCCGCAGGATGCGGCCCGCCGGAACCCGGTCGGGGTCGTCGATCAGGGGGTTGGCGAGGATGAAGGCCCGGAAATGGCGGTTGGAGTATTGCCCGTAGACCCGCTGGATGAGACCGGAGATCGTCTCGCCGCGCTGCAACCGGACCTCTCCCAGAATAGCCGGCGGGGCCTCTTCGGCCTGACTCTCCGCAGGTTCGGCCGGGGCGGAAGGCCCCTCCACGACGGCGGCCGGTGCGGCATCCGGGGGAGACGACGCGGTTTCCGCCGCGGCGATCGGAGAAGGCCCCTCTTTCTCCGGGCCGGCCGGCGCGGAAGGGGCGGCCGCGACCATGGGCTCGGCCTGCGGAAGCGGCCCGGTCTCCTTGGACTTCTCCACCGGGGCGGGGGGGAGCGCCCGGACGGGTGCCGCGGCGGGGAACGGCCCCCGAAGCCGCTCGCGGATCCGATCGAGGGGGGAGACCTCGGCGGAGAGCGCCCAGAGAAACAGGGCCGCGAGCGCCGCACCCGCCATCCCCCAGGCCGCGGCCCGGCGGCCGGAGGCCGATCGGGCTTCCGCGGTCACGACCCGCGCGGCGCAGCGCCGCACGGTGGCGTAGCCCACGCGTTTGGCGTTCTGGATGATCATCGCCAGGACGCACTGGTGGCAGAGGTTGATGATCTTCCGCGGAAAGCCGCCGGTGGCGCGGTGGATGGCCCACAGGGCGGGCAGGGTGAAGAGATCGAGCGGCTGCGGGGCGGCGCTCGATCTCTCGAGACGAAAGCGGATCATGCGCCGGGTGTCGCCGAAGTCGAGGGGTTTCAACCGGTGCAGGAGGTTGATTCGATCGCCGAAGTTGGGGTGTCGCCGCAGGGTTTCCTCGAACTCGCGCTGCGCGAAGATCACGATCTGCAGCAACTTGTACTCGTTGGTCTCGTAGTTCAGAAACTCGCGCAGCAGCTCGAGGCAGAAAGGGGGGATCTTCTGACCCTCGTCGATGATGAGGACGATCGTCTTCTTCTGCTCGACCCCTTTTTGGAAAAGGATCTGCTTGATCGCCTCTTTCGCCTGCCACTCCGAGGTCTCGGCGGGCAGGCGTTTTCCCGTAAGCAGCCGGACCACCGTCGATAGAAAGTCCGTCCCGTCGCGGAAAGAGGGGTCGAGGATGAGGTGGGTTTCGATCTCCTGAAGCTTGGCGAAACGCCGGATCAGGTGGCGGCAGAGGGTCGTCTTTCCGGTTCCGACCTCGCCGAGGACCACGTTCAGCCCGCGCCGCAGGTGAAGCGAGAGTTCGAGCTTCTGAAGGCAGTCCAGATGCTGCCGGGACTGGTAGAAGAAGTCCGGGTCCGGCGAGTTGGAGAAAGGCTCGCGCTCGAGGTTGAGAAGGGAAAAGTAATCCATCGCGGCTCTGTGCCCCGAGAAGGCGAACCCCTGAGCCCTCGGCCGTGGGCGCCGCGGGCGGCGGGCCGGCGCGGGCGGGCTTCGGGCGTCCCGCCGGCGTCATCGGGCATGCGGCGGATCAGCTTCCGGCCGGGAACGGCTTGAGGATCGTCGGCGTGATGAAGATGAGGAGATCCTCCTTGGAGCTTCCTTTGCCCTGTTTCTTGAAGAGCCAGCTCAGGATCGGCACGTCCGTGAGGCCCGGAACTCCGGTCTGCTCGTCGGTCGTCGTTTCCTTGTTCAGGCCCCCGATCACGAGCGTCTGGCCGTCGGCCTGGATGACGTTGGTCTCGGCGTTTTTGGTGACGATCGTCGGGTTGCCGAGCACCTGGCGCGTGAAGTCGACCTCGTCCTTGTTCACCCGCACCGAGAGCTTGAGCGTGCGGGGGTCGATCACGTGCGGCGTCACCTTGAGGCTGAGGACGGCCTTCTTGTACTGGATGTTCACCTCGCCGTCCTCCACGCTCTGGAAGGGGATGTCGCGGCCGCTTTCGATGAGCGCGGTCTGGTTGTCGAGGGTGGTGATCGAGGGGCTGGAGAGAATGTTCAGCTTGCCCTCGTTCTGGAGCGCGGTCAACTGGGCGGCGAGCAGCGATTTGCCGACGTTCTGGAAGAGGAAGCCGAAGCTCGAGGCCCCGGCGGCGGTGACCGGCAGATCGATCACGTTTCCGGTCGTGGGATCGACCGCGGTGCCCACCCCGGAGCCGAGCGCGTTGTTGTCGCGTCCGGTCAAGAACCCGCGCTTGTCTCCGCCGCTCAGCTGGTAGGCCCCGCCCCACTGGATGCCGAGCTCGCGGGCGACGTCCTTGTTCGCCTCGACGATGTAGGCCTCGATCAGGACCTGCGGGGTCGGCTTGTCAAGCTTCTCGAGCACCGCGAGGATCACGTTCAGATCCCGCGGCAGGGCGTTCACGATGATCGAGTTCGTGTGCTGGTCGACGAGGATCGAGCCGATCGGCTTGTTCGCCTTGTCCGTGGTGAGAAAGGCCTTGAGGTTTTCCTGAAGTTTCGCCGCTTCCGCGAACTTGACGGGGACGATGCGCGTGACCGGACTTTCGACGAGCGATAGTTCGCGGCGGCGGCTTTCCTTGCGCAGATCCTCCTCGAGGTCGTCTGCGGTCATGATGCGGATGATGTCCCCCTGCCAGGCGTAGCTCAGGTTGTGGGTGCGCAGAATTCCCAGGAACACCTGGTCCCAGGGCGCCTGGGTGATGTTGATGCTCGAGCGGCCGCTGACCTTGTCGTTCAAAATCAGGTTCACGTCGGCCGCACGGGCGAGCGCGCGCAAGAGGGTGGCCACATCCACGTTGCTCATCTTCAGGCTGACGCGGCGCGTGGGAAGCGGCTTTTCCTTTTCCGGGGAGGCCTCGGCGGCCGGGGCGATTTTCTCGGGGATCCGCTCGCGGGGGGTCTCCGGCGGGGCCGGAGAGTAGCCCTTCGATTCCAGGGCGAGCGCCCTCCATTTTTCGAGAAAGGGGTTTTCGGCCTCGGGTTTCTTGGGCGGGGCGCAAGCACAGGCCAGAAGGGCGACAAGCGCCCCGGCGGCGGCCGCCGATCGGACGAAAGAGCGAACGCTTTTCATAAGCCGGTATCCCCTAGTCGGTTTCCTTGAGCGGAATGACGACCTCGCCCTTGGGGGAGGCCACGATGACCTGGTTCGGACGCACCGCTTTCAGGACGAAGCCGCCGGCGGGCAGGCGGTCTCCGGTCTCGTATTCCATGCCGTTGATGATCGCGATGCGACGGCCGGCCGCCTCGATGAAGCCGCTGTAGAGCAGGCTGGGAGGGGCGCCGTTCGTCGTGCCTACGGGCGGTTTCTTGCCGTCGTCGGCGTCGCCGGGTTTGCCGCCGATTTCGAGAAAGGGGCTCCGGGTCCAGTCGGCCTTGGCTTTTTCGCCCACGAGATCGCCCCCCGGGCCACCTCCCCGGATGGCGTCGGCCACCTTGCTGATGAAAACGTTCAACGGCTCGCCGCCCTGGGCGGCGGCGGGAGGCGAAAGCGGGGAGCGGGAGCGGGGCAGCAAAAGCTCGATTGCGCCGTAGCCCACGGTCAAACACATGAGACCGACGATGATCTTTTCGCGCCGCGTCATGAGCCTATTCTCTTGCCAGCCAGATCTTGAGCGCAAGCTGCTCTCCGCCCTCGACCGCCCGCACCTCGATTTCCTCGAAGCCTTCGAAGTAGCCGAGCGAGGCGAGGGCGAGCAGAAAGCCGCGGAAATCCGGGAAACGGCCGGTTGCGCTCAGAAGCACCCGAAACCGGTTCGAGGCGTCGGCGAGCGTGTTCACGTCCGGGGCGATCTCGCGCACCTGGAGCCTGTGGGCGGCGGCCGTTTCGGCAAGCCGCCGCGGCAGGGCGGAGATCTCTTCGTGCTTCAGGCGCACCCGCGCCGTCGGGCCGATGCGCTCGCCCGGCGGAGTCTTCGCTTTTTCGAGCAGATTCAAAAAGACCGGGTGGAGCACGCGCTGCTCTTCGAGCCTGGCCTTGAGGGCCTCGATTTCGCGATCGAGTTCCGCGGCGAGCTGCCGTGCCGGAAGGATGACGAAGAGGAGAAACACGAGCAGGCCGGCCGCGCAGAGCAGCGTGAGCACGAGCGTGGGCGTGGGGAGCAGGAGGCCGCGACGATCGCTTTTCATCCCCTACACGACCTCCATCTGCGCCGTAAAACGCATGACCGGACGGTTGTCGAGCACATCGAGCGTTTTGCGGCTGATCGACGGCTTGCGGAAGAGGGGGGAGTTCTTGAGCGCCATGAGATAGGCGGCGAGCTCGGCTTCGAGATCGGCCCGCTCCCCGCGGACGATCCCCTCGAGGACGAGAACTTTCTTGGGCGCCGGGGGCTTGCCGCCGGGCGCTGCGGCCTTGGCGGGAGGGTTCTCCCACTTCGCGTTTACGGCGACGAGCCGCACCTGCGGCGGGGTCATGTTCGCAAGTTCCCCCAGCACGGCCAGCCCCAGCAAATGGGCGCCCGCCTCCTCGATCCCCTGGTTCTGCGCGCGGATTTTGCCGGCCAGGTTCAGGATCAGGTTCTTGTCCACGCGCACGTCGAAGGAGGCGAGCTGCTTCTGCAGCCGCAGGCGCTCGAGCTCTTTCGCGCGCAGCTCGTTGTCCTGCCAGAAGGCGAACCCCGCCCCGCAGAGCATGAGCAGGAAAAAGACCCCGAAGACCGCCCGGTTGAGGGTGCGGAGGCGGGCCTCGCGCTCCCGATCTTTGTAAGTGTAAAGGAAATTCGGGGTGATCGCGTTGCTCGAGAGCGCCATGCCGAGCGCCGGCGCAAAGGCGCTCTGTTCCTCGGGGGAGTCGGGCGGCGGTTTGAGGAAGCGCAGCCCCTCGTCCGCCCGCATGGGGTTCAGCAATTCGACCGGGAGCCCGAGCTCGTCTCCGATGTAGTCGACGAGGCTCGGGTGCGGCTTGACTCCGCTTGAGACGTAGACCTTCTCCACCCGCGCGTTGTCGAATTGGAGCGCGAAGTTCTTGAAGGTCCGCTCCATCTGGCGCACCAGGCGTTCGAGGGCCGGCAGAATCATCCGGTAGATGCGCTCCTCGCGCACGGCGAGGGTTTTTTCGGAGGGCGGCTCCGAGGTTTTTTCCACGTCGGGTTTGCCGTAGACCGGCGGGAAGAACAGGGCTTGCGCCGCCTCCAACTCCTGTCGCAGGCGGGCCTTGATCGCCCGGATGCGCTCCGGGTCCGAGGTGGGGGACTTGGCGACCGAGAGCTCGAACCAGTTCTGTTCGATTTCGTGCTGCAGCGCCTCGACCATGGTGCGGATGCCGGCCCGCACGCCGCGGGAGAGCACGAGACGGTTTTCGGTGAAGAGGTCGATCCGCGACCAGTCGCGCCCGATATAAAGGCTTGCCACGGCCCCGCCGTAGGCCGGGATGCGTCCGGCCAGCATGAGGTTCTGGATGGCGAAGGGGACGATCGAGATTCCCGCCAGAGGAAAACCGGCGCGGGCGAAGAGCTCGCGCGTTTCTTCGATCACGCTTTTCGGGGCGATGGAGGCCATCACGGCGATCCGTCGCGCTCCGGCCTCTTCGGCTTCCCCCAGGACATGGAAATCGAAAAGGGTTTCCTTCTCGTCGAAGGGGCTCTGCTTGCGATAGCTCCAGTAGACGGTGTTGGCGAGCTGCTTCTGCGGCACGCGCGGCACCTTGAGATAGCGCGTCTCCACCTGGGCCGAGGGAATCGAGGCCCACAGGTCCACCACGCGGTGGGGGGCGAGAAAGCGCAACAGGGCCTGGCGCAGGAACTTCGGGAAATCGGGGTGGGAGCGTGGGATTTCGGGATCGAGGGGGATGCGGGCCCAATCGAGGAGATCGATTCTTTTGTCGGAGGAACGGCCGGCCTTGACGAGCTTCAGGTCCTCGTGGCCGAGATCGACACCGACGGTGATGGAGCTGCGGCCGAAGGAAATGGCCCGCCGCAGGTCTTGCCGTAAACGACTTTCGCTATTTTTGGAGGGGAAGCCCTCTTCGGCGTCATGGCCCTCGCCGCGGATCAGTTCGAGAAGCCGTTCGGTCGACGAAAGCTCGTCCTGCTTGGCCAAGAGCGTCTCTCCGCTTCCGGGCGGGCATCCCCGGAAATTTTAAAGTAACCTTTATGATTAATTCACGAAACGCCGGTCAAGTCAAGGCGGGCAACTCCCGGCTTGAAAAACCGGCCTGTCGTTTTCGCTATTGTCAAACCCGCGGATGGCCGATACAATGAATTGTGAAGTTTTCTTCCCAGAATGGGGAAAACGACTCCCCGATTGCGACACGTTGGTGCGATATGGAAGCCGAGCTGATCGGTGTCAGTGACAACATTCAGCGCATCCGCGACATCATCGAGCGCGTGGCCGATCATAACCTGAATGTTGTCGTCTGCGGGGAGACCGGAGTGGGCAAGGAGCTCGTGGTGCAGCACCTCTACCGGCGCTCGAACCGTTACGGCAAGCCCTTCGTCAAGGTGAACTGCGCCGCCCTGCCGGATACGCTTCTGGAAAGCGAAATGTTCGGCTACGAGCCCGGGGCCTTCACCGGCGCCGACAAGCGCCGGCGCGGAAAATTCGAGCAGGCAAACGGCGGGGTTCTCTTTCTCGACGAAATCGGCGACATGTCGCTTCCGCTCCAATCGAAGCTGCTTCATGTGCTCCAGGGAGGGGACTTCACCCCGCTCGGATCCGAAAAGGCGGTGAAAACGGATGCCTGGGTGATCGCCGCGACCAACCACGATCTCGAGCGGGATCTGATTCAAGGGAAATTCCGTGAAGATCTCTACTTCCGGTTGAGTGCGATCCGCATCATGATCGAGCCGCTGCGCCGCCGGCCGGAGGATATTCCGCATCTCATCCATTACTATATCTCGAAATACGCGGAAGAGTTTCAGGGCAAGAGCTTCACCGCTCCGCGGAAGAAGACCATCGAGCGCCTGCGGGCCTATTCCTGGCCGGGCAATGTCCGCGAGCTTCAGAACATCATCAAGCGGCTCATGATCCTGGGGGATGACGACGAAACCCTGGACAGCCTGCTCAAGACCCCCGAGTCGCGCGCCGCGGAAACGCAGGAAGGCCGAGCCGGAGCCGCGACCCCGCTCTTTGATCCCCGCGAGCTCGCCAACCTCGCCTCCCTCTCGCTGAAAGAGATGCGCAAGAAGGCCGCCGACCGGGTGGAACGCGAAGTCATCTCCTACGTTCTCAACAAGACCGCCTGGAACCGAAGCAAGGCGACCCGCATCCTCAAGATCAGCTACAAGACCCTGCTTTACAAAATCAAGGAACTCGGGATCGAGCCTCCGCCCGATGACTTCGATTAGTCTCGATTGGGCCCCGCTGAGAACCTTTATGCCGAAAATTATGAATTTTTTTCGACATGCGGCTATCCATGATCGTGGCCTCCATTTCCGGCGGGACTTCAAAAAAATTCTAACCTTTTGAAAAATTACCACATCGGTTGTTTCCGCCTTTTGTGCGCCCCAGGGATTCGTCTGGCACGCGGAATGCTTTCATATGGCCGATACCGTACAACGCCTCGAGGGATGCCGGAGGGTTATGGCCGCTGAAACCGGAAGCGATGCCGCCCGCAGCGAAAGCAAAGAGGAGGGCCTTCCCGACAACGGAGGACGACGAAGTCATCTCGAGCGCAGGCGTTTCCTTTATACCTGCTACATCCCGGAGCGGCGAAGCGGCATGGATCGCCGTCAAGGGGGTGACCGCCGGCGAAAACCGCGTGGTGGATCCCGGCACGAGTCCTCCGATTGACCTCCAACGCCGCCTCGTTCCGGCGCGGCGGGCGAGAGTTCGGCTGTTTGCCCAACCGCCGCTGAAAGGGCGGCACGGTTCTCTCTTCCGCGGATGACGTCGCCTTCGACCACATCTTCCGATCCCTACATCGCGGGCGCTCCCACAAGAGCCCTGAAAGTCCGCGTCCGTTTCTGGGACCAGATGGTCCTGATCGGAATCGGCCTCGCCCTCTTTTACACCCTCTTCGAGTCGCTGCTCTCCATTTTTTTGGAGGTCAACGTCGACTTCATGCAGCGCATCTTCGGGGCCGGGCCCGGCGCCCTTTACGGCCGGATCACGGTCCTTTGCCTCTTCGCCATTTTCGGCTCCCACGCCCAGTACACGATCAACCGGCGCAAGCTCGCCGAGAAGGCCTTGCGCGAGAGCGAGGAGCGCTTCCGCGGCATCGTCGAAAACGCGCCGGTCGGCTATTGCGAGTTGGAAACAAACGGTCGTTTCACCTTCGTGAACGACGCGGCCGGTGCGATCCTCGGACACCCCCGCGGACGGCTGGGAGAACTGCGCTTGCAGGAGCTTGCCGATGCCGAAAGCCGGGAGCCGCTCGACGAGCAGCTCGGCCGGGTCCTCGTCGGCGGGGAGACCGTTCGGAACCTCGAATGGACGTTTCTTCGTCCGGACGGGGAGCGGCGCTTGGTGGAATCTTCGATCACCCCCCGACGCGACGAAAGAGGCAGGCCGGCCGGGCTGAGCGTGTTCTTTCAAGACGTGACCGAGCGTCGGCGGGCTGAGGAACTCTTGCGCGCGAAGCTTGCGGCCGAGGCCGCAAGCCGCACCAAAGGCGAGTTTCTGGCGAGCATGAGCCACGAGATCCGCACCCCGCTGAATGCGATCGTCGGGCTCGTCGATCTGCTGGGCAAGACCGATCTCCGCCCCGAGCAGCGCGAGGATCTCGACGTGGTGCGGGCCTCGGCCTACGCGCTTCTTTCCTTGATCAACAATCTGCTGGACTTTTCGAAGATCGAGGCGGGAAAGCTCGAACTGCTGGAGGTTTCCTTCGACCCCCGGCGTTTCGTCGAGGAAACGGTCAAGATCGCGGCCGTGAAAGCCCACAACAAGGGAATCGAGCTTGCCTTCCGCATCGACCCGCGGATCCCCGCGCGGCTCCGCGGCGACTCCGACCGTATGCGTCAGGTGCTCCTCAACCTGGTCGACAACGCCGTAAAGTTCACTGAAAAAGGCGAGGTGGTCGTCCGGGCCGATCTGCGGGGAATCGGCAAAGACCGGGTCCTGGTGCGGTTCTCCGTCCGGGACAGCGGGATCGGCATTCCCGCCGACCGGCAGCAGAGGATCTTCGAAGCCTACGATCAGGGCGATCCCGCGGTGTCGCGTCGCTACGGCGGGACGGGCCTCGGCCTTGCGGTTTCGGCGCGTCTGGTCAGGCTGATGGGCGGCCGGATCGGGGTGAAAAGCGCCCCCGGCAAGGGAAGCCTGTTCGCCTTTACGGTGCCTCTGGGGCTGGAGGAGGGGGGCGAGACCGCGGGGCCGCCGCTTGCCCCTCCCCCGCTGCACCGCGTCCTCATCGTCGAGGACAACGCCGCCGTCCGGCGCATTGTAGAGGAGATCCTCGGGCGTGCGGGCATCGGGCATCTCTCCGCCGGCGACGCCATCGAGGCCCGGCGTTTTCTGTCTTCCCCTTCGCCGCCGGATGCCGTGCTTCTCGATGCCGAACTGCCGGGGAAGGAAGACGGCTTTGCCCTGGCCGCCTGGATGCGGCGCGAGGGGGGCTTTCCCGGACCGATCGTCATGATGCTGACCTTTCCCGACATCCGGCGCAAGCCGGAGTGCAAAGGGCTCGGGATACAGGCGGTCATTGTCAAGCCTTTCAGCGCCGAAGAGCTCATGCACGCCCTTCGGAGAGCGGCGGCCGCGGAAGAACTCCAAGAGAAGGCGGCCGCCCCCCCTCCCGTTTCCGAACCTGCCGAGCGCATGCCGCCGCTCAAGCTTCTGGTCGTGGAGGATACCCCGTTCAACCAGAAATACATGGTGCGCCTGCTCGAGCGCTGGGGACATGCAACGGTTCTCGCACGCGACGGCAAAGAGGCGATCGCGCGCTACACGGAGGAAGCCTTCGACATTGTGCTGATGGATGTCCAGATGCCGGAGATGGACGGGCTCGAGGCCGCCGCCGCGATCCGCCGGCTTGAGGCGCAAGCGGGCCGTCCGCGGACGCCGATCGTCGCCATGACCGCCCACGCGGTGCAGGGGGACCGCGAGCGCTGTCTTGCCGCCGGCATGGACGATTACCTCGCCAAGCCGATCGACGCCGCGGCGCTCGAACGGATTCTTCGGGCACGCGCTGGCGATCCCAAGATCCCGACGGCGGGGAAAGGGGTGCCGGAAGAAAGCTCTCTTCTCGAGGGGTTCGGCGGCGATTTCGGCTTTTTCCGCGAGGTGGTCGGGGTCTTCCTGGAGGATCACCCGCGGCAGGTCGCTCTCCTCCGAAAGGCGGCGGGTCGGGGGGATGCCGCCTCGTTCCGTCGCGCCGCACATTCGCTCAAGGGGATGCTCCGGGGATTCCGTTTCACCGCGGCCGCGGAAAAGGCCGAGCGGCTGGAACGCGCCGGTGAGGCGGGAGCTCTCTCCGGGGCCGAACCGTTGATCGCCGAACTCGAGGGGGATATGCTCTTTCTCGAGCGGCGCTTGCGGGAGATTCTGGGCTGCAACGCCGGGACGAACTAGCTCCTCGGGAAAAACCGATGCCGGAGGCCGCAAAAAAGATTCTCGTCGTGGATGACGACCGCGTCATCCTCGCCTTCGCCGAGCGGCTGCTTTCCTCCCAAGGCCACGAGGTGAAGACGGCGGGGGACGGCTTCGAGGCGCTGAACATCCTCTCCAGCTTCACGCCGGACATCATCTTCTTCGATCTCATCATGCCCAAGATCGACGGCGACAAGCTGATCCAGATCGTGCGCAGCATGCCGCGGCTGGAAAAAAGCTTCCTGGTGATCGTCTCGGCGGCGGCGGCCGAAACCGATTTCAATTTCGGCGAGACGGGGGCGGACTACTACGTCGCCAAGGGGCCGTTCAGCGCCATGGCCGAGAATCTGCTCGCCGCCGTGCGTGCATCGGATTCCCCGCAACCCCTGGAGCCGCAAAAGCCTGTGCTCGGGCTCGAGCACGTCTACTCGCGGCAGCTGACCCGCGAGCTTCTCTCGCGCAACCGTCACCTCGAGACGATCCTCGAGAGCATGTCCGAGGGCATCCTCGAAGTTTATTCGGGCAAGGTCGTTTACGCCAACGCCGCCGCGGTGCAGATGCTGGGTCTTCCGGTGCGACGAATGCTCACGGCCTGCCCGACCGATCTTTTCCCCTCCGATGTCCGGGATAGGATCGAGGTCCTCTCCCGCACGCCCTCCCATCTGCCCGCCGAAACCGAGCCG
>CALIUY010000062.1 GCA_938048455.1 uncultured Desulfobacterales bacterium | reverse complement strand
GCCTTCGCCGACCTCCTCGAGGCCGCTGAGACCCTCGTGAACCCCCCCGTCCAGGCCGTCGCCCCCGGCCAACGCCCCCTGACCTTCCCCAGCGACGGGCTTCGTGCTGCCGCCGCCCGCTTCGGGGACTGCATCGAGACCCTTCACGGACGCCCCGCAGCGCCCGCCTCCCAAGCACCCCCAATTCCAAGACGGTGACTCCCTTGACGACGGCAGGGCACGCCGGCGCGCCCCCTGCCATCGTAGAGACCAAACAGATGCGCTCCTACCCCACCACCCTCATCAACGTCTTCGGCGGCCCAGGCATCGGCAAGAGCACCTTCGCCGCTCTCCTTTTCGCCGCACTGAAGATGCGCGATGTCTCCGCCGAAATCGCCACTGAATACGCCAAAGACCTCCTGCGCGACGGGCGCGGCCACGTCCTCTCCGAAGACCAGATCGAAGTTTTCGCCGCCCAGCGCCGCCGCCACCGCCGGCTCCTCGGCAAGGTCGATCTCGCCGTCACCGACAGCCCTGTCCTCCTCTGCTCCATCTACGCCCCCGCTCATTACCCAGAGAGCTACCACACCCTTGTTCGCTGGGCTCACGACGAGATTCCCTCCGTCAACCTCCTCCTCCAGCGCCACGCTGGACTCTACGAGGTCGAGGGCCGAATCCACTCCGAAACTGTCGCGCGCGCCATCGACCAGGCTATTACTGACCTTCTTGAGCGCTACGCCATCCCCTACCACCGGATCCCGGCCGGCCGCGATGGTGTCACCGCCGCCCTTGCTATCCTAGAGCAGGCCGGCCTCCTTTCTCCTGCGCCGCCTCACGTCAAGGACCGCTTGCCCTTTTGAGGCTCATCCCGACCGCGTCGCTGCCCATTGACTGGGACCGGCACATTCCCTATCTCCCTTCTGCCCTCTCCCCCGGAGAGGGCTATGGAGATAAACGCGTTTCGGCATAGGCCTCATGGACCCGGGGGCAGTACCCGGCACCTCCACCATTTTCGCGGCGCAGAACAGTCCAGCAGCCCGTCGGGCTCATAACCTAAATGTCCAAGTTCAAATCCAGGCGCCGCAACCATTTCCCCACCGCTTTGGCGGAGGGGCATCCTATGGGGGTGAAACAGGATCGACATGGGCAGTAAAGGTCACGCCTTCTCCCGGCATGGTACCGCCGTCATCGGACCGACACCACAGAGGCCAACGACAACGTCGCCTCTGTCCAGGACCTGCGTCTCGCTGCCTGATTGGGCGGCCTAACGCAACGGTCGATTGGACGCGGCTCGGGGGGCGCCGGGCAACAGAAGCCCCCCACTCTCTCCCTATTCTGAGTTCCCTTAAAAGAAAAGAAGCCGTTCATTCGCGCAACCCTATCTCTCCCTTGTTGCTCGAGACCCAGGAGAGATCATGACTACCTCCATCTTCTCGAAGCTGTCCCAGCAGAGCAAGCACCGGGACCTGCTCGAGATCGTTGATCCCAACGCCCCCCCTATCGGCAACCCCAAGACGGCCAAGACCATCGCCGAGTTCCGCGCCATGGGTCTTGACGTCCGTATGGTCTGCGGCTCCTGCGGCACGAGCGGTCCTCTCGATGTTTCCTCTCTCCCAAGAGGGATAGACACGGAAAGTCGCATCGCTGCCGCCCGCTGCCCCTCCTGCGGCTCCGAAGCCGTTTCCCAGGAAATCGTTCCCCTCGGCTCCGTGTCCGGACCCTCCTTCGTCGGTTTTGTCCGCATTCCGCGCGTGGCTTCGGCTAAGTCCTACCAGCGCAACCGCGCGCTACGCGCCGAGATCGAGATCCTTCCCGAAGACGATTTGCCCGCCGACCTCCTGCCGATTCTCGAGAAGAATATTGTCGAGGACCAAGATTTCCCCGAAGAGGTGGAGACCAAGGAGGATGATGAAGGCAACATGAACGCCTCTGCGCAGAAGGCTCCCGTCAAGCCTTCGGCGAAGGCTCCCGTCAAAACGTCCACTCCGTCCGTCGCCAAAGCCCAGACGAAGGTCCCCGCTAAAACGTCTCCGAAGGCCGCCTCCAAGGCTTTGACTAAGACTGTGGCGAAAAGCACCGGCAAGACTACGACGAAAGCTTCCGCCAAGACACCTCCAAAAGCCGTCGTTAGAACTTCCGTCAAGACCGTGGCGAAAGGTGTCGGCAAGACCACGGCGAAAGCTTCCGCTAAGACGTCCCCGAAGGCCGCCTCCAAGGCTTTGGCTAAGACTGTTGCGAAAAGCACCGGCAAGATCACGTCAAAAGCTCCCGCCAAGACACCTCCAAAAGCCGTTGCTAGAACTCCCGCTAAGAGCGGGACGAAGGGCGCCGGCAAAACCACGACAAAGGCGTCGGCCAAGAGCCCGAAGGGGCGCACTCGATGATCGGACGGATCCTCATCGTCGACGATACAGCCGCGAACGTGCGCGTGCTGACCAAGATCCTCCAGGCTGAGTTGTTCGTCGTCGACACCGCCTCCTCTGGCGAGGAGGCGCTTTATCGCATCGTGGTCGATCCGCCTGATCTCGTCTTGATGGATGTCATGATGCCCGGCATCGACGGTTATGAAACCTGCCGGCGCATCAAGGCCAACCCACGCACGCGTCGAATCCCCGTCATCATGGTCACTGCTCTCTCCGAGACAGAAAACCGGATCCGCGGGCTCGAGGCCGGCGCCGACGACTTCCTCGGCAAGCCCATCAATCGTCAAGCGGCACTGATGCGCATTAAACATCTCCTGCGCGCCGCCCAAACCGATGTGCTGCGCCGCCATGACCCAGACGGCGCTATCGACCCCACCGACGAGAGCCCAATGGGAGGCCGGATCCTGATATGCGCCGGCTCACCGGACCACGAGACTAATCTCCTGCGCCATCTCGCCTGCGACGCCCATGTCGCCAGCCCCGCCGCGCAGGCCGATGTCGCCATCGTCGACATCGGATCTGAAGGCTCTTCCCCCGCTGATGGTCTCCGGACAGCAGCGGCGCTGCGTACCTCCTCCGATACCCGCGATCTTCCCATCGTCGCCCTCCTGCCTCCGCTACGTTCAGATCGGGAGTCTCGTGCCCTCCTCGAGCGTGTCCTTGACCTCGGTGTCGCCGACTACCTCCACGCGCCCCTCGATCCCGTCGAACTACGCGCGCGCCTGCGCTCGGCGCTGCGCCGCCGCCGGGCCGCACGGCGCGCCCTCGAGGTTCGCTCTGCCGCCGCGGCGCTGGCGACTACCGACGCGCTCACAGGCTTGCCGAACCGCCGCGCCGCCGAGCGGCGTCTCGAGGAGCTCGCCAAGGACGCACTGCGCACCGGTGTTACCCACGGACTTCTCGTGCTCGACGTTGACCACTTCAAGGCAATCAACGATACCCACGGCCACGACGGCGGCGACGAAGTGTTGCGCACTATCGGTGCCCGCCTCTCCCGTGCGCTGCGCCTCAGCGACCTCCTCGCCCGCTGGGGCGGGGAGGAGTTCGTCGTGGCCGTCCGCGCCCCGGCCGGTTCCAACGGCCTCCTCGCCATCGCCAACCGCTTGCGCCGCGCGATGACCGAAACCCCTGTCACCCTCGCCTCCGGCGTCCAGACGACGGTTACGATCAGCGTCGGGGCGGCCCTCCTGCCGCCCGGACGCCTCGTATGCGACGCCTACCGCGCCGCCGACGCCGCCCTCTACGTCGCCAAGGCGGCGGGGCGCAACCAGGCCCGTATCTCGGAAACCGACCAATGAGCCAACTGCTTACCCAGCCCCTCTGGAACGCCCTACAGGCTCCCATTGAAGCCGCCCGTCCCAACCGCCGACGCCCCTCGCTCGACCTCCGCGGGGACTTTGAGACGATCCTTCGTCACGGCCGCGACGGCGGGTCCTGGACGGCGGCGGCAGACGGCGACGTTCGCAGGGGCCAGCGCGCTTACCTCCTGTTCTACCAGTGGAACCGCCGCGGCGCCTGGGCTCGCCTCATCGAGGCCGCCGCCCTCGAGCCAACGCTTGCCCCGATCCTGCCCCTTCTGCACCAGCCTATCCCCAAGACCGCCCCACCGGGTGGCAAGCGCCGCGGCCGCAAGCCCCGCGCTTAGGCTTAATGATCTATTCCCGGGGAGAGGCGCCCTCCCCCCGGACCCCCTCTAAGGGCACGCGCGTCCCGGTGGATCTTGCGCGACAGACGGGGAGGCTCCATCCTCCTCCTGTCATGCCCTCCGACGCCCCTCCCCCGAAGCCTCGGATCACCCAAGACCAGCTCGTGCTCAAACGGCTTGTCTTCGAGGACGTCTACATCGCCGCCAACGGCCAGGTTGAGTTCGTCTCCTACAACGGTCAGACGACCCCCGCCCCTACTACGATCAATGGCGAGCGCCTTGATCCCGCCCCCGAGATCGCCTTCCTCTTGCCCTTCCTCCACGCACAGGCCAAGTCGCGCGACGAGTTTGCTTTGCTCCACGACGGCGTCCGCTACCGTGTTTCCGTCATCCGTGCTCAGAGCCAGCCCTGGTTCGTCATGCGGCGCGCGATCCGCGACGTCCCTGCGCTTAGCACCTTTGAAGGTGTCCAGATCCTCGAAGCCCCCCTGCTCGATGCCGCCACCCGCCCGGGCCTCATCATCGCCACCGGCCAGACCGGGTCAGGCAAAAC
>CALIUY010000061.1 GCA_938048455.1 uncultured Desulfobacterales bacterium | reverse complement strand
GCGCTCGTCGGCCAGCGCATAGAGCAGTTCAGTCTCCTCCCGGTTATACGGCCTGAAGGCGAAATCGTCCAAGATCAAGAGACCGGCACCCAGGCAGCGCTTGAAGAGGAGCTCGCTCCGCCTTGGCGAGAGCCGCCCCGGCGACAGGAGCTCAAGGAGCTTATGGGACTTATAGGACGCAACTTCAAGCCCGCGGCGCGCCGCTTCGTGCCCGATCGCCTGGGCGAGGTGGGTCTTGCCGATGCCCGGCGGGCCTGCCAGCACCAGGTTCTGTCCCTCCTGGATGAAGCGGCAGGTAGCCAGATCGCGTATGGTCGCCGGCGGCAACATGGCGCCGTTGAAGTCGAAGTCGAAGGTTTCGAAGGTCATGCGCGAGGCGACGCCCGCTAAGCGCAGGCGCTTCTGATAGGAGTTCGCCTCCCGGCTTGCCACCTCGTCCTGCACAAGGAGCGCGGCGAACTCCAGGTAGCCGAGCTTACCTTCCTCCGCCTCCCGTACGCGCAGGTCCAGGTTGTCGGCCATGGCCGGCAGCCGCAGGCGCTTTAGGTCGGCGACTAAATCGTTCTTGATCATAGGGTCCCCCTCGTTCGTTCGTCGGGACCCGCTACGAGGTCCCGTATATAAAAACCCGTACGGGCTTTTATGGACCTGCGTAGTACCCCGCCTCCCGCGCCATGCGAGAACCCAATTCGGAGACGGGGAATTGAATGATACCCTGATGCCGTTCATCTTCGAAGCGGGCCCTGAGAGCCTCGGGGCGATAGACGCGCCGCACGAGGGCTTCGCCAAGGACATGCGAGAGCCCCGGCGACGAAGCGTATTCGTGTATAACATTCAGGCAGCCGCGGGCGCGCCTGGCGCTCAGGTTGCCCCCGTCGGCGAGGATGGCCTTGAGATAGGCCTCGGCCTGTTCGCCGTACCTGGCGCCTTGGGCGGCGAGGAACGCGGCGTAGCTACCGGGCGCGAACGGCTCGGCGTAGGCCGGGAAATCGTCGGGTAGGTAATAGCGGCGCTTCCCCGCCGCGACGGCGTACTGGCGTACCAGGCGATACTCGAAGTAGATCGTTACGGTAGAAGGCGTTATTCGTAGCTCGACCGTCTTGCCGATGTAGCGGCCCGGGAGGCCATAGTAGATACGCCCGTGCTGCACAAACTGGTCAGGGGCCACCTTGGCGCGGCACCAGCGCGCGGCGACGAAGGGCTCGGGCGGCAAGGGCCGCAGGGCCGGCCGCTCCTCCTCTTCGAAGAGCTCGGCCGGCGCAAGCCCGGTCGTGCCATGGACGCGCCTGCCATAGTCGTCCCGGCACCACGCCCAGGCCAGCCGGTTGAGTTCGTCCAGGCTCGCCTCGGGGTAGAGCGCGTCGAGTTTCTTGTACAGCTCCCTGGCCACCTGGACGAAGCGCTCGACCTTGCCCTTGTCCTTGGGGCTGGCTACGCGGGCGGGGTCGGCTATGACCCCGTAGTGCTCGCACAGCTCGGCGAAGGTGCGGTTCAAAGTCGGGTCATAGGTCGACGGCGTGATGACGCCGGCCTTGAGGTTGTCCAGGTTGATCCGCCGCGGCGAGCCGCCGTAGGCCTGGAACATGTCGCTGACTGCCTGCGCGAAGGCGACCTCGTCCTGCGAGAATCCGAACTGGATGAAAGGCTGGCGCGAGCACGAAAGGAGCCCGCAGAACGCGTGGACAGCCCGCCGCTTGGCCCCATGCGCGCGCATGCCGACCTTGCCATAGTCGACCTGGACCTCGGCCCCCGGCTCGGTCTCGATGCGGATCGCCCGCCGCGGCATGGTCCCGAGGAGGCAGCGATCGCGGACGAAGCGCTTGAAGGTTTCGTAACTGACGACGCCTGCAAGGCCGTGCCGAACCCGAAGGACCTCCCAGGCGGTCTTCGGCTTCATGCCGTCCTTGCCCGCCGATCGGTCGCCTTTGATGAGCGCGCTGATCTCGGTCGCCAGCGGCTCAAGGAGCTCGCTCTTAGGCTTCGGCTTCTGGTTCTCGGCGATGAGCGACTTGAGGGCCTCGAGGATCCCTTCGAAGCTCAAGGCCTCAAGGTTGCCTAAGGCGGCTATCTTGGCGGCGTAGGCGTTGACGGTCTTCTTGTCGAGGCCAAGCCCCTTGGCGATATCCCGCCTGGACTGCCCCTCAAGGGCGCGGCGGCGAATGGCTACGAGCGTCTCTACGGTCATCGAGCGGTACCCCATGATTCCCTCCGAACCTGTCTAGATTCGGTAGGAAGGATACCCCGGGAGTGGTCCGTTTATGGTGACCCTGAGCCGCCATATCTGGTCCGTTTATGATGACCCTACGCTCGGTTATCTGGTCCGTTTATCGTGACCCGAGCACCGAGATAGTGGTCCGTTTATCATGACCCTAGGACGCCAAAACTGGGGGAATATCGTGACCCTGGACAGCATAGAGAGCGACGCCCTGCTTCAGGGCGTCTCTATCAACCAATTCGCCTTATACTCGTTTACCAAGGAACTCGCCGAACTAGAGAACTCGAGCTATTTAAAAAATATCGGAAGGAAAAAGCCAAGAAAGATATACTTGACGGCTTTGACTGGGCCATGACCGCCGTACAGGCGAGGCCGGTCGAGGATTGGGATAAGGCTTAGCGTAGCTGTCTCGCTAGACCGATGTAGAAGAAGCGGCGGGTCGGCGAATCGCCGCCCCGCCGCTCTTTCTTACCCCTTGGTACTAAACCTCCCCG
>CALIUY010000060.1 GCA_938048455.1 uncultured Desulfobacterales bacterium | reverse complement strand
GAGGCTTTTTTGAGTCCTTCCATGACGGCCTCCACGGCTGCCGCGCGCGGGTTTTCCCGCCTCCACCGCCTCAATTTTCACGGACGTTTCCTTTCACGTTTCTTTCCCGCCTTCTCGACACCGTCTGCGGTTTGACGCAGGCCGGCCCGCGTCACTATTTTCTTACTCCACGGAGCGGCTTGATTTTCTACTCCGGGGGGGAATACCATTTCGAATCGCTTGCCGAGGACATCGCCGGTCTGGGGATGGCGGGGGGCCACCCGCACCGCCGCCGAAAGAGTGCTTTCCGGTGTCGGGCGGTAACGGCCGTTGTCAGGTTTTTTCGGCCGTATCGTTTCGAAGGCATTGTTCGCCCGAATCCTGCCTCAAGAGAGACATCCATGCCGGAGCCCTATAACCACGATCCGATGATTCGCCCCTGGGATGAGCCCAACCGCAACTGGGTGGCGCAGGTCCATCCGACTGACTGGAAGAATCCCCGACCCGCTTCACGCTACAACCTGGTCGTCATCGGTGCCGGGACGGCGGGACTGGTCACGGCGGCCGGAGCGGCGGGCCTCGGCGCCAAAGTGGCGCTGGTCGAACGCCGCCTGATGGGCGGGGACTGCCTGAACTTCGGTTGCGTCCCGTCCAAAGCGCTGATCGCGGCGGCGCGGGCGGCCGCGGCGGTGCGGGATGCCGCTGCGTTCGGAGTTCGCGTGCCGGAGGGGGTGCAGGTCGATTTCGGCCGGGTCATGGAGCGCATGCGCCGCCTGCGGGCGTCGATCGCCCCGCACGACTCCGTGAAGCGGTTCAGCGAGATGGGCATTGATGTCTTTCTCGGCGCCGGTCGGTTCGTCGATTCGCATACGGTGGAAGTCGCCGGTGAGCGGCTGCGCTTCCGGAAGGCGGTGATCGCCACCGGCGCCCGGCCATCGGTCCCGCCGATCGCCGGGCTGGACGAGGTGAAGTATCTGACCCACGAAACCCTCTTCTCCTTGACCGAGCTGCCCAAGCGGCTTGCCGTGATCGGCGCCGGCCCCATCGGCTGTGAGATGGCGCAGAGTTTTGCGCGGTTCGGCGCGGAGGTGTTCCTCGTCGAGGCGACCCACGGTATCCTGCCGCGTGAGGAAAGCGATGCCTCCGGGCTGGTTCTGGAATCCATGCTCCAGGACGGCGTGAAACTGTTCTGCTGCGGCAAGGATCTAAAGCTCACCAAGGCGGACGGCGGCCGGGTGCTTCTCAAGGTCCAATCCCACGGGCGCAGATGCGAGGAGGTCGTGGACAAGCTTTTGGTCGCCGCCGGACGATCCCCCAATGTCGAGGATTTGGGTTTGGAAGCGGCCGGGGTGGCCTATTCCCGAAAGGGGGTTCAGGTCGACGATCATCTCCGGACGACCCATCCGGATATCTACGCGGCCGGGGATATCTGCTCCGCGTATCCCTTCACCCATGCCGCCGATTTTATGGCGCGCACCGCGATACGAAACGCGCTCTTCTTCGGGCGGGCCAAGGCGAGCGCCCTGACCATTCCCTGGTGCACCTACACGGAACCGGAAATCGCCCACGTGGGACTGTACGCCAGGCAGGCCGCCGAGCAGGGCATCGAGGTGGAAGCCTTCACGCGGGAACTCGTCCATGTGGACCGGGCCGTTCTCGAAGGACAAACCCGGGGGTTTGTCCGCGTGCATGTGCGCAAGGGCGGCGATCGGATTCTCGGGGCGACGATCGTGGCCCGGCATGCGGGCGAGATGATTTCCGAGATTGCGTTGGCGATGACCCACGGGCTAGGCCTCAAACAGATCGCCGCCACCGTTCATCCCTATCCGACCCAGGCCGAAGCGGTGCGCCAGCTCGGAGATGCTTACAATCGCACCCGGCTGACCCCTTTCCTCCGGAAGGTTTTTTCACGCTGGATGGCCTGGCGGCGGTAGGCGCGCGCAAATTTCAATCCCTCAACCGTTAGGGTGGAAAGGAAAAGGCCATGAGCGAAACCTACTATGAACGGCGCGATCTTGAAGACTTTGCCTACATCGGTGAGTACGCTCCCGAAGCCGGGGCCAAGTTTTTTGATTATTACGGCGTCGCGACTTCCGCCGGAGTATTGACGGAGCGGGAGAAGGCCCTGATTGCCCTGGCTGTAGCCACCGTGCGCCACTGCCCCTATTGCATCGATGCGTATACCCACAAGTGTCTTTCGCTCGGCGTGGCAAACGACGAGATGATGGAGGCGGTGCATGTCGGTGCGGCGATGGTCGCCGGCGACACCCTGGCGCATGCCACGCAGATCCGAAAGATCATCAAAAAAAAGGAGATGTAATCCGTGAACGCCGATCCTCAAGCCCTGGCGACCGAAAGCTTCATCGATCGGCTGAAGGCCTGCGGGTTTTATCCCCTGCGTGCCGAAACCGTCGAAATCCTGCAATTGAACATCACGCGACGGTGCAATTTGAACTGCAAACATTGTCACGTTCAGGCCGGGCCGTCGCGCACCGAAAGGATGTCGCGCGAAGTTTTAAAGCTCTGCATCCGTGCCGCCGCGCATCCCGCAGTGAGCACCATCGACATCACGGGAGGCGCCCCCGAGCTCCATCCGGACATCGCCTGGTTGGTTCAGTCCCTGGCCGGTTTGGGAAAGCGGCTCATCGTGCGCAGCAATCTGGTGGTATTGCTCGAGCCTGCCCAGCGGCCTCTGATGGAGGTTTTCGCGGCGAACCGGGTCGAGCTCGTGGGATCGTTGCCGGACTGCCGCCCCGAGCGATCCGAGCGGCAACGGGGAGCCGGAACGTTTCCACGGTCGATCGAGGCCATCCGGGAATTGAACCGCATCGGATACGGCCGAAGCGACGGGAGCTTGAAATTGGATTTGGTCCACAACCCGGCGGGCGCCTTTCTTCCCGGATCCCAGGCGGCTTTGGAGTCGGAATACCGGCGGATCTTGCAGCAGCGATATGGGGTGAGCTTCAACCAGCTCTTCAGCTTGGTCAACTGCCCGATCGGGCGCTACTGGCATTACCTGACCGCAAGCGGAAATCTGGAGGACTATCTGCGAATGCTCCGATGTGCATTCAACGCCCGCACCGTGGAAAAGCTCATGTGTCGCCGGACCCTTTCCGTGGGTTGCGACGGCCGTCTTTATGACTGCGACTTCAACCAAGCCGCAGATCTCACGGTCAACAGCGGTGCACCGAACCATATCCAGGATTTCGAATTCGGCCGTCTGGCGGATCGCGAAATCGTGGTGCGCAATCACTGTTTTGCCTGCACCGCGGGGGCAGGATCCTCGTGCCAAGGATCGCTCGCGTAACAACGGCCGCAATTCTAGATGGAATTCGTCCAACGAAGGTGCGGGGGTGGATGTCGGGGAATCCGGCTGTCGGTGCTCATCGAGCAGCGCTGCTAAGGGGTGCCTCGCGGAAAGGAAGGCGCGGGGCGATAGAGCGGGGCGGCGCCGGCTCTCCTCCGTGCGGCGATCGAAGAGGGGTGCTCTTGCCAATTCATTCGGAAAAGCCCGCGCAATTGCGTTTGCGGCGGCCTCCCAAACCAAACGACCCGATGGCTTCGCTTCCTCGGCGGCTTGACAACGGGCTTTGATCATGGTGTAACGCCAGGCACTTCATCGCTCTCGGCCATAGCCCCTTTTATTTATCCATCACGCAGAGAATCACGCCTGCAGGAATCCGCACTTGCAGTGAGGCTCTCCGTCCACGGCTGCCGGAAGGATGCCTGGCCCGAATGAGCGCCCCGCTTGCATCGGATGTCGCAGCATTAAGCGCTGCCTACCGTTTCAAGGCCATCTGCCACCGATGCCATGCCGCGGGGTATGCGTTCATCCTTCCCGGCCTTGCCGGTCATTTTCTCTCCGGTCGCTTACTCGTTCGTCATGGCGAGCTACCTCTACCGCGATCTTCTGCGGAAGGGCACGTTTTCCTTCAGACGCTCCAAAACTCTTTCATTTTCAGCTTGTTGCGAGGGTCTCTGGCTCAAAAGGAAACTTGCTCCATCTACGCCGGTAGAGCCGGGCGATCATTGCAAGTGAAGCGCCGCCGGCTGGCTGGATTGGAATCCAAACCGCGGCACTCCGGCGGTGCTTCGCTTCCGAAGCCTGCGGTTCGGTTTGCGATGTCGTTGCGGCGAGCGGCCGGATCGCGGTTTCAGGCCGCTCGCCGACGATCCGCGCGGGGCTGCGGCAGACATCTGAAACCTAAGGAAGGAGGCGGTGCTGATGAAGGTCGTGCGAAAGTCATGCCTGGCGATCGTGCTGCTGGCGGCGGTGCCTTTGGGGGTTCAGGCGGTTGAGCTGGGCCAGGTTCCACCTCGAGTCGAGCTGCAGGGGAACCTGGGTGGACGCTTGGACGGAAGCCCCTGGCGCAGCGACGAACTGCAGGGCAAAGTGCATGTGCTGTTTTACGTGGACCCGGATGAAAAAGACACCAACAACGAGGCGAGTGAAGCCCTGGACCGGGAGAAATTTCCGGCGGAGAAGTTTCAGTCCGTGGCCGTGATCAACATGGCGGCCACCTGGATGCCCAATTTCGCCATTTCCCTTGCGCTCGAGGACAAGCAGAAGCGCTATCCCCGCACCCTTTATGTGCGCGACGACAAACGGGTGCTCGTGGAGGCCTGGAAGATCGCCGACGACAGCAGCAACGTGCTCGCCTTTGACAAGGAGGGAAAACTCATCTTCCGCAAAGACGGAAAGCTCAGCGCCGAAGACATCCAAAGGCTGATCCAGGCGGTCAAAGAGCATCTCCATTAGGGGACGTCCATTCAGATATTGGTTGATTCCATCGTAAAAAGGCTCGCGTCCGCGGAGGACATGGATGCGGCCGCGTGTGGAATTTTTGTTTGCCGGGTCAGGAGGGGAAGGCGACCGGTGGAAGGGAACGATGCGACGGTGAGTGGGTCGCGGAAATCTCCCTGCGCGCGGTCTGAACCCGGAATTGGGCCGCCGAGGCGGAAAGCTCCTCGGAGGTCGCGGCGTAGTTCTGGGTTGCCTTTTCCATCTCTGCGATGGCGCGGTTGATCTGCTCCATGCCGACGGCCTGTTCTTGGCAAGCGGAGGCGATGGCGGCCATCCGCTCGGCGGCTTTGCGGATTGCGGCCTCGACGTCGCTGAAGGCCGAAGCGGTGCGGGAGGCGATCTCGGATCCCTGCCCCATGCGGATTGAGGACTCGGCGATGAGCCCTGCGGTGGCGCGTGCGGCTTCCGCCGCCCGCATGGCAAGAGACCGTACTTCTTCGGCCACTGGAACTGTGGGAAAAACGCTCCCCCCGCTCCCGGATGCCATCCTTCCGACAGAGCGGGGAGGAGCGGCTGATTTGGCAATGCTGCAGAGTGCGGCGGAATTAAATTAATGATATATCAATGGACGTCCCCTAAGCGCTGGGGCGCTTGCCGACGAAGGGGAGATCCCAGCGCTCGAGCATTATGCCGAACCCGAAGAGGAGCAGCCCGGCGATGCTGTATTCCAGAGGACCCAGGATCAGGAGTCCCGCGGCGAAGTAGATCAGGCGCTCAATAAAGGTGGAATGCTTTCTGAAAAAGCCCATGGCCCCGGCTTCGATGGCCAGCATGGCGATCGTCCCTGAGAAAATCAGGTAGATGATCCACCAGGGATTCCCCTCGAAAAGATAGCCCGGCATGAAAAGAAAGTAGAAGGGCATGATGTAGCCGCCGATTCCCAGTCTTATCGCATCCCAGGCGGTCTTCAGCCAGTTGCTGTCGGCGATGGCCGCGGTGGTGAAGACCGTGATGCAGACCGGCGGAGTGAGACCGGATTTGATGGCAAAATAAAAGATAAAGAGGTGGCTGGCGAGCGCCGGCAGGCCGAGCCCCTGCATGGCGGGAACCAGCACCGCGGCGGCGATGACGTAGGCCGCGGTCGTCGTCATGCCCATCCCCAAAATGAGGGCCGTCAGCATGGTGGCGATGATCGCCAGCACCAGGCTCGTCCCGGCCAGATCGAGGATGAGCTGCGAGACCTTCACGCCGAAGCCGGTGAGCGAGATCATCGTCACGGCCATCTGGACGCAGGCCATCATCACCATCAGCCAGGCGAGCGCCGTCGTGACCGCCTGGAAATAGCCCCCCCAGATGGTTTTGAGCCTTTCGGCGAAGGGGATTTCCGATCTCAGAAAGAGATAGATGACCATCGCCACGACCAGCGCCCAGGCGGCGCACATCTGCGGCGGCAGAAAGAGCGCCAGCATAACGATCAGGGTGCCGACCGGCAACGCGAAGGTGAGCACTTGTTTCAGCCCGAAGACCTCACGCGCCTTGGGCATGAGCTCTTGGGGGAGCCTGCCGAGATTGTGCCTGCCGGCCTCGACCCAGATGCCGCAGGAGATGCCGACGAAATAGAGGATGGCCGGAATGATGCCGGCGATCATCACCTTGGTGTAGGAAATGTTCAGAAACTCGGCCATGATAAAGCAGCCCGCGCCCATGATCGGGGGCATGATCTGGCCGCCCGAGGAAGCCGAGGCCTCGATGCCCGCCGCGAAGCGGGCCGGAAAGCCCAGCCGCTTCATGGTCGGGATGGTGAAAGATCCCGTGGTGGCGGCGTTGGCAACCGAGGAGCCGGAGAGCATCCCGAAGAAGGAGCTCGAGATCACCGCGACATGACCCGCCCCGCCGCGGAAGCGGCCGCCGAGAAGCATGCTGATATCCATGAAACTTTTGCCGACCCCGGTGGCGAAGAGGACGGGTCCGAAAACGACAAACAGGGCGATCAACCGGCTGGTCATGTCGGTGAGCAGCCCCCAGACGCCCTCGCTCATCAAGTAGAGCTGATAGAGGATCTCCTCGAGGTCAAAGCCTGCATGTCCGAAGGCGCCCGGAACGTAGTCCCCGAAAAGGGCGTAGAGAAGAAAAAAGAGCACCAGGATGGGGATCGAGTTGCCCAGCGCACGCCGGGTGCCCTCGAGCAGGCAGATCACCAGCACCGCCCCCATGACCAACTGATAGGTTTCGTACATCCCCGGCGAGCGCACGATGCTCTCCCAGTCGGCCATGATGTAGATGCAAGGAGCGACGCTGATCACGATCAACACCAGATCCAGAAGCGACGGAGATTCTTTCGAACCGAACAGGAGAAGCCCCAGGCCGCTCTTTGACTGCAGCTTCCCGGGATGGAGCGGATAGACGAGAAAGACGATGGAAAGCCCGAAGATGAGCGAGATCGCACCCATGAGCAGGGGATGAAGCGCCATGTAAAGCGCCGTGACCAGAAGAAACAGGCTCCAGCCGGCAACCAGCACATTGAGCAGTTTTCCCCAACCGCCTTTCAGATTGCGCATGGATCACCTTTGTTCGGATGGTTTGAGATCCGCAGCGTGGACGTTTTTTGAAAACACTTGCGGCGAAAAAGCCTCCGGGGATTCAAGCAGCCGCTTTTCCCACCCTACGGAGAGAGGACCATAAAAATGCGGCACCCACCCCCCCTGGCATGCGTGTCGAGAGGAGGGGTGCCGCGCCGAGGGTTATTGGACGACCAGCTGCGCCGAAGCCTTGCCACCCTTGTTGCCTTCGGCGGTGACCTTGTAGGTTCCGGGTTTGGCGTTGACCGGAATCCCGGAATTCACCTTGAAAGTCCCGGCGGCATCGGCCTTGATCTCTTCCACTTTTTCCGTTCCCAGCCCCACCAGATTTCCTCCGCCCAGGTCGAGGGTGATGTCAATCACCTCTCCCGCTTGGAAACCCTTGCCCTCGATGGTGATGGCGGTTCCCTTTTTCCCGACGGCGGGGGTGAGGGTGATCTGGCCCTTCGACTCCGGGGCGACGACCGGTGCGCTGCAAGCGAAGGCGGTCAACCCGAGGATCAAACAAAGCGCGAGCAGGCGATGGCCGGCATCCAACTTCATGATGTCCCCCTTTCAGGTTTGAAGAAAATCGTAATCTTCGGCGGCGTGAGCGCAAACGCCGCTCCCTCTTCGCGGAGAAACGTGTTGCGGTTGGCGCCGATCATTTGGGCGCAATCAGATCCGGCGGAATCGTGACCTTCAGCGTATCGCGGTAGAAGGCTGCGGCTCCCGGATGGAAGGGGACCCCCAGGCTGAACTTGATCGCCATCTCGTACATCTCGTCGAACCGGCCCTCCTTCAAGGTGGTGAGATTGGCGACCAGTTCCTTGCGGTTGTCCCAGACCGCCTTGACGATCTTGTAGACCACCTCATCGGGCACGTCTTTGTGGACGAAGTCACTTACGACGTAAGCGAAGCTCAGCTGCTCCTTGGTCAGCGCCTTGAACAGCCCCGCCGGCACCGTCATGCTCAGGCCGTGACGCGGGTACTTCTGGTTCATCTTGGTGATGGATTCCGGAGTGATGGGGATGATGTTGATGTCCATCGTGGACTCGAGGTCAAGGATCGCCGCATCTTTGAAGCCGGCCTTGAACCAGCCGTCGACGACGCCCGCCTTCATGGCGTCCACGCTCGCAGCCAGACCCATCATCTTGTAATTGGGCTTGATGCCGAGCGCATCGAAAAAGAGCTCGATCACCCGGCCGGAGGTGGTGCCGGGGTTCATGGCAAAGGAGAGGCCGTTGAGACCTTCCAGGGTCGTCACCCCGCTTTTTTTGGAGGTGACGATGTGGATGGGGGTCACGTAGCCCCCCCAGAGCGAGCGCAGGTCGGGCATCTGCTTGTCCTTGTAATCGATGATGCCCTTGTAGGCGGCGTAGGCGGCGGAGGCGTCGGCGGGGCCGAGTTGAATCGATTTTTTCTGGATGCGGGCGAGGTTTTCCACGAACCCGCCGGTTTCGACGACCGTCACCTGGAGGTCGTTGGGGTAAGCTTTGTTCACCGCCGCTCCTAAAGCGACGGTGTTGGCGTAAAGACCGGAACGGACGCTGGTCGCCCCCCATTTGATTTTCACCGCCGCTGCGGCCTCTTGGCCCACCGCCAGGAAAAGCATGATTACCGTGATCCCCAACACGATCAGCCAGAATGGATTTCTCTTCTTCATGCCTGCTCTCCTTTCCACGGGCATTGATTTCCGCTCCGAGGAAAACCCTCGGTTGCGGCCGGCTCCGCACAAAGATTTCTCCGGCGGCGAAAACCCGGAAAAACGAAAGCTGAACGCCAATCAGTCGCTGTTGACGGTGTCTGTGTCTGAAGGCCCCTCGCCACTGCTCTGGATCTAAAGGAAAACCCTGCTCCTGTCAATCCTCCCTCGTCCGCCGGGGATGCGCCCCGCGTTTCCCGTTGAAAGGGTGGTTTGAACTCCGGAGGCCATTTCCCAGAGAAGAAAGAAAAACTCTTTTTTGAAACTTTGCCGGGTCCGTTAGGTCCCCCGTCAAGCCGCCGGGTCCACAACCGAAGACCGGCTGGATGGCGTCATGATCGAGAAGAAGGAGCTTGCAGGATCAAGCGACGAAAGGAATGCATACCTCTGGTGAAGGAAAATGGAATTTTCCTGCCGTGAGGGCGCCATTTTTTCCGATTCGTCAGGAAAATCTATTGATTTTTTTTTGATCGTGCTGATACCATAACGATGACGATATCATCGTCTATTCGATTCATGATTAAAGAAGGAGAAACCGAACATGCCAAGAAAAAGATCTTTCGACGGGGGAAAACTGATCCGGATGATCGAAGAGGGCGTGCCGCAATCCGAGATTATGAAAAAGATGGGCTTCAAGACGTCGATGCAGCTGAAGACCGCCTACATGAACGCCCTCATCGCCGAGGGTAAGGTTCCGGCGATCCCCGGCAGCCGCGGAGCCTCAAAGGCCGACAAAACGAAGGAAGTGGGAGTCGGCAAACGGGGAAGCATTATCTTATCCAAAGAGCTGGTGGCCAGCCTCGGCATCGGCGCCAAGGAACGTTTTATCGTCCGCAAAACCAAGGCGGGGATCAGCCTCAAAAAGATTTGACGAGCTGTTTCTTTCTCACGGGAAAAAGGACGGGAGCGTGACTCTATTTCCCTGCTCCCGTCCCTTTTTTCTCCAATAAGGGAGAGTCTCCGGTTGGATATCCGTTCGACAGGTTGCACGACGGTTTTGAGGGAGATTTCTGTTTCCCCGAAAGCGCTGGTGCGGGAACGAAGGGAGACTTTTTTGCGGGGCGGAAACGATTCATGACATCACCGGAAGCCTTTGACGTCATCAAGATCGCCGTCATCGAAAACGCCATCGAAGCGCAACTGTTGACCTCTCTGCTCCAGCAATTCGGCATTCCCCATCATCTGCATTCCTACCACGACACGGCCTACGACGGGCTTTTTCAGTTGCAGCGGGGCTGGGGGGAGGTCCGCGGGCCGAGGCAGCGGCAATCGCAGATCCTTGAGATCCTCGCCGACATCCGCCGCGCCGTCCCTCATCGCCGGGATGAGGATCCCGGCGATCACGACCTTACCCCTTGACAAAAGTTCCCCTATACGGCTAATTTTTCGGCTACCGAGGGGTGCCGGTTTGCGCGGCTGAGATCAGACCCTTTGAACCTGACCTGGGTAATACCAGCGTAGGGACGGCGGAAGCGGATCCGTGCATTTGAGGGCGCACCTTCCTCGCGGCGGTGCGCCCTTGCTGTTTTCTACAACCCCGGTTCCATCCCTGCCCGAAAGGGCGGCAGATTCCGCCCGCGACTTCACCCCTCGGGATCGTTTCCCCACCCCCCCAAAAGAGGAGGATGAAGTCATGGCACTCGATGAAGTCGTCATCACCCGGGCCATCGTGTCGCGCTACCTGGAGAAATTCCTGGATTGCATCCGCACCGAAACGGCCGTGGTCGGCGGCGGGCCCTCCGGTCTGGTCGCCGCTTGCTTTCTGGCGCGCGCCGGCCGTCGCGTCGTTCTCTTCGAGCGCAAGCTCGGCATCGGCGGCGGCATGTGGGGCGGCGGCATGCTCTTCAACGAGATCGTCGTCCAGGAGGAGGCGCGCGGGCTGCTGGAATCGTTCGGCGTCCGCACGCGTCGTTTTGAGGAAGGCTATTCCACGGCCGATGCCGTGGAGACGGTAGGCGCCTTGGCCTATCATGCCGTGCAGGCCGGGGTCCGCATCCTGAACGGGGTGAGCGTCGAGGACGTCGTCGTCCGCGAAGGTCGGGTCATCGGGCTGGTCATCAACTGGTCCGCCGTCCAGGTCGCCGGCCTTCATGTCGACCCGCTCACGGTGCACGCCGATTGGGTCGTGGATGCGACCGGTCACGACAGCGAAGTCCTTGCCGTGATCGAACGCAAGGCGGGGATCCGTCTTTTGACGGCGACCGGAAAACGCTTGGGCGAGCAGTCGATGTGGGCCGAGCGCGCCGAGCAGCTGACGGTCGAGAACACCCGGGAGATCTGCCCCGGCGTTTATGTGGCCGGCATGGCCGTCAATGCTTGTTTCGGCGGGCCCCGCATGGGGCCGATTTTCGGCGGCATGCTGCTTTCGGGACGCCGCGCGGCGGAGCTCATTCTCTCCCGGCTGGAGCCGACCCGGGAGGTGAGGCCATGAACCGGGAGACTACCCAGCGCGAAGCCGCCCTCCAAGGCATCGTCACCCCCGAGGTGCGCCACTGCGCGGCCGCCGAGGGGCTCCCCGCGGAGGTGCTGCGGGATCGGATCGCCGCGGGGACCGCCGTGATCCTGAAAAATCGCCGACGGCAAGCGTTGCCCCCCGTCGCCATCGGTTTGGGGCTGCGGACCAAGGTGAACGCCAACCTCGGGACTTCCCCGGACCGGGCGGACCCGAGTGCGGAGCTCCGCAAGGCGGAGGCCGCCGTGGCCGCCGGCGCCGACACGATCATGGACCTCTCGATCGGGGGCGACCTCCGCGCGATGCGCCGCCGGTTGCTGGCCGCGATCCCGGTGCCGCTGGGCACGGTCCCTGTCTACGAGGCCGCCGTGGAAGCCGAACGGCGGTGCCGGAGGCCGGAGGCCTTCGACCCCGAGGAGCTCTTTCGATGCCTGCAGGCCCAGGCGGAAGAAGGGGTGGATTTCATGACCGTGCACTGCGGCGTCACCCGGGCCGCCCTATCCGCCCTCGAGAGAGCGCCGCGCGAGCTCGGCATCGTCAGCCGCGGCGGGGCGCTGCTCGCCGCCTGGATGCGCGCAAGCGGCCAAGAGAATCCGCTCTACGAGCAATTCGACCGCATCCTGGAAATCGCCCGCCGCGGAGAGATCGTTCTCAGTCTGGGCGACGGCCTGCGACCGGGATGCCTTGCCGATGCCGGCGATGCCGCCCAGATCCTGGAGCTGATCGTTCTGGGGGAGCTCGTCCGCCGGGCACGGGCGGCCGGAGTCCAGGTGATGGTCGAGGGGCCGGGCCACGTGCCCCTCGACCGGATCCGGACCCAGGTGGAGCTCGCCAAGGGCCTTTGCGGCGGGGCCCCCCTGTACGTTCTCGGTCCGCTCCCGACCGACATCGCCCCGGGATGGGATCACCTCGCCGCCGCCGTGGGAGGGGCGATCGCCGCTTGGGCGGGGGCCGACTTTCTGTGCACCGTGACGCCGGCCGAGCATTTGTCCCTGCCGGATGCGGCGGAGGTGCGGGCCGGGGTCTTGGCCGCCCGCATCGCCGCCCACGCTGCCGACGTCGCCAAGGGGATCCCCGGAGCGGACGGGGCGGATCGGGAAATGGCGTCGGCCCGCAGACGCTTGGACTGGGAGGCCCAGGCCGAGCGGGCGATCGACCCCGGAGGGGTGCGGCGGCGTTTAGAGCGAAGCCCCTCCTCCGGAGGCGAGGCGTGCACGATGTGCGGACGGCTTTGTGCCGTGCGCCTGCAGGCGGGAGATCCCGACCCCCGGAAACGGTCTCCGGAGGCGGCCTCGCCTTGACAGGGGCCGCAAAGGAAGATTATGGTTGAACCATTGAAATCCGATACCCGACAGAGAAGACGGTGTTCCAGAAGGTCCAGCCCCAGCGGGCGTTTGAGGCGGTGACGGCGCAGCTCGAGGCGGCCATCCTCGGGGGCGCCTTCGCCGACGGCGATCGTCTGCCGGCCGAACGCGTTCTGCAGCAGGCCTTCGCCGTCAGCCGCAACACGCTGCGCGAATCGCTGCGCGTTCTCGAGCAGAAGGGGCTCGTGGAAATCCGCAAGGGACAGCGGGGCGGAGTGTTCGTCAAACCGGTGAACACGGAGCCGATGGCCGAGCAGCTGCGGATTTTCCTCCACTCGCGGGGCATTTCGCTCGGCCAACTTTCCGAGTTCCGCCAGGACCTCGAAGGGCTGCTCGCGCGGCGCGCCGCCCGCCGCTGCCGGGATCGCGCGCGAAAACAGCTCGAAGGGCTGCTCGCGCGTGCCGCCGCCCTGGCGGCCGAAGGGCCCCGCCGCTGGGAGGAGTTCATGGCGGCCGACCGCGACATCCACCTCGCCCTCGCTCAGCTGGCCGGAAACCCCCTGCACCGATTTTTTCTGGAAACCGTGCACCAAAACGTTCATCAGGGGCACATCCGGGCGTTCCTCCCCCGCAGCGCGGAGGTGATCCGTTCGACCCTGGAGGAGCTCCACGCCCTGGTGGAGGCCGTCTGCCGGGGCGAGGGGGAGCGGGCCGAGCGCATCGCTCGCAAACACGTCGCCCGCGCCACCCGGATCATGCAACGGGCCGCCGCCCGTAGGCCCAAGGAGAGCCAGCCATGAAAAGCGCAACTTCGGAACGCCCGCAGGCGGAGCCCCGCCCCGTTCATCCCACACCGCGGGTGATCCTGGGAATTGAGCGCAACCGGAACACCCCCCCCGAGGTTCACGCTCACCGCGCGGTCTCCGTGACGCGGAGCTTCCGCGAGACCGAAGGCCTGCCGCTCGCCCTGCGGCGGGCGAGGATGCTCGCCCGAATCCTCGACGAGCATCCCATCGTCATCCAGGAGGGCGAGCTCATCGTCGGCCTGAAAGCCCTCACCCCCCGGGGCTCCCCCGTCTACCCCGAGATCAACTGCAGCTGGCTCGAGCGTGACCTCGACCGGCTGGCGACGCGCAAGGACACTCCCTTCCGGGTCAGCGACGCAACCAAGCGCATCCTGCGCCGCGAGGTCTTCCCTTACTGGAAAGGAAGGCAGATCGTCGACCGCATCGAGGAGGCCGTGCCCGAAGAGATCCGCCGGGCGGACGAGCGGGGCGTCATTTACAATTATTTCCGATCGCGCTCGATCGGCCACATCCAGGCGGGCTACGAAAAGGTCCTGCGGCTGGGGATGCGGGGTATTCTCAGCGAGGTCGATGCCGCGCTTTCCCGGCTCGACCCGAAGGCCCCGGACTTTCTCCACCGCCGATCGTTTCTCGAATCGGTGGCCCTGGTCTGCGAGGCCGTGATCCGCTTCGCCGCCCGCCATGCCGCCGCGGCGCGGCGGATCGCCCGGGAAACCCCGGATCCCCGCCGGCGCGCCGAGCTCGAGCGGATCGCCGCGATCCTGGAACGCGTGCCCGAGCATCCCGCCCGCGGCTTTGCCGAGGCCTTGCAATCCTTCTGGATCGCCCACCTCGTCCTCAACCTCGAGACCCCCGGCCACGCCTTCGGGCCCGGGCGCTTCGACCAGTACCTTTACCCCTACTACCGGTGGAGCCTGGATCGCCGGGAGATCACGGCCGACGAGGCCCAGGAGCTGATCGACTGCCTCTGGGTCAAATTCGACGAGATCACGCTGGCCAAGGATTCCGGCGAATCCCAGACCTCGAGTTCCTACCCCGACTTTCAAAACCTGAACATCGGGGGGCTCACCCGCAACGGGCGTGACGCGGTGAACGAGCTCTCCTATGTCTGCCTCAACGCCCTCGAGCACACGCGGCTCCCCCAACCGGGGCTTTCCGCCCAGATCGCCTCGCTCACGTCCCCGAAATTTCTCTATCGCTGCTGCGAAGTCCTGCGTCTGGGAACCGGCATGCCCGCGATGTTCAACGCCGATGTGCTCGCGCTCGGCATGGTGAACCGCGGCAAGACGCTCGAGGACGCGCGCGCAAGCAGTCTGAACGGCTGTGTCGCCGGATTCTGCGACGGCAAGGACCGTATGGCCTCGAGCGGTTATTTCAACCTCGCCAAGGCCCTGGAGCTCGCCCTAAACGACGGCCTCGACCGTTTGACCGGTGAGAGGCTCGGCCCCTCCACCGGCGACCCGCGTGTCTTTTCCAGCTTCGAGGACGTGCTTTCCGCCTTCCGCAGGCAAGTGGAACATTTTGTGAACCTCAAGGTACGCTACGACGACCTCGTGCGCACGATCTACGCCGAACACTGCCCCGTGCCTTTCACCTCGGCGTTGATCGAGGACTGCATCGCCACCGCGACCGACTGGCATGCCGGCGGTTCGCATTACAAGATCGCCACGATCTCCGGGGTGGCCGTCGGCACGGTCGCCGACTCGCTTGCGGCGATCCGCACCCACGTCTTCGAGCGCCGGAGCCTTTCCCTGGAGCGTCTGCTCGAGGCTCTCGACCGCAACTGGGAGGGATGCGAGGATCTGCGCCTTGTTCTCGTGAACAAAACCCCCCGCTACGGAAACGACGACGAGGCCGCCGATCAACTCGCCGCCGCCGTCCAGGAGATCTTCTGCGCGGCCGTCGAGCGGCACACCGACTGTCAAGGCGGCCGTTACTGGGTGGATCTTCTGCCCACCACGAGCCACATCGCCCTGGGGGAACTCACCGGGGCCACCCCCGACGGCCGCCGCGCCGGAGCCTGGCTCTCCGAGGGGGTGAGCCCCGTCCAGGGGCATGACCGCCGCGGTCCCACGGCGGCGATGCGCTCGGTCGCCAAGCTCGATCATGCCCGCACCAACGGGACGCTGCTCAACATCAAGATCAGCCCTTCGTCGGTGCAAAACGACCGCGACCTGCACAAGCTCGCCGCCCTGATCCGCGGCTACTTCAGCCAAGGGGGGCATCACGTCCAGTTCAACATCGTCGACCGCGCGATTCTCCTCGAGGCTATGGAACACCCCGAACGGCATCGCCACCTTCTCATCCGGGTCGCGGGATACTCGGATTACTTCACGCTTCTCAGCCGCGATATTCAGCTCGAGATTCTCTCGCGCGCCGAGCACGGCCTCTGATGGATCCGGGGGAAACGGGCCTTCTTTTCGACATCCGCGGTTTCAGCCTGCACGACGGGCCGGGGATCCGCACGACCGTGTTCTTCAAAGGCTGCCCGCTGCGCTGCCTGTGGTGCTGCAACCCGGAGTCCCAGCGGGCCCGGCCGGAGACGCTCTGGATCGCCGAGCGCTGCATCGGCTGCAACCGCTGTCTCGAGGTCTGCCCGGCGGGAGCCGTCTCCGCCGCCGCAGACGGATCCCGCCGCATCGATGCCGCTCGTTGCGAGGGCTGCGGGCGCTGCGCGCTCGCCTGCCCCGGCGAGGCCCTCCAGGTGTTCGGCCGCCGGGTGAGCGTCGAGGAAGCTCTGGCCGAGGCGGCGCGCGATGCGCTCTACGCCGAGCACTCCGGAGGCGGGCTTACGCTTTCGGGAGGCGAGCCGCTCGCTCAGCCGGAATTCGCCCTCGATCTGCTGCGGCGTTACCGCATCGAAGAGAAAGGCGCCCATACGGCGATCGAGACGAGCGGCGAGGCGGACTGGGAGATCCTTGAGGCCTTGCTCCCCTGGGTGGACCTTTTCCTCTACGACCTGAAGCACGTGGACCCGGCGGCGCACCGGCGGCTCACGGGTCGGGGAAACGAGCGGATCCTCGAAAACGTGCGGCGGCTTGCGGCGGCGGGAGCGGAAGTGGTGATCCGCATCCCGCTGGTCGACGGCATCAACGACGACCCGCCGACGATCGCGGCGGCGGCCGATTTCATCTCCTCCCTCCGTGCGGTGCGCCGGATCGATCTTTTGCCTTACCACCGCCTGGGCGAGCCCAAGTATCGGCGTCTCGGACGCCGCTACGCCCTGGAAGGAAAGCCCGCCTGCCCCCCGCCGCGGGTCGAGGAGGTCCGCGCCTTCCTCGCGGGGCGGGGCTTCGCGGTGCGGATCGGCGGCTGACGCCGAGACCGCCGCAAGTTCAAAAGCGGCTGGATGCGTCCCAGCAATGGGTGCAAAGCTTTTCGCGGGGAAGACCGATCGCGGCCACCATGTCTTCCAGGCGCTGGAATTTCAGGGTGGTGAGGTTGAGCCGGCGGCGGATGATCTCGATCATGGCCAGGTTTTCCGGAGATCCCGCGCGCGCGTAGGCCGAAAGATCCCGGGGGGCGTCGCCTTCCAGCTCTTGGATCGCGCGGCGGCCGGCGAGGTCGAGGGTGGACCGTGAGGTGGAAAAGTTGATGAACTCGCAGGGGTGGATGAGCACCGGGCAGGCGGGCCGCATGTGGACTTCCCGCGCACCGTAGGCATAGAGGTTGCCGATCGTGTCCTTGAGCTGGGTGCCGCGCACGATGGAGTCCTCGCAGAAGAGCAAGCGCTTGTCCTCGATCAGGCGGCGCACGGGAATCAGCTTCATGCGGGCCACCAGATCCCGCATCGCCGGGTTCTGAGGCATGAAGCTCCGCGGCCAGGTCGGTGTGTACTTGACGAAGGGCCTCCGGTAGGGGATCCCCCGTGCCGCGGCGTAGCCGATGGCGTGACCGATTCCGGAGTCCGGAATCCCGGCCACGTAATCGACCGCGGCCTCATCGCCGCGGGCGAGCGCGGCCCCGCAGCGGTTGCGCGCCTCTTCGACGTTGACCCCCTCGTATTCCGAAGCCGGGTAGCCGTAGTAGATCCAGAGAAAGGCGCAGATCTGCATCTCGGACCCCGGCGAAAGCCTTCGTTCCCAGCCGTCGGCGTCGAAGAAGACCGCTTCGCCGGGTCCGAGAAAAGCCTCCGTGCGAAAGCCGAGGTTGGGAAAGGCGCAGGTCTCCGAGGCGACGGCGACGGCGTCGGCTCGGCGGCCGATGGCCAGCGGCGTGCGCCCCAGGCGGTCGCGGGCGGCGTAGATCCCCTTCTCGGCGAGCAGAAGAAGGGTCAGCGACCCGCGGATCGCCTCCTGGGCGGCGCGGATGCCGGCTTCGAAGCTGTCGTGCTCGATGATGAGGTTGGCGGTGAGTTCGGTGGCGTTGACGCCCGCCCCGGTCGTGTCCGAAAAGTAGCGCCGCTTGTCGAAGGCGCGCCGAACGAGATCCTCGATGTTCGCGATTTTCCCCACCGTCACCAGGCCGAAGGTCCCCAAGTGAGAGGCCATGAAGATCGGCTGCGGGTCGGTGTCGCTGATCACCCCGATGCCCATCGTGCCTTTGAACTGCGGCAGATCCGGCTCGAACTTGGTCCGAAAGTAGCTGTTTTCGATGCTGTGGATCGAACGCTTGACCCCGTGCGCGTTGCGCACCGCCATCCCGCCGTAGCGCGTCCCCAGGTGAAAATGGTAGTCCGTTCCATAGAAGAGATCGCCGGCGCAATCGGAGCGGGATGCGATGCCGAACAAGCCGCCCATGGCGGTTCGCCCTCCTCGGGTCTCCGGGGATCGTTTCGCGTTCAGCGGATATCCGCGTGGTAGCGCTGCAGGGGCCTCACCTGGGGGGCGCCCTCCCGTCGGGCCGCGATGCCCTTGGCGGCGGCGATCGCGGCCGCCGTGGTCGTGATGTAGGGCACCCGGTGTCGGATCGCCGCGCGGCGGATCTCGGAGCTGTCCACGGCGCTGCGGCGGCCGCTCGGGGTGTTGACCAAAAGCTGCACCCGGCCTTCGCGGATCGCGTCCAGGAGGTCGGGTCGGCCCGTGCCGAGCTTGGGGACGGGAATCGAGTCGATCCCCTTTTCCTGGAGAAAGCGGTGTGTGCCCTCGGTCGCCATCAGCTGGAAGCCGAGTTCGCGGAAGCGGCGGGCGGGCTCGATGGCCGCGTTTTTGTCGCGATCGGCGATGGTGAACAGGACCGTTCCCTCCAGCGGAAGCCTCCCGGAGGCGGCCTCCTGGGCTTTGAAGAAGGCCCGACCGAACGAGTAGGACAGGCCCAACACTTCGCCCGTCGAGCGCATCTCGGGGCCCAGCACGGGGTCCACTTCCGGGAACATGTTGAAGGGAAAGACCGCTTCTTTCACCCCGTAGTGGGGGATGCGCCGCTCGCGCAGGCCGAGCCCGGCGATCGTTTCGCCCAGGATGACGCGGGTGGCGATTTTCGCCATGGACAGACCGCAGACCTTGGAGACGAGCGGCACCGTGCGCGAGGCCCGCGGGTTCGCCTCGAGGACGTAGAGGGTGTTTTCGAAGATGGCATACTGGATGTTCATCAGCCCCACCACTCCCAGCTCGAGCGCGATGCGGCGGGTCGCTTCCCCGATCGTGTCGATGTGTTTCGGGGCGAGGCTGATCGGCGGGATGACGCAGGCCGAGTCCCCGGAATGAATGCCCGCCAGCTCGATGTGCTCCATCACCGCGGGGACGAAGGCGCTTTTTCCGTCACAGACGGCGTCGGCCTCCGCTTCGATCGCGTTGTCGAGAAACCGATCGATCAGAATGGGGCGTTGCGGGGAGACCTCGGCGGCGGCCCGCATGTATTGCTCGAGCATCGCCTCGTCGTGCACGACCTCCATGCCGCGTCCGCCCAGGACGTAGGAGGGTCGCACGATCACGGGGAAGCCGATGTTGCGCGCGACGGCGAGGGCTTCGTCGATGGTTCCCGCCATGCCGGCTTCGGGCATGGGGATCCCCAGCCGTTGCATCATCTCCCGGAACCGGTCGCGGTCCTCGGCGAGATCGATCGCCTCCGGCGAGGTGCCGAGAATACGAACCCCGGCCGCGGCGAGTTCGCGGGCGATGTTGAGGGGGGTCTGTCCCCCGAACTGCGCGATCACCCCCTCGGGGGACTCCTTTTCGTAAATGGCGAGCACGTCTTCCACGGTGAGCGGCTCGAAGTAGAGCCGGTCCGCCGTGTCGTAATCGGTGGAAACCGTCTCGGGGTTGCAGTTGACCATGATCGCTTCCCAGCCGGCATCGCGTAGGGCGTAGGCGGCGTGAACGCAGCAGTAATCGAACTCGATCCCTTGGCCGATGCGGTTGGGGCCGCCGCCCAAGACGAGCACCTTGCGCCGCCGGTCGACCGGCACGCGGTCTTCCCCGTGGTATGTCGAATAGTAATAGGCGGCGTTTTCCACCCCGCTGACGGGGACGGGCTGCCAGACGGGGGCGATGCCCGCCTCGCGGCGCAGGCGCCGGATCTCGCTTTCGGCCGTACCCAGAAGCCCGGCGAGATAGCGGTCGGAGAAGCCGTCCTCCTTCGCCCGACGCAGAAGGGCCGGGGGGATCGATTTTCCCCGTCGGGCGAGGATCTCCTCTTCCAGGAGGACCAGTTCCTTCATTTGCTCGAGAAACCAGGGCTTGATGTGCGTCAGGCGGTAGAGGGCCTCAACGTCCGCGCCCTTGCGCAGCGCCTCGTAGAGCAGGAACTGCCGCTCGCTCGTCGGGACGGCGAGCATCGCCATCAGCCGCTCGAGCGGGAGCTCATGAAAGTTTTTGGCGAACCCCAGCCCGTAGCGGCCGATCTCCAGACTGCGGACGGCCTTCTGCAGGGCTTCCTTGTAAGTCCGGCCGATGCTCATGACCTCGCCCACGGCGCGCATTTGCGTTCCGAGACGGTCTTCGATCCCGCGGAATTTTTCGAAGGCCCAGCGCGCGAACTTGACCACCACGCAATCGCCCGAGGGCTCGTAGTCGGCGAGCGTTCCCCCTTTCCAGTAGGGCAGCTCGTCGAGGGTCAGACCGGCGGCGAGAAGCGCCGAGACGCGGGCGATCGGAAACCCGGTCGCCTTGGAGGCGAGCGCCGAGGAGCGGGATGTGCGAGGATTGATTTCGATGACGACCAGCCGCCCGCTCCGCGGGTCGTGGGCGAACTGGATGTTCGTTCCGCCGATCACCTCGATCGCCTCCACAATGCGGTAGGAGGCCTCCTGGAGGCGCCGCTGGAGCTCGGGGGGGATCGTGAGCATCGGGGCTACACAGAGGCTGTCTCCGGTGTGGACACCCATGGCGTCGACGTTTTCGATGAAGCAGACGGTGATCATCCGGTTCTTCGCGTCGCGAACGACCTCGAGCTCGAGTTCCTCCCAGCCGAGAACGGATTCCTCGATCAACACCTGGTGGATCAGGCTGGCGGCCAGCCCGCGGGCGGCGATCTGCCGGAGCTCCTCCGGGTTGTGGACGAGACCTCCGCCCGTGCCCCCCAGGGTGTAGGCCGGTCGCACGACGACGGGATAACCAAGGGCTTCGGCCACGGCCTCGGCCTTGGAGACGCTCTGCACCGCTTGGCTGCGCGGCATGTCGATCCCCAACCGGGCCATGGTTTCCTTGAAGGCCGTGCGGTCTTCGCCGCGTTGGATGGCCTCCACGTTGACCCCGATGACCTGGACTCCCCAGCGCGCGAGCACCCCGCTGCGGTGGAGCTCGGCGGCGAGGTTGAGACCGGTCTGGCCGCCGAGGTTGGGAAGAACGGCGTCGGGGCGTTCGGCGGCGATGATCTCCTCGAGCACCGTCGGGTTCAGAGGCTCGATGTAGGTGGCGTCGGCCATTTCCGGGTCGGTCATGATCGTGGCCGGGTTGGAGTTGACAAGCACGATCCTGTAGCCGAGCGAGCGCAACGCCTTGCAGGCCTGCGTGCCGGAGTAGTCGAATTCGCAGGCCTGGCCGATGACGATCGGCCCCGAGCCGATGATCAGAACCTTTTGAATATCCGTGCGTTTCGGCATAGGTTGCCTTCCCGTGATTCGAGATGGAACCGCACGGCGGGCCGCATCGCCCGCCGTCTTTGCAGCGAATTCCCTTGGCCTGCTGCGGCCGGTGTTCGAAATTGAAGGCTTCTCGGGGGGTGGAAAAGACGGCTCTTGCTATGGCAAGACGGGGGGAAAATCAAGAGCTTTCTGGCTCGTTGGAGGCCCTTTTTTTCATGGACGCCGCTCTCGATCTCGGAGTTGGGGAAGAAACCAGGCTGGTTGAGGAGGAATTTCATCGGGTCGATGCCGATGTCATTTCCGAAACGGTCCAACGAAGACGGCGGTGATCTTCCCGTCGCCGACGTCCTCCCGGATTTGAGGCGGGCGCTCGCCTCCGCCCACGCCGCGGTGCTGGTGGCGCCGCCGGGCTCCGGCAAGACGACTCTCGTCCCGACGGCCCTTCTCGATGAGCCCTGGCTTGCCGGTAAAACCATCCTTTTGCTCGAGCCGCGGCGGCTTGCCGCCCGGGCGGCCGCTTCGCGTATGGCGGCGCTCCGCGGGGAACCCGTGGGGGAAACGATCGGCTACCGCGTGCGCCTGGAATCGAAGGTCGGGCCGCGGACCCGGATCGAAGTCGTGACCGAAGGGGTTTTCACGCGCCGGCTCCAGGCCGACTTCGGCCTCGAGGGGGTGGGGCTGGTCGTCTTCGATGAGTTCCACGAGCGTCACCTGGATTCGGATCTGGGACTCGCCCTGTGTCTCGACCTCCGCCGGGTGCTGCGGCCGGAGCTGCGGCTGCTCGTCATGTCGGCGACGCTCGAGGCCGAACCGGTGGCCGCTCTGCTGGGCGGCGCACCCGTCATCCGGGCCGAAGGGAGGACCTTTCCGGTTACGGTGCGCCACCTGCCCGACCTCCGTCCCTTGCCGTTCGAGCGCAAAGTCGCCGACGCCGTGCGGCGTGCGGCAGAGGAGGAAGAGGGCGGCCTTCTTGTCTTTCTGCCGGGTGCGGCCGAGATCCGCCGCGTGGCCACCCTGCTCGCGGGATGGGGGCAAGATCGGGGACGGCGGGTTTTGCCCCTTTTGGGGACCCTTTCGCGCTCGGAACAGAACCGGGCGATCGCCGCGGCTCCACCGGGAACACGCAAGATCGTCCTGGCGACCTCGGTGGCCGAGACGAGCCTCACCATCGAGGGGGTGAACTGCGTCGTGGACGGCGGCCGGATGCGCGTTCCGCGCTTCGACCCCGCACGCGGCCTCACGCGTCTGGTCACCATCCCCGTGTCGAAGGCGGCGGCCGAGCAGCGCTGCGGCCGGGCCGGTCGCACCGGGCCGGGCGTCTGCTATCGCCTGTGGAGCGAGGCCGAGCAGAAGTCGCTTGTCGAGCGCAACCGGCCCGAGATCCTCGAATGCGATCTCGCGCCGGCGGCGCTCGAGCTCGCCCTCTGGGGCGTGCGAGACCCGCGGACGCTTTCGTGGCTCGACCCCCCGCCGCAGGCGGCCTGGCGCCGGGCCGGGGAACTGTTGCGCATGCTGCAGGCGCTCGACGCCGAAGGCCGCGTCACGGAACACGGCCGCGAGATGGCGGCACTGGCCCTTCACCCCCGGCTTGCGCACATGGTGCTTGCGGCACGCAACCGGGGGCAGGGGAAGATGGCCTGTCGCATCGCCGCCATCCTAAGCGAGAGGGACTTCCTGCACTTCCCCGCCGGCGACTACGACGCCGACCTCGCCCTGCGGCTCGAGAGGCTCGGCGGTGGTCCGGAGCGGGGTTTTCCTTCGGAGGACGGCCGTCTGCGGGTCGACCGCGAGGTCCTGCGGCGCTGCCGCATCTTCGCCGCACTCCTCGAGCGCCGCCTCGGGATTCCGAAGGGGGAAAAACCGGAAGGGGAGGCGGGCCGTCTGCTCAGCTGGGCCTATCCCGAGCGTATCGGCAAGCGCCGGCCGGGGGCGGCGCCGCGCTATCTTCTCGCCGGCGGTCAGGGGGCCTTCTTCGGCGGACCCGAGCCGCTTTCGGCCGCGGAGACGATCGTGGCCGCGGTCCTCGACGGAAACCCCCGCGAGGCGCGCATTTTCCTCGCCGCCGCCTGCGACATGGAGATCTTGCTCGAGGATTTCGCGGACCGGCTCGAGGTGCGTCGGCGGATCCGCTTCGACCGCGAAACGGACACGGCGCGCGCGGAGAGGCTTCTTTGTCTGGGGAGGCTTGCCCTCCGGCGGGAGATCGATCCCCAACCCGATCCGGAAGCGCTCGCCGAGGCCCTGATCGCGGCTTGGCGCGAAAAGGGAGCGGGGAGTCTTCCCTGGACGGAGAACGCGCGGAGGCTCCAGGGACGGATACGCTTCGTGCGGCGCTTCGCCGAGCGGCCCGAAGAATGGCCCGATGTTTCCGATCCGGCCTTGTCGGCCGACCTGGAGAGGTGGCTGAAGCCGTACCTTGCCGGGATCCGGCGCCTGGCGGATTTTCCGCCTGCCCGCCTGGAAGCGGCCCTGCGCGGGCTTCTTTCGCCCGATCAGCTTCGCCTCCTCGAGGCGTGGGCCCCGGTAGAGGTCCGGCTTGCCAACGGGCGAATCTTCCGCCTCGATTACGGCGGGGAGACGCCGGTGCTCGCGGCCCGGGTGCAGGACCTCTTCGGCTGCCGCGAAATCCCCCGGCTCGCCGGCGGGAAGGCTTCCGTCACCGTGTGTCTGCTTTCCCCGGCGGGGCGGCCGGTGCAGGTGACCGCCGATCTCGCGGGCTTCTGGCAAGGAAGCTATCGCGAGGTGCGCAAGGCGTTGCGCGGGCGATACCCGAAACACGCCTGGCCCGAGGACCCGCTTCGGGCCGAGCCCCCGGCACGAAACAAGCACCGCCGCCGCCCCGCGGGGTGAACCGCCGCGGGGGCTTCTATTCCCCGATGTCCGGCAGACGGATCAGCAGGACCGGAACTTTGCTGCGGCGCAGCACGCTCCGGCTGACGCTGCCGATCACGGCCTCCTCGAGACGCCCCCGGGAGTGATAGCCCATGACGATCAGGTCGGCCTTGCGCGCTTCGGCTTCCTGGAGGATGCAATCGACCGGGTCCCCCTGGGTGACCACGATTTCGTCCGACCGCGTATTCCGCGCGTCGAATTCCTTGCGGGCGCTGTCGAACATCTCCCCGAGGGCTTGGCGGATCATGGCGCCTTCGCGCTGCTTGCCGATCAGGATCTGGCGGATCTCCTGCTCGTGGGACTTGCGCAGCTCTTCCCAGCGTTCCTCCCCGATAAATCCCTGGAGATGGAGGGTCTGCTTGGGCGAGAAGTCCTCCATGACATACAGAATGGTGAGCACCGACCCGTACTGATTGGCGAGGCTGAGGGCGTATTGGAAAGCGTGCCGGGTCTGTTTGGAAAGATCGGTGGTGAAGAGGATGTTGCGGAATTGCGGAAGCTCGACGTGCATGGGATCCTCCTGCCGGCCTGATGGATCTGATCGAAACCCGGGGCCGAAAACGCGCACCCGCCGCCCGCGATGGAACCCCTTTAGCCCATTTCTCCCCGCCGCGCAAGAAACCTCCGCGGTGGCCGGGGCGTCAACGGCAGGCAGGCAAAAGCGGCCTTTACGCCCGAGAGCGAAGAGGCTATGAACGGGACCAGGCCGGATTCCGAAAAAAAAACGCCTGCGGCGGAACGGCCGTGGACGGAGGACCGTTTTTCGATGATCGTCGGCTCTCTGATCAAACGATTGCCTGCCGCCTCGATCGGCCCTCTTGCGGGGCGGGCGCTCTTTGCGTTCGCCCCGAACTCCCGCCGGCTCGTCCGGCGCAATCTCGCCTTCGCCTTTCCGGATCGAACTCCGACGGAGATCGAAGCCCTGCGGCTCGGGGTGGAGCGGCATTACGGCAGGCTTCTGATCGAGCTGTTGCAGATGGGCTTCTTCGAACCCGAGGACATCCGCCGCCGGGTACGCTTTTTCGGCCTCGAGCGGGCGATCCGCGCCGTGGGGACGAAACGCGGCTTCATCGCCGTCTCCGCGCACCTCGGCAACTGGGAACTCGGCATGCAGGTGCTTCCGGCCTGTTTCGGGCGGCCCCTCACCGCGGTCGCCAAGAAGTTTCGGCGGGGCTGGATCGAAAACTACCTGCATCGCACCCGGACGCGCTTCGGAAGCCGCATCCTCTACAAAAAAGGCGCGCTTGCGGAAATGACCCGGATCGTTCGCGAGGGGGGGGTGCTGGCGATTCTCGTCGACATGGCGCGCCGCAAGGACGGGGTCGAGGTCCGTTTTTTCGGAAAACGCGCTACGGCGACGCCGGCGGCGGCCATGCTCGGCCTGCGCTGTCGCTGCCCGGTGCTGCCGGTCTTCTGCCTGCACGAGGCGGACGGGACGTTTGCGGTGCAGATCGAGGAGCCGATCGAGATGCGGCGCACAGGCGACCTTCGCGACGATATCCTCGTGAACACCCAGCGGATCACCGATGGGGTCGAGAAGATGATCCGCCGCCATCCCGAACAGTGGCACTGGCTGATGCGCCGCTGGAAGGAGTTCCACCCCGAGCTGTACGCTCCCGCCGGCCGCGGCGGGCCCGGAGAGACGGCCGCGCGTTGAGGATGCGCCGAAGAGGCGGGGCTTCGCCTTTCAGGCGGCGCCCGCGGCAACGCCGACGAGCTTCTCGATCTGCAGGCGCCGGAGGGTCTCGGGGAGCGGCCGGCCGGTCTTCGGGTCCCAACCCATCTCCTCCCAAAAATCCCGTACGAGCGGATCCACGTCGATCGTGACCCCGGCGAGGGGCCCGGTGGTCTGCGGCGGCCTGCCGAGCAGGCGGTCGGGGAGGCGTATCGCCGCCGGGTCGATTCCTTCGCGCAGGTTGAAGGCCTGGCGCAGCGTCTGGATCCGCGCTCCTGTTTCGAGAACCTCGGCGACATCCATCTCCCAGCCCGTCACCGCGTTCAACAGCTCGATCAGGGGATAGTTTCCGAAGAACATCAGGGGCATGATGCACACCCCGGCGCAGTTGCCCACCTGGAGGTAACAGGAAGCCCGCGCGGCCATCGGCCCCTTGCCCCGGGTGGCGTAACGCTCGAAGGCCTCGAAGCGCAGTTCCGGATAAGGCGCGAAGGCGCCCGCTCCCCCGTCGAGGCGCGCCATGGGGGCCGCCGTGTGGCGCCCCGGCGTCGGGTCGGCCACGAACCCCGTTCCCCGCCCGGGGAGGAAGAGAGGATGGTGCAGCCCCGGCTCCTGCCCGCCCACGTGCACGGCGCAGGCCGCGGCCCCCCTTCCGATCCGCTCCGCCGCGGCCTTGACCCCGTCGGCGAGAAGGTCCCCGATGCCCTCGCGGCGGATGACGCGCTCGAGCAGCGCGATCATCGCCGCCGCATCCCCCCAGGCGAGCCGGATGCCGTCGGTGTCGGCGGCCGTAAGAATTCCGCGCTCGAAGCACTCGATGGCGAAGGCGAGCACGTGGCCGGCCGAAATCGTGTCCAGTCCGCTGCGGTTGCAAAGATCCTGGAGCTTGAAGACGGCCTCGAGATCGTGGCAGAGGCACAGGGGCCCGAAGGCGGCCAGCGTCTCGTACTCGGGCTTGTGGACCTCGCCTACGGGATAGCGACCTTCGGTGACCTTGCAGATGCCGCCGCAGCCGATGGGGCAGCCGCTGCAGGCGTATTTGCGGGTCTGGTAGCGGATCACGGCGTCGGCGTCGGTGATCCCCGCGGCGCCGGGGAAGGCCGGCTCCCCGGCATGGAGCCAGTTCTTGACCGGGGTCGCCCCGCCGGCCAGCAGCGCGGCCGTGAAGCCGCAGGTTCCATAGCGCAGCAGCGCCTGCGGCATTCCCGCCATGTTGCGGATCTCGCGCGCGAAAGCGCTCGCCAGCGCGTGCAGGGACTCAGGTTCGGCGACCGACACGCGGCTCGTGCCCCGGGCGGCGACGGCCTTGAGTTTCTTGGCCCCCATCACCGCCCCGAGTCCCGAGCGGGCGGCGATCCGGCCGCCGTCGTTCACGATGCCGGAAATCCGCGAGAGCCGCTCGGAGGCCGGGCCGATGCAGGCGATGCGGGTGCGCGGGTCGGCCGCAAGACGCCGGATCTCCGCCTCGGTTTCGATGCTGTCCCGCCCCCAGAGGGCGGAGGCGTCGTGGAGAAGGACGCGCCCGTCGGCCGCTTCGACCCACACGGGCCGATCGGCGGATCCGCAGACGAAAAGGGCGTCGAACCCCGCCGCTTTGAGGCCCGCGCCGAAGCGGCCGCCCGCGTTGGCATCGCCCCAGCCGCCGGTGAGCGGGGACTTGCCGCAGGCCATGTAGCGACCGCCGGTCGGCGCCGGAGTGCCGGTCAGCGGGCCCGTCGTAAAGCCCAGGACGGCCTCCGGCCCTAAGGGGTCCGCCCCCGCCGGCTGCCGCTCCAGGATCACCCGCACGCCGAGCCCGTAGCCGCCGATGAAGGGACGGGCCTGGAGATCCGTCCAGTCTTCGATGGCGACCGTGCGTCGGGTCAGATCCACAAAAGCGATGCGCCCTGTATATCCGCCAGCCATCCGAGTTGTCCTCCTCTTGCCGAGTTTCCCAAGACTATAGTCTGCGGCGGACGACCCTGGCAAGGATCGCCGAAGACCGGAGGCGTGGACCGGTTGCAATCGGCGCGGGAACGGCTATCATGGCTTCCATGCCGCGGCGGCGGCTTTTCCGCCGCGGCGGACCGAAGGCCGGCACGAGGGGGGGTCCCCATGTTGTGGAGATGGCTCCAGGCGTTTTTCCGGCGCTCTCCCCGCCTCGAAGAGCGCGAGGCGAACCTCTTTCAATCCAAATACGAGAGCTTCAAGGAATTGCTCCAGGCGAACAACCGGGCGCTCGAGATCATCGCCGATCTCGAGTCCACGGTCTACCAGGACAAACCGTTTTCTTTCCTCCACGTCGTTTCCCAGGCCGAGGCGCTTTCCGTCGAAGTCGATGCCATCGTGCGCCGCCTGAACGCGCTTTCCGGCGGACGCTATTCGGAGCTGGACGAGGTCAGCCGGCGGATCGCCGGCGGGGTGTTCGCGGAGCTTCTGCGCAAACGACGTTTCGAGGACACGGGGTTCGTGCAACCGCTTGAGCGATTGAGCCGCGAGAACCTGCAGGAAGTGGGCGGAAAGGCGGCCAACCTGGGGGAAATCGCCAACCGCGCCCATCTGCCGGTTCCTCCCGGGTTTGCGATCACCGCCTTCGCCTACCAGCTCTTCTTCGATTACAACGACCTCGGCGAGTTCATTCGCCGTCGTCTGGCGAAAGTGGACCTGGACGACACCGAGGCCTTAAGCCGCGCCGGCCAAGAGGTCCAGGAGAGGATCCTGCAGGCCGAGCTTCCCGCGGATCTCGATCAGGCGATCCGGCACGCCGCCCGGGACCTGGGCGAGCGCTGCGGGGGGGAACTGCGGCTTGCCGTGCGCAGCAGCGCGACCAGCGAAGACACCGAAGCGAGTTTCGCCGGCCAGCACGCGACCGTGCTCAACGTCACCGAGGAGGGGGTGCCGCAGGCCTACAAGGAGGTCGTGGCGAGCATGTTCAGCCCGCGGGCGATCTATTACCGGCGCCGCCGGGGCTACCGCGAGCAGGATGTCGCCATGAGCGTCGCTTGCATCGCCATGGTGCCGGCGTCCGTGAGCGGGGTGCTCTACACGCGGGATCCGAACGACCTCCGGCGCGACCGCATCCTGATCAGCGCCGTCTGGGGACTTGCCGCCGACGCCGTCGAGGGGTCCGCGGCCACCGATTACTTCGAGGTCGACCGAGGCTCGCGGCGCGTGACCGTCCGACAGACGGCCTGCAAAGAGACTCGGCTCCGGCTCGACCCCCAGGGCGGTGTGCGGCAAGAGCCTCTGCCGCCCGCGCTGAAAGAGCGCCCCTGCCTGAAAGACGAGCAGATCGACCGCCTGGTCGATTACGGCCTGAAGCTCGAGGCCCACTACGGCGGGGTGCCGCTCGACATCGAGTGGGCGATCGACGAGAGCAACCGGATTTTTTTGCTGCAGGCCCGGCCGCTTGCGCGCCGCGAATCCGCCGCAGCGGTTGAGGTCGCGCGCCCGGCGATCGAAATCGATCCGGAAGAGCACCCTGTCCTTCTCCAAGGCGGTCAGACCGCAAGCGAAGGCACCGCCGCCGGAATCGCTTACGTGCTCGGCTCGGACCACATGCTGCACCACGTCCCCGAGGGGGCGATCGTCGTCACCCGCCAAACCTCCCCGCGCTTCGTTCCGCTGATGGGGCGGGTGGCCGCGTTCGTCACCGATGTGGGCAGCGTCACGGGGCATATGGCCTCGGTCGCCCGCGAGTTCCGCGTCCCGGCCCTCGTGGGGGTGGGTCGCGCGACGGAGACGATCCCTCACGGCGAGGAGATCACGGTGGACGCCACCCGCCGGATCGTCTACCGCGGCCGGGTCGAGGCCCTGCTCGCCGCTCCTTCCCCGGTGAACCCCATGCGCGGCAGTCCCGCCTACCAGTTGGTGAAGTCCGTTCTGCGGCGGATCGCGCCGCTTCATCTCACCGACCCGCAAAGCGCGCAGTTCACCCCCGCCCACTGCCGCACGATGCACGACGTGATCCGTTTCGCCCACGAAATGGCGATGCAGGAGATGTTCCGCATCGGAAACCGGCTGGATCCCGACGCGATCCACGCCGTCCCCGTTCGGGCCCATCTTCCGATCCGCATTCTCGCCGTGGACCTGGGAAACGGTCTGCGGACCGACCGCAGCCGGGGCTACGCCGAAATCGAGGAGGTCACCTCGATTCCGTTCCGGGCGCTTCTTCAGGGGATGCGCCACGAGGGGGTGGATTGGTCGCAGAACGTCGGCTTCAGCTGGAGCGGCTTCGCCTCCATCGTCGCCCAGACGGCGATCCGCGACCCCTTGAAAGAGGGCCGGATGGGCGAGCCTTGCTACGCGCTGATCGGCGGCCGCTACCTCAACTTCAACGCGCGCGTCGGCTACCATTTCACCACGATCGACAGCTTCTGCAGCCGCGAGGTGAACGACAACTACATCCTTTTTCACTTCAAGGGCGGTGCGGCGGATATCGGCCGCCGCACGCGGCGGGCGGTTCTGATCGCGCAGATTTTGCGGCGCCTGGGGTTCAAGGTCGATCAGAAGGGCGACATGGTGCGCGGAGAGCTCAAAAAATACGAGGAAGCGGCGATCCTGGAAAGGCTCGACCGGATCGGCCGGCTTCTCGGGGCCGTTCGGCTGCTCGACATGCATCTCGCGGAGGATCGTCGGGTCGAATGGTATGTCGAGCAGTTTTTCGAGGGCAATTACCGGTTTCTCGAGGAGCGCGCCGGATGAAGCGCACGGTGCTGGTCCTGGCGCTCTTCATCGCTTCGGCCGCGGCCGCCGCCGACGAGCCTGCCGCGAGAACCCGGATGCCCTCCGTCGGGGTGTTCCAGGCCGAGCGTCTCGGCGGGCGGGTCACGGCGGAGGCGCAATTCCTGCGCCAGGCGTCCTCTCCGGAGAGGGAGGCCTTTCCCCGCGGTTCGGCCAACCCTTCCTGCCCGACAGGCGACGGCCGGCTTCTTCGTCTGTCGCTCGACGTGCGCATCGAGCTTCCCGCCCGCGGCCCGATCCGCATCGAAAACCACCTCTGGATGGAGCCGCAGAGCAACGCGCCCTGCTTTCTGGTGCGCTCGCGGCGCGGTCTCAAGGATTACGAACAGGCTTTCCGCTTTACGCCGCACAGCGCCATCCGGCGCCAGCGCGAACCCGCTTCGCTCCGCGAAGCGAGACTTTCCCCCGCGGGATGGAGCCGGGTCAAGGAACATGTCTACCCCTTTCCCGCCGGCTGCGAAGCGGTGCTCGAGACCTCGGGACTTTTCTACCGGCTGCTTTCCGGCCGCGCGGTTGCAGACGGCGCCGAGCCGCTCTGCGTCTTTCACAAGCGGCAGGTCCACCGCGTGCGGGTGGAGGAAGAGGATCTCGAAGAGATCGCCTTCGATTACCTCGAAAGAAAAGGCGACGCCCTCGAGCGGCGAAACGGCAGGATGCCGGCGCGCGGCCTGCGCCTCTTTTCGGAGCCGGTCGGCACCTTTCGCGGCGAGCGGGAGGAATTCTTCCAAGACGGAACCCGCCTCGTGCTGAGCCGCCGGGAAGGGATCCCGCTTTCCGCCGGTTTCGAGGTTCCGTTTCTGGGCTGGGTGGACCTGCGGCTCGTGGAACTGCACTGGGAGAATCCGACGCCTTCTGCGCCTTGAAAATCTCAGCGATCGGCCGCGAGGCGGAAGATATGCGCCGAGCGTTGTTCGGCGACGACGGCGCGGGGAAGCTCTAAGACGGATCGCAGCCGCGCCAGTTTCTCCTGCAGGGCCGCAGGCGATATCCCCGGGTAGCGATGCCGGTGAAATTCCGGCGGCGCATGCGAGCCGGGAAGGTACATCTTGGCCCGCTTGACGAGGAGGCGACCGGCGGCGAGAGCCCGGCCGGCGATACGGCTGCCGAGCGGCGGCGGCGGAAGCCCAGGTTCCCGGGCGGCGATTTCCGCGATCACCGCGAGCATCCGCTCGCAGGCGAGCGGCCCATCCCGCCCCGTGAGGTGGCGGTTCACGAGCCGCTCCCGTTCCTCACCCCCGGCGGGCCCCCGCCGTCCCGTCAGCACCTCGTGAATGCCCGCGATCAGCTCCTCGCGCGTGAAACAAGGATGACTCAATCCGTGGGGCAGACGGTAAAAGGTGTCGTCGATCGCTCCGCTGACCGCAGGCCGGTAGGTGAAGGCCGGCACGCGCATCACGTAAGCCTCGACTCCGGTGGTGCACCCGTTGTGCACGAGCGCGCGCGTTCCGAGGAGCCAGGGAACGACGTTTCCCTCGTTGGTCACGTGGACGTTCCCGAAATCCCGCGCGGTTTCCCGGTAGGCGGCCTGCCCTTCGGTGGGGTGCGGCCGCACGATGATCGAAAGGTGCGGAAAGGCCCGCGCGAGCTGGGGGATGATCTCCAGGAAGGCGCGAAAGACGGCCGTCTTCTGCGCGTGCAGAGCGCGGGCGAAGTCGAGCGGCATGCCCACCCCCGCCTTGCCGAAGACCGGGCGGCCTTCCTCCAACGTCCCGGGCCGGAAGAGGTTCTGCGCCGGGAAGAACGCGTTCACATGGTTGAAGTTGGTGTTGACGAGCAGGTAATCGCCGTAGCGCTCGCGGATGCGCCGGACGTCGTCGTCGTAAAAGGACCGCAACTCGGGACGGAGCATGTCGTTGCGGGGGTTGCCGGTGACGTGGATGGGCAGATCCCGCGGCAGGTGCGGCCAGTTGCGCCACAAATCCGCGTTTTCCTCGCCCCAGGCGAAGAGGTGGGCGATGAAGCGGATCGCCGCGGGGGAAAGGCGGCGCGAGTAATAAATTTCGGGCGGCAGGTGCACGAGGGCTTCCTCGTCCCAGGTGAGAATGCGGTGCCCGAGGCGCCGCAGGATATGGAACATGTTCAGGTTGCGGGCGGTCATGCTTTTGTTCAGGTAGAGCCCGCGCCGGAAGGAGGCGATCTGCAGATCGATTTCGCGGTGCGAGCCGAGAATGGACTCGAAGCCGCGCTGCGCCGCAAGGCAGGCGAGCAGCAGCTTCGCGTCGAGCTCGCGCACCTGGTTTTCGACGGGGATGATGAGCGGAGGAGCGTCGGTCATGGGATGGGGGGATTCCTGTCGGCTACCTCACCCGGATGCGATAGATGGTTTCGGTGATCGGCTCGACCGCAAGCGGCACGCGAACCCCGCCCAGAAGGTTCTGGAACCGGTCGAGCCGCTCGGCCACCTCCGGCAACGGCAATCCGGGATAACGATGGCGCTGAAACTCCGGGCGATTGTGCGATCCGGGAAGAAGGGATTTGACGTTGCGCAGAACGCTCAACCCCACGGCGGTCAAGCCGCGATCGAGCCGGCGAAACCATCCGTCGGCCGGAGGGAGTGCCATTCGGGCGGCGATGCCCTCAAGGACCTCCACGATCCGCTCGCAGGCGAGCGGTCCGTCCGGCGCGGCCAGATGACGCCGCAGCAGTCGGCGACGCTCCTCTCCGTCGGGAGGGCCGAGCGTCCCCTGTACGATGCTCCGCAGGGTGGCCGCGAGTTCTTCGAAAGAGAAACAGTTGTAGCTCAGGGCGTTCGGCAGACGGTAAAACCCGCTGTCGTAAGCCTCGTTCACCGTCGCCCGGTAGCTGAGCGCGGGAACGCCCAGCTCGAAGGCTTCCACTCCCGTCGTGCAGCCGTTGTGCACCAGGGCGGTCGCGCCCAGGAGCCAAGGGACCACGTTGCCTTCGTTGGTGACCCGGACCCGGCGGCAATCGGAGGCGATCCGGCGGTAAGCCTCGTGGCTTTCGGTCGGGTGGGGCCGCACCACGACCGTGAAATCGGGAAACGCCGCCTCCAGGCGGGGGATCATCTCCTGGAAGTCGCGGAAGAGGGCGAGCTTGTGGTCGCGCAAGCCCTCGGCGTAGGCGCGGCTCATGCCCCGTGCCGCACGCCCGAAACGCGGCTTTTGTCCCGAACGCTTGACGGGCTTGAAGAGGTTCATGTCCGGGCCGAAGGCGTTGACGTGGTTGAAATTGGTGTTGACGAGAAGGTAGGGGCCGAACTCCCGACGGATCCGGGCGAGGTCTTCGGCGTAATAGCCGTGCAGTTCCCGCCGCAGCAGGTCGCTTCGCGGATTGCCGGTGACGTGGATGGGGATCGCCGGGGGCAGGTGGGGATAGCCTCTCCAGAGTTCCGCGTTTTCCTCGCCCCAGGCGAAAAGATGGCTCACGTAACGGATGGCCCGCGGGTGAAGGCGCCGCGAAAAGTAGGTTTCCGGGGGCAGATGGACGAGCGCCTCCTCGTCCCAGGTGATGATCTCGTGGCCGTACTTCACCGCCACCCGGAAAAAGAGCAGGCTGCGGACGGTCATGCTCTTGGAGAGGTAGATGGCGCGCGGAAAGCGGTCGATGCGCATTTCCATGTCCCGCCGGGCGCCGATGACCGAGGAAAACCCCCGGCGGGCGGCGATGCAGGCGAGCAGCAGCTTCGGGTCGAGCTCGCGGACCTGGTTTTCGACGGGAATGAGCAGCAAGGGATCGTGCCGGGGCATCGGGCGGTTTCCTTCATGTGCCGGCGGTTCGGGGATGATATCGCGCCCTCTTCGGCCTAAGGCAGAGGGTTTGCCGAGGAGGTTTCCCCTTCTTCGGACGGAGGGGACGTTTTCTCCGCCTTCGTGCCGAAGGCGGGGCGGTCGATTCTGCACAGCGGGGCCTCGCCCCGCCGCAGGAGCATCTCGGCGAGTTCCCAGTCCTCCGGGTGATTGACATCCAGGCCTTCGGCGCCGCGGGTGAAAAAGGGCATCAGCACATGCCCGGCGATCGTGCCGGTTTCGAACACGACCCGGCTCCAGGCGATCTCCAGGCTCGCATTCTGCACGTAAACCAGGGGAAGCGCCGGGTACTGGCTGCTGTGCCAGGGGCGGTCTTCCGGCCCGAAGGGCAGCAGCGGCACCATGCGCCGGCCGCGGACAATCCACATCTTGCCCGGATGCTGGCTGCATTTCTCGACGGCGCGCAGCGAATCAACCCCGGTTTCGGCCAGGAACTCGGACCAGGCCCGTCGGATGGTCTCGGGCAGGCGAAAGGGACTCGTCGGCCGGAGAATGCTGAAACAGTCGTAGCGGCGTCCCGCTTCGGCCAGGCGGCGCAAGGTATAGTCCACCCATTCGATGTCCGGGGAGGTGTCGCCGGAGAGCTCCGCCGGCCGCAGAAAGGGGATTTCGGCCCCATAGTAGCGGGCGATTTCGGCGTAGCGCTCCGAATCGGTGGAAACGACCACGTCCCCGAAGATCCCGCTCTGGCGGGCGGCCGCGATCGTGTAGGCGATGAGCGGATGCCCGGCGAGGGGCCGGATGTTCTTGTCGGCGACGCGCTTGGATCCCGACCGGGCGGGGATCAGGGCGATGCAGGAAGGTTCGAGGCGCATAACCTGCTTCACGGCTGGGGATTCGCAAGTCACCAGAGCGTGAATCCCCCGTCGACCTGGAGGTTGATGCCGGTGACATAGGCGGAGGCCCGGGAGGCGAGAAACAGAAGCGGGCCGCGGAGATCCTCGGCTTCGGCCATGCGCCGGAGCGGCACGCGGTCGCAGAACTTGCGGCGGAATTCCTCGTCCTGGCCCCCGCGCACGCCGCCCGGGGAAAGGGCATTGACCCGGATGCCGAACGAAGCCCAGTGGGCGGCAAGGTATTTCGTCAGATTGATCACGGCGGCTTTCGAAGCGCCGTAGCCCGGCGGTTTGACAAAGGGCGGATCGCAGGGAAGATGGTCGTAGTAGCGGGCATCGGGGGAGACCCCGGCGTAAAGGGATCCGATGTTGATGATCGAACCCCGACCGGCTTCCTTCATCGCCGCCCCGAAAACCTGGCAGCAGAGAAAAAGCCCCGCCGCGTTCACCTCGAAGATCCGCAAGGTTTCCTCGATCGGGATTTCCTCGATCCGCTGGCCCCGGCCGCCGGCCAAGGGCGGGGCGTCGACGCCCGCATTGTTCACCAGGACGGAGGGAATGCCGTAACGGGTGCGACAGTCGTGCAGGGCCTGTTCAAGCTCGTCGCGCCGGCGGACGTCGGCCGACCCCAGCGTGAGCTCCGCCGCTCCGTGAATCTCCTGCAGGCGGGAGAATGCGGCGGAAACCGGTTGCCCCGGCCGGTCGAGGGCATAGACGCGGGCGCCGGCGTCGAGGAGCGCCTCCAGCCAGATCGGCCCAAGTTTGCCCAGGGCGCCGGTGACGACCGCGATTTCCCCGTCCAGACGGAAAAGATCCATCAGGCGACCTGTTTCCAGGATTCGGCGCCGTTGAGGATATCGAAGGAGATGGCCTGGTCCTGCTGAAGCGCGACCCGGATGGTCCGGCCGACGACCTTGTCGAGTTCGTAGGGCTCCAGCCCCCCTCCGGGGGACTTGATCGCGATGTCCTCGGGCCGCAGCGCATGGCCCGCGGGCAGATCCCGCGCCGCGACGAGCTGCTTGCCCATCTTCACCATCGGGGCGACCTCGCTCGGATAGACGCGCTTGACCCCGTCGCCGAGCGCAATGCGCGCCCGGCGCAGATCGCGCACCATCTTCTGAAAGCCGATCGGCTCGAGCGAGAAGGCGTGATCGGTCCCCTTCCAGGTGTGGTTCAGGGTGAAGTGCTTTTCGATCACCCGCGCCCCCAGCATGTAGGCCGCCAGCGCCATGGCGATCCCGTTGTCGTGCGAGGAGAGCCCGACCACCGTCTGCGGAAAGCGCTCGCGGAAGGTCGTGATCACCCGCAGGTTGAGCTCCTCGAAAGCCGCCGGGTAGCCCGCCGTGCACTGCAGAATGCACAGCTGCGGGTTGATCGGCATGACCGCATCGTAGGCGCGCAGGACATCTTCCATGGTCCCGCCGCCCGTGCTCAGGATGATCGGCTTGCCTGCCTGGGCGATGTACTTGAGCAGCGGAATGTTCTTCAAATCCCCGGAGGCCACCTTGTAGGCGGGCATCTCGAGCTTGGCCAGAAAATCCACGCTCGGAAAATCGAAGGCCGTCGCAAACATCGTCACCCCGATCTCCTGCGCCCAGGACTTCAGCTCGCGGTATTCGCTCTCCCCGAACTCGAGCGCCTCGCGGTGCTCGCCGTAGGTCGCCCCAAAGCTGTTCTCGTTGTCGTAGGGGCGCTCGTAGGCCGTGCGCGTGAACAGCGTCCGGTTGTCGCGCTTCTGCAGCTTCACCGCGTCGGCCCCGCACTCCTTGGCCACCCGGAACATCTCCATGCAGGTCTTGAGCTTCCCCTGATGGTTGTGGCCGATCTCGGCGATCACATAACAGTCCGCGGCATCGTCAATGACCCGATTCTGGATCGTCAGGCGTCTCATGGAAAGGCTCTCCTCCTTTTGCGGACCGGCTGCGGCGCGGGAGCCGCCGGGGTCGGTCTCGGAAGTGCCGTCGGCGCGGGTGTCCCCCGTCGATTCCGCTCCGACGGGGAGAACAGCGAAAACGGCCTCTCATAACAGATTTTCCGTAGGGGCTCAAATTCAAAGGCCTCGACCGGCTCCGCCGGAGGCGGCAAGCGCTTCGAAGGCTTCGGCGATGCGCTCGATCTGCTCGGGGCTGTGGCCGGCGCTCACGCTGCAGCGCAAAAGGGAACCCCCGTCCGGGGTCGCCGGCGGGAGCACCAGGTTGACGTAGACGCCGCGCTCCATGAGCCGCCTCCAGGCCGCATGGGCTT
>CALIUY010000059.1 GCA_938048455.1 uncultured Desulfobacterales bacterium | reverse complement strand
CGGATGCGGTACTGCAGGGTCGAGCGGGGAATCCCCAGCAGCCGTGCGGCCCCCTTTTCGCCTCCCAGGACACCGCGCGTGCGGGCGAGCGCGCGCAGGATGTGGTCGCGCTCGGCATCGCGCAGGTGGACGACGGGTTCCTCCAAAGGCCGTCGCTGGCCGGGTTGCGAGGCTTCGAGCAGCTGCTCGATCTCTTCGGCGGTGATGCGCTCCCCGGCCCGCAGAATCACCAGGCGTTTGACCAGGTTCTTGAGTTCGCGCACGTTCCCCGGCCAGCTGTAGCGGAGCAGCCGCTCCATCGCCCGCGGGGTGTAGACGGGCTCCGGCCGGTTCATCCGCTGGGACTGGATCCGGGTCAGCTCTTTCATCAGGAGCACGATGTCCTCCCGCCGCTCGCGCAAGGGAGGAACGTGGATGGAGACGATGTTCAGGCGGTAGTAGAGGTCTTCCCGGAAGCTTCCGGCGCGGACGCATTGGCGCAGGTCCTTGTTGGTCGCGGCGATGACCCGGCAATCGATCTGGATGGGACGGCTTTCCCCGACGCGCTCGAACTGGCCGTCCTGGAGAATGTGGAGGAGCTTCGCCTGCAAGCCGATCGGCAATTCGGCGATCTCGTCGAGAAAGATCGTCCCTCCGTGGGCGAGCTCGAAGCGACCCAATCGCCGCTCGTGGGCGCCGGTGAAGGCCCCTTTGGCGTGCCCGAAGAGTTCGCTTTCGAAGATCGAGGAGGCGAGTGCGGGGCAGTTGGTCTTGACGAAGAGGTGGTGGCGACGTGAGCTCAGGTTGTGGATGCAACGGGCAAGGTAGTCCTTTCCCGTCCCGGTCTCGCCGGTGATCAGCACCGTGGCATCGGTGTCCGCCGCCTGGCGGATCGTCTGCAAAATCGCCTCCATCGCCGCCGAGGCGTGGAAAAATTCCTCCTGGGAGTAGTCTTCGGTGTTCTGGAGAAGATACTCCTTCTCCCGCTCAAGGCTGCGGTTTAAGCGCTCGAGCTCGGTGTAGGAGAGCATGTTGTCGACGGCGATCGCCACCTGCCGGCTGACCTCGGAGAGAAATTCGGTGAGCTCGGTGATGTCCTCGGGGGCCTGGCGGAAGGAGAAATGGATCGAACCCAGGATGCGGTTGCGCACGAGCATCGGAAAGGCCATCGTCGCCGTGAGGCCGGCGTTCACCATGGCGCCGATGGAGGAGAGATCGCGGTAGCGCCGCAGGTCGTCGATGACCGTCGGCTGCCGGGACTGAACGACCATGCGGGCGATCGCTCCGTCGGCAAGCGGCCGGCTCGGCCGCATCAGGACTCCTCCGGGCTGGATGCCGTCGGCGGCGGCGAAGTAACTGATCGACTGCGTGCGGGCATCGTAAAGGTTGATCGCCAGCCGGTCGTAGCGCACGTGCCGGCGCAATTCCGCGGCGAGGGCTTGAAAGAGATCTTCGCGATTGGTGCGGGTAATGACGGCGTTGTTGATCTCGAGCAGAATCTTGTAGCGCGTCTCGGCGTTCCAGCGCATCGCCGGCCCCCCCCGGTCCCTATGGATCGAATTCCATGGGTTTCCTTTCTATCTTTCGCATGCCGAAAGATCAATGTTTTTCGGCACGGCAACCATTTTTCGGCACTTTTTGAATCCAGGAAACCTTACTAACAGAAAAAAAACTTAAAATCATATGGTTATAAAAATAGATCGCTGGCCTGCGTTTTGCTTTGCGTAAAAGACCAAGAGCGAAACCGTGGAAATCCAGCTCAAATACGGTGCGGGAAAAATCAAGATCGCCATCCCCCCGCGGGCGCAAGTGACGATCCTGGAGCCGGCCAAGATCCCGCCGCTCGACGATTTCGTCTCGGCCTTGGCTCAGGCGCTCGATCGGCCGCTGGGTTGCCCGCCGCTGCAGGAGTTGTTGCTTGCCCGCCGGCCGCGCACGATCGCTTTGGTCGTGCCCGATGAGACCCGTCCGGCGCCCCTGGGCGAGATCCTCCCGCTCTTGGTCGAAAGAATCGAGAAAGCCCTGGTTTCCCCCATCGAAGACCGACTGAAGGTTTTTGTCGGCGGCGGGCTCCATCCCCCCGCCGACGCGGAGGCCCTCGAGCGCATCCTGCCGACGGAGATTCGCTCCCGTTTTGCAGTGGTCGCCCACGACGCCCGCAAGGCCGCGTTTCACGACTACGGGACGACCCGGCGCGGAACGCCGGTCCGGATCCACGAAGCTTTCGCCGCGGCGGACTTCCACATCGTGATCGGCCAGGTGGACCCCCACCAGTTCGTGGGGTTCACCGGCGGCGCCAAAGGGGTCGTGATCGGGCTGGGATCCCCCGAGACCATTGAGAAAAACCACAGCCTGATGGCTGAACCCCATGCCCGGGTGGGTCTTCTGGAAGAAAACCCGGTAAGGCAGGACCTGAACGAGGCCGGCCGTTTGATCGGGATCGATTTCGCGGTGAACTTCGTCCTCGACCCCGACCGCCGAGCGGTCGCCCTCGAGGCGGGGCTTCCCGAGGAAGTCCTCGGCCGCCTCGCCGAAATCTGCGCCCGGGTTTACGGCGTCGGCATCCGGGAAAAGTTCGACATCGTCGTCGCCTCCTGCGGCGGCTACCCCAAGGACATCTGCCTCTACCAGGCGCAGAAAGGCTTGAACCTCGCCTCCCAAGCCCTGCGTCCGGGGGGGCACATCCTCTTGCTGGCCGCTTCGCCCCAAGGGGTGGGCGACGACATCTACTTCGATTACGTTTCGCAGTTCACCTCGCCCGAAGAGGTGATCCGCGATTTTCAAGCCGGCGGCTTCCGCATGGGGGCGCACAAGGCCTACCTCTTCGGCCGAACGCTCGTCAATTACGACGTCGCCGTTTGCTCGGAGCTCGACCCCGGCATCCTGCGCAAGTGCCACCTGCGGGCGGCCGACCCCACGCGCGTGCTTGCCGAGTGGGTCGAGGCGCTTCCCGGCAGACCGCGGGTGGCGATCATTCCCAATGCCAACACCACTTACTTTTACGCGATGTGATCCCACGTCGCCCGGATGACAGGGAAAAACAAGCCCAAGCGAAAGATTCCGGGACCAAACAGCCGCGCGGGCGGTTGCGCTCAAAGCCCGTCTCCCGTCGGTCGACGGCAAAGCCATCCGGGAGACAAGACCGGGGGCGGTCTTTCAGCGCAGGCGCCCCAAACCATCAAGGAGGAAAGGCAGATGATCCATTTCCTGGTTCACGAGGAAGCCGACAACGTCGGCGTGGCCACCGTCGACATCTCGGCGGGCGAGACGGCCACGGGGCTGTACATGGACAGCCAGAAGAAGATCAAGGTGAAGGCCCTGCAGGACATTCCCCTGGGGCACAAGATCGCGCTCACCCGGCTCAAGGTCGACGACAGCGTGATCAAGTACGGACACGACATCGGACGCGTGGTGGCCGACATCAAGGCGGGCGAACACGTGCACATTCACAATCTGAAGACGAGGAGGTGGTAACCATGGCCAAGATGAAGAACCCCAAGGTCTTCGCCTACCGCCGCGAAAACGGCCGCGTCGGCATCCGCAACCACGTGATCATTCTGCCGCTCGACGATCTGAGCAACTCCGCCTGCGAGAAGGTGGCCTACAACGTCAAGGGTTGCAAGGCCCTGCCGCACGCCTACGGCCGGCTGCAGTTCGGAAAAGATCTCGAGCTCTTCTTCCGCACGCTGATCGGCACGGGGTCCAACCCCAACGTCGCCGCCGCGGTGGTGATCGGCATCGAGCCCGAGTGGACCCAGCGTGTGGTGGACGGCATCGCCAAAACCGGCAAACCCGTGGCCGGCTTCAGCATCGAGCGCCACGGAGAGTTCAAGACGGTCGAGACGGCGAGCTGGAAGGCCAAGGAATACGTTCACTGGGCGAGCGAGCTCCGCCGCGAGCCGGTCGACCTGAAGGAGATCTGGGTGAGCGTGAAGTGCGGGGAGAGCGATACGACCAGCGGCTTGGCCTCCAACCCGACGGTCGGAAACGCCCTGGAGAAGCTCGTCGCCATGGGCGGCACCTGCTCATTCGGTGAAACCAGCGAGATCACCGGCGCGGAGATGGTCTGCCAGGAGCGCGCCGTGAACGCCAAGGTCGGCGAGCAGTTCATGGCCGTCTTCAACGCCTACCAGCGGATGATCGAGGCGAACAAGACCGACGACCTCTCCGGCTCCCAGCCGACCAAGGGCAACATCCGCGGCGGGCTGACGACCATCGAGGAGAAGGCCTTCGGCAATCTGCAGAAGATCGGAAAGAAGATCAAGTACGTCGGCGTGCTCGACAAGGCCGAGGCCCCGACCAAGCCGGGTCTCTGGTTCATGGACACCTCGAGTGCCGCGGCCGAGGCCGTGACCCTCTGGGCGGCCGCGGGTTTCGTCGCCCACTTCTTCCCCACCGGTCAGGGCAACATCATCGGCAATCCCATCGAGCCGGTGATCAAGCTCACGGCGAACCCGCTCACCGCGAAAACCATGGCCGAACACATCGATTACGACTGCTCGGCCATCCTGCGCGGGGAGATGACGCTCGAGGAGTCGGGCGACAACCTGATCCAGATGCTGATCCGCACCTGCAACGGAAGGCTCACGGCCCAGGAAGTCCTCGGCCACGAGGAGTTCGTCCTGACCAAGCTCTACGAGAGCGCCTAACGTCCCAAAGTGCGGGCGGGGAGAAGTCTCTCTCCGCCCGCCCGGTTCGGGTCCGACGGGGGTGAAGCCCTCGCCCGCCAACAAGGAGGAAGACCATGAAGATCGGATTCATCGGTGTCGGCCAGATGGGCGGGGGGCTTGCCCGCAATCTGATCCGCGCCGGCAAAACCGTTTGGGTCTACGATTTGAACCCGGAGGCGGTGAAGAAGACCCTCGCCGCCGGAGCGACCGGCCGCGCCGCGAAGGGGACGGCCGAGCTCGCCGATGCGGAGGTCCTTTTCACCAGCCTGCCGCTTCCGCGCCACCTGGAGGAGGTGATGCTGGGAGCCGACGGTCTGCTCGCCCGCATGAAGGCGGGCGCTGTCTACATCGATGTCAGCACGATCGATCCCGGAACCGCCCGCAGGCTCGAGGCGGCGGCCCGGGAAAAGGGGATCGGCTTTCTCGCCTGTCCGCTCGGCAAGACCCCGGCCCAGGCCGAAAAGGCCGAGGAGCCCATCTTCGCCGGCGGCGAAAAGGCCCTCTTCGAGAAGATGCGCCCGCTGCTCGAGATCATCGGCAAGCCCGTCTATTACCTGGGCGGAGTCGATGCCTCCTGCGCCCTCAAATTGATCAGCAACCTGATCGGCATGACCAACCTCGCCGTCCTCGCCGAGGGCATCCGCATCGGCGAGAAAGCCGGGATCGAAACCCGCTTCCTCCTCGAGCTGTTGAGCGACACCGGCGCCCGGAGCTTTCAGATGGACGTCCGCGGGCCCTGGATCGCCGCCGGCGACTTTCAGCCGCGTTTCGCGGTGGATCTCGCCCTCAAGGACGTACGCCTGGGATGCGAAATGGCCAAGGCCTGGGGCAACGAGGCCCGTACCATGGAAATCGCACTCGACTACCTCAAGCGGGCCAGCGAGTCGGGATTCGGAAAGGAAGACTGCAACGCCGTATACAAGGTCATCCGCTGAACCCTCCGGGTTCGACCCGGAAAACCCTCGTCACGAGAAAAGGAGGAGTCGCATGAGCAAGCCCGTCACCCGCATTCTGGTCATCGTCGCCGTCCTCGCCGGCCTCGGCCTCGCCCCGCTCGCCTGGGGTGCGGAGCTCGTCGTCAAAGCCGCAACCGCCAACCCGCCCGGAAGCTATCACGTGGTTTGCCTGGAGAAGTTCAAAGAGCTCGCCGAGAAATACTCGAACGGCAAGATCCAGGTGAACGTCTACATCGGCGGCCAGCTCGGCTCGGAGGAGGACAACGTCCAGCAGTGCTCGACCGGGATGACCCACGTCAGCATCATGGCCGTGAACAACGTGACCCCTTACAGCAAGGCCGTCGGGTTCATGACCTTGCCCTACATCTTCCCCAAGCTCGAGGACGCCTACAAGCTCTTCCAGAGCGACTACGTGAAGACCACGCTGAACGACCTCATGGTGAAGCAGGCCAACGTGCGCGCGCTCGCCTGGCTGGTCGGAGGCTACCGCGTCTTCACCAACTCCAAACGCGAGGTGTTGACTCCGGATGATCTGAAAGGGTTGAAAATCCGCGTTCCGAAAAACAACATCATGATCGCCGCTTACAAGTCCTGGGGCGTGGACCCGATCCCCATGGCCTGGACCGAGGTCTTCAACGCCCTGCAGCAAGGGGTCATCGACGGCCAGGACAACCCGCACCTGGTGAACGCCTCGATGAAGTTCTTCGAAGTCCAGAAATACATCACCGACATCCACTACATCCTCTGGACGGGACCGATCCTCGCCAGCGAAATCTGGTATCGCAAGCTCACCCCCGAACAGCGCCAGGTGATCGACCGCGCGGCGCGGGAGGCGGCCGAGTTCGAGTGGAAATGGGTCGAGGAAAAGGAAGCCGACGCCCTGAAAGAGTGCCTGGACAAGGGCATGAAACTCTCCAAGCCCGCCAACAACGAAAAGGACTGGATCGAGAAGGCGAAATCGATCTGGCCGCAGTTCTATGATAGCGTCGGCGGAAAAGAGATCGTCGACAAGGTGGTCGCCGTCATGGCGAAATGAGAAAGCCGCGCCCGCCGCGGGGGGAAGGCCCCCCGCGGCCTCCCGTTCCACCCCACGTTTTTTGCCCGGCTCGTTGCCGGGTGCGTGCCGAGGGGAGGAAGCGATGTCCGCCCGCATCTGGTCCTTTCTCGACGAGCACTTTGAAAGCCTGGTTTGCGCTTTTCTGCTCGCCCTGCTGGTCGCCTGCCTGGGCTGGCAGATCTTCGTGCGCTACGTGTTCAAGGCGGGGGTGACCTGGGCGGAGGAGCTCAGCCGCTTCGCCTTCATCTGGACCATCTATTTCGGCATCTCGCTTGCCGCCAAAAAAGAGCAGCACGTGCGGGTCACGGCCCAGTACTACCTGCTCCCCGTGCGTCTGCGTCCCTGGGTCTGGCTCTTCGCCGATCTCGCCTGGATCGTCTTCAACATCGTTTTCGCCGTTCAGGGCATCGGGCTGGTGGCCCACGCCTTCGCGTTTCCCGAGACCACCCCGGCTTTGGGCTGGTCGGCCGCTTACGTCTACCTCATTATCCCGCTCGGCTTTTTCATGATGACGGTGCGCATTCTGCAGGTTTACTTCCGCGGCTTCCGGCAGCGGACTTGGCGGGAGATCGCCAAGATCGGAGGGACCGAAGCATGAGCACGCTCGCCGTCCTGATCCTGGTGCTGATCTTTGCATTGCTGCTCGGGCTGCCCATTTTCATGGCCCTCGGGGTCTCGACCTGTGTGGCGCTTCTCGTGACCGACGTGCCGCTCTCGATGATCCCGATGACCCTCTTCCGCGGGGTGGACCAGTTTCCGCTGTTGGCGATCCCCTGTTTCATCCTGGCCGGCTCGCTCATGGAATACTGCGGGGTGACGCGCCAGATCATCGACGTCGTCCGCCAGCCCGCCGGCGTGATCCACGGCGGTCTGGGGGTGGCGACGATCCTCGCCTGCATGTTCTTCTCGGCCATCTCCGGCTCCGGGCCGGGCACGGTCGCCGCCGTGGGCTCGCTCATGATCCCCTCAATGATCCGCGCCGGCTACGACCGCGCCTACGCCGGAGCGGTCGCCTCCTCCGGGGGGACGCTCGGGATCCTCATCCCGCCCTCCAACCCGATGATCATCTACGGCGTGATCGCCAGTGTTTCGATCACCGGCATGTTCCTCGCCGGCATGATCCCGGGCCTGATGATCGGCCTCGCCCACTGCTTCGTCGCCTGGATCGTGGCCAAGCGCCTGAAGTTCATCGAGCGGCCCGAAAAGTTCCGGCCGACGGAGTTCTTCAAGACCTGCTGGCGCTCCAAGTGGGCGCTCGCCTCCCCTGTGGTCATCCTGGGCGGGATCTACGCCGGAGTCTTCACCCCCGTCGAGGCCTCGATCGTCGCCGTTTTCTGGGCCCTCTTCGTCGGCGGGGTGATCAACCGACAACTCACCCTCGGCAAGCTTTACCGGGCCCTGCAGGACGGTGCCATGATCGCCGGCACCGTGCTTGTGATCGTCGGCACCTCGACCCTCTTCGGCCAACTGCTCACCTTCGAGCAGGCGCCGACCCGCATGGCGAACTTCATCCTGGGGATCTCCGATCACTGGTTCGTGGTGTTGCTGCTGCTGATTGTCGTCTTTTACATCCTCGGCATGTTCATGGAGACCCTCTCCACGATCATCATCCTGACGCCGGTTCTTCTGCCGGTGGTGACCAAGCTCGGGATCGACCCGATCCACTTCGGGATCATCTTCGTCGTGACCAACGAGGTCGCCTTTCTCACTCCGCCGCTCGGCGTGAACCTGTTCGTCGCCTCCAAGATGGCCGACATCTCTCTCGAGCGGCTCTCGGTCCATGTGATGCCGCACATCGCGGCGATCACGGTGTGCATTCTGCTTCTCGCCTATTTTCCGATCTTCAGCACCTGGCTGCCGCACCTGCTCGGCTACGGCAAATTTTGACGCGGGGGGTGCGACCCGCGCCGCACCCCTCGAATCGGAAGAGGAGGACCTTCCCCATGCCCTTCGGTTACCATGGAAAAATTCTGCACGTGGATCTGACCCGCGGCACCTTTCAGGTCGAGGAGCCCGAAGAGAAGTGGTACCGGACCACCATGGGGGGAACCGGATTCGTCGGTTGGTACCTGCTCAAGCACCTCGCCCCCGGCACCGATCCCCTTTCCCCGGAAAACCCCTTGATCTTCGCGACCAGCGTCGTGGTCGGGGCCCCCCTTTCGGGGTTCAACCGCTATGTCGTGGGGGCGAAATCCCCCCTTACGGGGGCTTTCGCCGAGACCGAGGCCGGAGGCTATTTCGGCCCGGAACTCAAGTTCGCGGGCTTCGACGCCCTCGTCGTCCACGGTCGCGCCGAGCGTCCGGTCTATCTTTGGATCCGGGACGGGAAGGTAGAGATCCGCGACGCGGCGAACCTGTGGGGACTCGACAATTGGCAAACCCTCGAGCGCCTGCAGCAAGAACTCGGCGATTCCCGCGTGCGGGTGGTTTCGATCGGGCCGGCCGGCGAGCGGCAGGTGCTCTTCGCCTGCCTGCAGAACGACCTCGAGCATTTCAACGGCCGCACCGGCATGGGCGCGGTGATGGGCTCCAAGAACCTGAAGGCGGTCGCCGTGCGGGGCACGGGAAAGCTCGCTCCGGCCGACCCGGAGAAGGTCAAGGAGATCGCCCGGTGGCACAACGAGCGGATCAAGAGCCACCCCCCGAACGTCGGGCTGACGAAGTACGGCACTCCCGGGCTGCTGAAGAGCATCAACGACGCCGGCTTCCTTCCCACGCGCAACTTCCGCGAGGGTTGGTTCGAAGGGGCGGAGGACCTCTCCGCGCCGGTCTACCACCAGACGATCTTCCATTCGAACAGCACCTGCTGGGCCTGCGCCGTGCGTTGCAAACGCCGGGTCGAGCGCCAGGAAGGGAAATACCCGCTCGACCGCCGCTTCGGGGGCGCCGAATACGAGTCGCTTGCCGCCTTGGGCTCGATGCTCGGAAACCGCGATCTCCTCTCCGTCGCCTACGGCAACCAGCTCTGCAACCTCTACGGGCTGGACGTCATCTCGACGGGGGCAGTGATCGCCTTCGCCATGGAGTGCTTCGAGGAGGGCATTCTCACGACGGCGGACACGGACGGCCGCGAGCTTCGCTGGGGCGATGCGGAGGCCATGATCGGACTCATCCAGGATATCGCCGCCCGGCGGGGACTCGGCGACACGCTCGCCTTAGGCGTCAAGCGCGCCGCCGAGCGGATCGGACGTGGAGCGGAGCGCTTCGCCTTCCACATCAAAGGCCAGGAGCTCGCCTTCCACGACGGCCGCGGCAAAACCGGCATGGCCATGGGTTTTGCGCTCTCCCCCACCGGCGCCGACCACATCGAGACGCCCCATGACGTCGCCTTCCAGGGGGACGGCATCGCCAAGCTCTTCCCCTTGGGTCTCTTCGAACCCGTCGATCCCCTCAAGACCGACGAGGCCAAGGTGCGCTTCTTCTTCCTCGGCCAGAAAGCCTGGGGCATCAACAACGTCCTGGGCCTCTGCAATTTCACCTCGGTTCCGATCCACGCCATGACCTTCGGCCGCCTCGTCGAGGCCGTCGCCGCGATCACGGGATGGGATGTGAGCCTCTACGAACTGCTGAAAGCCGCTGAACGGGCAAACGTCATGGCCCGCCTGTTCAACAACCGCGAGGGGTTCACCCCTGCGGACGACACCCTCATTTCGCGCTGGTTCGAGGAAATGCCCTCGGGGCCGCTCCAGGGGAAACGGATCGATCCCGTCCGGTTTGCGGAACTCGTCCGGCTGTATTATGAGATGTCGGGCTGGGACGAACAGGGACGTCCCACCCGCGGAAAACTCGTGGAGCTGGGGCTGGACGGGTTGGTCGGAGGCTGAAGCCGGAATGGAAATCGAGGTTCGGCGCTACGGGGCGGGCGGCCGCCCCGCGGCGCAACGAGTCGAGCTTCCGGCGGGTTCCCGGATCGTCGATCTGCTCGCGCGACTTGAGCTCCCCGAGGACGAAGTGGGCTTTCTCCTGGTCAATCAGGGGGACGGCTCCTTCGAGCGCGTCTTGCAGGACGGCGACCGGGTGACGATCATCCCGCCGATCGCCGGCGGCTGAACCCTTTCCCGACTTTGAACACGAAATCCCGTCATGATCACCGCCATCGAGCGTTTCGCCGTTTCGCGGGCCTTTCCCGACGGAACCCCTTACCGGGCGATCGGCATGCGGGAGGTGGCCGCCGTCGCCGCGGCCTCCGGCCTCCCCCTGCGGGAGGTCGAGCTTGCCGCCCTGGAGCGCGAGATCCTCCCCGAACGCTACGCGCGGAACTTCCGCAGTTTCTCCTTCGCCGAGCAGGCGGCCTTGCTCCGCGCGCAGATCGCCGTGGTGGGCTTGGGCGGTCTGGGCGGCGCGGTGAGCGAAATCCTGGCGCGGCTGGGCGTCGGGCGGCTCACCCTGATCGACGGCGACCGCTTCGAAGAAAGCAACCTCAACCGTCAGCTCTTCAGCGCCGTCGAAGTCCTCGGGACCCCCAAGGCCGAGGCCGCCGCCGCCCGGATCCGAGCGGTCAACCCCGCGGTCGAAACCGATCCCCGCGTCTCTTTCTTCACGCCCGAAAACGGCCGGGCGCTTCTCGCCGGCTGCCAGGCGGCGGTCGACTGCCTCGACAACCTCCCCTCTCGTTTCGTTCTCGAGGATGCCTGCCGCTCCTGCGGCATCCCCCTCGTCTCGGCCGCGGTGGCCGGAGCCTCGGGTCACGTGACGACCGTATTCCCGGAGGACCGCGGCTTGCGTGCGATTTACGGCGAACCCGAGCGCGCCCCCCGCAAGGGGGCCGAGGCGGCTTTCGGCACGCTGCCCTTCGCGGTGTGGTTTCTCTCCTGCCTGGAATGTGCGGAGGTGGTGAAGCTGGTGTTGCGGCGCGGCGCCCCGCTGCGCGGCCGACTTTTTCTCGCCGATCTTCTGGAGGGGCTCTTCGAGCCCGTGCGCCTCGGCCCCGCCTCCGAAGACGAACGCCCTCTTGAGAATCCGCAAACGAATCCGCACGCTTGACAGCCCGAGCGGTTTCCGCGATAGTCGACGCGGGTTTTTCCTCGAAAACTTCAAGGAGGCTACATGTCCGCGCGGAGAAAGATTCCGGCGTGGGCGGCGGTCTTCGCCGCAGCGATCGTGTCGTTTTCGTGCGCGACCGGCACGGTGCTGAACGTGACCTATCAGCTCCCCGGAGCCGGGACATCGCTTCCCTTACGCGAAATCGGCCTTGCCGTGGAGGATGCCCGCGGCGAACGCGCGCTCCTGACCCCCCGCGCGCGTCAGGAACTCGAGGAGGTGAGCGAGGTCTTTGCGCTCACCGTCGCCGCCCCGGGACGGGAAACGGAGCTGCGGGGCGCCTTTCCGCTCGAGCCGCTTTTCCAGGAAATTCTCCGGCTTCGCCTCGAGCAGGCCGGAATCCGTGTCACGCGAACCCCTTCGCCGCAGGCGAGGCTTGTCCTGGCGCTGCAGGAATTTCGGCTCGATTTCGGCGACCGCCGTTGGACCGCCGTCATCGCCTTCGAGACGCGTCTTGAACGGGGGGCGACGGTCGCCTCGCGACAATCGGTGCGCGGCTCGGCCGAGCGCATGATGCTCCGCAGAAAAGTCGACGCCGAGAAAGTCCTCAGCGAGATTCTGACCGACGCCGTCAACCAGCTCGACCTGGCCGGTCTGCTCCGCCAGGCCGGCCTGTAAAAGAGGCCGCGGCGATGGAAGCCGGCGGAAGCTCCGGCGTACGGCTGGATGTTCTGGCGAGGCTCTTCGCACGGATCGAGGAGCTTCCTCGGGAGCGGCAGCAGCTGCTGCTCAAGCAGCTGCTGGGGGAACGCCTCAGGACGCGGCTCCTCCAGTTGATCCTCGATCTTCCCGAAGAAGAAAAGGAGCGGCTTCTCGAGCAGTGGGTCGCCCCGCGCGAATGGGAACCGCCGTCCACGACCCTCACGCTGAATGAGGACGAAGACCGGATCCGCCGCATCCCGCGATCCTCCTGCCGGTTGCGTGCCATCTGCGTCGTCGAGGCCACGACCTTCGACGGGGTCGTGACCGACATCAGCCCCACCGGCATGTTCATTCAGAGCCCGCGTTCGCCCGCCCCGGGGACACCGATCCGGGTCAGCGTGCGGCTTCCGGGAGCGGAGCGGGCGATGATACTGAGCGGCACGGTCCAGCGCGGCGAGGATACCGGTTTTGCGGTCCGCCTGCGGGGGCTTCCGCCCGATCAGGAACAGGCGATCCGCCGTTTCATCGACGAAACCCCCTGAGCCGCACTTTTCGTTTCAGCGAAACGCCCCCCGCCGATAGAGCCTCCAGGACAGCACGCACAAGGCGAGAATCGGGCGCCTGCGCAGCCGGGGCGGCACCTCGACGGTGACGCCCGTGTGGCGCTCGATCTTCCAAAGGATATAGTCGAGTCCTCCGGCGAAAGTGAAGGCTCCTTTCGCCAGACGCAACACCGACAGCAGTTTTCCCTCAAGGGCGCGCAGCCGCCAGCCGAACCGGCAGAGCCGCCGACGGGTGGTCGGGATCCGGCTTTCGTATTCCCCGGGTTCCGTCCCCCGCGGACGGACCGGGAAAGGCAGCAGCGGCAGGGCGGCGTCGGTGGCCGCGGCGAAATGCCCGCGCCACGCCTCGAAAAGACCGGTGATCTTTTCCGGCCTTTCGGCGCGCAGCTCGGCGCGGTAGCTCAAGGACAGGCCTTGCAGCCACAGCTCCCGCAGCGTGAAACGCTCGGGCAGGCAGGGGATCACCCGCTCGAGAAAGGTGAGCAGCGCGCGGGCCAGCATGCCGCACACCCGTTCTTCGGCCTCCGGGGTCCGCGCGTAAACCAGGGCGGCCGGCTGCGCGAAGCGCCCCCAGAGATAGGAATGGAACCACGCCGGCGTCACCCCGCGCGCGAAGTCGGCCATGGACAGGACGGCGTACTTCGCCCGCACCCGCCGGTCGGCGACGGGAACCTCGAGGTAATAGACGTTGGGGGGCAGCAGCCGGTTGACCACCGCCCAGATCCGCCGGCGGTAGGCTTCCCGGTAGCGCGAGACCAGAGCGTAGAGGTCGACCATCCCCCCGCGGTCATCGCCCGATCGCAGGCAGGAGCCGTAAAAAACGATCGCCTCGACGGCTCCGGGGTGAAGCCTCAGGACTCGCTCGGCCAGCGCCCCGACGGCCTCCGAGGAGGCACGCCGAATGTTCGCACGCATCAGGTCCAGAAGGCGTTCCCAAGGCGTCATCGGAAGATTCTGAGAAAGCGCACCGTCCCGCCGGAGCGGAGCCGGAGGCGGTGCCCGCCCCGGGGCGGCGGAAAGAGCTCGCCGTCCAGCGCATAGCCGCCGTCGAGCTCGACTTCGACCTCGCGGGCCTTCAGGCTCCAGTAACCGTTCTGCGGCGTCAGGCGGGGGTCGCTTCTGCCGCGGAGCAGCGCGGGAAGGACGTCGGGGATCCAGACGGGCGGCGCTTTGACCAAGGTCAGGCGCAACGGCGCCGTTCCTGCGCCCCAAAACGGCCGCCACCCCAGAATGAGCCGATCGAGCGTCGTCGCGAGAAGCAAAAACGCGGGGCGCCTTCCCAGATCCCGCCCGTCGGCCGCGAGGCGGACCGTCGCCGGCGAGAGCAGTTCGTCCGACCGCCTCAACAGCGCCCAGAGGAACCGCCCGAATACGGCGAGATGAGCGGCGTTTCCCCGCAGGCCGACCCGGCGGATGCGCGCCTGAAAGAAGCGGATTCCGCGATAGACGGCGGCGGCGCCGAAAAAGAACCCGAAGTGCGGCTTCCCCGCAGGTCCCGGATCGACCCGCAGCACCGACCGCCCGATGATCCGCCCCCGTCCTTCTCCTCGGCGAATCCAGAGGAGAAGGCGCCGCAGAGCCTCGAGCGGCTTTCCGGACAAGCCGAGATCCCGATGCGTCATGTTGGTCGTTCCGCCGTGGAAGAGCGCCAGGAGCGGCAGCTCCGCGGCGGGCCGGAAGCGCAAAAACTCGGTCAGGACCGCCTGGACCGTTCCGTCGCCGGAGTTGACGGCGAGCAGGTTGATCCCGAGTCGGGCGAACTCCTCCAGGGCGAAGGCCGCCTGCGCCGGGTTGCGGACTTCACGGCAGGGAACCCGCCCCTCGCCCTCCAGAAGGCGGCGGAACTCCCTCAGCCCGGAGCGGCGGTTTTCCCCGCTCTCCGGGTTGCAGATCACCCCCAGCCGCCAGCCGGCGTCGGGGGAGGCGGGCTCTTCAAGCGGCAGCGCCGGATCCCCTTCCTCCGGAAGGCTGTGCCTGACCACCATGGCGGGATTCCCGATCGCTTCGCCGGGGAGTCCTTGCGCCCCGGGCGATTGAAAACGGCATGCCCGAGCGTTATATAGACCCGCATGGATTTTGTAAACCGCGGCCGAAGCCGCTGCGAGCTCACGCTGGCCCATCTCTCCGATCTGCATCTCTGCGCCCCCCGCGGCGCCCCGCTCTCCGCCTTCCTCGGAAAACGTGCCCTCAGCCTGGTCAGCTGGCTGCTGCGCCGCCGCCGCGACCATGCCCCGGCCGTCCTCGAACGGCTGGTGGCCGCGCTCGCCGCGGCGGAAAGCGACCACCGCTTGGTCACGGGGGATCTGGTTCAACTCGCGCTCCCGGCCGAGTTCGAGCAGGCCACAAGGCTGCTGCAACGGCTGGGCGGACCGGAGGAGGTCTTCGTCGTCCCTGGAAACCACGACGCCCTCGTGGGCGCGGCCTGGCGGTCGCAGGACCGCCTGTGGGGGGAATATGCCGCCGGAGACGGCGGGCGGGCGGTGTCCGGCCCGGAGGGCTTTCCCGCCGTGCGCATCCGCGGGTCCGCCGCCCTGATCGGCGTCTCGAGCGCCCGGCCCACCCCGCCGCTTTCCGCCGCCGGGAGCCTGGGAGAGGAACAGCTTCGACGGCTCGAGGCGGTGCTTGCGGAAACGGGACGGCAGGGACTCTTCCGCATCGTGCTCATCCATCACCCGCCCTTCACCCGCGGTCTCTCCCCCCACAAACGCCTGCGAGACCTGCCGCGCCTGCTCGCTCTGATCCGGCGCCGCGGCGCGGAGCTCATCCTGCACGGTCACACCCACCGGATTTCGCGCCGGGAAATCCCCGGCCCGCGGGGCCCGGTGCCCGTCCTGGGGATTTCCTCCGCATCCTGCGCCGGCCGCGACCGAAAGCGGCGCAGCGCCTTCCGGCTGCTGCACTTCGTATCGCAGCACGGGGACGGCCGGGTCCGGGTGCGGGACTTCGGCTGGGAGCCCGCCGCTCAGGCCTTTCGCACGCTTGCGGAGTACACGCTTTCCTGAACCGCAAAGCACGCCCGTTTTCCGCCGCGGGCGGCGGGCATTCCTGCTTCTCCGCCGGGATTTCCCCCCCGGCGCCACGATTCAGAAGGTTTTCTTGAGCCTCCGCAGGGCGATTCCTCCCGCAAGCAGCGCGGGGACGAGGATTGTCACGAGCGGCGGCCAGCCGAAGAGCAGTCCGAGGTGGCCGAGGATCTGGGAGAAAAGACTGAAGGACACCCCGGTCAACATTCCGGCGAAGATGCGCTGGGCCGCGGTGCGGGTGCGGGTCGGGCCGAAGACGAAACTGAGCGCAAGCAGCATCAGGGCGCCCGTCGTGAGCGGCTGGCAGAGCTTCTGCCAGAAGGCGAGCGCGTAGGGTTTCGCGTTTTCGCGCCGGGCCTCAAGGCCGGCGATCAGCCGCCGCAGATCGGAGAGCGACAGGCTGTCCGGCGGAAGCTCGAGCACCGCAAGCTGCCGCGGGAGCAAAACGGCGGCAAGGCGGAGCTCTCGCTCCTCTTCCTCCTCGATGCGATCCTCCTCGAAGCGCTTGATGCGGACCTCTTCGAGCACCCAGTCGCCGGAGGGCTCGATCGTCGCCCGGGAAGCATAGAGAAAACGCACCAGGCGGCCCGAGGCATCGAGCTCGTAGCGTTCGATCTCCGCCGCCCGCCCCTCTCCCGGACCGGTCCGCCCTACGCGGACATAGGCGCGCTCGTGGCGCAGCCAGAATCCCTGCTTTTGCAGCCAGACTTCGCGCCCGGCGATGGCTCGGGATTTGAGAAAGCGCGCCTCCTGATCGAGGGGGGGCGAGACGAACTCGAACCAGAGGATTCCCCCCGCCGTGAGGAAAAGGCCGGTCGTCAAGACCGTGGCGGCGATGCGGCGCGGGGAGACCCCCGCCGCCTGCATGGCGGTCAGCTCGCGGCGGTCGGCGAGCAGTCCCAGGGCGACGATGCCGCCGAGCAGCGCGCCCATGGGCAAAAGATCCCCCGCCCGCCGGGGCAAAGTGAGCCCGACGTAGCGGAAGGCGTCGGCCAGGCGGTAATTTCCCTTGCCGATGTCGTTCACCTGGACGAGAAGTTCGAAGAAGCTGAAGACGACCAGCAGCAGCGAAAGGACGAGAAAGAAGCCCTGCAGCGTCCAGCGGCCGAGGTAACGATCGAGGATCCGGCCTTTCCGGCTCATCCGTAGAGCACCCCCTTGCGCTGACGAACCAGGAAGCCGATCAGGAGCAAAACGAGCAGCGCCGGCACCCAGGCGATGCCCGGCAGCGGAGGAACGAGGGCTTTTTCGACCCAGGTCTTGGCGATGACGAAGGCCTGATAGTAGAAAGCGAAAATGACGATCCCGGTTCCCAGGCGCGCGTATTTGCCGCGTCGCGGGTTGCTGCGGGCGAGCGGCACACCGAGCAGCGCCAGCAGAATCGTCGAAACGGGGGTGGAAAGCCGCCACTGCAGCTCGGCGAT
>CALIUY010000058.1 GCA_938048455.1 uncultured Desulfobacterales bacterium | reverse complement strand
TTTCATGAATGTTCGCTTTTTAGGTGTTCGGCTTCCGAATAGTATCCCGTTCGTTTTCTCCGCGCGATCACCCCCTTTTTCACCCGCAAACGGCGCCATTGGGTTTCGGCTGAAAACTCGATGCGTATGGCGAAGCATGGCCGAAAGCTCCCGGCACGGGTGGTGCGGTTTCGTGGAGGTTTCGCAATTAGTGTGCCTGAAATGGACTTGGGCCCGGCAAGCCGCAACTCTCCAAAATCGAACCAAGATCGGACAAGTGAGGCCCAGCATCGAAAGTGGCGGGTCGGGGTCGCAGGTCGGGGAAAAAGCCAAAATCCTGACAGCGAAAACCCGAAAGCGCGGCCGTCGGTGCGCCGGCTTCACTTCCCTTCCGCCGGACCGAAGAGCCGCTCGAACCAGACGATCGAGTCCTCGTCGGCGATCTGCAGCCGGCGGGCGACGGCGGGGGAGAAGACCTTGAAAAGGGCTTGGGCGCGGGCGCAGAGATCGCCTCCCGCATCGCGGATTTCGGCCTCGGTCGCGGCGTCGTTTCCCTGCGCCGCGCGCACCCAGGCGCGGGCTTCGAGTTCGGAGCCGACCGTCGCCGGTTTCAGATACTCCACGGTCAGGCTGCGGGTGAGGGCGATCCTCTTGAGCAGATGGATCGCGGCCCAGCTCATGACTTCGTCGAGAATCGTTCCCAGAACGCCGCCGTGGACGATCCGGCTCCAGCCGCAGAGGTGCTCGGGGACGGCGAGCCGGGAGAGGACGATTTTCCCGTCGCTGAAAAAACGCATGCGCAAACCGGAGGGGTTGACCGGACTGCAGGCGAAGCAGTTGTGGTTCGCGCTGCGGGGAAGTTCGTGGAACTCGGCGGCTTCTTCCATGACGACTCGTTCTCGGGATCCTCTCAGAGGCACTCTTCCAGGATCGCGGCGAGTTCGGCCGCGGTGAGCTCGACCGGGTTGCCGCGCATGCTGCTCGCGCGTCGGGCGCGGGCGATCAGCTCGGGGGCATCGGCCGGGGAGAGGCCGCAGTCCGCAAGCGTGGGCAGAGCAAACTCCCGCACGCGTTCGGACAGCCAGCCCACGGCGTCCTCCGGGGCGGCATCCGCCTTTCCGGTGAGCAGGCGCGCGACCTCCGTGTAACGCTCGAGCGCCGGGTTCTCCGGATCCCTGCGGCGCAGCGCGGCCACGTTGGCCGCCGTCACCGCGGGCAGAAGCCTGCCGCACACGGCGCCGTGGGGGGCGCCCGTCATCCCGCCCAAGGGGGCGGCCAGGCCGTGGACGGCCCCTAACCCGGCGTTGGCCAGCGCGATGCCGCCGAAGAGGCTTGCCATCGCCATATCTTCCCGACGCCGGCGGTCGGATCCGTCGGTCACCACGACCGGAAGCGCCCGGGCGGCGCGGAAGATCCCCTCGCGGCAGAGGGGGTCGGTCAGAGGGTTCGCCCGGCGGCTGACGAAGGCCTCGATCAGCTGGGCGAGGGCGTCCATGCCGGTTGCGGCCGTGACGGCGGGAGGAAGGTTCAGCGTCAGCTCGGGATCCACCACGGCCAGCCGCGGCAGGATATGCGGGCTGCGCAGACTGGCCTTCACGCCGTGGGCGGGGGAGCCGATGACGGCGTTGCGCGTCGCCTCGGCCCCGCCGCCCGCCGTCGTGGGGACGGCGACGCAGGGAACCCCGGGGGATGCGATCGTTTTGCCCTTGCCGATCACCTCCAAGTAGTCGAGGGGGTCGCCGGGGTTCGTGAGCAGCACGGAAACGGCCTTCGCCGTATCGAGCACCGCACCGCCGCCCATGGCGATCACCACGTCCGGGGCGAAGCCGCGCGCCTTGTCCAACGCCCGCGCGAGGGAATCGAGGGTCGGCTCGCCGCAGACCTCAGTCGTTTTCGCCTCCAGCCACCGTTCCTCCAAGCCTTTGAGCAGGAAGGCCGCCCGCTCGGGCTTGGATCCGGTAAAGACCAAGACCCGTTTTCCCAGGGCCGCCGCCTCGGCGGCGATGCGGCCGGCCGTTCCCGGCCCGAAGAGGATGCGCGGGGTGGCGAGTTCGAATTCCATGCCGGGACCTCTACCACCGTCGCGATCCTCCCGCAACCGCTACCGGAGTTGACCGCGGCGTCACGCGGGGTTTTTCCTTCGCGCCCGGCGGCGGGCTTTGGTGAAAAGGCGGCGAATCTGTTAGAATGAGATGAATTCGATTCGCCGGAGGTGCCCCTTGACCCAGAAAAACGCCCGCAAGCGGACCTTCCCTTCGGCACACGTTTCCGCCGCGGTGGCCGGTCGCTCCGGCCGGGCGCCGCATTGCCAGTCCCCCTCCTATCGCCTTGCTTTTCAAGACCCCGAATTTCTGTTGCGCGACGAGCTGCGGCCGGTGCGCTTGCAGCTCGAGTTGCTCAAGCCCGAGCTCATCCTCCAGGAACACGGGATCGAGGCCGCGGTCGTCGTTTTCGGAAGCGCCCGCATTCCGGAGCCCCAGGAGGCGGAACGGGCCCTGCGCCGCGCCGAGGAGGACCTCCGATCCCGCCCCGGCGAACCCTGCCTGGAGCAGGCCCTGCAGGTGAGCCGCCGCCGCCTGGAACTCAGCCGCTTCTACGAAGAGGCGCGGAAGCTGGGAAAGCGGGTGGTCGGCTCCGCCGGACATCCCCGGCTGGTGGTCATGACGGGCGGCGGGCCCGGGATCATGGAGGCGGCGAACCGCGGGGCGCATGAGGCGGGCGGGGGAAGCGTGGGCATGAACATCGTTTTGCCCCACGAGCAGCTTCCCAACCCCTACATCCACCCCGAGCTCAACTTTCAGTTCCATTACTTCGCCATCCGCAAGATGCATCTTCTCATGCGCGCCCATGCGCTGGTCGTCTTCCCCGGCGGTTTCGGGACGCTCGATGAGCTCTTCGAAACGTTGACGCTCATCCAAACGGGCAAGGTGCGGCGGATCCCCGTTCTGCTCTTCGGGCGTGAATTTTGGAGACGGCTGGTCGATTTCGACTACCTGGTCGCCGAAGGCATGATCGCCCCCGAGGACCTCGAGCTTGTGAGCTTCGTCGAAACGGCCGATGAAGCCTGGGAGATCATCCGTCGGGCCGAACTCGAACGCATCCACAACGGGCCAGGCAAGTAAACCGGAGTTGAACGTGAACCGTCCAATGCTGAAGAAAGCTCGCGGATTTCGGGCCGCCGCGACGGACGCGCGCGGAAGAAACACTCGTCGCCAAGGCGGCCTCCTTCTTTACGGAGATCTTTTCATGCGCCACCGCTGGTTCGTCCTTCTCGGTTTCCTCTTCCTCATCTTCGCCCCGGGGGCGGAAGCGGACATTTACCGCTGGCGGGACGGCCGGGGGGTCATGCATTTCAGCAATCAGCCCCCTCCGAACGGGGTGCAGGTGCTCGAGCGGATCGAGGAGACGCCCCATGACCCGGCGGCGGACCAGGAGCGCCGTGAGTCCGATCAGCGTGTGCTCAAGGACTTCGAGCGCCGCGAACTTGAAGAGGCGAAGCTCCGGGCCCTCGAACAGGAGCGGGAGGCGCGCCGCCGTCTCGAGGAGGCGGAACGCCGACTCGAGGAGGCCAAACGGCTCGAGGAGCGGGCCCGCCGTTCGACGCCGGACGACTGCGACCGGGGCTGGTATTTGCGTTACGGCAGCTGCGAGGGGTTCGTGAGGTCCTCCCCCGTGCAGCGGGTCTATATCTACGGCCGCCCTCCGCGGCCGGATGAGTGCCGTGACTGGTACCGGGAGAACAACAGCATCTATTGCCGGGACCCCGAAAAGCCACGCCCGCCTCCGGTCCCGCCGCCTTCCCGACCGCCCCGCGGCACGGCGCCCAAGGACTCCCCCGGGGCCCAACCCTCACCAAGCCGCGGCGCAAAGCCGCCCTCCGAAGATGGGGCCGCCGGATCGGCCACCCGCCGCTGAGAGAGCAACCGGCGGTTTTCCGCCTTCAACGTCGTCTGGCGATGCACAGACCGTCCTTTTCCGGGGAGTGACCGGGAAGGAAGGAAAGCAGCGATACCGCTTTCCAGGCCGGGTCGCCGTGCACGGCGCGGTTGAAGGAATCGGCTTCGGGGAACGCGGTGTTGTCGGCGACGAGCAGCCCGCCGGGCGGCACGAGGCTTTTGCAGGCGTTCAGGGCGGCGGCGTAGTCCGCCTTCTCGATGTCGAAGAAGACGAAATCGAAGGCCGTGCGGCATTCTCCGAGCCAGGAAAGAGCCTCGGCGCAAACGACCTCCGCGCGCTCCGCCACTCCGGCGCGTGCGAGGTTTCCCCGGGCGCGCTCGGCCAGGGGAGCGCTGTGCTCGAGTGCGGTCACCCGGCCGCGGCAGCCGCGGGCGAGATGAATCGTCGCGTAGCCGGTGGCCGCTCCCAGCTCGAGCACCCGTTCGGCGCCGGCCGCCAGGATTTCGAGCAGGGCGCCGACCAGCGGGCCGACGATGGGGATGCCTTCCGCCGCGGCTTCGGCTTCCAGCTCGGCGAGCAGGGGATCGGCGGCGGGGACCAGGCGACGGAAATAACCCTCGGCGTCGTTCACGATCGGCGGCATCCGTTCCTCCTTGAGCGCCGAGCGGAGAACCGCTTTTCGGAGCTCTCCGGCGATGCCTCGCTACCCGAACAGGGGACGCTGCCCCTTGGGGATCTCCTCGAGGCGTTTCCAGAACGCGGCGACGGCGGAGCGCAGGTTTTCCACGCGCTCGCCGTGCTCGAGTCTCCAGCGGTAGAGTTCGCTCTGGAGCGTCCGTCCCTCCGCGGCGAGCGCTTCGCGCAGCTGGATCTTCGCCGGCTCCCAGAGCAGGTGAGCCTCCTCGAGCGGAAGTCCGATCCGGTCGAAGCGGTTGCGGCAATAGCGGTGCCACCAGGGGGAGGGGATTTCGGCCTGGAGCCGGAGCCCTTCGAAAAGGGCGAAGCACCAGGATAGCTGTGCCGGCGGAATCTTCAGATCGCGGGCCACGTCGCGCAAGGCCAACCTGCCGGCGGCGGTGTGACGGTCGAAGGCGACCCAGAAGGGGAACGCTTCCTCGGGAGGCGGAGCCGGAGCGGGCAAGGCGGAGCCGGGCCGGGCGGCGAGCAGGTAGAGCGCGGCGAAGGCCACCGCCCGGTCGTGCGGTCGACCCCGGGACGGCGGGGGTCGGCGGATCCCGGCGTAGCGCAGCGCATCCTGGACAGCGAGTCCCCGGGCGGAGATCCATGCGATGAAATCCTCCGGGTTTTCGAGTGCTTGCGTCATGCGGCGCAGGTCTTCGCCCTCTTTTTCGTCCTGGACCGTCACCGGTTCGCCGCGCCGCACGGCGTCGGCAAGAAGCCCCAGCCCTGCAGCCTCCCGGGTTTTGTGGAGGCCGGCCATATGGACCAGCAAGGCTATGGCGGCGATCGGCCTTCGGGCGAAGGGCAGCCGGGTTGCGAGCGGCCAGCACTCGTAAAAAGCCGCCCGGGCGGCCTGCGCGGAGAAAAAGGAAGACGGAGGCGGTTTATAATCTTCGAGAAAGGCGCAGACGGTGAGCAAAAGCTCCACATGGCCGCGCCTCAGAGCCTTCTGCAGAAGCGACCGGAGGCGCTCGTCGACATCTTGGGGGTGTTCAGGCGCCATCGTGTAACCTTTTGCGCCGGCAAGGATCTATACGGTCGGTTCGAGAGGAAAAGGGCACCAAGCTCGAAACGGGTCGGTCTTTTCGACCTCCTTTGGACCGGCCCGGTCCTTTCGAACCGCGTTTCAAACCCAACCTCTCTCCTCCATGAAGAGGGGGGATCGGCTGCCCCCCCTCTTCCCTCTCAAGAAGAGGCATCCGCTTCCGATTCTCAGCCGCTACGGGCCACGGAATTCAGATTTCGACGCGACCGCTGGCGGCGAAACGCCGAGTGACCAGCCAGGCCTTGGCATCGAAGAAAATTTCGGCGTTGCGGCAGAGGGTCTCGGCTTCCGCGGGCGAGACGAGCCGTACCTCGATCATTTCGGATTCGATCCCGCCGCGCCGCAAAGGCTCGCCCCGGCATTCGACACCGACCATGACCACCGACTCGTCGGTCATGCCGGCCGAGGAGAAAAGAAGCGGGCTTTGGACCGTAAACCTCGTGACCTCAAGGCCGGTTTCCTCGTGCAGCTCGCGGCGTACGGTTTCTTCAATCGACTCGCCGGGCTCGACCAGTCCGGCCGGGAAACCGTACTCGAATCCCCCCAGGGGCGCGCGGTATTCGCGGATGAGAACCAGGCGCTCGCGCGCGGCATGGAAAGCCGCGATCACCACGGCATCGGGAGCTCCGACGATCCCCCCGAGGCAGAGCGGATGACGGCGGCGGGTGGCCATGACCCAGGAGCGTGTTTTTTGTCCCGGGATGTGGTAGAAAATCCGGAGCAGTCGCAGGAAGGCCGTCTCGGCCAGAGTTTCCGTTTTTTCGAGGATGACCGGCTTCGCATCCATGGTGACCGGGCGTATCCGAAGCCTCTCGCCTTGTCAACACGAGGCCGCCGGCGAGACAAGTTCGGAGAACTCGCCGGAGATCGATATCCGCCTCTCACCGCCGCCGTGGGCGGCGCTCTTTGCGCGTTGAAGAACCCAACCCCTTCGCCTGCGTTCCAGTCTCCCGCCGCAAAACTTCCGGAGCGACGCTCCGGGCGTGACCGCCGGCAGAGAGGTTCTATCGGGCTGTCCCGTCCGTTTCCGGGAGGCCGCCGCCGGGCATTGCGGCGGGCCGAAGACCGCCGCCGCCTCACCCTGCTTGACCGCTACCCCTCCCGGACCCTCGCCGCCGCCCTGGGTGTTCTGGCGCTCAGCCTCCTCGACGCCGCGCTGACCCTCTACCTCATCGAACACGGCGCCTGGGAGATGAACCCGGTCATGGCCTATTTCCTGAGCCGGGGGCCGTTTGCCTTCGTGGTCGCCAAGTATGGTTTCACCGCCGTCGCGACGGCGATTTTCGTGCTCCTCTCGCCCCTAATCCTGCCGCGTTCGGGCATCCGGGCGCGCCATTTCCTGCGCGGCGCCTTGTTCGTCTTCGCCGCGGTGATCCTCTGGGAGATCGTTTTGCTCCTGCGCCTCTTTTCCCAGGCGCCTCCGTCCGGTTGACCCCATGGCGGTGCACCCGGAGACCGCGCCCATGCCACTTGCCCTGCTTCTTCAGTTGCCCATCCCCCGGCGCAATTTCGGCCGCCGCGGCGGCAACATTCCGTTGGCGGCGGCTTGCCTGAAGCAGGCCTGTCACCGTGCCGCGGGATGGACGGTGGAGGTTTTCCCGGAGCGGCTTTCCTCTCACCTCGGGGATGCGGCGCTGATCGAGCTGCTGGCGGAAAGGAGTCCCGAGGTCTTGGGTTTCACGGTGCATGCCTGGAGTCGGGATCGCGTGCTTCATATCGCCGAAGCAGTGAAACGCGCCTGCGGAGCGAGGGTCGTTTTGGGGGGTCCGGAGATCACCCCGGATGCGGCGCCTTTTTATGCGGGCCGGGCCGATTTTCTGGTCTTCGGGGAGGGGGAAGCGATCTTCCGCCGGCTCCTCTCCGACCCCGACGCCTGGAAGGAAGGCCGGGGGAGCGAGCCGGCCGAGGCGATTTTCCGTTCCGCGCCGAGCCCCTACCTCAACGGCCTGCTCGATCCGGAAGACGAAAATCTGATGCTTCTCGAAACCCAACGCGGCTGCCCCTATCGTTGCGGGTTTTGCTTTTACCACAAGTCCCGCCGGGGGATGGCTTTCGCCGAGCCGGCGCGGGTGCTCGAGGCCGCGGCCTGGGCGATCGAGCGGGGGGTGGGGGAGATCTACGTTCTCGACCCTTCGCTCAACTGCCGGCCCGACCTGCATCCCCTGCTCGCCGCAATCGCGCGGCTGAACGCGGCCCGGCGTGTATCGCTTTTCAGCGAAATCCGCGCCGAGGCCGTGGACGACGAGCTGGCCGATCTGCTGGCGGCGGCCGGGTTCCGCTGGTTCGAAATCGGCCTGCAGAGCTCGAACCCGGCCGCTTTGCGCCGGATCGGCCGTCCCACCCGACTCGAGGGCTTCCTGGGCGGGGTGCGCCGGCTCAAAGCCCGCGGCATCACCCCCTGCCTCGATCTCATCGTCGGCCTGCCGGGCGACGATCTGCCGGGGTTCCGCCGCAGCGTCGACTTCATCGCCGAGCACGGGCTGAACGAGGACGTGCAGGTCTTTCCGCTGGCGGTGCTCCCCGGCACGGAGTTCCGCGCCCGCAGCCGTGAGCTCGGCCTGCATTACACGCCGGAGCCGCCCTACACCGTCACGCGGACGGAGGGCTTCGGGCCGGAGGAGCTGCTCGCCGCTTGGGATTACGCCGAGGATCGGCTGCAGGCCTGCTTCTTTCCGCCCCCGGAGCTCGATCCCGCCTGGCGGATCGGCGATTCCGGCGGCGATCCGGCGCAAGCCCGCGATCTGCGGGTCCGCTTCGCGGAGGCCGGAGATTATCTGGTCAAGCTGCTTCTTCCGCCCGGAAGGCCGGTCGAAGAAATCCGCCGCCTGGCCCGGCGGCTGACCCAGCCCTATCAGATCCTCGTTCCTCCGGGCACACCGTTTTCCGAGGTCCGGCGGACGCTTTCCTTGACCACCGAGGCCAATCCTTTCGTCCCCTTGGAAGTGATTTTTTTTGAGCCCCGGGAGATTCCGCCCACACGGGATCTTCTTGCGGCGCTGAAGCTGCGGCGGCCCCATTTCCTGGACGGCGACCTGCGCTTCCAGTTTCCTGCGCCGGGCAACCGCGCGGTCTGGTTCACGCTCGTTTCCGAGGATCCCGAACCGCGCTACCGGGGCGAGACCGAGCGACAGGTCCTCTGGTGGCGCCGTTCCGCCCTGCCGGGGCGGATAGACCTTCGCGCGGCGGAGGATCTGGACGGAGTCCTCATCGATTCCCGGCTTCCCGTGCCGCAAATCGAGGAGTTCCAGGACCGCATGGCCGGGTGCGCCGAGGAGCTGACGGAAATCGCCTTCGGCGATGTGCTTCTGCAGCGCCGCTGGCTGCGGCTCACGCACCCGGGCGATTACGCGGCGCAGGCTCCGGCTTGGGAATCCGGCGACGGGCCCCAAGGACGCGGCGACCGGCCCTGATTTCAGACGGCGATCGTCTCCCCCGGCTTCATCACCGTCACGCGGGTGGGGGTTTCCTTTTCCACCCTCGCCGCCCAGGCATGTGGGTCTTGGCGGATCACCTCGAAGGTGTCGTAGTGGATGGGGACCGCGTGCCGGGGCCGGATCAGTTTGACGGCGCGCAGGGCGTCCTCGGGGCCCATGGTGAAATTGTCACCGATCGGCAGGATGGCCAGATCGATGCCCTCCTCGCCGATCAAAGCCATATCCCCGAAGAGACCCGTATCGCAGGCATGGTAGATCCTGCGCCCTTCGAGCGTGAGGAGAAAGCCGCAGGGGTTTCCGCCGTAGGCCCCGTCGGGCAGGGCCGAGCCGTGCAAAGCGAGCGTCAGCTTCAGCCGCCCCCAGGGGTAATCGAAGCCGCCGCCGATATGCTGGGGATGGAGGTTTTTCACCCCCTGCGCGGCCATCCAGTTGTGGATTTCGAAGTTGGACACCACCGTCGCCCCCGTGCGCCGGGCGATGGCCACGGTGTCGCCCACATGGTCCCCATGGCCGTGGGAGACCAGGATGTAATCGGCGGTGACCTCTTCGGCTTTGATGGGCGCGAGCGGGTTTCCGGACAAGAAGGGGTCGATCAGGATGCGGGCTTTGGGGCTTTCGATCAGGAAACAGGCATGGCTGAGCCAGGTGGCCTTGACGCTCATCGCTTCCTCCTTGGCTGACGGTTTCCACCGCGACCGGGAATTCCCGGTCGATGGCGAAACGTACATCATCCCCGGACATCGGTCAAAAGGAAAAGACATTATTGTTAAAAAACCATTCATAAAGTGACATTATTGTCATTTTTTTTATCTTGCGCAACCCAGGACGAAGGACCGTTTTGTGGGGATAACATCTTGCGATTCCGACGTTAAATCGCTTTCTCCGCTCTGCAGGGCGGCAACGGCACGTTTTTTGATCTCTTCTCGAGGAAACATCGCCCAAGCGGCGGAAAGCCAAAACTCAGAGCCGCCGAGGCGGAGAAAGGATTTTCACCCATGAGCAGAGAGGCGGAAAAAGAGAAGCCGGCGGCAAAGCCGGAGGGGGCGGCGGTTTGCGCCGCTTGCGGCGTCGTGCTGAAAGATCCCGACCGCGCCGCCGGCGGCCGGGGGATTTGCCTCTGTTGCGCCTGCTACGAGGCGCTTCTCAACCCTTATCCGCGCTGCTGCGCAAGCGGCGCGATCTGAGGCGCATTCCCTCTCCCCGGCCTCGGGCGTGGGATCAATCGAGCCAGGGTTCGGGCTCCCGCCTGCCTCCGTGGGCGGGGTCGCTTTTCTTTTGGCGATCGGCGAGGCGCTCCCAGCGGTCGACCAAGAGATAGCGCCGCAGGGCGGCGAGGTGGGCGGCAACCGACTGCCGTGTCTCTTGACCTCCGCCGGCCTCACGATCAAGCAGCCGTCTCTCAAGCAGGGCCAACCCCTTCGCCGCATCGACGTACTCCCCGAGGTCGCGGCCGTCGAATCCCGCCGCGAGAAGCGCCGCAAGCGCCCGAGCCGCCGCGAAATCCTCTTCAACGAAGCGCCCTTCCGGATCCGGCAGAAGAAGCCCACGCGCGACCAGCCGCTCGAGCTGCTCCGGCGGAATTCTCGTTTGGCGGGAGAAGCTTTCCGCATCGCAGGCGGGCCCCCGGGGAGAAACCTCCGGAGCGGGATCTTTCCCGACCCATCGCGGCAACGGGGCTGGGAGATGGCTCCGCTTTCCTTCGCGCAGCCGTTCCGCGATTTCGGCCAGGCTCAGGCGTTCTTCCCGCTTCAGCCGGCGGATGAGTTCGATCCGCGTCACGCACTTCGGGTCGTACCAGGCGCTGTTCGGCCCGGTGCGCACCGGCGGCGGCAGGAGCCCCAAGGAAAGGTAGAAGAGAACGGTGGACTTGGGGACGCCGGCCGCACGCACCAAGTCGCGCATTTTCAGCCGGCCGGCCTTGGGGGGCGCGCTTTTCCGCCCCGGCGAATCCCGGAGGGCCATGAGCGATCCCTGCCTGCAGCAGCGTGAAAATTCATGTCCGCTGCGCAGAAATCCTGAAGTCAAAAATAATATTTGTCAAGTGTCGCTTCACACTATATATTTCCCCCCGCGCGAGGTGGAGCGGCGTTTGGGCGGGCGGGAGGAGCGGAGATCTTTCTCATTCGTTCGAGAAAGAGCCGGGCGTCCTCCTTTCCGGGGATCGCGGAAAGCTGGGCCGAGATTCCAAGCCCCTCGGCCTGTTGATGGAAAGCGGCGGGCGGAAGAGCGCTCAAAACGGCCGTGTGGATGAAAGCGTGGATCGACAAAAGTCGGCGTACCAGTTCGAGGCCGGGCATGTCCAGGAGATCCTCTTCGAGGATGACGGCGAGGGGTACGTTGCGGCGCGCTTCCCGCAGCGCGCTCTTTCCGTCCGGGACCCGGACGATCTCGCAGCCCGATTCCTCTTCCAGGACACGGCAGAAATCCGAAATTTCCCCGCCGCCGGAGAACACGATGAGGATGTGGGGTTTCACCGAGGCGCGGCCTTCATTTCAAGGGGTGGAGAACGGTTTGCCGCAGCAGGAACCGGGGCCGGCGCACCCGGCATCCGCCGGGCGGCTTCCGCAGCATCCGGGATCGTGGGGTCCCGGGATCGGCCGGCGGCTTGCTCCGCTCAGCGAGCTTGTCGCCGCGATCAGTTTTTCCGGACTGTCGCAGGCGCAGGAAGGGCATTGCAGGGGCGAGGCGGTCGTGGCGACGAGAACCTCGCCCCGGAAGCCGCACTTCGGGCAATGAAGTTCGTAGATCGGCATGGCGGTCTTCCCTCGATTCTACCGTGTACCTCCACCGCCGCAGGTGTGGCGGTTTGCGAATTGCTCCAGTTTCCCCTGGCGGAAGGCGGCCACCGCTTCGCCCACGGTCCGCGCGGTGCCGCAATGAAAGACCTGGATTCCCATCTGCTGAAATCCCATGAGGGGCCTCATGCCCATGCCGCCGGCCAGCAGCACACGCACGCGGTTTTGGGCCAGGTGGCTTACGGGCGCCATGCATCCGCCCTGTTCATGGGGCACGTTGGGCAGGACTTCCACGGCGCTCACCTGACCGTCGTCGAGCGTCACCAGGGTGTAGAGTTCGCAATGCCCGAAATGGGTCCCGATGGCGGCGTCGAGGCCGCCCGGGGCTTCCGAAGGTACGGCGATGATGGTGCTCATGGGGTGTTGGCTCCTTTCCGCAAACGGGTCATTCGTTCAGCACGCCCGGACCGGCCGGGAGACCATGTTGCTGACGCCATCCCAGATCCGGCGGACGGCGATGGCCGGCCCATCGTCACAGAATTCCGTGATCGCCATCCGCCGGGTCATGGCGGCCAGGAAACGCTCATCGTAATCGATCTCGCCAAGCCAGGCCGCCCCGTTTTCCCGGCACTCCGCTTTCAAAGACCGGGTGGTTTCCGGGGCGAGATCGGCCTTGTTCACGACCACGCCGGCGGGGACGCGAAAGTGGCGGCATAGGGCGAGCACACGCTCGAGGTCATGGAGGCCCGAAGGGGTGGGCTCGGTGACGACCACCGCGGCGTCGGTCCCGGAGAGCGAGCTGATGACCGGGCAGCCGATTCCGGGAGCCCCGTCGGAGAGGATGAGGCGACGGCCCGCGCTGCGGGCAAGTTCGCGGGCCTTTTCGCGCAACAGGGCGACGAGGCGGCCGGAGTTTTCCGCCCCGGGGAGCAGGCGGGCGTGGATCAGGGATCCGAAGCGGGTGCGGGAGCGGAACCACTCCCCGGAGCGGCGCTCCGGGAAGTCGATCGCCCCTTCGGGGCAGAACCGCACGCAGACCTTGCAGCCCTCGCACTGGAGCGGATCGATGCGAAAACCGCTCCTGTCGGAAACCACCGCCGCGAAGCGACAACGCGCCAGGCACTCCCCGCACCCCGTGCAGCGGCGGGGATCGATCACCGCCTCGTGACCGGCGATAAAGTCTTCGCGGGTCTCGATCTGCGGCGAGAGAAGAAGGTGCAGGTCCGGGGCGTCCACGTCGAGGTCGCAGAGGACCGCTTCCCGGGCGAGATGGGCGAAGGCCGCCGTGAGGGAAGTCTTGCCCGTTCCCCCCTTGCCGCTGATGACCAGGATTTCACGCATGGGAGGGGACCTCCGGCAGAGGGCGGGGGACATCTCCGTGGCCGAGGATCTCGGTCGCCAGGCGGTCGAAGAGGTCTTTCCGTTCGGGGAGCTCGGCGGCAACCACCGTCCCTTGCGCGTAGGCGCGGGCGATGCGCCGGTCGTGCGGGATTTCGGCCAGCACCGGCAGGTTTAAGCGGCGGCAGTACCCGTGAATGTCCTCCTCCCCGAGGTCGGCGCGGTTGACGACGACGGCCATCGGCTTGCCCAGCGGGAGGAAGGCTTCGTGGGCGAGCCGGAAATCGTGGAAGCCGAAGGGGGTGGGTTCGGTGACGAGCACGATGAGATCGGCGGGGGAAACCGCCTGAATCGCCGGGCAGCTCGTTCCCGGAGGGGCGTCGATGACGAGATCGGCCCCGTCGCGGAGAGCAAGCTCCCGGGCTTGGGCGATCACCGCGCGCATCAGCGGCGGGCTGAGCGCCTCGCCGACACGCAATTGCCCCATGCAAAGACCGATTTCGCCCCGGACGCGACCCCAGAGCACTTCGCCCAGCTCGCGGCGGCCGGGGGCGAGGGCGCCTTCCGGACAGACCGCCAGGCAGCCCCCGCAGCCATGACACATCTCCGGAAAGGTGAGCCGCACGGTGCCCAGGACGGTGATCGCCTTGAACTGGCAAAGCTCGGCGCAGGCTCCGCAGTGGGAGCAACGGGCCTCGTCGGCGAGGGGCACCTCCAGGGTCGCCGTGCGGCGGCCCGTGAAACGGGGCTTGAGGAAGAGATGGAGATTGGGCTCTTCGACATCCAGATCCACGGCGAACACGGGCCGCTTCCAGACCCACGAAAGCGAGGCGGCGACCGTGGTCTTTCCGGTCCCTCCCTTGCCGCTGGCGACGGCGACGATCACGGGCGGCCCCCGCCGGGGGGACGATTCGGTGCCCCTGCCAGTGTCACCCGTCCTTCCCGGTAGCGTTGGACCGCCTCGCGCACGCTGCAGTCTTCGAGATTTTGACCGATGCGGATTCCCGCGGCGGAAAGCGCTTGGAAGGCTTTCGGACCGACGTACCCCGTCAGGACGATCGTCACCCCGTGCCGCGAGAGCAGCTCCGCCGCCTGGATGCCGGCGCCCTGTCCCAGGCTCTGAGCGCCCCGGTTGTCGAGATACTCGGCGGAGAGGGTTTCCGGGTCGACGAGAAGAAATCCGGCGGCGCGACCGAACCGGGGGTCGACCCGGCTGTCGAGCTCCGAACCTTCGCTGCTGACGGCGATTCGTTCCTTCATGCGGCGATCTCCGGAAGGTACCGCGGCGTCGCAAGGCACGGCGGCGATCCTCTTTGAGGCGCCCTCGGCCCCCTCAGCGGCCGTCGGTGGGGCACCTTCGATGCGCAAACACAAGCCTTTGACCACAGCTTCGGCGACGGCCCGGCGCGCCTCGGCCAGCAAACGGCCGAAGGTCTGCCGCGAAACCTTCATCCGCTCGGCCGCCTCTTGTTGATGCAGCCCCTCGAGGTCGGCCAGCCGCAGAGCCTCGAAGCCCTCGAGCGAAAGGTAGATTTCCTCGAGCTGGCGAGCGGGGATACCCTGCGGCTTGAAAAGCCGTGCGGCGGGGACACTTTCCACGAAACGGCACTTGCGCGGTCGGGGCAACTATCCTCCAAATGATCATATGCCAATAATATTTATGCCCCAAATTCGCTCCCGTCAAGATCTTTTTTGGTCATTAGCTCGTAACGGCATTCGGGTCCCCCTGTTCCGCACCCTTCCCCCTTCCAGCGCCGAAAATCCGCGCCTCGATCCGCGACAGGCGTTCATCCAACCGGGCGAAGAGGGCCCCCATCGGCTTCGTCGGCGGGACGGAGCCGGTGCTGGCCGGGGGCTGTTGTCCCCCCCATCGATACTCCAAGCCGCTGCGGCCGCGGCCGAAGGAACAGCGACCTCGACGAAAACCGCGTTGCCCTCCGCGCCGGAATTCCGCCGGCTCGGCCCCCTCCGGCGAGGGTGCGCAGCGCCCATTTGTCCAGCCGGACCTCGGACCCTCCCCCCAGGGTCCCGTGCGATCGCCTCCAGGCATGGTTCTCCTCCTTTTCTTCGCTGGTTGTCCCCGATTTTTTGGAAATGCCGCGGCCCTTATCGACCGCCTCGCCTTCGGCGGCGCAGGCCGTCGCCGATTTCCGGAAGAGGCTCCTCGGTGAACAGCGTGTTTCCCCCCTCGATCCGGATCGCCCAGCCGCTGGCCAGAGCGCGGGCGACGAGTTCCCGGGCTTCGGCCAGCAGCCGCGAAAGGGTCGGCCGCGAGATCCCCATGAAACGCGCGGCGGCCTCCTGCTCGAACCCCTCGGCATCGACCAGGCGCAGGGCCTCGAGCCCGTCCAGAGTGAGCGTGACCCCGCGCATGGGCCCCGGCGGGGCCTGCTGCGGGAAGTAAGCCCGTACGGAGGGGTGATGGCGGATGAAGCGGCACCGACGCGGTCGAGGCAAACCCAAAACTCCATTATGAAATTATGTTCTAAACAATATCGTAAGACCATCTGCTTGTCAATACTTTTAATGCACATGATTTCATTAAAACTGCACTCGTGGCGATGTTCATCGCTTCCATAGGGATTGCAAGCGAGGCGGTGGAAGATCGGTTCTCGGCGGCGGGTGGAGGGGCGCGGCTTCGGCTATCCCTGTCTTGGCGGGAGGCATGCGGCGGATATCCGCGCCCTTCTCCGCGCCGGCCCGGGGAGCCAAAAGAGAACCCGCCCTGGTTTTCGCTGAGCCTGATTTTCTCCGCTTTTAGCCCTAAAAAATCGGAAGCCGCCGGGAAGTCAGGGGGGCGGAGGATTCTTTCTCTTTCCGGTTCATACGCTTGCGGCGCTTTTCGATGAACCAGATGGGGCAGGACGAGCGGTGTTTGCAGTAGAGCTCGGGGTCGCGGCAGGCGAGGCAATCCTCGCACATCGAGACCCCGTGCTTCAGGCAGCGGAAGGGGGTTTCGCGATCCGGATGGCGGTCACAGGTGGCCATGAGCCGTTTCTCCCGAGAGCAGGGGGTGTCGTCGTTCCGGCGGACCGCCGGAAGAGGCGCTCAACGGGCTCAGGAAAAACGCGAGCCGCCGGAGCCGTCGCAGAGGCCGCGGCCGCCTCCCGAGAGGGTGCTTGCACAGCTGATGCGTCGGCGGACGTCTTTTCCGCCGCAGCACGGGCAGGTCACCTCTTCCTCCCTTTCCGCGGAGAGGAGGAGCTTTTCGAAATCGTTGCCGCAGGTGCGGCACTCGTACTCGTAGATCGGCATGGGATCCTCCTTGAAACATCTCTAAGAAGACGGGCCTCCGAGGCTCCGTCGGTAGGATCCGGGAAAATCTTTGCGGGTTACATGACGGCGCAATTTTTTCACCTTGCCCGACCCGCTCTCGGGGCTTCCCAAACAGCCCACGGCTGCTGTATAAGCAAAAAGCGAACCCGAAAAAATGGCCGAGAGAAGCCTTGGTCACGAGAAAGGAGGCGGCGATGGCCATCGTCATCGTTTCCCGGGGCTGCTATCGGCGCGGCAGCGAGGTCGCCGAGCGGGCTGCGCGCCTGCTCGGCTACACCTGCCTTTCGCGCGAGGTGCTGCTCGAGGCCTCGAAGATCTTCGACATTCCGGAGTTGCGCCTCGTGCGCGCGATCGAGGAGGCGCCTACGCTGCTCGAGCGCCTCGGCCGTGACCGGCGCAAGTACATCGCCTTCATCCGTACCGCGCTCCTGCGCGAAGTGCAGAAGGACAACGTGATCTATCACGGCTACGCCGGCCATTTTTTCCTGCGCGGCGTTCCGGCCGTCCTGAAAGTCCGGGTCTTCGCCGACCTCGAAGAGCGCATCCGGGAAGAGATGGCCGCCTCGGAGACGACGGCGGAAAAAGCCCGCGAGCGGGTGCTGCGCGACGACGAAGAACGCCGTCGCTGGGCGCTCAGTCTCTACGGCATGGACCCGGCGGATCCGGCGCTCTATGATCTCTGGTTGCACATCGGGACGATGAAGGTCGAGGATGCGGCCCGTCTTCTCGCCGAGGCGGCCTCCCTGCCTTGCTTTCAGATGACCCCCGAGGCGAAACGGCTGCTCAACGACCGTGTGCTCGAAGCTCAGGTCGAATCCTACCTGATCGAGGAGTTCCCGCGCTTCACGGTGACCGTGGAGCGGGGCCTGGCCCGCGTGCACATCGTGACCGGCTTCTCCGTGCACACCCTGCTCCAGGAGAAACCGAAAATCGTGGAGAAGGTGCAGGCGCTCGCCGCCCTCGCGGGGGCCGAGAACGTTCAGGTCACCTTCGACCACCCCCTCTGACGCCGGAAAGGACCGTCCCGTGATCCCGCAGTCGCTGATCCGCGAATTCGAGGCCAAGCTGGGAAAGGAAGCCGTCCTGGCGGCGGCAGCCGACCGGCTGACCTACGCCTACGACGCCGCTCCCCTCGAGCCGGTCCTTCCCGGCCTCGTGGTCCGGCCGACCTCGGGCGAGGCGCTTGCCGCCGCCGTGCGCTTGTGCGGCGAAAACGGGCTTCCCCTGACCGTGCGCGGGGCGGGGACCAACCTGAGCGGCGGAACCGTCCCGCTCCCCGGAGGGGTGGTGATCGTCACCAACGGCCTGAACCGCATTCTCGAACTGCACGAAGAGGATCTCTACGCCGTGGTCGAACCCGGTGTGGTCACGGCCCGATTCGCCGCCGCCGTCCAGGCGCGCGGCCTGTTCTACCCGCCGGACCCCGGCAGCCAGGCCGTCTCCACCTTGGGGGGAAACGTGGCCGAAAACGCGGGCGGCCTGCGGGGCCTGAAGTACGGGGTCACGCGCGACTACGTGATGGGGCTCGAGTTCTTCGACGCCCGCGGCGAGACGATCCGGACCGGCTCGCGCACCGTGAAATGCGCGACCGGCTACAACCTGGCCGGTCTGCTCGTCGGCTCGGAGGGAACCCTCGGGGTCTTCCACCGCATCACGCTCAAGCTGATTCCGCTCCCCGCCGCGCAGCAGGCGATGATGGCCGTCTTCGACCGCCCGGAGGGCGCCTCGGAGACGGTCGCCGCGATCATCGCCGCCCGCATCGTGCCGGCGACCCTCGAGTTCATGGACAACTTCACGATCCGCGCGATCGAGGATTACAGCCACGCGGGGCTTCCGGTCGAGGCGGCCGCCATGCTCCTGATCGAAGTCGACGGTCATCCCGCCCAGGTGGCCGAGGACGCCGCGCGCGTGGAGGAACTCTGCCGCCGCCACGGCGCGAAGTCCCTTCGCGTCGCCCGCGATGCGGCCGAGCGCACCAAGGTCTGGGAGGCCCGCAGAAGCGCCCTCTCCGCGCTCGCCAAGCTCAAACCCACCCTCGTCCTCGAGGACGCCACCGTCCCGCGCAGCCGCATCCCCGAGATGGTGCGGGCGATCGGGGAAATCGCCCGCGAATATCGCCTGTCGATCGGCACCTTCGGGCATGCGGGCGACGGCAATCTCCACCCGACCATCCTCACCGACAAGCGCGACCGCGAGGAGTGGGAGCGCGTCGAGCGGGCGATCGCTGCCATCTTCGACCGGGCGCTGGCCCTCGGCGGGACCCTCTCCGGGGAGCACGGCACGGGGATCGCCAAGGCCTGCTTCCTCGACCGCGAGACGACCGCGGCCACGATCCTCTACTCGCAGCGCATCAAGAAAGCGCTTGACCCCGGCAACATCCTGAACCCCGGGAAGATCATCCCGGCCCCGGCCTGAACGCGTCCGGCCGGATCCCTGCGGAAGGAACCCCACGTCATGGCCGACCTCGCGGCGTTGCGCCACCTCCTGCGCCGGCTGGAAGAGGAACTCGTCGTCTGCATGCGCTGCGGCATGTGCCAGGCCGTCTGCCCCGTCTTCGCCCGGACCGGCCGTGAGGCCGATGTCGCCCGCGGCAAACTCGCCCTGCTCGACGGCCTGCTGCAGGCGATGCTCGACGACCCCGAGGGCGTCCGCGACCGCCTGGAACGATGCCTCCTCTGCGGCAGCTGCGCCGCCAACTGCCCGAGCGGGGTGAACGTGCTCGGCATCTTTCTCAAGGCACGGGCGATTCTCGCCGGCTACCTCGGCCTTTCGCCGGTGAAAAAGGCGATCTTCCGCCGCCTGCTCGCCCACCCTCGGGTCCTGGATCGGGCCCTCGAGTTTGCCTCCGTGTTCCAGCGGCTCCTCGCCCGGCCGGTGAACGAGGTCGTGGGCACCTCCTGCAGCCGCATTCAGACGCCGCTGCTTGCCGGAAGGCATTTTCGGCCGCTTGCCGCCGTCCCCTTCCATCGCCGCTGCCCCTCGCGGGAAACACACCCCCGCGGCTCCGGGCCGCGCGTCGCCTTCTTCACCGGCTGCCTGATCGATAAGATCTTCCCCACGGTCGCCGAGGCGGCGCTGCGCGCGCTCGAGCACCACGGAGCGGGGGTCTTTCTCCCCCCCGGGCAGGGCTGCTGCGGGATCCCGGCCCTTTCCGGGGGGGACCTCGAGACGTTCCATCGGCTGGTCGGCTTGAACCTCGAGCTCTTCGACCCCGAGCGTTTCGACGCGCTCGTCACCTGTTGCGCGACCTGCACCTCGACCCTGAAAAAACTCTGGCCGACCCTCTGCGAGGAGAAGCATCTCCCCCGCGCCCGCGCCGTTGCGGAGAAGACGATGGACATCTCCCAGTTCCTCGTGCGGTACCGGGGCGCGGCGGCGGAAGGGAAGGCGGGCGGGGCGGGCCGCGTCGTCACCGTGCACGACCCTTGCCATCTCAAGAAGTCGCTGGGGGTCTTCCGGGAGCCGCGGGAGCTCATCGGCGCCGCGGGCGGCTGGACCCTCCGGGAAATGGAGGCCCCCGACGACTGCTGCGGCATGGGGGGAAGCTTCAACCTCGCGCACTACGAACTCTCGAAGGCCATCGGGCGGCTGAAGCGCGAGCGCATCGCCGCGACCGGCTGCGAGGTGGTGGCGACCGGATGCCCGGCCTGCATGCTGCAGATTGCGGATATGCTCTCGCAGGCGGGCGATACCATCGCCGTGCGCCACCCCGTCGAGCTTTATGCCGCCTCGCTTCCCGGCGGAGACGAACTCCCGGGTTCCTGCGGGCCGCGGCGGTAGGGGCGCTTCCAGGGCTCGCGCCGCCGGGACTGAAGGTCGGCGAGCGCACGATAGAGCGCTCCCACGGCGAGCTCCGCGCAGTGGTGGTGCGCCGGCGGCAGGGTCTTCAGAAAAGCGATCACGTCCTCGGCGCTGAGCTTCCAGGCCTGCGCGATCGGCTTTCCCTCCACGAGTTCGGCCACGGCGTTCGTGCAGGCGACCGTGTGCAAACAGCCCTCGACCCGCAGGCCGACCCGCAGGATCCTTTCCCCCTCGGTTTGGAGCCGGATCGTCGCCGTATCGCCGCATTGCCCCCGGTTGCGCCCCTCCGCGTCCGGGTTCTCGAGGGGTTCCATCCGATCGGCGCGAAAAGCCATCTCCAGAAAAACGTCCGCGTGATCCCGGAAGAAATCGAAAGGCTCCTTTTTCATGGCCACGGCCCTCTTCGCATTCGGAGATCGATCCTCCGGCTCTTTGGGCGCCGGTCGGTCGCGGGGCGATTCCTTACAATGGATCCTGCGGATCGGCAAGCCCGCCGCAGACGATCCCCGCGGGAGACGGCGGGCGGCCGAAGAGCGAAGCCTCCTTCAATCCGCGTCTCCTTTCAAATCAGAGCCGGGCGCCGGGACGGTTGATCCCCGCCCGCTGATCGGATAAGAGGAAAACATCGATTCTCCGGAACGTGCGGCATGGTCAGGAAGAAGGCGTTCGCCGCTTTGCTGATGCTCGCGTGGGGCTTCTCTGGCGCCGGATTCCCGGCGGCGGCCGGCGAGGGGGGCGAAGCCGAGCTTTCGCTTTCGGGGGCCATCGCCATCGCCCTGCGCGATCACCCGGCGATCGCTGCGGCGCGCGCCGGGGCCGAAGCCGCCGAGGAGGGTCTCACTCGCGAGCGGGCCGGGTTTTTCCCGCGGCTCGACGCCGAAGGATCCTTCCGCCGCACCACCCACCCCCCGGAGGTCTTCGCGAGCAAGCTCAATCAGGAACGCTTTGCGGCCGCGGACTTCGACATCGACCGCCTCAACCGGCCGAGCGCGATTTCCGATTTCGGGGGCTCGCTGCGTGCCTCCTGGACGCTCTACGACGGCGGCCGGACGCGGCATGCCTGGAAAGAGGCCGGCCTCGGCCGCCGGGCGGCGGATTTCGCGCTCGAGCGCACCCGCCAGGCGGTGATCGCCGAGGTGACCGCCGCCTACGCCGGCTGGCTGCTTGCCCGCGAGCAGGTCGCCGTCGTCGAGGCCGCTCTGGCGGCGGCGCACGCCCACGCACGTCTGGCCGAGAACCGTCATGCCGCCGGGATTTCCGTGAAGTCCGACCTTCTGCGCGCACGGGTGCGGGCGGCCGATCTCGAGCAGCAGCGGCTCGACGCCGCCAGCCGTATCGAAACGGCGCGCGCCGCCCTGGCCGCGGCCATGGGGCTGCGGCGGGAGATGCCGGCCCTGCCCGCCGACTCGTTGCCGGAACTTGCCGCGGTATGGCTCCGCCGCCGCGCGGAGCCGCTGGAAGACTGGCTGGTCCGGGCCCGGACCCACCGGGCCGATCTCGAGGAAATGGCCCTGCTGGAGGAGATGGCCCGGGAGCGTGTGGAACGCTCCCGCGCGGGGCATCTCCCGCGGCTCGATCTCGTGGGCGACGTCGCCGTCCATTCCGAGAACTTCGAGGGCTCGGGGGAACATTACGCCTTCGGCGCCCTCGTCCAGCTGCCCCTGTTTTCGGGTTTTGCCGTCTCGGCCTCCGTCGGCGAAGCGCACGCCCGGCTGCGTCAGGTTCAGGCCGAGAGACGGCGGATCGAGGACCGGGTCCTGCTCGAGGTCCGCCGCGCGCACAACGCGGCCGAGAGCGCCGCCCGGCGCATCGGGGTCGCGGCGGCGGCGGTTTCCGAGGCCGAGGAGGCGCTCCGGATCACGGCCGAGCGCTACGCCGCGGGCCTCGTCACCATGGTCGATCTGCTCTCGGCCGAGGCGGCCCTCCAGGACGCCCGGCGTCTGCTCTTCCAGGCGCGCCATGATCTCGTGCTCGGCCGGGTCGAACTCGAGCGCGCCTCCGGAGTGCTCGGGGCGGCGGAGATCGAAGGCGAAAGAGGCGCAAAACCGTCCGGCGCGGAGGTTCGATGAAAATCCTCGCGGGTCTGCTGGGGGGGATGCTCTGTGTCTTGGGCTGCGGCGAGCGCATCGAGCCCGGCCGCACGGAGGGAAAACCGGCGGCCGTCCGCGCGTCCGTCGCGGTGGCCCGGGCCGTGGCCTCGCCGATCGAGATCGAGGTCCCCGGGACCGTGCAGTCCGAGGTCTCCAGCCTGATCGCGGCGAAAACCCCAGGCGCCGTGACCGAGGTCCGGGTGCGCGAGGGGGATCGGGTGAGGGCGGGGGATGTGCTCGTGGTCGTCGACCCCCGGCAGGCCGATGCCCGGTTGCGCGAGGCCGAGGCGGCGCTCGCCGCGGCGCGCCGGGCGGCCGAGGCCGCCCGGGCCGGACGCGACGCCGCCGCCAGTGCGGCCGCACTCGCTGAGGCGACCGGCAAGCGCTACCGCGAGCTTTTTGAGAAGGAGGCGACGAGCCGCCAGGAATACGACGAAGTCGAAGCGCGCCGACAGCAGGCCGAAGCCGAGCGGCGCCGGGCCGCGGCGGCCGCCGCCGCCGCCGCCGCGGGAGTGGATCGGGCCGAGGCGGCGCTCGCCCAGGCCCGGGCCGCGGCGGCCGACACGCATCTGAGGGCTCCTTACGACGCTCTTGTCGCCGCCCGGCTGGTCGAGCCGGGCGAACACGCCGCCCCGGGAAGGCCGCTTCTGCGGTTGGAGAAAGAAGGCGGCCTTCGGGTCGAGGTGCACGCCCCCGAGTCGGCGGCGGCCGCCGCCCTGCCCGGGACGGCCGTGCGCGTGGAGGCGGAGGGAAAGAACCATCGCGGTGTGATCGAGCACGCCTCCCCCACCGCGGATCCTTCCAGCCGCACGGTGCTGCTCAAGATCCGCCTGCCGCGGGAGGCGGCGCTTCGTCCCGGCGCCTACGTCCGGGTCGCCATCCCCCTGGGCGAAGCGCCGCGGATCGTCGTCCCGGCGACCGCGCTCGTGCGTCAGGGGCAGCTGACCGGCCTCTTCGTGCTCGACGACTCCGGAATCGCCCGGTTCCGCCTCGTCCGCATCGCGCCTCTCGGAGAAGACCGGGCGGTCGTTCTCTCGGGTCTAACCGAGGACGTGCGATACGTAGTCGCTCCTCCGGCGGGGTTGATCGACGGCATGCGCGTGGAGCAGCCCTCGTGAGCGCGCTCGCTCTCGGCCCGGCCGGGCGCATCGCCCGGACGTTTCTCGACTCCAAGCTCACCCCGCTTCTCGTCCTCGCTTCCCTGCTCGCCGGCATCGGAGCGGTGGCCGTCCTGCCGCGCGAGGAGGAGCCCCAGATCATCGTTCCGATGATCGACATTTTTGTCCGCATGCCCGGGGCCTCGGCTGCGGAGGTGGAAAGCCGCGTCACGCGGCCGATGGAAAAGCTTCTCTGGGAAATCCCCGGCGTCGAGTACATCTACTCCACCTCCTCGCCGGGAATCAGCCTCGCCGTGGTGCGCTTCTTCGTGGGCGAGGACGAGGAAAAGGCGATCGTCCGCTTGCAGTCCAAGCTCGCGGCGAACATGGACCGCATCCCCTGCTGCGTTTCCCCGCCGCTCATCAAGCCGCGCTCCATCGACGACGTCCCCGTGCTGGCACTCACCTTCTGGGGGGAGGGGCGGGAGGGTCTCGAGCTGCGCCGGATCGCGGCCGAGGTCGAGGACCTCGTCAAGCGCGAACCCGACGTCTCCCTCACCCAGCTGATCGGGGGCGAGCCCCGGAGGGTGGAGGTGCGCTTCGATCCGCTGCGGCTTGCAGCCCACGGGATCGACCCCGGCCGGGCGGCGGGTGCCCTCTTGCAGGCGAACCAGGCCGCTCCCCTTGCCGGCTTCCCCGGCCGGGAGGGGCAGATCGTCGTGCAGGCCGGAGGCTGGCTGCGCGACGCCGCGGAAGTCGGCGCCGTGGTGCTCGCCGTGCACGAGGGAAAGCCGGTCCGCGTACGCGACGTGGCCGAGGTGGCGGACGGAGGCGGAGAGCCCGACCATTATGTCTTTTTCGCGCGCGGTCCGGCCGGGGCGGAGCGCGGGATCCCGCAGGTGCGCTCGCCGCTCGGCGTCGAGGAGGCGGTGACCCTCACCGTCGCCAAGAGAAAAGGAGCGAACGCGACCACACTCACCCGCCGCGTGCTCGCCCGGCTGGAGGACGCGCGCGGCCGCCTCCTGCCGACGGACGTCCAGGTGACCGTGACCCGCGATTACGGGGAGACGGCGAAGGAGAAGTCCGACGAGCTTCTGTTGCACATGGGGATCGCCGTCGTCTCCGTGAGCCTGCTCGTCGGCGTCGTTTTGGGGTGGCGGGAGTCGGGGGTCGTGGCGCTCGCCATCCCGGTGACCTTGGCGCTCACCCTCACGGTCTTCACCCTCTCCGGCTACACGCTGAACCGCATCACGCTCTTTGCGCTCATCTTCTCGATCGGGATCTTGGTCGACGACGCGATCGTCGTCGTGGAAAACCTCGTGCGCCATTTCCGCCTGCCCGAAAACCGGGGGCGGCCCGCCGCCGCGATCGCCGTCGAGGCCGTGGCCGAGGTCGGAAACCCCACGATTCTCGCGACCCTGACCGTGATCGCCGCCATTCTGCCCATGGCGTTCGTCGGCGGTCTGATGGGCCCTTACATGCGCCCCATCCCGGTGGGGGCCTCGGCGGCGATGCTCTTTTCGCTGGTCATTGCCTTCGTCGTGACCCCTTGGGCCTCGCTGCGTCTGCTCGGCCGCACCGCGGGGGCCGGGCACGGCGGAAAAGGGGAGGCCGAGGACCGCCTGACCCGGCTCTACCGTCGGGTCATGGATGGCCTGATCCACCGCCCCGTCCGCCGCACCTTCTTTCTCGCCGCCGTGGCGGCCCTGCTGCTTGCCGCGCTCGCCCTCGTCGCCGCAGGCTGGGTCAAGGTCAAGATGCTCCCCTTCGACAACAAGAGCGAGTTTCAGGCGATCCTCGATCTGCCGGAGAGCGCCACCCTCGAGGACACGGCCGCCGCCGCGCTCGAGCTGGCGGCCTTCCTCAAGACCGTAAACGAGGTGAGCGACATCCAAGTGTACGTGGGCCTGGCCGCGCCCTTCAACTTCAACGGCCTGGTGCGCCACTACGACCTTCGCCGCGGGCCGAACGTGGCCGATCTCCAGGTGAACCTCGCCCCCAAGTCGCGGCGGAGCGCCCAGAGCCACGAGATCGTCAAACGCCTGCGCCCGGGGCTTCAGGCGATCGCCCGTCGTCACGGTGGGCGCCTGAAATTGGCCGAGGTGCCGCCCGGGCCGCCCGTGCTCGCGACGCTCGTCGCCGAGGTCTACGGCCCGGACTATGAGCGGCAGCGCGGGGTGGCGGCCGCCATCCGCGATCTCTTCGAAGAGACCGAGGGGGTCGTGGACGTGGACTGGTACATGGAGCAGGGCCAGATCCGTTATGTGCTGGCCGTGGACGACGAAAAGGCGGCGCGCCACGGCATCCGCGCGGCGGATGCGGCCGAGGCGCTCCGGAGGGTGATGGCGGGGACCGCAGCCGGGCTGTTGCGCACGCCCGCCGAGAAGGAGGATGTGCCGATCGTGCTGCGGGTGCCGCTCGAGCACCGGGATAGCCTCGAGCGGCTGCTTGCGCTTCGCCTGCCCGCCGCGGACGGCGGGATGGTTGCGCTTTCGGAGCTGGTGAGCGTCTCCTCCGGTCCGGCCGAACGGAGCATCTACCACAAAAACCTCATGCCCGTGGTTTACGTGATCGGCGATGTCGCCGGAGAAAAGGAGAGCCCGGTCTATGCCATTCTCGAGTTGTGGCCGAAGCTCGCCGCGCTCCTTTCCCCGGCCGAGGGCGGACCGATCGCCCAGCACACGGCGGCGCTGCCTTCCAGCGACCGGCGCTTCGCCGTGAAATGGGACGGCGAGTGGCACATCACCTACGAGGTCTTCCGCGATCTGGGCATCGCCTTCGGCGCGGTGCTCGTCCTGATCTACGTTCTCGTCGTGGGGTGGTTCCAGTCCTTCACGACCCCGCTCACGATCATGGCGGCGATCCCCTTTTCGCTGATCGGGATCCTTCCCGCCCACGGCGCGCTCGGCGCCTTCTTCACCGCAACCTCGATGATCGGCTTCATCGCCGGGGCGGGAATCGTGGTGCGCAACTCGATCATCCTCGTCGATTTCATCGAGCTGCGCCTGCGCCAGGGAATGCCGCTTGATCAGGCGGTGATCGACGCCGGGGCGGTGCGCTTCCGCCCCATGATGCTCACCGCGGCGGCGGTCGTCGTGGGCGCGGCGGTGATTCTCTTCGATCCCATCTTCCAGGGACTGGCCATTTCCCTCATGGCGGGCGAGGTCGCCTCGCTCTTCTTTTCGCGCATGACCGTCCCCCTGCTCTATTTTCTGGAGAAGCGGCGGGAGGCGGCCGTCGCACCGGCCGTTTAGATCCCCGGACCCTGCCGCCGGTCAAGAGGGGCGATCCGGTCTCCGGGGCGGCGGCCGCAGGCCGAGGCGGATCATTTTGCGGCGAAGCGTATTCTTGTCGATCCCGAGCGCGCGGCCGCCCGCGCGCTCGAGGGCCTGAAGGATCGCCGTCCGTTCGATTTCCCGCAGGTTGGAGGCTGCCGCCGCGCGGCACGGGGGGGGAGAGGATTGCAGGTGCTCCGGGAGGTCCTCGAGGCCGATCGTGTCCTTGCGGCAGAGAACGAAGGCGTGCTCGATCGCGTTTTCGAGCTCGCGCACGTTTCCAGGCCATTCGTGGTGCAGGAGGACCTCCATCGCCTCGCGGGAAACCCCGACCACGGACCGGCCCCGCAGGAGATTGAAGCGCTCGATGAAATGCTCGACAAGAAGCGGGATGTCCTCGCGGCGTTCGGCGAGCGGCGGCAGGCTGATCCGGAAGACATTGACGCGAAAATAGAGATCCTCCCGGAACTTTTCCTCGCGGACGAGCCGCCTTAAGTCGCGGTGCGTGGCGGCGATCACCCGCGCGTTCGTCGGGACGGGCTTTCCCGAGCCGAGCGGCTCGTAAGTGCGCTCTTGCAGCACCCGCAGCAGCCGCACCTGGAGGGCGGGGGAAATGTCGCCGATCTCGTCCAGAAAGATCGTTCCGTCCCGGGCGAGCGCGAAACGGCCCGGCTTGTCCCGCCGCGCGTCGGTGAAGGCCCCCGCCGTGTAACCGAACAGCTCGGCCTCGATCAGCGTCTCGGGAAGCGCACCGCAGTTCACGGCCACGAAGGGCCCCTCGCGCTGCGGGCTGTGGTGGTGGATCGCCCGCGCCACAAGCTCCTTGCCCGTGCCGCTCGCTCCTTCGATCAGGACCGTGCTCCCGCTTGCGGCCACCTGGGGGAGCATGGCGAAGATCTTGTGCATGCGCGGGTTCTTGCTGACGATGTCCTCGAAGCGGTATTGCCGTCTCAAGGTTCGTTGCAGCTCTTGGAGGGCGCTCATGTCCTGGAACGTCTCGACCCCGCCGACGGGGCGGCCGGAGGGGTCGCGCAGCAGGGCGGTGCTGATGCGGATGGGGATGCGCCTTTTGTCGGCGCGGTAGATGTGGACCAGGGCGTTGGCCAGGGGGGTGCCGCTGGCGATCGTGCGGCGCAGCATGCAGCCGGTTTCGCAGATGTCGGCGCGGAAGACCTCGAAGCAGCGCCGCCCCAACGCTTCGGCCCGCGGCACCCCGGTGATCTCTTGGGCGGCACGGTTGAAGGAGGTGATGCGCCAATTCAGGTCGACCGTGAACACCCCTTCCTGAATGCTGTCGAGAATCAACTCGTGGTGGCGAAGCTCGATCTCCCCGGGGGTGGTTTTCATGACGGGCCTGCCGAGATTTCAGGGGGTAAAGCGGCCTGTGGGTGCAATCTGTTCCCTTCGAAGCGCGCTGTCAACTCCTCCAGGGTCCCGTCGGTCGGCACCGTCCTTGGCCAGACGGCGATCGTTGTTCGGACGGAACTAGGTTTTCCCGTGGAAATCAGGCCTCCCGTGCTCCCCGGAATGCTTATTGCTTGGATCAGAGCCCGGAAGGGATGGCAAGGCCCCGCTGCAAGCATGGGGATCGCTCATGGCAAAGCATCCCTGCATCTTTTGCCCGAAAACCTGGACCCGTCAGGGTGTGAGTCGAGTCGCGTCGCCGTTTCCTTCGTCCCCTCCTCCGCGGCGAAACCGTCGGGTCGCCGTGCCGGTTTTCCGCGGCTGCGTATCCCCGGTTTTGGACACCTGTCATCGCCTGGTGCTGCTCGACCTGGGAGACGGAGAGTTTCGGGAGCCGCGTACCCTGACCTGTGATGGCCTCTCCCCCTCCGAACGTGTAAGCGAATTGAAGCGCCACGGCGTGGGCACGGTGATTTGCGGCGCCTTGAGCGAGGCTTTTTCCACGCTCCTCGAAGTCGGAAAAATCGAGTTGATCAGCGGTGTCAGCGGCGAAGTCGGTGAAGTGCTCGCGGCCTACCGAAACGGGCGGTTGAACGAGGAGCGGTTCCGCATGCCCGGCTTCAAGGAGTCCTGATCTTTCGGGAACCATTTGTAGTTTGAAAGCCTTTTCAGGGTGCGTTTTGTTCCCTCCTCAATAGAACCCCTTCTTGATCCGGGTGCCGTCCACTTTGGAAACGATGTGAAATCGGGGTGATATTGGACACATCGTTTCGCCGGCGTCCTGGCACTGCATTTGCTCAGGCAATTCGTATGCTCTCGCGTCAAGAGTTTTTCAGGGATTTGCTGGCCCGGGGTCTCCGGGCGGTGAGGGGTTTAGCCGGCGCAGGGGATTCCCCCCCTTCCGATCCCTTGGGGGATGCGACTTGCGGCGTGGCCGAGACCGAACTCAGCCCGGCGCTGCTCGCGATCGAAGCCGAACGCCGCGGGCTGAACCCCGAAGGGACCGATGTCGGGGAGCTGCGGCGGGCGATCTGCCGGGAACTGGCGAGCCGCTGCGTGCGCCCCGTTCCGGAGACAAGGGGTGAGAATCCTCCGCCGGGTAAGGGAGGGAATTCGGGAAGGTGAAGCATCCGCCGAGGCCCGCGGCGGTTTCATTTCCATAACCCGATCGGAAAGGGGGGTATTCATGGAACGATACGGTACCGGTTATCTGGAGGAAAGAAAACTCATCCCGCGTTGGCCCCAGCCGATTGCGGCGATCGTCGCCTTGGTGGTGACGCTCGCCGTGTTCTACGTCAGCTGGTGGATTTTCCAGGATCCGCGGGGCTGGCTGCGGATGTACACGCCCTACGTGGGCTACATGTACACCCGCTGGTGGCTGATCATGTTGATCTGGATGGTCTACATCTTCAACTACTGGCCCTTCAAGCGCCGCTGGCTCGAGAACACGCACCCGCTGGTCAAGGGAGCGGTGCTGACGGCGATTTCGGTCGTGATCCTCTGGGTGCTGATCAAGGGCTTTTTCGAGTCGATTCTCGGAAACTTCGGGATCGCCTACTTCAACCCCGAGCGGCTGATGAAGCTGCCGCGCATGACCGAATTCTTCGCCCTTGAGTACGCCTCGCTCGCCTGTCTGATGTTCGCGGCGATCGCCTCCTGGCTGAGCCCGGCCTGGGTGGTCGCCTGCGAGGAGGTGCCCTGGCAGAACATGAGCCAGCCGGCCAAGGGCATCAGCATCGTCGTCTTCACCTTTTTCCTGAGCACGCTCATCTACTTCATGACCATGCACTCCCACATGGGCATTCTTTACTATCCCTGGCAGTACTTCACCGCGATCGCCCCGCCCTACTGGGAGAAGTTCGCCAACACGGTGTCGGGGAATTTCCATGTGGCCTGGATCATGTGTTGCACGGTCACGGTCTGGCTGGTCGAGACGATCTGGGAGCGCTTCCCCTTCAAGCTGATCCGGACGAACTGGCTGCGCCGGCTGGTCGCTTTCTTCGGCATCATCGCCATCGCCTGGGCGATGCACTTCTTCCTCTATTTCGCCCAAGAGTTGACGTGGGGGCCGGCGATCCGCGGCACCCGCCTGATCAACGCCCCCGACTGGCGCTGGCTCCATGTCGGCGAGATGGCGGTTTTCTTCCTCGTCCCGGCCCTCTTTCTCACCTTCTACGGCAACAACTGGCCGCGGCGCTTCAGCCTGCCGGTGAACGTGTTCCTGCGCACGGTGATCACCCTCGCCGCGGCGATCGCGCTTTACCTTTTCTACTACAAGACCTCCCACGACTACCTGGGGACGCAAAAGGGCTTCATGCACGAGCAGCAGTTCCCCATGATCCCGACCATCTGGCTGATCAACATCTGGCTCGTCCACCACTGGTTCATGGACAACTGGCCGGCCTGGAAGATGGTGCCCAAGACCGCCCAAGAGATCGCGGCCGACCATGCGGCGGAGAGAGCGAAATTGGCGGAGGTCCGCTGGAACCCGGCTCTCGGCTGGGGGCTGGGCGTAGGGGCCGTGTGCGGGATCGCGGTCTATTTCATCACCCTGAGTGTGCTGCCCTGGGCCTACCAGCACATCACGGTCATCAAGTGACCGTGCAGCGATAAGGAGGAGCCATGTCCGAAGAGAAAACCACGATCAGCCGCCGCGGCTTCCTCAAGGGCGCCGCGATGGGCGTGATGGGGGGAACGATCCTGGGGATGGGGCTGTATTCGTATTCCCCCTGGCGGAAATCCTATCTGCCGGAAGTCAAACGCCAGCTCGCCGACATCGGGGTCTGCAAATCGGTCAAGGTCACGAACATCTCGGAGACGAGCTGGTTCGAAAACGCCGTTCTCATGAAGGACATCAAGGAGGCGGGCGGCCTGCTCGTCAACCAGTACAGTTACAACTGGCCGCCCTTCGGCGACGGCACCGGCCTCGGCAAGGGGAGCTACGAGAAAGGGATCGCCAAGATCAAGCACCTGCTCCCGCACAACCTGGAGGAGGCCTGGGCGCTGAGCGAAAAGCTCTCGGTCAGCCCCGACAACGCCGGCGGTTTCTCCGCCCTGATCGAGATCGAAGAGCTGGACGGCCGCAAGCGCAAGTTCCTCCTCGATTCCGGTTGGTCCTACAAGTGGATCGACGAGTGCTTCCGGCGCGAGGGGATCGACCAGATGCTGAAAAACAACGAGATCGAGGCCTTCATCATCTCGCACGAGCACTTCGACCACTTCTGGGGCATCCCGGTGGTCTTCAAGTACAACCCGAACATCACCACCTATTATCCCCAAGGCTTGTACCCCGAGGGGCTGCAGTACCTGAACGATGCCGGCCACAAGGGGAAACGGATCGAAGTCAAGTCCGGGGAGTTGAATCGCATGATCCCCGGCATGGCCACGTACAATTTCCCGGTACCGATCATCTGCCGCGTTTACGGCGAGCAATCGATCTACGTGAACGTGAAGGACCACGGCCTGGTCAGCATTACCGGATGTTGCCACTTCGGGATCATCCAGTTCTCCGAGACCGCCTATCGCGAGATCAAGTACGAGAAAGACCAGCTCTACGGGATCTACGGCGGGCTTCACATCTCGCCCTTCGAGGACTGGGACCCCAAGTACGACGACCTGGTGCTCTCGCTCGGCAAGTACGGCTTCAAGAAGATCGGCTGCAATCACTGCACCGGAATCCTTTGCGCCAAGAAGTTCATCGAGGCGGGTTATCCGGTCGTCAGGGGGACGGCGCGCTATCGTTCCAAGGACACGGCTTACCTCGGAAACGGCGACAAGATCGGCTACGGGACCGAGGTATAAGCCCGATGGAAAAGACTCCACCACGAGCGGCGGGAGGAAGGTTTTTCTCCTCCGCCGCTCTCCCAAGGAGGTTTCCGTGAGACACGCGCACGCGTCGTGGGCCTATCTGCCCGTTGTTTTCCTTTTGCTGCCCTTTCTGGTCGCGCTGTTGGGAAAGAAGCCCATCCCCCCGATGCAGGAAGTGATCGACGCTTTTGCCGACCGCGCCCAACGGGCGGCGGTGATCGCGAAATACGGCGACCCCGGGGTGGTGCCCGCCGAGCTCGGCAAGTGCGAGATGGCCAAGCCCGTGATCCTCAAGACCGAGGAACAGGGAGGGCTGACCGTGTACACCGTGGAGTCCCGCGTGGAGGAGTGCACGGATTCCCCTGCCGCCAAGGGCACGGTCCGAATTTTCTCACTCGGCTGGAAAGACGGACGGATCCGGAGCTTCGCCTGGGGCGGCCCGAAGGGCGGCAAGGTGGAATATTGAGCCTGCGGAGAAAGGCGTAAGCCGTGGTCGCTGCCCTCCCCTTGGAGGAGATCGCCAACCTCGACCTGGACGCCGACTCCGGGCTTGTCCTGCCCGCGTTCCTGCGGGCGCTGCTCATGCGCGCCCACTTCGTCCCCGCCGTGCGGCACGCGCTGGGGTGGCGCGGCCTGAGCGTGACCCCGGGCGCGGCGGGAGCCTGGACGGCAAGGATCGCCGCCGCCCCCGGCGTCTTCGGCCTCTTCTTCCAGGAAGCCGAAGAGGACGCCCCCGCCGACTGGGCCGCCGGCCGCTTCGGGCTGTGCTATTTCCCGGACCCCGAAGAGGAGCGGGTGGAGTCCCTTTCCATACGGGCCGCGGTCGAAACCCGGCGCAAAGGCTATCGCGAACGGGTGCGGCGCTTCACCGAAGAAGCGGGCTTCGCCGATCTCTTCGGCATCGCCCTCGTCCGCCTGGGGCTGCGCCGTGACCGGCGGGCTGCGGCGCTGGCGCTCGAGGCCCCCGAGCGGCTGCGCGTCCTCGCCCCGGAGGGCATTCGCATCGCCGGCTCGGGGGAGGCGCGCTGGCTTGTCGCCCCCGGCGGGGTGGACGAGGATTTCCCCGCCTGGGAGACGGCGCTGTTCTTTTTCGAGACGCTTTCGGCTTCGCTCACCTTTCACCTCGGCCGGCCTCCGGAGCGGCTGCGGGAATCGCGGCACCCGGCCTTCGAGTGGACCGGAAGAGCGGGCTCCGCGGAAAGCTTGCGCCTGGCTGCCGATTTCCAAACCCGCCTGCTTCGCCTGGACTTCGGACAATCGGCTGCAGCCTTTCCCTTTACCCGGCCCGCGCTGGTGGACCCGGAGCCGATCTCCGTCGTAGTCGCGGCGACAGGCCCGGAGGACGCCCCGCAGGAACACCGGGGGCGGCTCTGGTGGCGGGCACACAACTTCCAAGCAAGGTCAAGCATCGAGAAACGGCTCCTCGGCGTCGACGAGCGGCCGCCTTTCATTCTGCTCACCGGGTTCCTGGGGGCGGGCAAGACGAGCTTTCTCCAGCATTTCCTGGAATACCAGAGCCGGCGGCACCGTTTCGTCGCCGTCATCCAAAACGAGATCGGCGAGGTCGGCCTCGACGGCAAGCTCCTCGACTGCGAGGTGACCGAGATCGACGAGGGTTGCGTCTGCTGCACCCTTTCGGGGAACCTGAAACGCGCGTTGAAAGAGATCCGGGCGCGCTTTTCTCCGGATTGCGTGATCCTCGAGACCACCGGGCTCGCCAACCCGCTTTCCCTGCTCGCGGAAGAGCCCGACTGGGGGGAGCTCGTGCGCTACGACTGCACCGTAACCCTTCTCGATGCGGCGCACGCCGTGCGGCTGCTTTCCGAGGAGCCGCTCGCCGTCGACCAGGTCCGGGCGGCGGACATTCTGGTGATCAACAAACGCGATCTCGTGAACGAGGCGCGCCTGGCGGAGGTGGAGCGTCTGCTGGAAGGGATCAACCCCCGAGCGCTTCGATTTCCGGCCGTCCGCGGGGATCTCAACCCCGCCTGGATCCTCGACCTCGAGCCCGCCCGTCCGCGATCCGGGGGAGGCCCTCCCGCCGCGGGCCTAAGCCATAGCGCCTCCGGCCTCTGGAGCCGCACGCTTCGTCTCGCCGGAGCCTGCGAGCGCAAGAGTCTGCTGCAAGCGCTCGAGGAGCTCCCCCCCCAAGTCTTCCGGGCGAAGGGCCTGGTGTCCTTCACGGACGCCCCCGGCGTCCACACCCTTCACTATGTCTGCGGCCGCTACGAGATCGCGAAGTTCGCCCGACCCGACATCCCCGAGCGGTTCATCACGGTCATCGGCAAGGGCCCCGCCGATCTTCCCGACGCCTTGCTCCAAGCCGTCCGCGCCGCCTCCTGAGCCCCCTCCTTGCGGTGCGGGGTTTGAATTCGCGGCCCGTTTTGCTTACATTTCCCGCAACGGCGTCCGGCATAGGGCGCCGGCCCGGAGGAGGGGAGGAATGGCCGAGAGTCTTGTCTGTCCCGGTTGCGGCGAGGCCGTTCAACCGGAATGGAGCTTCTGCCCGGCCTGTGAGCGGCCGTTGGCCGAGGCCCGCTGTCCCGGATGCGGCGACGCGGTCAAGGCTCACTGGAAGCGCTGTCCCGCATGCGGCAGGCGCCTGGCCTGCTCCGCCTGCGGCAGGAGACTTCCGCCCGACGCGACCGACTGCCCCCACTGCCTCACGGCTTCCACCCCCGGCGCCGGCGAAGGGCCCTGCATCGAACCGGTGACGGGCATGGCGTTCGTCTTCGTGAAAGGCGGTACGTTTTCCATGGGCGATCTCTTCGAGGTCGGCTGGGACAACGAAACCCCGCCGCGCGAGGTGCGGATCGAGGATTTTTTTCTCGCCAAAACCCCCGTGACCCAGGGACAGTGGTCGAAGATCATGCCCGAGAACCCCTCCCATTTCCGGCTCGGGGAGGATTACCCCGTGGAGCAGGTGAGCTGGGCCGATGTCCAGGAGTTCATCCGCCGGCTGCGCGAGCGCTCCCCCGGTCTGGGCGAGTTTCGGCTTCCGACCGAGGCCGAGTGGGAATACGCCGCCCGCAGCGGCGGGAAACGCGAGCTCTACGCCGGCGGCGACGAGATCGACCGCGTCGCCTGGTACGCCGAAAACAGCGGCGGCACCACCCAGCCGGTCGGCCGCAAGGCGCCGAACGGTTTAGGCCTCTACGACATGAGCGGAAACGTCTGGGAGTGGTGCGCGGACCTCTACATCCCGGGCGCGGTCGCCGTCGCGCCGCAGGCCCGCAGCGCCCGGCGCGGGGTGACCGAACGCGTCATCCGCGGCGGCTCCTGGAGCCTGGATGATTGGAGCGCGCGCTGCAGCCGCCGCTTCGGCTTTCCCGAGGACTACTACGGGGCCGGCCTCGGCTTCCGCCTCGCCTTCTCGGCGTCCCGCCGGCGTCCTTGAGTACGGCCTCTCCGGCCCGCCGAAACCG
>CALIUY010000057.1 GCA_938048455.1 uncultured Desulfobacterales bacterium | reverse complement strand
AGCGTGCCGGCCGCCAGGAGGTGGTGAGCAGCAGCGATGCTGGTCCGGGAGGTTGGTTGCGGGTGGGGCGACGCTCGAAGGCGACAACCATCGCCGCAGCGGCCTCGGCGGCGTGCCGTAGGGTGCAGGGCGGCGCCTGGACGAGATCCGTGGACGGGGCGGTGTTGGGTTCCAGGGGGGCGAAAAACATTGGAACATCTCGGGGATCGGAAAACATCGGAATTATCTCTCCTGCCAGAAGGTGGGGGCAAAAAACGGCCACACCTTCTGGCCGTCTGCTCAGCAGGAGCGGCAGTGCAGCGTCGCGTCGGCCGCGCGCAGTAGGGTCTGCTTCTTAGGGCCGTCTGAGAGTCCCTCCCCGAGGGAGTTGTTAGGTCGCCCCTTCGAGAGGCAGGGCAAGATGGAGAAGAAGGAGGTAGAATAGGGAAGAGAATATCCGTCCGGAGGACGGCGGGCCAGCCTTCGAGCCTTCGGTCCTCAGAGCCGCTGAGCGGCCCGCGTGACGGCCTCGGCGAGGCGCCCGGCTTCGGCCAGCGCGATTTGGGGAGTGTGAGCGAGGACACGGTCGAGTCCAAGCAGAAGCGCGCGCGCCTCGGTTGGTGGAGCGGGAGCGTGGGCCGCCATCTCGACGCGCATATCGGGCAACCAAATAAGCCCAAGCGCCAGAGCCGCGCCCGCAAGCGCACCTTGCGCGAGCGCCCCCCGAGCGGTCCAGGCGACGAGGGCCTGGCGGATGAGGACGCCGCCAGCGAATTGTAGCGTCAAGATGACCACCCCAATGGCGACAACCTCGCGCGTCTCGGGGGCGAGCTCGTCCCAAACCTGTCCGAGCGCGAGAACCGTCCAAGCCAGGGCGAGGGCGAGAAGCCCGAGCGCGGGGCCGGCGTGGCGTCCGATCAGGAGGCCGAGCCCAGCGGCGGGAGCGACAAAGCAGGCGAGGAGACCGACGGCCGCGCGGCCGGCCCGAAGGAGTGTGCGCATGCCAGGAGGATGGGCCTGCCGAGTCAATGTCTCGTTAGCGGACGTTGATCGAGAGGCGGATTTTATACAGGCCTCCGCTACGCTGACGCATGAAGCCTGTGTCCGCTCTTGGAGAGCCGGAGGGGGTCCGGGGGGAATCCTCTCCCCGGGGCCTTGTCACATCATCCGCGCAACGTGCCACTGCCCGTAGAGGCGATCGCCACGGCGGTCGCCTGGCGCGAGGTCAAGGCGGAAAGTGTAGAGGGGGCGACCAAAGTAGGTCCACTGGAGCTGTCCGTCGGAGCGGCGGATGTAAGACCAGACGCTGTTGCGGGGCTCGGGTATGGGGCCGCGGCCGCCAACGGAACGGAAGAGGGAGGGAATAGGCAGACCGTCGAGCGACTCACCACGGCCGCGGGCGCGCGCGAGGGTAGCCTCGTCAACGAGGAAGGGCCGGAAGATCTCAGCGCAGGGTCCCTCGCAGTGGGATTGACCATCGCGGAACCAGTGATCGACGTCATAGACGTAGAGAGTCATCCCTTCGGGCGTCGTCAGGATGTGTCCATCGAACGAGGAGAACGGAGTGGCCGGGCCCGGGTCGGTAGCGCAGGCCGCGAGTGGGGCGAGGGCGAGGACGGCGAGGAGGGCACGACGATTCATGGGGCTGGCTTTCGTCATGTCGGCAAGAATCGGGAGAAGGTTAGGGCGTTTGAGAGATGGGGGCAAACGGCGAGCTCAGGGCAGGAGATCGCGGAGGGGAATGCCGGCAGCCTCGAAAGCGCGACGGATGCGGGCGATGGCGCGATGTTCGATCTGGCGCACCCGCTCCTTTGACACCTTGAGGGTGGCGCCAACCTCCTCGAGGGTGGCGCTGTCCTCGTTGAGGCGGCGCATCTCGATGATCTTGCGCTCGCGCTCGGGCAGGGACGCAATAGCTGCCTGGAGGATCTTGAGGCGCCGGTCGCGCGCGTCCGAGGCCGCAGCGATCTCCTCGGGATTCGGGTCTTGGGAGGCGAGGAGAGCACCGCGCTCCTCGCCGCCCTCATCGAAAACAGTGGCGTTGAGCGAGCTGTCCCGCCCGGAGAGGCGCTGGGCCATCGCCTCGACCTCAGCAGAGGTGGTTCGGAGATGCTTGGCGATCCGCTTCACCTCATCAGGCGACATCGTATCAGTATCGCCCGTGATCTGCGAGCGCAAGCGCCGGAGGTTGAAAAAGAGGGCCTTCTGATTGCGCGTCGTACCGAGGCGAATCATCGACCAGTTGCGCAGCACATACTCGGTCATGTAAGAGCGGATCCACCACTGCGCGTAGGTAGCGAAGCGAATCTTTCGGGTCGGGTCAAAACGCTCTGCGGCATGCATGAGCCCGAGAAATCCCTCTTGAAAGAGGTCCTCCTGGGAGAGGCCGTAGTGCCGGAACTTGCGAGCGATGGAGACGACGAGGCGCAGATGCGGCTTGACAAGGTCCTCGATCGCCTTTTCACGGGCCTTCTTGGTGGTACGGGCGCTGCGAATCCGGCGACCGAGCTTTTTCTCCTCCGCTGCATCAAGCAACGGAAAAACCATCGCGCGCTTGACGAAGGCGCGGTCAAGCGCGCCGCTCTCCGAAGCCATCGCCGGACCCCTCTTCCCAGCTAAAGACCGCTAACGACGGCCTTCTGGGACGAAGGAAATTCTAGGCGGTAAAAGGCTGGTTTTCAACCGCCCCCTGAGGGGGTTCAGACACCGCGCGCCTCAGAGAGGCCGCGCAGAAGCACGCGTAGGGGCTCGATGGCGTTGAGGGACGCAGCGTCGGTGAGAGCGCTGAACTCAGCCAGGATCTCGCCCACTTCAGCACGCAAGGTTTGGCCCTGCTCAGTCAGGGAGACGCGCACAACACGGCGATCGTTAGGGTCGCGCTGCTGACGGATGTAGCCAGCCGCCGCCAAGCCTTTCAGGTTGTAGGAGACATTGCTGCCCTGGTAGAGACCGCGTTCGGTAAGTTCGCCAACCGTCAACTCGAGATCGCCGAGGTGGTAGGCGATCATCGCCTGGACGGCGTTGGCGTCACGGCGGCCACGACGCTGGAGGCGCTGATCGAGCGCGTCCATGAAAGTGCGGTGTGCGCGCTCGACGAGCGAGAGCAAGGGCAAGAGAGTCGGCTGCGACATCTGGAGTCTCCGGTCTGGCTGAAGACGGAAGGGAGATGGGTGGAACGAATGAAAAAAATGGCATTCGGACGAATACCACCAGAATGCCATGGATGCCGGCGCTGCTGGGGATTAGGCGGGGAAGGAGAACTCGCGAGCACGAAACTCCCAGTCGTTGCGGGTTTGGCCGTCGCGACCCGTCCAGCTGTTCTTCTTCCAGTAGCCCTTGAGCTCGACTTTGGGGCGGAAAGAGGCTTCGTCTTCGCCCCGCTCGGCGGCGGCGAGCGCGAAGCCCTCTAGGAAGGCGTCAGCTTGCTCAGCAAACAGTACCGCCTTCTGCTCTTTGCCCTGTGTCTTGCCCCCCTCCTCAATCCCTTTAAGGTTGAGAACCTTGAGGCCAGTATTCGTAATACGCGCGACAGGCGCCTCGGCCAGGCGCAGCGTCAGGGACTTCATCGGGCGGTCGGTAGCGGAACTATGGAGCATCGGAGTCTCTCTGAGGCGAAAGGAGCTTGGAGGGAAGGAGAATAGGACTGCCCGGGAACGTCCGCGAGGGGGTCAGCCCCAAACAACGGCGTGGAGGGCTTAGGCAGTAAAATAGCGATTAGGCATGGGCGGGTCCAAACGAGAGAGAGGCAAATGTGCTCTTCTTGGGCCGTGGCCGCCGACATCGGGAGGACGGTGGGCGTGGGCGTAGGCAGATGCTTAGAGGTGACCCGGTGCGCGGCAAGCCCCGCCGTTTAGGGCGGAGAAGGATAGCGCGGACGGCGTAGCCGTCCTTGTCTTTGGTCTTGTCGAACCTTCGCCTTCGGCGCGTGTTCAGTGTGGCGTCTGCTGCTGCTCGATGTACGGG
>CALIUY010000056.1 GCA_938048455.1 uncultured Desulfobacterales bacterium | reverse complement strand
GGATGCGCGACGCATACCGGACCGCCCGACAGAGCCAGGCGATGCGCCGGGAGGCGCGTGAGATCAATCTTCGCGCCGGCTACGGCCGCGTCAGCGCCCGCCTCACGGTACAGGCCGAGAGTGTCCCCTGAGGAGGACCTCACTTAGGATCGGGCGCGCTCCACCATCGAGACGAACTCTGCCGGCGCCCGCAGACCTACAAAGCGCTTTCGATTGGGCAGCACGAAGGTCGGCACGCGATCGATCCCCGCTGTCTGCGCCTCAAGGCGCATCCTCGCGATCCGCCGCTCCCATCCCCCGTCGGAGATCGCACGGAAGGCCTCGGTCGGCTCGAGTCCCACGACGGGGCCGGCGCGATCCGCCACCCAGCGGCGGACCTCGGACGGTCGCAGCGTCCGCGTCGGCACCCAGGCATCGCGCTGGGCGTAAAGGTCTTTGATAGCGGGTAAGCGACGCTCTGCTGGCAGGGCGCGCACCATCACGGAGGCCGCGAACGCGACGGAATCGAGGGGGAAATCGCGGTAGAGGAAGCGCAGGCGGCCGGGACGCACCATGCGCCGCTCGAGCTCCGGCCAGATCTGGATGGCGAAAGCGGCGCAGGCGGAACAGGTCAGGGAGGCGTACTCGACGAGGACGGATGCGCCGACCTCGCCGACGGCCAGATCTGCGTCCGTTTCAGCCAGCAGGTCGCTCTCGGCCGTGCCTGGCGCACGGCGCGGCGCGGTTGGGGACTGCCACCAAACAACCGCGCCGAAAAGGCCGCCGAGGGCCAGCACCCCGCCCCCGAACCAAAGGGCGGTGCGGCGTTTGATTTCCCCGGGGGCCGCGGCGGGCGAAAGGGCGGGACGGAGGCGCTTGCGCGAGGTGGGCATGGGAGGGCTCTTTGGGACGAAACGCTCAGAAAGTTGGAAATGGGACCGCCCGCCCTGACGGCTAGTAGTCGGCAGGGCAGGTAGGGCAGACTCAGTTTGTGTCCAGCTCAACACAAGCAGTTCCGCAGGTCGTGCGTGCCATCCGCGGTAGGGTGCAAGAGCTGGAATTCACTACGCCCAACCATTACAATCTGATTAGCCGCAACGCTGCGGTCGTAGATCATGTGGGCGACGGCAACGGCGCAGCCCTCAGAAAGGGCCTGGTTGCAGGCCACCAAGTCGACCGTATCGGGGTATGGCCGGCCACCTGGATCCGCGCGCGCTTGCCCGCGCTGGCAACCGATGCGACGTCGTCGAACTCCTGACGTGCGGAGGTATCAAGGGTGTAGCTGCCGGTCTGGAAGAAGACGATGAAGTTGCAGGTGACGAACTGCGGCGCCGTGGCGACAAGGGCGCGGGGTTCCAGGTCGGCGCAGACGATCGACCCAAGCGCGACGAGCACGAGGGTAGCAGGCGAAGGATGCGACTCATACGAGAGAGTTTTCTAAGAGAAGAGGGGCCTGGAAGACCCCGTCCGAACGGCTGAACCGGCAATGACCGCCGGACCGCGGCGGCTGAACGGGCGGTCCAAGGACCGGCTTGGGCCGGTGTGAAGGTTGGAGACCAGACCAACGGATAAGGGCACGGCCACAGCCTCCCGCGCGCTCCTACCTTACACCCGCGGAAGGCCTGTCCAGAGAACAGGACCACAGAAAACGCCTCAATCTCCGGTATTTCATACCGATGAAGCCCAACTCCGGAGACGGAGGATGGGGGGGCTTGGCGGCGCGGGAACAGTGTCTATGTTGCAACGCAGCATAACCGCCCTCCAGGGCCAATTAGGAGACCTCCCATGTCTAAGAGCCCGTCTTTTCCCCTCCACCCCCTCTTCGAGGCCATGGCCGCCTCTGGCGCAGCGATCGCCGACGGCGTCCGCGCCGAGATCGAGGCCGCCGGCGCCTTCATCCAGGCGCAGATGGCTGCCCTGCCTGCCTTGATGGCCGTCCCCTCCGCCTTCCCCGCAGCCGCGCTCGCGCGGGCAGGCGACCTTGGGGCTCAGGCAATCGAAGCCGGGATCGCCTCCGCCGCCCGTGCCGCCGAGGTCGTCGCCAAGGCCAGCGCGCCGCTGGTCAAGGCGCTGAGGCCCGCCGGCTGAGTCCAGGCTCCAACGCCCTGGACAAAAGAGAGGGCCCGGAAGTGTCGCCTCCGGGCCCTCTTCGTCACCGGGGACGGAGGAATCAGAACGGGATCTCGAAGTTATCCGCCACGCGGTCCTTCGAGGTGGCGGCGGTTTGCGCTTTCTGACCCCCAACGGCGCCGCGGGAGGCGAGCCACGAGGCGCGCTCAGCCTCTGTTTGGGGGAAGGAGATTTTGAGGTCCCGGAAGCGTCCGCCCTTGCCGTCCTCGCGGCCAGGCACAACGCGGACCTTAGCGAAGCCGACAGTCTCGGGGGAAGAGAACTTCGTGACCATATCGCCGGCGAAGTCGATAACGTTGCCGTTCTTGGTCAGCGAGGTGTAAGCGACGAAGACCTGGCCGGGCTTGGTTTCCCCGTTCGCACGAATCTGGGTGAAGGTGCCGGAGGTGCGCAAGTCACCGTTCTCCGTCATCGAGACGAACTTGTCGCCACCGGCCGCGACAATGCGGTCATAGGCGGGGCGAAGCTGGGGGTGAAGCGCCTCGGGGTTGACGCGCTTGTCCTCAGGGACGACACTGAACTTGACGTCCTTAAACTTGGTTGGGAACTCGACAGGCTTGGTAGCGTCACTCACGGGCGATCTCCGTTTTTTAGACCGCGGCCTGCGCGGTCCGGTTGGCGAGGCGCCCGAAACAAACACTCCGGGCAGACCACCAAATAGCTGGATCGCAGAACGGGCGCAAGGGGATGGCACTTCTTTCTCGCTAGCCGTCACCCAGATTCCCGCTCGCTACCGCCGCGGCTCCGCGGCTGCTCTCGCAACGACGTCCCTGCCGGCACTCCCGCCCCTCGCCGGGCCGCGCATCGCGGTGGCCTTCCTCGAGATCGCCGCCCTCGACGAGGGCCTGCCCGTTAGGCTGCGCGCACGTCCATGCCTTCATCTCTGG
>CALIUY010000055.1 GCA_938048455.1 uncultured Desulfobacterales bacterium | reverse complement strand
CGCGGGGACGCTGCGCGCGGGCGTGGAGCGACTGCTGCGCCATTACGTCCCCGAGGTGCGGCGGGTCGAGCAGGCTTGAAGATCCGTCCGATTGGGGTCTGGCTTGTCAATGCCCTGTTCTCATCTCCTGCCTCATGGACGTCCTTCCGCCATTTTCCGCGGCCGTAGCCGGGGCGCTCGACTTGTCGCCTGCGCCGGCGGCTTTAATTGGCCCGTCGGGGCAGATTGCGGTGCTGGGGCGGGCCTGGCGCGACGCCGCGCCTTGGGGGTTGCGGGAGGCGGGCGGCCCAGCGCCGCGTAGCCTGCTCGCGTGGCTGGAGGCGCGGCTCTCTGGCCAGGCCCCCGGATCCTCAGTCGCACTGGCAGACGGGGAGCGCTGGTGGGCGCCGGCGGCGACTCTCGTGCCAGGGGGCGTGTCGGTGACACTCGTCGAGATCACGGGCCTGCAGCAGGCAGCGAACGAGCTCGAGAGTGCGCGGGCCGCAGCCGAGGCGGCGTCGCGGGCGAAGTCTCAGTTCCTAGCGAACATGAGCCACGAGCTACGTACGCCGTTGAACGCGATTCTCGGCTTCGCCGAACTGGTGCGTGACGGCTTGACGGTCGATCTGGAGGGCCAGGCGAGTCGCTTGGTGGATCTCGCCTGGGCGCCAGAGAGCGTCGCCGCGCTCCTCGCTGGGGGGCTGCTCGCCGCGCATCGAGAGGATCCGACCGCCCTCGCCGAGGCTCTGTCCGCGCGTGCCCGCGCCGGCCTGAAGGAGCGGTTTCGTGAAGCGCTCGAGGCGGGGCTGATGCGGGAATATGCCGAGCATGGGCAAGAGATCCATGCGGCGGGGACGCATTTGCTCGACCTCATCAACGATGTGCTCGACTTCGCCAAGATCGAGGCGGGGGGAATGACATTGGTGGAGGAGACCTTTGCGGTTGCCCCTGTTGTTGAGGCAGCGGCGCGGCTGCTGGGCCCGAAGGCGGCGGAAAAGCGGATCGCGCTCTCGGTTGAGGCGGATCCGGCGCTGCGGCTGTACGCGGACCGCAGGGCGCTGCGCCAGATCATGCTGAACCTGCTGTCCAATGCTGTGAAGTTCACCCGCCCCGGCGGGGACATTCGGGTCTTCGCTCGCGCGACCCCCGACGGGGGATGCGAAACGGGGGTGTCGGACACGGGGGTAGGGATTCCACCTGAGGACCAGGCCCTGGTCTTTCGGCCCTTCGTTCAGGTTTCTTCCGCGCGCGCTGCCCGGGAGGGAACAGGCCTTGGCCTGCCGCTGGTGCAGCGGATGGCCCATTTGCACGGCGCGGAGGTGATCCTCGAGTCCCAGCTGATGCGTGGCACGATCGTGCGTATCGTCTGGCCCGCAGCGCGGAGGCGTGGATGAGCGTTTTCCGCTCCTTGCCGCTGTCGTGCCGCGACGCGCTGCTCGCGGCCCGGCGCGTGCGCATCTGGACGATCCGGGCCGCTGAGGATGTCCGTCGAGCCCGCGCGTCGGGACGCCTCTCCGGGGACGCGGGTGCGTGTCCCGGGCCTGCCGATGTTTTGACGTGGCGCTGCGCTTGCGCCTGGAACCAGAAGCGCATGGTGGAACGGATTCCTGGCTTCTCCGGCGCCTGGCCGGTTTGGATCTGGGCGAAGCGCCTGTCTTGGCGCCGTCTGCGTGACGGCCACGTCCTGCTCTCTGCCATCGTGCCATCGGCGCGGTTGTTCTGGTCCGACTACGAGCTGTGGCACCTGCCGATCAACGGGAGGCGATCATTGCGGACGAAGCGGCGTAAGACGCCTGGCAGGCGTCAGGTGCCTGCCCCGCTGCCGCGGAGGCGACCTAGCCGTTCCGCCTCGACCTGCGACAGCGTGGGATGCGGTGGATGGTCCGCGCTGTCGGGGATGGTGCAGGGATGCTGCGACGGCCTTGCCAGGCCGAGATCCGCTACGTCGCTCGGACGAGTACGGGGCTTTTGGACGTCTGCTGCTTGATGGAAGACGCCCATGGCGCATAGCGACTACGGCTACGAAGATGGTTCCCTTCGGTGGGAGCGGATGAGCTTCCGCGACGTGGTGGACGCGGTAGCAGAGCTGGAGGTCTTCATGCACACCTGCACCACCCGGCCGCTCTCGTCAGAGGAATTGCGCGCCATTGCGTGCACAGCGTTGAAGATTTTCGGACGCGGCTACATCATCGACCGCGTCGGGGGGCCGGCAGCGGCCTCGCACGACGTCAAGACCGTGCTGACGGTGCGCTATGATGTCGAAGAGGCCGAGTCACGCTTCGACAAGGTTTCGGTGCACGCGCGTAAGAAGGGGCTTATCTCCTCTACCGACGTGATCCGGATCCGCCAGGCCTGCTGGTACGACGTATCGATGTCGGAAGACGAGGAGGACCGGCGCCTGGAGCGCTTCCTGAACCGCGCACTGCGCGGGCGCGTCGATCCGAAGGCTGCGGCCCAGGCCCACGCGTCGGCGGGTCAGGCGCGCTTGGCGGATGTGCTCGTGGGGGTAGCGGAGGTCCTGCGCGACCATGCCCGCCGTGGTGCTTTTCCTGCGGACAGCGAAATTTACCGACTCGCCGACGGACTCGGGATGGTGCTGCTCGACGGCCTCGGGCGCCAGGGCCTCCTGCTGCTCGACCCAAAGCGGCTCTGCGACGCCGCAGCGCGGGCTTACGGAATTCTCTGCCGCGCGGAGTACCACGGGCGTGAGCTGATGCGCCAGGGCCAGGAGACCGCCGACCACTGGATCTCCGTTTTCGAGGGCCGCCAGGCGCTGCGCCACGCCGTCCTCGACGGTCCTCGCAGCGCGAACGCCCTGGCAGCGCTGGTGACGGAGGACCTGCGTCTGGTGCTCGAGCGCCAGGGGCCGCCGGGGCTGATGTCGGCGGTCACCACCCGGCGGTCGATCCTGCACGACTGCGCCAAGGTGCTCGGCGACGCCGAGCCGCAAGAGGTGATCGCGACCTACCGAATGGTGGGCGCCTACCCGCCCTTCGCCCGGGTGGGCATGCGGAGCGTGGTTCTTTCCGCCTTCTGTAAGGCCCTGGCGGGGTCGCGGTCGGACATGATTGAGATCGAACCGGCGCTGGCGGCCATCGACGCTGAGGAGATCGACGGGGCTCGGTTGCTGGAAGAGCGGCTGGACTACCTCTCTAATAGCACGTTCGCGGCCCAGACGCCGAAGTACATCGGCCAATCCTCGGCCTTGGCGGCGGTTCCCCGCCGTCAGTTCGGGTTGCTCGAGCGATGAGCCCGGCGCTGCGCGTGCGCGCTGCCCTCGAGGCAGCCCTGCCTGGTCCGGGGGCCACGGCCCTAGCCGGCCTGCTCGGACTCTCCGGCCCCTGCTTGTCGCTGCGTGCTGCCGGAGCGGCAGCGGGCCGCTCCGGGGAGAGGGTGCGTCAGTACCTCAGGCGCCTCCGCCAGGGCGGACCGCTGCTGGGCGAAGGGGACCGGGCGGAGGTCGAGGCCGCGATCGCGCGCCTTCTACCCGCGCCTGCCGCCGAGGTAGCGTGTCTCCTCGGCGGCCCGGGGTCGGATCCTCGGCGTCTCGCGCTTCTGCTCTCCCTCCTCGGCGTGTCCGGCGTCGCCGTGGTCGAGGGCGTGGCGATGGCCTCCGAGGATCGTCCGGCCTTTCTCGCCGCCCTCGAGGCCCTGCGGGCGCCGCGCCAGCCGCTGCTGCGCCGCACCGTCCCCGGTGGTCCGCGCCTCGGGCCGCTCGCCGCTGCTGCCGCCGGCTGGCATCCCCGCCCCGAGGGCTGGGTCCGCCTCAACCTTGACCGGGGCGTCGCGTTGGCGCTGCGCCGCGCGGTCGCCGTAGCCGGCGGCCTGGCGCCAGATGCGCTGCCGGCCGTCGCGCGACGTCTCCGCCCGGACCTCGAGCGGGTCGGCGGGGCACTCCTTGCCGAGGCGCTAGTCGCAACGGGGGCGGTGCGCGTCGGCGCAGACGGGTGCCTGGAGAGCGATCCGTGCCCGCCGACCCCGCTCGAGGCACGCTTGCTCGCCCACCTGCGCGAGACCGGCCCGCGCCGGCGCGCTGACGTGCTCGCCTGGGCTGTGGAGGCGGGCCTCTCGGTTCAGTCTGTCTCCGATTTGCTGCGTCGTTCTCCGGTGATTACCGCCTGTGCGCGAGGCTGGTATGCGGCGCTTGGCGCCGCGGCCGCGCCGCCGCCGCCGGCTTGGGCGGCGGAGGCGCCGGCAGGGGCGGCGGCGTGCCGCCGAACGGCAACGGAGGCCGCGCTGCGCACGGGGGTGGTGGCTTGTCCGCGTGGAGCGGGGCTTCCGGAGGGCGCGGTCGACGCCTTTGGGCCGGACGGGGTCTGCGTTGGCCGGATCCGGGTGGGCAGTGGCAGCGTGTCGGGTCTGCGCGCGCCGCTGCGGCGGCTTGGGCTACGGGCGGGACAGGACTTCCTGCTCGTCGTCGCCGCGGGTCGGGCAGAGATCCGCCCGCTCTGAGGGGGCGCGTGCCGGCGGCACGGCCGGTCTCGACGTCTGGGGTTCAGTACGTCCTGCGCCTGTCCTCCTGCGGAGCCCTTCGTCCTTGGTGCCAGCGCTCCGTGCCAACGCCATCTCATGGACGGTCGCGCCCTCTCGGGACGGCTCGTGATCCTCTCCGGCGTTTCCTTCTCCGTCGCCCCCCGTTGCGACGGTGGCCGTTGTCGAGCCATCGAGCTCGGGCAAGTCCTCGGCTACTGGCGCTCCTCGCTGGCATCGAGCGATCGACAGCGGGGAAGTGTCGGTAGCAAGCGGGCGGCTGGGACCTTTCGGCGAGGGGGGATAGTGACGGTGTGTCGTCGGTGCGGCTCGGCGTCTTCTTCCGGCTTTCCGCCTCGTGCCGATCCTGACGGCACTCGAGAACGTTTCTGTCTTCCTCGATCTCGGCGGCATGTCCACGGCCGAGGCGCACGTTCCCACACGGCTCTCGACGAGGTCGGGTTGGCTGCGCGCGGGGGACAACGCCCGGCGGCGCTGGCGACGATGACCTCTGCGAGGTCTTCGACGCGGCGCGCCCGGGCTTATCAGGACGATCTGAACCCCGCCGGAGGTGGAGGGGCGTTCCTGGAGGTCCTGGCACGAGAGCTATCCAACGTCTTGGCTGTACCCGTTCGGGGATGCCCTGGCGACGGTCGCAGCGCTAGTCGCGCGTCTTGAGGCCGCGCTCGCGGACGTGGCGGTGAAGGCGAGGCGGTGATCGACGCCCTCCACCAGGGCAAATCCCGCTAGGGGCGCCCGCAAAGGACGGCGCAGAGGCGGACGAGAGCCTCCATGCGACGCCCGGCGTCAGGCAGCAGGTTCGCGCGGATTTCGAGGGATAGCCTGCTGAAGCTCCGCCGCGACAGACCGAGTGCCTCTATCATGGAGCGCACGAGCCCCTTGGGCTTGGCTTCGGCGATCACGGCCCAAGCCTGGGCCTTGAGCTGTTATGCAAGACGACAGCGATCGTTCCTGCCGCCCGGGAGGCGACAAGGTGGGTGTAAGGGAGAGAGGGCCTCCTGGAGGCGGTCGGCGGGGGCCTGGAGGGAGGGGAGATGGGAACACCTGCCCGCGCGCCCCTACCGCGGATCCGTGGCGTTTGAGGCCGGCGCGGATGGATGGGGAACTTGCCACGGATTGGTGGCAGGTTGCGCAGGGATGAACGGAATACCTGGCATTGTCCGAAAATGTCTCGCCAATCCCGCACGTGTTGTTTAGATCTCCGCCATTAGATGGAGAGGAGAGCGACGATGCGCCTGAGGCCCCTTTCGCGAATGACCGTCTTCCTGCTCGGTGCGGCCGTCGGCGTGGTCGCCGCCCACCTACAGGGCATAGCTTACGTGGCGGCGGCGCGGGAGAACGTGGAACGGGTGTTCTCAGCGTTTGACGCAGCGTTCCAGGAGGAGTTGCAGGCGCTTCCTTCGGGCCACCAGCTCTCTGCGGGTCGGGCAGTCCGGGTGGCGATGGTGGCTGCGCTCGAGGAGAACAGGTCGCGCCCGTTTTGGTCTGGACTCATCGGCACGGAGCGCCCTTGAGGGGACTTAGCGTCGGTCCTTGGCCTGGCGTCGGAGAGCGCGGACGAGCATGTCGAGGCGACGGATGGGATCGACCTGGATTTTGCCTGGGATTGGGCCGCGCAGCGGGGCACAGGTGGCGCTAGTGAAGCCAAGTTTGGCGGCCTCGCGCAGGCGCTGCTCCATCTGGCCCACAGGCCGGATCTCGCCGGCCAGGCCAATCTCGCCGAAGGCGACGGAGGTGGCAGGGAGCGGTACGCCGATAGCGGCAGAGGCGATCGCGGCGGCGGCGGCGAGGTCGGCTGCGGGCTCGGAGATGCGCATCCCCCCGACGACGTTCAGATAGACGTCCTTGTCGCCGAGGGAGACGCCGCAGCGGGCTTCGAGTACGGCAATGATCATCGCTAGGCGCGCCCCATCCCAACCCACGACCGCGCGCCGCGGTGTACCCTGGACGGGATTGACGAGGGCCTGGATCTCGACGAGGAGGGGACGGGTGCCCTCGATGGCGGGGAAGACGGCGGAGCCAGAGACCTCACCGCGGTCTTCGGAAAGGAAGAGGGCAGAGGGATTTGCGACCTCACGCAGACCCTGCTCCCCCATCTCGAAGACGCCAACTTCGTCAGTGGCGCCGTAGCGGTTCTTGACGGCGCGGATTAGGCGATGGCTGAGACCCCGGTCGCCCTCAAAGAGCAAAACGGCGTCGACAGCGTGTTCGAGGATTTTGGGTCCGGCGAGACTGCCCTCCTTGGTGACGTGCCCGACGAGGATGACGGGGATCTCCTGGGCCTTGGCAGCGCGCACGATCTGATCGGTGGAGGCGCGGATCTGAGCGACGGAGCCGGGTGCACTCTCGAGGGAAGCAACGGACATGGTCTGGATGGAATCCACGATCACGACGCTCTCGGGACGAGCGGCGAAGATAGCCATTGCGACAGCGGCGGCGTCGTTTCCAGAAGCGAGGCGCACAGGGGATCCGCCGAGGCCGAGGCGGGCAGCTCGGAGGCGGATCTGTTGTTCGCTCTCCTCGCCCGAGACGTAGAGGACCTCGCGTCCCTGGGAAGCAAGGCGGTCAGCGGCCTGCAGGAGCAGGGTGGACTTCCCGATGCCAGGCTCGCCGCCGAGGAGGATCGCGGCGCCGGGAACGAGGCCGCCACCGAGAACACGGTCGAGCTCGCCGATGCCGACGGGCAAGCGGGCGATGGTCTCTCCGCGCGCCGAGATGGGGGAGAAGACGAGCACGCCTGTCGCACCGCGGGCGGCGGCATGCGTGGTCTTGGCCTTTGGCGTGACGATCTCCTCTTGGAGTGTGTTCCAGGCTTGACAGTGCGGGCACTGGCCGAGCCAGCGCGGCGACGCCTCGCCACAGTTCTGACACACAAAGCGCGTATAGGTCTTGGCCATCGGGGTCCTTTATCGGGCAGGAGATGGGCGGACGCGGCCGCCGGAGGTGGGGCTCAGCGGGCGGGGCGTGGTCCGTGGCTGCAGATGAAGACCTCTTGGTCCTCGAGGTCGCGGCCCGCGCGTCTGTAAGACGCGTTGGCGTAGGACGCCTCGAGGCGGTGGATCCGGTGCCTCCGGACCCGAGCCTAGTCCTCGAGAAGAACGTGGCGTCGGCCCTTGTGGACGAGAACGTTGGAGAGGCCGAAAGGGATCCCGCAGGCGTGGGCGCGGTCAAGGAAGGCAAGGAGGCGCCGCTCGTGGACCTCGCTCCAGGCACCGCGCTCGTTGTAGACAGCGAGGCCGAGGAGGTAGGGGGGATCGGCACAGAGGCAGTCGTCCTGCCGGACGCGGCGGAGGCCGAGGGTCTCGTAGGAACCGAGAACGAAGCGGACAGGGCGGACCTGGAGGATCACGAATGCGAAGAAGCGTGCCGCCCGCCGGTCGGGATCCTCGTCG
>CALIUY010000054.1 GCA_938048455.1 uncultured Desulfobacterales bacterium | reverse complement strand
GGCCGGCCGGCCGCTGTCCTCATAGACGGCGTTGGCGTAGCAGAGAAGAGCACCGTCGATCTCCTGCAAGCGGCGGACCGCTGCGGCCAGGAAATTCTTCAGCAAGAAACGATTGTCGTGAGGAAGAGGCAGAAGGTACTGACCTTGCGCCCGTCGGACCCCGGAATGAAAATTTTCGACCATGCCCTGGTTGGCGGCATGCCGGAAATAGCGGAGGCGGAGCGCATCGTTTTCCAGAGGCCGGAACGATGCGACGACCGGCTCGAGATTCGTGGGCGAGGCGTCATCGGCGACGATCACTTCCAGCGGGCGATACGTTTGTTCCACAACGGATTGAATCGCGCGACGGAGATATTCCGGCTGATTGTAGCTCGGAATGACGATGCTGACGAGATTCGGACGCAGTTTCATCCTCGGGTCCTGTCCCCTCCCTTCCGAAAACGGGATGGGAGGCCTGCCTTATCGGCCGAAAGCGCGGATCGCGGAAACGACCTGCCGCTGCATTTCGGGTGTCAGGTGAGGCCCCATCGGAAGGCTCAGCACGCTCCGAGAGAGCTTTTCCGCGACCGGATAGTCTTCCGGCCTCAGACCCAAAGCACGATAAGCCGGCGAGCGGTGCGGGGGAACCGGATAATGGATCAGCGTTTCGACCCCCCAGGCGCGAAGGTGGCTTTGCAATCGATCCCTCTCGGCATGCCGAAGGACGAACAGGTGCCATGCCGGATCCGCATGCGACGGGACCCGGGGAAGTAGGAGATCGGGAATCGCCGCCAGCTCCTCGAGGTACAGTCGGGCGGCTTCCTTTCGCCTGCGGTTCCACTCCTCCAGGTGCCGCAGCTTGACCCGGAGGACGGCCGCCTGCATTTCGTCCAGGCGCGAATTCACGCCCGGAACTTCATGGATGTATTTCTCCCGCGATCCATAGTTGCGCAGCAAACGCACCCGCTCGGCGATCGCGGTGTCGTTTGTCACGACCGCTCCCCCGTCGCCGAGGGCGCCGAGGTTTTTCCCCGGGTAGAAGCTGAAGGCGGCCGCATGGCCGAGCGAGCCGACCTTGTTCCCCCGATATTTTGCCCCGTGAGCCTGGGCGGCGTCTTCGATGACCACCCATCCCTTCCGTTCGGCGAGATCGCGTATGGGATCCATGTCGGCGGGAAGACCGTAGAGATGAACCGGAACGACCGCCCGCGTCCTCGGAGTGATCGCGCCATCCATCCCCTCCGCCGTGATGTTGCCGCTCGCCTCCTCCGGATCGACCGGAACCGGTCTGGCGCCGGTGCGGGTAACGGCCAGCCAGGTGGCGATGAAGGTGTTCGCCGGGACGATGACCTCGTCGCCGGGCCCGATGCCGTGAGCGCGCAGCGCAAGTTCCAGGGCCTCCAGGCCGTTTCCCACCCCGACGGCGTGGGCTGCACCGCAGAAAGCGGCGAACTCCTCCTCGAACGCCTCCAGTTCGGGTCCCAGAATGTAGCGGCCCGCGCGGAGGACACGGTTCAACGTTTCATCGATCTCCGGGGCGAGCTCTTGATAGGCCGCTTGGAGGTCCAGAAAGGGGACGATCATCGCTCGAGCTCGCCGACCGCACGGATGAAATCCGGGTAGTGCCGGTAGTAATCGCTTTCGTCGTAATAATCGGAAACCAGGGCGAGGCAGACCGAGCCCGAGGAAAAATTGTCGATCTCGCGCCAGATCATCGGCGGGATGTAGAGACCGTAGTAAGATCGGTTCATGTGGTATTTCATCTTGTGCCGGCCGTCGTCCACGGTGACATCGAAGCTGCCCGACATCGCGATGAGAAACTGGTGCAGCGCTTTGTGGGCATGCCCGGCGCGGAGGGCTCCTCCGGGCACGTCGTAGAGGTAATAGACCCGCTTGATTTCAAAGGGCACATGACGGCTGCTTTCGACGAAGGTGAGGTTTCCGCGGTGATCCTCGATCTTCGGCAGCTCGATGATGCGGCATTGGCGATGGTCCATCATTGCTCCCCGGCGGCAGGGCGGTCTGCAGGTGTGAATCGTTTTTTAGGTGAAATCTTCCGGGGAAGCAACCGCTTCAAGTTGTATCGCGAGCGCCGGCCCCGCCTGCCGGGCGGGAGGCTTCCTTTGGGCGCTTTTTGCTTCCTTGACAGGAAACCACGCTTCCGGGTAGAAACAAAAATCATGGGAAAACGCAAAGGAGGACGGCCCATCCGCCGTCCGCTTTTTGTTTTCGGGGGAACGATCGCATGCAGATCTTTCTTCTGGGGGTCGGGAAATCGGGCACCACGGGGATGCTCTACAAGATCGCCGAGGGCTTGCCGGAGTGCCGCGCCTTTTCCGGCGGTATGCCGGGGAAATACCTGGGGGATTACCCGAACGCGGTCTACAAGCACACCTACGAAGAACGCAAGGGCAAGGGCTTCGACACCTATCGCCGCCACCTCGCCGTGCAGCCTTACGACCGCAAAATCTGGATGGCGCGGGACCCGCGCGACGTCGCCGTGAGCCGCATCCTCTACCGCTTCCACAAGGGGACACTGTTCTGCCGACGTCAGTTCCGCGCTTACTTCGACCGGATCCTCGCCAAGGAGCGCGATCCGGCGTCGATCCCTTTTTACGAAATCTACCGCTACACCGGCCACGGCCGCTGGCCTCTGAGCCGCGAGGAGGTGGGCGAAGAGGAGCGCGTCCGCTACCACCGCATGCGCGATTTCGTGAAAACCCTGGGCCAGGACTGGTTCATCTTCAAGTACGAGGACATGGTCCAGGAGCGCTTCGAGGGCATCAACGGCTACCTCGGCTTCGAGCTCAAGCGTCGCGCCGAGGTCCCTCGCGGCAGCGGCAAGGACAAGGTGGTCCGCAAGAAAAGCTTCGGCGACTGGCGGCACTGGTTTACGACCGAGGACATCGCGCTCTTCCAGCCCGCCTACGCTCCTTACATGGAGGCCGTGGGCTACGACCCGGAAGACTGGGCGCTTGCCGATCCGCCGGTCATCGAGCCGCGCTACTCTTCTCAATACGTCCGGAACCTGGCACGCAAAGGACCGGTGAACGTCGTGCGCCGCTTTTTCGACAACCTAAAACAACGGCGCCGCCGCCGCTGATCCCGTCCGGCCGGAACACGTTCCACCCTTCGATTGACAAAGGCAACGGCCTTGGTTAGAAAACCTGGGTCTTTCCAGGGCTTGATCCCGCAACCCCCCAACCCCCAGGATGCCCATGAGCGAGCAGAAGCAGACCCTTTCGATCGACGGCAAAGAGCTCGAATTCTCCCCCGGGGAGACGATCCTCGAGGTCGCCCGGCGCAACGGGATCGACATCCCGACCCTCTGCCACCTCCAGCGCACCGCTCCCACCGGCGCCTGCCGCATGTGCGTGGTCGAGGTCCAGGGCGCGCGGGCGCTCGTCGCCTCCTGCGCCATGCCGGCCGCGCCGCGCATGGTCGTCGCCACCGAGTCGGCCAAGGTGGTCGAGGCGCGAAAGCTCATCCTGCAGCTTCTTCTCGCCTCGGGGAACCACAACTGCCTCGTCAAGGGCTCCGACGGCAAAAGCTACGAGGAGTACGTCGCCCGTCTCCGGAAAGCGGGGGGGAAGGTGGAGCCCTGCCCCGCCTGGGGGGACTGCCGTCTTCAGGAACTCGCCTGGCGCTACGGGGTGACCGGCGGCCGCTTCAGCCCCACCCCGCCGCGGTACCCGATCGAGGACGTGAACCCCTTCATCGTGCGCGATTTCGGACGCTGCATCCTCTGCGGCCGCTGTGTGCAAGCCTGTAACGAAATCCAGGTGAACCAGGCGATCCATTTCGGCTACCGCGGGGCGAAAGCCAAGATCATCGCCGCCAGCGACCGGCCCTACCGCGAATCCGACTGCGTCTTCTGCGGCGAGTGCCTGCAGGTCTGCCCCACGGGCGCGCTGACCCTGAAGGAGGCGCAAGGCGCCTTCCGGCCCGGCGAGACCCGCCGCGTGCGCACGACCTGCGCTTACTGCGGGGTGGGCTGCCAGCAGGACCTCCACGTCCAGGACAACCGCATCGTCCAGGTGACGGGGGTCGCGGGGGCGAAGCCCAACCTGGGAAGCCTCTGCGTGAAAGGCCGCTTCGGCTTCGATTTCGTCTCCTCGCCCGAGCGTTTGCGGCGGCCGCTCATCCGCGAGGGGGAAGGCTTCCGCGAGGCCTCCTGGGAGGAGGCGCTCGATCTTGTGGCCAAGAAGCTCTCGGCCATCCGGGAAAGCTCCGGCCCCGAAAGCCTCGGGGTTCTCTCCTCGGCGCGGATCACGAACGAGGAGAACTACGTCGCCCAGAAATTCGCCCGCGCGGTGCTCGAGACGAACCACATCGACCATTGCGCCCGCCTCTGCCATGCCTCCACGGTCGCCGGTCTGGCCGTCGCCTTCGGCAGCGGGGCGATGACGAACACGATCGCGGACCTCGAGGAGGCGGACGTCTTCCTGATCACCGGCTCGAACACGACCGAGACGCACCCGGTCATCTCGACGTTCATCAAGCGCGCCGTCGTTCTCCACGGCAAGAAGCTGATCGTCGTCGACCCGCGGCGGATCCTGATCGCCCGCTACGCGGAGCGATGGCTGCGGCCCCGGCCGGGCACCGATGTCGCTTGGCTGAACGGCATGATGCACGTGATCCTCGCCGAGGGGCTCTACAACCGCGAGTTCGTGGAAGCGCGGACGACGGGCTTCGAGGAATTAAAGAAGACCCTGGCCTCCTACCCGCCCGAAGCCGTCGAGAAGATCACCGGCATCCCCGCCGCGGAGCTCGCCCAGGCCGCCCGGCTCTACGCCCGCGCCGACCGCGCGAGCATCGTCTACTGCATGGGGATCACCCAGCACACGACGGGCACGGACAACGTCAAGTCGCTCGCCAACCTCGCCATGCTCTGCGGCCACATCGGCAAACCCGGAACCGGCGTGAACCCGCTTCGCGGCCAGAACAACGTCCAAGGCGCCTGCGACATGGGGGCGCTGCCCGATGTCTTCTCGGGCTACCAGAAGGTGGCCGACGAGAACGCGCGCCGGAAGATGGCCGCCGCCTGGGGAACAAACCGGCTGCCCGCCTTCGCCGGGATGAAGGTGACGGAGATGTTGCCCGCCGCGCGCACCGGCAAAATCAAGGGACTTTACATCATCGGCGAGAACCCGGCCGTCTCCGACGCCGATCTCGGCCACGTGGAAATGAGCCTGCGCGCCCTCGACTTTCTGGTCGTCCAGGACATTTTCCTCTCCGAGACGGCCAGACTCGCCCACGTGGTCCTCCCCTCGGCCTGCTTCGCCGAGAAGGAAGGGACCTTTACGAACACCGAGCGTCGGGTCCAGCGGGTGCGCAAGGCGGTCGAGCCGCCCGGAGAGGCGCGGCCCGACTGGCAAATCCTCTGCGATCTCGCCTCCCGCCTGGGACGGCCGTTCGCCTTCACCGACGAGCGGGCGATCTTCGAGGAGATCCGGCGGGTCACCCCCTCCTACGCCGGGATCACCTACGCGCGGATCGAAAACGAGGGCCTGCACTGGCCCTGCCCGAACGAGGAGCACCCGGGGACCCCGATCCTGCACCGGGAGCAGTTCACGATCGGCAAAGGGGTCTTCCACGCGATCGACTACAGGCCGCCCGCCGAGGTGGCCGACGCCGAATATCCCCTTTTTCTCACCACGGGGCGGGTGCTGCCCCAGTATCACACCCGGACCATGACGAGCCGGACGGAGGGATTGAACGAGCTCGCCCCGGAGAGCTTCGTCGAGATCTCCCACGAGGACGCCCGCGCCCTGGGATTCGACGACGGCTCCTTCGTCCGCGTCGCCTCGCGCCGCGGAAGCATCACCGCGCGGCTCAAAGTCTCGCCCAAGGCCGTGCGCGGTACGGTCTTCATCCCCTTCCACTACGCCCAGGCTGCGGCGAACCGCCTGACGAACGCCGCTCTCGACCCGGTCTGCGGCATCCCCGAGTTCAAGGTCTGCGCCGTGCGGCTCGAAAAGGCGGCCTGACCGCCTTCGGAGGCGGAACAAAAACCCCGGCCCGCCCTAAGGCGGACCGGGGTTTTTTCATGGCGAGGAGAAAACGCCGCGACGGTTACTCGTCTTCTTCGGCCTCGCGCGTTTCCGGAACCAGAACCTCCGCCAGGTCCTCGCCCAGGTAAGCGCGCTCGTTCGGACCCAGGATCCCCATGGCGAGGCAGAGGATCGTCCAGAGGTGGACCGTGTGGTAGTGCCCCTCGTAATGCTCGGCGAGGTCGTGGATCTGGGAGTGGCAGTTGTGGCAAGGGGCGATCACGTAGCTTGCGCCCGTCGCTTTGATCTGGTCGAATTTGATCTTGCCGAAGGTGCGCCGCGCCTCGTGGTAGCCCGCCTGGAGCGCCCCGCCGCCCCCGCCGCAGCAGTAATTGTTCGAGCGGTTGGGAGTCATGTCGACGAAGTTCTCCTCGCCCACGGCCTGCTTGACGACGAAACGCAGATCCTCGGCATAGGCGTCGCCGAAGGTTTTGCGCACCTGGTTGCAGGGATCCTGCACCGTGAACTTGATCTTGAGGTCCTGGTTCCAGTCGGAGTTGACCTTGAGCTTGCCCTCGCGGATCCACTGGGCGTAGAGCTGGATGATCGTCGTGATTTCGAACTTGTGGGGGATGTTGAATTTTTTCAGTCCGGCCCGGACTGCGAAGAGTTCGTGCCCTCACTCCGTGTTGACCCAGTATTTACAGCCCAGGTCATCCACGGCTTTGGCCTTCACCTCCACGATGTGCTTCCAGGCCTCGTCGTCGGCAAGGAACATGCAGTAGTTTTCCGCGCCCCAACCCTTGGTGCCGTAGGTCCAATCGGCGCCCACGACGTGCAGGATCTTCCACAGGGGCACCATCTCGTCGGGCTCGGTCACCGGCTCGCGCGAGTTCTGGTTGAGGAAGTAGGTCGCCCCCGGCTTGTTGATCGGCGCCTCGAGCTTCTCCCAGCCGACCTGGGTTTTGCGCACCTCCTCGAGAACGTCCTCGACCACGAAGCGGAAGTCGTCCTCGGAGGCGCCCATGGCGCTGCAGGTGTCGTGCTTGAGCGCCATGTCGCAGGAGCCGCGGATCCCCTTGGGCCGCTCCTGCCGCGGCCAGAGCTTGCGCGCGTGGTAGACGAGCTGCGGGATGTCGATCTTCATCGGGCAGACGTAGATGCAGCGCCAGCACATGGTGCACATCCACGGCCAGTTGGACTTCTGGATCTCCTCGTCCAGGCCGAGCGCGGCCATGCGCAGGAACTTGCGCGGGTCCAGGCCCTCGAGCCCGGTCGCCGGGCATCCGGAGGAGCAGGCCCCGCAGGTCAGGCAGAGATTCAGGTTCCCGCCTTCGGGCAGGAGCTGTCGCACCTGGTCGAGAAAGGTGCTTTTCTTCTTACCGCTGATCTTGATCGCTTCTTCGGCCATGCAGCGTGTCCTCCCTCGAGGTTTTCAGAGGATCTCCTCGAACCCTCAGCATAGCGGATCCATCGGAAAAGACAAGGACAATTTTCCGGCTACCCCACGGTCAAAACCGATGCGCCGGTCGTCTTGCGCCCCTCGAGATCCCGGTGCGCGCGGCTGGCCTCGGAGAGGGGGTAGGTGCGGCGGATCTCGATCCGGACCGCCCCGCTGTTCACCACGGAAAAGAGGTCCGCGGCGTGGGCGAGGAGATCCTCGCGGCGCGCCGTGTAGGTCATGAGCGAGGGTCGGGTGAGAAAGAGCGAGCCCTTCTGGGCGAGAAGCGCGATGTCGATCGCCGGGACCGGCCCCGAGGACTGCCCAAAGGAGACCATCATCCCCATCGGCCGCAGGCAGTCAAGCGACTGGAAGAAGGTGGCCTGGCCCACGGAGTCGTAGACCACATCGACCCCGCGGCCGCCGGTGATCTCTTTCACCCGCTCGGCGAACTTCTCTTGGGTGTAGACGATCGGGTGGTCGCAGCCGTGGGCCCGGGCGATCTCGGCTTTTTCGGGCGTTCCCGCCGTGCCGAGGACGGTTGCGCCCAGGTGTTTCGCCCACTGGCAGACGATCAGGCCCACCCCGCCGGCCGCGGCGTGGATGAGCAGGATCGTCCCCGGGCCCACCTTCCAGCAGCCCTTGAGGAGGTAGCGCGCGGTCATCCCCTGGAGCATCATGGCCGCCGCCTGAAGGGTGGGGATCTCCGCCGGCAGGCGCACGAGCCGGTGAGCCGGCAGACGGCGGATCTCGGCGTAAGCTCCGACGGGGACTCCGGCATAGGCCACGCGGTCGCCCACCGCGACCTCGGTCACCCCCTCCCCGATTTCGATCACCACCCCCGCCCCCTCGAGCCCGGGGGTGGCGGGAAGCGCCGGCAAAGGATAGAGGCCGGTCCGGTGGTAGATGTCGATGTAGTTCAGGCCGACCGCCTCCTGGCGGACGAGGGCCTCGCCCGGCCCCGGTTTTCCCGGGTCCACCTCTTCCCACTTCAGGACTTCGGGTCCTCCGTGTTGGTGAATGCGGATCGCCTTGGGCATGGAACCTCCTGTGTTCCGCTTTCATTCCCCGATGATCTTCACGAGCACGCGCTTGCGGCGCCGGCCGTCGAACTCGCCGTAAAAAATCTGCTCCCAGGGCCCGAAGTCGAGTTTGCCTCCGGTTACGGCGACCACGACCTCACGGCCCATGATCTGGCGCTTGAGGTGGGCGTCGGCGTTGTCCTCGCCCACGTTGTGCCGGTACTGAGAGACGGGCTCGTGGGGGGCGAGCCTCTCCAGCCAGACCTCGTAGTCGTGGTGCAGTCCCCGCTCGTCGTCGTTGATGAAGACCGAGGCCGTGATGTGCATCGCGTTCACCAGGACGAGCCCCTCGCGGATGCCGCTGGCGGCGAGACACTCTTCGACCTGCGGCGTGATGTTGACGAAACCCCGGCGGGCGGGAATCTCGAACCAGAGCTCTCGGCGGTAGGACTTCATGGCGAATTTCCCCGCGACGGTGTTGGCGGACAGCCCGATTCATAGCAGGATCGGCCGTTTCTGCCAAGCCACGCTCCGTTCCCGGAAACGGGAAGGGCGCTCTCCGCAAGCTCCGGGAAGCGGCCGCCAAGGCCCACCGCTTTTCCGGCGCCTTGTGAGGGTCTGCGACTCCTGCTATTTTCAGCTCCGGGAGTTGCGCCGATACGCTTCATGAACGACCCCTCCGCCTCCATTCATCGTCTGCTCCGTCTCCTCTCCGAAGCCCGAAGGCAGGACCGCCCGCGCTTGCGGGCCGCCCTGAAGAGGATCGAGGCTCTGCCCGCCGCCGAGCGCGCCTCCGAGATCGCGCGCCTCGAGCGCCGTCTTTCCGCTTCCATCGCCGAGCGCAGACTCCGAAGGATGGCCGAGCTTCCCCCCCTTCGTTTTCCCCCGGAGCTTCCGATCACCGCCTTCAAGGACGAGATCATCGCGGCCGTCCGCAAACACCCTGTGGTCATCGTCTGCGGGGAGACGGGCTCCGGCAAATCGACCCAGCTTCCGAAGCTCTGTCTTGTGGCCGGCCGCGGGACGGAAGGCCGGATCGGGCACACCCAGCCGCGACGCATCGCCGCCCAGGCCGTGGCGCGGCGAATCGCCGAGGAGCTGGGCGAGGAGCCGGGCCGCACGGTCGGCTTCAAGATCCGCTTCCACGAGCAGACCTCGCCCGGAACCCGCATCCAGGTGATGACCGACGGGATCCTCCTCGCCGAGGCGGCGGGCGACCGGGAGCTCTCCGCTTACGACACGCTGATCGTGGACGAGGCTCACGAGCGAAGTCTCAACATCGACTTTCTTCTGGGCTATCTGCGGCTCCTTCTTAGACGGCGGGGCGACCTCAAGCTTCTGATCACCTCGGCGACGCTCGACACCGAGGCCTTCGCCCGCGCCTTCGAGGGGGCGCCCGTGATTCGGGTCGAGGGGCGGACCTATCCCGTCGAGGTGCGCTACCGGCCTGCCGGGCTCGAGTCGGGGCAGGAGGAGCCCACTCCGGTCGAGCAGGCGGTCGAAGCCGTGCGCGCGATCGCGACCGAGGGTGATCCGGGCGACGTGCTGGTCTTTCTTCCCACCGAGCAGGACATCCGCGAGGCGGCCGCGGCGCTCGAGGCCGAGCGCCTGCCCCGCGCGCGCATTTTGCCGCTTTTCGCGCGCCTCTCCTCCGAGGAGCAATACCGCGTCTTCCGGCCGGCGCCGGGGCGCAAAATCGTTCTGGCGACCAACGTGGCCGAAACCTCGCTCACGATTCCCGGCATCCGCTTCGTCGTCGATAGTGGGCTGGCGCGTATCCCGCGTTACCTGCCGCGCACGCGCACGACCGCCATGCCCGTCGTTCCCATTTCCCGCGCGAGCGCCGAGCAGCGCGCGGGCCGCTGCGGCCGCACCGCGGGCGGGATCTGCATCCGGCTCTATGCCGAGGAGGATTTCCTCTCCCGGCCGCGGCACACGGTCCCCGAGATCCGCCGCTCGAACCTGGCCGAGGTCGTGCTGCGGCTGCTCGCCCTGCGGCTCGGGCCGATCGCGGCGTTTCCCTTCCTCGATCCCCCCGACCCCCGCGGGATCGCCGACGGCGTGCGGCTGCTCACCGAGCTCGGAGCGGTCGAGGAGCGGCCGGAGGGGGTGTGTCTCACGGCGCTCGGAAAGACGCTCGCACGCATCCCGCTCGATCCGCGCCTTTCCCGCATGCTGGTCGCGGGCCGCGAGGAGGGCTGCTTCGAGGAGACCTCCGTGATCGCCGCCGCGCTGAGCATCCGCGATCCCCGCGAGCGGCCTGCGGCGAAGGAAGCGGAGGCCGACCGGGCCCATGCGGCCTTCCACCGCGGGGGATCGGATTTTCTCACCCTGCTCGCGCTCTGGGATTCCTGGCAGGAGGCGCGGCGGGCGAGGGCGGGGGCATCCGCGCTGCGGGAGTTCTGCCGCCGGCACCATCTTTCCTTTCGCCGCATGCGCGAATGGGAGGACGTCCAGCGCCAGATCCTCGATACCGCCCGCGAGGCGGGTCTCCGGCCCTCGCCCCGGGGCGGGGCGAGGCCGCGGGGTCCGGCCGAAGAGACCGAGTTCGCCGGCCGCATCCACCGCGCCGTTCTGGCCGGGTTTCTGAGCCACATCGCCGTGCGCCGGGAGAAAAACCTCTATCGCAGCGCCCGCGGCCGCGAGGCGATGATCTTTCCCGGCTCGGCCGCTTTCGACGCCGGCTGCGAGTGGATCGTCGCCGCCGAGTACGTCGAGACGACGCGGCTCTGGGCGCGGACCGCGGCCGGGATCGATCCGGCCTGGCTCGAGCGCCTGGGGGGCGGGCTCTGCCGTTCGAGCCTTCGCGATCCCCGCTTCGACCCGCGCCGCGGCGAGGTGACGGCGACCGAGCAGGTGACCCTCTTCGGTCTTCCCATCGTGCCCGGCCGTCCCGTGTCGCTTTCCCGCCGCGACCCGCAGACGGCCGGCGAGGTCTTCTGCCGCGAGGCGCTCGTCCGGGAAACGATCGGTCGGCGCTTTGCCTTTCTCGAGCACAACCGCGCGGTCCGACGGCGCGTTGCGGGGATCGAGCACCGCCTGCGCCGGAGGGATCTCCAGGTGGGCGAAGACGAGCTCGTCCGCCTCTACCGCGAGCGGCTGGGAGGAGTCGCGAGCGTCCGCGACCTCGAGCGCCTCATCCGCGAGCGGGGCGGGGACGACTTTTTGCGCCTCTCTCTCGAAGAGGCGATGACCTTCCCGCCGCCGCTCGATGTGGATGCGCTTTTCCCGGAGGCGGTCGCCGTCGCCGGGCACCGCCTGCGCCTCACCTACCGCTACGAGCCGGGAAGCCCGGAGGACGGCGTGACGCTCGAGGTTCCGATCAGCTTCGCCGGGGCGGTGCCGCTTGATCTCCTCGATTGGCTCGTGCCGGGACTTTTGCCCGAAAAAATCGATGCGCTCTTGAAATCGCTTCCCAAGGGGTATCGCCGCGCGCTTCTTCCGCTCGCCGTCACTCGGGAGCGGATTTTGGGCGAGATGCCCCGCGGCGGGGGGCCGCTCGTCGGGGTCTTGAGCGGATTCTTGCGGCGGCGGCTCATGGTCGAGATCCCCCCCTCCGCCTGGTCCGAGGAGGCGCTTCCGGATCCTCTGCGTTTGCGGATCGCGCTTCTTGCCGCGGACGGCCGCGAGCTCGTCTCCGGCCGCGATCCGGCACTCCTTCGCGCGCACGCGACGCCCGCCGGGATTCCCGACGCGGTGCGCCGGCGGCACGAGCGCCGGGGCCTCGAGCGCTGGGATTTCGAGGACCTGCCCGAGGTGTTGACCGGTACGGGGGCCGCCGGCGCCCCCTGGGCGGCCTTTCCCGCACTCGCGGCGGACGAGGCGGGCGGCGTGAACCTCGTGCTCTTCTCCCGGCGGGAGGCGGCCGAGGCGGCGCACTCAGCCGGTGTGGCCGCCCTGGCGGCCCGACAGGCCCGCCGCGAGGTCGCCTTCCTGCACCGGGTGCTTCGACTTGGGGAGGAGGCCCGCGCGCTGCTGCCCCATCTGGGCGGCGCGGCGCGGCTCGAGGAGCGGCTCGTGGCGCGGGTGATGCAGGATCTTTTCGCCGTCCCCCTCCGGCGGCGGCGGGAGTTCGAAGCGCTGCTCGCCGCGCGCTTGCCCGGACTTCCCAACGCGGGGCTGCGGCTGGCCGAGGCGGTGCGGCCCGTCCTTCAGGCGGGCGCGGCGGTCATCCGTGAAATGGCGGCGCTCGCGGGGCTGAGAGGTCCGGCGGCCGCGATCGCGCGCGGCCTGGAAAGCGAGTTCGCACGGCTTCTGCCGCGGGATTTTCCGGGGAAGATTCCGCAGGCGCGCTTTTCCGATCTGGCGCGGTTGCTCCGGGCGCTCGCGTTGCGGGTCCGGCGTGCGGCGGTCGATCCCGAGAAGGAGCGCCTGCGGGCGAAGGAAGCCGCGGCCTGGACGGGTCGGCTCGAGGAACTCGAGCGCCGCGCGGGTCCGCGGCCCTCGGCGGCGAAGAGCCGGCTGCTGGAGGAGCTCTTCTGGATGATCGAGGAGTACAAGCTGTCGCTCTTCGCCCAGGAGCTGAAAACGGCCTTTCCCGTGTCCGCCAAGCGCCTCGAGGCGAAAGCGCGCGAAATCGAAGCGACGGCCTGAGGAGAAAATCCCTGTGGTGGCCCCGAGCGTTCCTTCCGTCGCCGTGATCCTGCCCACCTTCAACCGCGCCTGGTGTCTCGCCGAGGCCGTGGATTCGGTCCTCGCGCAGACGTATCGCGATTTCGAACTGATCGTGGTGGACGACGGCTCAAACGACGGAACGGCGGAGCTTCTTTCGCGCTACGCAGGAAAGATCCGCATGATCCGCCGCGAGAACCGCGGCGTGAGCGCGGCACGGAATGCGGGGATCGCGGCCTGCCGATCCCCCCTGGTCGCCTTTCTCGACTCCGATGACCTCTGGCTTCCCGAAAAGCTCGCCCTCCAGGTCGCCTTCTTTGCGGCGCACCCCGAGGCGCGGATCTGCCAGACGGAAGAGATCTGGGTGCGAAACGGCCGTCGCGTCAACCCGGGCCGACGGCACCGCAAGCTCTCGGGCTGGATCTTCGAGCCCTCCCTCGAGCTCTGTCTCGTCAGCCCCTCGGCGGTCATGGTGCGGCGCTCCCTTTTCGAAGAGGTGGGCCTCTTCGACGAATCCCTTCCCGCCTGCGAGGACTACGACCTCTGGCTGCGGGTGAGCCTGCGCCACCCCGTCTTCCTTCTTCCCGAGCCCGCCGTCGTAAAGCGCGGCGGGCACAAGGACCAGCTCTCGCGCGGCTGGGGCCTCGACCGCTTCCGCATCCGCGCCATCGAAAAGATTCTGCGCGCGGGGGGGCTCGAGCCCGACCGGCGGGCGGCCGCCCGGGCCGTGCTCCGGCGCAAGTGCCGGATCTACGCGTCAGGGTGCCGCAAGCGCGGCCGGCCGGGGGAGGCGGAGAGCTACGAGCGGCTGGCGCGGGAGTTGGGTTGAACGCGAAGGCCGGGTTCAGCCCTGAGTCACCCGCAGGACCTCCTCGAGGGTGGTCTGTCCCTCGAGGACTTTTTCGATCCCGTCCTCCCGCAAGGTGACCATCCCTTCCTGGACGGCGAGCGCCTTGATGCGGTTGGCGTCGTAGGTCTGGATGATCAGGCTCTTCAGCTCCTCGCTCATCTGCATGATCTCGAAGATGCCGATGCGGCCGCGGTAGCCGGTCTGGAAGCACTTCTCGCAACCCACGGCCTTGAAGATCGAGCGTTCCGCGAAGCGCTCGGGGCGCAGCCCGATGCTCTGGAGGTACACGGTGCGCGGGGCGTAGGGCTGCTTGCAGTCCGTGCACAGCACCCGGACCAGCCGCTGGGCGAGAACGGCCAGGACCGAGGAGGAGATGAGAAAGGGCTCGACCCCGATGTCCACCAGGCGGGTGATCGCGCTCGGCGAGTCGTTCGTGTGCAGGGTCGAGAAGACGAGGTGTCCGGTCAGCGCCGACTGCACGGCGATGTCGGCCGTCTCCTTGTCGCGGATCTCGCCGATCAGGATCACGTCCGGGTCCTGGCGGACGATCGAGCGCAGACCGCGGGCGAAGGTGAGGTCGATCTTGGGGTTGACCTGGATCTGGCTGATCCCCTTGATCTGGTATTCGATCGGATCCTCGATGGTGATGATGTTGATCCCGGGCTGGTTGATCGACTGCAAAATCGCATAGAGGGTCGTCGTCTTGCCGCTGCCGGTCGGGCCGGTGACGAGGACGATGCCGTTCGGTTGCGCGGAAAGCCGGCGGAGGGTTTCGAGCCGCGCGGCCGAGAGGCCGAGCTCGGTGATCTGCAAAAGCGAGCCCGACTTGTTGAGCAGCCGCAGCACCAGTCGCTCGCCGAAGGCCGTGGGCACGGTGGAGACGCGCACGTCGATGTCCTGGTCGCCCACGCGCACGTCGAAACGTCCGTCCTGGGGGAGCCGTTTCTCGGCGATGTTCATCTTGGCCATGACCTTGACGCGCGAGATGAGCGCCGGCTGAATCCACTTGGGCGGGGTGAGCAGGTCGTAGAGGATCCCGTCCACGCGGTAGCGCACCGTGAAGCTGTTCTGGTAGGGCTCGAAGTGGATGTCCGAGGCGCGCGCCTTGACCGACTGCGAAATGATGTGGTTGACGAGCTTGATGACCGGCGCATCGCTCGCATCCTCGAGCAGATCGGCCGTCTCCTCGATCTCGCTCAAGATCGTCGTCCCGTTTTCCTCGAGATTCTGGACGAGCTGCTCGGCCGAATCGCGGGAAAGATCGAACTGCGCATGGATCGCCGCGAGAATGGCTTCGCGGGTGGAGAGGACGAGCTTGTAGTCGCAGAGGCCGAGCAGGCGCACGAGGTCGTCGAGCGCGGGAAGTTCCTGGAGGTCGCGCAGCGCGATGACGCAGCCGGCCGGGCAGGCCGACCCCTCGGCTTCGGAAGAGCTGAGGCCGCACTCGGGGGGAGCCACGGGGGTCTCGAAGCGCAGGGGAACGAGGCCGTGCTTCTTGAGAAAGCCGATCGGCACGCGGGAGGCGAGCGAAGGGTCGATTCCCCGCGCGGGAAGCCGCGGCCAGAAATCGACCCCCAGCCGCTCGGCGGTCGCCTCGAGAAGCTGCTCCTCGGTCAGCACCCGCTGCTGCAGCAGGATCTCCTCGAGCCGCCCGCCCCTTTCGCGCCGTTGCGTCTCCGCGGCGGCGACCGTTTCGGCGGGCAGGCCGAAGCGGCGGATCAGCCATTCGCTCCAGGGCGTCATGGGTTGGGGTCGGCCTCGCGGTAGAGCTTGATCTCGCCGCCGCGGAAGACCTCCTCGGGGACGGAGGTCGGCGGCAGCGGGCCTTTCTTCTCCGAAAGCAGTTTGTCCGCCTCCTCGGGGCTTTTGATCACCCGCGGGGTGAGGAAGACATAGAGGTTGGTGCGCTGTTTCGCGTCGCTCGTGTTGCGGAAGAGCCAGCCGAGGATCGGGATGTCCCCCAGCCCCGGGACCTTGGTCTCGTTTTCGCTGCGGTTGTCGTCGATCAGTCCTCCGATCACGACCGTGTGGCTGTCCCGGACGAGAACCGTGGTCTCGATCGTGCGCTTCTGGGTGACCGGCCGGGTTGCAGTCGTCGCCGCCGTCGCCAACCGGTCGAGGCTCGTCACCTCGAGGGAGAGCTTGAGCCGGACGTTGCGGCCCTCGCTGACATGCGGGGTGATCTTCAAGATCTTGCCCACGTCGCGGTACTCGTAGGACTCGTAGGTGCCGCCCGAGACGTCGGTTGTGGCGCGCGTCTGAAAGGGACGGTTTTCGCCGACCGTGATCCGCGCCTCCTCGTTGTCGGTGGTCAAAATCTGCGGGGTCGAGAGAATGCGGAAGTTGTCGTCGCGCTTGACGGCGTTGATGATCGCCGAAATGTTCGAGAGCGTGATCCCGCCGAAGCGGAACGGCTCGGTCAGCACCCCGACGGCCAGGCCCGCTCCGAGAGCGGTCGTCGGATTCAACGGCCCGGCGGTGGCGCCGAAGCGGCCGCCGTAGACCACTCTTTCGTCGTTCACGTCGGTGCGGTCGAAGAGCTGCCATTGGACGCCGAGATCCAGGCTCTTCGTCGCGTTCACCTCCATGATGAGCGATTCGATGTAGACCATGGAGCGCGGGATGTCGAGCTTGCGGATCACCCCCTCGACGACGTCGTAGTCCTCCTTGTCGGCGATGATGATCAAGCTGTTGGTCGCCTTGTCGGCCATGATCTGGACTTTGCCCATCATGACCGCGGTGACGGGCCCCCGGGCGGCGGTCGGCTGCCCGGCCGCGGCGGGGGCCGCCCCGGCGGCGCCGCCGGTCGGGGCGGAGGGGATCTCCGCGAGGACCTTCGCCAGGTCCTCGGCGTTGGCGTGCTCGCAGTAGTAGACGTTGATCCGTCCCTTGCCGCGCGGGGTCTCCTTGTCGATCAGCCCGATCAGCTGCTTGATGCGCAGGGTGTCGACTTCGCTGGCGAGAACGACGAGCGCGTTGGTGCGTTCGTCGGCGACGATCACCGGCACCTTCTCGAACGTCGCCGCCTGCGGCGGTCGGACGGCGGTCGGCTTGAAGAGATTGCCCAGCATCGTCGAGAGCTTGGCGGCGTCGGCGTACTGCAGCGGGATGACCGAGATCTGCTGTCCCGCCCCGGGGCGGTCGATCTGCCGGATGATTTTCAGCAGCCGCTGGATGTTCGACTGCACATCGGTGATGATCACCGTGTTCGCCGGCGCGTAGCCCAGGATCACGCTGTTTTTGGAGACCAGCGGCGTGAAGGTGCGCTTGATCTCCTCCGGGTCGGCGTAGCGCAGGGGGATGAGCTGGGTGACGATGCGGTCTTCCGGGGAGGCCTTCTCCATCTCGAGGAGCGTCTGGATGTTCTTCGCCCGGGCCTCGGGGGCGGGGATGATCTTCACGACCTCCCCGGCTTTCACCGTCGTGTAGCCGTTCACCTCGAGGACCGACTCGAAAACCCGGTAGGCCTCGTCCAGCGAGATGCGCGAGGGCGAGATGATCGTCACCTTGCCGCGCACGTTGGGATCGACGACGAAATTCGTTCCCGTGAGCTCGCTCATGAACTTGATGAAGAGCTGGATGTCGACGTTGTTGAAGTCGATCGAGATGAACTGATCGGGGGGCGGCTTCGCGGCGGCCCCCGCCGTCTGGGCCGAGGCGGGGAGGGGGAGAAAAAGGACCGCCGCGAGGAGCGCGGCGAAGAGGGCGCGACGCGGCCGGCCGAAGCGGCGGGCGGCGGGATCAGTCGAGGCGGTATTCAAGGGTCTGCTCCTGTCCCCGGCGTTTGATCTGCACCTGGATGGGACCGTCCATCGACAGGCTGTTGAAGACGTTCAGGGCGTCGTCCACGGTGGCGATGCTGCGGCCGTTCACCCCGGTGATGATGTCGCCGTTGCGCAGCCTGAGCTTGCGGAAGATCGCATCCGGCTTGATGCCGGTGATCGAGATGCCGGCCGGTTTTCCGTCCTCGATGTGGGGGCGAAAGGTGGCCTGGTTGAGCAGATCGCCCAGGTTCGCCATGGCCTCCTCCGCCTGCGCCGAGCTGACCGAAATCCGCTCCACGGTCTCCGCCGGCCCGGGCGGCTGGACGGGGGCCGAAGCCTCCGCGCGGGCGGCCGCCGTCCCCGGGGCCGCGGCGCGGGCGCTCCCCCCCGGTTCCTCCTGGGCGAGGACCTCGTCGCGTCCGGCCACGTTCAGCACGACGCGGCCGCGGAAGATGCGTTTGACCGCGGCGTTCTGCACCGTATCCCCCGGACGGAAGAGGGCCTGTTCGCGCGTCTTCGCATCTTCGATCACCGCGTACGTGCGACCGTCGCTTCCGACGCCGGTCCCCCAGAGCCGCAGCTTGAGCTCGGTCGGTTTCAGCTTTTCGAGATCGACCTCCGGTTCTCGGCTTGCGGTTTCCGACGCCCCCCCGCGGCGGGAGTTGAAGAGGTTGCGCTCGACGATCGCCTGGTAGTCCCCCGGCCGCGGCCGGCCTTCCTCCGCCCCGGCCGCAGACGGCGGGGAGGCCGGCGGTGCGGGCTCGACCGGCTCCAGCCGGGAGAGGACGAGGGTGTAGAAGAGCGAGACGGCGGCGTAGATGACGCCGGCGGCGAGCAGCGCCTGAAGGACGGTGAAAAGGCGTGCGATCATGCTCCCGCCCCTCCGCCGCTCCAGGAGATCTCCGGTGCGGAAAAAGGCCCGCTCACCCGGAAGGGAATCCCGCCGCGCCGCCGGAGCAGCGCGGCCGGGAAATCCTCCCCCGCACGGGAGACGAACCCCGCGTGGGGCAGGATTCGGCCCGAGAGGTCGACCGTCCCCTCGCCCGCCGCGGGGCCGAGGCGGATCGAGCCCGAAAGCTCGAGGTCGACCTCGTTGCCGCGGATGCGGCCGTTGCGCACGAGCAGAAGCCCCGCCTGCCAAGTCAGCTCGGCCGTTCCCGAGGGAAAGAGAAAGCGCTCCTGCCGCAAGAGGGGAACGGCGGTCTCGAGCCGTCCGTCCGCCAAGCGGAGGGAAACGCCCAGTCCCCCCGCCTCGGTCGGTCCGAAGCGGCCGTCCAGCCGTCCGGCCATCCGGCCGACGGCGAGGTTCCCCAGGGCCGGGATCTCTTCCAGCCGGATGCCGTCGAAGGCGCCGTTCGGAGCGGCCGGGGCCTGGGTCCGCCCGTGAAGAGTCCCCGCGCCCATGCGTGCCGTGAAACGCCACGTTGTTCGGGAGCCGAAGAGCGTCATCCACTCCGGGCGCACCTCGAGCCGCTCGAAGCGGGCGAGCGGTCGGTCGCCCGCGGCGAGCTGCAACCCTTCGAGGGCGATCCCCGGCGGAAAGGTCGGTCGCACGGCGGCCAGGCTCACCTCGAGACCGGGCAGATCCGCGCGGAGGCGCGCGGCCGCGTAGGAGGCGAGCTCCCGGCCGGGAAAGGCGATCACCAGGCAGGCCGCCGTCGCCGTCGCGACGTACACCGCCCACAAAAGTCGGGAGCGCCGGAGGCCGCGGATCATGGTTCGAAGGTCTCCACCTGCAGGACGGCGTCAAGCAGCCCGTCGGTCTTGTCCCGCCGCGAGACCGAAAGCTTGCTCACGACGGTCTCGTAGCGCGAGGTCTCGACCCCGACGAGGAAGCGGGTCAGCTGTTCGAGGGTCACGCCTTCGAGCTTCATCTCCACGCGCGAAAGCTTGAGAGGGCTGTTTTTCTGCTCGATTTTGGAGGGCCGCATCGTGGTGACTCGTTCCTTCACCTGGGTCTGGCCGGCCAGCTGGTCGAGAAAACCGAAGAGCGTGAAGCCCTTTTCGCGTCGCGCGAAACGCTGCTCGGTGCGTTGCGCCTGCCCGCGGATCCCCTCCAGCTCGGCCTTCATGCGCTGCATCTCGGAAAGCTGCGACTCCTTGGCGGCCACCGCCTGGCGCAGCCGGGCGCGCCGCTCGAAAAGCGGGGCGATGCCGAGCTGGATTGCCAGGGCCGCAAGCAGCACAAGCGCTCCGCCCGCGATCATGAGCTTTTCGCGGCCGCTGATCCGGCCGAAGGGCAAGCGCTGCACGAGGGAGGCGATCATGGACTAAAGATCCACCTTGAGCTGGAAGTTCACCTCTTTTCCGCCGCGGTCGAGGTTTGCGGCGCCGATGGTGACGGCGCGGAAAGCGGCCGTGCGTTCGAGCCGGTCCTTGATCGCTTCCACCTCCTGGAACCCGGCGGTCGTCCCCGTCACGAGAATGCCCTCGGCTCCGAGCACCAGCCGTTCGATGACGACCGGGATTTCCGTCGGCACCGCCTCGCTCAGCCGCTTCAGAAGATCGATGCTGCGATGGTTTGCCGGCCCGGAGGCGGAGGTGGCGGACTTCTTCAGCTCCTGCAGGCCCGCGCGCATCTGCAGATACGGCTCGACCGTCGCCCGCGCCTCGGGAAACGCTTCGCGGAAGACGGCCGCCATGCGGCGGTCGAGCTCGGCCGCGCGGCGCTGCAGAAGCGTGGTCTCCACCGCCGCCTGCCCGATCCCCAAGAGGAGCGCGGCGGCCGCGAGCGCCGCCGTGCGCAGGAGGGGCCCGCGGTGACGCGTGAGAATCCGCCGGCCGGGAAGCCCGCCGCGGCTGAAGCTCAGGCGGCGCAGGTTTTCGATCTCCGCGAGTGCCAGCGCGAGCGCGCCGTTGCGGCGGAACGGATCCCCGGAGGAGGCGTCGGTCTGCTGTTCACCGGCGATCCCGCTTGCGGCGCGCACGTCGATCCCGCGCACGGCCAGGGAGGCTCCTTCGGCCAGGCGCACGGGATCGAGGGCCGCGGCGCCCGCGCCGGAAAGCAGGAGGGTCTCGGGGGCGGCGTCTTCCTCGGCGGCTTCCCCCAGCATCCCCCGGGTCAGACGGATCTGCCGCAGCAGGACCGCCTCGCGCTCCGCCGCCGCTTGCGGCAGAGGAAAGGAGCGCCCCAGGCGGATGCGCCCTTCCTGCACGAGGTAGAGGACGGCGAAGCGGCTTTCGACCTGGAGGTGGAAGAAGCGCGGCGGAAGCTGCCCGGATTGCGCCGCCCACAGCGCGAGCGCAAAGCCGCTCAGCGTGAGGCAGGCGGGCTCGAGCCCCACGGCGGCGAGCGCGCCGGTCACGGCCTCGAGCCGGCTTTTTTCGATCGCCGCCGCCAGAACCTGGGTTTTTCCCGCTTCGGCGTCCGGGCCGATCGGGGTGAAGGAAAAGGCGAGGGCCTCGGCCGGAAGCGGCAGATCGGGCTCGAGCTCGTAGGGCAAGACCAGACGGATCTTCTTGGGGCTGGAAAAGGGGACGGCGAGCGTGCGCAGGAAGAACCAATCGGCCGGAAGGGAAACCGCGCAATCGGCCTCGCGCGCGGAGGGCAAGGAAAGCACCTCTTCGAGGGCGGCCCGAAGGGCGCCCTCCTCCTCCCCGGTCCCGCCGTCCAGGGGGACGCTGCAGGCGCCCCGCAGATGCGTTTCCCTGAGGCCGCTTTTGACGAGGACCGCCTCGAGGCCGGTTTCCTGCAGATCGATTCCCAGAACGTTGCGGCTCATGGTCTTGCCGGGGTCATTGCACCTGCCAGCTCAAGACCCGGCAGGTCCAGCGGCCCGTCTTCGGGGCCTGGGTGCGCTCCAACACGGCCGTAATCGTGGTGGCGGTCTCGTGCTTCCGTGCCGTGGCCTGGACCCGGAAGAGGTCGCTGGTCAGCGTGATCAGCCGGGAGTCGAGCTTGAGGTCGGCAAGGCCCGGAAGGCGATTCAACCAATCCGTCTGCCGGAAGTCAATCGTTTGTTTGCCCGCGGCGATCTCACGGCGGATCTCGTCGACGAGCTTCACGAGATCCGGGTTCTCCGCCGGAAGCAGCGCGAAGATCACCGGCGGCGCGGCGGTCGTGATGTTGATGCGGCCGGGAAAGCGGAATCCGCTCCCCTCGCCCGGCGCCAGGCCGTGCACGGTGAGATAGCGGGAAATCCCGGGCAGCTCGGGGGTGCCGAAGTAGATCGCCGGCGTGATTCCCTTGACGCGCAACAGCTCCGCCACGTCGGTGAACGGGCCGTTCGCCGCAGGGTAGGGCGGCTGCTTCGCGAGATAGTAGGCGCTTTCGGCCCCGCTCAGCCCGCTGATCGCCTCGTCGTCGCCGCGGTCAAGCCAGTCCTTGAGGGAGTTGAGGATGGCCTCGGGTTCGCTGTCGCCGCGGAACTCCATCACGCCCCGGCCCCGGTCGACGAAGTATTGCAGGAACCGCTCCCAAAGGCTGCGCTGCGCCTCGTTGAACTGCCGCCCCTCGGGGTAGTCGACGAGGGCGTTGACCTGGATCCGGCCGAGCTCGTCCTCGATCACGACGGCAAGCTCTCCTTCCTCGAAGGGGAACTCCTCGAGCACGGAGGCGACCGCGGCGGGATCGGCCCAATCGTCGAGAGGGGTGTCGGTGTCGGTGTCCACCTTGTCCTTGGCCAGGATCGCCATGGCGATCTGGATCCCGGCGGCCGCCATTTCGGTGAGCCCGATGCGGTCGCGCGCGACCGCGCTTCCGATGAGGTCGCCTCGCGCGCGGCGGTTGAACTCGAGCGCGCCGGCGACCAGGAGCACGGTCACCGCCAGGGTGACCACCAGCGCCACACCGCGGCGCGAGCCGAGCATGACTTCGGAGGCGATCTTCTTCATCCGCCTGCGGGCCTCCGCACCCGGGGAAGGGCGACCGTGGTCGTAAAGGGAAGCCCCTCCGCCCCGGCTCCCAGTTCGAGCTTCACGGTGACCCGTTGGGGGGTCGCGAAACGGAAGCGCTCCGATTCCGAGTCCCAGGTGTCGAAGGTGCGACCCTCCGCATCCACGTACTCGAACGCCAGAGATTTGACGGCCTCGCAGAGCACGGGATCGGCCGGCCGCTCCTCGAAAGCCGGGAAGGGAAACCGGTTTTCGGCGCGTTTGAGCCTCAAGCCGCTCCCGTCGGGCGCCGGCCGGAGGTAGTAGACGATCTCGGCCACGCCCTCCGGGCGCTCCCCCTCGAGGGGGAGGTGAGCGCGACTCGCAAACCTCAGTTTAGCAATTCGCGTGCCACCTTCAAAATCGGTCGTGCCGTGAAAGCGGAAGGGCTCCGGCGGCGGGTCGAGCGCGGCGGGCGGCCGGTAGAGGGGGGGCTCGAGGATGACCGTGTTTTCGAGATCGCGGCTGATGCGCAAGAGCGCCGCGCGGGCGGCATCGAAGCGGGCGCCGGCCTCTTCCGCCGTCTGGGCGTTGAAGAAGGCCAGGCGCAAGGAGGCGAGCACGGTCGTCAGCACCACGGCGAGGATGGCGAGTGTCACCAGGACTTCGAGCAGCGTGAACCCCCGGCTGCCGTGGCGGGCGGCGTTCGGCCGGGCGGGGAAGGGGGCGGTGGAGCGGGAACGCGGGGTCATGGGCCGCCTACTCCCGCAAAAAACGGTAGGTACGGAAGCCGTAGCTGAACCGCTCCCCCTCCAGGTGGACCCGGACCTCGATCCGCCGCAGGTCGGAGGAGATCTCCGCTCCGAGGGCGCGCGAGGCGTGGGGCTCGACGGTGACCTTCCAGCGGTAACCCGGAAACTCGCTTCCGAAGTCGCCCTCGCGGCCGGCAAGCGGCAGATCCTTCTCCTGCTCGAGCCGGATCAAGACGCTGCGGGCGAGATGCGGGGCAAGCGTATAGAAGCGGCTTTCCAGATTCATGGAGAGGGCCTGGGCCTGAAGGCGGAAGACGGCAAGGAGCACGATCCCCAGAATTCCCAGCGCCACCAGGACCTCAAGCAGCGTAAAGCCCGGATCCGCGCCGTGGCGGAGAATTGGGGAGTCGGCCGCGAGGGCCTTGGGGGTCCGGCGCGGATTCATGCGCGGCGGCTCACAACCGGGGGTCGTCGAAGCCGACGAGCCCATCGAAGGATTTCAGCCGGGAGAGGAAGGTCTCCACCAGAAGCGAGGTCGCCTGTTCGTTCCGGGAAACATGGATCAGGGCTCGATCGCTCGTCCCGTCGGGAAAGAAGCGGATTTCGGCCCGCCCGTGGGTCACGCGCCCGCGCCGCGGGAACTCGACCGCCAGGATTCGTCCCCCCCCGGGGGGGACGCGGGGGGCGAGCAGCCCCGTCTCGGGCTCCTTCTCGCGCGGCGGATGCACGGTCTCCCAGAGGAGGCCGGTCTCGAGGTCGAAATGCACGCTGCGCGTGCGCTGCGTGCGCTGCGCCTCCTCGCGCGCGGTCTGAAGGGCGGCGAGCAGAAAACGCTCGGTCTTCCGGCCGTCCTCGACGAGGAAGCCCTCAAGGCGCGGCAGAGCGGTGAGCAACACGATCCCCATCAGGGCGACGACGACGATCAGCTCCAAAAGCGTGTATCCCCCCGCGGCTCTGGCCATCAATCCGTGTCCGAGTTGGTGATGTCGCGGTTTTCGTTTTCCCCGCCGGGCACCCCGTCCGCGCCGTAGGAGAGGAGGTCGAAATCGCCCTTCAGGCCCGGGCTGATGTAGATGTAGTCGTTGCCCCAGGGATCCTTGGGCACCTTGCCCTTCTCGAGATATCCCCCCGCCCGCCACTTCTTCGGGATCACCCCCGTCTCCGGCCGCTGCACCAGCGCCTGCAGCCCCTGTTCGGTCGAAGGGTAGACCCCGTTGTCGAGCTTGTAGAGCTTGAGCGCGGTCTCCAGGGCCTGGATGTCCATGCGCGCGCGGACCTGCTTGGCCTCCTCGGGTCGGCCCATCAGCTTGGGGGCGACGTACATCGCCAGAATCCCCAGAATGATGATCACCACCATGATCTCGATCAGGGTGAA
>CALIUY010000053.1 GCA_938048455.1 uncultured Desulfobacterales bacterium | reverse complement strand
GCCGCCGCGGTGCAGATGCTGGGTCTTCCGGTGCGACGAATGCTCACGGCCTGCCCGACCGATCTTTTCCCCTCCGATGTCCGGGATAGGATCGAGGTCCTCTCCCGCACGCCCTCCCATCTGCCCGCCGAAACCGAGCCGGGGCGACCGCTTGAAGTGCACGGCCGCGAACTCCTCGTGAAGAAGCTTCCCGTCAAAGGGGACGAGGAGACCGCCATCTGGATGATCGCCGACGTGACCGAGCGCCGCCGCCTGGAGAGCCAGATCCAGCACATCCAGAAAATGGAGGCGCTCGGCACCATCGCGGCCGGAGTCGCCCACAATTTCCGCAACACCCTGACCGAGATCCTGGTGAACAGCCAGCTGATCCAGCTCAACCATCAGGATCGGCCGGAGCTCCAGGAGATCGCCGCACGCATTCACTCTTCGGTGAAGCGCGGGGCGCGCCTGGTGGACGGGCTGCTCCACTTTTCGCGCAAGGAGATCCGCCGCGAGTTCCAGCCGCTCGACCTCGTCCCCGTGATCCGCGAGGCGCTCGCCATCGCCGAGGGCTCCTTCGACTCCCGGATCCGTATCGAGGCGCGGATATCCGATGCGCTTCCGGTCCTGGGCGATGCGACCGGCTTGAGCCAGGTGCTGATGAACCTTCTCACCAACGCCCGGGATGCCATGCCGGCGGGAGGAACCCTGCGGGTCGAGGCCGGGGTCGAGGGCGAATCGGTTTTGCTCACGGTTTCGGACACGGGCTGCGGCATGGACGCCGAGACGCTGGAGAAATGCTTCGACCCCTTTTTCACCACCAAGCCGGTCGGCCAGGGAACGGGGTTGGGCCTTTCGACGGCCTACGGCATCATCAAGAGCCATGACGGAAGGATTCATGTCGAGTCCCGGGCCGGCAGCGGGACCGTGTTCCGCATCCTTCTGCCGCGCGCGGCGGCCGCGAAACCCCAGGAAAGGACGAAGGCCGGGGATTTCGCCCGCGGACGGGGGGAGACGGTGTTGTTCGTGGACGACGAGGAGGAGATCCTGCACGCCATGGAGGGGCTGCTGCGAACGCTGAACTACCGGCCGCTCTGTACCGCCAGCGCCGAAGAGGCCCTGCGGCTTTTCCGTTCCTGCAAGCCGGATCTGGTGATTCTCGACGTCAACATGCCGGGCATGGGGGGGATCGAATGCGGGAGGCGGATCCTCGAGATCGATCCCGAGGCCCGGATCGTCCTTTTTACCGGCTGCGAGCCCGGCCTTGAAAACCCGGAAGAAGAAACGGGAGAGGCGATCGCCCGGGGGACGCTCACCAAACCGGCCGATTTGCATGAGTTGGGCCGGATGCTCGCTGCGGTTCTCCGCAGCGGGCGGCCCCCAAAGTCACCCTCATCGGCGGTTCGCTTGCAAACCGCCGCCGGCGAAATCGAAGCAGGAGCCGGCCGGGGCCTTACCGGGTCCCGCCCGGGACGTCCTGCACCCAGGGAGGTTTCATGAAGGGTTGGAAAATCCTGATGGTGGTGCCGCTCGCCCTGTTCCTTACGGCCTCCGGCTGTTCTTCGGATGAGCAGAAAAAACGCGATCATCTTTCCAAAGCGAAAACCTATGCCGAGAAAGGCGAGCACAAGTCCGCCCTGATCGAGCTCAAAAACGCGGTCAAGATCGACCCGCGCTTCGTCGAGGCGCAGCTTCTGCTCGCCGAGACGAGCCTCAAGCTCGGCGACGCCCAGACGGCGTTTCGTTCCTACGCGGCGGTCGTGGAAGTCGAGCCCCAGAATACGGCGGCCCGGCTCAAGCTGGCGACGTTTTTGGCGCTCGGCCGGAAAGCGGCCGAGGCCCGAGGGCACCTGGACGAAGTGCTCGCCCGCGAGCCGCAAAACATCGAGGCGCTTTTGCTGCTGGCGACCCTCCAGGCCGAGGAGGGAAAACATGCCGATGCCGCGGCGAGCTTCCGCCGCGTGATCGAGCTCGACGGCCGCGAAAGCCGCGGGTATTTGGGACTGGCGCGGTTGCTCGTCCAGCAGGGAAAGCAGGCCGAGGCCGAGACCGTGCTGCGGAAAGCCGCCGGCTCCGTGCCGGAGTCGTTGAACGTGCGCATGGCCCTCTTTTCCCTTCATGCCGCGCAGGGAAAATTCGAAGAAGCCGAAAGGGAAATCCGCGCCTTGGTCGCGGAGCAGCCGCAGAACCCCGATCTGCTGCTGGCCATGGCCCAGTTTTTCGCCGGAAGAAACCGCGCGGCCGAGGCCGAGGAGGCTTTCCGCCGCGCCGTCGCGGCCGACGCGAAAAGCGCCCGCGCTCCCCTGGCTGCGGCGGCCTACTACGGCGCCAACGGCAAGCACGAAAAGGCCCTGGCTTTTTACGACGAGGCGGCCGCCCGCGAGCCGGAGAACCCGGGAATCTCTCATGCCCGGGCGCGCTATTTGCTCGGCCGCGGGGAGATCGAGCCGGCCGAACGCGAGGTGCTCCGGGTGCTCGAGAAAAACCCCAACCACTTTCCGATGCGCCAGCTCAAGGCCGAGATCCTGGTCGCCCGCCGGGAGTTCGCCGCGGCGGGGGATCTGCTGACGCAGCTTCTGCGCGATGAGCCCAATTCGGCGAGGCTGCACTATTTCAGCGGTCTCGCCCTCTTCGGACGCGGCGAGATCCGCCTCGCCTCCGCCGCGCTCGCCCGCGCGGCAGAGCTTGAGCCCTCGAACTTGAGGACACGCATGCTGCTGGCGGAGATCGCGCTTTCCGAGCGGGACTACGCCCGGGCGCAGAAGGAGGTCGAAGCGGCGCTCAAGATCGAGCCCGACAGCACGGCCGCCCGGCTCATGCTGGGAAACACGCTCGCCCTGCAGCAGAAAAGCGCCGAGGCGAAAAAGGTCTTCGAAGGGGTTCTCTCGCGCGATCCGGGAAACATCGCCGCCCAGCTGCGCTTGGGACAACTCGCCCGCACCGAGGGCAAGGAGCGCGAGGCGATCGAGCGCTTCGAAAACGTGCTCGAGGCCGAGCCGCGGATGCTCGAGGCGCTCGCGGGGCTGGCCGGAGCCCATCTTGCGCTTCGAGAGCCGGCAAAGGCCATCGCCCGTTGTGAGCGACATCTTGCGCGGATCGCAGGCGACCCCGCCGCCGAAGCCGTGGTTTACGAGATCCAGGGAAACCTTCACCTCGCCGCAGGCGAGCCCCGCCGCGCCGAGCAGGCCTGGAAGAAGGCGATCGACACGAACCCCTCTTTTCTTCAGCCTTACTACGCCCTGGCCGGCCTCTATCTGCGGGAAAAGCAGGCCGACAAGGCGATCGCCCAGTTCGAGGCCGCCATCGCGCAGAACCCCCGGCAGGCGGCCCCGCACATGATGATCGGGGTGATCCACGACATCCAGGGCCGCCATGATCTCTCCGAGAAGCATTACCGGCGGGCGCTCGAGATCGAGCCGCGTTTTGCGCCGGCCGCCAACAACCTCGCCTATATTCTGGCCGAGGCCAACCGCGACCTGGACGAAGCGCTCAAACTGGCGAAGATCGCCAAGGAAGAGATGCCCGGGGAGGCGAGCATCTTGGACACCCTGGGCTGGGTCTACTACCGCAAGGGCCTCTACGATTCGGCGGTGGCGGAGCTTCGCGACGCCGCGGCGAAGACGCCCGACAACCCCACGGTCGCCTATCACCTGGGCCTGGCCTATCTCAAACGGGGGGATGCCGTGAAGGCCAAAAGCGAGCTCGAACGCGCGATCCGACTGGGCAAAGAGTTCCCCGAAGCCGAGGAGGCCCGAAGGGTGCTGGCCGAGATCCGGTGACCGGAAGCGGGATGCGTCATTTCTCGATCCGCATTCTCGCCTGCTGCATCCTTTTGCCGCCGCTTCTCTACCTCGGAACGGTGGCCGTCCTCGAAGTGTTTCTTTCCCGCGGGATCCGCCGCGGGGTCGAGCAGAACCTGCTCGAGGATACCCGGCCGGTGCTCGAGGGAAGCCTGAGGCTCCAGACGGCGGTGCGGGCCAACATCGAGCGTTACCTGGGGAACCTTTTCTGGGGGCGTCTGGGGGTCGACGTGCGGATCATCCTCCGCACGGCAGGCGGAAAGAAACTTTATCCCGCGCCCTTCGAAGAGGAGGGTGCGGCCGGGGAAAGCGCAACACCGCTCCAGATCGCCCAGGAAAACTTCCGTCTGCTCGAGGAGGGGCTCGAGGTCGCCGTCCAAGCTCGGCTCGAGCACAACCGGCTGCTTTCCAACTCCATTCTTGCCTTTTACGTCGCCCTGGCGCTTGCGGTTCTTCTGGCGCACTACCGCCGGGCGGCGCTTCGCAGCCGGACCGAGGAAGAGGCGCGGCGCCGCGAAACCGAGCGGCTCTCCGCACTCCAGGAGGAGACGAGTGCGCGGCTTGCGGCGGTCGAGCGCGAGCGCGAGGCGCTTGCGGCCGAGACCCGCGCGCTCGAGGAACGCGTGCGAAGCGAGCGGCTCAGGGCCGAGCGCAACGAAGATGATTTCATCCGCGAGATCGAGGAGTTGGAGCGAAAACTTGCCGCGCACCTCGAACGGCAGGAGAAGCAGCAGGAGGAAATCGAGGCCCTCAAAGAGACGCTCGCCGGGCTCGACCGCGGGCAGCGCCGCGAAGAAAAGGCGCGGCTCAAGGCCGAGGAAGCGATTCGGCGCAGACTTGCCACGCTCTACAAGAACCTGACCGTAAACGAGCGCGCCGTCCAGGGAATGGTAGAGCTCACCGAGGAGTTGCGGCTCAAGGCCGAGGAGGTGATCCACCAGCTGAACGCCGCCCCCGAACTTGTCACCGTGAAGCGCAAGGTCTTCGGCAAGAAAAACCGCGAGACCGTGCTCGAGGTGGTGTTCGGCTACAAGGGAAGGCTTTACTACCGGCGCGGGCCGGACCGCAGGGTCGAGGTGCTCGCGGTCGGCACCAAGAATACCCAGGAGCGGGAGCTCGAGTTT
>CALIUY010000052.1 GCA_938048455.1 uncultured Desulfobacterales bacterium | reverse complement strand
CATCCTTCGTTACCGTCAGAGGCGCGCAACCCAGACGATAGGATTCTCTCCGAGATAGAGTCCGGCAGGTAACAAGCGGACCGGGAAGGCGGTAGCATGGGTCTCGCCCTCGTCCCGGAAGTCCAGTGGCATGTCCCGAAGGGGGATGGGGGGGCGAGGGCGCGGGCTGATACCCTCCGAGGAAACGCGCCGTGAGTTCTCCTCGAGCGCGGACGGCGGCTTTTCAGAGGCCGTCCTCGGCCCGCTCCGCCAGCAATGCAAAGCCGAGAAGGCCGGGCATCGGCGAGACCTCGAGCAGGGCGCCGAAGATCTTTCCTTGCGCAAGGTTGCGCACGGATGGATCAGTCGAGGGCTTCAGTGGCGGCATCCTCGCCCGCATCCACAAGGTCCTGCGGCACGTGCTGGCCATAGAACCAGGGGCGGACGTCGAGGCCGGAAAGCACAGTCTCGAGCGAGGGGATCAGGCCGAAGCGGGCTAGGGTTAGAGCCTCTCCGACGTCGCGAACGCAGGTAGCCCGTCCATTCCCCGCGTCCAGCACCGGGCCGAAGACCTGCTCGGCGAGCATGATCCCGAAAGCGTTGCGCAACATCGCCGGTGCCAACGGGCTATGGGGTGCCAGGACCTCCGGACGGTCGAACCAGGCAACGAGGGGTGCGTAGGCCTCCTCTGTCCCGCCCCAGCGCTGGACGCAGGCCGCCAGCGGATTGTCGCGGAAACGCTGGTAGGCGAGCAGGCGGCGCCGGGCCTGGAGAAGGGGATGGATCTCGGCCCCTTCCAACCACTCGGCGAGCGGCACGGTCCGGCCGACGTCCTCGACCTGGTGCTCATGGCAGACCTGGAGGGTGGCGACCGTTCCGCCCCCCGTCAGGGCGATGTCGGGACCGAAGACCTGCAGCGCGATCTCGATGCCAAGGTCATTGTGCAGCATCGCCCGGTGGCGCATGTCGGCGAAGACACCCTTTGTCTGATCGAAGAAGTGATGGACCGCGAAGGTGTCTTTCCAGTGGCCGCCATGGCGACGGGCGGCGAGGCGGGCGTGGATGAAGGGTTTCATCGGACGTCTCCGGGCGCGGACGGTCGGGCGGAAGGTCGTTCGCGCCCGATGCCGTGTATGGGGAAAGGCGGGAAAAAGCTACCGTCTTGGCTATCAGGACATGGTGGCGTAGAAGGCGGGCAGGCGGCCGGCCCAGATGATCGAGAAGTGAGACCTAGCGCAGGTTCGGATCAAAGAGGAAAGACGGCCCGTTCCTAAACGGAGGGGAGGGCCGTCTTGGAAGGTCACGGGAATCAGCGGTCGAGCTCGGGCGTCTTTGGCGCGACCGAGATTGCCGATGCAGAGGCGTTAGCGCGGGCGGAGGGCAAGATCCCAAGCTGGTGCAAGCGAGCCTCGGTGTTCGCGCGCAGATCCTTCAGCCAGGTCCCGATCGCGGTCTTCATCTCCGGATCCGCGACGGTCTCAAGGCTTGCCTCGGCTTTGGAGAGCGTCGTCCAGGGCGCGTCCTCTGGGCCGAGGATGCGGGTGCGAAGAATCTGCTCCTCGATCCGTTCCCGGAAGGCTGGCGTGAGGGTGCCTGGGGCGTTGACATAGACCAGGCGCGTCGAGATCTGACGCAGACGCGGGTCTTCGAAGGTCTTGCCGATCTCGTGCCGCTCCGACCACGATCGCGCCCTATGCCAGGCCCGCATGCGCTCCTTGTCGGCGAAGGGAGGGAACCCGTTGTAGAGCTGCTCCTCGACGTTGGGGCTCCTATCGAAGGAGTTGGTGTTTAGCTGCAACGCCTTTGCGCAGGCCTCGCGGAAGGCATGGTTGTTGTGGATCGCGTCGAGGCGCCGCACTAGGATCTCGCGGTCGACCGGGTCGGTCGGCCGCAGCGCATCGACCTCAGCGGGCATCAGGATTGGCTGGCCGTTGGCTTTGATCACCTGGAACGGCGTGTCGGCGCCAAACAAGCGGTCCTTGATCTCCTCAGCTGGCATCTGGAAGAACGGCACCGGATCGTAGGCGAGGTCGAAACAGAGGGTCTGCTTCGGGTTCTGCGGATGGTCGGCAATCTTGGTGATCTGCTGGACCTTTGGCTCGCCAAAGTAGATCAGGTGATGAAGCAACCGATGGTTGGCGAGCAGGCGCTGATTGCGCTGGGGCTCGGCGCAGGCGACCGCGAGGGCGAAGAGGTCGGGGCGGCGCTCGCGGGCAAGCTTCGCCATGAAGACCGTGGCGCGGACGTCGACAAGCGCGTCGTGGGCGTTGCCACCGTCGTCGAAGCCGTTGAGGGGAGCGACACGATCTAGCTTGAAGACGAAGTGGCCAGTCTCGGGGTTAGTCGGGACTTGGAACGCCGTCGGATCGGCGGTGTGGATGAAGCGCATCACCGGCAGGATGTCGAGCTCGCGTGATCCGCGCGAGCCCATAACATAGGGATCGAGCAGGTTCATCCAGAAAGTTGTGCGCAGGATCTCGCGGTCAAAGCGCAAGATGTTCTGCCCGGTGAAGGTCGCCGGCGCCCAGGCCGAGAGACGGCGGTAGACGTCGGTGGCGAACTCAAATGCCGTCATCTCCGCCCGCTCCAAGTCAGCCGGATTGATGCGTGTGACTTCGAGGGCCTTTGGGTGCGGCAGCACGTAGGGGAGACGCTTGGAGCGGATGTCGACGGCCTCAATCTCGTTGAAGTCGGCGTCGGTCACCACGGCGGCGAACTGCAAAACCTGATCGTAACGCGTGTCGGCGCCGGAGGTTTCGGTATCGAAGAAGACGAAGCGCTG
>CALIUY010000051.1 GCA_938048455.1 uncultured Desulfobacterales bacterium | reverse complement strand
TCCCGCCAGGCGGCCTCGAAGGCGCAGACGACCGCCGGGTCGAACTGGCCGCCCGCCTCCCCGTGGATGATCTCGAGGATCGCCCCCTCCTCCATGCGCCGCCGGTAGGCCCGGTCCGAGGCCATGGCGTCGTAGGCGTCGGCGAGGGAAAGCAAGCGGGCGAGAAAGGGGATCTCCTCGCCCCGCAGGCCCTCGGGGTAGCCGCGGCCGTCGAAACGCTCGTGGTGGCAGCGGATGATCCGGCGCTCCTCCTCCCAGAGCCCGATCTGGCTCAGCATGTTCGCGCCGATCACGGGGTGCTCCTTGATCTTTTCGAACTCCTCGCTCGTCAGCCGGCCCGGCTTGAGCAGGATTTCGTCGCGGATGCCGATCTTGCCGATGTCGTGCAGCGGACCGGCGAACTGGAGCACGTTCAGCTCGTCGCGGCTGCAACCCATCGTCTCGCCCAACACCAGGGCGATGCGCGTGACCCGGCTCGAATGCTGCCGCGTGTAGAGATCGCGCGCTTCGAGCGCATGGACGAAGCCGTAGAGGGTCGCAAAAAGGTTGTCGTGCAGGTTCTCGTAGAGGGCGAGGTTTTCGATCGCCCCGGCCGCCGTGCGCGCCGTGAAGCCCAAGTACTCCAGATCCTTCCCGTCGAAGGACCGCCCCCCCGGGCGAACCCCCGCCGCCAGGACCCCGAAGAGGGTGCCGCGGATGAAGACCGGGGTGGCCGCGCGGCAGGCGAAGACCGGGGCGGGGTCGCCGGCCCCTTGCGCGGCGGCGTGCAGCACCGCCCGGCCTTCTCCGGCCGCGGCTCCGGCCGCCTCCCGAAGACCGGCGGGGATTCTCTCTTCGCGTCCCTCGAACGGCGGGGAGGCGGCGAGCGCAACCGGCTCCTCGCCGGCCCCCGGAAGCACGTAAAAGACCGCCTGGTCGGCCCCGACCGCCTCGCGGGCGATCTCCGCCGTGCGCTGGAAGACCCCGCCCGGGGAGGCCTCGGCCGTGAGTCCCGTCAGGATGCGGTTCAAGGTGTTCAGCTCTTCGACCTTGGAGAGCAGCTCGCGGTTCAGGGCCTCCAGGCGCTCCTTGGCGCGCACCTCCTGCTTGAGCAGGAGGTTTTCCGTGTAGAGGGCGCGTTCCCGCAGCACCCGCCGCAGACTGAGCTCCATCTGTTTCAAATCGAAGGGCTTGACGAGGAAGTCGAGAACCCCGCTGCGGACGGTGCGGATCGAGGCCTCAAGCGAGGGGTAGGCGGTCATGACGATCACGGGAAGCGTGTTGTCGCGGGCGTGGATGCGCTCGGCGAGCTCGAGGCCGCTCATTTCCGGCATGTGGATGTCGGTCAGGCAACAGTCGATCGGCTCCCGCTCGAGCAGCGAGAGCGCATCCTTGCCGCGCGCCGCGGTGCGCACAAAGTAGCCGCGGCGGCTCAGGTACTCGCCCACGACCTCGAGAATGCTCTCCTCGTCGTCGACGATCAGGACGCGTTCGCCGCTGGCGGGCGAAGCAGGCGCGGGTGCGGAAACTTCCCGGTCGGATGGCATGGCCTCGGCGTGACTCCCCCCGCGGGGCATCGCCGCCGGCGACCCCCGCCACATGGAAGCTATCGGCACCTCCGCCGGAAATCTTTAATCCCCTCCGCTTGCAGAAAGGGCGAAACTCGGGCAAGACAGCGCACGCGCCCTCGAGGCGCCCGACCCGGCGAAAACCCCATGGCGCACACGAACCCGGAGCCTCCCCTGCACATCGGGCTTTTGAGCTACCGCACCAACCCCTATAGCGGCGGCCAGGGGATCTACGTCCGCCACCTCGCGGCCCACCTGCGGGATCTCGGCCATCGGGTGACGGTGATCTCGGGTCCGCCGCGGCCCGCTCTTCCCGAGGGGGTGGGCCTGCTCTATCTTCCGGGCCTCGATCTCTACAACCCGCAGCATCCCTTCCGCCTGCCGCGGCCCGCGGAGCTGGCCGACCCGGTCAATCTCCTCGAATGGCTGGGGGTCGCCAGCGGCGGCTTCCCCGAGCCGTTGGTCTTCGGGCTGCGCGCCGCAAGCCTGCTGAACGGGAAAGCAGGCTTGGGCTTCGATGTCCTTCACGACAACCAAAGTCTCTCCTATGCCCTTCTCCTTATGGCGCGGCGGACGCCGCTCGTGGCGACGATTCATCATCCCCTGACGATGGACCGGCGCTGGGCGGTGCGCGCGGCAAAGGGCCTGTTCGCCAAGCTGCAGCGCTGGCGCTGGTATTCGCCGATCGGGATGCAAAAGCGCGTCGCCCGCCGTCTGCCGTACCTGATCACCGTCTCGGAGGCCGCCCGGCGCGACTTCGCGCGCGAGTACGGCGTCCCCGCCGCCCGCATGCGCGTGATCGCCCACGGGATCGACACCGAGCGCTTCCGGCCGCTTGCGGGCATCCCCCGCGAGCCGGGCCGCATCCTCGTCGTCCACAGCGCCGAGGTGCCCCTGAAGGGGCTCGGCGTGCTTCTGCAGGCGCTCGCCGCGATCGACCGCCCCTTTCGGCTGGTCGTGGTGGGGGAACTGCGGCGCGACGGGGAGAGCGCGCGCACCGCCGCCGCCCTCGGCCTGAACGGCCGGCTCGAGGTCACGGGCCGCATCTCCGAGGAGGAGCTCGTCCGCCAGTACGCGCGGGCCTGCGTTGCGGTCGTGCCCTCGCTCTACGAGGGCTTCGGCTTCCCGGCCGGCGAGGCCATGGCCTGCGGGGTTCCGGTCGTCGCCACGACGGCGGGAGCGCTGCCCGAGGTCGTGGGCGAAGCGGGACTTCTCGTCCCGCCCGGCGATGCGGCGGCCCTGCGGGGGGCGCTCGCGCGCCTGATCGACGAGCCCGAGACGGCGCGCCGGCTGGGGGCGGCGGGACGCGAGCGGGTGCTGCGGCTGTTCAGCTGGAGGCGCGCGGCCCGGCAGACGGTTTCCGTTTACCGCGAGGCGATCCGTGATCACCGTCGATTTCGCGCGGCTTGAGCCCGCCCCGGGGTGGCGCGTGCTCGACGTGGGCTGCGGCAGCGGGCGGCACACGGCGGCGGCACGGCGGCGGCTTCCCGCGGCGTGTGTCGTGGGAATGGACCGCACGCCGACGGAGCTTTCCGCGGCGCGCGAGCGACTGCGCCTCCACGAACAACTCGAACGGCCGAACGGCGGCCGAGCCGGTCTTCTCGCGGGCGACGTCCTTGATCTGCCCTTCCCCGCGGCGAGCTTCGATCTCGTGATTTGCTGCGAGGTCCTCGAGCACGTGTCCGACGATCGCCGCGCGGCCGCGGAGCTCGCCCGGGTGACCCGGCCCGGGGGCATCCTCGTCGTGAGTGTGCCGCGCTTTTTTCCGGAGCGCCTCTGCTGGACGCTCTCGCGCGCCTATGCGGAAACGCCCGGGGGACATGTCCGCATCTACCGCAGGGAAAGGCTGCTCGCCTTGCTGCGCGGGGCGGGCTTCGAGGCCTTTTCGGCGCACCACGCCCACGGTTTCCACAGCCCCTACTGGTGGCTCCGCTGCCTCTGCGGGATCGGCCGTCCGGAGGCCCTTCCGGTGCGGCTCTACCGCCACTTTCTCCACCGGCAGCTCTTCTCCCCGCACCGCGGCATCGACCGCCTCGAGCGGCTGCTCGACCCCTGGCTCGGAAAAAGTCTGGTCGTCTATTTGCGGCGCCGGAGGACGGCGAGACTTTCCACGCGGGAGTGAGGCGCGAAATCCCCGGAGGCGAGCGCCCGCCGGAAGACCTCGTAAGGGGCCTGACCGCCTTGCGCGGGATCCTCGAAGACATCGTGAAAGAGGAGAAACCCGCCCGGGAGGAGGTGCGGGGACCACCCCGCGTAGTCGGCGAGCACCGCCTCCCGGGCGTGGCCGCCGTCGATGAAGACGAGCGCCAGGGGCGTCCGCCAGGCGCGCGCGGCGAGGGTCGAGGCGCAGACGATCGGCACCACGGTGTCCTCGAGGCAGGCGCGGCGGAGCGTTCCGCGAAACTCCGGCAACGTGTCGATCGTGCCGCGGCGGGGATCGAACAGGGCGGGATCGAAATAGGCCTCGCCCGGCTGCTGCTCCTCGGAGCCGCGGTGGTGGTCGACCGCAAAGAGGACCTGGCCGTGCTCGGCGCAGGCCGTCCCCAGGCAGACCGAAGACCTGCCGCAGTAACTTCCGATCTCCAGGCAGGGCCCGAGCGGCGCGGCCTGCCTGCCGACCCGGTAGAGGTGCTCCGCCTCGGCCGCGCTCAAAAAGCCCTTGACCGAGAAAACGAGCGCCAGATCGAGGCCGCCTCCTTTCTCCCCGGCGGCCGCCTTCCCCCGATCGCTCATGCGGGACGGACCCCGGGCGGAGGCTTGGCGGCCCGAGCGGCGGGGTCGCGTCCCTCGAGGCTCTGGGCGATCACCTCGCGCGGTTTCACCCCGTCGGAGGGGCCGATCACGCCCTCGCGCTCCATGCGCTCGATGATCCGGGCGGCGCGGTTGTAGCCGATCCGCAGGTGCCGCTGGACCATGGAGATCGAGGCCTGGCGCGTGCGCACGACCAGCTCGAGGGCCTCGTCGTAGCGCTCGTCGTAGTCCTCGCCGTCGGCCGAGCCGTGGGATTCGGCCGGCCGGTCCTCGGTCACCTGCCGGTCGTAGTCCGGCTTTTCCTGCTGTCTGACGAACTCGACGATCCGCGTGAGCTCGCCCTCGGAGAGAAAGGCCCCGTGGATGCGCTGGAGCTTTCCCGTCCCGGGCGGCAAAAACAGCATGTCGCCCGCGCCGAGCAGGCTTTCGGCGCCGTTGGTGTCGATGATCGTCCGCGAGTCGGTCTTCGAGGAGACCTGGAAGGTGAGCCGGGTGGGGAAATTCGCCTTGATGATGCCGGTCAGCACATCGACCGAGGGCCGCTGGGTGGCGAGGATGAGGTGGATCCCGGCCGCACGCGCCATCTGGGCGAGCCGGGTGAGGGCGACCTCGACGTCGCGCGAGGCGACCATCATCAGATCGGCGAGCTCGTCGATCACGATCACGATGTAGGGCAGCCGCTCGGGTTTGCCCTCTCCCCCTTTCGGCTCGCCCTCGATCTTTTGGTTGTACTGGCGGATGTTGCGCGCGCGCAGCTCCGAGAGCCGCTCGTAGCGCCGCTCCATCTCGCGCACGGCCCAGAAGAGGGCGTTGGTCGCCTTGCGCGCGTCGGTGACGACCGGCGTGATCAGGTGCGGGATCCCGTCGTAGCTCGAGAGCTCGATCCGCTTGGGGTCGACCATGATCAGCTTCACCTCGTCGGGCCGCGCCTTGTAGAGCAGGCTGCAGATCATCGCGTTCAATGCGACGCTCTTTCCCGTGCCCGTCGCCCCGGCGATCAACAGGTGCGGCATCTTGTCGAGCTCGGCCGTCACGGGGTTGCCGACGATGTCCTTGCCGAGGCAGATCGTGAGCCGCGAGCGCGATTTCTCGAAGGCCGCCGAGGCGACGACCTCCTTGAACTTGACGATCTCGCGCACGGGGTTGGGGACCTCGATTCCGATCGCCGCCTTGCCGGGGATCGGAGCGACGATGCGGATGCTCGCCGCGCGCAGGGCGAGCGCCAGATCGTCGCTCAAGTTGGCGACCTTGTTGATTTTCACCCCGGGGGCGGGCTCGTACTCGAAGGTCGTGACCACGGGACCGGGGGAGACGGCGACCACCCGGCCGTTGACGCCGAAATCCTCGAGTTTCTTCTCGAGCAGCGCCGACTGCATGCGCAGGCTCTCGGGGTCCTGGGAGACCGGGTGCGGGTCGGGGTCCTCGAGGAGCGTGACCGGCGGCAGGCGGTAGCCCTTGCCGCCGTGCATGAATTCGAAGACCTCCTGCCGCGGCGCCGGAGCGATCTTCGGCGGCTTCGGCGCCGGCGGCGCCACCCGGACCTCCTTCACCCGCTGGCGGCGTTTTTCGGCCTCGGCCTGCAGCCCGCGTCGCGCGCGCTCGCGGCGCTCGCGGCGTTTCAGATACCAGGTGAGCAGCCGGTCGGAGGCGGCCGCCCAGGCCGCGCGCAGACGCCGAAAGAAGCCGAGCAGCGAAAAGCCCGTGGCCAAAATGAATCCCACGAGCACGAGCAGCCCCAGCAGAACGGCCGCCCCGGCGGGGTTGAAGTAGCGCGAGAGCAACGCCTGGAGCGGGTGCCCGACCAGGCCGCCCGCCGGGTAGCTCTTCTCGAAGATCACGACGGGATCCTCGCCCATCGCGAACAGGCCCGCCGTGGCGAAGATCAGCAGCAGCCCCCCGGCGGCGGTGCAGCCGATCGAGCGCGCGGAGTGGCTGCCGAAGACCTGCAGGCTGAGCAGCAAAAGCAGCACCGGAACCCAGAAGGCCGCCAGTCCCGCCGTCCCGACCAGAAAGCCCGCCCAGTGGGCGCCGGCCGGCCCGAAGAGGTTCTGCACCCGCCCCCCGGAACCGGCGGCGTGGATCGAAGGATCCCCGGGGTGCCAGGTCAAAAGGCCGATCAGGGTGAAGACCAGCACGAAAAAGACGAAGATGCCGAGCAGTTCACGGCGCATGGCGCGTTTACATCTCCATGACGAAGGGCAGGATCACGGGCCGCCGGCCGATGGTGAAGTAAAAATACTCCCGCAGGGCCCCCTGAATGCGCTGGCGCAGCCGCTCGACGCGATGCGGCGTTCCCGGCGGGATCTCCTCGACCAGCTCGAGGACGACGCAATGGGCGTCCTGCAAAAGGTGGCCCGTCTCGGTCTCGAAGACGACCCCGCGCGAGACGATCTCCGGGCCGTAGGTGACGATGCCGGTCTCCTCGTCGAGCGCCATGGTGACGGCCACGACCCCCTCCTCGGAGAGAAGCCGCCGCTCCTTGAGCACCGCCCGCCCCACGTCGCCCACCCCCTTGCCGTCGACGAGCAGCCGCCCGGTCGGAACCCGTCCGGAGATCCGGCCGGTTCCGCCCGCGAACTCGATCACCTGTCCGTTCTCGGCCAGCAGAATGCGCTCCGGGGCGACGCCCGCCTCCCGGGCGAGCCGCGCGTGGAGCACGAGATGCCGGTACTCGCCGTGGATGGGCACGAAATGGGCCGGGCGGGTGAGCCGGATCATCTCCCGCAGCTCGTCGCGGTAGGCGTGACCCGAGGCGTGAATTTCGGAGATCTTCTCGTAGATGACCTCGGCCCCCCGGCGGTAGAGGTTGTCGATGATTTTCGCGATCGCCCGCTCGTTTCCGGGGATGAACTTCGAGGAGAGGACCACCGTGTCGCCCGGGTGGATGCGCAGCTGCTTGTGGCTGCCGACGGCCATGCGGGCGATGGCCGACATGGGCTCGCCCTGGCTGCCGGTGGTGATGACGACGAGCTCCCGGTCGTCCCAGTCGGGAACGAGGTCGAGGCTCAACTCGGCCCCGTGCGGAATGTCGAGGTAGCCGAGCCCCCGGGCGACCTCGGCGCTCGCCTCGATGTTGCGGCCGCTGATCACCACCTTGCGGCCCGCGCGCCGCGCCAGGTCGACGATCATCTGGATGCGGGCGATGTTCGAGGCGAAAAGGGCGACGATGATCCGGCCGGGGCTGTCGCGGAAGATCCCCTCGAGGGTCGCCCGGATCCGGCCGTCGGGCAGGCTGGAGCCCTCGCGCTCGACGTTGGTCGAATCCGAAAGCAGGGCGAGCACCCCGCGCTCCCCCAAGCGGGCGAACGCGGCGACGTCGGTGCCGCCGCCCTCGGCGACGGGGCTCAACTTGAAATCCCCGGTATGCACGATCAGTCCCTCGGGGGTGTCGATCGCGAGCGCCACCCCGTCGATCACGCTGTGCCCCACGCGCAGGAAATCGAGGCGGAAGGGGCCGAGGGTGAGCGGTGTGCCCGGAGCGATGCGGTGCAGCCCGGCGGGCGGGGCGACATCGAAATCGGCGAGCCGCTGGGCGGCCATCCCCAGGGTGAAGGCGGTGCCGAAGACGGGCACGGCGACCTCGCGCAACAGGAAGGGAAGCGCGCCGATGTGGTCCTCGTGGGCGTGGGTGAGCAGCACGCCGAGCAGCCGGCCGCCGCCTCCCCGCAGGTAGGCGGGGTCGGGGATCGCGAAGTCCACCCCGAGCATGTAATCCTCGGGGAACATGAGGCCGGCGTCCACGACGATGCGGTCCTCGCCGCATTCGACGACCATCATGTTCAGGCCGATCTCCCCCAGGCCGCCGAGTGGAATCAGTCGCAGCATGGCCCGCCCGCTCGACAAGAGGCCGTCGCCTCGAGGATCGCCCGGCGCACCGCCTCCATGAGCGCCTCTTTGGTGGGGAAAGCCCCGCCGGCGAGATCGATCGGCTCACCGATCGCCACCGTCACCCGCCCGGGGCGGATCCAGAGGCTTCCCTTGGGCATCACCTCGCGGGTGCCGCGGATGCCGAGCGGCACGACCGGCGCCCTGGCCTGCAGTGCGAGCACGAAGCCGCCTTTCTTGAAGGCCTTGAGCTCACCGTCCACGCTGCGCGTGCCCTCGGGAAAAATCACGATCGAGGCGCCGGCGCGGATCTTTTCGGCCGCCTCGCGCAGGCTGTGGAACGCCGCGGCGCGGTCCTGGCGGTCGATCGGGATGTAGCCCGCCCCGCGCATCGCCCGTCCGAAGAGCGGAATGCGGAAGAGCTCGGCCTTGGCCAGCCAGCGGAACTGCACCGGCAGGTGACCGAGCAGCACGGGGATGTCGAAGTTGCTCTGGTGGTTCGCCATGAAAATGCAGGCCCGATCCGGCGCGAGCCTCTCGCCTCCGCGGACGACGACGCGCACCCCGGAGACCCACAGAATCGACCTTCCCCAGAGACGGGCGATGAGATGAACGAAATCCCCCGAGCGCGAAAAAAGCGAGACCCCGACGGCCACCAGCGCCAGGACGAAGGTCACGCTGACCGTCCAGACGATGATCAGGGCGACGTGCAGGGCGGCGATCGGCCGGGTTCGGAAAAGGTCCACGCCCACGGGGTGCTCTTCCTCCTCCGCGGCCGTCATACGGAAATGGTGAGTTCCTCGAGCATGGCATCCACCTGGCCGATCAGCCAGTCGCGTTGGGCCGGCGAGGCGTAGCCGATGCAGGCGCAACGAAGACGATTTCGGCTGCGGATGAGAAGCTCCAGCGAGAGTCTTCCTCCTTCGAGCTCGATGGCGGCGCAGTGCGGCCGGCAATCGCGGTGCGCGCTCTGAAGGGGGCTGAGGAGAGTTTCCGCCAGGGGAACCCAAAAGATCGACCCCAGATCGGGAGGCCCGTAGCGCCGCTCGAGAAACTCCCGCACGCGGAGCTCGTCGGCTAGCCGCAGCTGGTCGACGACGTACTGCTTCATAACCGGCCGATGTAGCACATTATTTCCTTGCCGCGCAAGCCGGGCGAAACCCCGGCGTCGTCCCCTCTCCCCCATCCCCCCCCAAAAAAAAACCGGCGCCGCTCGCGGGCGCCGGTTTTTTCGTCGATGCTTTCTTCAGCTTTCCTCGACCGTGATCGCGCCCTCGGAGCAGACCTCGACGCAGCTCTCGCAGCCGAGGCATTCGTCGGCGTTCACCGGCTTCGATTTGCCGTCCTGCATCTCGAAGACCTCGACCGGGCAGACGTCCACGCACTCTTCACAACCGACGCATTTTTCCTCATCAACCGTGGGGGTGAAAGCCATTCGCAGCTCTCCTTTCGTGGTTGGATCCCGACGGCCAGACGGCCGGATCGCTCGCGGGGATGAAGGCTGCGAGTCCATAAACCACCTCCGGCGGACCTGTCAAGACTCGCGGCGGGCCGGGGGCCCCCCCCACCTCAAGGGAAGACGCAGGACGACCGTCACCTCCCTTTCCGGGGCGGGATTCCCCCTTTCCGGAAGAGGGCGAAGGGACGAATCGAGAAGGCGTGCGAGGAGCCTTGCGGGGCGGACCCCCGGCCAGGCGAGCAGCCGGACCGGTCCGCCGGGCGCCGCGGCGGAGGGCAGAAACGGAGATTTCGGATCCGGCGGAGGAAGGCGGCCCGGGAACACTTCGTCCAGGAGTCCCCGGATGCGGGAAGCGAAAGCCTCGTTTTGCGGATCCCCGTCGGCGTGCCGCACGGCCGCTCCGGGCAGATGCTCCTCCAGCACCTCCAGGGCGGCGCGGCTCGCGGTGACCAAGACCGCCGCCTCCACCGGCCGGGAGAGGAAAAGCCGCGCCCAGGAAAACAGCCGCGCCGCGATCGCCTCTTCGGTTTCCGCTTCCGGGTCTCCTGCGGCGTTCACCTCCGCCGGGGGCGCATCCCCCCGGATCCCGGCGAGCAGGCGCCGGAGGTCGTCTTCCCCTTGGGCCAGCAAGCGGCTTGCCTCGCGGCGCTCCCGGTCGGCCCGTTCGGCGAGGAGAAGGAGGGCCCGGGCGGCCGCAAGGGCACGCTGTTCGGGTTCTTCCGCAGCCGGCGCTACGCCGCGGAGCCGCGCGGCGATCGCGGCGGGCTCCTCGTCGCGCGCCCGGCTCCGCCGAAGAGCTTCCCCGGCGGCGGCGATCCCCGCCCCTCGGTGGTGGAGCTCCGCCCAGGAGCCAAGGGCGCGCACCGCTTCTTCGATCCGCGGCGTTTCTTGCCCTTCAGGGCAAATCCACGTGAACGAGGCGGCCGCGCCGCCTTCGTCCGGACAGCCGCACGGCCGATACACGAAGACCTCCGTGAAGATCCCGCGCAGCATCGGGCCCCAGTGCGGGGGGGGATCGGTGTGGGGGAACAGGACCGCTTTCACGAGGCCGCTTCTCCCTCCAGCGGTCCGCATTTGCCGAGGGGGCCGTCCTGGACCCGCAACCCCCGGCGCAGAATTTCCTCCCGCAGGCGGTCGGCGGTTTCGAAGTCCCCTTCGGCCCGCGCGCGGGCACGGCGCTCGATGAGCGATCGCAGTTCCTCGGGAATCGCCCCGGATCCGCCGCCATCGAAGAGATTCAGGACCTCCTGCAGCTCGCCGAAGGCCTCGAGCAGCCGGCGCGCCCCGCGGACGGTAAGCCCCCCCGCGGAGAGGAGCGCGTTGACCCGGCGGACGGTCTTGAAGATCGCGGCGAAAGCCCGGGGCAGATCGAGGTCGTTCTCGATCGCCGTGCGCACGCCCTGGCGCAGGTCGAAGGCGAGCTGGTCGGCTTCCGGGGAGATCTCTCCGGCGGCCTCCACCGCCCGCAGGGCGGAGAGACAGCCCGCGACCCGGCGGAGCCCCCGTCCGGTCGCGGCGAGCTTCTCCGAAGAGAAGGCAAGCGGCCTTCGATAGTGGAGCGAGAGCAGGAAGGCGCGGAGGCTGCGGCCGGAGACCCCGGCGGCGAGCAGCTCTTCCACCGTCGGGGCATCTCCGGTCACGGGGGCGACCGCCAGCCAGCTTCGCGCAAGAGGGGCCCCGGTCAGGGCCTCGGCGATCGCGTTTTCGTTTTCGTGGTGGGGGAAGAGGAGTTCCTGGGCTCCGACATGGAGATCGAAGCCGAAGCCGAGCGCGGCCGACGCCGCGGCCGCCGTCTGCAGGTGCCAGGCCGGCCGCACGTTGCCCCAGGGGCTCTTGAGGAAAGCGCCGCGCTTCAGGTCGGAAAGCCGGCAGCGCCGCAAGAGCGCGAAGTCGCGAGGGTTGAGTTTCTCGTAGTCGCTCAGATCGACGCTCGCCCCCACGCGCACCTTGGCCGCGTCGATCCCCGAGAGCCGGCCGTAGCCGGGGGCGCGCGAGAGATCGAAATAAACCGAACGCAGCTTCTCGTAGGCGAATCCTTTGTCGAGCAGGCGCCGCACCAGGGCGATCATCGTCTCCCCCTGCTCGCTGGCGCGCACCTGAACTTCGGCCGGACGCACGCCCAGGACCTCGAGGAGACCGCGAAACCGCTCCCCCGTCCCCTCGGGGGCGGAGTCGAGATCGGGCAGATCGACCGCCTGTTTCACCGAGAGCCCCCGCGCCCGAAGCGCCCGGCAAAGCAGATCGGCGACCACGAAGCGCCGCGCCTCGCCGAGGGAAAGCGGCCGCTGCAGGTTGGGACCGCTCGTGTACACGGCGATCCGGCCGGGGACCGCCGGCGAGAGCGTCTCGACGGTGCGGGAAAACGTGTTGTGCAGCCGGAGGGCGACCGCCTCCCCGGCGGCGAAGAGCGGGGTGCTGAGGTAGCGCTCCCCGCCGTCGGGAAGAATGACGACCACGAGGCCCGCTTCGAGCGCGGCCGCCACGCGCAAGGCCCCGGCCATCGCCGCCCCGCTGCTCATGCCAACGAAGAGGCCCTCCGCGCGGGCGAGCCGTCGCGCGGTCTCGAAGGCCTCCTCGTCCTCGACGTTGATCTTTTCGTCGAGCCGCTCCTTTTCGTAGATCCCCGGCGTGTAGGCCTCGCGCAGGTTCTTCAGGCCCTGGATGGCATGCCCGAGGAAGGGCTCGACCCCCACGATGCGCACCGCGGGGTTGAGCTCCTTCAGCCGCCGCGAGACCCCCATCAGGGTACCCGTGGTGCCCATGGCGGCGACGACGGCCGTCACCCGCCCCTCGGTCTGGCGCCAGATCTCCTCGGCCGTCCCGTGGTAATGCGACTTCCAGTTCGCCTCGTTGTTGTACTGGTCGACGGCGACGAAGCGGCCGGGGTTCTCGCGCACCAGGCGGTAGACCTCCTCGATCGCCCCGTCGGTGCCGAGGTGGCCGGGGGTGAGGAGGATCTCGGCGCCGCGCGCCTGCAGGATGCGCCGCCGCTCGAGGCTCACGGCCTCGGACATGGCGAGCAAGAGCCGGTAGCCCTTCACGGCGCAGACGAGCGCCAGGCCGATGCCGGTGTTGCCGCTCGTCGCCTCGATCACGATCTTCTCGCGCGTGAGCTCGCCGGAGCGCTCGGCGGCCTCGATCATCGCCAGCGCGGGCCGGTCCTTGATCGAGCCCCCCGGGTTCAGATACTCGAGCTTGGCGAAGATCCGCACCCGCGGGTGGGGGTTCAGACGGCGGATCTCGACGAGCGGCGTGTTGCCGATCGCCTCGAGGAGGCTCGTCCCCCTGAGCGGAAATTGCCCCTTCACCGCCTCCCCTCCGCCGGCGGAAGATCCAGGAACTCCGCGAGCGCCCGCAGCAGATCCTCCTTGACCTCCGCCTCGCCGCGGCCGGCGTCGATCACGCGAAAGCGCTCCGGCCGGCGGCGCGCAAGCTCGAGGTAGCCTTCGCGCACCCGGCGGTGGAAGGAAAGATCCTCGTTTTCGAAGCGCCCCTCGCGAGCGGCCCGCCCTCCCTTTTCCATCTGGCGCCGCGCGCGCGCAAGCCCCACCTCGGGCGGAAGATCGAGGAGCAGGGTCAGATCCGGCCGCAGCCCGGAGAAGACGAGCTCGTGCAGGCTCTCGGCCCACTCCATGGAAAGTCCTCGGGCCGCGCCCTGGTAGACCACGGTCGCATCGAAGAAGCGGTCGCAGAGCACCGTCCGCCCCGCGGCGAGCGCGGGCCGGATGACGCGTTCGATGTGCTCGGCGCGGTCGGCCATGTAAAGCAGCAACTCCGTGAGCGGGGCCATCGCCGCATGGCCGGGGTCGAGAAGGAGAGCGCGGATCTTCCTTCCGATATCGGTCCCGCCGGGCTCGCGGGTGAGCAGGCAGCTTCGCCCACGGGCGTTCAGGAAGGCGGCGACGTGGAGGATCTGGGTCGTCTTGCCGGCCCCCTCTCCGCCCTCGAAGGTGAGGAAGAGCGGTCTCGGCGATGCCATGGGGACCGCCTACACGTCCGCCGCACGGCCGAGGTCCCAGGAGCTGAGCTCCGAGAGCATCCGGTAGTCGGTCGCGTCGCAGGAAATGGGGGTCACCACGATGAAGCGGCGGCGCAGCGCGGCACCGTCGACCTCCGGGTCGTCCTCGAAGCTCTGGGTGTCGGCGCCCTGCCAATAGTAGGGCTGCTGCCGGGGGTCGAAGCGTTTTTCGACGTACTCGGCGAAAAGGGCAAGCCCCTGGCGGCTCGGACGCACGCCGGCGATCTCCTCCCAGGGGACGGCGGGGAAATTGACATTGAGCAGGGTGCGCGGCGGCAGCGGCCGCCGGGCAAGAAGCGAAACCAGCCGCGCGATGAACGCCGCGGCCCGCTCGGGCGGATAGGGCGCCCCGAGGGCGATCGAGGCGGCGATCGCCGGGATCCCCCGCAGGGCCGCCTCGCGCGCGGCGGCGACCGTCCCGGAGTAGAGGATGTTCACCCCGACGTTCGCCCCCCGGTTCAGGCCCGAAATCACGAGATCGGGAGTGCGGCCGAGAAGATCGAGGAGCGCGAGCTTGACGCAGTCGGCCGGAGTCCCGTTCACGGCAAAGGCCGGGGGACCGCCGTTTTCCACGACCCGTTCCGCCCGCAGGGGCTGGTGCAGGGTGATCGCGTGGCTCACGGCGGTTCGTTCGCGGTCGGGGGCGACCAGGGTCACGGCGTGCGTCGGAGCGAGCGCGGCGGAAAGGGCGCGCAGCCCCGGGGCCAGGATTCCATCGTCGTTGGTCAGCAAAATATCCATGCGAAACAATATCTTGACTTTTGAGCCCTCCTTCGCTTTATAGCGAAGTCCCCGTCGGTGCGCAAGGGTGCAGGGGTTCGGGGCCTCGCTCCCCCTCGCCGGGAAGCACCACCCCTGGAGGAACCGCCGTCCATGAGCCGCTCCCGGAAAGCAGGCCCGGCCGCCGTTTTCGGCGTCCAAAGGCAAAGCAGGGGCTCGGCGCTCGGGGTCGGCCTGCTCGCGGCGCTCCTCATTCTGGCGCTTTGCGGCGCGGGCCTAGCCCAGGGGCCGTTTCTCTCGCAGGAGGCCTCCGCGGAAATCCCCTGGGAGATCGAGGCCGGACGGCTGCGCGAAGACCGAAACGAGGGGATCCTCGAAGCCGAGGGAGAGGTCGTCCTCTGGCGGCTGGACCGCGCGATCGAGGCCGAGCGCATGCGCTACCACCGTCGGACGGGCCTCCTCGAGGCCGAGGGCAACGTCGTCCTGCGCGCCGGGCAGGATGAGTCCCGCGGCGAGCGGCTCCTCTTCGATCTTGGAAACGAAACAGGCCGGCTCGACCAGGCCGAAGTCTTCCTCCGCGAAAACAACTACCGCATCCGCGGCGAGCGGATCGAGAAGACGGGCCCGGATCTCTACCGCATTCCTGCCGGCGAGATCACCACCTGCGAGGGATCCCCGCCCGACTGGAAGATCTCCGGCCGCGACATCCGCGTGCGCGAGGACGGCGCGGGAACCGCCTGGCATGCGCTCCTGCACGTGCGCGACTTCCCCCTCTTCTACGCGCCCTTTGTCTCCTTTCCGGCGCGGAACAAGCGCCAGAGCGGCTTTCTTTTCCCGGAGATGGGCTACAGCCGCCGCAAGGGGGCCTTTTACAGCCAGCCCTACTTCTGGGCGATCGACGACCAGCGGGATTTGACCTTTTTCGTGGAGGGGATGACCGCGCGCGGTCTGCGGCCGGGGGTGGAGTTCCGTTATTATCTCGACCGCGACACCAAAGGGGCCCTCCTCTTCGACGTTCTCCACGACCGGCGGGTCGACGACGGCAAAGGCGATGCGAGCTCCGACTGGGGCTATACGGACCCTTCGGGCGTTTACCTGCGGCCCAACCGCGACCGCTACTGGCTGCGGGCGAGCCACACCGGGCCGCTCGCCGCCGGCGCCTTCGCCCGGCTCGACCTCGATCTGTTGAGCGACCAGGACTACCTGCGGCTTTTCAAATCGGGGCCGATGGGCTGGAGGGATTCGGAGTCCCTCTTCCGGGAATTTTTGGGCCGCACGATCGACGATTTCGACGACCCCGTGCGCGTCAACCGCCTCTGGGTGAGCCGCGGTTTCCGCAGCGCCAGCCTGAGCGGGGGGGCGATCCTCTACGACGACGTGAGAAAAGGGCAAAACCGCAAGGAGACGACCCAGCGGCTGCCCGTCGTCGTCTTCTCCGCCCCGAAACAGCAGGCGCTCGAAAGCCCGCTGCACTTCAGCTTGAGCTCGGAGTACGACCATTTCTATCGCCGGCGCGGTTTCGGCGTGCAACGGACCGACCTCTGGCCGCGGCTCTATCTTCCCTGGTCCCTTTTCCCTTATCTCACGGTCGAGCCTTCCGTCGGCTTCCGCCAAACCCTCTGGCAGCAGTATGCGACGCAAGAGGGTGCGGCCTGGTCCGAGGACGAGTACTTCCACCGCGGGCTCTACGACACGCGCCTCGTCCTCGGAACCGAGCTCTACCGGCTCTACCACCCGGGCGGGGAGCGCCTCGAGCGCCTGCGGCACCGTGTGGCGCCCGAGATCGCCCACACCTACGTCCCCGAGGCCGCCCAAGAGCGGCTGCCGCACATCGACTCCCGCGACCGGATCGAGAACCGCAACCGCGTGAGCTGCGCCGTCACCCAGACCTTCACCGCCCGGATGCGTCCGGAAACACCCGTGAGGATGGCGGCCGCGGCCGAGGCGAGCGATCCGCCGCAGGCGGAACCCGCGCTCTACCGGGACCTCCTGCGCTGGCGGATGCGCCAGGACTACGACTTTGCCCGCCACCGGGAGCCCTTTTCGGCCGTGACCAGCCGGGCCGAGCTTTGGATCCTCGACCCCGTGCGGCTCGAGCAGGAGATCGCCTGGAACCCGCACACGCAGGGGATCGACCGCAGCGCGCTCGGCCTGCGGGTCGGAGAGCGCCGGGGAAACCACCTCTTTCTTTCCCACCGTTGGGACCGGGACACCTCGAAGGACGACAAAAACGACGAGTACGAGTACGGCCAGATCCTCGAGCCGCAGAAGACGACGGAGATCCGTCGCATCCACAGCCTCCGGCTGGACGGCCGCGTTTCCGTGAGCGAACGCTTGAGCCTTCTGGGAAGCTACGAGCGCGACATCGAAAGCGGACGTTCCCCGGCCTACGGGCTGGGGTTCGTCTACGACACCCCCTGCTGGGCGATCGAGGCCCTCTTCGGCCTCGAGGAGGAAGACCTGGGGGTCCGCATCCGCATCCGCCTGAAGGGCATCGGGGAATTCGGTTTCTGAAGGGAAATCCTTCCCGGCGGCGGTATCTCCGCGCGACGGGGAAACGGGTGGCACATGGAGGACAAGCGACTGGCGCGGCAATGGTACGTGCTGCACACGAAAAGCCGCCACGAGCAGGTGGTGCACGAGGGGTTGCTCAAAAAGCGGATGGAAGTCTTTCTGCCGCGGGTCAAGAAGAAGAGCGCCCGGCGCGACCGGCGCTTGATGATCGAAGTGCCCCTCTTTCCCGGCTACCTCTTCATCCACACCGACCTGCACCCGCACACGCATCTTGAGATCGTCAAGACCGCGGGGGTCGTGAAACTGGTCGGGACGCGCTCGGGTCCGGTTCCCGTGGCCGAGGAGACGATCGCCTCGCTGAGGATCATGGTCGCCTCGGAGCTGCCGATCGCCACCGGCTTCCGGCTCAAGCACGGCGACCGCGTGATGGTCGTGCGCGGCCCGTTGGCCGGCGTCACGGGCTCCTTTGTGCGCTACCGCGGCGCCGGTCGGGTGATGGTGCACATCGAGGCCCTCGGCCAGTTCGCCGCCGTGGAGGTGAACGAGGAGGACCTCGAGCTTCTGCCGCCCGTTCTGGGCTGACGGCTTGACAGTGAGTAGACATCGGGAATATAAGCAAAACTCGATCGGGAGCCGACCGGTCGGGAGGAGGGTGCATGAACAAGCTGGAGCTCATCTCCGCGCTGAAGACGGAAGCGAACATCTCGAAGGCGGAAGCCGCCCAGGTGGTCCAGATCTTCTTCGATCACATGGCCGATGCGCTCGCCCGCGGGGAGCGGGTCGAGATCCGCGGGCTGTGCAGCTTTTTCGTGAAGGAATACAAAAGCTACGTGGGACGAAACCCGAAGACCGGCGACAAGGTGACCATCCGCCCCAAGAAACTTCCGTTCTTCAAGTCGGGCAAAGAGCTCAAGGAACGGGTGGACTCCCAGAAGGAAGCCTGAACTGCCCGGATTCGACGCCATCATCGACCAGGACCGCGTCATCCGGACCCTCCGCTGCTTTCTCCGCCGGGGCAATCTCCCGCAGGCCCTGCTCTTCACCGGGATCGAAGGCGTGGGCAAACGCACGGCGGCCCGCGCCTTCGCCATGGCCCTGAACTGTACGGCGCAGGAAGGTCTTTCCGGAGGGGACGCCTGCGGTGCCTGCTCCTGCTGCCGCAGGATCGCCTCCGGCCTGCACCCCGACGTGCGGGTGCTCGAACCGGCGGGAAAAGAGTTCCGCATCGACCAGGTGCGCGAGCTGTGCCGGGAGCTCGCCCTGCGGCCTTACGAGGGGCGCTATCGTGTGGCGCTTCTCGCGGGGGCCGAGCGCCTGAACCCCCACGCGGCCAACGCGCTCTTGAAAGCGCTCGAGGAGCCGCCCGAGCGGACGGTGATCGTGCTCACCGCCCCCCAGGGGGCGGATCTACTGCCGACGATCGTCTCGCGCTGCCGGCAGCTGCGCTTCAAGCCGATCGCCGCGCGCCATCTGGCGGCGATCCTCGAGCGGGCTCACGGGGTGCCGGCGGAGGAGGCGGAACTCATCGCCGCCATGGCCGGCGGCAGCGTCACCCGGGCGCTCGCCATGCGAGGCGCGGGATGGATGGAAAGACGACGCCGCTTGCTGGCCGGGCTGGCCGGGCTGGCCGGAAGCCCGCCGCTGCGGGCGCTGGTGCTGGCGGCGGAGTTCTCCCGCGGCCGTGCGGAGATCGAGGATCTTCTGGCTCTTTGCGCCTCCTGGGTGCGGGATCTCGCGGTGGTGAGGGTCGAGCCGGAGCGCGTGTGGAACCGCGACCTGCGCGCCGAGCTCGAGGCCGCCGCGGGCAGGCTTCCCGAGGAGTTTGCGCTTCGGGCCTGGAGCGCGATCCGGCAGGCCGAGCGCCGGCTCGCCGGCAACGTGAACCCGCGGGGGATCCTCGAAACCCTCTTTCTCGAGCTTGCCGCCGCCGGAGCGCGGCGGGCCACCGCCGCCTGAGACCGAATCGTCGAAAGAAAGGGGGCGACCCGAAGTCATGGCCAAGGTCGTCGGCATCCGCTTCAAACCCGCCGGGAAGGTCTACGATTTCGACGCCGGCGCTTTCGTCCTCGCCCCCGGGGACGCGGTCATCGTCGAGACCGAGCAGGGCCTGAGCTTGGCCACGGTGGCCTCCGCGCCGCGCTGGGTCGAGGACTGGCCGGCCGACAAGCCGCTCAAGAAAGTCTACCGTCTGGCGACCCCCCGCGACTTCGAGCAGCGCGAGAAAAACGCGGCCGAGGAGCGGGAAGCCTTCCGGCTCTGCCGCCGCTTCATCCGCGAGCTTTCGCTGCCCATGAACCTCTTCGCCGTCGAGAAGGCCTTCGACGGCTCGAAGATCACCTTTTTCTTCACCTCCGAGGGGCGGGTCGATTTCCGGCAGCTTCTCAAGATGCTCGTCCGCGAGCTCGGCACCCGGATCGAGATGCGTCAGGTCGGCATCCGCAACCAAACCAAGATGTGCGGCGGGATCGGCCGTTGCGGCCGCGAGCTCTGCTGCGCCGCCCACCTCGAAAAATTCGACCCCGTCTCCATCCGCATGGCCAAGGAGCAGGGGCTCTCGCTCAACCCGACGAAGATTTCCGGCCAATGCGGCCGCCTGATGTGCTGCCTCGTCTACGAATACGAAACCTACCAGGAACTGAAAAAGGACCTCCCCAAGGTCGGCTCCTGGGTGGACACCCCGAAGGGGACCGGCAAAATCGTGCGCCACAACCCCATCGGCGGCCGGATCGCGGTGAGGATGGAAAACGGCCTCGAAGTCGAGGTCCCGGCCGACAGCGCCCGGCCGCGGCAGCCGCCGGAGAGGAAATGACCATGGCCTTCTACATCACCACCCCCATCTATTACGTGAACGCCCGGCCGCACCTGGGACATGCCTACACGACGCTCGTCGCCGATGCGGCAAGCCGCTTCCGGCGCATGCGCGGCGAGGAGGTCTTCTTTCTCACCGGCACCGACGAGCACGGCGACAAGATCGTACGCGCGGCCGAAAAGGAGGGGCTCACCCCGCGGGAGTACGTCGACCGCGTCAGCCGCCTCTTCCGCGATCTCTGGCCCGAGCTCGCCATCGCCCCCGACCGTTTCATCCGCACGACCGAGCCGAACCACCAGGCGGTCGTCGCCCGCGTCCTGAACCGGATTCATCAGGCAGGGGACATTTACTTCAGCGAATACGAGGGGCTCTACTGCTTCGGCTGCGAGCGTTTCTATACCGAACGCGAACTCGTCGAGGGCAAGTGCCCGGACCACCAAGTCGCCCCGGAGCGGATCCGCGAGGCGAACTACTTCTTCCGCATGAGCCGCTACCAGTCCTGGCTGGTCGACCACATCCAGCGGCACCCCGACTTCATCCGCCCCGAGCGCTACCGCAACGAAGTCCTCGCCTTCCTGCGCGAGCCGCTGGAAGACCTGTGCATCTCGCGGCCGCGCTCGCGCCTCGATTGGGGGATCCCGCTGCCCTTCGACGAGCGCTACGTGACCTACGTCTGGTTCGATGCGCTCTTGAACTACGTCTCGGCCCTCGGGTGGCCGGACGGAAAGCTCTTCGCCGCCTTCTGGCCGGCGGCCCGCCACCTGATCGCCAAGGACATCCTCAAGCCGCACGCCATCTACTGGCCCTGCATGCTGCAGGCGGCCGGCATCCCCCTCTACCGCCACCTTCACGTCCACGGCTACTGGAAGGTGGAGGAGGGCAAGATGTCGAAGAGCCTCGGCAACGTGGTCGAGCCGCTCGCCCTCAAGGACCGCTACGGGCTGGACGCTTTCCGCTATTTCCTTCTGCGCGAGATGGCCTTCGGGCTGGACGCCTCCTTCAGCGAGGAAGCCCTCGTGCAGCGGCTGAACGCGGACTTGGCGAACGACCTGGGAAACCTCTTCTCGCGCGTGCTCACCATGGCCTGGAAATACCTCGACGGGATCGTCCCCGCCGTCGACCCCGAAACGGCGCGGCAGTACGGCCTGGGACTCGGGCCCGAGGCCGTGCGCACGGCCTCGGAGTTCGAACGCGCGATGGAAGCCTTCGAATTCCACCGCGCGCTCGCCGCCGTCTGGGAGTTCATCGGCCGGCTGAACAAGGCCGTGGACTTGAGCGCCCCCTGGGAGCTCGCCAAAAAGAAAAGCACGCGGCCGCAGCTCGAGGCCGTGCTCGCCAGCCTGCTCAAGGGCCTGCGGCTCGTCGCGGGACTGCTCTACCCGGTGATGCCGCAGACGGCGGCGCGCATGCAGGCCCAGCTGGGTCTGGACCCGAATGCCCCCTTTTATGATCTGGAAGAGCTGAAATCGTGGAAACCTTTTCCTGCCGGAACCCGGCTCGGGAAAGCGATCGCCCTTTTTCCGCGCGTCGAGCGCGGTGAAGAGCCGGAGCCGGAAAAGACGTCCGCGTCCGGCCCCGCGGGGTCCCCCGAGCGGCCGCCGCTCAAGCCGGAGATCGGGATCGAGGATTTTCTCAAACTCGACCTGCGCGCGGCCACGGTCCTGCACGCCGAGCTTCTGCCCAAGGCGAAGAAGCTCTTGCGCCTCGAGATCGACCTCGGCGAGCGGCGCACCATCGTCGCCGGGATCGCCGAGCACTACCGGCCCGAGGAGCTGATCGGCCGGCAGGTCATCGTCCTCGCCAACCTCAAGCCCGCGAAACTGATGGGCGTCGTCTCGCAGGGAATGCTGCTCGCCGCGGGCGGGGAGACGGGGCCCGTGCTTGTCGGCCCCGAGAAACCCGTCCCGCCGGGAAGCCCGCTCAAATAACCCGGCACGGATTGTGCATGACGAATTTCCAGCGCGCGATGCGGCGCGTGTGATTGAATCAATTCCCGCGTAAACCTACGGCCGCTTGGATGCGATAAGACCATGCTCTGCCGACGCCTGATCCGCCAGCTGAACCACGCTTTGAACGCCCTCTTCTTCCGGATCGCCCGCATCCTGCGGGCCCCGGTCTATTTCGGCCGTCACCCGGCCTCGGTACCCGCCGGCGCGATCGTCCTCTTTCCGCTCGCGCTTTGCCGTGTCGGTTGCGGCATCGCGGGCATCGTCGCCTTCGGTCGGGCGGAAAGTCCCGCCGAGCGGCCCGACCTGGAGCGGATCGCCGCTCTCGCGCAAAACGTACTCGCGCGGGATGCCCGTGCCTGTTTGACCGCCGAGGGGTCGCTCGCCGCCGACTACCTGGGCGGCGCGGAGGGGATGGAGGCGCTTTGCGGGGAAGTCTTGCGGCTGCGCCGCCGGCAGGCGTTTCTCGCGCTCTTCTCCGACCCGGCGGCCGGCGGCCGGCTGGCGGACCTCGCCTCCCGCATCGGCGAGGCGGCCGACCGCGAAGGCCGCGCGTTGCGGGAGAAGGCGGGTCGCCTTTCCACCGCCGAGGCCGAGCGCATGGCCGAGCGGATCGAGCGGCTGAAAGACATCGCCTGGTGGCTCAAGGCCGAGACCCTCAAAAACCTGGAACGGGTCGGCGCCCTGGCCGTCGGCTTCGAGGATCCCCCCCCCGCGGAAGCGCTGCTTGCGCTCCGCAACCTGAACGCCGTCCTGAACAGCATCGACCGCATGGAGGTGCGCGGCCGGGACTCGGCCGGGGTCTCCCTTCTGTTCACGCTGGCGGCGGAGCAGTTCGCGCGCTTCGAGGAAGCCCTCGCCCGGCGCGGCCTCGGCCGGGATTTCGCCGCGAGAAACGCCCGCGAGCCCTTGCTCCACGGCGGGATCCGCACCCACCGCCTCGGCGATGCGGTGTCCGTCGCCCTCACCTACAAGGTCGCCCGCGAGATCGGAAGCTTGGGCGACAACATCGATTTTTTGCGCCGGCAGATCGCCGCCGACCGCGTGCTGCACACGCTCCTGCTGCACCCCGCCCGGTTTTACACCCTGCAGGCGCACACGCGCTGGGCCTCCGTGGGGGCGATCACCGAGGCGAACTGCCATCCGGTCGACAACGGCACGCTGGCCGGCCGCGACGGGGCGGGTGCGGCGGTGATCCACGCCTGCCTGAACGGCGACATCGACAACTTCGAGGAGCTCAAGGCCGTCCTCGAAGGCGAGGGGATCCTCATCTCCCCCGAGGTCACCACCGACACGAAGATCATCCCGCTGTGGATCGAGCGCTACCTGCGAACCGGCTCGGACATCGAGGAGGCGTTCCGCCGCGCGGTGAGCGACTTCTGCGGCTCGCACGCGATCGCCGTGCACACCAGCCTCGCCCCGGGAAAGCTCTTTCTCGCCCAGCGCGGAAGCGGCCAGGCGATGTTCGTGGGGATCGCCCCCGACCATTTCATGCCCGTCTCCGAAGTCTACGGCTTCATCGAGGAAACCAGCGACTACCTCCGGCTCGAGGGCGAAAAGGCCGTTTCCGGCCCCCACGGACCGGTCCAGGGCGAGATCGCCATCCTCGACCAGGCCTCGCCCGGCGGCCCGCAGGGGCTGCGCCTTCTGCGCTACGACGGAACGCCGATTTCCCTCGAGGAGCGGCGGCTGCTCCGCTCGCAGCTCACCTCGCGCGACATCGACCGCCAGGGCTACCCTCACTACTTTCTCAAGGAGATCTCCGAGTCGCCGCTTTCGGTCGAGCGCACACTCCAGAACCGCTGGAAGGCGCTCGACGCCGCGGGCGGAGGCTTGGAAGTCGCCCTCGAGGAGCGCGCCGTTCCGGAGGGGATCCGCCGCCGGCTCGCCGCGGGCGAGATCCGCCGCATCTTTTTCATCGGCCAGGGGACCGCCGGGGTCGCCGCCCAGGCCGGCGCGAATTTGCTGGCCTACTATCTCCAGGATCCCGCGGTCGCCGTGCAGGCGATGAAGTCCTCGGAGCTGAGCGGCTGGGGGGTCGCAGCGTCGTCCTCGGCTCCGGCGGCGCTCGCCGACGCGCTCGTGGTCGCGATCAGCCAGTCCGGAACCACGACCGACACGAACCGCGCCGTGGACCTCGCCCGGGAGCGGGGGGCGGCCACGATCGCGATCGTCAACCGTCGCGAGTCCGACCTCACGTTCAAAACCCAGGGGGTGCTCTACACGAGCAGCGGCCGCGACATCGAGATGTCGGTCGCCTCGACCAAGGCCTTCTACGCGCAGATCGTGGCCGCCGCCCTGCTCGGGCTTTTCTTCGCCCGCCTGACCGGCCGCCGCGACGACCGTTTCGTCTCCCAGGAGCTCGAGCGGCTGCGGGCGCTTCCCGACCGCATGCGCCGCGTGCTCGCGCTCGAGGGACGCATCCGGCGCTCCGCGGCGCGGCTGGCGGCGACCAAGACCTACTGGGCGGTCGTCGGCAGCGGGCCGAACAAGGCTTCGGCCGACGAGATCCGGATCAAGCTGAGCGAGCTCTGCTACAAGACGATTTCCTCGGACTTCGTCGAGGACAAGAAACACATCGATCTTTCCTCGGAGCCGCTGATCCTCGTCTGCGCGGCCGGCGCCCACCCGACGGTCTTGGGCGACCTCGTCAAGGACACGGCCATCTTCCGCGCCCACCGCGCCACCCCGGTCGTCATCTGCGACGAGGGCGAGGAGCGCTTCGCGGCCTTCGCCGAGGACGTGATCCCGGTGCCGGCGGTGGAGGAACACCTGGCGCCCATCCTGAACACGCTCGCCGGGCATCTCTGGGGCTATTACGCCGCGCTTTCGATCCACGAGGGCTCGCGCTTCCTCTACCGCTTTCAGGAAGAGATCCAAGAGGCGATCGCCGCCGCCGCCCGGGCGGGCCGCGATGCCAACGAGCTCGTCCTCGACCGCGGCTTTCGGGAGAAGGTCGCCGCCTTCTACCGCGAGTTCCGCGAGCGCCGCGCCCGGCGCGAGCTTCCGCTCGCGCTCGGCTACGACGCGGCGACCGACCTCACGCTGCTCCTCAAATACCTGAGCGGCCGGCTGCCGATCGCGGACTTCGAGATCGACTTCGGGGAACAGGGCACGGCCGCGAATCTGCTCCGGGTCTTCCTCGAACGGCTCTCCGAGGCGGTCGGGCTGCTCGCGCGCCCGGTCGACGCGATCAAGCATCAGGCGAAAACCGTGACCGTGGGAACGAGCCGTCTCGAGGAGCTCCCCCAGGGGCTGCTCTTCGAGGCCCTCGCCCGGGAAGGGATCCCGGCCTCCCGGCTCACGCCGGCCAACGTGATCGTGCTCAAAAACCTGCAGGCGGTGGTCCAGGCGATCGAAGGCTCGATCCTCTACCGCATCGAAGGGCTCAATCTCCTGGGCGACCCCGACGAGAAAACGAAAATCTTCGTCGCGGCCAAGCGCGGGGCGACGGCGGCGATCCCCTCGCGCGTCGAATCCGACCCCGAGCTCAAGGGCACCAAGCGCATCATCGTCCGCCAGGGAAACGTCTACATCGGCAAGGGCCGCAAGGACGACCGCAGCATCCTCGTGATCCCCGTGCTCGGCTCCGAGCCCGGCGGCGCCGGAAGAATCGAGCGGCTGCTCCTGCTGCACATCCGCTTCCGCGAGGCAGTCCCCCTGCCCCAAAAGATCCGCGCCTTGGGCGGCAAGTTCGAGAACATCAAGAACATCGTCCAGGAAAACTCCTTTCCCTGGAGGGACGAACACCTGGAGCTCGTCCCGATCGAGGAGCTCTTCGGCCGCTCGGCGGAAAAGATCGCCGAGGCGATCGTCGCCCGCCTCGCCCAAACCGCTTGACCCCGGAAACCGCCCTCCCCTCTTGGCGAAGGCCGCTCTTTTATGGTAAGATGGATCGATACTCGCGGTTTGCCCGGCCGCGGCCCTCTTTTCCCCGACGGTTTCCATCGCGGAGGCACATCCCATGTCCCAGCAACCGGCGCCGGAGGTCCCTTACGACCTGCTGCTCGTCGACGACGATCCCTTCATCCTTGAAGGCATCGGCGAGGACCTGGAGCGGCGCGGCTATCGCGTGACCCGCGTGAACAGCGGGGAAAAGGCGCTCGAGCTCCTCGAGCGTCGGAACTTCGACCTCGTGATCACCGACCTCGTCATGGAACACATCGACGGGATCCAGGTGCTCAAGAAGAGCAAGGAAAAGAACGCGACCACCATGGTCATCCTGCTCACGGGGTTCGGCGACATGCTCTCGGCGATCGAGGCCCTGCGCAACCAGGCCGACGACTACATGCTCAAGCCCTGCGAATCCTCGGAGATCCAGTTCCGCGTGGAGCGCTGCCTCGAGAAGCTCGAGCTCACGCGCAAAATCCACCTCTACCAGAAAATCCTTCCCATGTGCTGCGTCTGCAAGAAGATCCGGGACGATACGGGCAAAGTCCCCGGCCAGGGCCCCTGGGTCCCCGTGGAGCAGTTCATCCACGAGCGGGCGAAGCTCGACATCACCTCGAGCTACTGCCCCGAGTGCGCGCAGAAAACCCTGCAGCAGATCCTGAAGAAATAGCAGCGGAAGGCGGCGGGCTTCTTCGCAAGCGGGGCACCGGGATGGCCCCGCCCGCATCCCCTTTGCGGCCGCGAGAGGGGCACCCCGGGGGTTCAAGCGGTGAAAAGCCTACGCGAGGGGACGGCCCAGAGGGAGGGCTCACCGATTCGGAAAATCCCGCATCCGCGGTAGACGAGAAGGCCGCCGCGCCAGCTCCGCCCCAGAGCTTCCGCAACGCTTGCGAGCGACCGGGTATCGGTCCGGGCCGGCCTCTCGCGGGCCTTGATCTCGATCCCGATCATCCCCTCCTCGGTTTCGATCAGCAGATCCACCTCGAGTCCCGAACGCGTGCGATAGAAAAAGAGCGGCTCGGGACGCTGCACCGTCCTCATCCACTTCACGATCTCGGCCACCACGCAGGTCTCGTAAATTTCGGCCGTCGACTCGCCGCGGTAACCGGAAAGCCGACGCAGGAGGCCGACATCCCCCCAGTAGAACTTGGGGGTCTTGATGACCGCACTGGTCAGGTTGCGGTGGTAGGGCGGAAGCAGGATGCCCTGGTAGGAAATGCGGAGGTATTCCAGGTACCGGCGCGCCGTGTCGACGCTGATCCCGACATCCCGCGCGAGTTCCGCGTATTGCAGGAGCTTGCCGGACCTCAAGGCCGCAAGCTTCTGGAACCGGCGGAAAGGGCCGAGATCGTCCAGGCGGGCGAGATCGGAAAGATCCCTTTCGAGATAAGTCTGCTCGTAGTCCCGGAGCCACTTCCCGCGCTCGGCAGGGGAAAGATGCAACAGCGCAGGCATGCCGCCCCAGAAAAGCAGATGCTCCTCGACCTCCCGTCTTGCGCTTTCTTCTTCGGCGGGCAGCGTGCCGGGCAGGAAGCCGAAAAGTCGATCCCAGGGCTCGTTCCCCAAGAGACGATCGAGAAGCGGGGAGGCGGGATGCCCGCCCCCAACCCCGCCAAGAGCTCACAGGCCATGAGAGGGAAGAGCTCGTACAAGAAAACCCGGCCGGCCGGGGTTTCGCGGATTTTCCTGAGAAGCAGGATCTGGCTCGATCCGGTCAGCACGCTGAAGGAGATCGCTTGCTCGTCGAAGGCGAACTTGACCTTCTCGAAGACCACCGGGAGCTTCTGCGCCTCGTCGATCACGGCCGGGCCCACATCGCGCCCCCAGACGTGGGAGGAAATCGCGGCCAGGGCATCGCGGTTCTCCGGAGCATCGAGGTTCACGTAACGGAGAGCAGGGTAGGCGGAACGGCAAAGGGTCGTCTTGCCCGTCTGCCGCGCACCGGTGAGAAGCACAAGACGCCTCGAGGTGGAAAGGGGCAATAACGTTTCGAGCGTACGTTTTACCTGTACATCATCGCTCAGGATCGTAATATTTACAGCTTATTTTCGCATCATCAAGCTTGAGGAGCTGACCGGGAGCAGCGCCGGCCGAAAGGGGATGCCTTACTCAGCGCCGGCGGGCTAGCGAATACTCGAGGGCGGCGCGGATGAAGTCGCGGAAGAGCGGGTGCGGGTCCATCGGCTTGGACTTGAACTCGGGGTGAAACTGGCACCCCAGAAACCAGGGGTGGTCGACGAGCTCGACGATTTCGACGAGATCCCCGGAGGGGGACAGCCCGCTGAAAGAAAGGCCGCAGGCCGAGAGCTTCTCGAGGTAGGCGTTGTTGAACTCGTAGCGGTGGCGGTGACGCTCGGAGATCTCCTCCCGGCCGTAGATGCGACGGGCGAGACTCTGCTCGAGCAGCCGGCAGGGGTAGGAGCCCAGACGCATCGTCGCCCCCTTGTCCGAGGAGTCGTTCCGGCGCTGCACGGTCTTGGTGCGCTCGTCGAACCACTCGGTCATCAGGTAGATCACGGGGTCGGGGGTGAGCGGGTCGAACTCGGTGCTGTTCGCGCGCACCAGCCCGGCCGCGTGGCGCGCAAACTCGATCACCGCGATCTGCATCCCGAGACAGATCCCGAAATAGGGGATGCGTCGTTCGCGCGCCCAGCGGGCGGCCGCGATCTTGCCCTCGATGCCGCGGCTGCCGAAACCGCCGGGGACGAGGATCCCGTCTGCGGCCGCGAGCATCGCGCCGCAGTTGTCGGCCGTGAGCTGCTCGGAGTCGACGAAGAACAAGCGCACGCGGCTGCGGTTGGCCACGCCGCCGTGGTGCAGGGCTTCGTTCAGGCTCTTGTAGGACTCGGTCAGGTTCACGTATTTGCCGACGATGGCGATCGTGACCTCGTGCTCGGGGTTGCGAAAGCGCCGGACGAGTTCCTCCCAGTCGTCGAGGCGCGGCGCGCGCGTCCAGATGTTGAGGAGTTCCACGATCTTGTGGTCCAACCCTTCGGCGTGGAAGACGAGCGGCACCTCGTAGATGCACTCGACATCCTTCGCCGTGATCACGGCGTCCACGCCCACGTTGCAGAAGAGGGCGATCTTCGCCTTGATCTCCTTCGAGAGCAGCCGTTCGGTGCGGCACAGCAGGATGTCGGGCTGGATGCCGATGCTGCGCAGCTCCTTGACGCTGTGCTGGGTGGGCTTCGTTTTCACCTCGCCCGAGGTGCGGATGTAGGGGACGAGCGTCAAGTGGATGTAGAGGACGTTGTCTTTGCCGACGTCGGCGCGGAACTGGCGGATCGCCTCCAAAAAGGGCAGGCTCTCGATGTCGCCGACCGTCCCGCCGATCTCGACGATCACGACATCCACCCCGTCGGCCAAATCGCGGATGCAGTGCTTGATCTCGTCGGTGATGTGCGGGATCACCTGAACGGTTCCGCCCAGGTAGTCCCCGCGGCGCTCTTTGGTGATCACCGAGTGGTAGATCTTCCCCGTGGTGTAGTTGTTGCGCCGGCCCATCACGGCGTGGGTGAAGCGCTCGTAGTGGCCGAGGTCGAGATCGGTTTCGGTGCCGTCGTCGGTGACGTAGACCTCGCCGTGCTGGAAGGGGTTCATCGTGCCGGGGTCGACGTTGATGTAGGGATCGAGCTTCTGCAGGGACACCGTCAAGCCGCGGCTTTCGAGCAGCGCCCCGATCGAGGCCGAGGCGAGACCCTTGCCGAGCGAGGAGAGCACCCCGCCGGTGACGAAGATGAATTTGGTGGAAAACGGCATGCGGCACCCCCTCTGCGCCGGCGGGGCGGCTTCAAAAACGGAGGCGGCGCCCGCAGGCGCCGCCGGGATTCAGAAGACCGAGCGGCAGTAGCGTGCCGCTTCGCCCAGCTCCTCCTCGATGCGCAGGAGCTGGTTGTACTTGGCGATGCGCTCGCTGCGGGAGAGCGATCCGGTCTTGATCTGTCCCGCCTCGGCGCCCACGGCGAGGTCGGCGATGAAGGCGTCCTCGGTCTCGCCCGAACGGTGGGAGATCACGGTCGTGTAGCCGGCCTCGCGGGCGAGCTCGATCGCCTCCAGGGTCTCGGTCAACGTCCCGATCTGGTTCAATTTGATCAAGACGGAGTTTCCGATCCCCTGCTCGATCCCCTTGCGGATGATCGCGGGGTTGGTGACGAAGATGTCGTCGGCGACGAGCTGCACGGCGCCGCCCAGCCGTTCGGTGAGCAGCCGCCAGCCCTCCCAGTCGCCCTCGGCGAGCCCGTCCTCGATCGACACGATCGGGTAGCGCTCGAGCAGCTTCTCGTAGAGATCGACCATTTCCTTCGCCGCAAGCCGCTTGTTTTCCGCGCGGAGGCGGTAGCGGCCGCCTTCGAAAAACTCGCTCGCCGCGGCATCGAGGCCGAGGGCGATCTCCTTTCCCGGCCGGTAACCCGCCGCCCGGATCGCCTCGAGGATCAGCCCGAGGGCCGCCTCGTTGTCGGGCAGATCCGGGGCGAAGCCGCCCTCGTCGCCCACCCCGGTGGCGTAACCTTTCCGGCGCAGAATCGCTTTCAGGGCATGAAAGGTCTCCGCACCCATGCGCAGGGCCTCGGCGAAGCTCGCGGCGCCGACGGGAAGGATCATGTATTCTTGGAAGTCGAGCGTGTTCGCGGCGTGCGCCCCGCCGTTCACGATGTTCATCTGCGGGATGGGAAGCATCCGCGCGCGCAAGCCCCCCAGATGCCGGTACAGAGGCAGGCCGCAGGCCGCGGCCGCCGCCCGGGCGGCGGCGAGCGAAACCCCGAGAATCGCGTTCGCCCCCAGCCGGGACTTGTTCGCCGTGCCGTCGAGTTCGATCAGGCGCCGATCGAGCGCTTCCTGTTGCATCGCGTCCATGCCGCAGACGGCGGGAGCGATCTTTTCGGCGACGTGTTTCACGGCGGTGAGGACCCCCTTTCCGCCGTAGCGCTTGGCACGTTTGTCGCGCAGCTCGAGCGCCTCGCGGCTTCCGGTCGAGGCCCCCGAGGGCACGGCCGCGCGGCCGCGCGCCCCGCAGGCGAGCTCGAGCTCGACCTCGACGGTCGGGTTGCCCCGCGAGTCGAGGATTTCCCTGGCCTTCACCTCCACGATCTCCGTCATCGGATGGCTCCTTTCGCGGGTCCCGCCCGGTTGGGGATCACCTTGACAAATCAACGAAAAATGTTAGTCTGAGCGCCTTCCGAAGTCAAGCCGCCGCATGGATGGGGCCATGAAAAACCGGGAGCTCGATCTCTACACCGAAGCCCACCTCCTGGTGGCGGCGCTGCGCATCCACGAACACCGCTCGGCCCAGCCCGCCACGATAGAAGACCTCTGCCGCCTGCTCGATTTCTCGGCCGAACGCGGCGGGATCGTGGTGCGCCGGCTGGCGGATCTGGGGGCGCTGGAAGTCGTGCAGGGTTCCTTCGGGGACCGTATCTTTCTGCGGGATCACCTGCGGATCGAAGAGATTCCCCGCGGAGAGACGGGAAAACGCCTCGAGGAGGAACTGCGCCGCTTCCGCGAAAGCCAGCGTCAGATCGAGCGCAAGGTCGAAGCCCTCCAGGCCGAGCAGGCGGGAAAAAAGAAATCCCTCTTCGCCGAAATGGAAAAGAAGCTCCGCGAGGAACTCGAAAAGAAGGGCCGAGGCTGAGCGGCGCGGCGATGGATCTCACCTCCACCACCGCCGCAGGGATCCGCCTCCGCAAGACGATCCAAGCCGGGGCCGAAGGGGTCTCCCTCGATGCGGACATGATCCGCCTGCTCTTGGCGATCGAGGGGGAAAAAAGCCTCTACCGGATCGCCGCGGAAGTGGACCTGGACGCCGCCTCCTTCAAGCGCGCCCTGAAAAAGCTTCTCGATCAGGGCCTGGTCGAAGTCGTCCGCACGGGGCACCCTCTTCTGGGCAAGGCCTTCTTCGATCGCCTGCAAATCGAGCTCGCGCGCGCCGTCGGCCCGATCGCCGCCCTGCTCCTCGAGGAGCACATGGCGCGGATCCCCGGCGCCGAAGGGGGGATCGCCCCCGAGCGCGCCGCCGAACTCGTCGAATCCCTTGCCCGCGAAATCCCCGCGGAACGCAAACGGATCGCCTTCCAGAAGGCGATCCTTCCCCTGATCCACCCGCAAACGGCGGAACCGGGAGACCGAAGATGATCGACGTTCTCTGTGCCTCCTGCGGCAAGCGCTACCGCGTGGACGAAACGCGCATGAAGGTCGATGTGGCGCAGGTCGCCTGCAAGGCCTGCGGGAAGCTTCTCACCGTGCGCAAACCCCGGCCGCCGGCGCAAGAACCCTCTGCCCCGCCGAGCGACGCCTCCGCCCCCGAAGTTCAAACCGCGCCCGCCCTCCCCGCTTCCGAACCCCAAGCCCCGGACGCCGCCCCCGCCCGGGATGCGGCTTTCTCCGATGCCGCCTACCCGCGCAGCCGGCCCCGTTTCGGGATCTTCGGCAAAACGCTCGTCTTCATGCTGCTCGTGGGGATCGTCCCCTTTGCGCTCTTCTGGTGGGTCACCTTCCGCGAGTCCTCGGCCCGCATGCGCGCCGACGCCGAGGCGATCCTCGTCGAGGCGGGAAAGGGGCTCTCCGACCGCCTGGACGCCTGGACGCAGTCGAACTTCGCCGTTCTGCGCATGGCGGCGGCCATGCCCGAGATCCGCTCCATGAATCGCGGCCAGCAGGAGCCGCTGCTGCGCGCCATCGCCCGCGAGTACCCCTGGATGTACCTCGTCTTCACCGTAGGTCCGGACGGGATGAACGTGGCCCGAAGCGACCGCGAGGGACTCGTGAGTTACGCCGACCGGCAGTACGTGAAAGACGTCCTTGCCGGGCGGCAGATGGCCTGGCAGACGGTGATCGGCCGCACGTCGAACGTGCCGGCCCTCGTGATCGCGGTGCCGGTCCGCGACGGCGAGCGCATCGTCGGGGTGGTGGCCGCGGCGATGACCGTCGAGGAGATCTCGCGCCACATCGCGGCCTGGAAACGGGGCGGAACGGGCGGCGCCTTTCTCTTGGACGAGCAGGGCTTCGTGATCGCCCACCCCGAAAAGCACCGCGTGCTGAAACGGGAAAATCTCGGGGGGCACCCGCTGGTGGCCGAGTTCAAGAAAAAAGGCTGGACGACGCTCACCGCCTCCTTCACCGACGAAACCGGCCGGCCCCAGCTCGGGCATGCGCGCAAAACCGGGCTCGGCTGGGTGCTCGCGCTCGTTCAGGAGGAAGCCGAGGTCTACGAGGAGCTCACCCTGCTCCGCCATTTCGCCTACGCGCTTCTCGCCATCACGGCCCTGCTCGCCGCGGTGGTCGCCTGGTTCGCCGCCCGCAGCCTGATTCGGCCGATCCTTCATCTGACGCAGGCGGCCGAACGCATGAGCCTGGGGGACCTGAACGTGAAGATCGAAGTGCGCTCCGCGGACGAGATCGGGATCCTCGCCCAGGCGATCGAGCGGTTGCAGACGAGCCTGGCGCTGGCGATCGCGCGGCTCAGGAAAAAACGCTGAGACCTCACGGCCAGGAGCCGTCCCAGTTGAAGCGCCCGGGCCGCGCCTTGAGCCGCACGCCGACGGGAACGGGCTCCGCGAGCTCGACAAAAAGACGATATCCGGCCCGCCGCAGCCTTTCCTCCTCCGCCCGCAGATCAAGCCTCCAGTCGGGATAGACCCAGACCAGCCCCCCCCGGCGCACCCACCAGGCCTCTTCCCCCTTCGGACTGCGGAAGGCCTTCTGCGGGAAAAGCCTCGGCGGCGCAAGGCGCGAGAGGCAAAGCGGCCAGAGCCCGGCGGTCACGATGCCGAGCGGAATCGGGCTGCGACGCGGAAGCCGAAGGGCGTCGGCCGCGGGGAGCTCCGGAGAGACGATCGCGCCGTCAAAACCGAGCTCCGCCGCCATCTCGAGAGCGAGCGGGTTGGCGAGGTTGCAGAAAGGCCCGGCCCACAGCGACAGCCCCGCGGGCTCTCGGGGAAAGAGCGCCGCCTGCCAGGGGGCGTTCAAGACGAAACGGCGGAAACCGCGCTCGATCAGCCCCTGCAGCGTCTCCCGCAGCCGATCCTCCTCGGCGGGAAAGAAAACCGGCGGCAGCCAGGGCCGCAGGCGGGCGGGATCGATCCCTTCCCAGAGACCGGCTTCGCCGGGCTCGAGCCAGGCTCCGCCGCCTTTTCCCCGGGCGGCGGCCCGCGGGCTGCGGGTGACGATCTCCTGCCGAACTTTCCCTTGTTGTGAGCTTGCGGTCGCGGCCCGCGGCGGCTTGATCCGGAAATCGGAAGCGGGAACGGGGTCGCTTTCGCGGGAAAGCTTTTCTTCCCGCGCGCCGATCGCCTTTTTCAACCCCTCCTCGCGGCGGTCGATGAGGAAGACCGGGGTCCCCTTGGGCGGAGCCGGGCCCTTTTCCGCCGCGAGGACGAGCCGTCCGCCTGCGGGAAGGGCGCGGCCCACGCGCTCGATCCGGTGGCCGGGGGTGTCTTCGAAGCCGACGCGCAGGAGATCCCCGGGAAAAAGCGCGATCCGCGGCTTGAGGAACAGCCTGCCCGGCGCGCCCTTGAGCGGCCCCAAAAACAAGCCCGATCCCGTGCGGCCGTCCGCGGGCAAAGGGTTTTGCGGCCGCTGGGGAAGAAAAAGAGAATGGCTCCCCGGACGGCCCAGGGAGAGCGCGAGGAGCCGCCGCGCTTCGCGCTGGGCGGCGCGGTCGCCGGCATGGTCGCGGATGAGCCGGTAGGCCGAGACCGTCGCGTGCACGTAGTGCGGCCCCTTTTTCCTGCCCTCGATCTTCCAGGCGGCGACTTGCGGCAAGCGGAGGAGCACCTTGGAGAGGACCTCGAGTTCGAGATCGAGGCAGGAGAAATGCCGCGCCGCCGCCCCCTCCCCCTGCCGGTAGAGCCGGCGGCAGGGCTGCACACAGCGGCCCCGCAGCCCGCTTTTCCCGCCGAGATAGCTGCTCCAGTAGCAGCGCCCCGAGACTCCGTAGCAGAGAGCGCCGTGGACGAAAACTTCGAGCTTCAGCCCCGGCGGGCAGGCCGCCGCCGCCAGCCGGATCTCCTCGATCGTGAGCTCGCGCGGCAGGACGACGGCGTGGGCGGGAAGCCTGGCGGCGAGAAAGCCGAGCGCCGCGGAAAAACTCACGTTGGCGAGCGTCGACCAGTGGACCTCGCCCGCAAAGCCCGTCTGCCGGACAAGCGCCGCCAGGGCGAGATCCTGGACGATCACCCCGTCGGGCCGCACGAATCGGCCCAGCTGCTCGAGCAGGCGGCCCACGGGTTCGAGTTCGGAGGCCGCAAGCAGCGTGTTCAGGGTGACGAAAACGCGCGCCCCCTCCCCGTGCGCGAGGGCGGTCAGGTCCCGGAGCTCCTCCGGGCCGAAATTGCGCGCCTCCATGCGCGCCGAAAACGCTTTGAGCCCGCAGTAGATCCCCTCCGCGCCGGCGGCGAGTGCCGCCAGAAAGGACTCCCGGCCGCCCGCCGGGGCGAGGATCAGGGGCTTGTGACCGGAAACGCCCATGGCGCCCTGTTCTCCCGCAGCACCCCGCGAATGTCAAATCGGCGCTTTTGTCCGGGGCTCCGGCTATGATATGCGTAAAAGTTATCACGAAGGCCTACCGCAAGAGAGGGAACAGCCGCCCATGCCGGCAAACGAACCCGCATCCGATCGCCCCGTGCCGCTCGTCGAGCTGCTCGCGGCGCCCGAGCGCGCGGCGTTGCTCCGGTCGATCGCCGCCGAGCTGCCCGACATCCCCCTGAACGACCGCCAGCTTTGCGATGTGGAGCTTTTGGCGACCGGGGCCTTCAGCCCCCTTCGCGGCTTCATGACCCGCGCCGACTACGAGCCGGTTCTCGACCGCATGCGCTTGCAGGACGGGACCCTCTGGCCGATCCCGATCTGCCTCGACGTTCCCGCCGTGCTCTCCCGCAAGCTCGAGGCCGGCCAGTCGGCGGCGCTGCGCGACCCCGAAGGGGTGCTCCTGGCGATCCTGCACATCGAGGACATCTGGCCGGTCGATCGCCGCCGCGAGGCCCTGCTTGTCTACGGCACCGAGGATCCCTCCCACCCCGGAGCCGAATACCTGCTCCGACACACGGGGGATTTCTACATCGGCGGGAGCCTCGAGGTGGCAAGCCTCCCCGTGCACTACGACTTCCGCTCGTTCCGGCTCAGCCCGCTCGAGGTGCGCGCGGCGGCGCGCAAGCTCAACTGGAAGCGCATGGCGGGTTTCGTCACCGAGAACCCGATCCACCGGCCGCAGTTCGAGATGACGATCCGCGCCATGCGCAAGGCGCGGGCGAATCTCCTGCTGCTTCCGGTCGCGGGGATGACCAAGCCCGGCGACTTCGACCATTACACGCGCGTGCGCTGCTACCGCCAGGTCGCCCGCCACTACCCCTCGGATGCTTACCTCCTGAGCCTTCTTCCTCTCGCGATGCGCCTCTCCGGGCCGCGCGAGGCGTTACTCCACGCCATCGTCTGCCGCAACTTCGGCTGCACGCACTTCATCGCCGGCCGCGATCACGCCGGTCCCGGCTGTGACCCGAGCGGCAGGCCCTACTACGGCAGCGACGACGCCTGCCGCGTGCTCGAGGCCCACGCCGCCGAGATCGGAATCGAGATCCTCTCCTTTCCGGAGATGGTCTACCTCCCCTTCGAAGACGAGTTCCGCCCCGTGGACCAGGTCCCGCCGGGAGTGCAGAGCATCTCCCTCTCCGGCACCGACATCCGCCGCCGCGTGCGCGAGGGAAGGCGCATTCCGGACTGGGCGACCTTTCCCGAGGTCGTCGCCGAACTCGAGAAAGCCTACCCGCCGCCCGGCCGCCAGGGGTTCACGATCTTCATGACCGGACTTTCGGGAGCCGGCAAATCGACCATCGCGCGCATCCTCTACGCCAAATTTCTCGAACGCGGCGACCGGCCGGTGACCCTGCTCGACGGCGACATCGTGCGTCGGCACCTCTCGAGCGAGCTGTCCTTTTCGAAGGAGCACCGCGACGTGAACGTGCGCCGCATCGGCTTTGTCGCCTCCGAGATCACCAAGAACCGCGGCATCGCCATCTGCGCGCCGATCGCCCCCTACGCGAAGACCCGTCTCGAGGTGCGCCGCATGATCGAAGCCTACGGCGGCTTCGTCGAGGTCCATGTCGCCACCCCGCTCGCCGTCTGCGAAAGCCGCGATCGCAAAGGGATGTACGCCAAAGCGCGGGCCGGTTTGATCAAGGGCTACACCGGGATCGACGACCCTTACGAGGAACCCGAAGCCCCCGAGGTGCGGATCGACACCAGCGCGATCACCCCGGACGAGGCCGCTCAGGAGATCCTCCTCTACTTGGGCCAGCGGGGTTTCATCTGACGGGGATCCTTCAAGAAAACGACGCCGCCGGACGATAGTGAAGAAAGGAGCCGGGGCCGGAGCCGACGGAAGAAGACCGGGCCCCAGAGCGTATGGAAGTTCTGGTCACGGGGGGCGCCGGCTACATCGGCGCCCACACCTGCAAGCGTCTCTTCGAGCGCGGCTACCGGCCGGTCGTCTTCGACAATCTCTCGACCGGCCGGCGCGATTTCGTGCGCTGGGGCGAGTTCGTGTGCGGCGACACCCGCAATCCCGAGGATCTCGCCGCCTGCTTCGCCCGACATCGCTTCGCGGCCGTGATCCATTTTGCAGCCGCGATCGAGGTCGGCGAATCGGCGGCCGACCCGCTGAAGTATTATGAAAACAATGTCGGCGGCACGGTGGCGCTGCTTCAGGCGGCCCTCCGCCGGGGCGTGAACCTCTTCGTTTTTTCATCCTCGGCCGCGGTCTACGGCGATCCGGAAAGGGTGCCCATCCCCGAGGGACATCCGATCCGACCGAAGAGCCCCTACGGTCGGACCAAGGCCGTGGTCGAGGAAATCCTCGCCGACTGCGGCCGGGCGCACGGGCTGCGCTGGGCGGCGTTGCGCTACTTCAACGCCGCCGGCGCCGACCCGACGGCGGAAATCGGCGAGCAGCACGAGCCCGAATCGCACCTCATCCCCCGGCTTCTCGAGGCGGCAGGGGGCGGCGGACTCGTTTCCATCTATGGCACGGATTACCCGACGGCGGACGGCACCTGCATCCGCGATTACATCCACGTGAACGATCTGGCCGAGGCCCACCGGCTCGCCCTCGAGCACCTGGCGGGAGGGGGCGAAAGCGCGGCCTTCAATTTGGGTCTCGGCCGCGGCTGGTCGGTGCGCGAGGTGATCGCCACCGTGGAAAAGGTGACCGGGAAAACACTCGACGTCCGCCCGGGGCCGCGGCGGCCGGGAGACCCGGCGGTCTTGGTCGCCGCGACCGGGCGGGCGGAGGAGAGGCTCGGCTGGAGGGCGGAAGCGAGGGAACTCGAGGCGATCGTGGAAACCGCCTGGGCCTGGCATCAACGCCGCCCGCGGGCCTTCGAGGGAGGGGAAGGTTAACGCCGATGCCCCGTCGCATCCTCATCGTCGGGGATCTCGCCGGTGAAGCGGGCGCTTTTGCGGATGCGCTCGCCCGCGAGTTCACCGTGAGCTTCGCCGCCAACCTCCTCGATGCCGGCAAACGCCTGGCGAAGGAAGAGGCGGCGATCCTTTTCCTCGATCTGCCGCCCGCGGGAGAACCGGTCGAAGATCTGCTGCGCCGCGCGCAGCAGATCGCCCCCGGCATCCCCGTCTTCGCCACGGCGGCCGGGGCCGACCCCGAATTGATCGTGCGCGCGGTCAAGGCCGGGGCCGCCGATTTCGTGAGCCGGCCCATCGAGGCGGAAAAGCTCCTGCTCTCCGTCCGGCGCGCGCTGGAAAACCGCTTGCTCAAAAACGAGATCGACTATCTGCGCCGCGAGCAGGATGTCCTCTACGACACCGACCGCATCATCGCCGTCAGCCCGGCGATGCAGAAGGTGACGGCCGAGATCCGCAGGCTCGCCCAGACCGAGTCCACGATCCTGATCACCGGCGAGACCGGTACGGGCAAGAGCTTCGTCTCCGGCAACATCCACTTCAACAGCCCGCGCCGCAGCCGCCCCTTCGTCAAGGTGAACTGCGCGAACATCCCCGAGACCCTGCTCGAAAGCGAGCTTTTCGGGCATGAAAAAGGCGCCTTCACCGGCGCCGACAAGACCCGGATCGGACGCTTCGAGCAGGCCCACGGGGGGACGATCTTTCTGGACGAGTTCTGCGAGCTCGGTCCGGGCCTGCAGGCGAAGCTGCTTCGCGTGCTCGAGGACCGCAGCTTCGAGCGCCTGGGCGGAAACCGCACCATCGAAGCCGACGTGCGCGTGATCGCGGCGACCAACCGCGACATCGAATCCTGGGTCGGCGAGGGGCGCTTCCGCGAGGATCTCTATTACCGCATCAACGTGCTGCGCATCCACATCCCGCCGCTTCGCGAGCGCAGGGAGGACATCGAGCCGCTCGCCCGGTATCTGCTGGGGAAAATCGGCCGTCAGCTCAAAAAAACGCTCGAAGGCTTTACCGCCGAGGCGATGGAACGGTTGAAAAACTACGACTGGCCGGGAAACATCCGCCAGCTCGCCAACACCGTCGAGCGCGCGCTGCTGATCGCCGAGGGGCCGCGGATCGAGGCCGAGCACCTCGCCCTGCCCGAGATCCCTCGGCCCGCATCCCGGCCGGCCCTCGCCGCGGCGCCGCTTCCCGTTCTCAAGCTCAGCGCCGACCAGGAACGGGCGATGATCGTGCGGGCGCTCGAGGAGTCGCTCTGGATCCAGAAGGATGCGGCCCGGAAACTCGGGATCTCCCCGCGCGCGCTGAACTATCGGGTGCGCCGCCTGGGAATCGCCCACCCGCGCTGGCGCAAAAACCGCTGAACGCCGGAGGCGGGGCAAATCCCGCGTACGGATCGGCGCCGCGACCGGGTTTCCCGGGCCAGCATCGCGAGCACGAGCGCCAGGGCCGACCAGGCGATCCTCTTCCGGCCCACCGCATCGTGATCCGCGGCCGCCCCGATGAAGCAGGAGCTTCCTCCCGCCGCGGCCGAAACCCCTTCCTCCTCCACCTCGACGATACCCGCCGGGTCCACGATCACGCCGTTTGCCGTGCCGTCGGCATCGCCCGCGCCGCCGTCCCTGAGACTCAGGGTCATCGTGCGGCGGTCGGCGGAGAATTTCGTGTAGGCCGAGAAGTCGACCCAGCGCTCTTCGATCGGGTTGTACTTGTACCAGCGGCCGCGCCGCGGAACCGGCTCCGAAAAATGGAGCTTCACGATCGCGGCGTCCCCGGGATTCGCCACCGCGATCCGGAAATTGATCAGGCCGAAGGGCATGCGCCGCGGTTTGCCGTCCGCATAGCCGCCCTCGCGGCCGGGGTCCTCGGATTCGACCGCCTCGACGGCGACGGCGGTGGCGCTCTCGCGGATGCTCACCCCGATCAGGACGTTTGATCCCTCCATCCGCACCGTGCGGATGGCGCTCTCCTGCCGGTCGGGGATCCCGTTGCGATCGAGATCGGCGTTGGGCGGCGGCTCCTGGTCGTCGGGGATGCCGTCGGCGTTCGCATCGCGTCCGCTCACGGCCGTGCGGAAAGCGGTGCAGGGCGACCACTCCGAGGCCCGGTTTGCGGCATCGACGAACTGCGCCCGCCAGCAGTAAGGGGTCCCCTCCACCAGAGTGAGCTTGGGCAGGCGGATCGCGGTCAGTGCGGTTTCGCTCGTGAAATCGAAGACGATCCGCTCGTCCTCCTCGCCGAAGACCTGCCAGCGGGTGCGAAGATGGGGGCTGCCGGCGGCGCCGGGCCGGAAGGGGGCGGTTTCGAACTCGGGCGGAGCCTCTACCTCCTCGCCTTCGGCGGGAAAGAGCGGCACCGGAGCCGGGGGGAGAAGGGCGGCAACCCCGGCTTCGGCGTTGTCGCCGATTCCGTTGCCGTTGCTATCGGCCCATTCGGAGGGGTCCTCGGGGAAGGCATCCTCGACATCGGGGACCCCGTCTCCGTCGCGGTCGACGGGCGGCGGCGCGGAAAAAACGGCAAGCCCGGCGCAGGCCGACCAGGAGGAAAGCGCCCCTTTTCCATCCCGCGCCTGGGCGCGGACACAGAAAGAGCCCGCTTGGGTGTAGGAATGCGACCGGGAGGAGCCCCCCCAGCCGGAGACCGCGCCCTCCCCCCAGTCGAAACGAAACTCGACGGGGTCGCCGTCCGGGTCCGCGGCCGCGGCCGTGAAGGCGGCCGCGGATCCCACCGGAATTTCGGAAGGTCCGGCGGGAGGCTGAGGAGTTGAAGGGGGGCGGTTCGCCGTCGGGACGGTGTGGCTCACCTCATTGGAATAGCCGCTCTCCTCGCCGGTCGTGCTGTAGGCCGTGGCCGCGAAATAGTAGGTCGTCCCCTCCGAGAGCCCCATCACCCGGAAGGTGGTGACATTGCCCACGTCGAGGCGGACGGCGTAGGAGCCGCTCGCGGTGCCGTAATGGATGCGGTAGCCGGCAAGGTCGGACTCCGTGTTCGCGTCCCAGGCGAGCGTCACTTCGGCCGCCTGCGACCAGACCGCGATCAGAAGCGAAACCAAGAGCAGGGAAAAGAAGAGCAGGTTGCGGGCAAGCTTTCCGGATCGGGCATCGACGGATCTCATGGGGGCGGACACCTCGCAAGCAGGCCGGCTGAGGTCCGGCACGCGCTTGAGGTGCCGCCTCCGCCCGGCAGCCCCGCCGCCTTATCCTGCAAGCGCAGGAGGTAGGCCGGTGGCTTTGCGTCCCAGCCTTTCGGCTGGTTTGCCCTTTTCAGGCGCAGGTGAAAACTCGAACTCGCTTCAAAGCAATCGTTATGCCATTCCGAGGCCCAGATTATTAGTCTATAAGAATCAGAATTTATTAGGTTATATTTTTCAACCACCGTATGGTGGAATGTTCCCGGCAGCACCTTTTCTTTCCGATGACAAGTTTGAAATTGCTCATGTGCACTCTGCGGAATCCCTGCCAGTAAAAAAATGAGAAAGTGCGCTCCACTGTTTTTTACATAAACTATCCATCAATGTGTATTTATTTTCACAAGTTAGTGCGCCCACATCGCGAAGAGATTCAGATATCATTTTCAAGATATTGATATCTATTGTTTTTTCAATTTAAGAGTCCGGAGGATTATAACGGCACAAACATTGCTGTAAACATTATTGAGCGGCCGATAAGCCGCGAAAAAGCAAAACATTGAAAGGGAGGATCAAAAATGAAAGGGAAGTGGTTTTCAGCAGCACTGATGACGACGCTTTTACTGATCGGGGCCTTCATCGCTCCCGCCCAGGCAACCCCGATCGCAGTGGGTGACGGGATCAAATTTACGGATATTTACGGAAGGTCGGGCAGCTACATCGGGGGCCCCTATACCGCCACCGTGAACGGCAGCTATTCCTTTGCCACCTTCTGCGTCGAATTGACCGAAACCCTCACCTTCGGGACGGCCTACACGGTGGGAGGGATCGGATCGGCAACCGTACTTTCGGGCAAAAACCTTTCCGATGAAGTCAAGTATCTTTACTACAACTATCGGGTCGGCAAGCTGGATGATCTTTTTACGGGCTTTGCATACGGCGACGCCCTAAAAGAGCGCACCCTCCAGGGCGCGATCTGGAAATGGATGGGCTGGGACATTCCCTCTTCTCAGACAAGTTTTTTTGACACCACTCTTTTCGGTTTGCTCACCGGTAGCGGTGTTTCCGGTAAGGGTTCCGATATCGACAACGTGGTTATCCTGAACATTAAGGAAGGGAATGTAAACCGGCAGGATGTTCTGGCCATGGTGCCCGAGCCGACGACCTTCCTGCTTCTCGGCCTGGGGCTTTTCGGCCTCTCCGCCCTCGGCCGCCGCAAGATCCGCAGCTAGTCCTCTTCCGGCATATCCAAAAACATGAAGGGCCGCGGCGACGCGGCCCTTCATGTTTAAATCTTCCCCTCTCAGCTATAATAATATAACAATTTCTTTTAGTTACCCACTTTCTAAGGCTGCGCGCGCAAGGCGGCGGCACTCCCCGCCTTGCCTCACACCGTGAGGGCCCAAAGGGCGAGGGCTTTCTCTCAATTGATAGGGAGGAAGAACTTTTTTGAAAAATCCTCTGACGCGGCCGATAAAACTTCCGCAGGGCTTCCGGTCTCTAAGGGAGGGCGAAATGAAATACTATTTCCTGCGCGAAGATTTCGAGAAGCTCAATCAGCAGATCCGCGAGATCAGCGATCGTATCCGGGAAATCGGCCGGGAAATGGGCAACAGCTGCCAGGAAGGCGCCGAGACCTATCATGACAATTTCGCCTTCGAAGAAGGGGAACGGCAGCAGAAGATGTGGTCGCGCCGCCTGGCGGAGCTCCTGGAGATCAACAAGAACGCGGTCCTCGTCGAGGCGGTCGAAACCGGCAACCGGGTCGGGATCGGCAGCCGGGTCACGGCCCTCGATTGCGAGACCGGAGAGCAGAAAACCTGGTGCCTCGGAAGCTACCAGGTCTTCGGCAACAACGGCCGCATCTCCTACGACTCGCCGCTCGGCCGGATCCTTCTCGGCGCCGAGAAAGGGGACGTGGTCGTGGGGGCGATCGCCGGAAAAACGCGAAGATTCGAAATCGTCGATATCACTTAAATCAGCGCGTCAAGAGGCCTGCCCCTTCGGCCGATAAAGCGCGTACATCCCATCGACCAGGAGCGGCGATGAAACCGCGGCTTGCGATTTGCGGCGGCAGTCCGGTCGTCAAAACCCCGCGGCCCCATTTTCGCTGGCCCCCGCACGTACCGGGGCTCGCCGATGCGCTTGCCCGCTATGTCGAGGAAGGCGGTCCCCTCTCCATTCCCGGCCGGGACGGCATCTACGCCAAGCTCGAGGATCGTCTGGCGGCGCTGCACGGTCGAGGCTATGCGCTGCTGACCTCCTCCGGGACCATGGCGCTCTACTCCGCCTTTTTCGGCCTGGGCCTCGAGCCCGGCGAGGAGGTCATTTCCACCGTCTACTCCTTCCACGCGACCGCCACCCCGTTGTTGCACCTCGGAGTCCTCGTGCACTTCTGCGACGTCGAGCCCGACACGGGCAACATCGACGCCTCGGCGCTCGACATGCTGGTTACCCCGCGAACGCGCGCGGTCGTCACCAACCACATGTGGGGCCATCCCGTCGATGTGGATGCGGTCGCTGCGATCTGCCGCCGCCGCGGCATCGCCTGGGTCGAGGACTGCTCGCATGCGCATTTCGCGCAGCACCGCGGCCGCACCGTGGGCGGCTTCGGCGATGTTTCCGTCCTGAGCCTGCAGGGCAACAAGCTTTTGACCGGGGGCGAGGGCGGGGTCCTTCTGACCGACTCCCGTGAGATTTACGAGCGCGCGACCCTGCTCGGTCACAGCCTCCAGCGCTCGGAGGAGTGCGTCCAGGATTCCCGCTGGCGGGAGATCCGGCGGACCGGATTCGGGCTCAAATTCCGCATGCACCCCCTCGCCGCGGTCATGGTCGATTACCTGCTCGAACCCCACTGCTTCGACTGGATCCGGAGTCGCGCCGAAACCTTGCGGCGATTTTCAGAGGGGCTGGCGGCCACCGGCAAGGTCCAGCCCATGGCCCGCCGTCCTTACGTCACCTCCATGGGCGCGCACTACGGGTTCAAGCCGCGCCTCGATTTTCCGGCGCTCAGGGTCACGCGCGAAGCTCTGGTCACGGCGCTGCGGGCCGAGGGGCTCGAAGTCGACATCCCCGGCTCCCCGCCCTTCCACCGGCTGCCCCTCTTCGACCCGGAGCGGTTTCCCATCAGCGGCTTCCGCAAGGCGGACCACCGCGGCCGAAGCTTCCCGGGCGCCGAGGCCTACTGTGCCTCCATCCTGTCGCTTCCTACCTTCACCTTTCCCGAAGAGGTTCCCTTGGTCGACGCCTACGTGGAGGCGTTCGCCAAAGTTTTTGAAAATATCGAGGTGCTGAGATGAGCTGGCGTCTATCGTGCACGTCGGATGCGGCGGCGGTGCTCGCCCTGCACCGCGAGCTTTTCGCCGAACCTTTGACCACGGCCCAATTTCGCCGGCAAACGAGAGGTTACGACCCGCTCTTCTTCTGGGTCGACCGCCCGGAGGAGCCCTCCCCCGCCGGCTATGCCGTGTTTCTGCGTCGCAACGGCGAGGCCGAGCTCTGGAGTGCGGCCATCCGACCGGAGCGCCGCCACCAGGGGGCCGGCTCCTTCCTCGTCGACGCCTCCCGGCGCGAGCTGGCCGCTCGCGGGTGCTCGCGCCTCAAGGTGAGCGCTTCCAACCGCTGGCCGGTCTGGACCGGCATGCTCTTCAAGCGCGGCTTCCGGCTTCTCTCCGCCGAACCGGTTCGCGATGGGGACGACTATCGCCTCGTGCTCTACACGGAGCTCAGAAAACGCCGGGAGATGCGTCTTGCGCTGACCGAGCGGTGCAATTTCCGCTGCCTCTTTTGCCACAAGGAAGGTCTCGGGCAGGACCGGCGGCGCAAGCCCACCCCGGTGGAGCAGGTGCTCGAAATTCTCGCGGAGGCGATCCGCTTGGGGTATACCGATATCACTTTCACCGGGGGCGAGCCGTTGCTGGAAAAGGAACGCCTTTTGGCACTGCTCGAGGGTCTGGGCCGCGGACCGGACAAACCGGATCTGACGCTGGTGACGAACGGCTCGCTGCTTGACCGCGAGCTCGTGGAGGCCCTTTGCGCCTATCCCGGCGGGAAAAAGATCCACCTTTCGCTCCATGCCGCCGACCCCGAAACTTTCCGGAAGGTGACGCGCACCCGCCGCCGGGACCTCTTCGAGCGCGTCAAGGCCAACATCCGCCTCGCCGCCGCCTCCGGGCTCGAGGTGAAGATGAATCATGTCGTGCTGCGGGATTTGAATCACACCCGCACCCGAGCGGCCGTCGAACTTGCCCACTCGCTCGGAGCCGCGGCGATCAAGCTCCTCGAGCTCCTGGTGCTGCCGGAAAACCCGAGCGACTACCGGCTGTTCTACGACATCGACGCCGTCGCCGAAGACCTCGCCGGGATCGTCGCCGGACCGCCCGAGCGGAAAAACCTCCGCCAACGGATCTTCCGCCTGCAGGCGGACGCCCGCTTCACGATCGAGCTGCAGCGCCTGACCTGCAGCATCGGCTGCGGCCACTGCCGGGAGACGCGAGACCGCACCTTCGGCAGCGACATGCACTACCACCCGTGCTTCGTCCGCTCCAAGCGGCGCCTCGCCGTGTCCTCTCCCGCCGATCTGGAACGCGTGTTGCGGGAAGGCGACCGTCTGATCGACGGCTATGCCGCGCACTTCGGCGACTCCAGCCCGACGCTCATCCAGCGGGAGGTCTATGTCGATGCCAAGAGGGAATTTTTCTTTCGGCTCGACTCGATGCCGGACTTCCGCGAGTTCCTTAAGTCCAGAGGATTCCGGGCCGCAGCCGCCGTCGGCTTCTACGAGGAGTACTATCGGCCCAAGCAGCGCAGCGCCCAATGGGACCGCTTCGAGCGGGTGCTCAAGATCGGCTGGGACCATCACCGCCCCGGGCGAATCGAGCTGCTCTACACCGACCATCGCTACACCCCGCATCCGAAGTTGGGCTTGGAGGTCGCCACCCGCTTTTTGGACCCCGCCGGGCCGATGCGCTTTGCGGGGATCGAGCAGGCCCGGCGCTTCCTGGACCGGCTCGATTTCGAGCGGTTTCTCGCGCTCGACTGGCAGCTCGAAACCTGGGCCAAAAACGGCCTCCAGGCAAACCTCGGCGCCGCCGCCGGCTGCGCCAGCGCCAAAGTCTGCGGCCCGCCGGAGACGGCCATGCGCCTGCTGCAGTCCGTCCGCGGCTATCCGGGGCGGTTGGAACCGCTTTGCGAGCCGCTTCCGGCATTCCTGCAACGAAAGGCCTGCTCCGTTTCTCGATCGAGAGCAATACAACATGCGGCCCCCTGACCGGGGAGCTCGTGCATCCGTAGCCGCAAATCGCCGGGGGTGGCTGCGAAATCGAACACGATTCAATGCATTCGGCCTGTTTTTCTTCCGGAGCCCCGGCGGATTTTGAAAAACCCGCCCGCCGCGCCGTAGGGAGCGACGGGAAGAGACGAACGCCGTCCGTCCAACCATCGCTGGAGGAGGTCCCATGGGTATCTTCGACGACGGAATCGATGCCGAGGAAATGGGTCTGATCGGCGCGCTTTCGGAGGAGCTGGCCGAGGAGCGGCGGGAGCTTCGCCGCCTGCGCCGGGAGATCGAGGGCGGGGACGAAAAGCAGGATGAAGAGGAAGAGGAGGATCCGCTTCCACGACGCCGCCGCGGAAACGCCAAGCGTCGGCCGCGGGGCCCTACGGGCGCCCGCAATGAGCTTTTCTGGCGCTGGTTGAACGAGGTCAAACGCGGCCTCAAGGGCTACCACGACTCGATGTACGGCCCGCCGCGCTCGCCCGAGGACGGACGCCCCCTTGCCACCGACGTCGATTTCTTCGGCGTCCGGATTCAAAACGCCCATCTGGTCTCCGACCGCTTGATGCACCTGATCTATGTGTGCATGAGCTGGTTCCCCGAGCACGCTTTGCAGACCATCGTTTTCACCCAGGACGGAACCCCGGCGCAGGAGGGCAGCGAGCAGTTCGGAACCTTCGACCCTGTCTCGCGCACGATCACCATCAACCTGCGCAAACATTTCGAGAGTGCGGTCCGCGTCATCGAACACGAAAACAACGGCTGCAGCCTGATCGGACTCATCTGGAAGGGCATGGCCCAGACCTTTCTGCACGAGTTCGCCCACGCACTCGACACGGTGCGTCACCCGGACCGGAGCCGTCCGCATGCCGAGCGCGAGGATTTCGCCGATGGCTGGTCGGCGGAACTCGCTACGTTTTTGGCCACCCAGGGCCAGCTCGAGCCGCCCGCGGCCGCGGAGGAGCCCTATTTCGGCCCCCGGGTCACCCGGCACATCGCCGAGGGTCTCGCATCGGGCTGGGGTTGGGCCAAGCGGCAGAAGATGATGCAGGATGCGGGGTGGATCTATTGGGACGAGTCCAGGGGGATCCGCCTGAAGACGGAGAAACAATTTCACGAGTTGTCGCTTGCCGGGCAGCAGGAAGGCGACGACGAGGGCAGCCGTCTGAACGAGAGCCTGCAGCGCGGCAAGGAGCGGGAGGAGGAGGCATGGGATCGGGAGGAGGCCTTCGAGCGTTCGCTGCGCGAGGCCATGTACGGAAGGCGCCGGATCGAGCTTTCGTTTCGGGTGTCGGACTCCGAGACCTGTCGCCTCACGGGAACTCCGGTCGAGCTGGTCAAGGAAGGCGTTTTCCCGGCCGTCCGCCTGATGACGGCCGAAGGCGAAACGCCGGTGACCGTCCGCATCGACCGCATCAGCGACGTCACGACCGCAGCCGACGGTCCAGGGGCCGGCCGGTGATCGACAGGGGACGCCGATGGAAGACCTCCCGCCGCAGGAGACGATCCGCACGAAGCTCGAAGTGTCGCTCGAGGGGGGGCTGGAGCCGCTGCTTCAGATTCGGATCGGGGAAAAGCTGCACATGGCCCTCGAGCCGGGGAGCAAAGCGGAGGCCCCCCCTTGCGTGCGCATGGACCGCTGGGACGGCACGCCGGTCGGTTACCTCGAAGCGGAATGGTGCACCCGCTTTGCCCCCTGGATCAAGCATGCCGCCGCGCCTCTCGTCGGCACGGTAGTGGCGCTGGCCGCAAACCGCGGCTCGTACCCGCAGCCGGAGGTAACCGTCGAGCTGAGCGCCCCTGCGCGCGGTACCGAACCCGCAGCCGTCCTTGAGGAAGCCGAGACCGATCCTGGGCTCATCCCGGTTGCGGGCTACCCCTATCCTTACCCCTTCACCCACTTCAACCCGCTCCAGAGCGCCGTTTTCCCCTTGGCCGGAAACGGCCGCAACATCGTCGTCAGCGCCAATACCAGCGCCGGCAAAACCATCGCCGCCGAGCTGGTCGTCGACGACACCCTCGCCCGCGGCTTCAAGGTGATCTACCTGAGCCCCTTCAAGGCGCTGACCGAGGAGCGCTACGCGGATTGGCGCCTGCGCTATGCGAACCGTCGCCTGGTGATCATGACCGGAGATTACGAGCTCACCGCGAGCCTGCAGCAGAGCCTGCGGGAGGCCGACATCGTGCTCATGACCTCCGAGATGCTCGACAGCCGCACCCGCAAGTTCGAAAGCGAACGCAACGAGTGGATGGCGGCGGTCGGACTGCTCGTGGTGGACGAGGCCCACATCCTCTCCACCCCCCGGGGCGACAAGGTCGAGACCGGGCTGATGCGCTTCACGCGGGTCTGCCCGCAGGCGCGTCTGATGCTGTTGAGCGCCACCGTTTCGAACCGGGAAGAGATCGGGGCGTGGCTCACCTCCCTGAACGGCAAGCCGACCGACGTGGTCCACAAGGACTGGCGGCCGGTGAAGCTCGAGTTCACCTACGTCGAACACCGGGTGTATCGAACCTACGAGGGCAAGCTGAACTACCACCGCACCGAAAACGAAAAAATCGAACTGGCGATCGAACAGGTCCTGCGCAAACCGACGGAGAAGTTCCTGGTCTTCGTCCACGCCAAGACAACGGGCTCCAGGCTGTTGTCGGAGTTGAAAAAACGCGGCGTCAAGGTCCTTTATCACAACGGCGACCTCGATCTCGAGGAACGCGCCGCAATCGAAAGGAGCTTCAAGGATCGCGCCAACGGAACCCGCGTGCTCGTCAGCACCGGCACCACGGCCTGGGGAGTGAATCTGCCGGCGCGCAACGTCGTGGTGGTGGGCGTCACGCGCGGGCTGCAACCGGTCGACGAGCTCGACATCATCCAGATGGCCGGCCGCGCCGGCCGCTACGGAATCGACGACGAGGGGCACGTTTTCCTCATCGTCCCGGAGGGCAGCCGCGGCAAATGGGAGCAGACGTTCCGCAAACCCCGGCCGGTGACCTCCGTCTTGAACGACCGCCGGCATCTCCTCACGCACGTCCTGGCCGAGATCTACACCGGCCAAATCAGCCGCCTGAGCGATGTCTTCACCTGGTACCGCCGCAGCCTCGCCCACCGCCAGGGCCGGAAGCCCTTTTCCACCGCGGAGGTGGAAGAGGTGCTGGCAAGACTCGTCGAGCTGGGCATGGTCCGCGTCCAGGACGACGAGGTGGCCATCACCGCCCTGGGAAACGTAGCCTCGGTCATGTATTTCCCCCCGCAGGACATCCATGCCTGGCGGATGAATTTCAACCGCCTCTTCGCCAAGGGGCTCGAGGGCGACGATTACGCCCTCGCCTGGGCGCTGGCGAATGTCCCCTCGCTGGCGATGGAGTACCTGCCGGCCGAATGGAAAGGCCCGGCGCTCGAATGCGACGCCACCCTCTCGGAGCGGGGTCTTTGTCTCAACCGCTTGAATGCGCCTGCGGTTCTGGCGGTGCACGCTTTACTGCAGGGCTTCAAGCCCGATCACCGGCTCCACTCGGTTGCCAACCGTTTTCGCTCCGATTGCCGACGCATCCTGAACACGCTGCGCAGGATCGATGAAACCTGCGCCGAGTGGGGACGTGAGCGTTTCTGGGATGCGATCACCTTGCGGCTGACCCGCAAGCGGAGAAAAACCCCCGCCGCTGAACAACCCGCCGGCGGAGAAACGGACTCCACCCGGCCGGAGCGCGGGGCACCCCTTCCGCCCGGGATGGAGCGGCGCTGGGTTTATGCCGACCGCGACGGCCGGCTCGTCATGACCGTTGGCACCCCTTCCCTGGACGGCCCGATCGTAGTGCTTACGCCGACCCCTCTTTCCGCTGGAGCCGCCGCGAACGGCTGCAGCCTAAAGGATCAAGAGATGGTTCTGGTGGGTACTTTCGTTTCGCCGGTCGGCGATCGTGAAAACACAAGCGATCTTGAAGACATAGAGAAGAGAACGCCCACTCCGTCATACGGCGTTTGCCAAGAGTCCGATGAGCCCTTTCTCGACGAGGATCCCGAATGGTCCCGGCACGGCCGTTTCGAATCGGAGGACGAATTTTTGAGAGACAGCTACGGCGAAGCCGGATGGGAAGATTCCGAAGGCAACTTTTTCCCCGAGTCCTGGAG
>CALIUY010000050.1 GCA_938048455.1 uncultured Desulfobacterales bacterium | reverse complement strand
CCTCCCGAGCTCAAGCGGGCCGTCATCGTCCACCGCGGGGCGCTCACCCCCGACTACGCGGCGCTGGCGCGATTCCTCTGAACGGCGGCGGTGGTCTTTTCGCCCGGCGGATCGCTCAGGACCCTGCGGCGGACTTGAGGACGTCCACGATGACGGGACGAAAGACGGGATTCGCCTCGAGGCGGCGGCGGGAATAGCGGCGCAGCAGGAGAAAGCAGGCGGCCGTGGCGGTCAGACCGCCCGCCGCGGCCGAGAGGTCCGGGTCACGGAGGAAGGCGCTCGCCTGGCCGAGGAGGGCGCCGGCGAGCAGGGCGGCAAGCGGCAGAAGATAGAGCAGGACGACGGCACGCGTTTTTCCGGCTGTACGGTAGGCGACTTCGACCTCATCGCCGATCCGCGCGTGGAGGGGGTTATCGGCGCTCAGCACCATCCAATCGCGGCCGAAGGGGCTGCAGAGGGCGGCACAGGAGCAGGCGGCGCATTCCCCCTCGCGGCGAAGCTTCACGCGGGCGCGCCCGCCGTCCTCGAGGGCGAGGACTTCGCCGTGTTTTCGCGGTGCGGCGGGGGAGATCCCGGAAAAGGGGAGCGCGTCCACGGGTCCGCCCCTTCCTCCCCCTCAGGCGGCCGCCTCCCGCCGCAGGGGGGCCTCCCCCGTGGCGGGGCGGATGATCCCGGTCGGGCATTTCTCGAAGCACTTGCCGCAGCCGGTGCATTTCGCCGGATCCACGACGGCCAGTAACGAGACGATCTCGATCGCCTTCTCCGGGCAGACCTTCTTGCACAGCCCGCAGGCGATGCAGCCCACCTCGCAGACTTCTTTGACCGCCTTGCCCGGGTCATGGGAAGTGCAGAAGGCGATCGCCTTCTGGGAGACGGGAACCAGCCGCGGGATGTGCCGCGGGCAGATGCGCACGCAGGCCCCGCAGGCGGTGCAGCGGTCGGGGTTGACGACCGGCAGCCCATCCTCTCCCATCCGCAGGGCGTCGAAGATGCAGGCGGCGACGCAGGTCCCCAGGCCCAGACAGCCGTAGCGGCAGGCCTTGTCGCCGCCGGCGACGAGCTCGGCGGCCCGGCAGTCGGCGATGCCGAGATAACGAAACCGCCGCCGTGCGTGCGCCGCGTCCCCCTTGCAGAAGATGCAGGCGATTTCGCGTTCTCGTTCTTCGAGCGCGGCGCCGATCAAGGCGGCGATCCGACGGTTCGCCTCTTCGGAGGCGCAGCGGCAGGCGTTGGGGGGGACCTGCCCGTTGACGATCGCGCCGGCGAGGTCGAGACAGCCCGCGAAGCCGCAGCCGCCGCAGTTCGCCCCGGGCAGCAGATCGCCGATCTGACCCACGCGCGGATCGACGGGGACGTAGAAGACCTTGGCGGCGATGCTGAGCAGCGCTCCGGCGATGAGGCCGATGGCGCCTACCGCGAGCATCGCGATGAGGACGGGTTCCATGTTGCCCTCCGAATTTACTTCGCCATCCCGAGCAGCCCGGCGAAGCTCAAGCCCATCATACCGGCCGTGATCAGGGTGATGGGAACACCGCAGAGCGCGGCCGGCACCTTGCCGGCGGCTTCCATGCGTTCGCGCAGCCCGGCCATGAACACCAGCACCAGGGAGAAACCGACCGCCGAGGCGAGCGAAAAGACGAGCGTCTGCATGAAGGTGTGGTCCTGTTTGATGTTGAGGATGGAGGATCCGAAGACCATGCAATTGGTAGTAATGAGGGGGAGGTAGATGCCGAGAGTGCGGTAAAGCGGAGGGGCCGTTTTCTGAAGGACGATTTCCACGAATTGCACGAGGCTGGCGATGATCAGGATGAAGACGAGGGTCTGGAGGTACTCGATCCCGAGCGGCTCGAGGACGAGGCGCTGCACGATCCAGCAGGCGGTCCCCGCGAGGGTGGTCACGAAAACGACCGCGGCCCCCATCCCGAAGGCGCTTTCCATGGAGCTCGTAACCCCGACGAGAGGGCAATTGCCCATGAAACGGATCAAGACGATGTTGTTGATGAAGACCGCGGCCACAATCATCAGGAGATAGTCCTGCATGACGACACCCTCAGGCGTTTCGTTTTTCGATCCGACGGGAGATAACGTTCATCGAGGCGAGCAGCAAACCGAAAATCACGAAGGCCCCCGGCGGCCGCAGGAGAAACCCGAATCCCGGGTAGTCGGCGGGAAACACCGGAATTCCCAGCCAGGTCCCGCTCCCCAGAACTTCGCGGATGCTGGCGATGACCACCAGCGAAACCGTGAATCCCAATCCCATCCCCAACCCGTCGGAGAGCGAAAGACCGATGGGGTTCTTGCGGGCGAAGGCCTCGGCCCGGCCGAGCACGATGCAGTTCACCACGATGAGCGGGATCCAGATGCCGAGGACGAGAAAGAGCGGGTAAAAGTAAGCCTGCATCACGAGTTCCACGATCACCACCGCGGTGGCGATGATGCTGATGAAGACCGCGATCCGCACCTTGTCGGGGACGATGTGCCGAACGAGCGAGACCAGACCGTTGCTCAGACAGAGCACGAAGACCACGGCGAAGCCCATCCCCAGCGCGCTTTCCACCTTGGTGGATACGGCAAGCGCCGGGCAGATGCCCAGGGCGAAACGCAACGGGGCAATTTCCTTCCAGAACCCCTTGGTGAACTCCTGGACGATGCGTGCAGCCATAGGGCCTCCCAGGATCTTCGCTTAGAATTTCAGCTCCGGTTTGACGCTCTGGTAGAGTCCCACGGCACGAATGACGGCCTGGCTGACGCCGTTGGACGACACCGTGGCCCCGGAGATGGCCTGGATGTCTCCGCCGGCCGAGGCGAGTTGAAAATTGGCGCTGAGGGGCTTGCCGGCGAACTGGGCACCGAAGGAAGGATCATCGATGATCTTCGTTCCGAGACCCGGCGTCTCCGACTGGGTCGTGACGGCGATACCCCGCAGCCGGTCGTTTTTCGGGTCGATCGCCACCATGACCCCGATCGGCCCGCCGTAGCCGGGCGCACTGGCCTCCAGAACCACCGTAACCACCGCCCCCCCCTTCTTCGCCGGAAACAGGGTCGCGTACACCGGGCGGCCGCGGGCGTCCTTGCCGGTTTCGATTTGGATGCGGTCGGCCACGGGGTCGTTTTCGTAATCGGTGAGGATCTTCTTGAGGGCCGGCTCCTTGATGAACTTGATCTGCTGGTAGTCGATCTGCTCCCGGGTGACCAAGCGCACGGCGGCCAGGCTGCCGGCGCAGACCACGGTCACGCAGGTCAGGACCACGATCATGCGGATCAGCTCGCGCAGCGTCACGGGAACGTTTCCTCCGGCTGGGGTTTAGAACAATCTCCGACGGAGCCCTCCGCCCTCAAACCCCGGCGGGCCGGTGGCGCACCGGCCGCCGGCGGGTAAAGCGTGCGCCGAAGACGGTCGGCCGCAGGCGGTCGAGCAGGGGGGTCGCCAGGCTGGCGAGGAACACGCCGAAGTAGGTCCCTTCCGGCCACTGCGACCAGGCGCGGATGGCGAAGGTCAAGGCTCCGGCGAGAAGCCCGTAACACAGCATGCCCGTCCGCGTCACCGGCGAGGTCGGCCAGTCCGGGGCGATCATGAACGCCCCCAGAAAAGCGCCCCCCGCCAGGAGATGAAACAACGGCGAAGCGTAGGTCTCGGGGTCGAGGAACCGGAACAGGCCCGCGAGGGCGGCCAGCCCGGCGAAAAAGGCGGCCGGGATGACCCACGGGATCGTGCGCGTGGCGATGAGGAAGATCCCGCCCGCCAGCACCGCGAGGGGAGAGATTTCCCCGAGCGCGCCGGTCACCTTGCGGGAGCCGAAGAAGAGCTCCGCCAGCGGAAAAGCCTCCGCGGCATCCTCCGGACCTTTGTCCTTCAGTTCGACCAGGGGCGCCGACTCGGTCATGATGTCCTCGGCCGTGGGGGCGGGAAAGTCCTGCATGAGCCCCGGGTAGGAGAGCATCAAGGCGGCATAGGCGATCAGGATGCCGTTAAACGGATTGCAGCCGAGACCGCCGTAGACGTGCTTGCCGAGGAGCAAAAGAACGAGCGTCCCTACGGCGATGAGCCACCAGGGCGCCGTCGCGGGAAGGAGCATCGCGAAGAGCAGTCCGTAGGCGGCGGCGCTGCCGTCGGTGAGGGAAAGCGGCTTGCCGAAAACGCGCTGCAGCAGGAGATCCCACGCTCCGGCGGAGACGACGGCGATCCCGGCCACCCGCAGCGCATCGAGACCGAAGGCCCAGAACGCGGCGGCGAGGGCCGGGAGCAGCGAAGCGAACAGGGCGAACATCAGGCGCCGCACGGAATAGGCGCTGTGGACGTGCGGCGGGGCGGAGACGACGAATGCGGGAGCGTTCATGCGCCCTTCCTCCGGCCGAGAATCTGCTGCTTGCCGAAGCGGATGAACTGCAGAAGCGGCAGGCCGACCGGGCAGAGGTAGGCGCAGCAGCCGCACTCGATGCAGGCGAAGAGATCGTAGCGCTCGGCCTCGTCGAAGCGGTTTTTTTCGGAGAAACCCGCGATCAGAAAAGGCATCAGCCGCATGGGGCACTTCTCGACGCAGAGTCCGCACTTGATGCAGACGGCCTCCGCGGGTCGGTTCACCTCGGCGGGACCCTGAACGTAAATGCCGGCCGTCTCTTTGGTGACCGGCAGCCCGGGATCGGCGGCCGCCGGCCCGCTCATCGGCCCGCCGGCGATGATTTTTCCCCCGGCCGCGGGAGCGATGCCGCAGCATTCGAGGACGCGGCCGATCGGGGTCCCGAGAGCGACCCGGACGTTGTGAAGATTTCCACGGCCCCCGCTCACGGTGAGAAAGCGCTGCGTCAGAGGCCGGCCGCGGCCCAGCGCCGCAACCGCCTCCACATCCACGATCAGGCCGCCGATGTCGGCCACGGTGACCCCCGCGGTGTAGGGAATCTCCGCCCCGAGAACGGCGCGGGCGAGCATCCGAGCGGCCGCCTGCGGATAGCGGTTCGCGAGCGGGAAGACGTGGGTCGCACCCCCGGCGAGCGCCGCCGCCGCGCGGCGCACGGCCGGGACGCGCGATTCGACGACGAGGACGGTCTTCGCGGGGGAGAGCAGCCGCTGCAGCGAGGCGATTCCTTGCAGAAGCGCCTGCCCTTCCTCCAGAATCAATCGGCCGCGGCTGAAGAGGAAGGGCTCCTGATCGAGCGCGTTCACGATCAGGGTCTCGATCCGCCGGCCCGCGGCGTCGTTCAGCTTGGCGGCGAGCGGCTGGGTCCGGCGGTCGAAGTCGACCATTCCCAGCACCGTCGGCAGGGTGGCCGGATCGGCCTCGGGCGCGGAGGATTCGTCCCGTTGCGTGGAAACGTCGGGCTCGATCACGACGGCCGGAACGAGGCGGCCCAGAATATCGCGGAAAGAGGAGACGATCTCCACCACTTTCCCCGCGGCCGGTGCGTGGAGCGAGGCCCTATGCGGCTGGGGGTTCTCGGCGATGAGCTGCCCGGCTTGGACCGCATCGTTTTTCTTGACCCTCGCTTCGAGGAGACCTCCCTCGTCCTGGATCAAGGGCAGGATCAGCCGCGAGGGCAGGGGGAGGGTTTCAAAGGGGCGCGCGAAGCCCTCCACGGCAAGCGGCAGCGCGATCCCACCGCGCATTCGGGATAATGCCATCGGAATCGTCCTTGCGGCGGTTGCCCCCCGGGCTTGGCGGCGCCGGAGATGGATGGAAAGAGAGAGCCTCTTAATGCATTTCGCTGCGGCGTGTCAAATGTCGGCGGCGCCGGCGGGCCGATCCCTCACTCCCCCTCCATCGTCCAGACCTGGTGCAAATCGAGAATGGTCTGGCGGATGCTCTTGAGGGCGCTCATGGTCCGTGTGTAGGTCATGGCGAGTCCGAAGCCTTCGGCGAGCACCATCAGCGAGTCCACATCCTCCTCGGAGATATCCCAAACGGCGTGGTGGTAAAGGCGCAGGGCCCCGATCACCTTGCCGGTGAAGAGGATGGGGATGGAGACGATGGCGCGGATGCCTTCCTTCTTGGCGTCCTCGGGGTACTGGAGACGGTCGGTGTGTTGGGTGTCGCGGATGACCGTGGGTTTGCCCAGGATGCTCTCGGCGAGGCTGCGGTCGCGTTTGACCGGGCCCTTGTGAAGGTAATTCATGCTGAGCCCGAAACTGGCCAGATGTTCCAGCTCGCCCGTTTGCGGATTCAGGACGAAGACGGCGCTGCCCTTGATCTCGAGCGAGGCCACCAGCAGCTGGGCGAAATGGTTGGCCATGATCTCCAGATGGTCCGATTCCGCCATGGCGCGGAAAACCAGCTTGAAGACGCCGAAGTCGATTTTTCTGTGGAGTTCCATGCGACAACCTCCTCCTGCGGGCGGATCGTTCGGGTCAGCAGACGACGCACACCGTCGTGTCGCTCAGCGTGGCCAGGACCTTCTGGGAGACGCTGCCGGAAAAAAAACGGGTGACCCTTCCCGCCCGGCGGTTCAGAACGACCACGTCGAAATGGCCGCGGGCGACCTGTTCGATGATTTCATCGGCGACATCCTTTCGACGCGGCGCGAAGACGACTTTCACCCGTTCGGGGGCGAAGCCGCGTTCCGCAAGCATGCCCCGCACTTCCTCGAGCCGTGATTCGAGTTCGGCGACCTGCTGGGAGATCTGGGCGAGGCTTCCCCGGAGCTTGCCCGTGACCAGGCTGTCCATCGTCTCCACCCGCGGCGGGGGGGTGTAGACGTGGAAAAGGGTGACCTCGGCCTCCCGGTTGTGGCCGAAGGCCTCACCGACGAACTTCAAGGCTCGGCCGTCGAGCGGCGTGAAGTTGTAGGGCAGGAGGATCTTTTGCGTGGCCATCGGATCATCCTTTCTTCCAAGCGTTGATCGGAATCGCGGCGCCTGGCGGGGTACGGGGCATGCCGGGTGTCGCGGGCTTCGATGCGACCCGCGACCTCCGTTGCCTACCCAAGGCCCTCATTGGCACGGTGCGGATCGGCTGTCAAGGAGCCCGGCCGCTTGCGGTTTCGCCCCGTCCAACGCGCGGCGCACGGCGTGGGCGAGTTCTTCCCGCAGAAACGGCTTGAGCAGCAGTCCGGCCGCCCCGAGGCGGCAGGCGCCTTCCTCGGTGATGCGTTCGCTGTAGCCGGTGCACAGGAGCACGGGAAACCCCGGGCGCAGCCGGAGCATCTCGCGGGCGATCCGGTCGCCGGTGAGCTGCGGCATGGTCATGTCGGTGATCGCGAGCGCGAAGCCGTGGGGATCGGAGCGGAAGAGCTCGAGCGCCGCGCAGGCGTCCGAGGAGGCGATCACGCGGTAGTTCAGCCCGCCGAGGAGAGCGTCCACGACGGCGACGAGCGCGGGTTCGTCATCGATCACGAGAATGCGCTCGCCGTCTCCGGTCGGCAGGGAGCCGATTTCGCCGGAGGGCCGGTCGCGGGACTCTTCCGCAAGCCGCGGGAAATAGACGTCGAAGGTCGCCCCTTCGCCGGGGCGGCTGGCCACCTCGATCCGACCGCGGTGCTGTTTAACGATCCCGTGCACCACGGCGAGTCCCAAGCCGGTTCCCTTCCCCGTTTCCTTGGTGGTGAAGTAGGGATCGAAAATGCGGTTCAGAATCGACGGCTCGATTCCCGTCCCGGTGTCACGCACGCGCAGACGCACCCATCGCCCCGCGGCATCCGGGCCGGGGTTCCCCTCCTCGTCCAGGGCAACCTCGAGCTCCCCCCCCTCGTCCTGCATGGCCTGAAAGGCGTTGGTGCACAGATTCATCACCACCTGGTGAATCTGGGTCGGTTCCCCGAGGATGCGCCCCTCCGCGTCGAGCCGCAGGTGGAGGCGAATCGTGGCGGGGAGCGTGGCCCGGAGCAGCTTCAAGGCCTCGCTGACGATCGGCTTGAGGGAGACGGGAGCGAAGGCGGATTCGGTGCGTCGGCTGAAGGCCAGGATTTGACGCACGAGATCCCGGGCGCGGCAAGAGGCCTTGAGAATCTCGAGGATGTGGGGGCCGGCGTCTTCGCCCTCCGCTGCGGCGATGCGGGCGAGCTCGGAAAAGCCGAGGATTGCGGCCAGGATGTTGTTGAAGTCGTGGGCGATGCCGCCCGCGAGCGTCCCGAGGGCCTCCATCTTTTGGGCCTGGCGGAGCTGGGCTTCGAGGCGAAGCCTCTCGGACTCGGCGCGTCGTGCGGCGGTCAGGTCCAAGGCGGTGAACATGACCCCCCGGCTCCAGTCCGCGGCGTCGAGGGGGGTGAAGCTCAGGCGCACCTCGACGGGGGTTCCGTTGCGGTGGCGCCAACGGGCGTCGACCGTATCTCCGCCCCGCTCGCGGATCGACCAGTAGACGTCACGGGCGATCTGCTCGAATTCCTCGGCGCTCTCGAAAAGGCGGCCGAAGCTTTCTCCGAGGAGTTCCTCCCCGGGGATGCCGAGGAGTTCCGCAATCCAGGCGTTCGCCTGCAGGAGCATCCGGTCCTTCACCACGCCGATGCCGACCGGGGCGACCCGCAGGATCCTCTGCAGCGCCGCTTCCCGGTCCTCCAGGGCGAGCGCGGTTTTCTGAAGCTCCGCGTGCAGCAGTGCGTTGGCGACCGCGCCGCTGACCTGCAGCGCGACGTGCTCCGCCGTCCGCAGATCCTCGAGGCCGTAGGCGCGGGGCTTGCGGCTGGAGAGAACGAGTGCGCCGGTGATCTCGTCCCGGTGGAAAAGGGGAGCGAGCAGGAAGGAGCGGAATCCCGCCTCCCACATCGGCTGTACGGCGGGGTAGCGGCGCAGCAGCTCCGCGAGCGAACCCGGGCAGAAACGGATCCCGCGGCGGGTGACGAGGAGCCGCTCGGAGATCGTCCCTTGCAGGGGATAGGTCTGACGCAGGCGTCGTTCGGTGACCGGCGGGCCTGCGGAAAAGAGAATTTCCACGATCCCCGGCTCGCGGAGGATCCGCGTCAGGGTGATGCGGTCGAAGGGAAGGATGCGGGCGACCTGTCGGGCGAAATTCTCGTAGACGTCCTCGAGCGCCAGCGTCGAAGCCACGACGCGGCCGATCCGCGCGAGCACGGCCTGGCGCCGGGCCGCCCGGCGGGCCGCTTGCCGGCTGTGGCGCAGGTCCTCTTCGACCTCGCGGCGTTCGACGGCCGAGGCGAGCACGTTGGCGACCGCGGTGAAAAAGTGGACTTCGGTTTCCGAGAATTCGCGGCGGCGGCGGCTGCTCGCATGCAACACCCCGAAGGGACGCCCCCGGCCTTCGATCACGACGCTCATTCCGCTCACGATGCCGTGGGCGCGCATGAGCGCATGGGGGGTGAAGCGGGACTCCGCCGCGATGTCGGCCATGACCACGGGCCCGCGGCATTGCAGGGTGTAGCCCGCCTGCGACTCCCGACCGGTGCCGATCACCGGCTTTCCGATCCAGGCCTCGACGCCGGGCAGGCCGGCGCGCATGCAGAGCCGGTTCTGCGAGGGCAACAGTTCGAGCACCTCGCAGGAATCGACGTCCAAAATGCGTCCGACGACCGCTACGGCCTCGGCGAACAACTCCTGCAGGCCGGTCTTCCCCAGCGCTTTCTGCCCCAGTCGGGCGATCGCCTCCTGCTGGCGCGCGCGCTCCCGCAGGATTCCCTCGTTGCGGCCGCTTTCAGCCAAGGCTCCTCCCCGGGGATTTTCGGCGGACCCGGGAACATCCTATCCGAAAGAGGGCTGAAGAAGCAACGGCGGCGCCGAAGAGCCGGATTTACAGGCCGAGGTAGGCGCGGCGGATCGCGGGGTCCTCGAGCAGCTCCGCCGCCGGCCCGCTGCGCGCGATTCGCCCGTTTTCGAGGACGTAGGCGCGCTGCGAGAAATGGAGCGCCTGCTCGATGCTCTGCTCGACGAGCAGGATGGTGAGCTCGCGGTCGAGCCCCGCGAGGCTCTGATAGATGGTGCGCGTGATCAGCGGTGCAAGCCCGAGGGAGAGCTCGTCCACGAGAAGCAGCCGGGGACGGCCCATCAGCGCACGGCCGATCGCGAGCATCTGCTGCTCCCCGCCCGAGAGGGTGCCGGCGCGCTGGTCGCGGCGCTCGGCGAGCTTGGGGAACAGGGCGAAGACCTCCTCGAGGGTCGCGCGCAGGCGGCCGCGTGCGGGCTTCGGGTAGGCCCCCATTTCCAGGTTTTCGAAGACGGTCATGTCCCGGTAGACGCGGCGCCCTTCGGGAACCAGCGCGATGCCCATGCCGCTCACCTCGTGGGCCTTTCGGCCGCGCAGGCTGCGCCCGAAGAAGCGGATGTCCCCGGAGGCGAACGGGAGCGCCCCGGTGATCGCGGCGATCAGGGTCGATTTGCCCGCTCCGTTGCTCCCCAGGATGGCGACCCGCTCGCCGGCCTCGAGACGGAGGCTGATGTCCCAGAGGATCCGGGTTTCCCCGCGGAAGACGTCCACACGTTCCACTTCCAGACAGGCGCTCATCGTTTCATTCCCCCAAGTAAGCCTGGATGACCCGCGGGTCGCTCACGACCTCGCGCGGCGGAGCCGCGGTCAGCACCCGGCCTTGGTCGAGCACGATGACGCGGTCGGCGGCCTGCATGATGGCGCCCATGACGTGCTCGATCCACAAGATCGTGATTCCCCGGCGGTCGCGCAGCGCGCGGATGTCTTCCACCGCCTCCTGGATCTCCTGGGTGTTCAGCCCCCCCAGCACCTCGTCGAGCAGAAGCAGCCGCGGCTCGGTGGCGAGGGCGCGGGCGAGCTCAAGGCGCTTCTTTTGAATGACGTTCAGGTGCCGCGCCTCCTGGTCGGCGAAATCGGCGAGCCCCACCTGCCCGAGAAGATCGCGCGCAGCGGCCTCGAGCGCGGCGCGCGGCCGCTCGGGATGGCGGTTGACGGCCGCGACCAGCACGTTTTCGAGGCAGCTCATCGAGGCAAACGGCCGGACGATCTGAAAGGTGCGCGCGATCCCGCGGCGGCAGATCTGGTCCGCCGGCAGCCCCGTGATCTCCCGGCCCTCGAAGAAGGTCCGCCCCGAGGTGGGCTTGAGCGCACCGGCGACGATGCTGAACAGGGTGGTTTTCCCGGCGCCGTTCGGGCCGATCAACCCCGTGATCGATCCCTCCTCCACGTGGAAGTCCACCTCGCTCAACGCCTGGACCCCCCCGAAGCGTTTCGAAATCTTCCGTCCTTCCAGAAGCATCGTTGTCCCCTCTCGACTGTGCCCCTGCCGTCTCCGCCGCGCCTTCGGGCCCTTCAGCGGGCGGGCCGGCGGCGAAGCGAGCGCCACACGCCGATCAAGCCTTCGGGAGCGAACCGGGCCGTGGCGAGCGCAACCAGCCCGAAGACCAGCACGTGGTACTCTCCGTAATCGCGGATCTTTTCCGCCAGAATGTTGATCGCAAAGGCCCCGAGGATCGGCCCGACGAACGAGCCCATGCCGCCGATCACGGTCATGGCGAGCACGTAAAACTGGAGATCGAGCGAGGGGATCTCGGGGGTGACGAGCAGCAAGTAGTGACCGTAGAGCCCCCCGGCGAAACCCGCCATGGCGCTCGCCGCCGTGAAGGCGAGCACCCGCAGGTGCAGCACCCGCACGCCCACCGCACGCGCCGCCGTTTCGTCGTTTTGCACCGCGCGGAAATTCAGCCCGAGGTTGGAATGAATCATGCGGTACAGGATGAAGAGCACGAGCACGGTGGCGGCGAGCAGGATGTAGTAATAGGCAAGCTTGGAGTACTCGGGGATGAGACCGGGCACCTGCAGCCCCATCGTGCCGCGGGTGACTTCGTATTCGTTCACGATGATGATGTGCAGGATCTGCGAGAAGGCGAGCGTGGTGAGCGAAAGGTAAATGCCCCCCATCTTGAGGCACAGCGCTCCGAGGCCGAGCCCGAGAAGCGCGGCGAAGAGCGTGCCGGCGGCGATCCCGATCCAGGGGTTCAGCCCCGCCTTGGCGGCGAGGATGCCCGAGGTGTAGGCGCCGATTCCGGCCATGGCCGCATGCCCGAAGGAAACCTGACCGGTGTACCCCGCGAGCAGGTTCCAGCTGGCGGCCATCATGACGTAGAAGAGGCTCACGATCAGGACATGCTGCGGGTAGATGCCGACTCCCAGCGGCAAGAGGCACATGCCCACGAGCACCGCGGGCCAGATCCATTTCACGGACGTTGTCATGGCGGCATCCTGTTCCGGTGAACCCGTTCCGCTGGCGTTTACAGTTTCGCCCGGCCGAAGAGGCCGGAGGGCCGGACGAGCAACACCAGGATGAGAATGAGGAACCCGAAGACGTTCTTGTAGCCCGAAGAGATGAACGCCGCGCCGAGGTTTTCGACCAGTCCGAGCAGGAGCCCGCCCACCACGCAGCCCCACATCGAGCCCATCCCCCCGAGGACGACGACGACGAAGGCGGTGAGCGCGATCGGCACCCCCGCCGTGGGGGTCACGGGAAAGACGGGGCTCAGGATCACCCCGGCGGCGGCGGCGAGCGCGCATCCCAGACCGAAGCTCAGCATGTTGAGGCGCGTCGTGTTCACCCCGTTCCACTCGGCCATCGCGCGGTCTTGACTGGTCGCGCGGATGATGCGGCCGAACCAGGTTTTCTGAAGGACGAGAAAGACGAGAGCGATCAACGCCGCACCGCTCACCAGGGCGGCGAGGCGCTGGTTGCCGTAGGAAAACAGCCCGAAGATCTCGCTCGCCCCCCGCACCCAAAGGGGCGGCTTGTTCGGGTAGGGCCCGAAGATCAGGAGAAAGGCGTTTTGCAGCACGATGGAGAGGATGAACGTGAGGATCAGCGAGTACATGTCGTTGCCGTAGGTCGGTCGGATGAGCAGCCGCTCGATCAAAAGGCCGAAAAGAAATACGAGGGCGACCGCAAGTCCCATCGCCGGGGCGAAAGGCATGCCGAGGGTGGAGGCGAAGAGAAAGCTGAAGTATCCCGCCAGAATGTAGAGTTCTCCGTGGGCGAAGTTGATCACGTTCATGATGCCGACGACGAGCGAAACTCCCAAGGCCGCGAGCGCGTAGATCACGCCGATGACCAGGCCGTTCATGACCGAGATGGCGAGCATGGGCGGGACTCCTTCCTCGAGAACCCCCGTGCGCTCACCGGTTCGGGGGCCGGGGCGCCCCGTTTCCGGGTCCGCCCCGCCCCGAGCCGGGCTTGCGGCAACGGGACTAGCGCTTCAACTTCCCGGTCGCCGCCTGCGGCGGATAGAGCACGACCTGCTGCTTGTTCTGCCACTGAATGACGAGCATCGGCGGCATCCACTGGTGATAGTCGGGACCGCCCGGGGTCAGGCCGAACTTGGCCGTGCCGCGGGTGGTTTCGAGATTCGTCTTTTCCAGCGCCTCCACGAGCTTTTCGGCGTCGGTCGCCTTGGCGCGGTTGATCGCATCGGCGGCGATCAGGATGCCGTCGAAAATGGAGCGCGACTTGTAATCGGTCGGCGCTTTGCCGAACTTCTTCGTGTAGGCCTCGCGGAAGAGCTTCGCCAGGGGGGTGAGCTCGACCTTCTCGTGCATCGAAGAGACGAAGCACTCAAGGTCGCCGTAGTCGCCCACGTTCTTCCAGTAGTCGGGCCACAGGCTCGGGGGACCGGCGCCGTCGAGGACGACCGCCTGGGGGCTCACCCCGGTCTCCCCGGCCTGGGCGACGAAGTAGTGCAGACCGACGCCGTAAATGTAGGCGAGCACCACATCGGGCTTGAAAGCCTTGATCTTGGTCAGCTCGACGTAGTGATCCTGGCTGTTTCTCTCGGTGATCATCGACTCGTAGGGGATGCCCGCTTTGGCGAGCGCGTTCTCGGTCAACTTCCCGATGCCGATGCCCCAGTCGGTGTTCTCGGCGACCACGAAGGCGCGCTTGAAATTCTCGGCCTTGACCCACTGGGCGATCGTCTGGTTGACGACCCCGGAGTTTGAGGGGCCGGCGCGGAAGACGTAGCGGTAGTTCTTGGCGGTGATCTCGTCGGCCCAAGCCTCGACCACGATGAAGGGGATCTTCATGCGGTTGGCCACCTCGATCTGGGCGAGCGCCGAGGAGGAGTGGCTCTCCCCGAGGACCATCACGACCTTGTCGCGGGTGACCAGACGCTCGAAGCCCGAGGCCGCCTTGTCCGGGGCGCCCGCGGTGTCTTCGAAGGCCACCTCGAGCTTCTTGCCGAGGACACCGCCCTTGCCGTTCACGTACTCGACGGCGAGCTTGATGCCCTCGTCGAAGGCCGCACCGGTCGCCGCCGCGGGGCCCGTGCGCGGGCCGACGACCCCGATCTTGATCGTGTCCTGAGCCCAGGCGGCGCTGCAGAACGCAAGCGCCAGCACGAGGCCGATGGCCATCCCTTTGCCGTGTCTTTTCATGGTTCCTCCTTTCGGCTGAACGGGTTTCCCGGCCGTTTCGTCGTCTCCCCGGGCCGGTGGGGGGATTCGGAAGCCGAAGCGCAGCGGAGAAAAGGGGCGTAGCGTGCCCGATTCGGAGCCGTCTGTCAAATTGCGGACCCCGCGGACTCCGGTTGACGCGACCGGAAGCGCGCGGGTATAGTCCGCGCCCACAAGCGGCCGCACCGGCCGCGAGACCCGGCTCCAGGAGGATTCATGGAAAAGCTCGTCATCACCGTGGCCGTCACCGGATCGCTGCCCACGCGCAACAAGACACCTTATGTGCCGATCACCCCCGAGGAGATCGTCGCCGCCGGGGTGCGCTGCGAGCAGGCCGGCGCGGCCGTGATCCATGTCCACGCCCGCAACCCCAAGGACGAATCGCCGTCGACCGATTTCCGGCTCTTCGAGGAGATGGTTCAGGGGCTGCGGGAGAAGACGCGGCTCATCGTCCAGATCTCCACCGGCGGCCGCGCCGGCATGGCCTACGAGCAGCGCTCCGACCGGCTCGCCCTGCGCCCGGAGATGGCGAGCCTCACCACCGGCTCGGTCAATTTCCCGGACACCGTGTACGCGAACTCCCCCGAGTTGATCGAGCGGCTCGCCCGGGACATGAAAGCTTACGGCATCAAGCCGGAGATGGAGATTTTCGATGTCAGCATGATCCGCAACGCGGTCGAGCTGGCCGAGCGGGGGCTTGCGGAACCGCCGCTGCACTTCGATTTCGTCCTGGGGCTGAAGGGGGCGATCCCGGCCACGATCGAGAACCTCGTGCACCTGAAAAACACGATCCCGCCGGGGTCGACCTGGACCGCGGCGGGGATCGGAGCCGCCCAGCTGCCGATGAACGTGCACGCCCTGCTCATGGGCGGGCACGTGCGCGTCGGCCTCGAGGACAACATCCATTTCCGCAAAGGGGAGCTCGCTCCCAACGAGCGCTTCGTGGAGCGGATGGTGCGGCTGGCGGCCGAGTTCGGCCGCGGGGTGGCCACCCCCGACGAGGCCCGTCGCATCCTCTCCTTGAAGACTCCGACGCCGCCTCCGGCCTGACCCGGCCCTTCATCCGCCCTCCATCGGCGGAAAGAGGGTCAGGCGGTCGCCGGAGGCGAGGGGGGTCTGCGCCGCGGCGCGTTTGCCGTTCACGAGGGCCACGACCTCGACCGTGGGGGGGATTCCCAGCCGCTCGAGCAGCTCCTGCAGCGTCGTTCCTTCCGGGACGCTCAGGAGAGTCTCCCCCGCGCCGCCGGGCGCATAGGCCTTGAGGTTGGCGAAGGCCTGGATCCAAACCTCCATGTCCTTCCCCCTTGCCTCGGGGCTCAGAGCAGGCCCAAGGAAGCCAGCGTTTCCCGCGTCGGAACCCCCTCGGGGCTCCAGCCGCGCACGCGGTAATAGGGGCCGAGCATCTCCTCGAGGCGGCAGACCATGCCCTTCGCCGGGCCGGAAGGCATGGGCTCCCGCAGGATCCGCGGCGGCAGCGTGTCGTCCTTCGCGCTGAAGCCGGAGGCGAGGAGGTAGAGGCGCTCGGCGTTGAAGATGCGCTCGCCGATCCGCTCCACCTCCTCGGGGCTGTAGCCGGCCCCGGTGGCGCCGTTCAGGAGCTCCGTGATGCCGACGGGGCGGATCCAAAGGTCGGGCTCGACGAGGTAGCGCACGCTGAAAAAAACGCACAGCCCGGCCGCGTCGATGACGCAGAAGACGTCCTGCCACTTGGCGATCAGCGGCGGCTTGTCCTCCCAGCTGTGGGGGTCCGCCGCCACCGGAACCCCCAGGAGCTCGAAGTAGGCGGGGTCCCCGCGCATGTGCGAGCCGCCGATCGGCGAGGTGGCGTAGGCCAGTCCCATGCCCTGTTCGCCGCGCGGGTCGTAGCCCGCGAAGTCCAGCCCCTTGGCCACCATGGCGAGCTCCGGTGCCCCGTAACGGGCGGCCAGTCGCAGACTGCCCTCGGCGAGCCGGTCGCCGAACCCCTCGCGCAGCCCCGTGCGGCGCGTCAGCTCGACGAGCGCGGCCCCGTCGCCCCAGCGCAGCGGCATCCCCGCCTCGGCCTCCGGCAGCAGCCCGCGTTCGAAGAGCTCCATGGCGCAGGCGATCGCCCCGCCCATGCTGATCGTGTCCAGACCGAGCTCGTTGCAGAGGTAGTTCGCCCGGGTGAGGGCGGCGAGGTCGTCCACGCCGCAGTTCGAACCGAGCGCATAGACCGTTTCGTACTCCGGCCCCTCGCCCTCGCCCTGGAAGGGACCCTCCGGAACGCGGGTCACCCGGCCGCAGGCGATGGGGCAGCTGAAGCAGGCCTTGGGGCGGACGAGGAAGCGACGGGAAAGCGTTTCCCCGTAGATCGCCTCCCAGCCCTCGAACTGGCCCTCGCGGAAATTGCGCGTGGGGAAGACCCCGTGGCTCTGGGTGCCGACGACGGTGATGGCCGTTCCGTGGAGGCGCAGCGGCGGCGGGTTGTCGCGGGTCTTTTCCTTGAAACGGCCGCGGTACTTGGCGTTTGCGGCCTTGAACGCCGCGGGGTCGGCGAGCGCGACCTCGCCCTCCCCGCGGACGGCGATCCCCTTCAGGTTCTTCGCGCCCAGCACGGCGCCGACCCCGGCGCGGCCGGCGGCGCGGTCGCGGTCGTTCATGATCGCGGCGAAGCGCACGCGGCGCTCGCCCGCCGGTCCGATGACCGCCGTTCGGGCCTCGGCGTGGGTTTCCGCCCGCAGCAGATCGTCGGTCTCGTGGGTGGTCTTTCCCCAGAGGTGCGCGGCCGGCCGCAGCTCGGCCCGTTCCCCGTCGATCCAGAGGTAGACCGGTTCGGGGGAGACGCCCTCGACGATCAGGGCGTCCCAGCCGCTTTTTTTGAGCTCCGCCGGGAAATAGCCGCCGGAGTTCGAGCAGGTGATCGCCCCCGTCAGCGGCGAGCGGGTCGTCACCACATAACGGGCTCCGGTCGGCGCCGCCGTCCCGGTGAGCGGGCCGGTGGCCATGACCACCTTGTTCTGGGGGCCGAAGGGGTCGCAGCCCGGCGGGACCTCCTTCCGCAGGAAGTGGATGCCGAAGCCCCGCCCACCGATCCAGTCGCGGGCGGTCCCGGGGTCGAGGGCCTCGGGCGTGATCCGCCCGTGCGTGAGGTCCACCCGCAGAATCTTGCCGCACCAGCCGTACATGAAGCACCTCCCCTGGGTTCGAAAGTTCCGCGGACGGTTTCGGGGTCCGCGGGCTGTTGCGAAAACCTACCAGCGAAGCCGACCGTTCCGCAAGGGGACCGCCCGCTTGATCCGCGGGCACAAATCGGCATACAACAGTCGCGGTGCCGCTCGGGACTTTCCGCGGTGCCCGTTGCCGGTGAGGGATGCGCGGATGGACTGGATTCCTTTCGCCGAAGGCCGCTATGCGATCGCGCGCGCCTTTCTCGTGCGCGCCTCCCAGCCGGTGGGGATTCCCCTCGAGGAGGCCGTACTCGAGGTGGCCGAGGGCCGCGCAGGCCGCCGCAGCCTTTCGGGCCGGGGGCGCCTGCGCCCGCTGCTTCTGGTCGAGCTGCTCGAGGAGGGGGAGGATCTTGAGCTGTGGCTCGATTTGGGCGCGGGGTTCAAGTACCGGATGAGTGCACCGCGCATCCAGTCGGGCAAGGTCTTCACTCCCGGCATCTCCTCCTTTCTGCAGTTTCTGCCGAGCCGGCCCTGGGAGCCGGTCGAGGAGCCCGAATTCGAGCGCTTCGTCTCCCGCCTCCGGCTGCTCACGGAGGAGTCTTCCCCGCCCTGAGACGGGCCCGCCCCCGCACCGATGCCCGCGACAGGATAACCGGCCATGCGCTATCCGCCCTTCATCGAGAACGATTTCGATTTTCCGCTATTTCACCGCGTGCGCATGCACTTCCCGCACCGGGGGCTCCCCGACCCCGTGGGCGAGCTTCGCCGGGTGCTCCGGGAAGCGCTGCCGGAAGCCGGCATCCGTTCCGGGGACCGGGTGGGGATCGGGGTCGGCAGCCGCGGGATCCGCCATTTGCCCGCTTTCGTCCGGGAGATCTGCCGCGTGCTGCGGGAACAGGGGGCGCAGCCGGTGATTCTGCCCGCCATGGGCAGTCACGGCGGGGCGACGGCGGAAGGGCAAACGGCGGTGCTCCGGCGCTTGGGCGTGAGCGAGGAGTCCTGCGGGGCGCCGGTCGTCTCCTCGCTCGCCGTGCGGCAAGTCGGGACCGTTTTCGGGGAAGTCCCCCTCTACTACAGCGAGGATGCCCTCGCGCTCGACCACGCGATCGCGCTCAACCGCATCAAGCCCCACACCAAGTTCCGCGGGCCGGCCGAGTCGGGTATCCTCAAGATGCTCTGCGTCGGGCTGGGCAAGCACGAGGGGGCGCTCGCCTTCCACCGCTTCGCAATGAAACACGGCTTTTTCCCGCTGCTTCGCGAGATGGGAACGGCGCTCGCCCAGGCCGCCAACTTCCGCTTCGGCATCGCCGTGGTCGAGGACGCCTACGACGAGCCGGCCCGGATCGAGGCCGTCTTCGCCGCGCGGCTGCTCCGGGAGGAAGCGCGACTGAACGCGCTCGCCAACGAGCTCATCCCCCGCCTTCCCTTCCGCACCCTCGATGTGCTCGTGATCGGCCGGATCGGCAAAGACCTCAGCGGCGCGGGGATGGACCCGAACGTCACCGGCCGGGCCTTCGACCTCATGGAAAGCGATTTTTCGGATATCCTGCGCGTCACCCGGATCGCCGTCCTCGGGCTTTCGCCCGCGACGGGGGGAAACGCGATCGGCCTGGGCAACGCCGACTTCATCACCGAGGCCGTCTTCCGCGCCATGGACTACGAGGCGACGGTCATGAACGCGCTGACCAGCCTTTCGTTGCGCAAAGCCTTCCTTCCCGTGCGCCTGCCCGACGACCGCAAGGCGATCCAGGCCTGCTTCACCACCCTCGGCCCGGTCCCGCCCGAGGCCGTGCGCGCCGTGATCCTGCGCGACACCCTGCATCTCGGCGAGTGGCGGGCGAGTGCGGCGCTCGCCGCCGAGCTCGCCGCGTTGCCGCACGCCGAAATCCTGGAGGCCGCCCCCCTTTCCTTCGACGGGGAGGGGAGGCTGCTCCTCGATTAGGCCTCCGCTCCCGGCCGGTTCGCCCGGACGCAGGCGAGGAAGTCCCGGCAGGCGGCGAGGATCGCGGGGGGATCCTCGGGGGAAAACCAGCGGATTCCGGGGGTGGCGCGGAACCAGGTCATCTGGCGCTTGGCGTAGCGCCGCGTGTCGCGCTTCATCGTGCGCACGGCCTCCTCGCGGGAGAGGCTCCCCTCCAGCCAGGCGGCGATGTGGCGGTAGCCGAGCGCCTGCATCGCCTTGAGGGCGGGGGAGAAGCCGGCGGCAAGCAGCCCGCGAACTTCCTCCTCGAGCCCCGCGGCCAGCATCTCCTCGACCCGACGGTCGATGCGGGCGTAAAGGACCGACCGCTCGAGCCGCAGCCCGAGAATCCGAGAGACGTAAGGGGAGTCGGCGAAGCGGTGGGCCCGCTGGAGGGCGGAGATCGGCCGCCCGGTCGCCGCGAAGACCTCCAGGGCGCGCAGGATGCGCGCGCTGTCGCGGGGATGGAGGCGACGGGCGGCCTCGGGGTCGCATTGCGCAAGCCGGGCGTGCATCGCCTCCACCCCGCGGGCCGCAAGCTCGGCCGCCAGCCGCACGCGCACCGTCGGATCGACCGCGGGCGCGGGGAAGAGCCCGTGGAGGAGCGCCCGGATGTAGAGCCCCGTTCCCCCCACGACCAAAGGGACCTTGCCGCGCCGCAGGATATCCTCTACGGCCGGCCGGGCGAGAGCGACATAGCGGGCGGCGTCGAAGGGCTGGTCGGGCTCGACGACATCGATCAGGTGGTGGGGCACGAGCGCCCGCTCCGCCGCGGTCGGCTTGGCGGTCCCGATATCCATGCGGCGATAGACCTGCAGGGCGTCCGCGCTGACGATCTCGCCGCCCAACTCGCGGGCGAGACGGATGCCGACTGCGGTCTTCCCCGCCGCCGTGGGGCCGCAGAGGACGATCACCCCGGGCGTTGCGCGCCCGGGCGCGGGGGAGATCATGGCGGAGGTGGGCATGGCCTTTGGGGTCTGCATACCACGGGGACGGCGGCCGCTCAACGGCCGAGGAACCCTCCAGGGATCCGTCAAAGTTTAAGTGGCAGGCCGATGAGGCGTAAGACGTTTTCTCCCATGCGAGCGCAAGCGCGCAGAGCCGGGACGATGTAGCGAGCGCCGGCCATGCGCAGCAGCGAGATGGCCAGATTGCCTAGAATTCGGTTTCATAACCTGTTGAGTTGTGTTGCACCTCGAATGCGCACGCAATATATCGCATATTCCACAGGTTAGATCGATAGACTTTTTAAATGATTTCGGGTAGTAAGCTGTTGGAGGAGACCCAATGGCACCCACTACCCCGTTTCTAACAGCCTGTGGATAAAATCCGGTTTTTTTCCGAATTAGGCAGCGCGAAGCATCTCTAGCGATTCTTCCGCGGTTGACTAATCATCGGCAAAGTTCGGATGCTTAGGATGCCCAACGGCCATCCCATGACCGATAAGCGCGAAACAAGGCCTCAGAAATAGAAAAAGCCCCGGCCCGCGATGCCCAGGCCCTTGGTGTTGCTTCGCCGATGAGCTTGCGCATCAAAAGACCCAAATTGAATCCGGCCACATGCACCAACAAACGCTTGGCGAGGTTCTCGTGCCCTGTCTTAATCACCAGTTTATGATCACACGGATCTGCGGAAATTGGGTGACACTCCCGAGTGTAAAAAACCACTTACACAGAGAGGAGGTCACTCGAGGGCCAGCACGACCAAGAGGCCCGCAAACAGGAGCAAGCG
>CALIUY010000049.1 GCA_938048455.1 uncultured Desulfobacterales bacterium | reverse complement strand
ACGGGGCGGGCGGGAAGCGGACGGCGGCGGAGGCCGCGTTCTCAGGCGGCGGAAAGCGGCTCCCGCGGCCCCTCCTCCAAAACGGCCGCGCCCAGGGCCCGGCGGTAACGCAGAATCCGCCGGCTCACCTCCTCGGCCGGTTCCTTGACGATCAGGCGGTCGCGGTTGAGAAAGGTGATCACGGTGTCGGGGTTGGCCTCGACCGACTGGATGGTCTCGGCGTTGATCAACAGGACCGAATCATTCAGACGGGTGACCTGGATCATGGATGTCGCCTCGGTTTGCCGTTTCTTCACCGCTTGATGTTGATCAGCTCTTGGAGGATCTCGTCGCTTGAGGTGATCACCCGCGAGTTCGCCTGGAAGGCGCGCTGCGTGGTGATCATCTTCACGAACTCCTCGGCGAGATCGACGTTGGACATCTCGAGACTGCTCGGCGCCACCGACCCCAGACGGCCCGTGCCGGCCGTGCCGATCAGGGCTTGGCCGGACTCGAGGGATTCGGCATAGAGGTTCTTGCCCATCTTCGTCAGCCCGTCGTAGGAGGGGAAATCGACCAGCGCGAGCTGGAACATGGGCGTCATCTCGCCGTTCGAATAGGCCGCGGTCACGATTCCGGACTCGTCGATCGAAATGCCCCGCAACATCCCGGGCGGATAGCCGTCCTGGTACTGGAAGGTCGTTCCCGACGGCGAGGCGTAGCCGGTGATGTCTCCGAAACTGACTCCGTTCGGGTTGTAGAGATCCCAGGTGACGAGCTGCGGGGTGGCCGCTCCGTTGGTCAGGGTGAGCGAAAGCTGCACGTCGCCGGCCGGGACGGTCATGACGCCGTTTTCGTCGAACTGCAGCGTGAGGCTCGGCCCGCCGCCGATCGTGACGCCGGAGCCGGCCGCGGCCGGGATGGAGGCGCTGACCGACCAGGTGCGGTCGGCCGCCTGCCGCGTGAAGGTGAAAGTGACCGGAATCGCGTTGCCCAGCGAATCGTAGAAGGTCTGGGCCGTGGTGTAGGTGTCCGTGGGGGCGGCGGTCGAGCTCAGGTTGATGTCGAAGTTGAAGTTCCGCGTGGCCTGCGGCGGGGCGACCCGTTCGCCGGGGATGTAGATCGAAGTGATGCTCCCGATGTTGCCGCCGGCGTCGAGCTGATAGCCCTGGAGCCGGTAGCCGTCGGGGTTGACGAGATAGCCCTGTTTGTCGAAAACGAAATTTCCGGCGCGCGTGTAGTAGCGCGAGCCGTTCGGGTCCTGGACCATGAAGAAGCCCTTGCCGTTAATCGCCAGATCGGTCGCACTCGAGGAGTTCTCGAGCGAGCCCTGGGTCCACTGAGCGTAGGCGCCCCAGAACTCGACGCCGCGCCCGACGTTGGCCGTGGCGGAATCGCCGCCGAGGGAGGTGCTCAGGATGTTGGCGAAATGGGCCCGGTTGCTCTTGAAGGCCGTGGTGTTGACGTTGGCGATGTTGTCGCCGATCACCGTCATCGCCGTGGCATTCGCGCTCAGACCCGAAATTCCCGCATAGAGAGATGCAATCATCGGAGGTTCCTCCTAAGTAGGAAATGCCTAAATCGCGGATCCGTCCGCCGGCGGCGCGATCCGCCGCACCTCGCCGACGGCGACCGGACGTTCGCCGACCATGAGATAAGTGATGCCGTCCCGGAAAACGACGCCTCCCACACGGCCCTTGGCGTAAGGGGTCGCGGAGACGGCATCGCCGTTCGCCGCCTGGGCCTGGACCTCGAAGCGGTAGATGCCCGCCGGAAGCGGGCTGCCGTTGCGATCGCGGCCGTCCCAAGCGACGCTCTGCCTGCCGGCGGGGAGCCCTTCGAGTTGCCAGTCGCGTACGAACCGCCCGGAGGCGTCATAGATGCTGATCGCCGCCTTGCGCGCGGCCCCCTTCAACTCGAACTCCAGCTCCACCGATCCTCCGGTTGCCAGTTCGACTTGGTTGCCCTGGAATTCGATCTCCTTGCCGATGAAGGCGACGCTCTGGGCGTTGTTGATCGAAGCCTGATAGAGCTTGAGCTCGGCGAGCGCGCCGGAAATGTTGGCCAGCTGCTCGAGCGAGCTGAATTGGGCGAGCTGGGCGGTGAACTCGGTGCTGTCGGCGGGGTTGAGCGGATCCTGGTGCTGGAGCTGGCTCACCAAAAGCCGCAGGAAGGCGTCCTTGCCCATTTCGTTTCCGGCGGCGGCCTTCGCGGTGGAGCCGGCGGCTGCAGCCGGACTGTGGATCCTGGAGAGCGCGTTCAAGTCCATTCGGTGCTCCTGGAGTTCTCCTTCGCCGATGGCCGGCGACCGGCGCTCATGGCTCAGGCGAAAAGATCGAGCAACACCCGCCTCGCCGTCGGCGCCCACGGCCCGGGTTGCGGACCCCGGCCGGAGCCGGCGGCCGCGGAGATCTCGAGATCGCCCGCCGGCGCGGCGGGCAAAGAGGAAGGCCGTTGCCGAAAACCCTCGCGGCGCTCCGATCCTTGACGGCCGTCGGGAGCGATCGCCACCTCCAGCCGCTCCACCCGCAGGCCCTGTTGCTCGAGGTCGGATTTCAATTGCTGCAGGCCCGCCTCGATCCAGTCCCGCACCAGCGGCATCTCGGCCAGGATACGCACGGAGACGGCCTGGTTCGCGGTCGCAATCTGCATGCGCACGGGCCCTAAAAAGTCGGGTTTGAGCTCGATGCGGATTTCCTCGCGGCCGCCGCGGGCCTGGAAAATCGCCCGCTGCACAATCGGGTCGAAGACCTGCGCCCGCCCCGGCATGCCCGGCATCTCCTTTTCCGCCGCGGCGGATGACGCCTGAGGGCGGTGCCCCGGCGCCGTCGCGCCCCGGAGTTCCCGCGATACGCTTTCGGCTGCAGGGGGCGGCTCCTCCGAGGCCGTCGGGCGTTCCGGAGGCGCGGCCTCCGAGGTTTGTGCCGGGGATCCGACTCTTCGGGCGGAGAGGTCCTTGTCGGCCGGCTCCGTTTCCCCGGCAGCAGGCCCGGCCGGGGAAGCGGCTTGCTCGGGGGAAAGCTCAAAGACTCGGCCGTGCATTGCTAACGGGGCCGTCTCGGTCACGGCCACCGCGGGGGAAAGCGTCGCGCCCGAGGCGGCGACGGCTCTCGCGGCGGCGGCTTTGGCGAAGGAAGGGGCAGGAGCGGAAATCTGCCCCTCTGCCGCATCATCCGGACTCTCCGAAGGGGGCACGATAGATTCCGTCCGGCCTTCAGCCGCCGCTGGGAGGCTTCGGGACCTCGGGGCGGAATCCGCCGGCGGGGGGAAAAAGCCCGGCGGCGCCTTCGGCGGCTTTGTCTCCGCCGTCCTGGAGGTCTCGGATACCGCCGCAGCGGGCCATTCCGTCTTGGCCGGCTTCAGGGGGGAGGACTCCGGGATCCCTTCTTCCGGCACGGAACCTGCCCCGCCCGGGGGTTCCTGTTGTCGAGGGGAGGACGCGGGCGGTCCGGCTGCCGGCCGGGCCGTGTCCTCCTCGCAGGCGACCGGATCGGACGAGGTGGAAAGATCCACCCGTTCCGGCGCCGGCTCCGGGGAAGCGGGAGGAACCGCAAGGGCGGATGGCGGGCGGCCTTCGACGAGGAGTGCTGCGGCGCATGCCGCCGCCGCATCCTGGGCTGTGGCGACATCTTCCGCCTTTATCCGCGGCGATTCACCGCCGGCGACCGGAGCGAATTCCGCTTGCGGAGCCTGAGGGGAAGACGAAGCGGAATCTTCGGCCGCAGCGGCGGACAACCCGGCCTCCTGATCCCGGCTCAGGGCCTGCTCCAGCTCACCGTGGAAGTTTGTTTCCCCGTCCATCCCCCGGGAAAACCCCTCTCCCTCCGGCGCCGACGGCGCGGCCGGGTTCGCGGGGACCGGGGCAAGGGTTGCTGCGCTCAGATTGATCGCTGCCGGAACCATCTTTCTCCTTTCGCCGCAAAACACAGCGAATCGCTCCTCTGCGAAAGCAGGGAACATGCCAGATGGGCCCGGTTTCCGGCGCGGTGGGTCAAGGCCCGAGCCGGCTTGTGCAAATCGCTTTGAATTCCAAACCGTTGGGAAGGGTGGAAAGGAACGGCAAATGCGCCGAACTGCGTCTTCCGCGGCGGAGGAAACGGGAAAAAGGAAGGATTTTCAGGGCAATTCTTTCCGGGTGGGGAAAACTTTTCCGGCCGGCGGTCGTTTCAGCTCCGGCCCGGGGAGCGGCGACCGGCGACCTCGTCCAGAAACTTGCGCTCGCGGGCGGCGAGATCCGCCTCCCAGGCGGCCTGATCCTTCTCGCGCAGCTTTTCCAGCATGCGGCGTGCCTTCACGGCTTCCAGGTGCTCCCGACGGCAGCGCCGGACCTTCTGCTCCGCGGCGGCCAGCGCCGCCGTCTTCTCGCGCAGATCCTGCTCCAGCCGTTCCAGGAAAGCGAGCCGAAGCGTCATCTCCGCCGCCCGGAAGCCGTTGCCTTGCGCCGACTCCAGCTCGAGTCGGAAGTGGTGCCGCCTGCGGCGGATCTCCCGCAGGGCGGCGCGGCAGGAGGCGAGCCCCCGTTCGGCCTCGATGAGCGCCTTGCGACGCAGTTCCTCGGCATGGGACCGTGCCTTCAGCACGGCCTCGAAGCGAAAGACGAACATCGCCTCAGCACCGGGCGAGCAACGCGGCAAGCTGCGCCCAGCTCGCCGCGAAGGGGACTTTCTCGTTCACCTCCTGCCGCAAAAACGCCTGGATGTCCTCCATCATGCGGATGGCCGTGTCGAGCCGGGGGTTCGACCCCGGGACGTAGGCCCCGATCTGCACGAGGTCCTCGCTTTTGCGGTAGACGGCGAGCAGCTCCCGCAGACGGCCGGCGAGCGCGCGCTGTTCCTCCGTCACCAGACTGTCCATGAGGCGGCTCAAACTCGAGAGCACGTCGATCGCCGGGTAGTGGTTCTGACGGGCGAGATCGCGCGACAGAACGATGTGTCCGTCCAGGACGGAGCGGGCGGCGTCGGCGACGGGCTCGTTGGTATCGTCGCCTTCGACGAGGACGGTGTAGAGGCCGGTGATGGACCCCGGGCCGGCGCAGGTCCCGGCCCGCTCGAGAAGTTTCGGCAGAAGGGTGAAGGTCGTGGGGGTGTACCCCTTGGTCGTCGGCGGCTCCCCGAGCGCGAGCCCGATCTCGCGCTGGGCCATCGCGAAGCGGGTCACCGAATCCATCATCAGGTTGACCCGCGCGCCGCGGTCGCGGAAATACTCGGCGACCGCGGTCGCGAGAAAGGCGCCGCGGGTGCGGATGAGGGGCAGGCGGTCCGCGGTGGCGACGACGACCACCGAGCGGCGGAGCCCCTCGGCGCCGAGATCGCGCTCGAGAAACTCGTTCACCTCCCGGCCCCGCTCGCCGATGAGCGCGATCACGTTCACGTCGGCCGAGGTGTGGCGCGCGATCATCCCCAACAGCACGCTTTTTCCCACCCCCGAGCCGGCGAAAATCCCGATCCGCTGCCCGCATCCCACGGTCATCAGGGTGTTGATCGCCCGGATGCCGAGATCCAGGGGCCGGGAGATGCGCCGCCGCAGCAGGGGGTTCATGGCGGGGGTGTAGAGCGGGTATTCGGCCGCAGCGCCGACCGGGCCTCGGCCGTCGATGGGCAGCCCCAGCCCGTCGATCACCCGGCCGAGCAGTCCCTCGCCGACCGCCACGGAGGCCCGCTCTCTTCTCGCCACCACCCGGCAGCCGGGTCCGATGCCGCGGATCTCCTCCAGCGGCATGAGCAGCACCCGGCCGTTGCGGAACCCCATCACCTCGGCGGAAAGCGGCTTTTCGCTCTCTGCCGTGTGGATCTCGCAGACCGCCCCGATCCGGCAGGCGGGCCCGGCCGCCTCGATGACCATGCCGACCCCTTGGATGACGCGGCCGCGCGGCTCGAGAGGATCAACCAACCGCAGCCGGGCGCGGTAGGGACGAAGATCAATCGGCGGGGCCATGGCCGTTTTTCCCCCGGGATGGGGAAGAGGGCGGGAATTCCTCCAGGAGCGCGTTTTCGACCACGGCGAAACAACGCTCGAGGCGGGCGTCGATTTCTCCAGCGTCGGAATCGGCCAGGCAGCCTCCCGGGGGGACGGCGGGATCCGCCTCGAGCCGGACCCGCCCGCCGGCGGTCCACTGGGCGAGCAGCTCGGCCTGGCCGCGCTCCAACCGCTCCAGGTCCGCCGGATTGAGCCGCAAAAGGATGCGCTCGGCATGCTCCAGCCGTCGCAGCACCCCGGAGACGATGGCCGCCGTCACTTCGGCTCCGGCACGGACCTCGCGGCCCACGACGCGGCGCGCGACTTCCAAGGCGAAGAGCACGATCTCGCGCTCCGCCTCCCGCAGCGAGCGCTCGCGCAGACCCTGCAGTTCGGCCAAAATTCCGCGCAGCGCCGTTACCAGCGGGGTGAGCTCGGCGGCGGCCCTTTCCGTTCCGCTCCGCTCGCCTTTGGCGTAGCCGCTCGCCTCGCCGTCGGTGAAACCGCGGCAGTAGGCTTCCTGCTCGAGATCGGCGGGGGTTCGATGTCCGGAGGCGCGATCCAGCGCGGAGCCGGGGCAGGCGGCCCTGCCGGGGGCGGTGCGTTGGAAGCGGACGGCGGAGGACCCGCGGCGGGTTTCCGCCTCTACGGCCGCTTCGCCGATTTCCGGGAAAGTGTAACCGGCGCCCTCCGGCAAACGCGTGTTCATGCCCTCCCCTTCCGATCAGGAGACGATTTCTTCGCCCCGGCGGCCGCTGATGATGAGTTCGCCCTTGGCCTCCATCTCCTGGATGATCGCCGTGATCGCTTGCTGGGCGTCGGAGACCTCCTTCATGCGCACCGGACCGAGGGTCTCCATCTCCTCGCGCAGCATCTCGGCCGCCCGTTCGGACATGTTTTTGAAGACTTTCTGCTTGACCTCGTCGGAGGCCGCCTTGAGGGCGACGGCGAGTTCCTTGGTCTCCACGCGCCGGAGCAGCTTCTGGAAGCCGCGGTCGTCGACGAGAACGAGGTCCTCGAAGACGAACATCTTCTGCTTGATCTGGGCGGCGAGTTCGGGGTTCGCCTCCTCGATCTCGTTCAGGATGAGCTCGCTGGAGATCTCGTCGGTCTGGTTGAGGATTTCGGCCAAGCGGTCGATGCCGCCCTTAAAGGTCGCCGTCGAGCTCTTCTTGTTGCGCAAAAGCTCCTGGAAAACGCGGTTCGCCTCGTCGACCATGGACCCCACGATCTTGTCCATGCCGGCTACCCGCATGGCGACATCGGTCTTGATCTCATCGGGCATACGCGAGAGCACCTCGCTCGCCACCGCGGTCTTGAGATGGATGAGGACGATGGCGAGCGTCTGGGGATGCTCGTCCTTGATCAGCTCGTAGATCTCTTCGGCGCTCAGGCTGGAAAGCGCCTTCATCCCTTCGCCCTCCGCGGGGGGCTGCCCCCCGCCCGGGGCGGCGGGAGGAGCGGACGGCGGGACGGTCCCGCCGCGGCCCTGCCGGGCGAGCATCGTGAACTCCCGGGCCACGCGGTCGACCAGCTCCGGAGGCGGGTTTCCGACTTGCTTCAGGTGGCGCTGGATGCGTTCGCGCTCCTCGGGCGTCAGGCGGTTGAGCAGGCCGGCCGCCGCCTGCTCCCCCATCGAGCGGATGAGAATGGCCGCCTTGAGCGATCCGGGAAGCGGCAGGGATTCGGCGGGAAGCGTCGTCATCGTTCAGATCCCGGGAACTCAGGAGTTCTCCTTCAGCCAATTGCGAACCGCTCCGAGCGAGGCCTCCGAGTCGCTGGCGACCAGAAGCGAGGCCTGGTTGAGGGAAGGCAGGCTCTTCACCCCGGCCAGCTCCTGTTCCAGGTCGCCCAGCCGCATGGGGAGTTGCTTGACGATTTCGACCTCGGAAGAGACGGACTCGGTCAGCCAACGGACGATCGGCCGGACGAAGAAGACGAAGAGCAACAGCAAAAAGAGTCCGATCGCGCCGTGCTTGACGTAGGGGACGATGCCCTCGAAGGTCTTGCGCCAGGCGGAAGGGGCGTGCTCGGGGTCGGCCGGCACGCTTTCCGCGGTCTGGAAGGGGATGTTCACCACCTCCACCTTGTCGCCCCGCTCGGCCTCGAAGCCCACGGCCCGCTTGACGAGCGCCTCGATCTTCTGCAATTCTTCGGGACTGCGCGGCACGAATTCGCGCAAGGGCTCCCCCCCCTTCTGGGGGACCAAGCGGTAGGTGCCGTCCACGAGGACGGCGACCGAAACGCGCGTGAGTTTTCCCACGGGCTCGAGCACGCGGTGGGTTACCTTGCCGATCTCGTAGTTGACCGTGCGGTCCTGCTTCTCGTAGTTTACGCCGCCGCCGGTCCCGGCCGGCTGGTTCTGGAGCAGATCGGGGCCGGGCGCATTGGAGCGGATGCCGGGAACCCCCTGAGGCGGTCCCTCGGCGTGGCGCGAGGATTCGCTCAGGCTTTGCTCGCTTCGGACCACGCGGTTATCGGGGAAAAATTGCTCCTCGGTCTTTTCGGCACGCCGGAAATCCATCTCGCAGGCAAGCCGCACGACGGCCTTGCCCTCCCCGAGGGCCTGCTCGAGCATCGAGTGCACGCGGGCCTCGAGGGCCTTCTCGACCTGGGCCTGATACTCGAAATGGTCGGGATGGACCGCGCCGGGAAAGACCTTGCCGCGTTGCCCGGCGAGCAGCCTGCCGGCCTGGTCGACGACCGTCACCTGCTCGGGCGCCAGCCGCGGGACACTCGAGGAGACCAGGTGCACGATGCCGTTCACCTGCTCCGGGCTCAAGCGGCGGCCGGGCTTGAGCCGCACGGCGACCGAAGCGGTGGCGGGCTGCTCCTCGCCGAGGAAGAGCGATTTCTCCGGCATCACGAGGTGCACACGGCAGCTTTCGACCTCGGCGATGCGCGCGATCGTCCGCGCCAGCTCCCCCTGGAGCGCCCGCTGAAAGTTCACGTTCTGGGCGAACTCGCTGATGCCGAGGCGGGTGTTGTCGAAGACTTCGAACCCGATGCCCCCGCCCTGAGGAAGCCCTTCCGAGGCGAGCTGCATACGCACCTCGGGGATGCTCGCCGCGGGGATCACGATCGTGCGGCCGTCGCCTTCGAGCCGGTAGGGGATCTTCATCTCCTTGAGCCGCGTGATCACGGCCCCGGCGTCCTGGGGATCGAGCTGACTGTAGAGAACGCGCATGTCCACTCCGCCCCCCCACAGGGCGAGCAGCGTCAATCCCGCGGCCGTGCCCAAGGTGAGGACGAGGAGGGCGGCGCGCTTGGAGGGGCTCAGCCCGCGCAGCACGGCGAGGCCCTGGCGAACGAATTCGGCCGGCGTGGCCATGGAATCTCCTTCCCCCGTCTCGTCAGATCTGCTGCCGCATCAGCGTCTCGTAGGCGTTCAACAGCTTGTTGCGGATCTGGAGCGCGAGCTCGAGGGCGATCCCCGCCTTCTCGACCGCGATCATCACCGCGTGGACGTCCTGTTGACGGCCGATCGTCAAATCCTCCACGGCGCGTTCGGCCTCGCGCTGCATCCCCTCCACGCGCTCGAGCGACGCGAAGAGCAGACGTTGGAAGGCGCCGCCGCTTTCCGCCGATGCCGGCCGCGGCGTTTCCGCCGGCAGCCTTGCCGGCCCTTCCGCCGCGGAAAAGGAACCGATCGCATCCAGGTTCATTTGCCGATCTCCAGGGCCTTGAGGGCCATGTCGCGCGCGGCGCGCACGGCGTTCAGGTTCGCTTCGTAGCTGCGGGTGGCCGACATCAGGTTGACCATCTCCTCCATCACGTTCACCTGGGGCAGGGCCACGTAACCGTTTTCGTCCGCGTCCGGGTGCCCGGGGTCGTACTTGAGCACCGGAGGGCGGACGTCCTCGATGATCTTGAGCGGCCGGACCTCGCTGGGAGGAGCCGCCGTCGCCGCATGCCGCATCGCCGCGCCGAAACCGCGCGCGGGGGGCACGGCCTGGAAGACCACCTCGCGCCTGCGGTAGGGGCCGCCCTCGGCCGTCCGGGTCGTGTGCACGTTGGCCAGGTTCGCCGAGATCAGGTTCATGCGCAGTCGCTGGGCCGATAGCCCGGATGCGCTCGTACGCATCGCATCGTAAAGATCCATAATCATCTGCCTCCGGTGATGACGTTGCGCAGGGACTTGAGCTTCGCGGAGACCAGCTGCGCCGAGGTCTTATAGGCGAGCGCGTTCTCCGCGAGCGCGCCCTGGGTGCGATCGAGATCGACCGTGTTGCCGTCGGCCCGCAGGCTGAAGGCGGGCGCCGCCAGCGCCTTGAGCGGCGGCCGCGCGGGGGCGACCGACGCCGGGGCCGGCAGGTGACGTTCCTGCGTGCGCACGGCCTCGAGCCGGCTCGTGGTTGCGCGGTGGCGAGCGAGCGCCTCCTCCACGGCGACCTCGAAGGCCTTGTAGTGGGGCGTGTCGGCGTTGGCGATGTTCGCCGAGAGCGCCCGGTGCTGGGCGGAGCGCAGATCGAGAGCGCGCTCGAGAAGGGCCAAATTGCCGTCGAAGAGTCCAATCGGTCGCGGCATGACGCAGACCTCCCCGCTCGGGCCGGCGGCGAAGACCGCGCGGCGCCTTTCGGACGGAAAAGAAAGCAAGTTCCGTTCCATCCCGTTTAAGCCTGCTGCACCCCCGCGGCGGCGACCGCTTCCTCTCGGTACTCGCGCAGCTTGTTGCGCAGGGTGCGGATGCTGATCCCCAACAACTCGGCGGCGCGCGTGCGGTTGTGATTGACCTGGCGGAGCGTGTTGAGAATCAGCTGCCGCTCCATTTCGGACACCGTCGTCCCGGGGCGGAAGGTCAAGGGGGCGGGACCGGAAAGGACCGAGGAACACTCTTCCGTGAAGCCGAGCGCGGCCGGGGTGATGAGGCCGTCTTCGGCCAGCAAAACGCCGCGTTCGACCCGGTTTTCCAATTCGCGCACGTTGCCGCGCCAGTCGTGACGCGCCAGCACCCGCAGCGCCTCCTCGGTGAAGCGTGCGGACTGCCGGCCGTGGCGGGAGCAGAAACGCGATAGAAAATGGTCGGCGAGCAGTCCGATATCCGCGGGGCGCTCCCTCAGGGGCGGAATCACGAGTTCGACCACCTGGATGCGGAAAAAGAGGTCCTCGCGGAACGTCCCTTCGGCCACCGCGCGGCCGAGATCGCGGTTGGTGATCGCGATCACCCGGGCCTCGACGGCAACGGGTGCCGCGCCCCCCAGGCGGTCGACCGTCCGCTCCTGAAGCGCCCGCAACAGCTTCGCCTGCAAGGCCGGCGGCATCTCGCCGATCTCGTCGAGAACGAGGGTGCCGCGGCGGGCGAGCTCGAATTTTCCGATCTTGCGGGCGACCGCGCCGGTGAAGGCGCCGCGCTCGTGGCCGAAGAGCTCGCTTTCGGCAAGCGTCTCGGGCAGCGCGGCGCAGTTCACGGCGACATAGGGTTCCTCGGGATGCAGGCCGTGGCGGTGAATGAAGGAGGCAAGAAGTTCCTTGCCCGTTCCGCTCTCGCCCCGGATGAGCACCGTGGCCGTGCTGCGGGCGACGCGACGGGCGGTCTGCAGCATCTCGAGCAGTCGCGGGTCGCGGGTGAGAAACGGCTTGCCCGCTCCGGCGGCGGCCTCTCCCTGCGACGAGGGGGCAGGCGGCCTGCCGGGCGCAAGCGCCCGACTTACGGAAGAGAGCAAAAGTTCGGAAGAGACCGGCAATGCCAGGTAGTCGCAGGCACCCTCGCGGACGGCGGCAACCGCCTCGGCAAGCCCGGCCTGAGGATGGGTGAGGATCACGGGAAGCGGAGGCGCGCCGCGCAAAGCCCAGTCGAATAGACTGCGCCTTCCGCCGACCGCGCCGTCGCGGGCGATCACGAGCAACAGGCCCCGGGGCTCCTCCCGCCCCAGCCCCTCGGCGCTGAGCTCGGCCGCCTCCCGCACGCGGTATCCCGTCCGCTCGAGATCACGCCGCAGCCCCGCGCGGAGGCGGGCATCCGGTTCGATCAGCAGGATCGCGCGTTCTTCGCTCATCGGAACATCGGCGGGCCCCGCAGGCAGGGGTGTTGCAAATTCCGGCAGAATCCCCCTCACCGCCTTCCCGAAGGGCTCGATGGGGAAAAGCAGGCAATTCTCATGCCATGCGGCCGAAGAGGAGGCGGGCTCAATCTTCGTCGGCGTCGATCGCTCCGGAGGGGGTCAGGCGATGACGCTTGATTTTCTCGACGAGAGTCGTGCGGTTGAGGTGCAGAAGCTTCGCCGCTTTGTTCTTGACCCACTGGGTCTTTTCGAGCGACTGCAGAATGAGCGCCTTCTCGAACTCGGTGACCGCGCTGTTCAGGCAGATTCCCTCCTCGGTCAGCTCGATCACCGGCGGCGACGCGGAACTGCGCGGCCTGCCGAGCAGATCGGACGGCAGATCCCCGAGGCCGATCCTGCCCGAGCCCTTGAGCACGATCAACCGCTCGATCAGGTTTTTCAGCTCGCGGACGTTTCCGGGCCAGGCATGCCGTTTCAGCCGCTCGAGCGCCTCTTCGTCGATCCCCTCCACCGTGCGGCGGTTTTTGCAGTTCGCCTGGTTGATGAAATAGTCGACGAGGTAGGGAATGTCCTCGCGGCGCTCGCGCAAGGGGGGAAGCGAAAGAGGAATGACATATAGACGGTAGAAGAGATCCTCGCGGAACTTTCCTTTCTGAACTTCCTCGGAGAGATCGCGGTGGGTGGCGGCGAGGATGCGCACGTCCACCCGGATCGTCTTCGAGCCGCCGACCGGCTCGAACTCCCCCTCCTCGAGCACCTTGAGCACCTTGACCTGAAGGTCGGGGCTCATGTCCCCGATCTCGTCCAGAAATACCGTCCCGCCGTCGGCCAGCTCGAATTTGCCCGGTTTGTTGGCCGTGGCCCCGGTGAAGGCGCCCTTGACGTGACCGAAGAGTTCGCTTTCGAGCAGGTTTTCGGGGATCGCCCCGCAGTTGATGGCGATGAAGGGTTTCTCCCGGCGCCGCGATTGACGATGGATCGCGCGGGCAATGAGGCCCTTGCCGGTCCCCGTCTCCCCATGGATCAGAATCGTGCTGTCGCAGTCGGCCACACGCTCGATCAGGTCGAAGATCTCGCGCATCCGGGCGCCGTAGCCGATCATCTCGTCGTAGCGGCAGGCTCCTCGAGGAACCGGCTCCGGATCCGCTTCCGGGGTGGAGTCAAAGAGGTCGAGCTGTTCCGACGGGGGCTTGCGTACGGCGGAGTTCTGCACGGGTTCCCCTCCTCCGGCGAAGTTCGCGGTCGACCCTGCAAGGGGCGCCGCAGCGGCATGGTGGCCGGGCCGTCAAAAGCGGATGCGGACGGCGTCAAGACCGGCGACGCCGAGGCGATCAAGCAACAAATATGCCGCCTTCGTCAATCGGCCGACGCCCAGTGTACCGGATGGTCATGGAATAGGGAGGGGGATCCTACCGGTGGGTCGCGGACGAAACCGCGGGTACAAGATTTTGACGAAAAGAGATCGCGATCCGGCCCGCTCGCCGGCCTGAAAATGAACCGGCGGCCGCCGCTGCGGGGCCTTTTCGGGGCGGAAAGATTCGCACAATGCAAAGCACCCCCCGATGCAAAGCGAGGCAGGGATTTTCCCTTCCGCTACGTTTGCGCGCGAAGCGCCGCGACGCCGAATACCGTCCAGGGGGTGCGCCTTGGGCGAAGGATTCGAATCGGAAACGAATTTTGCTTCCCGAAAACGACTCCCCTCTCCCCCGCCGGAGGCGGTGTCGACGCCTCTTGCACCTCAGGTCCGAAAAGGCACGGCTCTTTTGCAGAATGCGACGGCGTTTTTCAATTTGCAAAGCAGGGTCGAAAGCCGCCCGCGGATCTCAAAAGGCCGTCTTCGCCTCGGCGATCGAATGGGTCACCGGGAGCGCACTGGTCTCCTGGAAGCCCTTGAGCTCCTCGCCCTGCTTCGGGGTGGCGACGAGTTTGACTGCGATGCTCGATTTCTGGCACTGCTGGATCGAGCTGATGATGAGCTTGATCAGGGAAACGTTCGTCTCCGTCACTCCTCCCATGTCCAGGATCAGCTTCTTCAGGCTCGCCTCGCCCATCTCCTTGACCTTGGCCTGGAGCGAGCCTTCGATCTCCACCGTCACCGGCCGGGTCACCTTGGCGGGCAGGGTCAACACGACGATGTCGTCGATCTGGGTGAAGTATTTGCCGGGTTTGGCCTCGGGGCTCTCCTCGGCGGCGCGCTCGGCGAGCGGCAGGATCTTTTTCACCCGCGCGATCAGGTCCTCGCCCTTGAAGGGCTTGACCATGTAGTCCCGGACCCCTTTTTTGACGATATTGATGACGTTGTCCTTGCCGGATTCCGCCGTCAACATGATGACGGGGATGTCCTTCAGGTCGGCGTCGGCCTTGAGGCGATCGAGCATCTCGACCCCGTTCATCACCGGCATGGTGATGTCGAGGATGATCAGCCCCGGCTTTTCGCGCGTCGCCGCGGCCAGCCCTTCCACGCCGTTTTCGGCCTCGACCAGCGTGCAGTCGTAAGGCTGAAACGCCTTCTTGACGATCATGCGGATCGTCTTGCTGTCATCGACCGTAAGGACCTTCAATGCCATGATGACCCTCCGCGTGCCCTATTGTGAGCTTTTGACATAGACTTCGAGCAAGGCCGCATGGCGGCTGTTTTTGAACCCCAGCCGCTCCTGCCGCACCCAGCCCTTGGATTCGATCTGGAAATGCTCCCCGCAGGTGATCGTGGGGATGGAAAGCGAGCAGGGAAACCCCGCATCGCAAAGCCGCGATTTCAGGTCCCCGCCCACCATGTTGCACACCTCGCCGACGACGTCTTTCACTTCCTCCTCGCCGCCCACCTCCTCCGGCGCAACCCCGATCATGGCGGCGGTCATCTCGCGCGCGAATTCGAGGCTCACGAACAGGTTCACGTTGCCCATGACCGTACCGGCGAATCCCACGGTCCCCACGATGTGCCGCCCGTCGGCGAGCGTTTCGCGGGACGGGGGCTCGCTCGGGGAAAGGCTCATCGAGAGCATGGTCTGAAAGACCCCCCGGACGCTGTTGGCGACGAACCCCTTCAAATCCAGACGATCAAGCCCTGTCATCTTCCTTCCGCCCTTCTGTCGGCATCGTTTCCGGACGACCGCGGCAGGCGCGCGGCGCCGGCAATGCCCTTATCGGCCGGAGGAGGAAAAAACTTCAGTGCAGGAAAGGAGGAGGTCAGCGCAGAAAGGAGCCGATGTCGTCGAAATCGGCGAGCATGGAGGCAAGGATGTTGTTGAAGGCCGTGGGAGCGAGCCGGAGCGCACGCCACGCCGCGGGGTCGAGCGCCGGGATGCGGTCGTCGCCTCCGGAGCCGAGTTCGAGCACCCGCGCGAGGATGTCCGCCAGATGCACCACGGCGCTGAGTTCCTCCGGGGGCGCTCCCGCAAACGGCGGGTGGTGGCCTTCGATCGCCCGAACGAGCGGCGCCGGCAGGTTCCAATGCTCGCCCAGCCGGCGGCCGATCTCGGCATGGGTGCAGCCCAGAACGGCCTCTTCGGCTTCTTGGATCATCGCTCCGGCGGCGACGCGCGCGGCGACTTCCTCCGACTCGGCGGGGAATTTGGCGATGAGGACGATTTTTCCGATGTCGTGGAGCAGCCCGGCGACGAAGAGCTCCTCCAGGTTGTCGCGGTGAAGCGCCGTCCCGATCGCCTTGGCCCCCACGGCGCAGCCGAGCGAATGGTCCCACAGAAGCTCCTGTCCGCGCCGCAGCGCGGTCGAGCGCGAGGGGAACAGATCGAAGACGGAGGTCGTGAGCAGATGGCTGCGCACGGCCTCGAAGCCGATCATCAGCACCGCCTCGGTCACGGTGCCGATCCGGCGGCGAAAGCCGTAGAAAGAGGAATTGACGAGCTTGAGCAAGCGCGCGGTCAGCACCTGGTCCTCGGCGATGATGCGCGCGAGGTCGCGCGCCGAGGTCGCCGGATCGTTGATCAGCTCGGTGATCCGCAAGACCGTGCGCGGCAGCGTCGGCAAATCCTCGATCGGCGGCAGGCGACGGCGCAGGGCGGATGGGGCCATCCTCAGCCTTTCTGCTCCCCGCGGTGCAGGCGGATCTGACGCGCCGCGGCGCGCAGGATCTCCTGCAGGACAGGATCGTCCGCCGCCGGACCGCAGCGGGTTCTCAGCCGCCGCAAGATGGCCTCCTCATCCTCGGGCATCGCGGCGGAAGCGGCGGCATGGGCCGCCTGCCCCGGAGGGCGCACAACGACCCGTCGGATGCCCCAGGTTTTGAAGACGCGGATCGAGCGCGCCGTGATCCGCCGTCCCGCCTCGAGGAGCAGCTGATCCTGGTGGGTGCGGACCGCCTCCTCGAGGATCATGCCGGGTTCGAGCTCGTCAACCGAGAGAATCATGCCTTCGGATCGTCCTCGAGCGAAAATCCATCGCCGGCCATGTGACGATCATATCACGCGCGGCGGTCCCCCGGAAGCCTCTTCCCAAGTTCTTCGTCGATGACCGAAAGGGACACGAAAAAAAACTAAAGTTTTCCCTCGGGCCTCCGATAATCCCTGCGTAGGCGTCGCAATCGGGGGCAGGAAAGGAGGCGAGGAAAGGAGGGCCCCGAGACGCCGGACAGAGGCAATCACCTTGCGATCGGCATTGAGGCCTCCGGCCAGAAGGCCGGAGCGAAACCACTAGAAAAGGAGAACGAAAACCATGGCCATGCAACCCATCACCCTGACCTCGGGCATGCGGGCGAACCTCGTCAGCCTGCAGCAGACCAACAGCTTCATGGAAGTGACCCAGAAGCGGCTCGCGACCGGAAAGAAGGTCAACAGCGCCCTTGACGACCCCGTCGCCTACTTCACGGCGGTGGCGCACGAGCAGCGCGCGGCCGACTTGGCCTCCCGGAAGGACGAGATGTCCGAGGCGATCCAGCTCGTCAAGGCCGCCGACACCGGGATCGAGGGGATCAAGACCCTGATCGCCGC
>CALIUY010000048.1 GCA_938048455.1 uncultured Desulfobacterales bacterium | reverse complement strand
ATCTGCCTCGCGAGGAGGATCAACCATGAAGTCGGTGAAGATCATCAAGGGCGAATCCGGGTTTACGCTGGTCGAAATCATTGCCGTGCTTATCATCCTCGGCATCCTGGCCGCCGTGGCCGTGCCGCGGTATATTGATCTTGAGACCAACGCCAAAAACCGAGCGATCGATGCCGCCATCTCCGAGCTCAACGGCCGAGAGAGCCTGGTTTGGGCGAATGCGAAAATCTCCAATGATTACATTGAAGATATAAACAGATATGTCTTAGACAATATGAACTTTGATCTAAATCCTCCTGGATCCACCCGTCCAGACTATGAGTGGATATCTGGCCCGAACTCTGAATCTCCAAGTCTGCGCTTTAAAGGCGGCCCTGAAGTCGCCCTCAAGCGGACAGATGCGAGACCGGATCAGCCCGGCTCCTGGCGGCGGGCCACTACTACCAATCCGTAACGCGCATGAGGTGATCTTTTTCGTTCAGGACTATGTCCCACAACCGTATGCAAAACCAGAATGAGACTCATCGATGTCAAGAAGGTGAACTTGATCCGATGACGAACAGTAAAGGGTTTACCCTGATCGAATTGGTCGCCACTCTTGTCATTATCAGCGTCTTGGCGGCGATATTTATCCCCCGCTACATGGACGCGGAGACGGCCTCCAAGTACCGGGCGATCGACATGGGGGTCTCGGAGATGAACGGCCGCGAAACCATGTCTTGGGCGCTGGTCAAGCTCTCCAACGACGGCTACCGCAACGACGATCAGGTCTGGACCCAGCTTCTCACAAGCCCGGGGATCGATCTGGGGCCGGATTACGACTGGGATCTCGACCGGCCCGGCCCGGAAAACAAGAAGGGAACGCTTCGTTTCAAACGCGACGTTTTCTCGCCCTTGAACCGCAGCCTCTCCACGATCGAAACTCCCGGGCGCTGGCGGCGAAGTATGTAACGGTCATTTTCTCGACTTCCCTGCAGGCGGACCGTGTCAGGCCCGCCTTTTTTTTGCCATCACCCCGGCTGTGAGCTATATTCAACGGGTATAAAACGACTTCCGGCTCTTGCGACAAAGGGGTTGGCGATGAAATTGGCGGTCAGCGGCAAAGGCGGTGTGGGGAAAACGACCTTCGCCGCCCTTCTCATCCGCACCCTGAACGATCAAGGGAAAAAGGTGCTGGCGATCGACGCCGACCCTGACGCGAACCTCGCATCCGGGGTCGGTATCCCCGGAGCGGACGAAATCGTCCCCATCGCCGAGATGAAGGAGCTGATCTTCGAGCGCACCGGGGCGCAGCCGGGGTCGATCGGCGGCTACTTCAAGCTGAACCCCCGCGTGGACGATCTTCCGGATGCCCTTTCGGCGAAGATGGGAAATATCAAGCTCATGCGGCTGGGGGGGGTGAAAAAGGGCGGCGCGGGATGCATCTGCCCGGAGAGCGCCCTTCTGCGCGCGCTCGTCATGCACATCGTGCTCCGGCGCGACGAGGTCGTGGTCATGGACATGGAGGCGGGGATCGAGCATCTCGGGAGGGCCACGGCGAAGGCCGTGGACCGGCTGATCGTCGTCGTCGAGCCCGGAAGGCGCAGCATCGACACTGCGGTCCACATCCGCAGGCTGGCCTCGGAGATCAACCTGCAGCGCATCGCGATCGTCGGCAACAAGATCCGGAACGCGGGAGACGAGGCCTTTCTTCGGGAAAACCTCTCGGATTTCGAGTTTTTGGGCTTCCTTCCCCACGACGACCGGCTGATCGAGGCCGATCTCCGTGGCATCTCCCCCTACGACGCCGGCGGCCCCGCGCGCGACCGCATTTCCGCCATCGCCGCCGCCCTCCTCAAATAGGGGACGTCCATTTATATATTACTTTAAAACCCGATTAACAATATGTAAATGGACGTCCCCTATCAAAAGACTTAAAGTGATATAAGAATGGACGTCCCCTAATGAGAATTTACCGAAGAAGGCGGGAGTTGCAGGCGGCGGAGGGGCGGTTTTCGCCGGCGGCCGACGCGGCACTCAAGCGGGTTTTCGCTGCCATCGGCGTCCCGGAACAAGCGCCTTTTTCCCCCGACCCCTTTCAACTTGAGGCTCTTGAGGCGGTCGAAAACGCCGACTGCCTCGTCACCGCACCGACCGGAGCCGGAAAGACCTGGATCGCCGAGCAGGCGATCCATCGGGTTCTCGCCCGGGGCGGCCGCGCCTGGTACGCCTGCCCGCTGAAGGCGCTCAGCAACGCCAAATTCGCCGATTTCGGTCGCATCTTCGGCCCGGAGCAGGTCGGAATCCTCACCGGCGACCGCAAGGAAAATGCGGACGCCGCGGTGATTGTCGGTACAACCGAAATCCTGCGCAACCAGCTCTACGACGCCATGCACCGCGGGGAGTCGCTCGGTTTCGATTTCGTCGTCCTGGACGAGGCCCACTTCCTGGGCGACCGCGAACGCGGGGTCGTCTGGGAAGAGGTGATGATCTACCTCCCCTCCCGCATCCCGCTACTTCTACTCTCGGCCACGATCGGAAACGCCCGCGAGATCGCCGCCTGGCTCTCCTCGGTCCGCGGCCGCCCCTGCCGCGTCGTCGAAGAGTCCCGCCGACCGGTGCCGCTTTTTCCCTTGTTCCTCCATCCGACCGGCCTGATTCTTCCTTTCAACCGCATCTCCCGCCGTGGGACGGCGACCGGCGGCCTGCACGAGAAGGTGCTGCGCTTCGTGCGCTCGAAGCGAAGCCCCTTCGGCAACCGCCCGCCCTCCTTCGGCCGCATCATCGAAGCGCTTCGGCGCTTCGATCTTCTCCCCGCCATCTTTTTTCTCAAGTCCCGCGCCGAGTGCGACCAGGCCCTCTCCGCCTGCCTCGGAAACCAGCCCGCAAACGGCGACCGGCTTTCCCGCACCGATGCGATCGTGCGCGAATTCAAGGCGCTGAGCGAGCGGATCGGGCGCCACCGGCAGCTCTACCATCTGACCGAACTCGCCGTCGCCTCTCACCACGCCGGTCAGCTTCCGATCTGGAAGCTTCTCGTCGAGCGGCTTATGACCGAGGGGTTGCTGGATGCGGTCTTTGCGACCTCGACGGTCGCGGCCGGGGTCAACTTCCCGGCCCGCACGATCGTTCTTCTCTACTCCGACCGTTTCAACGGCAGCGAGTTTTTGCCGCTCGACCCGACCGAATTCCATCAGATGACCGGCCGTGCCGGACGCCGCGGCATGGACCGGATCGGCTTCGTCCTTACCGTGCCCAACCGCTTCATGGACATCCTGCATGTGGCGGCGCTCTTGAACGCCGAACCCTCCGATGTGCAAAGCCGGATCCACATCAACTTCTCGATGGTCCTGAACCTCCTTCTCTCGCACAGCCCGGCGCAGATCGAAGATCTGCTCCGGCGCTCTTTTGCGGCCTTCCGCCGGGGAAAAGCCATGCGGCGAGGCAGCGGGCGGCTCGAGGCGGCGGAGAGGCTCTGGCGCGAGTTCGAGCAGCACCTTGCCTTCCTGCGCGAGCACGGTTACGTCGACCGCGAAAGCGCCTTGACCGCGGACGGCCTCTGGGCCTCGCGGCTCCGTGTGGACCAGCCGTTGCTCATCGCCGAAGGCTTCCGCCGGGCGGCGTTTCCCCAGAACGACCCGGCGCTTCTCGCCGGCCTGATCGCCACTTTTGTATTCGAGAAGGAGATCGAGGGGCGGCTGTCGGAGAAGCTCATCCCGCGGCCGCTTGCCTCGGCTTACCGCAGGCTTGCGCTTGCGCTTTCGCCCTTCGTGGAGGAGATGCTCAACTCCGGCTTCGAGGCGCGGCCGTTTTCCATTCGGCCGGCCGCCGCGCTCTACGCCTGGGCCAAGGGGGCGACGTGGGAGCGGACGCTCGAGATCTGCGAGCTCGAGGAGGGGGATCTTGCCGTGCTGATCCTGCGCACGGCGGACAACCTGAGGCATGTCGCCGCCCTGGCCGAAGTCTTCCCCGAACCCGCGGCCGCCGCCGTCGAGGCGGTTGCGGCGATCCTCAGGGACCCGGTGGTGGATGCGCTGTAGGCTTTCCTGGGGCTTGCCCGGCGGGGATGATTTCGGCCAATTTGAGCGACAGCTGCTCGAGGTTGAAGGGCTTCTGAATGAAGCCCCGGCAGCCGCGGGCGAGAATTTCAGCCGCCTGGCCGTTTAGGTTAAAGCCGCTCGCAAGCAGCACCTTCACCTCCGGATCGATCGCCCGCAGGCGGTCGAACAGCTCTCCGCCGCCCATCCCGGGCATGATCATGTCGAGGAGGACGGCATCGATCTCCTTCGACCGCGCGGCGAAAACCTCGAGCGCCTCGGAACCGCTGCGGGCGGCGATCACGGTGTAGCCCAACTCGCGGAGCATCTCGCCCGCGATCCGCACGATCGTCTCTTCGTCATCGACGAGCAACACCGTCCCCTCGCCGCGCCGGATCACCGGGTTGCGGGCCGGCTTTTCCCGGTCGGCCGGCTGCGCCGATGCCGGGAGATAAAAATTGAAGGTCGTCCCCCGGCCCACCTCGCTGTAGACGTTGATGTGGCCGCCGTGCCCCTTGATGATCCCGTAGGCCGAAGCCAGACCCAATCCGGTGCCGCGGCCCATGCCTTTGGTCGTGAAAAAAGGCTCGAAGATCCGGCTTAAGTTCTTCTTTTCGATCCCCACACCGGTGTCCGTGACCGACACCTTGACGTAGCGGCCGGGCTTGACTTGATAGGGCTGCGAGTAGGTTTCATCCAGGCTCACGGCCTCGGTCGCCAGGCTGAGATCGCCCCCCTCGGGCATGGCCTGGACGGCGTTCACGCAGAGGTTCATGAGGACCTGTTCGATCTGCCCCCGGTCCGCCTCGACCGCCGGCAAATCCGGACTGAGGCGGAAGTGCACACGGATGTCTTTGCGGGTGCGCGCAAAGAGGCCGACCGTCTTTTCGATTAAGGTGTTCAAGTCGGTGGCGCGCACATCGACCCGGCCGCGGCGCGCAAACCCGAGCAGCTGGCGCGAAAGCTCGGTTCCGCTCTCGACGTAAGCCTCGATGTTTTTCACCTTTTCAAGGCCGGGGTGGCCCTCGGGCAGCCGCATTTCCAGAAGCGATGCGTTTCCCTGAATCCCCATGAGGATGTTGTTGAAGTCGTGGGCGATCCCGCCGGCGAGCGTGCCGATCGCCTCCATTTTCTGCGCCGCCTGGAGCTGCAGCTCGAGTTTCTTTCTCTCCTGCTCGGCGAAGATCCGCTCGGTCACATCGCGCGCCACTCCACGGAAACCCGCGACCTCCCCTTCCCCGAGCGCGATCAGCGACAACGACAGCTCCATCCTTCGCTCGCCGCCCTGCGGGTCCCGAACGACACAATCGGAAAGCCGTTTCACCTCCCCGGAGGAGCGCACTTGATCGAAGACTTGACGCAGGCGCTCTGCGGACTCGGGGGCCATGAACTCGGCGGCGTGCCGGCCGAGGACCTGGATCGGGCCGGCGGCAAGCATGCGCACAAAGGGGCCGCTCGCAAAGGTCAGCCGGCCCCCGAGATCGGTTTCGAAATAACCCTCCTCGATGCTCTCGAGGATCGAGCGGGATTTTGCGGCGCTTTTCCGGATCGTCTCCTCGGCCTGCTGCTCGCGGCGGGCCGTGTAGTGGATGTGCGAGCCGAAGATGGCGAAGAGACAGAGAACCAGGAGTCGCGTCAGCGTGTTGAAGCGATCGGGCCCTAAAAGGTGCTGGATGAAATTCGCCTCCGGAGCAAGAAAGAAAAACATGAAAGACTCGCAGACCCAGTAAACACAGGAAATCACCACCGTGCTGATCAGAATCGACCTGCGTCGCATTTAGGGGACGTCCATTCTTATATTACTTCAAACTTCCAGGATCGAAAGCCCTTTTTCTTTTACGATCTTTTCGCCGCGGGCGATGGACTGGGACACGGTCGGCTGGGCGAGATCAAGCCTCCGGCCCAGCTCCACGGTGCTGATTCCAAGCTCGCGGTTGGCCCAGTAACAGAGAACGCTTCGGGCCTCCACCGTGCGCAGGTAACGCCCCTTGCGCAGCACCTCCTCCACGGGCATGGAGAAAAGGCCAGCCACGCGGTCGGCAAGGCGTTCAAAATCAAAACCCAAGGCCTTAAGCCGGCTTCGCCGTTCGATCTGTTCCTTGGCCGACTGGAGAACCCGCGCGACGAAATCGGCATCCCCCAGGATGCGTTCATCGCCGCGAAGCTTTTGCCCCGCGCCGCGAAGCGTTTTCACCGCCTGCCACCCCCCGAGGCTGCGCACCAGCCCGCCGCCGACCAAATCCGGACGCGGCCCCTCGCCCATCCCCTTCGCCACGAACTGGCGGTAGCGCTCGCGGGCCTTGGCAGGGCTCGATCCGAAACGATCGAGGATCTCTTTGACCGCCTGCCAGTCGTTTTTGTGGACGCCGAGGACGGCCCCGTGGCCGCAGAAGGGGAATTTCTCAAGCTCCTCTAGATCGGAAACAAGACCTGCCCGCAGGGGATTCAGGTGAATGTAGCGTACGAGCTCCAGAAAATAGGGCTCCTCCTGGCAGAGAATGGAACGGTAGCGGTTCTGGAAGAGGTGCCCGCTTCTGTCGTTTCTCAGGTTGAAGCGTACGGCGTAGCCCGTGAGCAGGCGCCGCATGAGGTCGGACAGCGGACGCTCACCTGTGCGCAGAAGGAGATGAAAATGGTTGGGAAGGAGCGCCCACGCGTAGCAGCGCATCCCCGTCTCGGGCAACAAGGTGCCCAACCTTTCGAGCAGATCCTCTCGATCTTCTTCGCCGCGAAAGATCTTGCGGCGCTCAAGTCCCCGCACGATCACGTGATGGAGCACCCCGGGGGCGTCCAGCCTTGCCCGACGCGGCATACGCGGTCTTTCTTAAAGGTCTGAGGTTAACGAGATAATAAAACAATGGACGTCCCCTTGATTAACAAAGGCAATGAACGCTGTCAAGTAATAAATAAATGGACGTCCCCTAATATTATTTAATTTTTTATACAGTATAAGGTAATTTTTTATCCAATTAATTAACTCTTAAAGACCTGATTGATCGTTGTGGAAAACCGGGTATATTT
>CALIUY010000047.1 GCA_938048455.1 uncultured Desulfobacterales bacterium | reverse complement strand
AAGTTGATTGGATTCTGATGGGCATAGGCGAAGCGGTTGAAGCCGATTGATTTTGCCTCATTGAGCGATAGCTGTGTGCTCGAAAGGGGGTTCTGAAAAGTGAGCCGCGAAGGGCCCTGAAAGTTCGAGCGGGATGCTTTTTCGCGCTGAAACAGAAGAGATTTTGCAAGATCGGCAGAGCGATAGGGATCGGGAGAAAGAAAGAGCGCAAGATGGGCGTCGTAGAGGCGGGCCTTGAAGTTGTAGAGGCCTTCTGCGAAATCGATTTCCTGGTCGGTGTAGCCGTAGCGCGAGGAAGATGAAGAAACGCTACGCAACACTCCGAACGGCGTGTAGTCGGCAGAAAGAACTTTTGCGCCTTGTTCGTCGCTGACCGCAACCGTGCTGAGCAGGTGATCTTTGTGCAGATAGCGGATTCTCTTCGAGGAAACCGCAGCTAGGCGAAGGTCCTTGGCGAAGACATGGCAGAGGGGTTCGCCGTCTCGGATCTCGAAGTGGGGGCCGATGTATTGGACAAGGAAGGAAGAGGCGCGTTTGACTGCACGGCGATTCAGCCCGTCGTAGAAGAATTCGAGGCTATCCGGGCAGGAAGCAGCGTCCGCCGATTGGCGGCACGAAACTCCCGGCTGTTGAACGTGCGTTGTGCGGTTCTGATCGTCGTAGGCGAGGCGTCTTTCGGCGCTTATACCAACGCCGGCAACCGCCGGCGCGCGGGTGACATTTCCGTTTTCGTCGTATTCCAACAATTCCCGTCGGCCATTTGTCTCGATCTCCTGCGGTCCATGAAAGGGGAAGGACTCCCCGTAGGTGTATCGCAACCGCAAAATGTTCGCAGGGTGGACAAAAATCGGGGGGTCGGCGCGTTCCGCGATCAGGCGATGGAGTCTATCATAAGTATAGATGCGGTTGATGCCGGAGAGAGGATTGCGGATGGCGGCGATGTCTCCCCCGGGAGTATAGTCATATTCGAGGTGAAGAAGATTTCCGCCGTTATCGGGCGCGGGAGAGCGAACGCGGATCGACTTGATCACGCCGGAGAGCGGGTCATGGGTCCGGAGCGTTTCGGTGCCGTTTCCGAAATAGGCATACCCGGCGTTTCCATCCGCGTTGTAGTCCTCAAAGGCAGCGATTTCGCGTCCGGCCTCATCGAGTACCCGGTGCAGAAGATGGGTTCCGGGGTGATAGGTGTACTGGATGCGGAGGGCGTCAAGCGGATAGCCGAGGGCGAGGAGATTTCCTGCAGCGTCGAACTGCCGGGTGGTGGTGTAGCGCCTGGTATCGCCGCGGAAGAGCTTCGTTTCGGAAATCAACCTGCCCATCTCGTCCCAGGCATCAAAGAAGGTCGAAACGTGAGGAGCTGAGATCGACGCAAGCCGCCCGATTCCGTTGGGCACTTTTGCATTGTCGTAGTCGTAGCGGACCGTCTCGCCGGAAGCAAGGGCGCGGCGGGCCGTCAGGCGGTTCAAGGCGTCGTAATCGAGCTGGGTCACCCGTCCGCGCGCGTCGGTTTGGGAAACGAGGTTGCCGTTTTCGTCGTAAGCGTAGGTCCAGGTGCCCATATCCGGATCGCGGATGACGATCGGGTTTCCCAGGTTGTCGCGGACGAAACGGGTCTCCACTCCGGCGGGGTGGACGATGCGGATGACTTCCCCCGCGGCGTCGTAGTCGAATTGCGTCACCAGGTCTCCGCGGTCTCCGTGTTCGATCAGGCGGACGATGCGGCCCAGATGATCCAGGACTCTGGTGTGCGATGAGCCGTCGGGGTCCGTAGCGGTGGCTGCGCTTCCCGCATAGCGATAGTGCGTGGTGACGAACCCGTGATCGCCGTGGGCTTTTCGGACCTCGACCGGGCGATCCCAGGGGTCATAAACGGTCCCCTCGGTGCGGCAGGCGTTCGAGTCCGCAAAGCACGGGCCTTTCAGAAGCACGACCCTTCCCAAGGCGTCATATTTCCAGCTGCTCTGGATGGCCCGTCCCTTTTCCCCGTAGCGGGTGCTGTGGATCTTTCGTCCCAGCCCGTCGAAATCCTCCTCGATCACCTGGGGCAGGCCCGGGCCCGAATAGAGGCTCAAGCGCACACGGTAGGGGAGGGGAGCCTGGCGGTAGGAGAGTGTTTTTCGGCCGCCGTCCGGATAATCGACACGAACGAGACGGCCCGCCGCATCGTAGGTGTAAAGGGTACGGTTCCCGTTTTCGTCTTCTATGATGGATGCCTTGCCGATGCGATAGTCGAAACGCGGGATTTTCCAGACATGCTCCGTATCGTTCGTTTTCGGAAGCAGAATCCGCATCGGAAAGGAGGCTGTCGACGCATCGTACTCGTAACGGGTCGGGTTCCCCCGGCCGTCGATTTTTTCGACCACGTTGCCGAAGGGATCGTAGCTCAGGCGCTCTTTGGAGGAGATCCCGCTGTCGTTGACGCGCTCCTTCAGGATCAGATTCCCCCGGTTGTCGTAGGCGTAGCGGGTCTGGCGGAGCGGAGCTCTGTCCGCCCCGCTCAGGGTCTCCTGTTCCACTTTCCAGTTCCAGAAGCCCAGGTTGCGATGGGTGTAGGTCGTGATCGTTTCCTCCGCCTCCGTCCCGGAGCGGCGTAGCTGCATCAGGCCTCCGTGCATGGGGCTGTGATCGAAGTCGAAGCGGGAAACGACGGTCGGATTGAGAAACCGCTCCTCGATTTTTGCTCCGAGGTGGACAAACCGCGCTTCGCCGAACAGGGGTTCGGCCCGCCAGGCGAAGCGGGTGCGGGAAAGAAGCGCTGCGGAGGGCCCGCGCCTCAGGACGTGCGTCTCCTTTCCGGTGAGGTATTCGTCCTGATGATACTCGGCCTCTGACAAACTCCCATCGGGCCGATACTCCTCCATGCGGGCGAAGCCGCGGAACTCGGCCTGTTCCCGATCGTAGAAGCCCCCGGAAAAGTCGTATTCGTGGACGAAGGAATTTCCGTTGCCGTCCCGGGTTTCGATCGCGGCGATCGTTTCCACCGGAAAGGGGAGATAGCGGTTTTCGGCCTCGCTCGAGGGCCGATAGCGAAAACGGGTCGTGCCGCCGAATCCGTTTTCCAGCCCGGATAGCAGATCCGGGACCTCCGGCGCGCCAAGCAGGGTCGTAAAGCCGCCGTAAGAATCGCGCAACGTGAGATCCGCTCCGCCAGCGCCGTCCATATTCGCCGCGGCAAGAAAGCCTTTGAGCGGGGAGCCGCCGGGCAAAGAGGAGCTCGCGGCCGGAAGAAAGCGACCCTCGTGGGTTGCGAGGTGACAGCGCACGGTATCCGCGTTGAAGGCGTCGAGCAGGATGTCGGCTCGGCCGTCGCCGTTCACATCGGCCACCCGGATCCTGCCGGCGTCGATCGGCGGTCCGCCGAGGTCGGTTTCGATCCCCGGGGCAAATGAACCGGTGCCCAAAGAATAATGAACGCTCACCCGGGAGGAAAGCGGATGGACCTTGAGCAAATCCGGAAGCCCATCGCCGTTGAAATCCCCCACCAGAAGGGATCCGGGGTTGTTCGGGCCGTTGCGCAGGTCGGTCACGATTCCCGCGCCGAAGGTGCCGTCCCCTTGCGCCGGATGTACGGTGACGAGAGACGAATTCCCCGTGCGCACGAGATCCTCGCGGCGGTCGCCGTCGGCGTCCATCAAAAACACTCGGCCGGTGTCGAGAACGGCCCGCAGGTCGCTTGTCACCCCGGAATCGAAACGCCCCGAATCGAGCATCCGGTGGACGGTCACCAGCCCTGAGCGCGTCGTCAGGCGCACGAGCTCGAGCCGGCCGTCCTGGCCGACGACATCGCCCACAAGAATTCTTCCGGGATCGTTGGCTCCGCCGAACGCCGATCGCACTCCCCGGCCGAAGGAGCCGTTTCCCGTGCCGCGGTGGAAAAAAACCGCGCCGTCCAACCCCCGCGACTGCACCTTGAGAATGTCGGCCAGGCCATCGCCGTCGAAATCGGCGACATGAAGGAAACCGACGGTGTTTGCATCCCCTTCCAGTTGCGTCCGGACACTGCCCCGAAAGCCGCCGGCGCCGTCGGAGAGGTATACCTGGACATAGGGGACGAACCCCCGCGCATCGAACTTGAAGAGATCGGGGTAGCCGTCTCCGTCGGCGGCACCGAAGAAGACAAATCCGGCGGCGTTGGATCCTTGGGTTGCGTTTTTCGCAGCGACACGAAACGTGCCGTCCCCGCCCTCCTGGTAAAAAAAGCGTACCGGCGGTAGCGGCTCGGCGCGGATCTCCTTCAGCCGCGATCGGCCCGTGCTGCCGCTTTCATAGAGAAATTGGAACAAGCGTGCCGGCTGGCCGGCAGCCGTCGTGCGCACCGCCTCGAGCCTTCTGGCGGTCACGACACGGGTGCGGCTCTCATAAGATTCAATCGGGTCGGGACGAGCGCCGTAGAGGAATTCCACGCGATGGGCCGGGCCGAGGCGGTCGTGGCCGGTATAGAGGATCTCCGCGGGATAGACCTGGCCCGCATCCCGGTTGTAGCGAATCCGGTACCAGTTGCCGTTTGCATCCTCGACCTTCTCCAGAAACCAAGCCAGAACGCCGAATTCGTTTTCCAGGCGCGATTCGGCGCTGCGGCCGAAATGATAAATTCGACCCTCGCGATCCGTCGCTTCCCATCCTTGCCGATCGGCGAGGAAGCGGTACTTGCGAAACGCCGCCTCGCGTTTCGCTCCATAAAAGCCGCGTCCCCAGTCGGGTCGGGGGACGAGTTCCTCGGCATCGTGTTCGAATCGTTCTGCGCGGTAATCAAGGCCGTCTTTCGTCTGGCGACGGATCACCCCGAGCGTGAGCTGCCAGCCTACACCGAGGATTCCGTTTCCTGAACCGCTGCGGTAAGTGAGGCCGAGATCGGGGGTCATCCCCCTTCTTCCCGGCGGGAGGGGAATGGGAAATTTCAAGACCAGTGCACCGCTGTTGGCAAAAGGAGCCGGCTGGATCTGGGGCAGCGGCGGGTTGATCGTATCCGGGGGGAGAATGGCCGGGTCGTAGGGGGAATCCTCCAGGGCGTGGAGAAAGGGGGTGGAACCCCCAAAGACAAAAACCCACAGACCGATTGCGATGGCCCAGGCGGGGCGGTGCGTTCTCCGTTTCATGGCTCGAGCGCGATCTGCTTGAAAACGATTCGGCCGAAGGAGTCGTATTCGAAAAGGTTCGCCGCCGAGACGGGAGCCTCGCCGCGGTCTGCGGGATGGGTCCCGATGCGGTATTCCTGGATGTTGGCAAAACCGTCGCCGTCGCTGTCCTGATCGGCCCCCTCCTTTAGGTGCCCGAACGTTTGATATTCCCAGGCATCGGGAAGCCCGTCGCCGTCGGCGTCGGTTTCGGGGGACAGGGCGATGGTCAAGCGCACCGCCGGCATACCCTCCAGGGGGGAGCCGGCCGAAGGGTCTTGGGCGAGCACCTGACCGTCGGGAATCTGCGAACTTAGAAAAATGGAGATGGCCTCGAGGGCGATCCCGGATGCTTCCAGCAGGGAACGCGCCTGCTCGAGCGGAAGACCGGTCACCTCGGGCATCTTGAGGCCGGTCTCTTCGGCCCTGATCACGATGTGTTGCGGAAGGCTTTCCTCTCCCTCCACCGACGTGCGGAGTTCCACCGTATAAACACCGGGCGTATCGGGTTGAAGAGTGGCCTCTTCTGCCGTGGGATCGGCGATCTCGGTCGAGCTTCGATCCGGCCGCGCGATCAGCCGCCAGCGATAGGAGACGCTGCCGAAATCGGCTTCCGTGGTCTCCGGCCGGCCTCGGAGAACGACCGCCTGACCGGTCACCGCCCTGCGATCCTCTCCAGGATGGGCGATGAGCCGGGAGCGCCGACGATTCAGGGAAACGGTATCCGCGGCGGATTCTCTTTGCGGGGCGTCACCGACAAATCGGCCCTGGATTCCCGGTGGAGGCGCAGCAAACGGGGTGATCTGACCCCTCAGCCCCGCTTCACGAGGCCCGGAAGGCATCGCCGAAAGAGGAGAAGCCGAGGATTCTCCGCTGCGAGCCTTATCGGCCATGGCTGCAGGGGTTTTTGCAGCGAAAGGGGGAGAGACTGTGGCTGCAGGAGCAAGACTTTTTCCGACCGATGAAAGCGCCGCCTCCGGTGATTGGGGTTCCCTACGAGTTGCCTGTACGAAGGCAGGGGGGCGGTCAGCGCCGCGATGAGAAGAGGATGGAGGAGACTCCGGGGGGAAAGGCGGCGGGTAACGAAAAACGCCATGAAAAGCAAGCGCTAGAAAAGAAAGCGCCACCGAAAAGGACAAAAGGAAAAGAAAGGAATTTTTCTTCTCCTCCATGGCCCGCCCCGGTCGAAGACAGCAGGCCCCCTATCAAAGGAGAATCGGGGCGGTCAACGGCAAAAATTTACCGCTGACGTCATTTTACTTCATTTGACGCCAGTTGACGTATTTTTACAGATGGGCGCAAGGCTAGTCGAAGCTTTTCCCCCGCCCGGGAATTCTCTCGCGCTGCGGCATGCCCCCTGCGGGTTCGGCCGCGGAGAAGGGCGTTCGTACCGGACCGGGAGGACGCGACTCGACACGGCGGCTTTCTCCGATGGATGAAGCCGCAGGCGCCTGCGCGGCGGCAGAGCCTCCTTGCCGCTGCAGATAGCGTCGCGGATCAGAGCCTCCCCCCGGGGCGGTCACCTCGGGGGCTCGCCGTGGGGCCTGCCCCACACCGTTTTGCATGCGGATGGTCGGAAATTCGAGTCTCGGCTCCGAATCGCGTCGCATAAACGGCGCCGCAAGAGGGAGGGGCTGCCGCCCGGCCTCGGTGATCGGGGTGCGGATCTCTTTTCTCTCCTCGAAAACCCGCTTTGGCCCTCGGCCTTCGCTGCGATTCGGCAACGGGGAATCTGCCGAAGGCGTGACTCCCGAAAACGAACCGGCTTCCGGACGGGTTCGGAGGGTTTTCGCCTCGCCGGGCGGGGCCGGCCGGCGAGGAGGTGCGGATTCCGAGGCGGGGAGGGGATCGCGGCCCGCTTCGGTGATCGGAGTGCGGACCTCTTTGGCCGGTTCGAAACCCCGCGGCGGCCTTCGGCTCCCGCCTTCCGGAAGACGAATTTCTCCCGGCGGCCGGGAGGTCTCCCTTGCGTGTTCCCGCAACACGGGGTTCCCGGGGCCGGCGAAACGATCGCGCTCCCGATGGCCGCGGGGGAAGTGATCATCGCGCGCCTTGACCACCGCCCGGTGGATGTGGGCGTGCTCGAAGGAGCGCAGGTGGTGAACGTGAACGACCGTATTTTTTTGGATCACCACGTGGTTCACCACACGAGGTCCACCCCAGCCGCCCCACCACGGTCGCCGGAATGCGGCATGGCCCCACCAGGGAATGCAGGGCTCACCCCAGCCGAGAGCCACCCAGGCCCGCGGCGGACCGCTGAGACTGAAAAGGATGCTTCCAGAGGGGGAGGAAGTGAAAATGACCAGGGCCGGCGCGTAAACGGGCCGCACCCTGACCGGACCGGGCGCCCAGCCCCAGCGGCCTTGAACAATTACCCAGCGCCCGTAATGGAAGGGCGCCCAGCCCCAGGGCTGGGCATCGACCCAGGTCCAGCCGTAATAAGGGTCGAGGATCCAGAAGCCGGTGCTGTAGGGAACCCAACCGGCGGGGACGGCATGAGGTGTCCAGACCGGGCCGTACTCGGGGACGCGGCTCCAGCTCCCATGTCGATCGAGTTCTCTGGTCCCGTAAAGATCCGGTGGAACATAGCGTTCGCTTTCGCTCTGCACGAGGTAATCGGTGCGGGCGATGTTCCAGTGGTCGAAGGAGTCTTCCGCCGGCGCCGGCCTCAGAGAAAAGGCTTTCGGCCGCTCCGGGTCCACCGTACATTCCTCGCCGGCGGAGACTTCAATCCGCCCGCCGTCGGCGAGCCATAGCACCGCGTGACCTTGACGGTGAACCCGAATGACGCTTTTTCCGGCATCCGTTTTGAACCGGTAGTATCCTGCGCGATGGATCGAGGCAACAAAGCCGTCCGCCCGGATTTCCAGGGCGGTCGCCGCCGGATCGCGACGGATATCCACAGCGAGATCGCCCCCCTGGAAATCGAAACGCAGGCGCTCCCGCTCCCGTTGCTCCAGGCCGAGGCGGGTCCTCGACCAGCCGCGGGCGAAGGCCTGGGGGCCGAACTGGATTTCAAAGGATCCCCGAGGGCCGGTGCGGAGGAGATCCCGGGGAGCAAGGGGAAGGTTGACCACGGCTTCTTGTACCCCATCGCTTCCCTCGCGCTCGAAGTCAACTTCTCCGTCCAGCCAGGAGAGGCGCGGCGGAACCGGGCCGGGGTCGTCCTCGTCGGACACGTCGGCCGGTTGGGCGAAAACGGGCGTGGTCAACACGATAAAGCCGAATGAAATCAGGAGGGACAGCTTTAGGCGAAAGGACATGGCGCTTCTCCCGCGAAGATCGGTCGATTCACGTGCCGCACCCGGTTTCGTTAGACGGGAGAAGCCGGAAAAGAGGTTACGGAGGATTCCCGGCGGGGTCGACAAAATAGCCGTATTCTTTTGCGTTGACGTTGTGTCGTTTCTCCCAGCCGATGGTGGAGGAGGCCGTGGGCCCGTAATCGTGTCCCGGCCAGACTACGGTGTTATCCGGGAGGGTCATCAGACGGCGGATCGAGGCGGCGAGTGTCGGCCGATGTCCGCCGGGCAGATCGGTACGGCCGCTGTCGCCGACAAAAAGCGTATCCCCGGTGAAGAGGTTCCCCTCGGCGTAAAGACAGATACCCCCGGGCGTGTGCCCGGGGGTGTGAATCACGCGGAAAAGGATTTTCCCCACCCGGAGTTCATCGTCGCCGTGAAAAAGCCGGTCGGCCGGGATGTGCGGGGATGCATCCGCGGCATGAATGAAAATCGGAGCGCCCGTCCGCCTTTTCAACGCGGCGCACCCTGCGCTGTGGTCGGGGTGCCCGTGGGTGGCCACGATGGCGGTGATTTTAAGTCCGCTTGCCTCCGCCTCGGCGATCAGCCGCTCGATCTCAAAGCCGGGGTCGATCGCCGCCGCCTCGCCTGTCGCCGCGCAGCCGACGAGGTAGGAAAAGTTCGCCATTGCTCCGGTTTCAATCTGACGGATGATCATCAGGCCCCTTTCTCCTTTTTACCTTTCTCCCGCCTGCACCCCAAAGCTCTAAACTCGGCCTTCCGGTCCGTCAACCCCCGGGGTCTTTCGCTGCAGAAAGCGGTTGATGTCCGTCGCGATCGATCGTAGTCTTGGAAATCATTCGGGCCCCCCTCCGGTCCGGGAAAGGGATGCGCGCCATCCATCATGGGTCTTCTCCGGCTTCTGCTGCATGACCCGTTCACCTTCGCTCTGCTGGCGTTCCCACTGCTCTATTCGATCATCCTGCACGAGCTCGCTCACGGCTGGGTCGCCCTGCGTATGGGAGACCCCACGGCGAAACTTCAGGGGCGGCTGAGCCTCAATCCCCTGCGCCACCTGGATCCGATCGGAACCCTCATGCTCTTCGTTTTCGGGTTCGGCTGGGCCAAGCCGGTTCCGGTGAACGTCGCCAACCTGAGGCCCCTGCGGCGGGGATTCATTCTGGTGTCCGCCGCCGGGATCGCCGCCAACACGGCGGTCGCCTTCTTTGCGCTTTTTCTGCAGCGCTGGCTTGCGCCGGGGGGCGTAGGGGTTGCGGCGGCATTTCTTTACATCCTGGCGCACGTGAACCTCATGCTCGCCGCGTTCAACCTGATCCCGATTCCTCCGCTCGACGGATCGAAGATCCTGATCGGCCTTTCCTCGGGGCCCCTGCAGCAGTTTCTTCTCCGTTTCGAGCGCTACGGGTTTTTCATTGTGCTGGCCATGCTGGCCTTCGGCCTGCTCGACCCGCTGATCCGGCTCCTGCGCTCTCTGCTTCTCGCGCTGATCGGGCTGCTTTTGCCCTGAGCACGAAGGCCCGGCCACGGGCTTTTTACTCACTCCCGGCCGGAATCGACGAGAGACCCGGCGGGACTCCTTTGCCGGTTAGCCGCCATGCGCCTGAAACATCTCTTTTCCCCGGTGTGTTTAGGGACCCTGGAAGTCCGCAACCGCCTGGTCATGCCTCCGATGAGCGTGAATTTCGGGGTGGACGAGCAGGGCTTCGTTACCGAGCGTCATATCGCCTACCTCGCGGCCCGCGCGCGCGGCGGGACGGGATTGATCTTCGTCGGCGGCGGGGCGGTGCACCCGGACGGTCTGGATCTGCCGCGCATGCCCCCCGTATGGGACGACCGCTTCATCCCTGCCCTGGGCAGGCTTGCCGAGGAAATCCGACGCCACGGGGCCCGCATCGGCCTGCAGCTTCTCCACGGGGGAAGGCAGGCCTATCACGACCGACGGGTCGCCCCCTCGCCGCTGCCGGCGCTCGCCGTCGTGAAAGGTGTGCCGCGCGAGCTGCAGCGCGAGGAAATCCGGGATCTCGTTCGCTGTCATGCCGAGGCGGCCCGACGGGCGAAAGACGCCGGCTTCGATTGTGTCGAGATCCACGCCGCCCACGGCTACCTGATCAGCGAGTTTCTCGCCCCGAACGCAAACCGCCGCACCGATGAATACGGAGGGTCCTTCGAAAACCGCATCCGTTTTCTCCTCGAGATTCTCCATGCGATCAAGGCGTGCTGCGGCGGCGGTTTTCCCGTCGGGGTGCGTTTCAACGGTGAAGACTATGTCCCCGGGGGGTGGAGCTTGCCCGAGGCGCTGCGCCTTGCGCCGCGGCTCGAGGAGGCCGGTGCCGATTGGCTTCATGTTTCTGCGGGCGTCTATGGGTCCATGCCGGTGACCATCCCCTCGATGTACGAGCCCTTCGGTCTGTTCGTGCATCTCGCCGAGGCGGTGAAGAAAACGGTTCGCATCCCGGTGATCGCCGTCGGACGCATCAAGGACCCGCTGCTGGCCGAGCGCATCCTCGCCGAGGGGCGGGCCGATTTAGTCGCCATGGGCCGGGCGCATCTGGTCGACTCGGAGCTTGCCCACAAGGCCCTCACCGACCGTATTGATGAAATCCGCCCCTGCATCGGCTGCTGCCGGGGATGCATCCAAAGCGTTCTGGCACTCGAGGAGGCGACCTGCGTTGTAAATCCCGAACTCGGCCGGGAGTTCATTCTCGAAAAGGCGCCGCAGAGGGCGACGGTTTCGAAGGCCGTGCTGGTGGTGGGGGCCGGCCCCGCAGGGCTTACCTGCGCGCGGGTGCTCGCCCGACGCGGTCATCGTGTGATCGTCGTGGATCGGCGCGATCGCCCCGGAGGGACCCTCATCGAAGCAAGCCGCCCGCCGGGAAGGGGCGAGCTGTGGGATATGATCGCAAGTCTGGTCTCCGAACTCGAGCGGCTGGGGGTCGAAATCCGCCTGCGCACTTCGGTGGACGAGGCTCTCCTGCGGGAAATCTCTCCGGACGAGGTCGTTTTGGCCACGGGGGCCAACCCGCGGATTCCGGAAATCCCCGGCCTTTTCGACTCCGGGCTCGAGCTTGCGACCGTCCTTGACATCCTGCGCGGCGAGGCGGTCCCGGGACCTCGCGTGGCCGTGCTCGGCTCCGACCAAGCGGCGATGGTCACGGCCGATTTTCTTGCCACCGAGGGTCGCGAAGTCGCCGTTCTGGGCGGGGGACGGTTCGCTCCGGAATTGGCTCCGAACGACCGTACCTCGCTTCGCCGCCGCCTTAAGGCGGCGGGGGTGCGGCTTTATCGAAATGCCGTGATCCGCGGCTTTCCGCCCGAAGGGATCCTCTTCGAATATGAGGGCGGGGCCGGACTTCTGGAGGGTTTCCGCGATCTGGTTCTTTCCCAGGGCTTTCGGCCCGAGAGGGAATTGACCGGCCGGCTGAACCGCCTTGGACTGTCCTACCATCTCCTCGGGGACGCCAAAGAGCCCCGCACCCTGCTCGAGATCACCGCCGAAGCCGATGAACTAGGCCGCGCGCTTTAGGTCCGCCCCTTCAAGACCGTCTGGAAACGGCCGATATAGATAGGGAAAAGAAGCGGCCCCAGGCGGTGAAACACGTGACGGCAACCGAGACCAATTCCCCCCTTGTCGAAAATGCTTCGGAGGGCGCCTCCTTCCAGGGGCTCGAAGCCGGGGATCTGCATGATCTTCCGGGGTCGGAAACCCCAGCCGGAGAGCAGGGGGAAAAACCGGACCCAGAACCTCCGGAGGCGAGCCGCGGTGATGTTGCCCTCGTCGGCGAGGAAGAGACTTCCGCGGCCGCAGCGGAGCCGGAAGCCTCGAGTGCCTCCGAGGCCGTGACCGCGGAGCGACAAAAACCGGCCGCCGGTATCCCGGCGGATCGCCGCCGAGTTCGGAAAAGGGTTCTTCCGCTCGTCGTGGCTGTTTTCCTGTTCTTGTTCGCTGCGGCAGGCTACCATCGCTATCTCCGCCATGCGCCGCCGGAGGCCGAATCCGAAGTCTCCCCGAAGGAGGCGACCGTTTCGCCGTCCCCCGCAGCGGATGCAGAGGGGCCGCCCTCCGAAAGGGAAAACACGGCCTCGGTCTTCGGTCTCGAGTCCCGGCTGCGGCGGATCGAGGCTTTGCGCTTCCGTCTCGAGGCCAAGCGCATCGAACTCGAGCGGCTGCAGGCGGATTACGCCTACGGGGTGCTGGAGCTCGAGGAGGAGGTTTTGCCGCTTCTGCGGGAAGAAAGCGGCACGGCCTCGGAGCGCAGGCTGAGGGAGCGTTCGGTCGAGCTTCTGCTTCTGGACATCCAGCGCCGTCTGGCTTATCGGGACAGCCTTTCCGGCGCGCTTGCAGCCGTGGAACAGGCATCCCAAGAGCTTCTGTTTCTCAAACGGCGGGCTCTCCTCGAGCGAACCCTGGAGAACCTTTTCACCGCCATCGACATCCCCGCGCGTTTTCCGGAGATCGACCGTGTTCTCGACGCCACCGAGCAGCTGCTCGCCCGACCTCCGGCCGACGAGCCCCTGCGCCGTATGCCGCCGCTTGAGCCGATCCGCAAAAGCCTCCTCGAAAAGGCGAAATCCGCGGATTTTTCGCTCGAGCGGAAACGGGACCTGACGATTGCGGCCGAAATCTGCGCCGGCGACCTCGCCCGGGCAAGCGAGCTTTCCACCCTCACGCTGCGGGCGGCAAGGTGCCTGGCGGAGTCCCCGGCTGTGGATCTGTTTCTTCCCGGCGTGCGACGCATGCGGCCGGAGGCGGCGGCCAAACTCGCCGAGTGGCCGGGCGACTGGCTCAGCCTGAACGGCGTGCGCGTCCTCCCGCCCGAGATCGCGAAAGCCCTGGCCGGCTGGAAAGGCCGGAGGCTTTCGCTGAACGGCCTCGTCGAGCTGCGCGAGGACGCCGCGCGGGAGCTGATCTCTTGGCCGGGAGAGGAGCTCGAGCTCATGGGGCTTCGAAGCGCAACCTCCCTCGAGATTCTTTTCTCCTGGGAATCGCGCGGCAAAACGCTGCACGTCCCCGCCGCGATCCGCGCCGCGCTTCCTTCGGGCGGAAATCCGCCGGGAGGGGAAACCACGGCGGCGAAAGCTGCGGGAGGGTAGGGCTATGCTGCACCGCGTGGGAAACAGAACGGCCGCAATCCTGGCCTTGGGCGGGCTCTTGGCGTTCCACCCGGCTCTCTCAGCCCCGGCCGCCGCGGCTGATCCCGCCGAGGCGATCCTCACCCGCGCCATGCGGGAAGTCGAATCGGTGGAGGAACTCGTGCGGCTCAGGGAACGGGTCGTTCTGGAAAAAAAGAAGGAAATCCAGCGCCTCTGCGCCGATTGGCAAATCGACGCATCGCGTCTTTCGGGCGGCCTATCGCCGCCGGGCGGAGCGATCGGCGTTCTCCGGAGATGGGAACGGCAGCTTTCTCAAGAAGTTGCGGCCTATCTGGAGGCTATGGACGAGCGGATCGCCGCCCTTCGCGGCGCACGGATCGCGCTGGACTTCCACCGCCGCCGCCTGCGCGATGAGCTTTTGCGCGCTCGGGCGCTGCACAGGAGCGAACTCGACGGGATTCTCTCCCCCCTGGCGGCCGATCTCGAGGTCTTCCGCCACCTGGCCGCGGCGCCGCTTCATCTTCCCCCGGCCGGAAAACCCGCCTCCTGAGCGTTTCGCCCGCGAGGCCCGAGCCGCAGACGCCTCTCAGATCAGGCGCTGTTCCTGCAGCGCCTCCATCGCCCGCTGGCCGATGGTCGTGGCCCCGCTGATCGCCTGGACGATGTGCCAGCCCGCCTCCGCCGGAACGCCGGAGTTCATCATCACGAGCGCCGTGTTGAGGCTTTTTTCGATCGTCGTCCAGGAGACGGAAGGAACGATCCGACGGGCGAGCTGAACTTCGTTTGCGATCATGCCGATCAGGGGACGGAGAAACCGCTCCAGCCCGTGCTTTTCATGCTCCGAGAGCCCCTGGTAGACTTCCAGCAGCTGGGACACCATGAGCAGACCGGCCTTGGCCTTTTCGCTCTGCGAAAAGGCGAGTATCGCTTCCCGCGTTTCCATCGATTTCTTGACTCCCGGAAGGCTTCCTTTCCCGAGGAAGATGGAGCCGCCTGATCGCTCAGGGGCGGTTGATCATCGCGGCGACGTAGCCCGCCCCGAAGCCGTTGTCGATGTTGACGACGGCCACGTTGGCACTGCAACTGTTCAACATGGCGAAGAGGGCCGTGAGACCGCCGAGGCTTGCGCCGTAGCCGACGCTGGTCGGAACCGCAATCACAGGGCGGCCCACCAAGCCGCCGACGACACTGGGCAGCGCGCCTTCCATCCCGGCCACGACGATGAGGACCGAGGCACGCTCGATCGCCTCGCGGTGGCGAAAGAGGCGATGGATCCCGGCCACGCCGACGTCGACCACTTTTTCGACGTGGTTTCCCATCGTGCGGGCGGTGTGGAACGCCTCCAGGGCGACAGGAAGGTCCGAGGTGCCCGCGGCCAGCACCAGAATGGTGCCGCGTCCCCGGACGGGAAGAGGCGGATTTTCCCACACGAGCATGCGCGCCTCTTCGTGGTAAACCGCCTGCGGAAAGCGCTCAAGCAGCGGGCGGGCTTTCGCGGGATCGAGCCGGGTGACGAGGATCACCGGTTCCCGGTCGGCGATGCGTTCGAAAATCCCCAAGATCTGCTCCGCACTTTTTCCCTCCCCGAAGATGACCTCCGGGAAGCCATGGCGGGCGCTGCGGTGATGGTCGATGTGGGCGTAGCCGAGATCTTCGCAGGCAAGAAGTCGCAGACGCTCCAAAGCCGAATCCGGAGGCATCCGTCCTCCGGCCACTTCCTGCAGGATTTCCCTGATCTTTGCGTCGTTCATGGCATCCGTCGGCTGGTCGTTCCGCCCGCGTTTCCGGCGGGACGGGCGGGGGCTTGGGGCTCAATCGAGGGGTTTTTCCTGAATGTCGCCCGTCAGGGGAGGAAGGCCCGGGTTGGTGCGGGATCGCGAGCCAAAGGCGCGCTCGAGCTGCTCGATCCGCCGCTGCAGGGCGGAGAGGCTTTTTTCGAGCCGGGCGACCTCCTGTTCGAGTGCGAGTTGATAGAGCCGTTTGGTCTTGAGGTTTTCGAGCTCGAGCGTTTCGCGGTCGAGTTTCCGTCCTTTCAAATCGGCCAGGTCGGCCTTGATCTTTTCCAGGTCCGCCTTCGAGCGCTCCACGAATGCCGCGACTCCGGTCAGGTCTTTGGCCAGCCGGTTTTCCAGATTCCGCAGGCGTTCTGCGACCTCTTGGAGCTCCTCCCGCAGGGAACGGGCTGCGCCGAGCTCCTCGCGAAAAGGAGAAAGAGCCTTGATCTCGGCCCCTTGCGACTGCAGATCCTTGCGCAGGGTTTCGAGCCCGCCCTCGATCCGCGATGCGGCCTCGAGGAGTTCTTTCTTGTCGGCTTTGGCGGCTTCGATTTTTTCGGCTTCGGATATCGCCTTGCGGACCGCCTCCTGCAGAAGCGGCAGTTCGCGGGCGATGAGGTTTCGCTGCTCGGCGAGGGACTGCTCCAGAGCGGAAATCCGCTCCTCGGCCTGCGCCCGCATCTGCTCCAGGTCGGTGGAGAGGCGCTCGACCGGGCTTCCCCCGGCCGCTCCCGGCCGCGGAAAGCGTTCGCTCAAGTCCTGCCAGGCGGCGTAGAAGGCGATCGCCAGAAGCAGCGGCAGAAGAATCGTGAGCAGGCTCACCCGCCGCTCGAGGCGTCCGATGCGCCGCTCGCGCTGTTCCTCGAGCGCGAAATCGGCCGCTTCCTCGTCTTCATGCAGGTCGAAGCGGAAACGATCGCTTTCGCTCATCGGACCGGACTCACTCCCACTCGATCGTGCTGGGCGGCTTGGAGCTGATGTCGTAGACGACCCGGTTCACCCCGCGCACCTCGTTGATGATGCGGTTGGAGACACGGGCGAGAAACGCATGCGGCAGCCGGGCCCAGTCGGCCGTCATGGCATCCCGGCTGGTCACGGCGCGGATCGCGGCGATCGATTCGTAGGTGCGGGCGTCGCCCATCACGCCGACCGTTTTCACGGGAAGCAGCACGGCAAAGGATTGCCACAGGCGCCGGTACCAGCCTGCGGCCTTGATTTCCTCGAGCAGAATCCGGTCGACGGCGCGCAGGATTTCAAGGCGCCGCGGGGTGATCTCGCCGATGACGCGGATCCCCAAACCCGGTCCGGGAAAGGGTTGCCGCCAGATGAGCTCCTCGGGAAGACCGAGCTCGCGGCCGAGGCGGCGGACTTCGTCTTTGAAGAGATGCCGGAGCGGCTCGATCAGTCGCAGCCGCATGCGCTTCGGCAGTCCGCCGACGTTGTGGTGGGATTTGATCACGGAAGAAGGGCCCCCATAGGCCGACATCGATTCGATCACGTCCGGGTAGAGCGTCCCCTGGGCGAGAAAGTCGGCCCCCCGAAGGCGTCCGGCTTCGGACTCGAAGACCTCGAGAAAGACCCTCCCGATGATCTTGCGCTTGCGCTCGGGGTCGGTGACCCCGGCAAGCGCTTTCAGAAATCGGCGCGCGGCGTTTACGAAACGAACGCGGATCCGCAGGTGACGGTCGAAGAGCTCTTTCAGGCGGGCGGCTTCCCCCTCGCGCAGAAGACCGTTGTCGACGAAGATGCAGGTCAGGCGGTCGCCGATCGCCCGGTGGAGCAGGACCGCCGTCACCGTGGAGTCCACCCCGCCGCTCAGCCCCAGAATCACCCGGCCGTCGCCTGCCGTCCGCCGGATCTCTTCCACCGCCTGGCGGACGAAAGACTTCATGGTCCAACGGCGACGGCAGCCGCAGACGTGAAAAAGAAAATTGCGCAGGATGAGACCGCCCTGGGGGGTGTGGGCCACCTCGGGATGGAACTGCACGCCGAAGAGCCGGCGCCGCCGATCCGAGACCGCGGCGGCGGCCGTGTTCGCCGTCGCGGCGGTGACGCGGAAACCTTCCGGAAGCCGTTCGATCGCATCCCCGTGGCTCATCCAGCAGGTGCGCGGTGCTTTCAGGCCGCGAAAGAGAGGGTCCCGGGAATCGATGCGCCGCAGCTCGGCGAAACCGTATTCGCGACGGGGCGTCGCGGTGACTCGGCCGCCGAGGGCATCCACCATGAACTGCATCCCGTAGCAGATGCCCAGGACGGGGATGCCGAGAGCGAAAACGCCCGGGTCGCAGCGGGGGCTGTTTTTTTCGTAAATGCTGGCCGGTCCGCCGGAGAGGATGATGCCCTCGGGGGCAAGTTCGCGGATCGCCTCGAGCGAGAGGGTGGGCGGCTCGATGCGGCAGAAGACCTTTTCCTCGCGGACGCGACGTGCGATGAGCTGGTTGTACTGGGAGCCGAAGTCAATGATCAGAATCATGGTCTCCGCCGCTCTTCCGGAAAAAACCGCCGCAGGCGGCGGCGGCGGCGCGATGGACGGAAGCCCGCCCGGCGGTCGGCGGTTTGCAACGGCCGGGTCCGTCCGCATCCGGGGTTTTCCGCACTATCGCCAAGGCAGACGCAAATGTCAATTGCCCCCTTGACCCGGGGGGCGCTCCCGCCTCGGACCCCGGGCGGTCGGCGGACAGGGCTCGGCGGTCTTCGCGGCGGCGGTTGATCGGCATTCCAAAGCGTGCTACAAGGCCCGCGTTCGAATGACAACGGGGCTTGACTTCAGGGAAGTCCTCGCAGGAGGCTTCTTCCGCCGATACCGCCGAAAGGGAAACGCCGTCATGTACGAAAGCAGCGATCTTCGCAAAGGGCTCAAGATCGAATACGAAGGGGAGCCCTACCTGGTCGTGCAGTTTGAGTTCGTCAAGCCCGGAAAGGGGCAGGCGCTCTACAAGTGCCGCCTGAAAAACATGCTGACCGGAGTCCAGTTCGACCGCACCTTTCGCTCCGGGGAGAAGTTCGGGGAACCGCAGCTCGAAGAAAAAGAGATGGAGTTTCTCTACAAAGAGGGCGACAAATACTGCTTCATGAACACGGCGAACTACGAGCAGGAATTCCTCTCCGAGGAGCAGGTCGGCGAAGCGCGGAATTTCCTCTTGGAGAACACCCGCTGCACGGTCCTCTTCTACCGCGATCGACCGATCGGGATCACGCTGCCCACCTTTATGAACCTGCGCATCGTCAAGGCCGATCCTTGGGTCAAGGGAGACACGGCCTCGGGGGACTCGAAGCCGGCGACCCTCGAAACCGGCTACGTCGTCCAGGTCCCGCCGTTTCTCGAGGAGGGGCAGCTGATCAAGATCGACACCCGCACCGGCGAATACGTTGAGCGGGTGAAGGAATAGCTCGGGAGAGGATTCCAGGGGAAACGGCGCTAATCCGTCTCTTCCGCTTCCGCGGCGCCGTCGATGAAAAACTGCAGCTGAACTCCGCCTAACGAGATCACGTCCATGTCCGCCAGCCGAAGCGGCGCCTGAAGCGCGCGGCCGTTCACGCGCGGTCGACTCCATCCGCCGACATAGCTCAGATACCAGCCGTCCGCTCGGCGGCTCAAGGTCGCCGCCGTCCGCCCCACCTTCCAGTTGCGCACCACAAGATCGCAGGCCGGGTCCCGGCCCAGGGTGAAGAGGCTCCCCGAGACCCCGATTTCCCCCTTGCCGCCGCTGACGTAGGAGAGATGCGCCGCGGTCAAGGCGCGGCGGGCCGCATTGCGCGGTGCGGCGGCGGCGCTCTTTTCGACCATGGAGCGGTAGGTGGGGGTGTCCATGACCATGGTGCGGTCGACGGCCGGGTGCGGTCCGGGATTCTCACCGGGGTCCTCTTCGAGCGCGAAGTGGATCTGGTGTTTTCCGATGCTGATCACGTCGCCGTGCTTGAGCCGGTGCGAGGCCGCCAGCTTTTCGTTGACGAAGGTGCCGTTCTTGCTTTGCAGGTCGACCAGAACGAAGCCTTCTCCCATCGCGTCGATCCGTGCATGATGTCCGGAAACCGCCAGGTTGTCGATGACGATGTCGTTGTCTTTGCGACGGCCGATGGTGATCGAAGCCCCCCGGCCGAGAGGATACCGGCCGAGGATGTTCTCCTTGAACTTCAGGGTGAGCAACGGCATGACGACCCTCCTGCTACCCTTGCCGGAGGCGGGCGGCGATCCATTTCATCCCGCGGGAGAGAAGCCGCTGCAGTCGGGCGGCACGCCCCCGCGGCGACGCATCGATGCGCAGTACGACGGCGGAGATGTTGTCTTCGCCGCCGCGGGCGTTCGCCCGCGAGATCATCTCGCGGCAGGCCCGCTCCGGCGGGTGAGACAGGACGATATCCCGGATTTCCTCGGGGGAAAGTTTATTGCTCAGGCCGTCGGAGCAGATGACGACGGCGTCGTCGCGCAGCGCGCTGACCTCGCAAATGGCCGGCTCGACCGACGGCTGGGGGCCCAGGGCGCGGGTCAGCACGTGCCCCAAGGAAGCGGGGACCTCTTCGGCGCCCAGCTCCTCCCGCAGGGTGTGCGGTACCGAGAGCCGCTCGATGGAGCCCTTGCGGATCAGGAAGATCGGGCTGTCGCCGACGTTCGCCGCAACCAGGCAATCCCCCGCCACATAGACCGCCGCGATCGTCGATCCCATGCCCTGGAGGTCCCCGGAGGAAGCGGCGGCTTCGTGCACCCTGCGGTTGCTCCAACGGATGCTTTCCAGGAGTCTCCAGGCGAAAACGGAGAGCGTCCCCGAGCCGGAGGCGGTCTCCGGGACAGGATTGCTCGCCAGATAACGCCGAATCGAATCGATCGCCAGCTCGCTTGCGACCTCCCCCGCACGGTGTCCCCCCATGCCGTCGGCTACGGCGTACAGGCCGTGTTCGTCGTCGACCAACAGGCGGTCTTCGTTGACCGGCCGGATCCTGCCGGTATCGGTGAGCCCGCTCGATTGCACGGCGCGAAGAGCTGGATTAATATCCGGTTTCAACAAGTTGCATCCTGATCGCCCGGTCTCCCGAGGCGGCGGGGGGCGTTGTCGCTTTCATTATCGGCAAAAACAAAAAAAAGTTCATTGCGGGCCGGATGAGCCAAGGAGGGAAGGATGGGGAACCTCGATCGGGTTTTCCCCTTGCGATATACGATCCAGTACTACGACTGGGGATCGCCCACGGCGTTCGTGGATCTCTTCGGCCTGAAAAACCCGGATCGCAAACCGTTGGCCGAGCTCTGGATGGGAGCTCATCCCAAGGCTCCTTCGCAGGTGGAAACGGAAACCGGATGGGTGGGGCTTGATCTTCTGCTGCGGGAACATCCGCAGGCGATTGTAGGTTCGTCCGCCCGAGGCGGTCTCAGACACGGATTCCCTTTCCTATTCAAGGCGCTCGCCGCCGAACGGCCCCTTTCCATCCAGGTTCATCCCGACGCCGAAAGGGCCGCCGCCGGCTATGCGCGAGAAAACCACGAAGGCCTGCCCCTCGATTCGCCGCGGCGAAACTACCGGGATCCCCACCCGAAACCGGAACTGCTCCATGCCTTGAAGCCGTTTGTTCTTCTCTGCGGTCTTCGTCCACCGGAGAAGATCCTGCAGATGATCCGGGGGCTTTGCCCCGAAAGCCTCAAAACCGAAGCCGACGCTCTCGCCTCTTGCCTGGACGGGGAAGGGCGAAAACGCTTTGTGGCCGCGCTCCTTGCGCTTGCGGCGGATGAGGCGCGCGCGCGGAGAAAGAGGGTCATCCGGGAGGCGCTCGAACGCTGCGGGCGCCTGGCGGAGCCGGAGCTGGAATGGGTGGCGCACCTGGCCCGTTTTTTCCCGGAAGACATCGGGGTGATCGCGCCGGCCTGGATGAACCTCATGCGCCTCGAGCCGGGGCGCACGGTTTTTCTTCCCCCGGGATTATTGCACGCTTACATCGCGGGCGTGGGGATCGAACTCATGGCCGACTCCGACAACGTGATCCGCGGCGGGCTGACGCCCAAACACGTCGATGCCCAGGAACTCATGAGAACCGTCGACTTCACGCTGGAAAGGGCCCGAGAGATTCCGCCCGAAAGCAGCCCGAGCGGAGAAACCCTCTACAGGATCTCCGAGCGGATGCTCGGCCTTTCCTTCATCCGCACGACACCGCAAGCCCCTTTTCACAGTCCAATAAGGAGCGGAGTGGAGATCCTGCTCTGCCTGGAGGGCGAGGGAGTCCTCGAAGAAAACGTCTTTCCCCCTCGACGGCATACCCTCCAGACCGGAGCCTCTTTTCTCGTACCTGCCGCCGCCCCCCCTTACCGTCTTATCGGAAGACTTCTCGTGAGCAAGGCATTCGTTCCATAACCGCTTGAAAAATCAACTATATCCACCTTTCGGCCGACTTGACAACATCCGGGGTGTCGGTTAGGGTCGACCCCACGGGCCGGAAAATCCTTCCGTTGCTCGGTGCGGCGAAAATTTACCGCGGATGGAACCCGGCATGAGCCGCCTACTGATCCGCTGGATCGTTCTCACCGTTGCCGTGCTGATCGCGGCGTATACCGTGGATGGCATTGCGGTCAGCGGCTTTTTCTCCGCCCTGTGCGCCGCCGCTCTTCTCGGAATCCTGAATGCCGTGCTGCGGCCGATCCTGGTGCTGCTGACCCTGCCGATCACGGTTCTTTCGTTCGGTTTTTTTCTGCTGGTGATCAATGCCGTCCTGCTCAGCCTGGTCTCGAGCGTGATCCGCGGCTTCGACGTTCAGGGCTTCTGGCCGGCCGTGTTCGGATCGATCCTCATCAGCGCCGTAAACTGGGCTCTGAACGCTCTGCTGGCCCGTTCCGCCCGCAGGGGGCCTACGCGCCGGGCAGGGCAGGAGGAGGTGATCGATCTCGAACACCGGGGCGGAAACCGTTGGGAGTGAAACCTCTTTTCTGCCATGGCCGGATTGCACTTGTTGACCGGAAACCGCATGGAGCGGCTGGCCGAGGAACTGGCCGATCTGCTGCGCAACCCTGTTGGTCCGCCGCTTGTTCCCGAAACGGTGGTCGTGCAAAGCCGGGGCATGGAGCGCTGGCTTTCCCAGAGGATCGCCCGCAGGAACGGGATCTGCGCCAACCTGACGTTTCCCTTTCCCAACCGCTTTCTCGAGCGTCTTTGCGAAGCCGCGGGCGTGATGGAGCCGGGAGAGCGCTCGGCCTTCGAGCCGGAGGCGTTGGCCTTCCGCCTCTTTTCGTTGTTCGGGGATCTTTCCCTCGGTGCGGATGATCTTCCGCTGCGGCGTTATCTCGAAAGCGACCCGGACGATCTGCGGCGATGGGAACTTGCCGAGCAGTGCGCGGATCTCTTTGACCAGTACCTCGTCTTTCGACCGGAGATGATCGTCTCCTGGGAGGAGACTCCCCCTCCGCCCGGAGAGCCCCACCGCTGGCAGGCGCTTCTGTGGAGACGGATCGTCGCTCAAGCCGGCGGCAGGCATCGCGAGGCCTTGCGGCGCAAACTCTTCGAGGCCTTGCGCCATCGTTCGATTCCGCTCGCAAGACTTCCGGCGCGGGTTTTCGTCTTCGGCATTTCGTACCTGCCGCCCTTTCATCTCGAAATCCTGACTACGATTGCGACCCGGATCGACGTCTACTTCTTCCTGCTCAACCCCTGCCGGGAGTACTGGGCGGATCTGCTTTCCCGCCGGGAGATCCTGCGTCTGGAAGGTCAACGGCGTCTGCCCGGAGACGCAGACGCCCTCCACCTCGAGGAGGGGCACCCGCTGCTCGCCTCGCTGGGTCTCCCCGGGCGGCAATTTCTCGAGCGGATCGTGGAGACCGCCGCCGACCCCCGCGAATTCTACGACGATCCGGGCGAAGACAACCTGCTGCACCGCATCCAGTCCGATCTTTTGTATCTTCGTCCTCCGACGCCTTTTTCCCCGCCGCCGGGGGATGCTTCGATCCGCGTACATTCCTGTCACAGCCCGAGGCGCGAAATGGAGGTGCTACGCGACCAGCTCCTGGAACTCTGGGAAAAAGAGCCCGATCTTGGTCCCGCCGACGTGGTGGTCATGGCTCCCGATATCGAGCGCTATGCCCCTTTCGCGTCGGCGGTTTTCGGCGCCGGCGACCCTCCCATTCCCATGAATGTGGCCGATCGCCGCCCCACTCACGGAAGCCCCTTTCTGCGGAGTTTTTTCCGTTTGCTCGACCTGAAGGACAGCCGCTTCACGGTCGAGGACCTGTTGCGGATCCTCGAGGACGAGGAGATCGCCGCCCGCTTCGGATTGAGCGGGGGAGATCTCCCGCGGCTCGCCTCTTGGCTGCGCGGTGCGGGAATCCGTTGGGGGCTCGATGAGACCACCCATCCCGTGCTGGCGCATCTCGAACGGGCGGAGAACACTTGGAAGGCGGGGGTCGAGCGGTTGCTGCTCGGCTACGCCCTGCCCAGCGCGGGGAACGAATGCTTCGCGGGGCGCAGAGGGGCCGATCTCGTGGAAGGAAAGGACGCCGGTCCTCTCGGCGGGTTTCTCGATTTCCTGGAACTCTGCGCTTCCTGGTGCTCGCGGCTGAGAGAAGCGCGCGGACTTTCCGCGTGGGGAACGGAAATCCTCGAACTCCTGGAGGCGTTTTACGGGGGCGGAGGGGCGTCGAACGAGGAGCGACGGCGGCTCGAACGGGGGATCTCCGAATTCGGTGCCCTGGAGGAGCAAAGCGGCTGTCGCGACCGAGTTCCGCTCGAGGTCCTGCGGCGCGTTCTTGAACGGCGTCTGGCCGGGGAGGGATCCGGAAGGGGATTTTTGCAGCACGGGGTGACCTTCTGCTCCATGCTGCCGATGCGCAGCATCCCCTTCGCCGTCGTCTGCCTCGTCGGGTTGGACCACGATGCCTTTCCGCGCGAAACGCGTCGGCTGGCCTTCGACCGCATGGCCCTCTCTCCCCGGCCGGGCGACCGCTCCCGCAGAAGCGATGACCGCTACCTGTTCCTCGAGGCGATCCTCTCGGCGAGGCGTCGGCTGATCATCAGCTACGTCGGGCAGGACATTCAGGACAACCGCATCCTGCCGCCTTCGGTGCTCGTCAGCGAGCTTCTCGACACCCTGTCGCGGGGCTACGGCATCCGGGTTGAAGACCCCAGTGCGCCGATCCTGGTCCGCCACCCCCTGCATTCTTTCTCCGAGCGCTACTTCGTGGGAAACCCCGCCCTTTTCAGCTATTCTCCGGAAGATTGCGCGGCTTTGCGGGCGAGCTTGGCGGGGCCCGAAGGCGATGGATTCGCCCGCGAGCCGATCCCGCCCGAATCGCTGGCGACCCCCGGGGCGGCGGCTCCCGTTCCGCTGGAGGATCTCATCGCCTTCTTCCGCCATCCGGCGCGCTTTTTCCTGAGGCGGCTGGGGGTGAGAATGGATCCCCCGCAGGCCGCGATCGAGGAAAGCGAACCTTTCGCCCTGGAGGGCCTCGAGCGCTACCGGCTGGGAAACCGCATATTGGAAGAACGCCTGTCCGGAACCGCGGCACTTGATCTCCTCGAGGCCTTGCGGTCCGAGGGAAAGCTTCCTCCCGGCCGTGCCGGGGAAGTCGAGTTTTGCGAGCTCTGGCGCACGGCCGATCTCATGGCCCGAAGTCTCTTCGCACGCGGACTACGGATCGCAGCCCGCCGCGAGCGCAAGACCTTTATGGCAGGGGGCATTCTGCTGAGCGCCGATCTGCCCGAGCGCGGCACGGAGCGCGTCGTGCGGGCGCGCTTCGCCCGGGTGAGCCCGGCCGACCTGCTTGCAGGCTGGGTTGAACACCTGGCCTTATGCCGCTGCGCCGATTCCTCCGCTGAGGGGACGAAAAGCTTTTTGCTCGGGACCGACCGGCTGGCCTTCTTCGAATGTCCTCGGGATCCCGCGGTCCTTTTGGATCGGTTGGTGGAGGTTTTTCTCGAGGGAAGAAGGCGGCCGATCCCCTTCTTCCCGCAATCTTCCCACGAGTTTTGCCGCCGCCGCCGGGAAGGAGTCTCGCCGCCTGCGGCCCTTGCCTCCGCTCGGCGCATCTGGGAGGGAGATGATCACCGCGAGGGCGAATTCCGGGACCCGGCGGTCAAGCGCTGCCATGCGACCGGGGACCCGCTGGGGCATGAATTCCAGGACTTGAGCCTGCGGGTTTGGGATCCGATCCTCTCCTGCCTGCACGAAGAGAACCTGGGGGAGGCATGACGCGCTTCGACGCCCTTGAGGTTCCTCTGGAAGGGGTTTCGCTCATCGAGGCCGCTGCGGGGACCGGCAAAACCCATGCCGTTGAGGAGCTGTTTCTTCGGCTCATCGTCGAAGCGGAAATCCCCGTGGAAGAGATCGTCGTCGTGACGTTCACCCGCGCCGCCACCGCGGAACTGCGGGATCGCATCTACCGCCGGGCCTCCGCCTGGGCCGCGCGGCTGACCGGGGCCGAGCCGGTGGAGAAGGATCCGCTGTTCGAGCGACTCCTCGAGCGGCAGGGCGGCGATCCGTCCCGCGCCGCCTGGCTGATGCGCCGGGCGCTCATCGATTTCGACCGCGCCGTCATCCTGACGATCCACGGTTTCTGCCAGCGGTTGCTCTTCGAGCATGCCTTCGAGACCGCAAGCGGCTTCCGCTTCGAGATCACCACCGACCCCGCTCCGCTGCTGGAGGAGATCGTCCAGGACTTTTGGCGCGAGTCGATCTGCAACCAGCCGCCCGAATTTTTGGGAACGCTGCGCCCGGGTTTTTCCACCCCGCAGGGGTGGCTATCGTTGCTGCAGCTCTGCCAGGCCCCGGAGTTCGTCATTTACCCTCAAAAGGCTGACCCGGCCCTGCGCCGTGAAAGCCTGGAGGCATTCCGTTCGGCGAAACACCGTCTGCAGGCGCTGTGGCCCGAAGCCGAGCCCGTCATCCGGCGCCTCCTGTTGGCGGCCCCGCTCCACGCGGCGCGCTACGGCCGGGAGAAAACGAGCGGCACCGGATCGCGCGAAGCGCGGATCGAGCGGTTGCTCGCCGCCGCCGCAAACTTCCTGGAAGAGACGCTTCCCGGCGGCCCGCCCCCGCAGGCGTTCGAGAAACTCAGAAGCTCCGTTCTGCAGGCGGCGACGCGGAAAGGCGGCAAGGTGCCGCGGCATCCTTTTTTCGACGGCTGCGAAGCGCTTGCCGTTTCCTGGGCGAATCTCGAAGCGGAAATGGAGCAGGAGCTGATCCACCTGAAAAGCCGCTTTCTTTCCTTCGTCCGGCGTGAGGCCGCGCGGCGCAAGGCACGCCGGGGGCTGCTCACCTTCGATGACTTGCTGCGCAGGACGGCCGATGCCCTCGCGGGGCCGGGGGGAGGAGAGTTCGCGGCCCTCGCCCGCAGGCGCTACCGCGCCGCGCTCGTCGATGAGTTTCAGGACACCGATGCGCTGCAATACCGTATCCTGAACGGCATTTTCGGGCTTCCTCCCCAGCTCCTCGTGCTGATCGGCGACCCCAAGCAGGCGATTTACGGCTTCCGCGGGGCGGACCTTTATTCCTACCTCCGCGCCGCCCGGAAGGTTGCCCACGCCTTCACCCTCCAAGACAACCACCGCTCGCAGGAACCCCTGGTGAAGGCCGTTAACACCCTGTTTCAGCGTGTACCCGCACCCTTCGTGCTGCCGGAGATCGCCTTTCGGCCGGCACGCGCCGCCCATGAAACCGGCGGTGAGGGGCCGGGTCTGGTGATCTGGTACCTCGATTCCCGTAAGGTCCGTGAGGACGGAAAACCGCTCGATGCCGTCTCCGCGCGCGATCTGGCCGGCCGGGCCGTGCGGACGGAGATCCTGCGGCTCACCTCTTCTTCGGATCCATCCCCTTTCCATCCGGGCGACATCGCCGTCCTGGTGCGGAGCAACGCCCAGGCGCGCTTCATGAAGGAGCTTCTCGCCGCGAGGCAAATCCCCGCCGTGGTTTACGGAATGGCCGACGTATTCGCCTCCGATGAAGCGCTGGAACTCTATTTCCTGCTGGCCGCCATCGCTCGGCCGGCCGACGCCGAGCGTCTCAAGACCGCACTCGCCGCCCGGCTCTTCGGGCTGAAAGCTGCGGCCATCGCCGTTTTGGAACAGGCTCCCGACGCTTGGCAGGCTCGCCAGGAACGTCTCGGAGCGTACCTGAACCTCTGGCGGGGCCGGGGGTTCGCCGTGATGATGCAGCATGTCATCCGCCGAGAGGGGATCAAGGAGCGCCTGCTTCGCCTGCCCGACGGTGAGCGGCGGTTCACCAACCTGCTGCACCTCGTGGAACTCGTGAACCGGGGGGTGGAGGAGGAGCGGCTCGGCATCGAGGAGAGCCTCACCTGGCTTGCCCGAAGGATCGACCCCGCGGGGCAGAGCTTCGCTCCCGAGCAGCAGCTGCGGCTCGAAAGCGACACCCATGCCGTCCAGATCATCACCCAGCACCGCAGCAAGGGGCTCGCCTATCCGGTCGTCTTCCTTCCCTTCGCGGGGACGGCCTCCGAAGTGAACGGCGGGGATTTCCTCTTCCACGATCCCTTCGGGGATGACCGCCCCACCTTGGATGTGAGCGGCGAAAAAGACAGCCCCCGGCGCCTCCAGGCGCGGAAGGAGGCTCTGGCGGAAAACCTGCGTCTTTTCTACGTGGCGCTCACCCGGGCCCGGAAACGCTGTTACCTCGCCTGGGGGCGGACCCGAAGCGCGCAGAGTTCGGCCTTGGCCTGGCTTCTTCGATCCGCCTCCGCGGAGGACGAAGAGGACGGCGACCCGGTGGGAGGCTTGATCCGGGAGTACCGCGAGCTTGACGATGAGGCCTTGATGCTGCGGCTCTCCCGGCTGGCCGCGGAAGCCGAAGGGGCGATCGTCCTCGAGCCCCCGCCGCCGGAAGAAGAATTTCCCCCCGCAAAGAAGCCCTGGGCATCCCTTCCCGCCCTTGGCTTTCGTGCGTTCGCGGGCAGGATCGACGACACCTGGGGCGTGACCAGCTATTCCGCGCTCACGGCCGGCCGTTTCGAAGAGGATGACCCCCGCGGCGAGGTCGAAGAGACTGCGGTTTCCTCCGCGCCGCCTCTCGAGGGGGAGGGGCCGCGGGTTCCCCTTGCCTCTTTCCCCGCCGGGGCGAAAAGCGGGATCTTTTTCCACGAGCTGATCGAAAGCGTCGATTACCAGGTCGGAAACTTTCGGGAAAACGCCTTGAGCGCCCTTGCCGTTCACGGTCTCGACCCGGCCTGGGCCGATCCCCTCGAGGATCTGTTGCGGCGGCTGGCGGGACTGCCGCTTTTCAGCGATCCCGACCCCGTGCGCCTCGCCGGCATCGATCCGGATCGGCGCGTCCACGAAATGGAATTCACTTTGCCGCTCCAACGGGTGACGCCCGCCCTTCTCCAGGAGCTGTTTCGTGACCCGGCCGGGACGGCAGCCGCGCTCGCCGAACGGCGGATCGGTCGTCTGCTTTTTTCCCCCGTACGGGGTTTTCTGCGCGGGGTCATCGATCTCGTCTTCGAGCACGGCGGGCGTTTTTACCTCGTCGATTGGAAATCCAACCTTCTGGGCGAACATCTCGAGGACTACCGCCCGGAGGCGCTGGCGACGGCGATGGCCGACCACCTCTACATCCTCCAGCTCCGCCTTTACCTGCTCGCTTTGCATCGGATGCTCTCCGTGAGAGTTCCCGGCTATCGCTGCGAGGAACACCTCGGCGGGGCGGCCTACGTATTCCTGCGGGGGGTGCGTGGGCAGGAGGATCCCGAGGCGGGGGTCTTCCGCGATCGACCGGATCCGCGGCTGATGCGTCGCTGGGAGGAGGCGCTGCTTGAGCCCCCGGCCTGAATTGCGGGAAGCCCAGACTTTCACGGCGTTCGACCGCCACTTCGGGCGCCTCATGATGCAGCTGGGAGGGGGAGGCGAGGGGGTGCATCTCGCCGCCGCCTTGGTGAGTCGCGCCTGCTGCGAGGGACACGTTTGCCTGGATCTGGGCCTTTGGGCCGGAGGGACGATCGCCGATCCGCAATTGGGCGGTCGGTGCCCGCCGCTCGACGCTTGGGTCGCGGCGCTGCGCGCCAGCCGCGTCGTGGGCTCTCCGGGGGAGAGACGGCCGCTGATTCTCGACGAGCGCGGAAGGCTCTATCTTTACCGCTATTGGGAATACGAGACCCGCCTCGCCGCCGAAATCCGACGCCGGGCCCGGCAGCCCGCGGAGCCTTACGACGCCGGGCGGGTCCGCTCGGTTCTGCAGAACATTTTTCCGCCTCAGGACGCCGGCGGAACGGACTGGCAGAAAGTCGCCGTCGCCGTCTGCCTGCTGCGCCGTTTCGCCGTGATCGCCGGAGGGCCGGGAACCGGGAAGACTCATACCGTCGGCCGCTTGATCGCCGCCATCCGCGAACTCTCCACCGGCCCGCCCCCGCGCATCCTGCTCGCCGCCCCGACGGGGAAAGCGGCCATGCGTCTCAAGGAATCGCTCCACGACGGGGCCGGCCGCGGCTTGTCCGCCGTCCCCGACGCGCCGACCGAGGTCTTCACCCTGCATCGGCTGCTGCGGCCGGAAGGGGAGGGACCGCGCTTCCGCCATCATGCGGCGAATCCGCTCGCCGTCGACTGGATGATCGTGGACGAGGTGTCCATGGTCGACCTCGCCCTGCTGGCGAAGTTGCTCGACGCCCTGCCGCCGGAGGCGCGGCTCATCCTGGTCGGGGACCGCCACCAGCTCGCTTCGGTGGAGGCGGGATCGGTGCTGGGAGACATTTGCCGGGGGCTGTCGCGCGCCGGTTTCTCGCCCGCCTTCGCCCGAAACCTGGAGGAGGTCTTGGGGGAGGCGGTGCCGGTTTCGGCTTCCGCCGGGGAGCTCTCCGATTGCATGGTCGAGCTGCGGCGGAGCCGGAGGTTTGCGGGCGGGAGCACGATCGCCCGGCTGGGCGAGGCGATCCGCAGGGGGCGCGCCGAGGAGGCGCTCGAGGAGCTCTCGCGCGAAAAAGAAGGCGCCGTCGTCTGGATCCACGGCCCACCGCAGACGCGTGAGCGTGCCCTTGGAGAGTGGGTTCACAGGGGCTACGGCGCCGAATTCAGCCGCGGAGAGCCTGGAGCGCTGCTCGACGAACTTTCCCGATTCAAGGTTCTCTGCGCTCTTCGCCACGGCCCGGCCGGGGTCGAGTCCCTGAATCCCTGGATCGAGCGGCGCCTCGAACGCTCGGGCCGGATTGAGGGCTCCCCTACACGGCGGGGGCCGTGGTATGCCGGACGTCCCCTGCTCATCCTGCGCAACGATTACCGGTTGCGGTTGTTCAACGGGGATATCGGGATCTGCCTGCGGCATCCGGCGCATCCCGAGGAGGGGCTCGCTGTGTTTTTCCGTGATCCCGCTCAAGGGATCCGGCGGATTCCGCCTTTTCTCCTTCCGGACCACGAAACGGTCTGGGCGATGACGGTGCACAAGAGCCAGGGCTCGGAGTTCGAGGAGATTCTCCTCGTGATGCCCGATCACGACTCCCCCGTCCTGTCGCGCGAGCTGCTCTATACGGCGCTCACCCGGGCGCGGCGCCGGCTGGCGCTCGCGGTCTCGGCGAAGATCTTCCAGACGGCGGTGAACCGGCCGCTGCGGCGTTCCTCCGGACTGCGCGATGCGCTCTGGGGAGAAAACGACGGGGGTGCGGGAGAGGCCGCTTTTGCATCTCCGGCAAAGGATGAGTAATTTTGCGACGGCGCTTTGATGGAGGGTCATCGTCCATGGATCCGCGACGAGAAACGTTCCCCCGGCCCGGCGGCATGCGCACGGGGATCGGCTTTGATTTTCACCCCCTGGTGCCGGGACGCGAGCTTGTTCTGGGGGGGGTGAGAATTCCTTTTGAAAAAGGGCTGGCGGGGCATTCCGATGCCGATGTCGTCATTCATGCCGCTTGTGACGCGCTGCTGGGCGCGGCGGGCTTGGAGGACATCGGGGCCCAGTTTCCCGACAGCGATCCGCGCTACCGCGGGGTTTCCAGCCTGAGGTTGCTTTCGCGCACCTGCGCTCTGGTCCAGGAAGCCGGCTACCGGATTGTCAACCTGGACATCGTCGTCCTCGCCGAAGAGCCGAAAATTCTCCCGCATCGATCGCAGATGCTCACCGAAATGGCTCGGGCCATGGGTCCCGCGGCGCCCGAGGCGATCAACCTGAAGGCCACGACGACCGAAGGATGCGGCACGGTGGGCCGGGGGGAAGGGATCGGGGCGTTGGCGACGGCGCTTCTCGTCCCTCTGTCCCCCCCGGCCGAACCCGAGGGCGGGCCGTGAGCGTCTTTCGATTAACGGCACCCTTCGAACCGGCCGGCGATCAGCCGCAGGCGATCGCCGCTCTGGTGGAGCGCATCGAAGCCGGTGCGCCGCATACGGTGCTTCTCGGGGTCACCGGATCGGGCAAGACCTTCACCATGGCCCACGTCATCGCCCGACTGAACCGGCCGACCCTCGTGATCGCCCCGAACAAGACGCTCGCCGCCCAACTCTACGGGGAATTCCGCCGCCTTTTCCCGGAAAACGCGGTCGAATACTTCGTCAGCTACTACGACTACTATCAGCCGGAAGCCTACCTTCCGGCCTCGGACACCTACATCGCCAAGGATTCCTCGATCAACGACATGATCGACAAACTGCGCCACTCGGCCACCCGTTCGGTGCTCTCCCGACGGGATGTCCTCGTCGTGGCGAGCGTATCCTGCATCTACGGGTTGGGGGCGCCTGAAGACTATCTCGCCCTGCGCCTGGAGATCGAATCCGGGCGGGACTACCCCCGCGAGCGGCTTCTCGCCGACCTCGTGGCCATGCATTACGAACGCACGGACCTGGATTTCCACCGCGGGACCTTCCGTGTGCGCGGCGACCGAATCGAGATTTTCCCGGCCTATGAGGAGGACCGGGCGCTGCGGGTCGATTTCTTCGACGATACGGTGGAGTCGATCGCCGAGATCGACGCCCTGCGCAACACGATCCTCCGGCGTCAATCGCGCGCGGTGGTCTTCCCGGCCAGCCACTACGTCACCCGGCGCATCACGCGCGAGAAGGCCCTCGCGGGGATCCGCCGCGAGCTCGCCGCGCGGGTCGAGGCCTTCCGCGCCGAGGGTCGGCTCCTCGAGGCCCGGCGCCTCGAAGAGCGCACACGGTTCGACATGGAGATGATCCAGGAGCTCGGCTACTGCAACGGCATCGAGAACTACTCCCGCCACCTGACCGGCCGGGCCCCCGGGGAGCCGCCGCCCACCTTGCTCGACTATTTCCCGGAGGATTTCCTGCTCTTCATCGACGAAAGCCACATCGCCGTACCCCAGCTCCAAGGCATGTACCGCGGCGACCGCTCGCGCAAGGAAACTCTCGTGGAATACGGCTTCCGGCTCCCTTCCGCTCTCGACAACCGGCCGCTGCGGTTCGAGGAATGCGAGGCTCGCTTCCGCCGGGTGGTTTACGTTTCGGCCACCCCCGGGGAATACGAGCTCGAGAAAGCCGCCGGAGGCGTGATCGAACTGATCGTCCGTCCCACCGGGCTCGTCGATCCGCCGCTGGAGGTCCGGCCGGCGACCCACCAGGTGGACGATCTGCTCGACGAGATCCGCAAGCGGCGCGAGCGGGGCGAACGGGTGCTCGTCACCACCCTGACCAAACGCATGGCCGAAGATCTCGCCGATTACTACACGGAGCTCGGCATCCGGGTCCGCTACCTGCACTCGGACATCACCACGCTCGAACGGATGGAGATCATCCGCGACCTGCGGTTGGGGCGTTTCGATGTCCTGATCGGGATCAACCTGCTGCGGGAAGGGCTCGATCTCCCTGAGGTGTCGCTCGTCGCCGTTCTCGACGCCGACAAGGAGGGGTTTCTGCGCTCCACGCGCTCGCTGATCCAAACCGCCGGACGGGCGGCACGCAACGTGAACGGCCGGGTCATCCTCTACGCCGACGGCCTTACCCCTTCCATGCGTCAGGCGATCGAAGAGTCCGACCGCCGCCGCCGCATCCAGCGGGAATTCAACGCCCAACACGGCATCACGCCCGAGAGCATCCGCAAGTCGGTGCCCGAGGTTTTCGACTTCGAACCCGTCCCTCCCCCGCCTTCCCGGGGACAAGCGCCTGCGGCGGCGGAGTTCGCCTCGCTCGAAGCGGTGGAACGGGAGATCCGCAAGCTCGAGCGCCGCATGCAGCGCGCCGCGCGCGACCTGGAGTTCGAGCTTGCCGCCGAGCTGCGTGACCGGATCCGCAGCTTGAAGCAACGGATCGTTCTGGAAACGTGAACGCCGGCCGTGAGACACTTCCCGATCCCGAGCCTTTGGCCCGGAAAGCGGCCGAGGCTCCCCTCGAACCGGGCGTTTACCTCCTGCGCGATGCCGAGGGGCGTATTCTCTACGTCGGCAAGGCGCTCCGGCTCCGGGACCGCCTGGCCGCCTACTTCCGCATCGGAGGTCCCGCCGACCCTCGAATCGCGGCTCTCGTCGCCCGGGTCCGGGATTTCGAGGTCATCCTCACCCGCAACGAGAAGGAAGCCCTCATTCTCGAGTCCAACCTCATCAAGCGCCACCGGCCGCGTTACAACGTCGTCCTCAAGGACGACAAACGCTATCCGTCGCTGCGGCTCGACTGGAGCGAGCCTTATCCCCGCTTCACGATCGTCCGTCGGATCGGCAGCGACGGGGCCGACTACTTCGGACCGTTCGCCTCCGCGCGCGCCGTGCGGGAAACGCTGAAGTGGATCAACCGCACCTTCCGGCTGCGCCTGTGTCGCCTGAGCGAGTTTCGTACGCGTTCGCGGCCGTGCCTGCAGTGTCAAATGAACGGCTGCCTCGCCCCCTGCTGCCGCGACGTGCCCGAGGCGGACTACCGGCGCCAGCTCGAGGAGGCGGTCCTCTTCCTGAAAGGAAGAGCTCCCGAGCTGATCCGCGATCTCCGGCGGCGGATGGAGGAGGCGGCCGACCGGGAGGAGTTCGAACTCGCCGCCCGCCTGCGGGACAAGCTGCGCGCTCTGGAGCGCACGACCGAAAAGCAGGTCGCCGTGAGCACCGATTTCGCCGACCGCGACGTCTTCGCCGTTGTCCTCTCCGCCGACGGCGCCGCGGTGGTGACGGTTCTTGAGATCCGCGAGGGTTTTCTCACGGCGAGCCGCAACGTCGAGGTCCCCGAGACGATCGCCTCCGCGGCCGAGCTGCTCGGGCACTTCCTCCGCCAGTTCTACGAGTCGCGCACCTTCGTGCCGGCGGAGATCCTCGTTTCCGCCGCGCCCGCGGACGGCGAGCTGATCGCCGAGTTTCTGGCGGCGAAACGGCAAGGGGGGGTTCGACTCCTTGCACCCCAGCGGGGCGACCGGGCGCGTCTGGTCGAGCTGGCGCGGCGCAACGCGGAACGCGCGCTCGATGAGCTGCTCGAACGCCGCTCGGGGCATGCCGATCTCCTCGAGCGGCTCCGGCGCAAACTTGCGCTCCGAAGGCTGCCCCGGCGCATCGAGTGCCTCGACCACTCCTCTTGGATGGGAAAGCAGCCGGTGGTGGGGCTGGTCAGCTTTGTCGACGGAGCTTCCGATCCGGCGGGGACCCGGCGCTACCGGCTTCCGGGACTCCACTCCTCCGACGACTACGCCGCGCTGGCCGAAGCCTTGCGCCGCAGGCTCGGCGGGAGAACGCCTTCCCGCCCGTTTGCGGATCTGCTCCTGGTCGACGGGGGCAGGGGGCAGCTTCACGCGGCGCTTGCCGTGATCCGGGAGCTCGGCCTCGAAGGCGAAATCGATCTGGCCGCCATCGCCAAGAAGGACCCCCTGCGCGGGGAAACCCGGGACAAGGTGTTTCTCCCGGGCCGGGCGAACCCCGTCGTCTTCGGGCGGGAGGAGGATTTGCTTCTTTTCCTGCAACGGGTGCGCGATGAGGCGCATCGTTGCGCGGTCGGGTTTCACCGGCGCCGGCGGCGCTCCGAAACGCTCGCGTCGATCCTGGACGAGGTCCCGGGGTTGGGGCCGGTGCGGAAAAAAAGCCTTTTGCGACGCTTTCAGGGAATCGAGGCCCTGCGCGCGGCCGGCAAAAAGGAGGTGGCCGCGGTCGCCGGCATCGGACCCCGGCTGGCCGCGGCCATTTTTGAACGACTGGATTCGGCGACGGAGGCTTCCCCCTCGGGAGGAATCCCCGAGGGGGCCGGGCCTCAGTAGTTCAGTTGGGCGAGAGCGTTTTTCAGCTCCTGAACCGCCGCCGCCGATTTTTTCAGGGCGGCGCTTTCCTCGTCGGTGAGCCGGATCTCGATCACCTGCTCGATTCCGCCGCGGCCCAGCTTCACCGGCACCCCGATGAAAAGATCGCGGATCCCGTATTCGCCCTCGAGATAGGCGGCGCAGGGGAGGATTTTCTTCTTGTCCTTGAGAATCGACTCGGCCATTTCGACGGCGGCCGAAGCGGGGGCGTAGTAGGCGCTTCCGGTTTTCAGCAAGCTGACGATCTCGGCGCCGCCGTTTCGCGTCCGCTGCACCAGGGCCTCGATCCGCTCCGGCGGCAAAAGCTCGGGAAGCGGGATGCCGGCCACGGTGGAAAAGCGCGGCAAAGGCACCATGGTGTCGCCGTGTCCGCCCAGCACGAAGGCATGGGTGTTTTCCACCGACACGTTCAGCTCCAAGGCGATAAAAGCCCGAAAGCGCGCCGAGTCGAGAACCCCGGCCATGCCCATCACGCGCTGTTTGGGAAAGCCGCTCGCCTCGTAGGCGACGTGGCACATGGCGTCGAGGGGATTGCTGACGATGATCAGCACGGCCTCGGGTGAGCGGGCGGCCACCTCGCGCGTCACCTTCTTGACGATCCCGGCGTTGGTGGAGAGCAGATCATCGCGGCTCATCCCCGGTTTGCGCGGAATACCGGCCGTGATGATGACGATGTCGGATCCCGCGGTGGCCTCGTAGGCGTTCGTCCCGGTGAGCTTGGCATCATGTTTTTCGATCGGGGCGGCCTGGGTGAGGTCCAGCGCCTTGCCCTGCGGCACCCCTTCCACGATGTCGACGAGCACGACATCGCAGAGTTCCTTCTCCGCAAGGCGCTGGGCGGCCGTCGCCCCCACGTTGCCCGCTCCGATCACCGTAACCTTCTTGTCCATGAATCTGACCTCCTTTCGGCAAGGGCATCTCCGGTCGGCGACTCAAGAAATCGGCCTATCCGGCCGATGAAACGTAAGGCATCCCGATACCATAAATCTTTCTTTTGTCAAAGAAATTTGTCTCTCGGAGCCCGAAGCGACCGTTTTGCGGCGGGCGGGACTGTGGTAGAATCCATCCATGGCCGTCGTCAATCTGAAAAAACGCCAGATCGAATGCAAGATCGTCTACTACGGGCCCGCGCGCTGCGGCAAAACCACCAACCTGGAAACCATCCACAAAACCTTCACCCGCCACGTGCGCGGGGAGCTCATTTCGATCGACACCGAGGGGGACCGGACCCTGTTTTTCGACTTTCTGCCGCTCGAGTTGGGAAAGATCAAAGGCTGCGACGTCCGCGTCCAGCTCTACACGGTACCGGGCCAGGTGCGTTACGCCTCCACCCGCAAGCTCGTGCTGCGAGGGGCCGACGGGGTCATCTTCGTGGCCGATTCGCTCGAAGTGCGTCGCGAGCAGAACCTGCTCGCGTTGAAGGACCTGCACCTGAATCTCAAGGAGTACCGCCAGAGCATTTTCAAGATCCCCCTGGTGATGCAGTTCAACAAGCGGGACTTGGCCGAGGCGGGGATATCGATCATGAGCCTGGAGCAAATGCAGCACGATCTGAACCGGCAGCTTCAGGTGCCGGCGATTCCCGCCGCCGCCCTCCAGGGCAGGGGGGTCGGAAAGACCCTCCAGGAGTGCCTGCGTCTGGTTCTGCGGTCGCTGCAGGAGGAGCTTCAATTCTGAGCCGCCGAAGAAAACCTCCTCGCCGGCGGCGGCGGGGGTAACTTGCGGACCCGATACGGATTGCTTTTCTCGAAGATATGAGCCGTCAGGCGGATCTTTCCGGGAACTTGGGCTTCCTCAACCTGGGGGAGCTGCTCCAGCTGGTCGGCGGGAGCTCGGCCACGGGGACGCTGCGCATCCACCATGAGCGGGTTGCGGAACCGGGGGTGATCTGGATCGTACAGGGAAACCCCGTCGACGCGCGGAACGGCTCGCTTACAGGGCTCGAGGCGCTTTTCTCCCTCTTCGGCTGGACGGAGGGCCGCTTTGAATTCACGCGCGAGGAGGTCCGCGCCGAACGGGTCATCCGCAAAGGCCGAATGGAGATCATCCTCGACGGCTTGAGGCTCCTCGACGAGGGACGGATCCCCAGGCTGAGCGCCTCCTCCGCGCCCGCGCCGGCGGGGGAGGAGAGCGGCAAGGCCTCCCTCGAGCCTTGCGTCGAGGCGCCGGCGGTGATCAAGGGACCGCTGGTCGACTACGCGCTCGTCGTCGACGAGGAGAGTTTTTACGACGGCGACGAGATCGTGCGCGAGGGCTCCCACGGCAACTGGATCTGGGTGGTTCTCGAGGGAACCGCTCAGGTCGTCAAGCAGACCCCGGCCGGGCCTTTCCGGCTGCTGAAAGTGGGGGACGGCGCCTTCATCGGAAGCCTCTCTTCGCTTCTGACCGGCGAAAACCTTCGCAGTACCGGCATCATCGCCGCCGGCAACATCCAGTTGGGCATGCTCGATTCTCAAATGCTGGCGACCGAATTGTCGGGGGTGTCGAACGATTTGAAAACCCTGATCCAGAGCCTGGAGCGGCGCCTGCGCCAGGTGACCGACATTGCGGCCCAGGCTTACGCCAGGGGTGACGGCTACCGGGATTTGCTGCGGGACAAGAAGATCGCCGTGCGCCAGGGCCAGAAGGAAGAGCGGCTGTTCTTGATCCGGGAAGGCGAGGCGGTGATCGCCCGCGGCGGACCCGAGGGGTACCTTCCGCTCGGCCGGTTGGCCAAGGGGGACGTGTTCGGGAACCTGCCTTTCCTCACGCTGGGGCACGAGCCGTTCGAGGCGGCGATCTTCTCCTCGGCCGACCTCAAGCTGGGAACCCTGGATGTTCATTCCCTGGAGGCCGAATTCCGCAGGCTTTCGCCCACCTTGCGCAACATCGCGATTCATGTGGCGGCTTGCATCTCGGCGACAACCCTGCTAACTCTGCAGCACATCCGCCATGCCGCCGCGGGGTGATGGCGTCGCGGCTTGATCCGCCGACCCGAAAGAGACCGCGTTATGACGGAAAAGGACGAAAAGGATAGGGAACAGCGCCGCCATCCGCGTTTCCGCTCGCTGCAGCTTTCCTGGGTCTGCCTCGACGAAAACGAGCGGGTCGTCAAACAGGGGATGGGCCGCACGCTGAATCTCTCCCTGTCGGGCATTCTGCTCGAGACTTTCTTCCCGATCGCCTCCGCGCATACCGTTTTGCTCTCGGTCGGTCTGGAAGACGAAGTCGTCGACCTGCGGGGACGGGCCGTGCATTTGCGGACCCAGAAGCAGGGTGTCTACGAAGTCGGCATCGAATTCCTCGAGCTTACGGCCGAGGCCCAGGAAGTCCTGAAGCGTTTCCTGGCGACTCTCGCCACCGTCTAAGTTTTCTCACGCCAAGAAATTTCGCGCTGCACCCCGATTGGACCGCAGCGCCTCCAAGGAGGTCATCATCGGATGGAACGAGCGATTCGCGAAACGCACTTTCCGGACTTGTCGCTCCTCAAGCGCGGCAAGGTGCGCGACATGTACGATTTGGGCGAGCACCTGCTCATGGTGGCGACCGACCGCATTTCGGCTTTCGACGTCGTGATGGAGGAGCCGATCCCCGACAAGGGGAAGATTCTCACCCAGATCTCGCTCTTTTGGTTCGAGCGCATGAAACCCCTGATCGATCATCATGTGGTCACCGCCGACGTGCGGGAATACCCCGCCGCCTGTCGGCCTTACGCCTCGATTCTCGAGGGCCGAAGCATCCTCGTCAAGAAGGCCGAGCCGCTGCCGATCGAATGCGTCGCCCGCGGTTATCTTTCCGGTTCGGGGTGGAGCGCTTACAAGGAAACCGGGGAGGTCTGCGGCATACGCCTTCCGGCCGGTCTGCGCGAATCCGACCGCCTGCCCGAGCCCATCTTCACGCCGGCCACCAAGGAGGAGGTCGGCGTGCACGACATCAACATCGATTTCGAAGAAGCCTGCCGCCGGGTAGGCCGGGGGGTGGCCGAACGCTTGCGGGAGCTCACGCTTGCGCTCTACCGCGAGGGAGCGGCTTACGCGGACGCGAAGGGCATCCTGATCGCCGACACCAAGTTCGAGTTCGGCTTTCACGACGGCCGTCTGATCCTGATCGACGAACTTCTAACCCCGGACTCCTCGCGATTCTGGCCCAAGGACAACTACCGGCCCGGAGGACCCCAGGAGAGCTTCGATAAGCAGTATCTCCGGGACTATCTCCTTCAGACCCGCTGGAACCGCACCCCGCCCCCTCCGCCGCTTCCCCCGGAGGTGATCGCGGGCACCCGGCAGAAATACCTCGAAGCGCTCGTCCGGCTGAGCGGCGATCGCCATGGGTTCTGAGACCCCGATCGCGGCTGTCGCATCCGCCCGGGTCCCGATCGAGGCGATCGAGGAAGACGGGCGCTTTCGGATCAGCACCGGCAACGATGTCGCGGACCTGGCGGCGTCTATCGACCGCATCGGGCTTCTTCACCCCCCTCTTGTCGTCCGCGGCAAAGATCGGCTGCGGCTGATCAGCGGGTTTCGCCGCTTCGCCGCCTGTCGCGCTTTGAACTGGCGGGAGCTGCCGGTGCGTGTCCCGGAGAAAGAGCCGAGCCTCCGGGAGTGCGCGCTGCTGGCGGTCGCCGAAAACGCCTGGAGCCGGCCGCTGAACCTGATCGAGCAAGCCCGCGCCGCGAGCCTCCTGGCGTCATTTTCCCCCGACGGTCGCATCGATCTCGAGGAGGCTCGGGCCGCGGGTTTGCGCGGCAGCGGGGAGTTCCTGAAGCGGATCGCGGCACTGTGCGGCACCCCCCAGGCGGTGCAGGAGGCGATTGTCGACGAGTCGGTTTGCTTCTGGACGGCCTGCGAGCTTGCGGACATGCCGGCGCCGGAGGCCGAGATGCTGGCCGAAGTTTTCCGTCGGCTGAAGACGGGGTTGAACGTGCAGCGCGAGATCCTCACCCGCCTGCGCGAGATCGCTCTTCGGGAGGGAAGCTCCATTGCTCAGGTTCTCGAATCTCCCGCGATCCGGAAAATTTGGGACGACCGGGACGGCGATCCCAACCAAAAAACGCGCGCGCTGCGGTCCCTGCTGCGTCAAAGGCGCTATCCGTTTCTCAGCGCGGCGGAAGATCGCTTCCGCGCGCTGCTGCGGGAGCTTCCCGCAGCAGCCGGTCTCCGCCTGCAGCCCCCCCGCGATTTCGAGGGGACCCGCTTTTCGTTGCAGCTTGAGTTCGAATCCCCGCAAGAGGCTCTCTCCCTGCGGGAGAAGCTGGATTGCCTCCTCGGGCACCCGCGCTTCCGGGATCTTTTCGAGGGGAAAAGCCGCGGCTACGAAGAGGACGCGCTCTCCCGTCCATGAAGCTCAACCGTCTTTTCATCGACCGGGAGCTTGTTGCGAGAGCGGAGGCAAACCGGATCGCGCAGCGACTGGGGATTCCGACGCAGGAGGTGAACTCCGCGGGCGAGGTCTTTGAAACCGTCATGGCCGCCTCCGACCCGGTCGCCGCCGGAAAGCGCATGCTCTATCTCACCGCGAACCGAGGGGCCTTCGTCCGCGACTGCCCGGGGACCTCGCACTACACCTGCTGCGGCTATCGCATCCTCCATGTCGGCGCCTATTGCAGCATGGACTGCGCCTACTGCATCTTGCAGGCCTATTTTCATCCTCCGGTGTTGACCTTTTTTATCAACACGGAAGATTTCGTTGCTCAAATTGAAAAGGAATTCAATAAAGACAAAATTCAGCGCTTCGGGACCGGGGAATTCACCGACAGCTTAATTTGGGAAGGGCTTTCTTCCGTTAATGAGGAGCTCGTCCGCCTGTTCTCCGGCCAAGACCGTTGCGTCCTCGAACTCAAGACGAAAACGACGGCTGTCGAAAGGCTGCTTTCTTTGCCGCATCGCCGGCGCACGATCCTGGCCTGGTCGTTGAGCAGCCGCGAGATGGTCTCCCGCTGCGAGCGCGGGACGGCCGCGATCGAGGCCCGCCTGGCCGCGGCCGCACGTGCCGCCGCCCAGGGGTATCCCGTCGCCTTTCATTTCGACCCGATCGTGATCGAAGACCGGTCTTTGCCGGGATATTTAGAGACGATCGAACGGATTTTCGCCGCAGTCGAGCCGGCAAACATCGTCTGGATCAGCCTGGGGGCATTGCGGTTCATGCCGGCGCTCAAGGCGGTGATTGAAAATCGTTTTCCCGGCTTGCCGCTTGCCTGCGGCGAGTTCATCACCGGTCTGGACGGAAAATTGCGCTATTTCAAACCGCTTCGCATTCGGGCTTACCGCCGGATGGCGCAGGCCATCCGGCGTCGGGCGCCGGAGGTTTGCCTTTATCTTTGCATGGAAGACGACGAGGTCTGGCGGGAGGCGCTGGGGTTCGTTCCCGCCGAGCGTGGCGGCTTGGTCGCCATGCTGGACGAGGCCGCCGTTCGTGTATGCGGATTGAAACGATGAAGCGAAAAACCGCCCTTGCGTTCGCTCTGCTTCTGGTTTCGGCCTGCTTGCTCGCCTCCTGGGCGGCGGCGGGGCCGCTGGAGGGCCCTTTGGCGGCCGTCCGCCGGGTGGCCGACGGCGATACCCTGGAGCTGATCGACGGCCGCCTGGTGCGCCTGATCGGGGTCGATGCCCCGGAAATCGATCACTCCGCCCGAATGGCCGAGCCCTGGGCCATGGAGGCGCGGGCGTTCCTGGCGGCTGCGATCTCCGGGGGAATCCGGTTGGAAACCGATGTGGAAAAACAGGACCGACACGGCAGGATGCTCGCCTGGGTGTTTCTTCCGGACGGAGGGCTGATGAACGAACGGCTCTTGCGCGAAGGGCTGGCCTATTTCCTGCCGACCCCCCCGAATCTCAAGTACGAAGATCGGCTGCTTCGGGCGCAGCGCGCCGCGATGGCGGAAGAAAAGGGCATCTGGAAAGATCTCCGCGAAGATCCGGCTGCCCGGTACACGGGGAGTTGGCGCAGCCGCCGCTTCCACCGCACCACTTGCCCGGAAGCCCGGCGCATCGCCCCGCGGAACCGGGTTACCTTCTCGAGCCTCCGGGAGGCGTTTTACGCCGGATTCGCCCCGGACCGGGGATGCCTCCCGTCGGTGAAAATGCCCTTCTGATCGCGGGGCTCCGCCGCTTTATTGCTCCTTTATTCCTTCTCCTTCGCTTTGGCCGCCGCCTCGATCACCTTTTGGGCGATGTGCGCGGGCACCTCGTCGTAGTGGGAAAACTCCATGCGATAGATGCCGCGGCCGCCGGTCATCGAGCGCAGGTCCGGCGCATAGGTTTGGAACTCGGCCATGGGCACGTAGGCGTGGATGATCTGGTTTTTGCCGGCGTTTTCCATGCCCAGCACCCGACCGCGGCGGCTGTTCAGGTCCCCCATGATATCGCCCATGAACTCGTCGGGCGCGATCACCGTGACCTTCATGATCGGCTCGAGAAGCACCGGGTCGGCCTGCTCGGCGGCCTTGCGGAAGGCAAGCGAGCCGGCGATCTTGAAGGCCATTTCCGAGGAATCCACCGGGTGGTAGGAGCCGTCGTCCACGGTGGCCCGGAAGTCGATGCAGGGAAAACCGGCGAGCACACCGCGCTGCGCCGACTCGATGATCCCCTTTTCCACGGCGGGGATGTATTGCCGCGGGATCGCTCCGCCCACGATCGCGTCCACAAATTCAAAGCCCTTGCCCCGCGGCAGGGGCTCGAACTGCACCCAACAGTCCCCGAACTGGCCGTGGCCGCCGGTTTGCTTTTTGTGTCGCCCCTGAACGCGCACTTTTTTTTTGATCGTCTCGCGGTAAGGAACTTTGGGGGTGTTGAGCTGCACCTCGACGTTGAATTTGCGCTTGAGTCGCTCGACCGTCGTCTCGATGTGGATCTGTCCCTGGCCGTGCAGGATAATTTCCTTGGTCTCGGAGAGACGCTCGATGCGCAACGAAGGGTCCTCCTCGAGCAGTTTCATCAGGCAGGTGAACACCTTGTCCTCGTCCCCCTTGGACTTGGGCGAAAGCGCATAAGAGATGAGCGAGGCGATCGGCTCGACGGGGGTGAAGAGGATTTTCTTCGCCTCGTCGCAGAGCGTGTCCCCCGTGCTCGTGTCCTTGAGCTTGGCGACGGCCACGATCGACCCCGGGCCGGCTCCCGGCGCGGGCTTCTGCTCTTTGCCGAGGATCACGAGGAGCTGGTTGTAGCGCTCGCGGCTCTGCTTGCGGGCGTTGTAGAAGCCGCCTTCCGGCCCGAGCGAGCCGGAGAAGACTCGGAAGATGTTGAGGCGGCCCGCATAGGGGTCGGACATGGTCTTGAAGACCAGGGCCGAAAAGGGGGCCTGCGGGTCGGGGGCGCGTTCGATCTCCGCGCCCGTATCGGGGTCGGTCCCCTTCTTGGGACCGCGGTCGAGCGGAGAGGGTAGGGCGGCGGTGACGAAGTCGAGCAGCAGGTCGATGCCGATGTTGCGGGTCGCAGAACCGCAAAGCACCGGAGTGAAAACGCGGTTCAGGGTCCCCTTGCGCAGGGCCGCCCGCAACTCCTCTTCCGAAAGCGTCTCCCCCTCGAGATAGCGCTCGACCAGGGCGTCATCGGCCTCGGCGATGTTCTCGATCAGGGCTTCGCGCTCGGAGTCGACGGTTTCGACCATCTCCGCGGGGATCTCGGAGGCTTTTCCTTTGCCGTCCTCGGCGTAGAGATAGGCTTTGCGGCTGATCAGGTCGACGACGCCGCGAAAGCCCGCCTCGGTCCCGATGGGCAGCTGCAGAATGATCGGTTTGGGCTGAAAAAGGCTTTTCGCCTCCTCGAACACGCGCTGGAAGTCCGCCCGTTCCCGGTCGAGCTTGTTGACGAAGATCGCGCGCGGAAGCTCAAAATCGTTCAGGAAATCCCACCCGATTTCGGTCTGCACCTTAACCCCGTCGACGGCGTCGATGACGACGAGGGCACCGTCGGCGGCCTGCAGGCAGGTCTTGGTGTCCGAAAAGAAGTTCTGGTCGCCCGGGGTGTCGAGAAGCGTCACGGTGTGCTTTTTCCAGGGGAGCTGGTGGAGCCCGGTGGAAATGCTCGAAGCGCGACGGATTTCCTCGGGCTCGAAATCCAGGGCCGTGTTGCCCTCCTCGATCCGCCCCATGCGGTTGATCACGCCCGCATCAAACAGCATGGCCTCCGCGAGGGAAGTTTTTCCGGCGCCGCCGTGGGCCACCAGTGCCAGGTTGCGAAGGGCTTCGATCTTTTCGCTCATTGGGCATCCTCTCTCGGGGTGGGATTGCGCGCCCGGGGCCGGGCGATAAAGGAAGGCTTCTATCCGCTCGCCCTGCAAAAATCAAGACGAAAAACCGGATCCTGGAGCTCTGTCAGGGCTGAAGAAGCAGGAAAAACTCGCGGTTTCCCTTGGGGCCGGCGATGGGGGAGGGGATCGGTTCGGAGGTGCGCAGAGCTTGATCCCGGAAAAACGCTTGAAGCTCGGAGAGAACACGGGCGTGAAGCGCCGGGTCGCGCACGACCCCCCCTTTCCCCACCTGGCCGCGGCCGACTTCGAACTGGGGCTTGACGAGAGCCACGATCCGCCCTCGGGGCCGGAGGAGCGGCACGAGGGCCGGGACGATGAGCTTGAGCGAAATGAAAGAAACGTCGATCGTGGCGAGATCGATGGGCTCGGAGATCTTCTCCCGCCCGAGGTGCCTCGCGTTGGTGCGCTCGATCACGATGACCCGCGGGTCGCAGCGCAATCGCCAGGCGAGTTGCCCGTAGCCGACATCCACGGCGTAGACGCGCGCCGCCCCATGCTGGAGAAGACAGTCGGTGAACCCGCCGGTCGAGGCGCCGACATCCAGGCAGACCCGGCCTTCGACTTCGAGGGCGAAGGCCCGGATCGCCGCTTCCAGCTTCAGCCCGCCGCGGCTGACGTAGGGACACCCCGGCGAGAGGACTTCAATCGCCGCATCGGCGGCGAGTTGGAGGCCGGGTTTGGCGACGGGGGCTCCATCGACGCGCACGAGCCCGGCCAGAACCGCGGCTTGCGCCCGTTCGCGGCTGGGGAAAAAGCCCCGCTCGACGAGCAAGAGATCGATTCTTCGGCGCTTGGGTTTCAAGGCGGAAGAAGAGACCCCGTGGGCGGTCGATTGCCTCTTCAGGCGCAGTGGGCGACCTGCTGCAGATGCGTCAGCTCGCCGCACGACGCCGCCAGGCGGCGAGCGGCCGCGACGATGGCGGCGGCGTCGACGCCGCACTTCGCGCGCAGGAGATTCTGGGGGCCGTGCTCGATGAAACGGTCGGGGAGCCCCAGGCGCTCGACGGCCACAGCGGCGATCCCGGCATCCTGCAAGGACTCCAGGACGGCGCTGCCGAATCCCCCCTGGCGCACATTTTCCTCTACCGTGATCAGGCGTGGGATCTTCCGCGCGAGCTCCGTGATCAACGCGGCATCCAGGGGTTTGACGAAACGGGCGTCGACCAGGGTGATATGGAGGCCTTCCGCAGCCAGCATGCGCTCGGCCTGGATCGCCTCGGCGACGCTCGCTCCGATGGCAAGCACGACGAGATCCTCCCCCTCGGAGAGAACTTTGGCCTTGCCGATGGGGATGGGGGAGATGTCGCAGGCGATCGGCACGCCGGGGGCGTTTCCCCGCGGGTAGCGCAAAGCGATCGGCCCGTCGTGCTGCAGCGCGGTCAGCATCATCCGGCGCAGTTCGTTTTCGTCCCGCGGGGCCATGACGACCAGGTTGGGAAGGCTTCGCAGGTAAGCGAGATCGAAGGCGCCGTGGTGCGTGGGGCCGTCTTCCCCGACCAGACCGGCGCGGTCGATCGCGAAGACGACGGGAAGGCCGTCCAGGCAGACGTCGTGCAGGATCTGGTCATAAGCCCGCTGCAGGAAGGTGGAGTAGATCGCCACCACGGGGCGCAGCCCCTCCACCGCGAGCCCCGCCGCGAAGGTGACGGCGTGCTGCTCGGCGATGCCGACGTCGAAGAAACGGTCCGGGAAGTCTTTGGCGAAGGGCGATAGCCCCGTTCCTTCGGGCATGGCCGCCGTGACCGCCACGACGCGCGGATCCCTGCGGGCAAGTTCGATCAGCGTTTCCCCAAAGACCTGGGTGTAAGTGGGAGATGCCGGCTTCCGGTCCATGCAGGAGCCGGTGGCGACATCGAAGCGGCCGCAGCCGTGGAAGAAGACCGGGTTCTTTTCGGCGGGTTCGTAGCCTTTGCCTTTGACCGTGGTCACGTGCAGCAGCACGGGCTCACGGATATACTTGATGTTGTTCAGGATATCGATCAGATGGTCGATCCGGTGGCCGTTGATCGGGCCGAAATATTCGAAATTGAAGGCCTCGAAGAGCATGCCCGGCGTGACGAAGGATTTGAAGGATTCCTCCGTCCGCTTGGCGAGCTGATAGACATCCTCGCCGATGCGCGGCAGGCGGCGGAAGAAATAACCGAGCTCGCGGCGCAGCTCTTGGAGTTTCTTCGCCGAGAAGGTCCGGCTGAGGAAAGAGGAGAGCGCGCCGACGTTGCGCGAAATCGACATCTCGTTGTCGTTGAGGATGACGATCAGGTCGCGTTTGGGGTCGCCGCCCGCCTGATTCAGGCCTTCGAAGGCGATCCCTGCCGTGAGGGAGCCGTCGCCGATCACCGCCACGACGCGGTCCGTTTCGCCCTTGAGGGCCTTGGCACAGGCCATGCCGAAGCCGGCCGAGATCGAGGTGCTGCTGTGTCCGGTGGAAAAGGCATCGTAGGGGCTCTCACTGCGCCGAGTGAAGCCGGAGATGCCGCCGTGAAGCCTGAGGTTCGAAAAGGCATCCCGCCTGCCGGTCAGGATCTTGTGGGCATAGGCCTGGTGGCCGACATCCCAGATGATCCGGTCGCGGGGGCAGTCGAAAACGTAGTGCACGGCGATCGCCAGCTCGACCGCCCCCAGGCTGGAAGCGAGGTGTCCTCCGTTTCGCGAGACCACCTCGACGATGAGGCGGCGGATCTCGGCGGCCAGCTCGGGAAGGAGGGATCGGGGGAGGGTTTTGAGGTCGGCAGGCGATTGGATCGTTTGTAGGAGCGTCATTTGTTCCGCGTGACGACATAGCGCGCGATGGCACGCAGAGGATCGGCCCGGAAATCGAACAGGGAAAGACTTTCTAAGGCCTCATTTAGAAGATTTTGAGCCTTTTCTTTCGATTTTTCAAGCCCAATCAGGGCAGGGTATGAGTTTTTGCCCTGAATCCGATCGGTTCCTGCGGCCTTGCCCATGATCGCCGGGTCCCCCTCGACATTCAGGATATCGTCGACCACCTGAAAGGCGAGGCCGAGCTTGCGCCCGAAAGCGCGAAGCGCGGCCACTTCGGAGTCTGTGCCGCCGGCGATCAGGGCTCCCGCGGCGAGCGCGGCTTCGATCATGGCCCCGGTCTTCAGGCCGTGAAGATGTTCCACTTCCTGAACGTTTGCGGGACGGCCTTGGATCACCATGTCGAGCATCTGCCCCCGGACCATGCCCTGCGGTCCGGCGGCCCAGGCGATCAGGCTGAGGACAGCCAGGGTGCGGGCGGGCGGCGCCGGACAGCGGGAGGCGATGATTTCGAAGGCGAAAGTGAGCAGGCCGTCACCGGCGAGGATGGCTGTCGCCTCGTCGAAGGCGATGTGGCAGGTGGGCTTGCCGCGTCGCAGGGCGTCGTCGTCCATGGCCGGAAGATCGTCATGGATCAGCGAATAGGTGTGGATCATCTCGAGGGCACAGGCGACGGAAAGGGCATCGGCCGCCGTACCGCCTACGGTCTCGGCCGCCGCCAGACAGAGAACGGGGCGAATGCGTTTGCCGCCGGCGAAAAGCGAGTAACGCATGGCTTCGATGAGGCGTCCGCCCGCTGAGGTCTCCTGAGGCAGAAGGGCTTCGAGGTGCTCTTCGATCAGAAGCGTCCTTCGCGCGAGATAAGAAGAGAGATCGAACATGGCCGGTATCGGCAAGCTCTTCAGGCGGAAAACGAGGTTCGGTCGCTAAAACGGGAGCTCGTCATCTGAGCCTGCAGCGGCGTTTTCTTCGCGGGAAAGGGGTTTTTCGATCGTTTCTCCGGCCTCGTTCTGGAGCAGGACCGTGATCCGGCGTTCGGTTTCTTCGAGCTTCTGGGAGCAGAACTTCGAGAGCTCGATTCCCTCTTCGAACTTGCGCAAAGCGGCCTCGAGCGGCAGATCCCCGGACTCGAGCTCGCGTACGATCTGTTCGAGCTGTTGCAAGGCTTGTTCAAACGATTTTTTGGCCATGGTGCACTTCCTGGATTTCGCAGACGAGGTTTCCGGAGGACAAAACCACCTCGACTCGCTCGGTCACGGCGACCTGGGCGGCATCGGAAATCACCCTTCGGTCCGGAAGCCGGCGGGTCACGCTGTAGCCCCGCTTCAAGATGGCGAGCGGGTTGGAGGCGCGAAGCATCGACTCTAGAAGACGGTGCTTCTCCAATTTTTTGTTAAGAATTATTGTTAACAATAATGATATCTTGCTTTTTATATAATCAAGTTTACTCTTATATTCGGCGATCATTCTTTCAGGGCGCTGGACCGCGAGGCGCTCTTCCAGGGAAATCAACTTAAGCCGTTTAAGACGTAAGGGTTGAAAAGCGGCGCGCTGCAGTCGACGGCCCAACTCATCGAGTCGCAGCCAGCGATCCTGAAGCCCGCGGCGCGTCCGAAAAAAAAGTTTCCGAAAATCGAGAATGGTTTTCCGGTGCCGATCGATCATCTGCACCAGTGACCTTCGCAGGCGCAGTTGCAGCATGTGGAGTTTTTGCAGCAGCTCGAGGCGGTCGGGCACCAGGAGCTCGGCTGCGGCCGAAGGGGTCGGGGCCCGCAGATCGGCTACGAAATCGGCGATGGTGAAATCGGTCTCGTGGCCGACGGCGGATACGACCGGGATCCTTGAGGAGGCGATCGCTCGGGCGACGGACTCGGTGTTGAAGGGCCAGAGGTCCTCGATGGAGCCGCCGCCGCGCGCGAGCAGGATGATTTCGGCATCCATCCGGGTGTTGGCGACCTCGATGGCCCGCACGATTTCGCTGACAGCCTCATCGCCCTGCACCCGGACCGGCAAGATCTGGATCGGCACGCTCGGGTAGCGGCGGCCGGTGATGTTCAAAATGTCATGGATGACGGCTCCGGTCATGGAGGTAATGACCGCGATTTTGTTAGGCAAAAATGGAATCGGTCTCTTGCGCGCGGGGTCGAAAAGCCCTTCCGCAGCGAGTTTTTTCTTCAGCTGCTCGAAGGCCAGCTGCAACGCGCCGAGACCGGCCGGCTCGACATATTCCAGGATGATCTGGTAGGATCCTCGGGGTTCGTAAACCGAGATGCGACCTGAAGCGACGATGCTCAGACCGTCCTCGAGTTGGAAACGCACCTGGCGACTTTGTTGCCGAAAGAGAACCGCCGCAATCTGAGCGGCGTCGTCCTTCAAGGTAAAATAGCAGTGGCCCGAGGATGGACGTCGAAAATTCGAGATCTCGCCTGTGACCCAGACGAAGGGGAAATTGTTTTCGAGAATCTGCCGGATCCTGCGGGTGAGCTCGGAAACCGAGAGAACGGATCTTCCCTCGGCTAAAGAGTCTTCTTCAGCCGGCGCCACGTTCTTTATGTCCGATAAGTTATATTATGTAAACTAATGGTGCTTTACAAAAAGGCCGACGGCTACCCCCTGCTTTCGAGGTCATCCTCGGCGTATTTTTGAATCAGCTCCCGGATCGCCGGCACCGTGTAAATCTCTTCGTGGGGAAACTCGGCGAGCGACGAAGCCAGAATGCGGATCTTGCGCTGGAGCGGACGGTGCTTGTCGATGAGAATCACGGGTTTCCCGCGCACGATGCATGAGCCTCCGCGCGTGGTCACCCCCGTGGCGCGGAAGTTGTGTTCCTCGACGGAGATCCCCAGCCTCTCGGCCATCTGCTTGAGTTCACTGTAAATCTGATCCGGCTTCATTTCACGATCCCCAAGCTTCTTCCAGCTTACGGAAAAGGTGACGCCGAATCAAGGAAAAACCGGCTTGATAAAGGGAAGAAGAAAAGTTATATTTCGTTAACTTGAATCTCTACCTTGTTAGGGAGGGTCATATCCGATGGATGCCTTGACGCTTCAGAGAACTCAGGTCCAGGTCCGGGTCAATTCCTTTGTCCGCAGCGTCTACAACTGGATGGCGGTCGGTCTCGGTCTGACCGGACTCACGGCTTTTTACGTCGCCAGCTCACCGGAGATCCTGCGGCTCATTTTCGGATCCGGGATCGTTTTCTTCGGGCTGATCATCGGGCAGCTTGCCCTGGTCTTCACCATCAGCTCGCGGATCTACCGCATGCAGGCCTCGACGGCAACGGCCCTGTTTATCCTTTACTCGATTCTGAACGGTACCACCCTTTCCTCGATTTTTCTGGCTTATGCGCAGGCGACCATCGCCAACGCCTTTTTCGTCTGCGCCGGCACCTTCGTCGCCTGCAGCGTCTACGGCTACACCACCAAGCGGGATCTCACTTCGCTCGGCGGCTTTTTCATGATGGGGCTCTTCGGCATCATCATCGCCTCGATCGCCAATCTCTTTTTCCAGAGCAGCGCCGTGAGCATGGTCGTGAGCTACATCGGTGTGCTCGTCTTCATCGGGCTGACCGCCTACGACACCCAGGCGATCAAGAACATGGCTCTGACGCAGCCGGCCGACATCGATGCCGGCGCGGTACGCAAGGGGGCGATCCTCGGAGCCCTCAAGCTCTACCTCGACTTCATCAATCTTTTCCTCATGCTGCTGCGCATTTTCGGCTCCAACCGAGACTGAAATATTTCGCTTACCAAAAAAGAAAGCCCCGGCCGCAAAGGACGGGGCTTTCTTTTTCCGGCGCGGTTTTTGGGTGAATTATCCGGCGGCGCGCGAGACGACCTCCGCAATCCGTTCACAGAGCCTGCGGGTCAGATCCGCCGTCGGGCCCTCCACCATGACCCGGCAGAGGGGCTCGGTCCCCGAATAACGCACCAGGACTCTTCCTTCCGCTCCGAGTTCGCGCTCGACGGCGGCGATCGCCTCCCGGATCGGCCCGGGACCATCAAGGGGCGGTTTGTTGCGCACCGGGACGTTGATCAGCGCCTGCGGAAACGGGGTCATGACGTTCTTCAACTGCGTTAGCGGCCCGCTGTTTTCCATGGCTTCGATCAGCAACAAAGCGGTCAGCAGGCCGTCCCCCGTCGTGTGCGGCCCGGCGAAGATGATGTGCCCGGAATCCTCACCCCCGAGAGAGGCGCCGTTTGCGCGCATCGCCTCCATGACCCAGCGGTCACCCACCTGGGTGGTCAAATGATGGATTTCCGCTTCCTTCAGGGATTTTGTCAAACCGGCATTGCTCATGACGGTACTGACGACAAGATTTCCGGCGAGGCGTCCGGAACGCTTCAAATGACGCGCCAGAATGGCGAGGATCCGGTCGCCGGAGAGAACCTCGCCGCCTTCGTCGACGGCGATCAGCCGGTCCGCATCGCCGTCGAGAGCGAATCCGGCATCGGCCTTCTCTTCGATGACGCGCCGCGCAAGATGCTCGGGGTGCTGGGATCCGCAAGCGAAGTTGATGTTTTTCCCGTCCGGCGTGTCGTTGATGATCACGGCGTCGAGGCCCAAGCCTTGAAACAAAACTTTGGCTACCTTGAAAGCGGCGCCGTTTGCGCAATCGACCACAACACGCCGGGGGAAGGCTGGATTCACGAGGCGGACCGCCTCTTGAAGGAACTCGAGATAACGGCGTTCTGCGTCTTCCCGAAACGAAACGCCGCCGAAATCCGAGTTCTCCTTGAACCCCCCCCTCAGGATCCGCTCCTCGATCCCCTCTTCCAGCGCGTCAGGCAGCTTGAGACCGTCTCCTCCGAAGAGTTTGATGCCGTTATCCTCATAGGGGTTGTGGGATGCGGAGACGACGATGCCGCAGGCGGCGCCGAGCTTGCGGGTCAAGATTGCTATTCCCGGCGTTGGAAGAATGCCCAGAATTTCGGCTCGGCCGCCCGCCTGGCTGATGCCGGCTGCCAGTGCATGAACGAGCATGTCGCCGGAAACCCTTGTGTCGCAACCGACAAGCACAACCGGCTTCGCCGGGCCGCCGTTGCCGCAGAACTCGACCGCCGCTCGCCCGATATCAAGTCCTACTTTTGGAATTACCGGATAAACACCTGCTTTTCCTCTAATACCGTCTGTGCCAAAAAGTTTTCCCATTTCGGCTCGGAGCTTTCTTATTCAAACCAGGATGGGCTTCAACGAGTCTGCCGTTTCATCGACAAGTCCCTGCAGCCAAGAAGTCCCGACTGCGGCTTCGTCATTTGTGAGAGCCTGAATCGCCGGGATGTATTCTTTTCCTGTTTCCCGAATTTTTGATGCGAGGGCTTCGAGAAAGCGCTCCCGCAACGCCGGATCACCCTTTGCCGCAAGACTTTTTTGCAACTTGTCCTCGAATTCCGCCCACCGTTCGAGTTGGTCCTTTTTCTCATGAATTTCAAAATACTGCCGTAGACGCTTTCTGCGCTCGGCGATGCCGAGCTCGAGGGTTTGCAATAGACCTTCGTGGAGTTCCTCGGAAAAGCGTTGGCCGATAAACAGAGCGCGGACCTCGAGGTACCAGAGGCGAAGCGCAGCGAGGTTGGCGAGATAGAGGAGATTGTTTTCGATTGCCCTGGCGCTGCCTCCCAAGCGCACGCCGCGGGCGGATACATTTCCTTCGCGGACGTTTCCGCCGAAGATCATCCGCTCCGGCCGCAATTCGTCTTTACGCAGGATGGTCCCCGCCGCGACCGTGATCCCGTAGTTCAGCCGCAGAGGGCCCACCAGACCCCCCTGCCCTCCCAGGAAAATCGGCCGCTGGTTGAGCATCACCCCCCGGGGCACATCGCCGATCAAGGAAGGGGTGGCCTTGTCCTGCCGTGGGGTGAAATTGAAGTGGATGTAAGAGCTTCCCACCTCGCTGTGGTTGTCGGGGCCTGTGCCGCCGGCCATCAGGCAATCGCAGAAATTGATGAGGCTTCCCAAAGTGACGAAAGGGAAAAGGATGGTCTGCTTCAGGCCGACCGTGTGGGCGATGCTCGCGCGCTCCTCGAGGATCGTCCCCTCGCGCACATGAGACCCCGAGCCGCAGACCGCACCCTCGAGAAAGACGGCATCCCGGAAATAGCCCCCCTTCAGCTCTACTCCGGGGCCGATATAACAGTTCTCCACGGTGACCGGCCCCTCGGCGCCGAGCTTCGCCCCCTCGAGGATCAAGGTTTTTTCTCCGCGGATGCGGCATCCGGGGTGCAGAACCACCCCCTTCCCGGCAATCCGCTCGATAGGGACATTTCCTTCGATCGCGACCGTTTCCGGAAGAGGCATGACGACGCCTTTTTCAAGAAGTCGGATCGTGGCCTCTTGATAATTTTGGTTTTTCATGAGGACGTCACCGAGGACTGTTCAACCTCCCCCTTCGCCGGCCGATAATCGGGCACGACTTCCTGAAGTTTGAGGCGGATGGCAGCGGGGTCTTTCTTGTACATCAAAACCGTAAGGTCGGCCAGGTGGCCGTTCAGCAGGGAGAGGTCGCAGGAGGTCCCGTTCAATTTGAAAATTTTGGGATGCGCGGTCGGCATGAGCCTTTCGTCGGCGGTGATCAGCTCTTCATGGAGCTTTTCTCCGGGGCGCAAACCGGTGAATTCGATCTTGATGTCCACATCCGGCTCAAAACCGGAAAGCCGGATCAGATCGCGCGCCATCTCGACGATTCGTACGGGAGTTCCCATGTCGAGGATGAAAATTTCCCCGCGCTCCCCCATGGCCGCCGCCTGCAAAATGAGCTGGGCCGCCTCACGGATGGTCATGAAAAAGCGCGTCGCCTCGGGGTGCGTCACCGTGACCGGCCCTCCCCTTTCGATCTGCTTCTGGAACAGGGGAACGACGCTGCCGGCACTTCCGATCACATTCCCAAAACGTACGGCGTGATAGCGGGTCTCCCCGATCCCGCAGAAGTTCTGATTGAGAGCGATCATTTCGGCAAGGCGTTTCGAGGCTCCCATCACATTCGCCGGCCTTACGGCCTTGTCCGTGGAGACCAGAACGAAGCGTTCGACCCGGTGAGCGTTGCAGGCGCGGATGAGATTCCAGGTACCTAAGATGTTGTTTTCGATCGCCTTCCAGGGATGGCGCTCGAGCATCGGAACATGCTTGTAAGCCGCGGCGTGATAAACGATTTGCGGGGAATGGCGGCGGAACACTTCTTCCAGATGCCGGCTGTCGCCGATATCCCCCAGAACCGGGATCACGGGCTGTTTTGCTTCCCTTCCGAGCTCCATGTCGATCTCGAACAGGGAGCTTTCCGCACGTTCGAAAAGCACGAGGCTTCCGGCCCCGAAGCGTAGAATCTGGCGGCAGAGCTCGGCGCCGATGGAGCCCCCTGCCCCGGTTACAAGGACTCGCTTGCCGTGAAGGTGCGCGGCGATCATCGCCTCGTCGAGAGGTACCGTTTTGCGGCCGATCAGGTCGCGGTAGGCCACCTCGCGGGCCGCCTTGATGCTGACCTGGCCGTTGATCAGCTCCCCGTAGGCGGGTACGGTGCGGTAGCGCACACCGGATTGTTTGCACACGTCGACGATCCGGCGCATCTCGGGTGCACTTGCCGAAGGGATGGCGATCAGGATTTCATCGGCCGCGGTTTTTCTCGCCACGAAAGGGAGATCGGCGATGATGCCGCGGACGATCACCCCATGAATTTTCTTTCCGATCTTTCCCGGGTTGTCGTCCAGAAACCCCACCACCTCATAATTCATCAACCGGTTGTCCCGGATCTCACGCAGGATTTTTTCACCGCAGCTTCCCGCGCCGATGATCAGAAGCCTGCGTGGAGGAGCTTCGGGAGAATGGGTGCCCGAAAGGGTACGGACATTGGACAGGGACGGGATCGGCTTCGAGGGAACGAATTTCTGAAAATAGAGCCGGATGGCGAGCCGAGATCCGGAAACGGCAAGAACACCGATACA
>CALIUY010000046.1 GCA_938048455.1 uncultured Desulfobacterales bacterium | reverse complement strand
GACACCGAGGCCTGCGGCCTCGAGCCGCTCCATGGCCTCGAGCGCCGCGGCCGGAAGCCGCCCGCTCAAGGTGAGCGTGTCGTCGATGTCGGTGAGGACGAAGCGTATCCCGCGTTTCGCGTCCGCGGGGAATTCCCGGAAGTCCCGCATACCGTCGATCCCTGAGAGGGTCGGGGCGAAGGTCGGGTGCTCCTCGAGCCCGGATCCGCGGAAGACGTCGGGTAGGCGATCAGCCCAGGACGTCCTGGAGCGCGACGGCGCAGGCGACCTGGTTTTCCTCCGGGCCGTCGATGTGCAGGGTGTGGGTTTCAAAATCGATTTCGATCAGCCGGCAGCCGTTCTGCTCGACCACGTTCTTGACGATGGTGATCAGTTGATCTTCCCTGAGAGGGGCGTTCATGCGTCGGTCCTTTCCGGTTGGTCGGCGCGCCGCGCCGCATGCAGACTGCAACATAAGACGGCCGCCTGGGGGATCAAGGGTGCTCGTCGTATTCGAGCGTCACGGTGACCGTGCGGTTGTAGGCTCGGCCCTCCGGCAGGGCGTTGTCGTAGAGCGGGGCCTCCGGCCCGTGGCCTTCGACGGTCAGGCGGGCCGGATCCGAGAGAACTGCCGCAAGCAGGCGCGCCGCGGCTTCGGCCCGCTTGCGGGAAAGCTCGAGATTGCGGGCGGGGGCTCCGATCGCGTCGGTGTGCCCCGCGATGCGGACCCGGGCCTCGGGCAGCTCGCGGATGCGCTGGGCGATGCGATCGATGAGCCGGCGGTTGCGCTCCCGGATCTCGGCGCGGTCAAAATCGAAGAGAATCAGAGCATGGCGTTCCTCGACCCGGCCGCCCTGCCGTCGGCTGTCGCTTTCCTCGCGTTGGATCCGCTCGACCGTGGCGCTGGAGCGGGCCCGCAGGAGGTGCCCGCGCTCGTCCACCGCCTCGAGCTGCACGGTGATCGCCGGGTAGCGGGCGACATCCTGCAGGCCGAGTTCCGCAAGCGGCAGCACGTAGGCCGCCTCCAGGCCGACTTCCCCCTGCAGGGCATCCAGGCGTTGGCTGTCGCCGTAGACCGAGAGCGTCCATTTCCGCAGCCGTGCTCCGGGCTCGACCACGGGGAGGATCCGCAGCGCCTTCGCCGCGCAGCGGGCTTCGAGAAAGACACTGGTGACCGGATCGAGAATCTCCGGATCGTCGCTGTAGATTTCGACCCGCTGATTTTCCGCGCGACCCTCCGGGGAGAGGCCGGAGCTGGGGATTTCGGGAAGTCCACGGGCTTCGATCGTCATGCGCGCCGGGTCGATGCCCCAGATCGTCCGCAGGTAATCCCGGACCGCCGCCGCCCGCGCCCGGGAAAGCTCGACGCGGCCTTTTTCCTCGCCGTTTTCCGAGCGGCAACCGACGATCCTGAGGCGGCTTCCGGGCCTCTCGGCGGCGCGGCGGCCGATCACGTTGAGCACTTGACGGTATTTGGTCAGGGTCCCGCGCAGCCCGGCGGGGTCGAAGGCGCCGGCCTCCTCGGCGGAGGAAAACCGGGTGTAGCGTTCCGGGAACTCCGCGCGTCCGGTGTCGAAATAGATGTAAGGAAGCACGGGGGAGCTTTCCCGGACGGCCACCTCTTCCACACGCAGTACGGGAGGCTCGAGGGTCACCGTCCCGTAAGGGGGAAAGGAGAGCTCCCGCAGCACGGTACGCGGCTGGGTCCGGATGTGACAGAGATCCGAGGAGGCTTCATGAAGCCGACCCTCTCGGTCCCGAACCCGCAGGACCGCTTCGAGCGCCGAGGCGCCGGCCACACGGTCGCGTCGCAGCTCGTCGAGCGTCACGGAGGGGGAGACCTTGGCGCCGGTGCCGGAGGGAAGGCGGATGCGGTGCAGTACGAGCTCCCCGGCACGGATCTCGATTTCCCCCTCGACCATCTCCAGCCGCGGGTTCAGTTCCAGGCCCACGCGCACGGCGGATTGCCCCCGGGTTTCGGCGATCACCGCGCCGAGGATGCGGGCATGGGCGTCCGGGGGGTCGATCGCCAGCTCCACCCGTTGATTTTCGCGGCGCCCCTCCGGATCCTCCTCGGAGGAGGGCACGGCCGGCAGCCCGCGGGCCTCGAGCAGCAACCGGCTGCGGTCGATGCCCCACACCCGCTGGAGATAATCCCGGACGGCCTCGGCCCGCTGCTGGGCCAGTTTCAGGTTGTCGGCCTCGGGGCCCCAGGAGGACGTGCATCCCGTGATGAGGAGCTTCGCCTCGGAAATCTCGCGCAAGCCTTTCCCCACCCAATTGAGAAGGTTGAAATAGCGGCTGGAGAAGCCCGTGAGCTTCGCGGAGCGAAAGGCTTCGGTTTCCTCGCGCGTTTTCAGCTGGATATAAGTCTCCGGCAAGGTGCTGCGGCCCGTAGGGAAGAAAATCATGCTCTGTGCCGGGGATCCCGCGACGGTCGCGGGCAGGTCGAACTGCAGGAGCCGGGGCTCCAACATCACCGGGTTGGCCAGTTCGTAGCTGAGGCGATAGCGATGGGTGATCGTGCTCTTAAAGTTTTGAAAACTCGGAAGGATTTCCGCCGCGGAGCGTGCCTTCCACAGCCGCCCCTGATGGTTGCGGGCGAATGCGGTGAGGAAAGCGTCCGCCGCCTCCTCCGGCCGAAAGTCGATGGCATAGGCCCGCAGATGGGGCACGGTCCGGGCCGCAGCTTCCACCTCCGCCGGCCGGACCCGGCTGTTCAGATCCTCGCCGTCGGAGAAGACCGCGAGAAATTTCGGCTCCCCCTCGGGAAGGGTACGGGCGATCTCCACGGCCGCCAGCATGGCATCGTAAAGAGGGGTGCGGGAGGTGGAGCCGCGCTCGAGCGCCTCGGAGAAGAGGCGCTTCCATTCCGCGGCGGTGCGGGCGTTCAGCAAGCGCACCGGCAGGGGCCGCCCCCCGGGCGATCGTCGTTCTTCGGCGGAAAAGACCACGGCGTGCACGCGGTCGATCGGCCGGATATCGCCCAACAGGAGATCCAGAGCGGAAAGCAGCGCCTTGACCGCCCCGCGTTCCTGCATCGAAAAGGAGTTGTCGATCACGAGAACCAGATTGAGGGGCGGGATCTGGTTTGCGGGGAGCGTCTCCACGGCAAGGACCTTGCCCGGCCGGAGGTCGCGCGCCAGAAAAAAGTCCCGGGCCTGCAGGCCGCGCAGGGGCTCTCCCCGGGGGTCGAAAACGGAGACCACGGCCTGCTGGGGCTCGGGGGTGGCCTCGATGAGCACCTGCCCCTCCCGCAGCGGGGTTTCGACGATCAATCTCCCGGCGGCAAGATCCGGGGCGATGCAAGAGGCCACGGCCGCCAGCATGGCCGCGGCCAGCCTTGCGGCGACGGTCATGGAGACTCCCGGTTGGAAAGATTGCGCGCGAAATTATCCGTTCGGCCCCGGCCTGTCAATTGCAACTGCCGCGAGGCCGACAGCGGCGTTCAAGCCTGCGGCGGGAGGTGCCGATAGTGAAAAGCGAAAACCGGTGGAACGCCGAAAAAGGAGCGCCGGAAGGAGGGACGGGATCATGGCATTTTTGAACTGGAGAGAGGAATTCAGTGTCGGAATCGCGCGAATCGACCAGCAGCACCGGCGGCTCGTCGGGTTTCTGAACGAGCTCTACGAGTCCATGCAGGCCGGGCAGGGGCGCGAGGCGCTGGGCAAGGTGCTGGGGGATCTTCTGCTCTACACCAAGACCCATTTCGCCGCCGAAGAGCAGCTCATGAAGGCGCACGGTTATCCCGGATTCGACGATCACCGGCAACGACACGAGCGCATGACGCAGAAGGTGAAGGAGCTGAGCGAACAGTTCCGCGCCGGGACACTTTCCAGCCCGATCCAGATGACCAATTTCTTAAAAGACTGGTTGTCCAAGCACATCCTGGAAACCGATCGCCAATACGGGCCTTTCCTTACGGCCCGAGGCGTGAAGTAAGACTCGGCGCCGGCGCCTCCGACGGGACGCGGGGGCTTCCGAACGCCCGATACGATGCGGAGAAAAAACCGGCCCGACGTTGCCGAACGCCAGGCCGGTTCGCGAAAAGTACGGTTGATCGGGCGAAGAGAGGGTTACTTGGCGGGAACGTAGGGGATCTCTTTGCCCCACCAGCCCTGCTCCGCCGACTTCTTGGCGTGATCGGCCGTCGTGTTCTTGTAGCCCCACCAGCTGTAGGCGGCATGGGCGTTGGTGGCGAACAGGCGATCGTGCTTGTAGAATTCGGAGGTACAGCCGGTCATCAGCAGGGCGGCGGCGAGAAGCAAAAACACCTTTTTCATTTTTCAGCCTCCTTTGTTCTTGGATTGGGTTGGAGAATCGGGCGTTTCCCTCCGCGGACGGGGAAACTATAGTCATTCTTTCGCATTTGTCCAATCCCCCCCGGAGATTTTTTCCTTTTTCCTTCGCCAAAACGCCGTTCGCCGATCCCGCCTTATGCACCGGCCCGCGGGGGTTTCCTTCCGAGTTCAAGTTGCGGCGTACTCCGGCCGATTGAATCCTCCGAGACCGTCGGGTCATGACGGGGTCGGTCATCCGGACCGGAGGAAAGGGGGACTTTTGCGGGCAAGCTCATGGCGGAAAAAGAGGTTCCCGCGGAAAAGAGAGGTGGAAAATCCGGGTTGACGCAAGCAAGGGGGCGTTTTAAGTAGCTCATCATCAACCGATTTCCCGGGGTGGACAGCGTGCGGCCGTTTTTCGCGGCCCGGCGCCTTGCCATCCGAAAGCGAGGAATCCCATGAATCAGCGATCGATTCTTTCGTTGCTCATCGCCCTTTGGCTCGTGGGCTGCGCTCATGGAGGGGGAAAACCCCCTCTTAGCTTCCAGGCGGCCGTGCCCGAGGGCTGGCGGGAGATTCCCAACGAGGAAGCCATGCTTTTCATGACCCGGGACGGCGGCTACAAGCAGTTCGTCCTCATCCGGGAACGCCCGGCCGCCGAGCCGTTTCAGTTCAGCAAGCGCGCTCTCCACGGCCGGATGACCCCCGCAGAGGCGGCGGCGTTGGTCGTCGAAGAGCTGGCGCTGGACACCCAGATCCGCGATTTCCACCTGCTGGAGAACCAGCCGGCGACGATCGCCGGCAACCCGGGGTTCCGCTTGGTGTTCACCTACACCGATGCGGACGGATTCGTCTTCAAGACCATCTATTGCGGCTTCATTCGCGGGGAGACCTACTACACGATCCGCTACGGGGCGACCCGGGATGAGTACTTTTCTCAGGACCTACAAACCTTCGAAGAGGTGATGAAGAGTTTCCGGCTGGCGGCGGCCCGCTAGCGGGCAGGCGATGATCCTCTACGATCCCCGGCAGGCGCACAGCCTGCGTGAATTCGGAATCCTCATTCCGGTGGAGGAGAGCCGCGCGCGCGAAACGTTCGCGCGGCTCTGCTCCCATCCGCTTCTCGGCCCCCGGCGGGCCGTCTGGCACATCGACCGCATCCAGGAGCGCATCACCCGCGAGGATCTCCTCCGGGTCCATGCGCCGGGCTACGTTTCCCGGCTCGAATCCGAGCGGCTGGAAGAGGAAATTCTTCGGGCCTTCGAACTGCTCTTGCCGGACGGAGGCTGGAACCGCTACGATCCGAGGCTGGCTCGACTGCCTTTGCGTGAGCTCTTCGCCCGCATTCTGGAGCGCGCGGCCGGCACTCTGCAGTGCGGCCGGATCGCCCTGCAGACCGGCTTCTGCTTCTATTTCGGCGGCGGCATGCACCATGCGCAGCGGGACTTTGGAGCGGGTTTCTGCCTGGTGAACGATCTCGTTGTCGCCCTGAGGCGGCTTCAGACCGAGGGCCGCATCCGCAACGCCTGGGTGATCGATGTGGACGCCCACAAGGGGGACGGCACCGCCGCCCTGACCGCGGACGATCCCACGATCGCCACCCTGAGCATCCACATGGCGGCCGGATGGCCCCTCGACCAGCCTCCCGTCGATGCCCGGGGGAACCCCAACCCCTCCTTCATCCCGAGCACGATCGATCTGCCGATCGCCGCCGGGGAGGAGGCGGACTACAACGTTCGGCTGCGCGAGGGGCTTTCGCGGCTGGAGGCCGAACAGCCTTCGGCCGACCTCGCGCTGGTCGTCTGCGGGGCCGATCCCTACGAGAAGGATGAGCTGCCCTCGACGGCGGGGTTGCGGCTTTCGCTCGCCCAGCTCTTCGAGCGCGACCGCTTGGTCTGGGAGTTTCTCCGGGCCCGCGGCGTCCCCGGCGCCTGGGTGATGGCCGGCGGCTACGGCCGCGAGAGCTGGCGGGTCTACGCGCAGTTCCTCGCGTGGGCCCTCCCGCAAATTTAGGGGACGTCCATTGTTTTATTGGTAAAGGCAGCATACCAATAAATAAATGGACGTCCCCTATTTTTTGGCGGGCTCGAAGAAGTGGGCGATGTGGTTGCGGTATTGGCGGGCGACGTCCACGTTGTGGACGACGAAGGTGTCGCCGTCGAGCGAAGTGATGGGCCGCTCGAGGGCTGCAAACACCTCGAAGGTGCGGTTGATGATCTCGTCGGCGGACATGATCTGGTGGTTGTAGCCGAGCACGTAATGCAGATCGATCCTCCGCCGCTGCCGGCCCCAGACGAGTTGCCGCAGCCGCTCGCGGACGTCGTCGATGCGCTCGCGCAGAACCCGCGTGGGGAGCCGGGTGAACTCCTCGTCGAAGGCGTGGAAATAGATGTTCGCGGGGAAGACGGGCTGCATGGCAAGCATGCGCTCGTAGGTCTCGCGGGCGAGCGCGTGGGCGGCGAACTTGATGCGCGCTCCGAGCACGTCGCCGCGATGGGCTTTCAAATCGATCTTGCGGGGCTCGCCGAACTTGATCGCAAGGTTCACCTTGCGCTTGTCTTCCAGGAAGCGGCGGATGATGTAGCCGATGTCCTGCAGGTAGATCTTCTCCTGCGGCTCCCCTGCTTCGTGCATCCGGGTGAGCTCGGCGAAGTTCTCGTCTTCGAGGACGCGCTCATAGGCGATGTTCACGGGGACGACATAGAGGTCCACCCCGCTGTCGAGCGCGGCCTCGATGTCCATTTGGAACGGCAGGTGGTGGAAGCCGTCGATTCGGCCGGTGTAGCTGCGGCCGGTCTTGACGCTGTCCAGCTTCAGGATGTCGAGCAGGCTCGAGCGCAGCGCCGAGTATCCCGGAAAGGTGAGGTACATCTCGCGCTGCTCGACCAGATGCTGGCGGTAGGCGCGGCTCAAGGAAAGGATGTCCTTGCGGCCGAGCTTGAGCTCGCTTCCGTCCTCGGGGTGTTTCACGACCACCGGTTGTCGGAAGACTTTAAAGGCGCCGCGCCGCTTGAGGTATTCCGCGATCGTCATCGCCCGCTCGGCGGCCAGGCGCCGGAGATCCGGGTGCACCAGGGCGGGAAGGACATCGCGGAAGACGTCGATCTCCTCGATGAAGAGGTTGTTTCCGCCCTCGATCACGACCCGCAGGCCGTTGCGGCGGAAAACGACCCCCAGCACGACGAAATCGGCTTCGCTGAAATGACTCGGCTTGAAAGTGACGCTGCAGCCGGGATGCTCGTGACGCAATCGCTTGACGGCATCGAGCCCCACGACCCGGGTGTCGAAGGTGTTGCCCATCGCCAGCCGATAAAGCAGCTCCTCGATCGGCCCGATCTCCTGATAATCGTGGGCGATCAGGGGAAACATCGGCTTGAGCTTTTCGTAGAGCGTCTTTTTCATGCCGGCCGATCTCCCGGAGGTCTCGCGCCGAACCGGGCGTGAGGGCCTTTCCCCATAGCATTCGCCCGACCGGAATTCAACCGCGGCGGGGCAGGCGGCCGCGGTCGGGAGAAATCGCCCTGCGGGTCGAGACCTGCAAAAGCCCCCCCAGGGAACCGCGGAAAAAAGAAGCCGAGGGGAACCGTGGATTCCCCTCGGCGCCTCCAGAGGGCCAGCGGAGCGATAACGGGCGGGAAAGACCCGGCGGCTGGTCTTCTTCCGCGGCGGGATTCAGCGATGCAGCCGCTCGGCGCAGACGACGCCGATTCCGGCTTGAAGCAAGGCCCGCGCCGTCCGTTCCACCGAGCGTTGCTTTTCGAGGTAGTTCCGCTCCAGGGCCGGCATGAGGCCCGCGCGCTCGATCTCCTCCTTGGACAGGAAGTAGTCGAGAATGTCGGAGGGGTGCTCGAGGGTTGGCTCGATCTCGGGCTCTCCGCCCTCGTGTTTGGCCGAAATGTTCGGCACCTCCCGGGCGATCGCGACGAGTTCGTCCCGCCGGTTGTAAGGCTGGCGCACGATCGATTTCCAGGTTTCGGTGATGTGGTGTTCGAAGCGGACCTGGTTCTCCAAGCCGAGCGCACGGCGGATCCAGGCCGCCCGACGGATGGTGTCGTTGTTGACCGAGTTCGAGAGGTTGAAGCCGATGAGCGGAGTGCTGCCGTCCTCGCGCGCGAAGAGCCGCGCGGTGAGCAGCGTCCAGAGGACGGCGAAGGGGTTGTCGTTGCCCATGAAGACCGAAATCTTAAACTCGTTGTCGATCCCCAGCCGGCGGAGCAGATAGCCGGCGAGCACCGTCCCGGGGTTGATGTTCAGGACCTGGCGAATGCCGTACTCCATGTAGTAGGTGAGGTACTCCTCGATCCAGCGCAGCGGGTAGTGGTTGGGCTGGCCGATGCCGCCGAAGTAGCCGGTGATCGTCTCGGGGCCGCCCAGGTGCACGTTCGAGCCGTCGGTCCCCTTGGTGTCCAGGGTTTCCACATAGCTTGCCCCGAGGATCTGCATGGCGGCGGCGACCGCGATCGTGTCGCCCCGGTCCCGGGTCTGCTCGGCCATCCGGCGCACGCGGATGAAGCGGCCGGGCATGAGCTCGCCCGCCTCGAGGCAGTGCCGGGCCTGCAGGATCAGCCAGGGGAAATATTGCAGCGCGCTGATTTCGAGGGTCACCGCATGGCTCCAGAGGATGCCCTCGGCGGATCCGCGCACGCGCCGCGCGTACTCGGCGAGCGGCACGAACGCCTTGCGGTCGCGCTGTTCGATCAGCCAGTGGAGGTCGGCGAGATAGGGGGAACCCAGCGCCTCGAGACGGGCGAGCCGGTTTTCGAGGCGCGAGGCCTCCGCGGCGCGGCGGTTGATCGCCTCGGGCCCCCCGAGGCGTTCGACCAGGCGCACGAGTTCGCGCACGGTTTCGTTTCCGGGGTCGGTCAGCAGGGCGTTCAACTCCTCGATCCGGCGGGGGTCGAGGGGCAGTCGATCGGACAGTTCCGGCATGGAAGCCCTCCTCCTCAGGCGGGCGCCTTGTAGGCGGCCTGGAATTTTTCGAGCTCACCCGGCAGCATGCGATAGCAGTGCTCTTCCTCCGGGAAGCGCTTCGCGCGGACGTCGGCCACATAGGCCTTCATCGCCTCGGTGACGATTTCCGCGACGTTGCCGTAGCGTTTGACGAATTTCGGGGTGAAGGCCTGGAACTGGCCGATCATGTCCGAGACGATCAGCAGCTGTCCGTCGCAGTCGGGACCGGCGCCGATCGAGAGCGCGGGGATCGCGAGCGTGCGGGCGATATAGGCGGCGACCTCCGGGGGGATCGCCTCGAGGAGGATCAGCTGCGCGCCGGCCTGCTGCACGGCGAGCGCGTCCTCGACGACCAGCCGCGCCGATTCGAGGGTGCGGCCTTGCGCCTTGTGGCCCCCGAGCTGCCCCGAGCTCTGCGGGGTGAGCCCGATGTGGCCCATGACCAGGATCCCCGCATCCACGATCGCCCGGATCTGCGGGGCGACGCGGACCCCGCCCTCCAGCTTGATCGCATCGCAGCCGGCCTCTTTCAAGAAACGGCCGGCGTTCTCGACGGCCTTTTCGATCGAGGTCTGATAGGAGAGAAAGGGCATGTCGCCCACGACGAAGGTGTTCGGCGCGCCGCGACGCACCGCCTCCGCGTGGCGGATGCACTGGTCCATCACCACCGGCACCGTCCCCGAATAGCCGTAGACGCACATGCCGAGGGAGTCGCCGACGAGGAGCATGTCCAGGCCGGCCGCCTCGGCGAATTGGGCCGTGGGGTAATCGTAGGCGGTGAGAAAGGTGATTTTTTCGCCTTCGCGCTTCATGCGGTAGAAATCGTGGATCTGCTTCTTTTTTGCACTCATGCCTTCGCCTCCGTGGAATCGTTTCCGCTTCAGCCGCCGAAGAAGGGGTGAACGTAGCGCACATCGTCCCCTTCCTGCAGCTCGATCCGGTCGATCTCTGCGGCGGGAACGACCGTGCCGTTGAGGATGTAGAGCATTTGGCTTTTGCCCGTTTTCGCGATCAGGGCGATGATCATCGGATCGCGGCGCACCCGCTCCTCCAGGCGGTCGACCAGGTTTCGCAGCCGGGTCCCCGGCGCCACTTCCTCGGGTCTCCCGTTGATCGTGATCTTCATGGGGCCTCCGGTTCTTCCCCCCTCCGTCGCCGCCGGCGGCGCTCCGGGATCCGTCCGAATCCGGCCGCGCCGCTCCCGGATCGGCGGGCCACCCCGGCGGTCATCCGGGGATGGTCTCCAGGCCGAGTTCGCGCAGCTTCTGCGGCGTGGGCCGCCCCTCGTCGTCCCAGCCGCGGTAGCGGTAGTAGTCCACGATCGCCTGTTCCAGGCCGACCGGGATGCGGCCCGCGGCGACCCCGTCGCTCACCGGCTCCAGGAAGCGCTTGGGGTAGCGGAAGTCGTCCTCGCGTTTCCAGCCGTAGCGCAGGTTGAGCAGTTTTTGCAGGTTGGTGATGCGGTCGCCGCAGCGCTGCAGGTCGTCCTGGGTCCAGCCGAGGCCGGTGCAGGTGTTGATCGTTTGCAAGAGATCGGTCAGCGTGTAGCCGGCGAATTCCTGGAACTTGCAGTGTACGGCGGAGTTGATCACGTTGCAGTAGTCGTGGAACTTGGCGTTGCGCTCGGCCGCCTTGTCCCAGGACCAGCGCTCCTCGTTTTCCACATGGTCGATCCCCCACTCGGGGAGATAGCGGTGGCCGACCCAGATGTGCTGGGAGTTGCCGCGCTCGTGGTTCGGGCCGGAGGCGACCCCGGTGCAGTAGTTGAGCGCGGAGATGTACTGCGCGCGCCAGTTGTGGGCGGCGATCTCCTGGCCCTTCATCTGGACGGCCCAATCCTCGGAGCCCTGACCGATGCGCTCGGAGGCGATCTTGCAGCCCTCGCCCAGGAGATAGCCCAGACCCGGCGCACGCTCGCCGATCCTGCGCGTCATCTCCACCAGCGCCGGGGCGTTGCCCCAGGTGAGCTCGAGACCGTAGGTGTCCTCGCGGGTGAGGATCCCCTTCTCGTAGCATTCGAACGCCCAGGCGAGGACCCCGCCGAGCGAGATCGTGTCGAGCGAGTAGCGGTTGGCGAGCTCGCCCGCGTAGGCGACCGCCGCCTGGTCGTCGATCATCAGGTTGAAGCCCATCATGGCGAAGGACTCGTACTCGGGGCCCTTGCCCCGGTAGGCGTACGGTCCGCTCTTCACCTCGCACTTGTTGTGGCACTTGATGACGCAATACTTGCAGGGCCAGGGCTTCGCGTTCAGCGTCTCCACGTAGGGACGGCCGCCGAGCTTGGCGACCCCCTCGGGGAAGGTCCCCCGGCTGTAGTTCTTGATGGGCAGATTGCCCTGGGGGGCGAAAAGCGCGGTGGCCATGGCGGTCCCCAGCCACGAGATCCGGAACTCTTCGGGCTTGGAGGCGTCGACCTCGGCGAGGCGGCGGTTGATCGCCTTGTTCAGGGCGTCGTTTCCGGCCGGGTCGTGTATGGCGCACTTCTGGGTGCCGCGCACGGCGACCCCTTTGAGGAGCTTCGAGCCCATCACCGCGCCGAAGCCGCAGCGGCCGGCGAAGGATTTCTTCGCCGTCTGGAGGTTCGCATAGCGCACCAGCCGCTCGCCCGCCTGCCCGGTCGTGATCACCTCGAAGGCCTCGCCTTCCTTTTCCTGGATCGCATCCTGGGCCTCGTAGGCATCCAGTCCCCAAAGCCGCGAGGCGTCCTTGACCCGCACGCGGTCATCGTCGATCACGAGGTAGACCGGTTTTTCCGCCCGGCCGTGGATCACGACGGCATCGATCCCCGCTTGCTTCATCTCGATTCCGAAGGCGTGCGTGATCGCCGAGCCGGCGTTCATTTGGATCGAGGGGGAGATCCCGCCCACGGCCCATTTGGACGCTCCGCTCTGCCGGATGCCCTGCATCGGCCCGGCGGCGAGCGTGAGGCGGTTCGCCGGGTCGAAGGCCGTCACTCCGCGAGGGCATTCTTTCCAGAGCACCCACGCGGCGAGACCCTCCCCGCCGAGGAAGTACTCGTAGACGGGATCGGGCACCGCCTGGATGCCGGTCTTTTTTTCCGTGAGATCGATCTTGAGAATTCTGTTCCACACCCCGTTCATGATCTGTTCCTCCCCTCGGGTCCCAGCGGTTGGCTTGTGCCGTCGCCCGTTGCGGAAAACGGGACGCCGTCTTCAACGTTTCAGTGCGCCTCCCTCGGCCGCAGCAGGATCACGAGCGCCATCACCACGAAGACCATGGCGTTCGCCGCCTGGGACCAGAAGCGGCCGGTGACGGCCATGACCATCCCGAGCGCCAGGGCGGCGAGGAAGGTTCCGTTCAGGTTGCCCATGCCGCCCACGATGACGACGGCGAAGGCGAGCAGCAGGATGTGAAAGCCCATGTAGGGATCGGCCGTGGAGATCGGGGCGTAGAGGACGCCGCCGAGCACGGCGAGCGCGCTGCCGAGCACGAAAATGATGCTGAAATGGCGGTTGACGTCGATCCCCAGACAGCGCACGCCCTCGGCGTCTTCCAGGGCGGCGACGACCACTTTCCCGACGAGCGAGCGCTTGAAGAAAGCGCGCAGCGCGCCGTAGAGGGCGAAGGCGCTCAGCACAATCCCGACGCGGTAGAGCGGAAGATCCATGCCGGCGAGCGGCAGGGCGATCCCGATCGGGTCGTTCACGGGGTGAGGGGTCGTCCCCCAGATCATCTTGATCGCGTCGGTTCCGATCAGCAGCACGCCGTAGGTCGCGATGATGGCGTAGTCGAGGCTTTCGCCGTAGAGCCGGCGGATCACGAAGCGCTCGATGACCCAGGCGACGGGCAGCATGGCGAGCAGGCTCGCCACGAGCGCCAGAAGGAAAGACTCTCCCAGGGCCTGCAGGAAGGTGATGAAGAGATAAACCCCCAGCGTGTAGACCATCCCGTGGGCGAAGTTGATGATGTGCATCGTGCCGAAGGTCAGGGCCAGCCCGACCGAGAAAAAATAGAGGATGGCCCCGATCGTCAAGCCGTAGACGACGGTCTGGATCATGCGCCGGCCTCCACCGCACGGGATTTCCGCCACCGGGCGCGCAGCGTGCCGACGATGCCGCCGCGCAGCGAGAAGACGATCACGAGCAGCACGATCCCCAGCCAGAGCTCCCACTGGGGGAGCTTCACGTCGAGCCACCGGGAGAGCTCCGGAATCATCACCGGCAGGAAGTTCTTGATCGCCAAAAACACCGCGGCCCCGATCAAGGCGCCGCCCAGATGCCCCGCTCCGCCGATCAGGACGGCGAAGATCACGTCCACGTTGCCGAAGGGACTGATGACCCGGGGGCTGACGAAGCCCTGGACCAGGGTGAACAGAGCACCGGCCAGGGCGGCGATCGTGGAGGCGATCACGAAGGTGACCCACTTGAACCGGAAGGTGTCGTAGCCGAGAAACTGCACCCGGGACTCGTTTTCGCGGATGGAGCGCACGAGGATGCCGAAGGGCGAGCGCGTGAGGACCCGCAGCAGCGCGTAGACGGCAAGCAGCATCGATCCCGTAAAGACGAACGCCCAGCGGTCCTCATGGAGGGAAATGACGCCGAAGAGCGGGTCGGCCGAGCAGCTCAGGCCGTCTTCGCCGAGCGTATAGGCCGCAAGCGGGGACTGGACCAGAAAATGGCCGATCTCGTTGAAGGCCATGTTGATCAGGGCGAACGAGGCCCCGTGGGTGCGCAGCACGATCCCGCCCCAAAGAGCCGCCATCGCCGCCGCCACGGCCATGCCGACCCCGAGGGCGATGAGGGCGCTTGCGTTGCCGTAAACGAGCCAGAGGGCCGCCCCGTAAGCCCCGGCGCCGAAGTAGAGCATGTGCCCGAAGCTCAGATGCCCCATGTACCCGTAAAGCAGGTCGAAGCTCAGCACGAGAATGAAAAAGACGGCGAAGTCGGCCATCCAGTGGATCCGAATGACGAAGGAGAGCAGGACCAGGCCCGCGGCGATCAAGGCAAGCTCGCGGACAAGCCCGCCGCGCGGAGCGGGGGACACGGGAAAGGCCGAGGAAGGTGCCGGAGAACTCACAGGAAACACTCCAGTTGTTCCGAGGCGGCGAGCTGCCGCGGGTCGGCGATCTCGTGGACGATCCGCCCCTCTTTCATCACGTAGATCCGATCGGCCAGGCGCCGAACGACGGCGAGGTTCTGCTCGACGATGATCGCCGAGACGCTCTGGCGCATGCGCTCGAGGATGCGCAGGATGTCCTCGATCACGATCGCGGCCAGTCCCTCGGTCGGCTCGTCGATCAAAAGCAGCCGCGGCTCCCCGGCGAGTGCCCGTCCGATCAGCAGGATCTCGCGCTGGCCTCCGGAGAGGCGGCCCGCCGGAAGGGCGCGGAATTCCTCCAGCTTGGGGTAGAGCGCGACCGCGCGGCGCCAGGCGGCATCGAACGGCTCGCCCGCCCCGCGGGCGGCGAGCTCGATGTTTGCGCGCACGGAGAGTCGGCTGAAGACCCGCTTTTCCTGGTTGACGTAGCGAAAGCCCATCCGGGCGCGCCGCTCCGGGGTCAGACCGGCCAGCGAACGCCCCTCGAAGCGGATCTCCCCCGCCGCGGGAGCAAGCAGCCCGGCGATCGTCTTGAGCAAGGTCGTCTTGCCGGCGCCGTTGCGGCCGACGACGAAGACCATCTCCCCCGGCCGGACGACGAGGTCGACCTCGTGCAGCACGCGCGCGGGCCCGTAGCCCGCATCGAGGCGGAGGACCTCTAACACGCCGGGGCCTCCTTTCCCCAGTAGCACTCCCGAACCCGGGGATCGGAGAGGACCTCGGCAGGGCTGCCCTCGCAGATCAGGCGGCCTTCGTTCATGACGCTCAACCGTTCGACGAGTTCGAGGATTTTCGAGATCTTGTGCTCGATGATCACCACGGTGAACTGGCGGCGGATCTCCCCGATCAGCTTCACGACGCGGGCGATTTCGTGGTCGCTCAGGCCGGCCAACGGCTCGTCGAGGAGCAGCAGCCGGGGACGCAGCGCGAGCGTGATGCCGATCTCGAGCATGCGCTTGTCGCCGTAGGAGAGCTCGGCGACGGGAAGCGAAGCCTGAGCCGTGAGGCCGACGCGTTCGAGCGCCTCGGCGCAACGCTCCAGGACCGCCGGGTGACGACAGGAGCGGAGAAAAAAGCGCGCCGGTGCGGCGCCCTCCGGCTGGATCCGCAGGACGGCGAGGACCGCGTTTTCCCAGACGGTGAGGGAGGAGAACACGGAGACGAGCTGAAACGTCCGGGCGATGCCGAGGGCGACGCGCCGGTGCGGCGGAAGCGCCGTGATCGGCTCGCCGCAAAAGCGGATTTCCCCCGCGGTCGGCGGGAAAAAACCGGAGAGCAGATGGAACAGGGTGGTCTTGCCGGAACCGTTCGGGCCGATGACCCCGGTGGTCTCTCCTTCGCGGACGTGGAAATCGACCGCCTGGACGGCGGTCAGGCCGTGGAAGCGCTTGGTCAGCGCCGAGGTGGTGATCAGGTCAGCCATGCGGCGCACTCCGGCCGAAGCAGGGTGCGCCGCGGGGCCCGGCAAGCCGGTGGCGGGCTTGCGGCCCCGCGGCGGGAGTCGGTCAATACCCGAGGTCCTTCAACGAGGGCACGAAGGCGTCGCCGGCGTAGACGTCGACGACCCGGGCGTAGTCGAATTTCGCGGGGTACCGCGTTTCCTTGCGTTCGGCCTCGCCCTTGCCCTCCACGATCCAGGTGGAGTAGCGGTAGATGCAGGCTCCGTCCTCGCGCCATTTCGCCGGGCCCTTGGCGCCCTTCCACTCGGGATGGGCGAGCAAGGCGGCGGCCATCTTCTTGGGGTCGGTCGACTGGGCGAGCTCCATGGCGCGCACGGTTTCCTTGACCCCGTAATAGGTGCTCATGGCGTAGGGATCCGGCGGCTCCTTCTGCGCGTTCATCCAGCGGCTGACGAAGGCCTCGCTGGCGGCGACGACCTCGGCGTCCCGGAACCCGCGCATGTCATGGTACCAGAACATCTGGCCCTTCACCCCCTGCATGGCGTTCGCCGGGATGCCGGTCGCGAAGGCGTTCATCAGCCAGAAGTGGAACAGCGGCGCTTTGCGGGCGGCTCCCGTCTCCAGGGCCTGTTTGAGGGCGTTTACGGCATCCCCCCCCCAGGAGCCGATGAAAAGGACCTCGGGGTTGAATTCGAGCGCCTTGATCAGGTAGCTCGTCATGTCCGGGCTCTGGACGGGGTGCCAGACGGTCGTGTACTGCACGCCCGGACGGTCGCGGATGACCTCCTCGAAACCCTTCATCGTCCCCTTGCCGATCGCGTAATCGGGCATGAAGCAGGCGATGCGCTTGGCCTTCATCTGGTCGGCCATGTAGGCCGCCGCCCCGCGGCCGGCCCATTCCGCCGCGGCGACGATGCAGAAGGAGGCGGGCCCGCGCGTGCCCTTCCGGAAAAAGCCTTCGGGGACGCCGTTGGTGGCCATGAAGAAGGCGTTCGCCTTTTTCGCCTCCTCGTTCAAGGCCATGGAGATGTTGCCGAAGGTGCCGCCCACCACGGCCGTGGCCCCCTGGTCCTTGACGATTTCCTTGAAGCGCCCGACGGCGACCTGCGGATTGGTCTCGTCGTCGCGGAAGACGCCCTCGAGCTTCATCTTTTTCCCGCCGAGGTTGACTCCGCCGGCCTGGTTCACCTCGGCGATGGCCAGCGTGGCCCCCTGCATCTGCCCGATGCCGATGACCGCGCCGGCGCCGGTGGTGGAAAACATCACCCCGATCTTGGCCGTCTCGGCCGCGGACGCTCCCGGACCCAGCAGGGCCGCGAGCAGACAGAAGGCCGGAATCCTCCATGCCCGTTTCCTGGAAATCCTGTTCATGACATCCTCCCGGTTGCGGTTGAGGGGTTGCGGCTTCCGAGCGTCTCCCTCACAGGTCGTTTCGGAATTCGAGCAGGCCGGTGACGGCGCTCTTCGTTTTCTTCACCCGCGAGTTGCGGACGTGAGCGATGAAGATCTCGGTCGTCGTAAAGACCTTGGCCGATACCATGTGGCCTCCGGTCAGCTCGCCGTTTCCGTGCGAAAGCAGGCAGTGGACATGCAGCACCGGGTCGCCGTGTCGGAGATTGCCGAACTCGCCCACCAGCGGCACGATGTTGCCCTCGATGCTCATCAGCTCGAAGGGCCCCTTCATCGCGATCCGGTTGAGGTTTTCGGCCGGCTGGACGGGGATGCGGAAGGCGGGCTTCGGGGCGACGAACACCACGTCCTCCAGGCTGCCGATGCCCGAGAGGATCACGGCCCGCTCCCAGCCCCGCTGGCGCACGGTTTGGACGAGCGTGGGGAACAGGTCGTCGCCGGGGTGGAAGCGGGTGAGAATCACTTCGGAGAGGTCCACGGTTTCGACGAACCGCGGATCCGCTGCAGGGTCGGCGTGGCTCATGGAGGACTCCTTTCTCGCCGAGGGGGACTCAGGCCAGGTTGAGGGTGACGCTCTTGCGCTGGGTGAACGCTTCGAGCATGCCTTCGAGCGACCACTCGCGGCCGATGCCGCTCGCTTTGAAGCCCCCGTAGGACTGGCCGGGGACGATGCCGCCGCCCTGGTTCACCTGGACGAAGCCGGCCTCGATTTCGTGGGCGGTACGCAAGGCCCGGGTGACGTCGCGGGTGTAGAGGAAGGCGGCCAGCCCGTAGTGGGTGTCGTTGGCCATGCGGATCGCCTCGGCCTCCTCGTTCCAGGGAAGGGCGACGAGGACCGGTCCGAAGACCTCCTCGCGGCAGATGCGCCATTCGGGGCGCACCCCGACGAAGACGGTCGGCTCGACGAAGTAGCCTTCGGTGAAGGGCGCCTTCGGCGGGGGAAGGCCGCCGCAGAGGGCCCGGGCGCCCGGCTGGGCGAGCGCCTCGCGGATGTAGTCGAGCACCGTGAGGTATTGGCGTTCGTTGACGATCGCGCCCATCTGGGTCGCCTCATCGAGCGGCTCGCCGATTTTGAAAGCCCGCAGCCGGGCGGTGAGCTTCTCGAGGAAGGAATCGAAGATCGAGGCGTGCAGCAGAAGCCGCGAGCCCGCCGTGCAGGATTGGCCCTGGCGGACGAAGCGCATGCCGTTGATAACCTGGGCCGCCGTCGCCTCGTCGTCGGCGTCGGGGAAGACGATCTGAGGGCTTTTGCCGCCCAGTTCGAGCGAGACGGGGATGATGCGCTCGGCGGCGGCCTTCATCACCGTGCGGCCGACCTCGGTCGAGCCGGTGAAGGAAAGCTTGGCGAGGCCGGGGTGCCGGAGCAGGGCTTCGCCCGCCTCGGCGCCGGTTCCGGTGACGACGTTCAGCACCCCCTTGGGCAGGAACCGGTGGGCGAGTTCCACCAGCCGGGTCACCGCCAGCGGGGCTTCCACGGAAGGCTTCAACACCAGGGTGTTCCCGGCGACGAGCGCCATGCAAATCTTGAGGGCCGCCAGGGCGAGCGGAGCGTTCCAAGGCACGATCCCGCCCACCACCCCAAGCGGCTCCCGGCGGCTGTAGCTGAAGAGCTGCTCGCCCAGGGGGATGACCTCCCCTTTGATCTCGCTGGCGACGCCGCCGAAATAGCGGAGGAGATCGGCCGTGAGCATCGTCTCCCCGCGGGATTGGGTGGCGATCGCGTTTCCGGTTTCGAGCGAGTAGAGCCGCGCGAACTCCTCGCGCTCGGCCTCCAGGGCGTCGGCGAGTTTCAGAAACGCCTTGCCCCGTTCCCGCGCCGGGGTCCTCTTCCAGGCGGGGAAAGCGGCTTTCGCGGCCTGAACCGCGCGGTCCACCTCCGCGGCCCCCCCGCGGGGCACTTCCCCGGCGAGCGTGCCCTTGTGGGCGGGGTTTTCGACCGGGATCCAGCGCCCCCCGGCCTCCACCCACTCGCCGTCGATCATCATCGGGACGCGCCCGACCCCTTTCTGCCATCCTTCCACGCGTGGGATTCTGGATTCCATGATTTCGGCTCTCCTTCGTTGCTGAACGCGAATGGTTTCGGCTCCGCTCCGGAGCCGGCTCAGCCCTCCTGGCGTTCGGCGATCTCCCGCAGCAGCCGCTCGGCGCGCTCCACGTTGAAGACGCCGCACATGCAAGGGCGGGCGAGTTCGGCCGCCGCCGCGGAGGCCTCTTTCTTGCCGCGTTTCACCTGGCGCGCGAGCTTCTCGACCAGCCGGGCCGAGACGAGTCCGTGGCCGCACATCGTCGTGATCGCCAGCACCGGCCCCGGCGGCAGCCGCTCGGTGCGGCCGAGGACCCCGCCGGAATATTGCACGGTGTGGACGGGCAGCCCGACCTCGCGGCAGATCGCCTCGATCTCCCCGAAGAGCCCGCTCACGATGACCGAGAGTCCGAGATCGGCCTGCTTGAGCTCGCGCAGGGCCTGCGCGACGGTGCCGCGGTCGGTGAAGACGTAGTGGGCGACCGACTGGTCGCGGAACCGGTCGTGGATCGTCTGCCAGTCGGCGTTGTAGCGGCTGCCGGTCTTGACGTCGCCGAAGTTCGTCGAAGGAAAGCGGCTCAGGATTTCGAAGAAGCGCTTCATCTTCTCGCCGGAGCCGGGGGCGTTCACGGTCTTGGCGGACATGCTGAAGACCACGAAGTCTTTTTTCAGCTCTTCGGGGACGCCGCAGCGGTGGAGCGTGTGGGACATGGGTCCTCCTCGAGGCTCAGAAGGGATAAAGCGGCCGCCCGAGGCCGACGTTCACCTTGCCGTTGGCGGAGGGGGGGAGACCGGCGCGCCGCATGGCCTCGGCTGCCGGAACCCGGCCGTCGGCGGCGACCTTGCCGATCACGCCCACGCTGATCACGGTGTCGGCTTCGGCGGCGATCGCACGCACCTCCGCGAGAATGCGGTCGAAGGCCTCCTCGGGAACGAGGGCCTCGACGATGGCCGAAAGAACCTTTTCGTCGCGGACCTCGGGACGGAGCGCTCCGGTCGCCGGGTCGGCGATCAGCTGGGTGAGCGGGTTGTTCGGCTCAAGGACGACCCCCAGGGGAAGCAGGCGGCGGATGGCGGCCTCGGTTTCGCGCAACCGGGTTCCGATGCCGGGACGTCCGAATTCGAGGCCGAGCCCGATGAACCCGGGGCGGAAACGGCCGGTCACGTCGTTGGTCTTCATCTCCTCGGTGCCCCGCCCGGGGATGTCGGTTCCGGGATGGGTGAAGACCGGATCCGAGAACGCCTTGCGCAGGATCCGCGGCCAGGGGAGGTCTTCCTCGCGGATGGCCTGCTGCGGGCAGACGGCCGAACGGAAACAGACCCCGCATTCGACGCATTCGTCGCGGTCGATGGCGGCGTGGGCGGGGCGGCCGGCGGCCCGGTCCGGGGCAAATAAGCGGATGGCGTTCATGGGGCAGAGGGCGAGGCAGTCGCCGCAGCAACGGCAGCGTTCCGGGTCGATCAGCATCGAGACCTCCGGGGTCAGCCGATCGCCGTCCGCCGCGCGGGCGCGGCGGAAGCGGCTTGCTCGGGACGGGTGATTTCGTAGAGGTTCTTCATGGCCGTGCGGATGTGATCCATGTGGGCGGTCATCGCCGCCACCGCCCGGCGGCGGTCGCGACGGCGAAGCGTCTCGTAGATGCGGCGATGGTCCTCGAGGGAGCGGTCGAGCATGCGGGGCAGCGCGCGGAAGGATTCGTGGATGAATTGTTCCATGATCCGGCGCAGGGTGAGAAAGAGATGCTCCATGAAGCGGTTGCCGGTGGCCCGGGCGAGCAGGCGGTGGAACTCGGCGTCCCGCCGCACGTAGGTCTGCTGGTCGCCGCGGCGCGCGGCGGCCGCCATCTCGCGGTAGAGGCGGCCCATTTCGGCGAGCTGCGCTTCGGTGGCGTGCTCGACGGCGAGCTCCACGTTGGCGACCTCGATGTAGCGGCGGGCCTGGACGAGCTCGATGGTTTCCTTGGGGTCCGAGATGAGCGGCAGGTTGAAGAACTCGGAGAGGTTCTGCGGCAACGGGCCGCGGACCACGGTGCCGAAGCCGGGGCGCTGCTCGAGGATTCCGGCGATGGCGAGGGTGTGCAGGGATTCGCGCAGGGAGGCGCGGGAGACGCCGAGCTGGGCGGCGAGCACGTTCTGGTTGGGCAGCTTGTCGCCTTCCTGGAGCTCGCCCGCCTCGAACATGCGGAGGAGCTCTTCGAGCACCGAGTCGGAAACCTTCTTTTTGACGACCCGCGCCACCCCGGGGCCTCCAGATGGTTTGAAGATTAGATGGTAAGATTGTCATACAAACTTGCCCGATCCCTGTCAAGGGGTTTTTGCGGGCGGACCGTTGACAGCGCCGGCCGCTCCCGGTAGAGCCCTCGACCATGCGCCCCTCCGCAGACCCCGACGCCCGAACCCCGCCGAAGGACCCCTCCGCCGGTGCGCCGGAGGTCCTGGTCCGCCTTCACGAGGCGACCCTGCGGCTGCGCGACCGGCCGATCCTGCCGCGGACGAGCTGGACGATCCGCGCGGGCGAGCGCTGGGCGGTCCTCGGGCCGAACGGCGCCGGCAAGACGACCCTCGTCTGCGCCCTCACGGGCGAAATTCCCGTCATCGCCGGTTCCATCCGTCCGGCCGACCCGCGGCGGCTGCGCGGCCAGGCGGCCCGGGTTTCCTTCGAGGGCGGCCGCGCGCTTCTCTCTCGCGCGGAGGCGATCGCCGACTTCCGCGCCTTCGGCGGCCTTCCGGACGCCGGACCGCGCGTGGAGGAGATGCTTCGGCCGGCCGCGCGCGGCCTCCCGGAAGAGGAGTCCTCGGCGTGGGTCCGGGAGATCTCCCGGCTCCGGGAGCGACGCCTCGCCGAGCTCTCCAGCGGGGAGCTTCGGCGCCTTCAGATCGCTCTCGCCCTTGCCACGGCGCCGCGGCTGCTGATCCTGGATGAGCCCTTCGAAGGGGTGGATGCCGAAACCCGGGCGTCGCTCGCCGGCGTGTTCGACGCCTGGATGACCGGGGAGCGGGCGATCGTCTGGGTGACCCACCGGCCGGAGGATCTCCCCGCGGGGATCACCCACCTGCTCGCCCTCCGCGACGGCCGCGTCGTCTTCCAGGGGCCGGCGGGGGAGGGAACCCTCGCGCGGCTGTGGCGGGTGCTCTATCGGGAACCTTCCCCGCTGGCGCGGCCGCGGGTCGCCGCGGCGGAATCCGGCGCGCCCGGGGAAGTTCTGATCGCCCTGCAGGGGGTACGCCTGACGCACCGCGGGAAGCCGGTTTTCGAGAATCTCTCCTGGACGGTGCGCGCCGGTGAGCATTGGGCGGTTCTCGGCCCCAACGGCGCGGGCAAATCGACGCTGCTGCGGCTGCTGACCGGCGAGCATCCCCAGGTCTACGCCAACCGGGTGGAGCTGCTGGGCGGGCGGCTCGGACCGGGCCGCAGCCTGAGCGAGCACCGTCGCCGGATCGGCTGGGTTTCCTCCGAGCTGCACCTGGGGTACAGGCGATCCGCGACCGCCGAAGAGGTCGTGCTCTCCGGGTTTTTCGACTCGATCGGCCTTTACCGGAACACGACGGCCGCCGAACGCGCGGCGGCCCGTCGCCGCCTTGAGGAACTCGGGGCGCTTTCCCTCGCCGGACGGCGCCTGCGGCATCTGTCGAGCGGCGAGCAGCGCCTGGTGCTGCTCGCCCGCGCGATGGTCAAAGCGCCCCGGGTGCTCCTCCTCGATGAGCCCTGCCAGGGACTTGATCCCGTCCACCGCCGCCGCTTTCTCGACGCGGTCGACCGGGCGGCGGCATCGGGCCGAACCGCGCTGATCTACGTTTCCCACCGCGAAGACGAGTTGCCCGGCTGCATCACCCACCGCCTGCGGCTCGCACGGCCGGCGGAAGGTCCGACGAGGGCCTTCCTCCTCGAGGCCCGGCAGGAGGCGCAACGGGGGTGAAGGCGCAGGAGGGCCACCCGGGGAAAGAGGATGCGGAAAGGGGCGGGTCAGCCGGCGGCGGGGCCGTGGTCGCGGATTTCCCGCCTGAAAGCCTCGACCAGGCGGGGATCGAAGCTTCGGCCGGCGAAACCGGCGAGGAGGGCGAGGGCTTCCTCGATGCTGCGGGCTTTCTGGTAGGAGCGGTCGGTCGTCAGGGCGTCGAAGCAGTCCGCGATCCCGATGACCGCGGCGGTCTGCGGGATCTCTTCGCCGTGCAGGCCGTAGGGATAGCCGGAGCCGTCGCGACGCTCGTGGTGGAAGCGCACGCCGTCGACCACGGCGTCGGCGACTTCGATCGCCCGCAAGAGCTCGCCCCCCCACAGAGGATGACGGCGGATTTCCTCCACCATCGCCGGGCTGAGACGGCGCCGGCGGTTACAGAGCAGATCGCGGCTGAAGGCGATTTTGCCGATGTCGTGCAGCCGCCCGGCCAGGCGCAGAATTTCGACTTCCGCTTCCGGCAGGCCCAGACGCCGGCCCAGGCGCTCGGCATAGGCGGCGACCCGCCGACCGTGACCCTGATGATAGGCGTCCTGGGCGGCAAGCAGCCCCGCGAGCGTGAGCCCTTGGCGCAACGGAGGCGAGGGGGAGGGGATCCGCAGATCCGGCCCGTAGAGCGATGTGAAGGTCGAGGCCATTCTTCCGACAGAACGAAACGGCCCGCAGGCCGTCTCCGTCACCGCATTTCCTTTCATGCGAGGCGGTCCTTATAAGCCGAGCCGAGATCCCCGTCAAGCCCCCCCGCAGAGCCCCCTCATTTCCCCGCCAGGCGCGCCGTCGCTTCCAAGAAAACGATCGGGTTGACGGAAACCCCGTTCAGCTTCACTCCCCAGTGCAGATGCGGCCCCGTCGCGCGACCCGTAGCCCCCACCCTGCCGAGAATTTCGTTGCGGGCCACCCGTTGGCCGGGGGTGACCTCGATCCGGCTCAGATGCGAGTAAGAGGTGAAGACCCCGGCGCCGTGGTCGACGATGACCGCGTTTCCGGAATAAAAGAGCTCTTTTCCCAACCGTACGACGCCCGAGCCGGCGACGGCGACGGGATCGCCGCTCGCGGCGCGGAAATCGACCCCGTTGTGGCGGCTGACCAGCTCGCCGTTGAAGAGGCGGCGGGTTCCGAAAGCGCCGCTGACCTCGCCGGGAACCGGAACCGAGAATCCCCCCCCCTCCCAGAGAGGCCCGGGGGCTCCCGCCGCATAGATGCGCTCGAGCTCCTCGCGCTCGCGCCGGATGCGTTGAAGATCCTTCGCCGAAGGCCGCACGTGACGCGGATCCACACGCAACGCCTCTTCGGCGAAGGATCCCGGCCGGATCCGGAACGGAAAACGAAAGCCCCGGCGGCGTTCCGACAGCGTCCACGACGCCTCCAGCAGGGCCTCCCCGGGCCGGGCGGAGAGCGGAACGGCGAGCAGGCCGGCGCGGAAGGAGGGGCCCCGGAGAGGATGGGGAAAGAGGGGTATTTCCTGCTCCGACCAGGATAGGCGCACGTCCGGCGGGCAGGAGGTGCCCGAGCGGCACTCCACCTCGACCAGGACCGCGTCTCCGGTCTGCGGCTCGTCGGGGGTGAGCACGATCCGCAGCGGAGCGGGGTCCGGGTCGGAGGGCCCCGCCGCCGGCGCGGCGGAGGCAAGACCGAGGCAGAAGACCAGAAAGGCCGCGACGAGCGCGGAAAGCGAACGGATCGGGCGGTCCATGCGTGAACCGTAAGGATGCCTTTTCCGGCGGTAAAGGGGCGCCGCCGGCGGCGCCCCGGCGGTCTGGCTCATCCCTTGATGATGCGCGGCAGCATCATCTGATGGTGCGGACAGATCGAACGCGGATTCTGGTAGGCGGCGCCGGCGAATGCCTGCAGGTAGCCGCGGACCGCGCTCAGGCGGGCGACCTCGTCGACCAGCCCGTGCTGTGCGCAGTAAAGCGGGCGCGAGTTCTCGTAGTAGGAGCGCACCAGGCGGTTCATTTCCTCGATCACCGGCTCGAGCGGGCGGCCGCTTTGCTTTTCCTTGAGCAGCCGTCGGGAATAGCTCGCCGCGGCCGCGGTCTCGCCGTGCATGACGTAGATTTCCGTGGTCGCCGTGCCGAGGGTGAAGGCGTTGTGACGGTTGGCCGTCGGTCCGCCCATGATGTAGTGCGCGGCGGCGGTGCCCTTGCGCAGCACGACGAGCATCATGGGGATGTCGGTCTGCTGAATGGAATAGATCAGGGCCTGCCCCAGACCCAGAAGTTCCGCCTTCTCCGCGAGATCGCCCACGTCGATGCCGGTCGTGTCCTGGAACCAGACGATGGGGACCCGGTCGCGGCCGCAGTGGACGACGAACTCGTTCATCTTGATCAAGCCTTGACGGTAGAGCTTGCCGCCGATGCCGGCGTAGGGGGCGTACTCGGGGTAGTCCTCCCCCAGGAAACCCTGGCGGTTGCCGATGGCGCCGATCAGGAAGCCGTCGATTTTCACCAAGCCCGTGTACACCTCCGGACCGTATCCCGGGCGGTATTCCATGTGCTCGCTGCCGTCGACGAGGCGGGCCAGGATCTCGTCGAAATCGTACATCTGCTTCTGATTGAAGGGCAGCAGGTAGTAGAGGTCCTGGGAGGGAAAACGCGGCTCTTGGGGTTCGGCCACGCGGAAGAATTTCGGGTGGTAGGCCGGCATGTCCTTCATGTAGTCCTTGATGCCGTCGAGCACCCCCTGCTCGGTGTCGTAGACGTAGCGGAAAAAGCCCGTCTCGTGATAGTGGATTTTCACCGAGCCGGGGGGCTCGGCCTTGTACTGCCGTGCCGCCTCGATCAGCTGCTCGGCGCCCTCCAAGTCGAAATACCCCTTGGGCGACATGCCGCTCAGGATTCCCCCCCCGCCGACGGCGATGTTGGCGTCCTTGTGGGCGAAGAGGATGGTCGGGCTGATGCCTTGATAGCCCCCGCCCGCGGGGTTGGTGCCGTAGATGCCCGCCAGGATGGGAATCCCGGCGATTTCGAGCTCGGCGTGCCGGAAAAAGGTCGTTCCCGAGCCGCGGCGGTCGGCATAGAACTTCTCCTGTTCCGGCAGCTTCACGCCGCTGCAGTTGACGAGCCAGACGAGCGGGATGTTCAGGCGTTTGGAGAGGTTGGTCGCCCGGAAGACCTCCTCGGCTTGGCCCGGAAGCCACGCGCCGGCGAGCACCTTGTTGTCGAAGCCGATGACCACGGCCCATTTGCCGGAGATCTTGGCCAGGCCGTGGACGACGTTGTTGGTGCCCTCGACGTTGCGGCAGGGGTTGTAGAGGGTGTTGAGCGGGTTCCAGGTTCCGGGGTCGACCAGGTATTCCAGACGCTGCCACACCGTCCACTGGCCGCGCTTGTTGATCTCCGCGGCGGGGATGCCCACGTTTTTCAGGCGCTCCACCTCCCGTTCGATTTCGTCTTCGACTTCCCGAATCTGCTCCACGTTCTTTTCGCGGCTTTTGACGAGACCGGGCTTGAGGGGGCTGCCGAACTCCTTCATCTTCTCGAAGTACGGGCGCATAAGCTGGGCTCCTTTTCGTCGACGGGATGGGCCGGCTCCGCCGGGGTTTGGGGATCTTTAGCCAAAGCGGAAAGGGCCGTCAAGAAAGGCCTGCTGCGGGCACGCGGCGCAGGCTTGACATCGTCCGATCCTTCCAGTACCAGAAACTGCCGCCCGCGGGATCCCCCCGGCGGGGATTGCCCTGAGGGACCGTGCCAATCCGACCGACGGAGGAACCCACCCGATGAGCACGCAGATCGTGGCCCCGATGCCCGGCAAGGTGATCGACATCCTGGTCAACGTGGGGGATGCGGTGGAAGAGTACCAGGAGGTGCTGGTCCTCGAGGCCATGAAGATGGAAAACGCGATTCCCGCCCCTCAGGCGGGTCGGGTGAAGGAGATCGCCGTGAAGAAGGGCGACACGGTCTCCACCCACCAGCTGCTGCTGGTCCTCGAATAGCTCGACCTTCCTCGGCCCTCGCCGCTCATCCGGCGGGCGCGACGCGGTGGACCACCGCGCACGCCGCCTCGAGCGCCGCCCCCGACAGGCGCGCCTCGAGCGCCGCCAGAAGCATCTCCTCGCGGATCACGCGGCGGGATTTGGCGAGCGCCCCCAAGGCGGCCAGCGCCCAGTCGGGGCGGGAAAACCCCTGTTGTTTCAGCGCGAGCCTCACCTGCCGGGCGCGGGTCGGCGGGGTGTCGACCCCTTCGGCCTGCAGCACGAGGCATTCCTCGTCCAGCTCTGCCCAGAGCGCCTTGCGCCGGGCGACCCCTTCGGGCCCGAGGGCGAAGACGACCGTCGGGCGCGTGATACCGGTATAGTCGATCGGCTCCGGCGAAAGGATCATTTCGCTGATCGAAGGCCCGCGGAGTACGGTGATGTCGTAGTCGCTCTTCTGCGTGGCGTAAAGCCCCGCCAGCATCCCGGCGAGGCAGAAGATCTCGCCGGCCGTGAGGATGCGCTGGCCGGCGCTTCCCAACAGCAGCACCTCCTCTCGGCCCGCAGCCTGCGAATCGAAGCGGGGCGACAGCCCGAGCGGCGCCTCCGGCGCCTTGACCCCGGCGGCGAGCTCGCGGTAGTGCGCGCCGAATTCGCGGCGCTCGTTTTCGGGCACCGGACCTTCACAGGAGGGCAGCCCGGCGAGCTGCCGGTCGATCTCCTGCACCGTCAAGCGGTTTTTCCGCGAGAAACGTCCCGGGCAGATGCCCCAGAGGTCCACGAGCGAGAAGCCCCGGTAGGCGATCGCCTGGGCGATCACCTGATCCACGTCCTCGCGGTAGGCCGAACACCGGACGACGTAAGGGGCTCCCGCCGCGCGGGCGACGGCGCAGAGGTCGAGCGGGCGCTCCAGCCGGTTGAGGAATCCCGAGCCCACATCGGCCTCGGAAGGGGTAGTGGCCGAGTACTGCCCGCCCGTCATCCCGAAGTTGAAGTTGTTCAGGACGAGCAGGGTGAGGTCGAGGTTCCGGCGGCAGGCGGCGAGCAGATGGGCGCCCCCGATGCCCTGGCCCCCGTCGCCCATCGTCACCACGACCGTGGTCTGCGGGCGGGCGAGCTTGATGCCGGCCGCGTAGGTGAGGGCGCGTCCGTGCAGGCCGTGGAGGGCGTGGGTGTGAAAGAAGGTGTCGAACAGCCCCGAGCAGCCGATGTCGCTGACGATCGCGATCTGCTCGCCGCGCAGCGCGAGCCGGGCGAAGGCCCGGTCCAGGCTGCGGGTGATCCGTTCGTGGGAACAGCCGGGGCAGAACACCGGCGGGCGCGCCGCGTTCAACAGGCTATCCATGAAGCACCGCCTCGAGGATCGTCTCCGGCGCGATCAGCCGGCCGTCCATTTGCCCGAGAAAGGCGACCGACCGGCCGGGAAGGACGCGTTCGATCTCCCGCACGTATTGGCCGAGGTTCATCTCCACGACGAGAATGCGACGCAGGCCTTCGGCGGCCCGCCGGATCGCGCCGGCGGGGACGGGCCAGAGGGTTTTGAGGATGAGGTGGGATACGGGCGTACCCCGCCGCGCGAGCGTCTTGCAGGCGGCGGCGGCGGAGCGCGAGGTCACCCCGTAGGTAACGAGCAGGGTGTCGGCCCCCGGCGCCCGCCGGTGCTCGAAGAGCGCCAGTTCTTCCGCGGCGGCCTCGATTTTCGCCTGCATGCGCCGCAGCATGCGCGTGATCTCGGCGGGGTCGGTCGTGATGTAGCCGTCGGCGCCATGGGTCGAGGAGGTCTGCCGCACCAGGGTTCCGCCGCCGATCGGAAGGAAAGGGGGCACGCGGCCGCCTTCCGGCGTCTCGAAAGGCCGATAGGGGCGGCCCTCCGGGGGGGAGGGCCGCCCGCCCGGCGGCAGAACGGGGAGGGCCGCTTCGTCCAGGCTTTCGCGCGTGAGGGCGATTTCCTTGTTCGAGGCGATGAAGACCGGGGTCCGAAGCGCATCGGAGGTGTGGAAGGCGGTTTGAACCAGCCGGAAGCAGTCGGCGGCATCGACCGGGGCGTAGACGACCACGGGCAGTCCGCCGCTGTTGCCCCACTGCAGAAACTGGATGTCGCCGTCCGCGCCGCGGGTCGCCGAGCCGGTCGAGGGCCCCAGCCGCTGGACGTCGACGATGACCAGCGGGATCTCGCTGCCCACGGCGAAGGAGATCTGCTCGCTGTAGAGGCTGATCCCCGGCCCCGAGGTCGCCGTCATCGCCCGCAGGCCCGCCATGGAGGCCCCGATGCAGAAACCGATCGAGGCGATTTCGTCCTCGCCCTGCAGGCAGATCCCGCCCGCCGGAGGGAGCAGGGCGAGCATGTGATTGAGGATGCCGGTCGCCGGGGTGATCGGATAGCCGGCGAAAAAGCGGCAGCCGGCCGCTACCGCCCCGCGGGCGACCGCTTCGTTGCCGTCGAGCCAGACCCTGGCCATGGGGCGATCCTTTCGGGAAAACGCTTTCGGGACCCGCAGGGGCCCCCGCAAAAAGGCTGTCTGTGTATCACGGGCGAAGACGTCGTGCAAGCGGCGGGCGGCTCAGGGCTTCCGGGCGACGGTGGATCGCTGCCAGGGATAGACGATCCGTCCGTGGAAGGCGGCCTCCAGGGCGTCGACCAGGGCGCGCATCACGGCGTCGATCTCCTGGGTGTCGAGGACGCACTCGCAGAACTGCTGGTCGGCGATGCGTCCGAGCACGATCCGCCGCACGAGCTCCTCGAACGCCTCGCGGCCGGGCCGTTCGAGCGTGCGCGAGGCGGCCTCGACGGCATCGGCGATCATCAGCAAGGCCGCCTCCGGGCTGCGCGGTTTCGGGCCGGGGTAACGGAACTCCTGCTCGTGCAGCGCCGCCTGGGGAGATCGAGCGAGGGCCTTCTGGTAGAAATACTCGACGAGTTGGGTTCCGTGGTGTTGGGCGACGAGGTCCCGGACGGGTCCCGGCAGGCCGGCCGCGCGGCAGACGGTCCGGCTGCGGGTGACGTGCTCGAAGAGAATGGTGCAACTCTCCCGCGGGTCGAGGTCGTCGTGGGGGTTGATGCCGTTTCGCTGATTTTCGACGAAGGCCTCGGGGCGGTCCAACTTGCCGATGTCGTGAAAATAGGCCCCCACGCGCAGCAGAACCCCGTCGGCGCCGATCGCCTCGCCGGCGGCCTGGGCGAGGTAGGCGACGTTGAGGGAGTGCTGATAGGTCCCCGGGGCCTCCGCAAAGAGTTTCTTGAGCAGCGGATGCTCGAGGTCGGCGAACCGGCGCAGGGTGAGCAGCGAACCCACGTCCATCAGGGCGCGCAGCCCCGGCAGCAGCACCCGGGCCAGCCCGGCCGCCGCCGGGACGGCCAACCCCGCCCCGAGGCTCGGCTCGGCCCAGGCGGCGGCGGCGAGGCGCTCTCCGAGCTCCGCGAGCGAAACCCCGGCAGGGAGGGCGAGTCCCTCGACCCGCTCGATGCCGACCCAGAGCGTGTGCAACAGACCGATTCCCAAGGCGGGGACGAGGGCCTTTCGGAGGCGAAGATCCTGCGGGGCGAACATGACGGCCGCGGTCCCGGCAAGGAGAAACCCCCCGGCGGTTTCGAGGGAACGCTCGAAGAGCGGCAGGCAGAGCAGAAAGCCCGCAAGAAAGGCACCGAGCGCCGCGGGTCGGCCCTGTCGCAGCCCGACGACCAGAAAGGGCAGGAGCACGATCGGCAGCGCTTGGATCGGAAGGGTGGTGAAGGCGAGGATTCCCTTGAAGACCGCCGTCTGCAGGATCAAAAGCGAGAGCAGCAGCGAAAGCGAAACGCGCCGGCGGACCCCCCCCTCCCGCAGCGCGAAGAGATAACAATGGAGGAAGACGATCGCCCAGAGACCCAGGAGCAGGGCGGCGGAGATTTCGCGCGGCAGGAAATCCCCCCGCCGCGCCGCGAACTGCCGGATCCGTTGCAAGTCATCCGCGGTGAGGGTCCGGCGGAATCCGACCACGATCTCCCCCGGCAGGAACTCCTCTCCGTCCGGCGCTCTCCAAAACCGGTCGGCCCGCAGGGTGAGGACCGCCCGCTCGCCCTCCCTGGCGGGTTGCAAACGCAGGGCCAGATCCTCCCCGAAGCCGGCGAGCAGCTGAACCGCCATGAGCAGCACGACAAGAACCACCCGCACCATGACCCAAGCCTTCGCCTTCGCCCCCTTGACCGAAAACGGCTCAAGCAAAAGCGCCGAAAGGGCGATAGATCCTCCGGAAAGTCTTTATCCTACGATCGATTCGCCGTGGGGGTCAAATCGGGGGACACCCAACTCGGGCGGGGGCCGAAGACGACGGGCCCCCGCCGGAGGGACGCCGATGTTCTTCCGCCGATCTGCAGGAAAAACCGCGACGGGCGGGGTTTCGCCCCCCCTGCGGGAGCCGCCCGCGGAAGGGGTTTCCCGGCTCATCAACGCCGGAGGGCGCGTTGCCCTCGCCGTGCTCCAGGAGCTGGCCGGGTCGCTTTCCGCCGCCGAGTTCACGGCGTTTCTCCGGCGGCCGGTGCTGGCCGGCTCGGGGATCCTCGAGGGGACTCTCGGCGGCCCGGGCCGCGGCGGCTCGCCGGCCTTGAACCGCACCGTGTTGTTTCAGCCGGCCGAGCAGGCGGCCGGAGGCGTGCTGGCCTCCGAGAGCCTGCGGACGGCGATCTACCCTCTGGTCAAGGGGGTTCACGCGGCCGGCCGCGAAGACCTCTTCTCCGTCGGCCGTGCGGCGGGCTGCGACTTCATCGTGCCCGACCCCGCGGTGTCCAAGGAGCATGCACGGATCGAAATCCGCAGCGACGGAGTCCGGCTCCAGGATCTCGGCTCCACCAACGGCACCTGGGTGAACGGCCGGCGCTTGGAGGGCGCCCCGGTCGCTCTGAAGGACCGGGATCTCGTGAGCTTTGCGCGTTGCGGGTTTCACCTGCTCGAGCCCGCCTCCCTGCACGCCATGCTGCAGCCCCCGCCGGACCCCCCGGCGGCCTTACTCGATGAGCCGGACCAGTCGTGAGGCGGGGACGAACTCGATCTCCGCTTTCAGCCGCGGCAGCTCCCCCCGCAGCACCTCATAGGTCGCCGGGTGCGGGTGGGCGATGGCAATCGCCTCGCCCTGGCGCCGAGCCAGGCGCACGAGGGATGCCAGCTGGCGGCGGATGAACTCGGGCTCGGGTCGGTGGTCGAGAAAGACGTCCCGCCGAGCGAAGGGCACCTGGAAAAGCCGCGCCGCCGCAAGGCAGGCGCTTTCCTCGGTCGTGCGGCTGTCCACGAAGAAGAGCCCGTGCCGCCGCAGGGCGGAGAAGACCTGGTTCATGCGGTCGGGATCGGCCGTGAGGCGCGAGCCCATGTGGTTGTTCACCCCGCGGACATAGGGCACGGCTTGAAGGTTCCGCTCGACTTCCGCGAGGAGTTGATCGGGCGTCATCGAAGACAAGAGCGCCCCCGGGCCCGGCTGGATCGTCGGGTACTCGAGCGGCTCCATCGGCAGGTGGAGCAGGATCTCGCGGCCCCGCTCGTGGGCGAGGCGGGCGAGCGCCTTCTGGTGCGGGCTGTGAGGCAGCACGGAGAAGGTGAGCGGGGCCTCGAGGGCGATCAGCTTCTCGGCGAGCGGCCGATCGTAGCCGATGTCGTCGATGATCAGAGCGACTCGGGGAAGCCCGCGGGGAACGGGCGCCTCCGGAGGCGGAACGGTCGGGAGCGCGGCGAGGAGTTCCCCCTCGGCGGGGGTCGGGGACCGAGGGCTTGCTTTGGGCTGTGCCGGAGCGGAGGGGGCCTTGCGGCCGGGAGCGCCGAGCGTCGGCGCCGGCGGCGCCGACCCGGAGGCGGAAGCCGGTGGGATGCTCCGGGCGAGGGCCCGCGCCGGAGGGGAACCTTGCGGCCCGGCGGGGGGACCCAGCAAGCGGTGCATCCCCCAGAGGAGGGCCGCCGTCAATCCCAGAAAGCAAGCCGCCCACCCCAGTCGGCGCGACCAGGGCGAGAAGGGCTTTCTCCGCGAGGGTCTTTTTCGCCGCGGCCGCCGGCGCGAGGGGGACGGCGTCAAGGCCATGAGCGGAGGTCAGCGCCGGGCCTGGCGCAGCACGTCGTGGCCGATCAGGATTTCGAGCGCCCGCATGATCTGGTTGTCGTTTTGCAGGGCTTCCACCTGGAGCGGCCCGACCCGCGATTCGGCCTCTTTCAGGCGCTTTTTGGCGTCGTCCTCGGGTTTCGTCTGCGGCTTCTCCGGCCGCGGCGGGCGCGCGGCGCCTTCGTCCGCGAGATGGTTTTCGAGGTCCTTCTCCTTGACGGTTCCCTCCTCGCCGCCGGTGGTCTCGGACTCGTCGAGACGCCGGAACTTGAGCACGATGTCGGGCTCGATGCCCTTGGCCTGGATCGAGCGTCCGCTCGGGGTGTAATAGCGGGCGATGGTCAGCTTGACGCCGGAGCCGTCGCGCAGCGTCTCCACGGTCTGCACCGAGCCCTTGCCGAAGGAGGTCGTGCCCAAAATCAGGGCGCGTTTCTGGTCCTGGAGGGCGCCGGCCACGATCTCCGAAGCGCTGGCGGTGCCGCCGTTGATCAGAACCACCATGGGGTAGGTGCGGGGGTTGCGCGAGGCGGTGGCGCTGAAGACCTTGGTGTTGCGTTTGTCGCGTCCCTTCATGGACACGATCGTCCCCTGATCGAGGAACTCGTCGGCGATGCTGATCGCCTGGTTGAGCAGCCCGCCGCCGTTGTTGCGCAGATCGAGGATCAGGCCCTTGAGCGGCGGCTCCGAGGACTCGAGCTTTTCGAGCGCTTTTTCGAAATCCTGGGTCGTCGTCCCGGTGAAGTTGGAAATGCGCACGTAGCCGAAGCCGGGACGGAGCAGGATATGCTTCACGCTCAGGATCGGGATTTCGTCGCGGGTGATCTCGAAGTCGATCGGCTTCTTCACCCCTTCGCGCAGGATGGTTACGGTGACCTTGGACCCTTTGGGCCCGCGCATCAGGCGGACCGCCTCGCGCAGGTCCTTCGTGAGCTGGCCGTTCACCTTGATGATGCGGTCGCCCGGCTCGATCCCCGCCCGGTGGGCGGGGGTGTCCTCGATCGGGGAGATGACGGTGACGAAGCCGTTCTGCAGGGTGATGTGGATGCCGATCCCCGTGAACTTGCCCTTGGTGTCGATCTGGAGGTCTTCGTAGGCGTCGGGGGGAAGCAGCGAGGAATGGGGATCGAGCCCCTGGAGCATCCCCTGGATGGCCTTCTGGATGAGATCCTTGGGATCGACCTCGTCGACGTAGTCCCGCTGGATCAGCTCGAGCACATCGGAGAAGATCTTGAGCTGCTCGTAGAGCTGCTCTTTGCCGGCGGAATCGGCGCGCTGAAAAGCGGCGCTCGCCATCCAGGCCGCGAGCGCGATCAGCATGATGACCCACAGGCGAACGGGTCGGGCAATCCTGGGTTTCATGGTCGGCCGCTCCTTGCCGGGGGCGATCCGCCCCCGGACGCTTTCCCGGTTACTGCCGCGGGAACCATTCCAGGGGGTCGAGACTCCGCTCGCGATGCCGCAGTTCGAAGTACAGGCTGCTTCCCCCCAGGACGCCCGAATCGCCGACGGTGGCGATGACGTCGCCGGCCGCAAGGGGGCGATCCGGGGCGGTGAAGAGGTCTTCGAGGTGGGCGTAGAGGGAGTAGAAGTGATCCCCGTGGTCGATGATGATCATGTTGCCGTAACCGCCGAACCAGTCGGCGAAGAGGACGACGCCGTCGTGCACGGCCCGGACCGGCTCGCCGCGCGCAGCGGCGATTTCGATTCCCTGAGGAGATTCGGCGGAGGCGAACCCCGGTCGCGGCGGCAGAATGCGCCAGTGATTGATGCTACCCTGAAGCGGAAAGAGAAGCAAGCCCTTTGCTTCCGACAGCGGCGGCCCGGGGAAACGGGGGGAGAGCTCCTGCCCGGAAGCCCGGCCGGCGGCGCGGCGGCGGATCTCTTCCTCGAGCCGCCCGCTTGCCTCCCCGAGCCGCACGGCGGCGATGCGGCGGGCGTCGCGGTCGCCGCGGATCTTCGTGAGCAGCCGCTCGCGCGCGGCGGCGGCCTGCTCGAGGGCGCGGACTTCCTGCTCGGTCCGCACGAGGTTCCTCCGCAACCGCTCGCTTGCGGCGGCGATTTCAGCCTCCAGGGCGGCGAGCGCCTCGGCGTCCGCCCGAAGCATGGCGAGCAGCCGGGCGTCGTGCGCGAGAAGCCGCGCGAGTCCCGCCTCGGCGCGTACGACCCCGGCGGGAGACAGGGCGTGCGGGCCGCCGGCCGCTCCGGCCCCCAGTCGGTTGAGCCCGTAGAGCGCCCGCAGGCGCCGGAAAAGCTCCCGCTGCAACGCCCCGAGGCGTCGGCCGAGATCCTCGCGCGCCTCCTCGAGCAGGCGCAGACGGTGCTCGAGGACCTCGTGATCCGCCCGGGCGGCCGCGACGCGCCGGCGGGCTTCGCCGAGCTCCCGGGCCGCCCGTTCGAGGCCGGCCGCGAGGTCGGTCTCGCGGCGCTCCAGCCGCTCGAGGTCGGCTTCGAGTTCCCGCTGTTCCCGACGCAGCACTTCGGCCTCGCGTTCGAGGGGGACGGGCTGCGGATCCCCGGCGGCCGACGTCGGCGTCTGGGCCGCGGCGAGGATCCCCGCGGCGAGCGCCAGAAGCACCGCGACGCGCGCCCGCCGCAGGGGGCAGACGGCGCCGATCGCCCCGACGAGGACGGCGCCGACAACCATAGCTGCGGATTCGACCGGCGAGAAAAACCGCAGCGTGAGCCCCGCCGCCCGGGCGAGCCCTTCGGCGGCCGGCAGGAGGGCGTCGTAGAGCAGCCGCAACGAACCCAAGCCCAGCAGGCCGCCGGCGAGCCCGTGGAGCACACCGCCCAGCAGGAAGCGCCCGTGGAGCAGGACGGGACCTGCGCCGAAGAGATCGAGGAGCTCGATCTCCTCGCGGCGGGCGTGGAGCACGAGCCGGGTCGTCGCCGCGACCATGGAGGCGGCGGTGAGAAACGACAGGCCGAGCAGCAGAAGGCCGCCGCTTTGCAGAAAATCGACAAACGCCTGCAGAGCTTCGAGCCGGCGCCGGCCATAGGCGACTTCCTCGACCTCCGGCAGAGCGCGGATCGCCTCCGCCAGCCGCTCGACCGCAGCGAGGGCGGTTTCCCGGGGCTCCACCTCGAAGGCGTCGGGCAGGGGGGGATCCTCGAGGGGATCGAAGAGGAGCGCCAGGTGCGGATAGAAACCCTGGAGTTCGCGATAGGCCTCCTCGCGGGGCAGGAAGGTCACGGCACGGACGCCCCCGAGCGCCTCCAGCCCGACCTGAAGGCCGACCCGGTCTTCGGGAGGGAGCGGGCGGAGGTAGACGAGGATCCGCGTTTCCCGGCGCCAGACCTCGAGCGCCGCTTTCGCCTGCGAGGCGGCCAGCCAAGTCGCCCCCGAGATCAGCGTGGCCAGCGTCACCGTGAGCACGGTCACCGCGTGCAGCAGCCGGTGGGCGCGCAGGTCGGCGGCCAGGCGCCGGAGCGAGCCGGGCGTCATGGGGCCTCCACGGCGATCCGGCCGCGCTTGAGGCGCAGCAGCCTGCCGCCCGGCCGGGCGGCGAGTTCCGGGTCGTGGGTGGCGATCAGCAGCGTCGCCCCCCGGATCCAGGCCTCTTCGAGAAGCTCGGCCACGGCGCGGGCGGAGGCCGGGTCCAGGTTTCCCGTCGGCTCGTCGGCCAGCAGGAGGCGGGGCTCGCGCACGAGCGCGCGGGCGACCGCCGCGCGCTGCTGTTCCCCTCCGGAGAGGGCGGTAGGAAAGGAGGCGCCGCGCCCGGCGAGACCGACCCGGGCCAGCATGCGCTCGATTTTCGGCCCCATCCGCTCGGGGCGCTCGCCGCAGGCCTCGAGCCCGAGGACGAGGTTCTCGTGCAGGGTGAAACCGGCGATCAGCCGCGGATCCTGGAAGACGATCCCCAGGCGGCGGCGCAGCCGTTCGAGATCCCGCCGGCCGGCGCGGTCCAGCCGCACCCCGTCGACTTCCACTTCCCCCCGGGCGGCGCGGACGGCGCCGCAGAGCAGGCGCAAGAGCGTGGTTTTGCCCGCTCCGCTCGGCCCGGTGATCCAGAGGCGCTCGTTTTTTCCGACCTCGAGATCGAGCTCCTCGAGCGCCGGGCGGTTGCCGTAGAAGACGCTGACGCCGCGGAGGCGGATCAGGGGGGGCTCCGCCGGGGGTGCCATCACTCGAAGGGGTTGCGGCCCATGGCCCGGAAAAGAATGGCTTTGGCGATCTTGAAGTCGTAGAGCGCGTTGGTGTAGTTCGTCTCGGTTTGCGTCAGCAGCGTGCGCGCGACGAGGACATCGGTCTGGGTGGCGACCTGCTCGCGGTACTGCTCCTCGGTGATGCGCAGGTTTTCCTTCGCCTGCGCCACCGCCCGCTCGACGGTGGCGATGTTCTGCTCGGCTTCGCGCGCCTTCAGGTACGCCTGCTGGACCTCGAGACGGATGGCGTCCTCGATTTCGGTTTTCCGCAGTTTGGACTGCGAAAGCCGGGCGAGCTTTTCGCGCCGCCCGTAGGCCGTGCGTCCCCATTGCCAGAACTCCCAGGTGGCCGTCGCCTGGACGTTCCATCCCGCCGCGTCGGAGATCCCCTCGCCGCCGTCCACGTCCCAGCGGTCGCCCGTGCGGACGTAGGCGCCGGTGAGGTTGATCGCGGGGTAGAAATCCTTTTCCGTCAGGCGCACCTGCCGCTCGGCGATGGCGATGTCGAGGCCGGCGATCTCGAGCTCGAGGCGGCCCTTCGCGGCTTCCTCGAGGCACTGCTCGAGCCGCCAGTCCAATTGCGCGAACTCCGTCTCCTCGACGAGCCGGACCGCGGCTCCGACCGGACGCCGGAGCAGCGTGTTGAACCGGGCGCGGGCGATGTCGAGGTCGTTCTGGGCGCTCGTGAGCTGCTGCTTGGCGTTGGCGAGCTGGACCTCGCTCTGCAGCAGGTCGTTCAGCGGGGTGAGCCCCACGCGGTGGAAATTCTCGGCCACGTCGCGCTGGGCGGCGATCGAGGCGACCGTCTGCCGGGCCACTTCGAGGAGTTGCTGGGTTTTGAGGACCTGAAAGAAGGCGCTCTGGGCGTCGAGGATGACGTCCTGCCGGGCGAGCTTGAGGGCGACCTCGGCGCGGTCGAAGCCGAGCTCCGCCAGGCGATATTCCTGGATCAGCCCGAAACCGGTGAAGAGGGGCTGGGTGAGGCTGGTCGTGAACGTGTACTGGTCCTCGGGGAGGCTGACGACCTCCCGGCCCGTGAGCGGGCTGACCGAGACCCGTTCCCGGTTGCGGTGCACGGCGTTGTAGCTCATCCCGAGCGAGGGCAGAAAACGGGAGAGGCTGACCCGCCGCTGGGCCTCGGCGGCGAGGATCTCTTCGGCGGAACGCTTCAAGGCGAGGTTCGCCTGCAGCGCGAGCTCGACGACTTCCCGCAAGGTGAGGGGGGTATCCGGAGGCTGGGCCAAGGCGGCCGGCACGGCCGCCAGCAGCGCCGCTCCCAGGAGGGCGGCGATCACGGAACGAGGCATGGTCGACCTTTTCGGAACCTGCGGGCGTTGACCCCGGGGCCCGGGCCTGATAGAAAGGCGGGCGAGTTCAAGGAGGGCCGAACGCGGTTTTTCTTGCTCAAAGCCTCCACCCTCTCCCCTTACACGAGGGCGTCATCCCCGAGGGGTGGGGGCTTTTTATATCGTCAACCGGAGCGCAGGGTCAAGGCGGGAGGCGGCGGATGGAACGGGCGGAGATGAAACGCGAACTGATCGATCTCTTGTGCCGCAAGTCCTTCCAATACCGCCCGGAGCCGGTCTTCCGGCTCGTCTCCGGCCGCATGAGCCGTTACTACGTGAACTGCAAGCCGACCACCCTGCACCCGCGGGGGATGTTCCTCGTGGGGCAGCTCGTCTTCGAGGCGCTCGCCGGCGCCGGGGTCAGCGCCGTCGGGGGGCTCACCTTCGGCGCGGACCCCGTCGCCTTCGCCGCGGCTTTCGTCTCCGAGCTCCGGGGACGGCCGCTCAAGGCCTTCTCGGTGCGCAAGACCCAAAAAGATCACGGCATGGTGCGCTGGATCGAGGGGGATCTGAACCCCGGAGAAAGGCTCGCCGTGGTCGACGACGTGGCGACCACGGGGGGCTCGACCCTGACCGCGGTCGAGCGGGCGCGCTCCGAGGGCTTCGAAGTCTGCTGCGCCGTCGTCCTCGTCGACCGTCAGGAGGGCGGACTCGAGGCCATCCGCGCTGCGGTGCCGCAGGCGAGCGCGATCGTCACCCGCGAGGAGCTCTTCGCGCGCTGGCGGGAACTCGGCGGCGTTTCGGGCGGACCTGCCTCCTGATCCGCGAAGCCGGGGCCGGAAGAATGTAGGTCGCGCAGGCGTCCTCCGACTCCCAGGCGCTCACCCGGCTCACACGCAGGCCGGGTTCCTGGAGTTCCCGAGCCAGTTCGTGGGCGACGAAGGCGGCGATGCGCTCCGAGGAAGGCTGCCCCGCGGCGAACGGCCCGAGCTCGTTCAGGAAACGGTGGTCCAGCCGCTCCACGATCCCGCGCACGCGTTCCTTGAGGACGCCGAAATCGAGCAGGACCCCGGCCGGGTCGAGTTTCTCCCCCGCGATCGCGACTTCGATCTTCCAGTTGTGTCCGTGGAGGTTTTCGCAGCGGGAGCCGACCAGGGCCAAACGGTGGGCGGCGGCGAAGCGCGTCACGATCTTCAGCTCGTACATCCAGTCCTCTTGAGACGCTTGAGCGGCGGCGACTCCCGGCTTCAGCGGGCCGTGTCGCCCTTGAACATGGATTTGATGCGCGTCGTAAGCTTGCCCTTTTCCAGGCGGGCGAACTCCCGCAGCAGCTCTTCCTGGCGCTTGGAGAGTTGGGTCGGCGTCCGAATGTCGACCTGCACGATGAGATCCCCCCGGCGACGCGTGCGCAGCGAGGGGATCCCTTCGCCGGGGATCGTGAAGACGTCTCCCGGCTGGGTGCCCCGGGGGATCTCGAGGGACTTGGAGCCGTTCAGCGTGGGGACCGCGATCGTGTCGCCCAGGGCCGCCTGCACGAAGGAGATGGGCACGCGGCAGAGCAGATCGTTTTCGCGCCGCTCGAAGAACTCGTGCGGCTGGACATGGATGAAGACGTAGAGATCCCCCGGAGGGCCGCCCAGGGCGCCCGCTTCCCCCTCCCCGCTCAGGCGCAGCCGCGAGCCGTTGTCGACCCCCGCGGGGATCTTGACCGCCACGCGCTTGCGCACCGTTTCCTGCCCCACACCCCGGCACCGCGTGCAGGGATGCGTGATCAGCTGGCCTGCGCCCCGGCAGACGTGGCAGGAAGTGCGGATGGTGAAAAAGCCCTGGGAGCGCGAAATCTGCCCGCTTCCCCCGCAGGCGCGGCAAAGCTCGGGGCCGTGACCCGGCTCGCAGCCGGAGCCGTGGCAGGCGGAGCAGCGCTCGCGCTTGGTCACCTCGATTTCGGTCTCGGTGCCGAAGGCCGCTTCCTGGAAAGTGAGCGAAAGATCGACCCGCAGATCGGCCCCGCGCTGGGTGCGGCTGCGGCCCTGGCCGCGGCCGCCGAAGCCGAAGAATTCCTCGAAGATGTCGCCGAAGCTCGAGAAGATGTCCTCGAAGCCGCCGAAGCCGGAGAAGCCGGCGCCCTCGAGCCCCGCGTGACCGTACTGGTCATAGAGGCTGCGCTTGTCGCGGTCGCGCAGGACCTCGTAGGCCTCGGCCGCTTCCTTGAATTTCTCCTCGGCCTCCCGGTCTCCGGGGTTGCGGTCGGGATGATAGCGGAGGGCCAGCTTGCGGTAGGCCGATTTCAGCTCCTCCTCGGTGGCGTTGCGGCTGACGCCCAGCACCTCGTAGTAGTCCCGTTTCTGCCCCATGTTCCTTGAACCGCGTGCCTCGATCTCGGGAGCCGCCGCCTTCGGGGACGGCGTACGGAAGGTGCCTCGATCTTAATACACGGCGATCGAAAGTCAATTTCCCGGGCAGAAGCCGCCGGGGCCGATCGTGTGCTCCTGCCCCGTGCGCGCGGTATGGTAGCCCCCCAGGGCTTCCACGCGACGGCGGAACTCGGCCGAGGCGATCACCTCGAGCAGCGCCCGCACGGGAAGCGCCTCCCGCTGCTCCGAAGGAATCACCAGTTCGTAGCTTTCGGTGACGACGGGAATGAAATCCAGCCCGAGCGCCCGGGCGGCGGCGTAAATCCCCAACCCCGCGTCGGCCGCTCCGCTTGCCACCGCAACCGCGACCGCCATGTGGGTGAACTCCTCGTTTCCATAGCCCCGGATGGCCGCCGGATCGATGCCGAGCTGGGCGAGGCGCCAGTCGAGCAGGATGCGCGTCCCCGAGCCCGCCTGGCGGTTGACGAAGGAGACCTCGGGCCGGGTGAGGTCTTCGATCCCGCGGATGCCCCGCGGGTTGCCGCGGGCGACGATCAGGCCGTTTTCGCGCTCCACGAGATGGACCAGGTGCACCGTCCGGTCCGGCAGGTAGCGGCGGATGTAGGAAACGTTGTAACGACCGTCGGCCGGGTCGAGCAGATGGCACCCGGCGAGGTGGCAGACCCCGCGCTTGATGGCCATCAACCCCCCCAGGCTGCCGACGTGGCTCGAGGAGAGGTGAATGCGGTCCGGGCCCGCCTTGAGGAGATCGGCCAGGACATCGAGCGTGTTGTCGTGGCTGCCGACCGCCACGAGGGTACGCGCCAGCTCCGCGCGGGGCCGCAGCAGCTCGACCCGCACGGGCTCGTTTTCGGCCACACCTTCGGTGCCGGGGGGGATGCGCAGAATGCCGTCGGCCTCCGTGATCGAGGTGATCGAGCCGGCCGCCCGCGGCAGCGGGGTCGCCACCACGCGTCCGCCGACCTCGCCCAACTTGAGGCGCACGAACTCCTCGATCCCGAGCCGCGAGGGGATTTTGCGGGTGGGCAGCGCGGTCACCGTTTCGCGCGCGGGCTCGGGCTGGCCGAGCCAGGCGCAGAGCAAGGGGACGACGAGCTCCTCGAAGGCGAGGATCGCCGACACCGGGTAGCCGGGGATCCCGAAGACGGGGGTTCGGCCGACGAGGCCGACGACGACGGGCTTTCCGGGCATCATCGCCACCCCGTGAATCAGGACCTCGCCGCCCTCGGCGATGACCGCGCGCGCGTGGTCTTCGGAGCCGGCCGAGGAGCCGCCGAGAATCATCACCAGATCGTCGCCCTCGGCCGCGGCCGCTTCGATCTCGCGGCGGATCCGGGCGCGGTCGTCGGGGACGGGCGGCCGGCGGCGGGCCGAGCCTCCGGCCTGGTTGAGGAGCGCCTCGAGCAGAAACGAGTTGGTCTCCAGGATCCGTCCGGGACGGAGCTCGGAGAGCGGCGTCGTCTGCCAGTCGAGCAGCTCGGAGCCGGTGGGTACGATTCGGACCCGGGGCCGTTTCCACACCGGGACGCGAAACACCCCGCCCGCGAGCAGGGCGCCGACGCAGTAGGGCGTAAGGCGATGGCGGCTCGGAAAAAGCAGCTCGGTCGCCACGATGTCCTCGCCCACTTTTCGCACGTGCTGCCAGGGAAAGGCCGGGGCTTCGATCAGCGCCTCGCGGTCGTTTTCGACGCGGACCTGCTCGACCATGATGACCGCATCGGTCCCCGCGGGGAGGGGGTTTCCGGTGTTGACCCAGAAGGCTTCCTTTCCCAGCACGAGCCGCAGGGGGCGGCCCTCGCTCGCCCCGAAGGTCGCCTCGGCGCGCACGGCGATCCCGTCCATCGCCGCCGCAGGGTAGGCGGGCGAGGAGAGGGCGGCATAGACCGGCTCGGCGAGCACCCGCCCCACGGCCTCGGGGACGGGGAGGGTTTCGCTCTCGAGGTTTCCCAGGGGGCCGAGCCGCGCGCAGACGAGCCGCCGCGCCTCGGCGAGGGTTTTCATGTTCAGGTAGACGTTGCGGGACACCGATTTCGTTTCCTCCGGATTCTTCGGCTCAGAAAAGAATCACCTCGACCGCGGCCCCCCGTTCGAGGCCCTCGCAGAAAGCGGGGATTTCCACGAGACCCTCGGAGTGGACGAGCGTCTGGATCAGCCCCGACTTGCCGAGCACGGGCTCGGCCCACCACTGCCCGTCGCGGCGCTCGAGACGCACCCGGACGAAGTCGGTCCGTCCCTGGGCCGAGGCGAGGTTGCGGTCCAGGCGCGCCGGCAGGCGGTATTCCCGCTCTTCTTCCGGAGCGAGGCCTGCAAGCGAGAGCAAAAAGGGCCGCACGATGCGCGCAAAGACGATCATCGCCGAGGCGACATGGCCGGGCAGCCCCCAGACCGCCTTGTCGCCCACGCGGGCGAGGATGGTGGGCTTGCCGGGGCTGATGGCGATCCCGTGGACCAGGATGCGGGAGTCGGCGAAGGCCTGCAGGGCCTCCACCGTCAAATCGCGGGTGCCGACCGAGCTTCCCCCCGAAAGGAGCAGCACGTCGCAGGCCGCAAGCGCCTCGCGGCAGGCGGCATGCAGCGCCTCGAAGCGGTCGCCGACGATCCCGAGGGGCTGCGGGATGCATCCCGCCTGCCGCACGAGGCCGGCCAGGCTGTAGCGGTTGACGTCGCGGATCTGTGCCGGGCCGGGAGACTCGGTCGCGGGCACGATTTCGTCGCCGGTCGAGAGGATGCCGACGACGGGACGCCGAAAGACGGTGACCCGCAGGCGGCCGAAAGCGGCGAGAGCCCCTAGATCCTGGGGCCTGAGCCGTCTTCCGCCCGGGGCGACCACGGCGCCGGCCGCGAAGTCCTCGCCGCGGGCGATCACGTTCTGCCCGGGAGCCACGCTGCGGAAGACCTCGATCGAGGTCTCATCGAGCACCTCGGCATGTTCGACCATGACCACGCTGTCGGCGCCCTCGGGGAGCATGGCCCCCGTGGCGATCCGGACCGCTTGGCCGGGGCCGAGGCGGATCCGCGGCACCTCCGCCATGCCGACGCCGCCGACGAGGGTCAGGCAGGCGGGGTTTCCCTCGCCCGCCCCGAAGGTCGAGGCGGCGCGGACGGCGAAGCCGTCGACCGTCGAGCGGGCAAACGGCGGGAGGTCTTCGGGAGCGCGCACTTCCCGGGCCAGAACCCGGTCGAGCGCCTCTTCGAGAAACACCTCCTCTATGGAAACCCGACCGAATTCGGCGCGCAGCTCAAGGACCTGCGCGATATCGAGAACTTTGAAAAAGTCCATTCTGTTTCCGCCGGGGGGAGAAGTCGTCCACAATTGCACCGCGTCATCTCCCCTGGGGCTTTTTCCAGATATAAGGGCGTTTGATTGCGAAAGTCAATTGATCGGCTTGCAAATTCCTGAAACAAGGCTATAATCTGTCGCCGCAGCCCTCCCCGGAAAAGGCGGCCTGTCGATCGGCACCCGCCTTGCGGCCCTGCCGCGCGGCGCTTTCCGTGGGGCGGCCGACTTCCGAGGCGAAAGGCGATTCCCCGGCGATGAACGATGAACCGCAGGGCCCGAGCGAGCCGATCGAGGCCTCCTCCGAACCTCCCCGGGCCCCGAAACCCGAATTCCTCACCACCACCCGTTTCGATTCCTTCCCCCTTCCGCCCGAGATCCTGCGGGGGCTTGCGGACGCCGGGTTCGAATACTGCACTCCGATCCAGGCCGAGGCCCTGCCGGTCCTGCTCGCGGGCCGTGACGTCGCCGGCCAGGCGCACACCGGCACCGGCAAAACGGCCGCCTTTCTGGTGACCGTGCTCGCCGGATTGCTCGGCCGGGAAGAGCGCCCGTCTTTGCCGCAGGCCCTCATCCTCGCCCCCACGCGTGAGCTCTCGCGCCAGATCGTCGAGGAGGCGAGGCTGCTCGGCCGTTATACGGGCCTTTCCTTGCTCGAGGTCGTCGGCGGGATCGACTACAAAGAGCAGGCCGAGGATCTGCGCAAAGGCGTGGACATCGTCATCGGCACCCCCGGGCGGATCATCGACTACTACAAGCAGGGGATCTTCAAGACGCGCGAGATCCGCTATCTCGTGATCGACGAGGCCGACCGGCTGCTCGATCTCGGCTTCGAAAAAGACATGCGCTTCCTGCTGCGCAAGCTTCCCTCCTACGAGAAGCGCCAGTCGATGCTTTTTTCGGCGACCCTTTCCCACCGCGTGCTCGAGCTCACCTACGAGTTCATGAACCTGCCGGAGTTCATCTCCGTCGTCCCCGACAAGGTGACCGTCGCCGGCATCGACCAAAGCCTCTTTCACGTCGGCAGCGATCGCAAGTTTTCCCTCCTGCTCGGCATCCTGCAGCGCGAGTCCTTCAGCCGCATGCTGATCTTCGTCAACACGAAGATCGAGGCCGAGCGCCTGGCGCGGCGCCTGCAACGCAACGGACATCCGGCCGAGGGGATCACCGGGGATCTGCCCCAGCGCAAGCGCTTCCGGCTGATGGAACGCTTCAAGAGCGGCGAGGTCCGGATCCTCATCGCCACCGACGTCGCCTCCCGCGGCATCCACGTCGAGGACGTCAGCCACGTCATCAACTACGACGTGCCGCAGGACCCGGAAAATTACGTGCACCGGATCGGCCGCACCGCCCGCGCCGGCCGGACCGGAAAAGCGATCACGCTCGCCTGCGAGGAGTACGTCTACCACCTGGAGCCGCTCGAGGCGTTTCTCGGCTTCCGCCTTCCGGTCGTCTGGCCCGAGGACGACTGGTTTCTCGAGGACCGCTCGCGGCCGGAGGACCTCCGTCGGCCGCGAAGGACCGAGCGCCGCGAGAGCCGGCGCGACGCCGAACGTCCCGGCCGCCGCGGCGTCCGGGAGCGGGGCCGCGGCGCGGCGGCTTCCGCGGCAGCCGCGGCCGAGCCGCGCAAACCCAGGGAAAAGCGTGTGCCGGGGGCTTTTTTCGGTTTCGGGCCCCAGCCGGTGGAGCAGGAGCCGGAAGCCCCTTGCGAAGCCGAGGACGCGGTCCCCGCCCCGGCCTCGACGCCGCCGCCGGAGTCCGCCCCGGCCGGCGAGACGACGGAGCGGCCGAAAAAGCGGCGCCGGAGGCGCCGCAAAAAACGCAGCGCCCCCGCCGCCGAGGACGCCGCGGGATCGCCCCCGCCGCCCCCCGCCGCGCCTTCAGCGGCGGAGGCGAACGGGCAGACGCCTGCGCAGGAGCCTGACGGCTTTATCCCCTGAAACGCAGAGGCCCATGGGATACGTCTTCGACTTCCAGGATGCGGTCGCCTTCGAGCGCTGGATGCGGAAGCCGGAGAACGAGACCGTTTTCCGGGCGCAGATGCGGCTGCTTGGCGATCTTCTCCAGCCGCGTCCCGGGGAGACGATCCTCGACATCGGCTGCGGCACGGGGATGTGCCTGGAGGACTTCGTCGCCCGAGGCCTGCGGGCGGCGGGCATCGAGCCCTCGGAGGCGATGCTGGAGTTCGCCCGGCGGCGCCTCGGGCATCGGGCCGAGTTGCACCGCGGGGTCGCCGAGGAACTCCCCTTCGAGGACAACGCCTTTCACCACGCCTGCCTTTTCACCACCCTCGAGTTCGTGGACGACCCACGCCGGGCGCTCGCCGAGGCCTGCCGCGTCGCCAGGAACCGGATTTTCATCGGGGTGCTGAACCGCTACGCGATCAAGGGCGTCGAGCGCCGCATCCGCGGCCTGTTTGGGCCTTCGATTTACAACCATGCCCGTTTTTTCAGCCTCTGGCAGCTGAAGGCCATGCTCCGCGATGTGGTCGGTCCGGTGCCGATCGCCTGGCGCACGGTGTGCCAAATCCCCCTGTCCGCGGGAAGGCTCGCTTCGCGGGTCGGCAATCCGGTTCTTGCCCGCTGCCCTTTCGGCGCCTTCGTCGGCATGGTCGCCGTGCTCGTGCCCCGGCTGCGCACCCGGCCGCTCGCCCTGCGCTGCCCCCAAGGCGCCCAAACCCCGGGGACGGTGCCGGGATAGGGGAACAAAAGGGGGGAGGGATGGAAGCCCTTCTCTACGAACGCCTGGATGAAAAGAAGGTCCGCTGTCATCTTTGCAACCACCGCTGTGTGATCGACCCCGGAAAGCGCGGCCTGTGCCGCGTGCGTGAAAACCGGGAAGGCGTATTGGAAAGCCTCGTCTACGGGAGGCTGATCGCCCGGCATGTCGACCCGGTGGAAAAAAAACCGCTGTTCCATTTCCTGCCCGGCACGCTTTCCTACTCGATCGCCACCGTAGGGTGCAATTTCCGCTGCCGCTTCTGCCAGAACGCGGACATCGCCCAGTACCCCGCGGATCACCGGGGTGCGATCGCCGGCTCGCCCACCGCCCCCGAGGAGGTGGTCGCCGCCGCGCGCGCGACCGGCTGCCGGAGCATCGCCTACACTTACACGGAGCCCACCGTTTTCTTCGAGTTCGCCCTCGAGACCTGCCGCATGGCCCGCGATTCGGGTTTGAGAAACATCTTCGTCACCAACGGCTACATGAGCCGCGAGGCCGTGGACCGGATCGCCCCGGTCCTCGATGCGGCCAACGTCGATCTCAAGGCGTTCAATGACCGCTTCTACCGCGAGATCTGCGGGGCGCGCCTCGCAGGCGTGCTCGACACCCTGGGATATCTCCGGGAGCGGGGGATCTTTCTCGAAGTGACCACACTGCTCATCCCCGGCTTGAACGACGACCCCGGGGAGCTCGAGAAGCTCGCCGGATTTCTCGTCAACGCCCTCGGCCCCGACACCCCCTGGCATGTCAGCCGCTTTCACCCCACCTACCGCCTGACCGATCGGCCGCCCACCCCGGTGTCCACGCTGCAGCGTGCCCGGGAGATCGGTCTTGCGGCCGGGCTGCGTTACGTCTATACCGGAAACGTCCCCGGCGATGCGGGCGGAAACACCCTGTGCCCGCAATGCGGGGAGTTGGTGATCGAGCGTTGGGGATTCCAGGTCAACCGCATCCGGATGGAAAAGGGCCTCTGTGCATCCTGCGGCGCCGGGATCGCCGGCGTCTGGGATGACGGATCCGGGGGAAGTTCAAATTCTTGAACAGAGGAAAAATCATTTTTAATCAAAATTCCAGATGGTTGAATAAAAGAAGCCTGCGCCTTGTTTACAAAAATGAACTTCGCCGCGATTCCAGGGATTCCTAAACCCGTGTTCATGCTCGAGCCGGAGCAGGCGGGACTCAGAAATATCTTCTTGGAATTGTTGGATAAAGAAAGATATTCGGCTTTTCTTCGCCGGTCATGGTAAGTGTTGGCATGAAGATTGAATATTACATTTGTCAAAGCCTGAAAAAATCTTCATCTGTTCTCCTCCTTGACGGCTGATCGGGAAACCGGTCAGCCGTTTCCATTTGCAAAGTCGGTGCGAATGATCATCGACTTCCACGTCCACCTCTTTCCCGAGTCCATATGCGCCGACCGGCAATGCCATTTCGCCGAGGAACCCGAGTTCGAGTTGCTCTACGGCCGGCCCGCCGCGCGGCTGGTGAGCGAAGACGGGCTGCTTGCGGCCATGGACGAGCAGGGGGTGGATCGTGCGGTCGTCTTCGGTTTTCCCTGGCGCAGTCCGGAGCGCTTCCGGAGGCACAACGACGCCATCCTCGAGGCGGTCAGCCGGCACCCGAAGCGGCTGATCGGCTTCGGCTGCTTCGACCCGGCAAGCCCGCAGGCGGCGCGCGAGGCCGAGCGCTGCCTGGATGCCGGTCTTGCCGGTATCGGGGAGCTCGCCTTTTACGGCTCCGGGCTGGACGCGGCGGCGCTGGCGCGCCTGGCTCCGGTGATGGATCTCTGCCGCGAGCGAAGCCGCATCGTCCTGCTGCACACCAACGAGCCGATCGGCCACGCTTACCCCGGAAAGACCCCTCTCAGCCTGGCCCAGATCTATGCTCTTGCCGGCCGGTTTCCGCAAAACGAAATCGTGCTCGCCCACTGGGGCGGGGGGCTTTTCTTCTACGGTCTTCTGAAAAAGGAGGTGCGCGAGCGATTCCGGCGCCTTTCTTTCGACACCGCGGCCTCGCCTTTTCTCTATGAGTCTGCCGTCTACCGCATCGCCGTGCAGAGCGTGGGCGTCGAGCGCATCCTCTTCGGAAGCGACTTTCCCCTGATCCCGCCCGCCCGCTATTTTCGGGAAATGGAATCCAGCGGTCTCTCCGCGGCCGAGCGCGAGGCGATCTGCGGCGGAAACGCCGCCCGGCTGCTCGGCCTGGAGGAATTCCCCGGAGGGGATGCGTGAGCGGCGAGTCGCCTTCCGCCTCCCCTGCGGCGAAGCTCTCCGATGAAATTTTCTTTCGGCGCATCGTGGAAAAGGCCCTCGAAGGCGTCTGGGTCCTGGACGCCCGGCGGCGCACCTGTTTTGTCAACCAGCGCCTCGCCGCCATGCTGGGCCGGGAGCCCCGCGAGATGCTGGGGCGGCCGGTCGAAGATTTCCTTTTTCCCGAGGACCGGGCCGATCACCGCCGGCGCATGAAGGAGCGCAAGGCGGGCCAGGAGGAAGTCTACGAGCGACGCTTCCGCCGCGCCGACGGCTCAACCCTCTGGGCGAACCTCTCCGCCTCGGTGCTGGAGGATCCCGCGGGAGGATTCCAGGGCGCCTTCGCCCTGGTGGCGGACATCACCGCCCGCAAGCGGACCGAGCGGATCCTGGAAGCCCGGCTGCGGCTGAGCGAGCTTGGTTCCCGAATCGGGCTGCGGGAGCTGCTCCGTCTGGCGTCGGACGAGGCCGAGGCGGTCACCGAGAGCGAAATCGGCTTTTTCCACTTCGTGGACGAGGCGGCGGGCGCCCTCTCCCTTCAGGCCTGGTCTTCGAATACCCTGCGCCGCTGCCGCGCCGCGGGCGAGGGCTGGCACTACCCGATCGAGCGGGCCGGGATCTGGACCGAGGGGATTGCCCGACGACGGCCGGTCGTGCACAACGACTTCGCCGCCTGTGCCGGCCGCAGGGGCTTTCCCGCGGGGCATGTGCCGGTTCGGCGCGAGCTTGTGGTCCCCGTCGTGCGCCGCGGCCGGGTCGTCGCTCTCCTCGGGGTGGGAAACAAGGCCGTGGACTATGACGAGGCGGACACGGCGGCGCTTTCCTCGCTGGCGGGTCTTATCTGGGATATCGTCCTGCGAAGACGCGCCGAGCAAGAACAGCGCCGCTTCCGCGAAGAGCTGCAGCGTCTGGTTTGCGGCCTGGAGCGGGCGCGCGAAGAGGAGCGCCGGCGCATCGCGCGCGAGGTCCACGACGAGCTCGGCCAGGAGATCACCGCGCTTCGTTTTGCCATCGCCCGGCTCGAGCGGGCCCTCGGGCCTGAGGCGGCGGCGGGCGAGCCGCTGGCCGCCATGCGCGGGATCGTCGATCGCGCCCTGAACTCCATCCGCCGCATCGCGACCTCGCTGCGACCGGCGGTTCTCGACACCCTGGGGCTCGCCGATGCGCTCGCCTGGCTTGCGGGCGAGTTCTCCCGCTACAGCGGTCTTTGCGCCCGTCTGCGCGTCGACCCCGAGGAAATCGAGGCGCCGGCCGAGCTCGCCACCGATCTTTTCCGCATCGTGCAGGAGGCGCTGAACAACGTCGCCCGCCATGCCCGAGCCCGAAACGTGCGGATCGCGCTGCGCGTGAAGGGCGGGATGGCGGATCTCGCCGTGGAAGACGACGGCCGGGGCTTTCCGGAAACAGGCGAATTTCCGCCGGGGGCGCTGGGTCTTGCGGGCATGCGCGAGCGGCTCCGGCCGCACGGCGGGACGCTCTGCGTCGAGCGCCCCTCCGGCGGTGGAAGCCGGTTGCGGGTCCGCGTGCCGTTTCCGGTGAAGGGGGCCGGGTTATGATCGATGTGGTCATCGTCGACGATCACCCCGTGGTCCGCGCCGGGATCCGGCAGATCTTCGCGGCGTCCGCCGAGGCGCGCGTGACCGCGGAGTTCGCGAGCGCCGAAGAGTTCTTGGACCGTCTCGGGGCGCTGCGCTTCGACCTGGTCCTGCTCGACCTCCGGCTTCCCGGGATCGACGGCCTCGAGGCCTTGAGGCGGTTGAAGCGTCTGCGGCCCGGGATTCCCGTTCTCGTGCTCAGCATCTACGCCGAGGAGCAGTTCGCGCTGCGGGCCCTCAAGGCCGGGGCTTCAGGCTACCTCGCCAAGGAGAGCGCGCCCGAGGAGCTCATCCGGGCCGTGCGCCGCGTGGCCGCCGGGGGGCGGTTCTTGAGTGCCTCGTTTGCCGAGAAGCTCGCCTGGGAATTCGGAGGCCGGCCGGACCGGCTGCCCCACGAGAACCTCTCCGACCGCGAGCTCCAGGTTCTGATCCTGCTCGCCGCCGGCAGATCGCAGAGCGAGATCGCCCGCCTTCTGGGCTTGAGTGCCAAGACGGTCGCCACCTACCGCAGCCGCATCGGCCGCAAGCTGGGGTTGGCGAACACGGCCGAGCTCATCGCCTACGCCGTTCGCAACCGCCTCGCTGAGGAAGGGGGGTCGTCAAGCCCTTGACCGCCCGCCGCCGCCCCGCCGGCGGCCCGGGACGAAGCCCAGCCGCCCCACGATTCAAACAACCTATTGTTTATACATCAAATATCCGAGGCATCGGTTTTTCCGGGGGCGGTGGCACTTTTGTTGCTAATAGACGTTTTCGTCTTGTCGGGTTGTCTGCTGGACCCTCTGGAGCGTCCATGAGCGGATCTGCTTTGCAACCGACGGTCCCGGGTGTGACCTCCCCTGCCGGCCTTTCTCCGGCGGGAAAGACCTTCCGCGCCCTGCTTTCCGGTTCGGCGCCTCCGCCCGCACCGCCGCGGCGCGAGCGCGACCGGCTGGGGGAGATCATCGGGGCGAGCCCCGCGATGCAGCACGTCTTCGACCTGATCGAGGTCGCCGCCGCCTGCGAGGCGAACGTCATCGTCTACGGCGAATCGGGGACCGGAAAAGAGCTCGTGGCGCGCGCGATCCACGATCTGAGCGCGCGCCGGGCGGGGTCCTTCGTTCCCGTGAACTGCGGCGCCATCCCCGAGACGCTGATGGAATCCGAGTTTTTCGGGTACCGCAAGGGCGCCTTTTCCGGGGCGCTGATCGACAAGCACGGCTATCTCGACCTCGCCGACGGCGGGACGCTTTTTCTCGACGAGCTGGGCGAGATCGGCCCGCGCATCCAGGTGAAGCTCTTGCGCGCGATCGACGGCGGGGGCTTTACCCCCGTCGGCGGCGGCGAGCTCAAGAAACCCGACTTCCGCGTCATCGCCGCCACCCACCGCGATCTGCTCGCGGAGGTCCGTCACGGCCGGCTGCGGGAGGATTTCTTTTACCGCATCCATGTGCTGCCGATCCATCTGCCGCCTTTGCGGGAGCGCCGCGAAGACATCGCCCCGCTGGCGGAGCATTTCGCCCTGCGCTTCGGGCGCCGCAACGCCGCCCCCCCGCTTCCGCCTCATGTCCTGGAGGCGCTTTGCACGCACGATTGGCCGGGAAACGTGCGCGAGCTTCAGAACACCGTCCAGCGCTATCTCGTCTTCCGGCGGCTCGATTTTGCGGGCGGGCGCGGATTGGGGCCGGAACCGGCGCCGCGGCGCGGGGATCGCGCCTGCGCCGGCGGCGCGGGCGAAGGGCTCGAGGAGATGCTGCGGCACTACGAACGGGGGCTGATCCTGCGGGCGCTCGAAGAAAACCGCTGGCAGCGGGAGCGGACCGCGGCCGCCCTGGGCATCCACCGCAAGACGCTGTTCACCAAGATGAAAAAATACGGGCTGTTGTCTTCCTTAGAGAGTGCGGAATGAGGATTTTGATCGTCGAGGACGAGGATCTGCAGCGCCGCGTGCTGGAGGCGCAGGTCGCCGGCTGGGGGCATGCGGTGTCCACGGCAGCCAGCGGCAAGGAGGCGCTTTGCGCCGCGACGGCCGCGGATCTCGACCTGCTGCTTCTCGATGTGTTTTTGCCCGACACGACGGCCCTGGAGCTGATCCCGCAGCTTCGCGCGCTGGGGGTGAACGCCGCGATCATCACCCTTACCGGAAAAAGCAGCCGCGATCTCGAACGCCGCCTGCGCGAGCTCGGGATCGCCTACTACATGGCCAAGCCCGTGGCCGCCGTCGAGCTCAAGAGCATCCTCGACCACATGGGACAGCTCCCGCGGCCGGAGAGCAGGCGCCGGCCCCTCTCCCGGCCTCATCCCTCCGACCGGCCCGGGAACGCCTCCGGCTTGGAAAACGGCGCCGTCGGCGGCTACCGGGCCGCCCTGCAAGGAAGAAACAGCGTCAGCGGCGGCGGGCGAGAACGCGGCGGATGGAAGAGACGAGGGTTTCGCGGTCGGCCGACTTGAGAACGTAATCCTCGTTGTAGAGTTCGGCCGCCCGCAGGCGGCTTTCCTCTTCTTCGACCCCGGTATGCATGATGACGGGGATGGCGGCGGTGGCGAGGTCGGCCTTGAGCTCCTCGAGGACCTCGAAGCCGTCTTTTCCCGGCATCATGATGTCGAGAAGAATGAGATCGGGCTTCTTCTTGCGCGCCGCCTTGAGGGCCTGGCGCGGATCGTTCGTCACCGTGACCGTGAACTCCCCGTCGAGCTCGAGCTGCGCCTTTTTCACGGCACACAGTTCGCGGTCGTCGTCGACGATGAGGATGTGGCGTGGCATCGGCTTTTTCCCCTGAATAAATCAATTATACCAGCCCTCCGATCTCTGTCAAACCGGGCCGAAGGGCAGCGCCTTCCCGGTCGCCGCTAGAAAACCTCTGCCTTGCCATCCGATTTCCCTTCCGATCGCTTTGGCGGCTGGTGGCCGAAGCGGCCAGGTCGGGGCGAATCCGCCACACAAAAATTCATATTGAAAACAGATCATTATTTGCGAATCGCCGGCTTCGCGTAACCGTTCCACCACGTGGCTGAGGTTTGCCCAAGAATTGAGGCCTGAAAATATTTCTATGAAATACGGCATGTTGCTTCATTTTTAGGTATCATGGCACGCTACTTGATTCACTTCCCGGCGATCCGCCTCGCGGCGGGTCGGGGGGTGAGGCTCTACGCTGACGGTGCTGGTGGCGGAAGGTGATCAGGGGCAGCGGCGGGCGCTCGCCGGTCTCATCCTCGCGGCAGGGCACAGGGTGCTTGCCGCCGCCTCGGCCGCTTCCGCTTTGGACATCGCCGCCGCCTGGGCGCTCGATCTGGCCGTGGTGAATGTCTTCTTGGCGGATGCGACGGCGCTCGAGCTCATTCCGCGCCTGCGCGCCTTCCAGCCGGGGCTGCCGGTCGCGACAATGACGGGCGAAAGCAGCCGCGAGCTCGAGCTCGGCATCCGGCGGCTGGGGATCGCCTGCTATCTGATCAAGCCGCTCCGCAGCGCGGAATTGATCGGCCTGCTCGCTCACCTGGAACGCCGGCGGCGCCGGGGAGCGAAACGGATGAATCTCAGGGCGTAAAACGCCGGAAAGGAATAAGGAAATGGATCAGGAACGCAAGGGGATCGGGGATCCAGGCTCCCCGGCGAGGGGGCGGGAAGGGAAATACCTCACGTTTTCCCTCGGAAACGAGGAATACGGGATCGGCATTCTCAAGATCCGCGAGATCATCGGTATGCTCCCCATCACCGCCGTGCCCGAGACCCCCCACTACGTCAAGGGGGTGATCAACCTGCGCGGCAAGGTCATCCCGGTGGTGAATTTGAGGCTGCGCTTCGGGATGCCCGAGATCGAGATCGGCGACCGCACCTGCATCATCGTGGTCGAAACCGCCGGCGCAGGCGGCCTCATGCCGGTCGGGATCGTGGTCGATGCCGTCTCCGAGGTGCTGAACATCCGCGCCGAAGAAATCGAGGACCCGCCTTCCTTCGGCGTGCGCCTGAACACCGACTACATCCTGGGGATGGCGAAGCGCGACAAGGGGGTCAAGATCCTGCTCGACATCGACCGCGTGCTCGGCGCGGAGGATCTCGAGGCCATGCGGCAGGCGGCCTGAGTCCGGGATCGCCGCAACGATTTTTAAGAACGCAACGCAAAACAGATCACGGAAGGAGAAGAGGGTCATGAAAAGCCAATGGACGGTCGGAAAGAGGCTGGCGGCCAGTTTTGCCGCCCTCGCCCTGATCATGCTGGTCATGGGCGGCGTGGGCTATTACGGCGCGGTGAAGAATCATGCGGTGATCGAGGACGTGGGGATGGTGCGCCTGCCCGCGGTGGACAGCCTGCTTTTGATCCAGGGGGCGGCGGAGTCCGTGCGGGGCTCGATCCGCACCCTTTCGATCGAAGGGCTCCCCCCCGAGATCCGCAAACGCCAGTACGACAACATCGCCGCGAGCCGAAAAAGCTATGAAGAAGCCTGGAAGATCTACGAGCCGCTGCCCCAGACCCCGGAGGAGGCCGAGACCTGGAAGCGATTCGTTCCCGCCTGGGAGGCCTGGCGCGCGGAAAACAACCGCCTGCTCGAGCTGCACCGCCGCTTCGACTCGCTCGGCATCCAGAGCCCGGTCGAGCTCGCCCGCAGGCTCGAGCAGTTCACCAAGGACCACTATATCCTGGCCTATCGCGTTCAGAGCCTGCTTGCCGACCGGAGCGCCCATTTCGAGGGCGGCGAAGACCACACGGCCTGCAACGCGGGAAAATTCTTTCCCACGTTCAAGACCGAAAACCCGTCTCTGGGCGCGACCCTCAAGGCCTTCGAGGACCCCCACCGCCGCTTTCATGAAGCGATCGGCCGGATCAAGAAACTCGTCGCCGAGGGAAAAGCCGACGAGGCCCAGGGGCTCTTCCGGCGCGACATGATTCCCGCGATGCAGGAGGTGTTCAAGCAATTCCAGGAGATGCTCGCCGTGGCGAACGAGGCCGCGGCGACCAAGAAGCAGGCCGACGAGCTCGCCCTGGGCGAGGTCACCCGCAAGCAGCGCGAGGCGATGGGCTTGTTGGACAAGCTCGTGGAGATCAACCGTGAGGTCGCCCATACCGAATCCCGCGAAGGGGTCTCCCAATCGGGTTTTCAGAAGGCGATGATGCTCGCGGCGGTGCTGACCGGGCTCGCCTTGGCGGTTTTTTTGGGGTTGTGGGTGACGCGGTCGGTGACGGGGGCGTTGCGGCGGGTGATTGCGGGGCTGTCCGAGGGGGCGGAGGAGGTGGCCTCGGCGGCGGGGCAGGTTTCGGGTGCGGCGCAGTCGTTGGCGGAG
>CALIUY010000045.1 GCA_938048455.1 uncultured Desulfobacterales bacterium | reverse complement strand
CGATGCGCTCGATCTGCTCGGGGCTGTGGCCGGCGCTCACGCTGCAGCGCAAAAGGGAACCCCCGTCCGGGGTCGCCGGCGGGAGCACCAGGTTGACGTAGACGCCGCGCTCCATGAGCCGCCTCCAGGCCGCATGGGCTTCTTCCCGTTCGGCGAAGCGCACGGCGATGATGGGGCTCGGCTCGGGGCCGAGCACAAACCCGAGTCCGTTCAGCCGCTCGTAAAGGCGTCGGCTGTTGTCCCAAAGCCGCTGGCGAAGCTCGGGCTGCGAGGCGAGGATCTGAAGGGCCGTCCGCGTCGAGGCGATGATCGCGGGAGAAGGGGAGGCGGTGAAGACGTAGGGACGGTTCGCGTAGCGGATGAGATCGAGCTCCGGGTGGTCGCTGGCGCAGTAGCCGCCGATCGCCCCGAGACTCTTGCTGAAGGTGCCGATCACGAAATCGACGTCCGCCTCGACGCCTGCTTCCTCGGCGCGGCCGCGCCCCCGCGCGCCCAGGACTCCGAGCGAATGCGCTTCGTCCACGACGAGCATCGCTCCCGGGTGGCGGCGCTTGACGGCGACGATCTCGGCGAGCGGGGCCCGGTCGCCGAGCATGCTGTAGATCCCCTCGACGACGACGATCGCGTTTTCGACGCGCGCCCCCAGCCGCCGCAGGCGCTTGTCGAGATCCTCGGGGTCGTTGTGCCGGAAGCGCAGAATTTCCGCTCCGCTCAGCCGGACGCCGTCGTAGATGCTGGCATGGCAGTCGGCGTCGATCACGAAGACATCCCCCGGCCCGGCGAGGGTGGAGAGCATGCCGAGGTTGGCGACGTAGCCCGTGGAAAAGACGATCACCGCGCGTCGGCCGAAAAAGGAGGCCAGATCCCGCTCGAGCCCCTCGTGGGCGGCGTAGCTGCCGTTGGCGACCCGCGAGCCGGTCGTTCCCGTCCCCAAGGTGCGTACGGCCTCGCAGGCCGCCGCGACGCAATCGGGATGAAACGTCAGGCCGAGGTAGTTGTTCGTGCCGGCGAGAATCACCGGACGGCCGTCGATAAAGGCTTCGGTCGCCGAGACCACGCGGTCCATCACGACGTGAATGGACTCGATGCCGTTTGCGGCAAGCGCGCGGCGGGTTTCGGCGAGCGCGCGGAATTTGTCGAAGATCGCCATGGTTACCGTTCTCCGAGCAGCCGTTGCAGTTGAACGGCGAAATCCCTCACCGTGCGAATGTCGGGCAGGAGGTTCAGCGGAACCGAGATGTCGAAGCGGTCCTCGACCTTTTCGACGAAGCCCATCACCTTGAGCGAGTCGAATTCGAGATCGGCCACGAAGTCGGTTTCCTCCGCGACCCGACGGCCGGGCGGGGCAAGCGGCGCGAGCAGGGCGATCACCTCCTGCAGGATGTCTTCGTAGGTGTTCATCGTTTCCCCTCCCCGGGCTCCAAGGACGGAGCGGATTTCGAAGGCGGCCTTGCGTCCCCGGCTCAGTCTTCCAGGGGCAGCCAGCGGCCGTCGCGGAGGCAAGAAAAGGTCCGGCGCATGCCCTCCGCCAGGGAAAGCCGCGGCGCCCATCCCGTCAGCGAGCGAAGCGGCTCGTCGTCGCAGACCCAGTCCCCGTGCCCCAGCTCCCTTACCTTGCCCGGGTTCAGCATCGGGCGTCCCCGTGTGACGAGTGCCGCCGCCCGGTTCGCCCAGGCGGCGCTCCAGAGAACGGCGCGCGGAAGGCGCACGCTTCGGACCGGCCGCCCCAAAACGGCGGCGACGGTCCTGCAGACCTCCGGCCAGCTGTAGCCTCCCGGTCGCCCGTCGTGAATTTCGTAAAAAGCGGGTCTCCAGGCGGAGATCTCGAGCAAACGGCAGACGGCGTCGGCGAGGTCCTCGACATGAAGAAGCGAAAACCGCGCTCCGTCCGGCAGCGCCGTAGGCGCAAGACCCCGCTGCATCCAACGCAGGAGCGGGAGCGTTTCGCGGTCTCCCGGGCCGTAAACGGCGGGGGGTCGCAGGCCGACCCAGTCGAGCCTATCGCCGCGGGACTGCAGGGCCTCTTCGCCGGCGCGCTTGCTTGCCGCGTAAAACGAAAGCTGCGGCTCCCGCGCGGCGAGCGAGGAAAGGAGCAGCACCCGCGGTGTCGGATCAGTCCGCAGAACGGCATCGAGCAACCGGGCCGTCCCCTCGGCGTTGGTGCGGAAGAAATCCGCGGCCCGTGCCCCGCGGACGGCACCGGCCGCGTGCACCACCGCCGCCGTTCCCTCCACGAGACGACCCAGGGTACCGGCATCCTCGAGGTCTCCCCGCAGCCAGCGGACCGCCGCGGATTGCGGCTGCGGGGGGCGCTCCGGCGGAGGCTGCCGGCGGCAAAGCGCGCGCACCTCCCAGCCCCGCTGAGAGAGACGCCGCAGGAGCACGGAGCCGATGAAGCCGGTGGCCCCGGTGAGGGCGATGGTCTGCGGCATGGGCCCTGAAAGGAAACACCGGCGGTCTTTCCGCCCGTCTTGCGGAAAGACCGCCGGCGCCTAAATCCCCCTTGCCGGATGTAGGGCAGGGACGCTCAGCCGGCAACGGAGCCGGCGCGGCGCGTCTCCTCCAGACCGGGACATTCGGTCCGGCCTTCCTGCACCCGTTTGAGAAAATCGTTTTTCGCCCCCGAGCGGGAAAGCTTGCCGGAGGTGGTGCGGGGAAGGGTGTTGCGGGGGACCAATTCGATGAAACAGTCGATCCCCAGCTCCTGCCGGATCAACGAGCGGATGCGTGTGCTCAGTTCTTCGCGACGGAGGGGATTCGCATCCCGGCATTCGATCACGAGCACCGCACGGTCTTCGCCGTTTTCCATGGTGAAGGAAAAGGCCGAGGCGTCGCCGGTGCGCACTTCGGGCTGGCTCTCGGCGATGGTCTCGAGGTCCTGCGGCCAGATGTTGCGGCCGTTGATGATGATCAGATCCTTTTCACGGCCGGTGATGATGAGCTCGCCTCCGGCGAGGTAAGCGAGATCCCCCGTGTTCAGCCAGCCCTCGGGGGAAAGCACTTCCCGGGTCAGGTCCTCTTCCCCGAAATAGCCGGACATCACGCTCGGACCGCGGACGAAGAGGGTTCCGACATGGCGCTCGGGCAGAACGGCCCCTTCGGGGCTGCGCACCTCCACTTCGTATCCCGGCAGCGGCGTGCCGCAAATGACGAAGGTTTTCCCGCGACCTCGGCCCGGCCATCGTGACGGCGTAAAGGGAACGGCGCGCTGTTCCAGGGCGAGAGCCTCCGGTTCCACAGTGTCGAGCTGGAGCCCGAGATCGAGTTTTGCGAAGCTGACCGCCAGGGAACATTCCGCCATTCCATAACAGGCGGTGAAGGCCTTCGGGTTGAACCCGCAGGGAGCGAGCATTTGTGCGAAACGGATCAGCGGTTCGGCACGGATGGTTTCCGCGCCTACACCCGCCAGACGCCAGGAGGAAAGATCGAACTGCCCCTCCGTCTCGCCCCGCAGTCGTTGCACGCAGAGTTCATAGCCGAACGGGGGGCCGAAGGAGACCGTGGCACGATTTTGCGAGATCAAGGAAAGCCACAGGCGTGGCCGCATCCCGAAATCGCGGGTCTTAAGGTAATCGACCGAAACCTGGGAGGCCATCGGGGATAAAACGAGTCCGACCAAACCCATGTCGTGATAGAAGGGCAACCAGGACATGCTGCGGTCGTCCGGCCGGGCCTTCACGCCGTCGCGGATGATGCTCGCCAGGTTGCTCATCACCGTTTTCTGGGTGATCATCACCCCGCGCGGAAAGCGCGTGCTCCCCGAGGTGTACTGAAGGTAGGCGAGCTCCTCGGGACCGGAGGGCAGAAGCGGGGTCCGTGCTTTCGGAACCTCCCGGAATTGTTCGGGGGTCCCGGCGAAGCGGAGTTCGAGGCCATCGACGGCCTCCCGCAAGAAGGAGAGGAACAGCTCGGGGGCGACGGCGACCTCGGCGCGGCAGTTCAGCAGCAGCCGGCGAAGCTGGGCGACGTAGGCCTTGTGGCCCCCAAGGTGAATCGAGGCCGGCAAGGGGACGGGCACCATCCCGGCGTACTGGCAGGCATAGAAAAAGCGTAAAAAATCGGGGCAGGTTTCGGCAACAAGGGCGACCCGCGAACCGCGGGCCAGCCCGAGCCCGGCCAGACGTGCGGCGGCTTCGAGGGCTTCCTCACGCAACTGGGCGTAAGGCAGAACCGCTTCGAGATGTCCCCTTCCATTATAGAAGTTGGCCCCGGTCTTTCCTCTCGCGGCGTAATCCAACGCTTCCGACAGGGTCGCAAAGTCGCCGGATCGCAACGGCAAGTTGTGTTCGGTCGGTGTCGCCTCCATAATGGTCTTCTGTCCTTTTCGGGTTCTCGTCAGGATTCGAACTCCGTCCTCATGAGGACCGCCGTTTCAGCGCAGATGAGAACACCGGATGTTCAGCACCCTCACCCGCCCGGACCCATGCCGGCGTATGAAATTGGGAACTTCTATCCCATCCCTTGTGGAATGTCAAACCCACCCGTGGGAAATTCGTTCAAGATCTTGATTATATCCTAACAATCGCCGCAACGCCACCGCCGCGGCGCGGACAGAGTTAAATCATGTTCCCGGGAATTGCAAGCTGTTCCTTTCCCGTAACGGGCTTCTTGAAAAGGCTCCCGATCTGTGAAATGAACCCGAACGCCTCTGCCGGATCCTCATGGGGGGGCTGGGAGAGGCGGCCGTTTCGAGGAAGCCAAGCAATCCATGGAATCTCAGACGTCTTCGGCTCGGGTTGCGTTTACATCCGTGGTGCTGGCGGGCGACCGGGGCCCCGGCGACCCGGTCGCCCGCGCCGCCGGCGTCTCCTGCAAGGTCCTCGCCCCGGTCGGCGGAAAACCCATGCTCGAGCGGGTACTCGAGGCGCTGCGCTCGTCCCCCTGGGTCTCCTCGTGTCTGGTCTGCGGCCCGGCCGCATCGGTCGTCGAGCGGGAACCCCGGCTGCGCGCCCTCTTTGCGGACGAGGCGGTGGCGTGGGCGCCGCCTGAGGGTTCCCCCAGCCGGAGCGTGCTTTCCGCCCTGGATCGCCTGGCCGGCGCCTTTCCCGTTCTGGTCACGACCGGCGATCATGCCTTGCTGTCCCGCGGCATGGTGGATGGTTTCTGCGAAGCCGCCTTCGCCGCCGGCGGCGATCTTGCGGCCGGCCTCGCCTCCTGGAAGGCGGTGATGGAGGCCTACCCGGGCACGCGCCGCACCCGCACGCGGTTTCGTGACGGCCCCTTTTGCGGCTGCAACCTCTTCGCCTTTCTCACCCCCCAGAGCCGTCGGGCGGCCTTGTTGTGGCGCCAGGTCGAGGCCGAGCGCAAGCACCCGCTGCGGATCATCCGAAGGCTGGGGTGGGGGACGCTGTTGCGATACGCCGCCGGGCGGCTGTCCCTTCAGGAGGGGCTCGAGCGGATCTCGCGGCGCATGGGCCTTCGCGTTCGGGCCGTGGTTCTGCCCCAGCCCGAGGCGGCGATCGACGTGGACTCGGAGGCCGACTGGCGTTTCGCCGCGGCCATCGCCGAGGGGCGGCTTGAGCCCCGCGGCGGCG
>CALIUY010000044.1 GCA_938048455.1 uncultured Desulfobacterales bacterium | reverse complement strand
AATTCAGCGGCGGCTGGCAGGCTCGTGTTTCATCTGCTGCCAGCGCTGCTTTTCGTTGCGGAAAGCATCCATGACCAACCGCTCCTGACGGAGCAGCTGTTCGGAGGGCGCAGGATCGCGAAGGGAATCGACCCACTTCTGGGCGGAGAGGACTATCGAACGAAAAAGGCTCGGGTTGCCTGCCGCCGCACGACACATGTCGGCGGCGGCGATTAAGGTCGCCGCCGTCAACAAAACGAGCAGCAAGGCAATCATGCACCGGCCGGCAACGGCGAAAATCGAGCGGGTTTCTTCCTGATCCTTGCCGGCGTCAGCCATCATGGTCACTCAAGGTGGTAGTTGTGCAATCTTGACAATAGCCGACCACATGATTCCTGTCAAGCCTCGCTCACTATCTCAACCGTTCGTTTTTATTTGTTCTTTTTAAATTTTTCGGGCGGGAACTGCCGGCGGTGCTCGTCGTTGAACTCAAATGGACGCTCCGTGTCCATGCTGAGGTTGACATAGTGGCCCAGCTCCGCCTGCAGGTTCGCCGGAAGCGAGGCTCCGAAAGCCCAGTCCCCGCCTTTGATGTAGAACCATACTCCCCGCGCCGTATCATGGTAGACCCGGCAGCAGGGATAATAGCGGTACTCGTATTTAGCCCGGTATCCGTGGGCTGGGGCATGAGGCGGGGGGCCTCCCTTCTTTCCCTTGCCCTGCGGCGGAGGAGCTCCTTTGCCCTGGTCTCCCCACTGGATGGAGATTGACCCTCCTTGGGCCGAAACCTCTCGAAAAGAATCCGTGGCGGCAAAAATGAACGTCATCACCGCCCCCACAACCAGAAGATGGAAAGCGCGTCTCAAGGAAAGCCCCCTTCTATGATTTCGGCGCCCGTGACGCCTTACATGCATTTCTATCTTAGCGCAAATCGACGACAAATCAAAGGCCGTCATTGACCCCGCTGACCGGTTCGGCTACCCAATATGCCGAATTCATCGAATTTCCACCCGCAACTTCTCGGAGGCACGCCATGTTCAAAAGACTTTCGTCCCTCGGGACCCTTTCGTTGGGCATTTTTCTGTTTGTCGGGATCCTATGCCCGAGCCAGGCATCCGGCGACGTTCCCGGCCCAGCGCGGAATGTGATCGTCCTGATCGTGGACGGCTGCTCATCCGAGCAGTATACCTTCGCCCGCTGGTTCAAAGGGGCACCTCTCTCCTTCGACCCCTACCGCATTGGTGCCGTGGCAACCTACATCGCCGACTCCGTCATCGCCGATTCGGCCCCGGCAGCGAGCGCCTTCGCCACGGGGGTGCGCACAAGCGACAAGCACATCTCCGTCGGTCCCCATGCAAAAACGCTCACCGCGGTCAAACCCCCGGCCGAGGCCGACCGCTACCGGCCTTTCGCCACGGTTCTGGAGGGAGCGAAATTGCTCCGCAAATCAACCGGCATCGTGGCCACCTCCCGGGTGAGCCACGCGACACCGGCGGCGTATGTGGCGCATGTCCCATCCCGGGACCTGGAAGATGACATCGTAGAGCAAACCGTCCACCAAGGCCTCGACGTGGTGCTGGGCGGCGGGAAACGGCATTTGCTTCCGCCGGAGATGAAGGGGCGGCGCAAGGACGGAGAAAATTTGAGAGAAGATCTCCTGCGCTGGGGCTACCGCTTGCCGGAGACACGTGAGGCGCTGATGGCGATCCACGAGGGACGGGTATTCGGCATGTTCGCCGACAACCACATGGACCCGGAAATCGATCGTCCCCGGCAAAATCCCCAACAGCCGACGCTCGCCGAAATGACCTCGCGGGCGATCGCCCTGCTCTCCAAAAACCCGAACGGCTTCTTTCTCATGGTGGAGGCAAGCCAGGTCGACTGGGCCTGTCACGCGAACGATCCGGCCTACATGGTGCACGATCTCCTCGCTTACGACGAGGCCGTAGGGGTCGCTCTGGAGTTCGCCCGGCGCGACGGAAAAACGCTCGTCCTCGCGCTCTCCGATCACAACACGGGCGGCTTCTCCATCGGCAATTACGCCTCAAGCGGCATTTATCCGAAGATCAGCATCGACGATCTCGTAGGCCCTGTGCGGCGGATGAAATCCTCGGCCTCCGCCATCTGGAGCCGGATCAGCAACGATCCTTCGCCGACCCGCGTCAAGACGGCCGTCCAGGAAGGCTGGGGCCTTTCCATCACCGATGAGGAGGTTTCCGAAATCATCGCCCAAGCCTCCTCCCTCAAGGACAACGCTTCCTCGGCCATCGGCAAGGTTCTCTCTCCGCGTCACACCTATATCGGCTGGACCTCCTTCGGACATTGCGGGGGAGATGTGCCGCTGCACGCCTTCGGCCCCGGCAGGCCTTCCGGCGGGGTGATCGATGCCCCGGAAATTGCCAAAATCTGCGCCCGGGCCATGGGCCTGGACCTCGAGGCGCTCAACCGGAGGCTTTTCGTGGACGCCATCGAAGTCTTCGGTGCTGAGCAGGTACAGCTCGACCGAGGCTCACCGCAAAACCCCGTCGTCCGCATCACCCACGAAGGAACGCAGGCCGAGCTTCCGGTCAACAAGAATTTCTTGCGGCGGCAGGGAAAGACCCTATCCCTCGAAGGCGTCGTGGTCTGGGCGCCCGACACCGGAAAAGTCTATCTCCCCCTGCAGGCGGTCCGGGCCATCCGCGCTCAAAAAGACCCCCTGCCCGACATCCGAATCTCCCAAGCGAACCGAAAGGCATCTTGACAGAAATCCCAAATCCTCATAGGAGGTTCTCGATCGCGTCCCATCACCTTCCATCCCATCCCTCAAGACAGGAGGAGCCCATGGCGGACTACCGGATCAATGTCTTCTTGGATGATGAAAAAATGAAGATCGTCGAAACGGCGGGCCTCGCAAGTCAGGTGAAAGAGATCGACGGCAAAAAGGCGATCCAGGTCCCCTTGAGCGAAAAAGAGCAAAAAAAACTGGTGAAAGGTTATCCCGATCTGGCGTTTGATGCCTCAAACGCCTGTGTCCTTCCGCCGGATGCCGAAAAGAAGCTTCTGGATGTCATCGCGCAGATGAAAGTGATCGACGTGATGAAAGTGGCCATCATGAAGCTCTACAACCCGCTTGCCGGCAAAGAGCCGCGCTCGGCGCAGCGCTGAAAGCGGCCCCCCGAACGATTCTTCATCACGCCCCGTTTCCCATGACGGCGGAAACGGGGCGCTCTTTTGGGGATGATCACCATAAGAGTCTAAAATCAGAATAAATTCTATGGTTTTGAATTGACATGCACTCCCCTTCCGCCTAATAATGGGATCGTCCTTATATTGATTCCCCTCCGTCGGCAGGGGCTGTTCATGCGCCGCCCGAAAAGCTTACTCGTTGTTCTCGGTTTAGCCGCCGCCGTTCTGGTTTTTTTTCTTCTCGGGAAAAACCGTCCGGAAGGCCCCCGCTACCGCACCGCGATCCTCGAACGCGGAGCGATCGTGAGCACGGTCTCCACCACCGGCACGTTAGGGGCAGTCGTCTCGGTCCAGGTCGGCTCCCAGGTCTCGGGGCAAATCAAAGAGCTTTTGGTCGATTTCAACTCACCGGTGCAAGCCGGGCAGATCATCGCGCGCATTGATCCCGAATCTTTTGAGGCCAAAGTTCGCCAGGCGAGAGCCGAACTCGAGGTCGCCCGTGCCAATGTGCGCATTCAGGAAGCCGGAGTGGAACGCGCCGCCAAGGAGCTCGCCAATGCGTTGGCCGCACTCAAAAGTGCTGCGGCCCGGACCGAAAAAACCCAAGTGAACCTCCACAACGCCCGGCGCAATCTCGAACGCCGACGCGCCCTTTTCGAGCGCGGGGCCGTCTCCGAAAGCCAGATCGACGATGCGCAAAACCTTCACGACCAGCTGGTCGCGCAACTGCGAAGCGACGAGGCCGACCGGCTGGCCGCCGAGTCGCAGGTGGCCACGCGCGAGGCGGCACTGAAAAGCGCTCGGGCCCAGGTCGCCTACGCCCTCGAGCAGGTGCGCCAGAAAGAGGCCATGCTGCAGCAGGCCGAGGTGGACCTGGAAAACACGCTGATCCGATCGCCGGTCGACGGGATCGTGATCGAGCGCACCGTGGACATCGGCCAGACGGTCGCCGCGAGTTTCCAGGCGCCGAAGCTTTTTGTCATCGCCCAGGATCTCCGGCGCATGCAGGTCGAGGCCGACGTGGACGAGGCCGACATCGGCCGTGTGCGCGAGGGCCAGGAGGTGATTTTCACCGTCGACGCCTATGCCGGAAGAGAGTTCCACGGCCGCGTGCGGCAAATCCGCAAGGCCCCGCGTATCCTTCAGAACGTTGTAACCTACACCGTCCTCGTCTCCGCCGAAAACGACGACCTCAGACTGCTTCCCGGCATGACGGCGACGATCCAGATCATCGTCGACGAACGGCGCGATGCCCTGAAAATTCCCAACGTCGCGCTGCGTTTCAAACCCGAGGGAAACGAGGACGCCCCTTTTTCTTCCGCGCGCCCCGGCGGGGGAACTTCCTCGGCCACGACGGCCGAAGAGACGCTCGAGCGACTCACCGCGATGCTTCGGCTGAGCGAAGCCCAAAAAAACCAGCTCGCCCTGATTCTCTCCGAAGCCGAGGCGAGGAAGGCCGTGCCCCGCGGCCCGGAGAGCCCCCCCGAGGACCTCCGGCGCGAGGCCCAGGCGCAACGAGAGGCCCAGCGCAAAGCGATCGCCTCGATTCTCAGCGCCGAGCAACGGGCGCGTTACCTCGAATTTCTTGCCGCTCAAGACAGCGGCCACACCCAGCGAGGCCGGGTGTACGTGCTGGATGAAGCCGGAAAACCCCGGGCCGTCCCCGTCGTTCTCGGCATCAGCGACGGCACCTTCACCGAGCTTGCCGGAGGGGCGCTCGGCGAAGGAAGCCGCGTCATCATCGGCATCGATCGCCCCGCCGACGCAAACGCGGCGCGACCCGCGCGTCGCTTCGCCTTTTGATCCCATGACCTCGCCGCTGATCCGCACCGTGGGGCTCTCCAAGATCTACCGCCTCGGCGTCGAGGAGGTGCACGCCCTGCAAGATGTGCACACGGAGATCGGACGGGGCGAATTCGTGGCCGTAACGGGGCCCTCGGGATCCGGGAAATCCACTTTCCTCAACCTGCTCGGCTGCCTCGACTCCCCGACCGCCGGGGCTTATTTTCTGGACGGTCGGGACGTGTCGCATCTTTCGGCCGACGAACTCGCCGCCGTCCGCAACGGCAAGATCGGTTTCGTCTTTCAGACCTTCAACCTGCTGGCGCGCACCACGGCGCTCGAGAACGTGGAGCTTCCGTTGCGCTACGCCGGCCTTTCGCGTGCGGAGAGGCACCGCCGCGCGCGCGAGATGCTGGAAGCCGTGGGGCTTGGAGATCGTTGGCGTCACCTGCCCTCGCAGCTCTCCGGCGGGCAGCAACAGCGCGTGGCGATCGCCCGTGCCCTCGCCAACTCCCCGGTCTTGATCCTGGCCGACGAACCGACGGGGGCGCTTGATACGCGGACGAGCATCGAAATCCTCGAACTGCTCCGGCGCCTGAACGAACAGGGCATCACGATCGTCCTTGTCACGCACGAGCCCGACATCGCCGCCTTCGCCGTCCGCGCCCTGCGCTTCCGCGACGGTCGCTTGGTCTCGGGGGAAAAGCCTTCGATGGAGCATCCAGCGGCATGATGGTCCTTGAGCCCGCCCGGGATGCGCTCCGCGCCCTTCAGGCCAACCTGCTGCGCAGCGTGCTGACCACACTCGGCATCATCATCGGTGTGGGGGCGGTGATCGTCATGGTTTCGGTCGGCACCGGCGCCCAGCTTCAAGTCGCCGAAATGATCAACAACATGGGCGCCGATCTGCTTTACGTTTTCCCCGGTTCCCCGGCCACACGCGTGCGGCTCGGGGCCGGCACCACCCCCACCCTGACCGAGGACGACGCCGAAGCGATCCTCCGCGAGGTTCCCGCCGTGCGGGTGACCGCACCGTACCTCCGAGGACGCGGCCAGGTGATATCCGGCAACCAGAACTGGTCGACCACGATTCTCGGGGTGACGCCGGAGTACTTCGAAGCCCGGGAATGGAACCTGGAGGGGGGACATGCCGTCGCCGCCGAGGATTTCCGGGGCAATGCCCGCGTGGTCGTGATCGGGCGCACGGTCGCGCAAAATCTCTTTCCCGATCAGCCGCCCATCGACGCGATCGTGCGCATCAACCGCGTTCCCTGCCGCGTGGCCGGCGTGCTCCAGGCCAAGGGGTTCGCCATGGGGGGCTGGGACCAGGACGACCTCGTTCTCGTTCCCCTTGCCGTCGCCCGCAAAAAGGTTTTAGGGGAAAGGGCGCTCAGCGGCAGGCTCGTGAACGGGATCGCCGTCAAAGCTCGCTCCCCCGATCGAGTCGCCGAGGCGGAAAAAGAAATCCGCGAGCTGCTCCGACAGCGCCACCGCCTGCGGCCCAACCAGGAAAACGACTTCTGGATCCGCAACCAGACCGAGGCCTTGGAAACCCGGGCCGAGTCTTCGCGCACGATGTCGCTTCTGCTGGCCGCCGTGGCCTCGGTTTCGCTCGTGGTCGGGGGGATCGGGATCATGAACATCATGATCGTCTCGGTGACCGAGCGCACCCGGGAAATCGGACTGCGAATGGCGGTCGGGGCCCGCCGGCGCGATATCCTCGCCCAGTTTCTGACCGAGGCCGTCGCCCTTTCGCTCATCGGGGGCCTGATCGGAATCCTGCTCGGTATCGGCGGCTCGCTCGCCTTCTCTCATCTGGGAAGCTGGCCGGCGGTGATCCAACCCGCTTCGGTCGCGGTGGCCTTTCTCGTCTCGGCCGCGGTGGGGATCTTTTTCGGATTTTACCCGGCACGCAAAGCCTCGCGTCTGGATCCGATCGAAGCGCTGCGCAGGGAATAAGGCCGATGAACCGGATCTTCGCGCTCCTCGTCTTCACCGCCTTCGGCTCCGCGGCCTTCCGCGAACTTTTCAGGCCGGAAGACGCCGGATCCCCCATGGAAGCGCTCTCCCGGGCCATGCTCGACTCGGCGGCCGCGGCCGTTCAGCTCGCCTTCGGCCTGATCGGGGCGATGACCCTCTTTCTCGGCCTGGTCAAGGTCGCCGAAAACGGTGGGCTTCTGCGTTGGGTCGCCCGCGTGCTCCAGCCGCTCCTGCAGCGGCTTTTTCCCGAGATCCCCGCCGGTCACCCGGCCATGGGGGCGATGGTCCTCAACTTGTCCGCGAACATCCTCGGTCTCGGCAACGCGGCCACCCCTTTCGGGATCCGGGCCATGCAGGAGCTCAACCGTCTCAATCCCAATCCCGGCACGGCCACCGACGCTATGGTGTTGTTTCTGGCCATCAACACCTCGAGCCTCACCCTGCTTCCGACCGGCGTCATCGCCTTGCGGGCGGCCGCCGGGTCGGCGGATCCCGCGGCGATCCTCCCCACGACGCTTCTTGCCACCGCCTGCTCGACGACGGCGGCGATCGGTGCGGCCAAACTGTTTGCCCGCTCCAGACGCAAGAAACCGAGGGGAAAAGCCCCGGCGCCCTCTGCCCCGGAAGGTGCAGGGGCGGGCGAACCCGAAGCCCCGCCCTTGCCCCCCCCATTGCCTCTCCGGGTGGGGGTTGTTTCCCTGTTCGCTCTGGTCGCGGTTATCGCCCTTTTGCTCCTTGCCGGACGCTCGGCTTCTCCCTGGATCCTTCCCTCGTTGATGGTGGGCTTTCTTCTTTACGGCTGGATCCAGGGGGTGAAGGTCTACGAGGCTTTCATCGAAGGGGCACGCGGCGGATTCGAGGTGGCCGTTCGGATTCTTCCCTACCTGGTCGCCATCCTCGTCGCGGTAGACATGCTGCGTGCCGGAGGAGCGCTCGAAGTCCTGGTCAACCTGATCGGCCGCTGGACCGGAACGATCGGGCTTCCCGCCGATGCGCTTCCCGTAGCCTTGACGAGACCGCTTTCGGGTTCGGGCTCTTTCGCCATTTTGGCCTCCATCCTGAAAGATCCCGCGATCGGCCCGGACTCCTACACCGGGCTGCTCGTTTCGACGATCCAAGGAAGTACGGAAACGACGTTTTACGTGCTTGCGGTTTATTTTGGGGCGGTGCAGGTGCATCGCCTGCGCTATGCGCTCGCCCCCGCGCTCCTCGCTGACTTGACGGGCATTCTGGCCTCGGTCGTCGCCTGCCGATTTTTTTTCGGAGGCCCATGAAAAAACACCCCGCCAACCAAGGACGAAGAAAAATGGCCTGTTCTTACTTGGGGATGCTTGCGCTTGCGACCGCTTTTTCGGCTGCTATCGGCGTTGCGCCGCCCTTGTTCGCCGCTGCTCCGGGGTCTTCGCCCGCTGGTCAGACCGCCGGTCCCATCGAAATCGTCTCCGATCGCCTGTTCGTCCAGAATGTCGAAAAATGGGCTGATTTTCTGGGTTCCGTGCGGCTCACCCGCGGGGACCTGATCATGACCTCGGAAAAACTCCGGATTTACTACGAAGGCGATCTCCTGAACCCTGCCGCCGGGAGCTCCCCCCTGGATGCGATCCGCAAGCTGGTGGCCACGGGACGCGTCCACATCGTCAGCGGGACCTATGTGGCGGACGCCGAGGAGGCCGATTACGACCCCGCCGCCGATCGCTTGGTTTTGACCGGTCGCCCCGCCTCCGTGACCAGTGCCGGAAATACCCTCACCGGCTCACGGATCGTTCTCCACCGCACCGAAGGGAAAGCGGAAGCCGAAGGAGGGCCTGCCGGGAAGGTGAGAGCCCGCTTTCACGCCGAAGCGGGGGAAGAAAGGAAAAAAACTTCGGCCGGTGCGAAATCGCCGGGCAACTAGCTTTTCCGCCGCAGATGGAGCCGACGAAGATCCCGGAGATGTCGGTAATAAGTGAGCAGTTCGATCCAGCGCTGCAGAAGCTTCTCCATCCGCCCTGCGGAAAGATGCGCTTCCACCTGGGCAAGCTCCGCACGCAGATCCCGGCGCTCGGGATCCTTCGCCACGAGTTCGCGGTAAACGCAGGCCGCCTGCTCCCAGAGCCCCTGTCGCGCATAAAGCCTGGCCAGCGTCGCCGTCCAGATCGATTTCGTCATCGCCCTATTTCCCGTCCGGTTCGACGGCCCGTTGCGGTTTAATCACGATTTCGTTCTGCCGGATCATGCCGAGCTCCTTGCGGGCGATGCGTTCGACGTAGGCGGGATCGTGATTGAGCCGGTCGATCTCTTCGCCCAAGGCGATGTTTTCGCGAACGATCCGCTGGTTCTGTTCCGCGAGCTGATTGCGGTCGGCGATCAGGCGTTGCAGGTCGGCAAGCCCGCGTTCGCTGAAGAGAATGTAAAAACCCACCAAGAGGATCAGGAAGACGGCACCGGCAAGGGCGAGAGGCTGTTTGGGATTCATCGGCGGTCAGGGCTCAAATCGGCCGGCACTTTCCCGGGAAAAGCATAACGCGATCGTTCCACCCGCGGTGCAGGGATTCCGAAATCCACGGATTCTTCAACTATAGTATGGAAGGCCGGCGGCGGTCAATGCGACCGCATCGCATCATTTGAACTCAAAATGGGTTGACAGAGTGGATGTTGGTCGGTATAAAGGATGTTTATTACACAGTTTAAGAAAGGATCTCGCTCGTGGCCCAGCATGCCTCCGCGCTCAAACGCGCCCGCCAGAACGAAGCCCGCCGGCTGCGCAACCGGACGACCAAAACCCGCCTGAAGCATGTCGCCAAGGCGGTACGGCAGGAAGTCGTCGCCCAGAATCCGGAAACCGCCGTCGCAAAACTCAAGCAAGCCCAGGCCTTGTTCGACAAGGCCGCCAAAAAGGGCACGCTTCACAAGCGGACGGTGGCCCGCAAGGTCTCGCGCCTGGCCCGGCTCGTCAACCGGCTGAAAACCGCCTGACCCCCCTTTTGCAAGCCGACCGCCCGCTCAAAAATCGTCGCTTAAACGGTTGACCAGGGTTTCGGCAAGCCGCCGGGCGGCGATGCTGAAAGCGGCGCGGCGGCGATCCTCCTCAAAGAGCTTCTCCGTGTCGATGACGTAGATTTCGCTTGCGGAGAGACTGTCGGCCGACCAGACGACCCCCTCCTCCCCCAGCAGCCGCAGATCGACCGTCAGCGTGGCCTGCCGTTCGCCGCCGCTTCCCCGCCGCGCGGCGGAAACCGATCGCACCTCGACGGACCGGATCACGCCCTGCAAACGCAGCGCATCCTTTCCCTCCCCTTTTTGGGCACTTCGCCCACGCCGGCTCAGCTCGAAAGCGAAGGCCTGCATGACGATCGACTCCAATCCGGGCTCGCCGGTTCGATTTTCGAACAACTCGACGCGAACCGCGCGGGCGCCGCCGGGAAGCACCATCTCGCCGGGAAAACGATATCCACAGCCTGCCGTCAAAAAAAGAAGCGCCAGCCACCCCGCAACCATCCGCCCCGGAGCGATCCACCAGGATCCGCCCAAGCTCCCTCTCCTTTCAGGCAACCACGTTGACGAGTTTCTGGCCGACAACCACCACCTTACGCACCGTTTTGCCGGCGATGAATTTCTGCACCGTCTCATCCGCCAGGGCCTTCCGCTTGAGCTCTTCCTCGGCGAGGCCGACGGGAACTTCCATGCGGCTGCGGAGCTTTCCGTTCACCTGGATGACGACGAGCGCCGTTTCCCGCTCCAGGGCATCCTCGCGGAAGGCGGGCCAGCGGGAGAGAAGAACGCTTTCGTTGTGACCGAGCGCCTTCCAGATCTCCTCGGCGAGGTGAGGGACGATCGGCGAAAGAAGCAGCACGACACTCTCGAGCGCGAAGCGGACGACGGCGCGGCAGGCGGCCGACGGGGCCTTTGCGGGCTCGAGGTCGGAGAGCGTATTGACGAGCTCCATGACCGCGCTGATGGCGGTGTTGAAGTGAAAGCGGTCTTCGATATCGCGTGTGACGCGGCGGATCGTTTCGTGGGTTTTGCGGAGCAGGCTCCGAAGCGGCTCCTCCAAGCCCTCCAACCCTCCCGGGTGCGGCGGAATCCCCTGGAGATGGGGCACCCAGTCGGCGGCCAGTCTCCAGAGCCGGTTGAGAAACCGGAAACCGCCCTCGACCCCCTGCTCGCTCCACTCGAGGTCCTTTTCGGGGGGAGCGGCGAAAAGACAGAAGAGACGCGTCGTATCGGCGCCATAGCGTTCCACCAGCGCGCCGGGGTCGACGACGTTTTTTTTGGACTTGGACATCTTTTCGACCCGCCCGACCGTCACCTCGCGGCCGCAGTGGGCGCAAAGCCGCTTGCCGCTCTCCGGGCGGGCCTCGGCGGGAAAGAGATAGCCGTGCTCCTCACAGTGGTAGGTCTCGTGGCAAACCATCCCCTGGGTGAGCAGCCGGGTGAAGGGTTCCGCGTAGGACACCAGCCCCTCGTCGCGCAGCACGCGAGTGTAGAAACGGGAATAGAGAAGGTGCAGGATGGCGTGCTCCACCCCGCCGATGTACTGGTCCACGGGCATCCAATAGTCGACCGCCGTCCGGTCGAACATGGCCGTTTCGCAATCCGGGCTGCAGAAGCGCTCGAAGTACCAGGACGACTCGACGAAGGTGTCCATGGTGTCGGTTTCGCGACGGGCATCCGCCGCCCCACAGGCCGGGCAGGTCACCTTGCGGAAGGAGTCGAGCTCGGGAAGCGGCGAGCGCCCCCCCTCGAGAAGGTCGGCGTCCTCGGGCAGAACCACCGGAAGCTCCGCCTCGGGAACGGGCACGATGCCGCAGCGTTGGCAGTGGATGACCGGGATGGGCGCCCCCCAGTAGCGCTGACGCGAGATCCCCCAGTCGCGCAGGCGGAAGCTGACCGTCCGTCCGCCGCGATGGTTGCGTTCGAGGAAGTCGGCAATCGCCTCCATCGCCCGGCGATTGGGCATGCCGTCAAAGGCACCCGAATTCACGAGCACCCCTTCTCCGGTATAGGCTTCCTCGAGGTCCTCGGCGGCAAGCGGCCGGTCCTCCGGCTGAACGACGACGACGATGGGCAGCCCGTACTTCCGGGCAAACTCGAAATCGCGCTGATCGTGCGCCGGTACCGACATGACCGCTCCCGTCCCGTACTCCATCAACGCGAAATTGGCGGTGTAGACGGGAATGCGTTTGCCGTTCACGGGGTTGAGACACCAGGCACCGGTGAAGACGCCTTCCTTTTCGTAGCGTTCGAGGGCCTTGGACGTGCGGTCCTGGAGGGAGACCCGCTCGATGAACCCGCGCACCGCGGCTTCCTGAGGGGTGCCGCGGCTGAGTTCCGGCACGAGAGGATGCTCCGGGGCGAGGCAAAGGAAGGTCGCACCGCATACCGTGTCGTGGCGAGTCGTGAAGACGGAAATCTCCCCCCGGCCGTCTTCGAGGGGAAACCGGATTTCGGCCCCGTGACTCTTGCCGATCCAGTTTTTCTGCATCGTGAGCACCTTTTCGGGCCATCCGGGAAGACGGTCGCAGTATTCCAGCAGCTCCTCGGCGTACCGGGTGATCCGGAAAAACCACTGCCAGAGCTTTTTCTGGCGCACGGCCTGCCCGCAACGCCAGCACTGGCCGGCTTCGACCTGCTCGTTCGCCAGCACCGTCTGGCAGGTCTCGCACCAGTTGACGAAGGCCTCGCGCCGGAAGGCGAGCCCCTTCTCGAGCATGCGCAGGAAGAGCCACTGTTCCCAACGATAATAGTCCGGACGGCAGGTGGCGATCTCGCGCTCCCAGTCGTAGCTGAAGCCGAGTCGCTTGAGCTGGGAGCGCATGTTGTCGATGTTCGCGTACGTCCAGCGGGCCGGGTGGGTGCGGTTGGCGATGGCCGCGTTTTCGGCCGGCATGCCGAAGGCATCCCATCCCATGGGGTGAAGGACGTTGAAACCCTGCATGCGTTTGTAGCGGGCCACGACGTCGCCGATCGTGTAGTTGCGGACGTGGCCCATGTGGATGTTTCCGGAGGGGTAAGGGAACATCTCCAGGAGGTAGTATTTCGGGCGGCCGGGATCGGCCTCGACCCGGAAGAGCCGCTGCTCCTCCCAAAAGCGCTGCCAGCGGGGTTCGATCTCGTGTGGATTGTAGCGCTCTTCCATCGGCGAAACTCCTTTCCGGCCGGGAGCGGCAGACATCGCGCCGAAGCATCCCGGATAAGAATTTTATCCCATGCCACAGGACGGCAGGCAGTGCAAGCCGCAGAGAAAGCATTTGACTTCCGAGCGGTCCTCACCTAAAGAGAGCGGGTTTCAGGTCAGCATTTTTTTCCAGGCCGGCAGGCACATCGGATGACGACCCAGATTCTGATCAACGCAAGCGACCCCGAAGAGATCCGCGTGGCGACGATGAAGGACGGGCGGCTGGAGTCCTTCCGTATCGAGCGCACGGGCAAAGAGATCACCCAGGGGAACATCTACAAGGGAGTCGTCACCCGGGTCGAGCCCAGCCTCCAAGCGGCCTTCGTCGACTATGGCGCGGAGCGAAACGGGTTCCTTCAGAAACAGGACATCCATCCGGACTATTTCCAGGAGGAGGACCCCGGGAACCTGCCGCTGCAGAAACTCGTCAAGCGCGGCCAGGGCGTCATGGTGCAGGTGACCAAGGACCCCGCAGGCTCCAAAGGGGCGATGCTGACGACGTTCATCTCGCTGCCCGGCCGCTATGTGGTCCTCATGCCCGGGCACGGCGTGCGCGGCGTTTCCCGCAAAATCGAGGACGAGGCCGAGCGCGCGCGGTTGAAGCAGATCGCCCACGAGCTCGAGGTTCCGGAGAACTTCGGCCTGATCGTGCGCACCGCCGGGACCGGTGGCAGCAAGACGATGCTCGCCAAGGATCTGAAAGACCTGCTTCGGCTCTGGAAGAGCATCAAGGCCAAGGTGGCCCAGCCGGAACCCACCGCTCTGCTCTATAAGGAACAGGCCCTTTTCCTGCGCTCGATCCGCGATTCCTTCTCCCCCGAGGTCTCCGAAATCCTGATCGACGACCCCGCGATCTACGAGGAAGCCTGCCAGTGGGTCGAGGTCTTCGCGAGCAAGCAGCTCCAGAACGTCCGCCTCTACCAGGAACCCACGCCGCTTTTTGAGGCCTTCCACCTCGAGGAGCAGATCGCCTCGATCTTCCGCAACCGCGTCGAGCTCAAATCGGGCGGCTCGGTCGTCATCTCCCCGACCGAGGCGCTGGTGGCGATCGATGTCAACTCCGGAAAATCCACCCACGAAAAAAACGTGGAACAGACCGCCTTTCAGACCAATCTCGAGGCCGCCGAGGAGATCGCCCGACAGCTCCGCCTGCGGGATCTCGGCGGCCTGATCGTCATCGATTTCATCGACATGCGCGAGGCGCGCCACCGCACCGAGGTCGAGCGCAAGCTGAAGACCGAGGTCAAGCTCGATAAGGCGCGCACGCGGGTGGGCCGGATTTCGCAGTTCGGGCTGCTGGAAATGTCCCGCCAGCGCATCCACCCCACGGTCGAATTCGCCAGTCACGCCGTTTGCCGCCATTGCGAGGGCAAAGGGCGGGTTCCCACCACCGAGACGCTCGGCATCGGTTTTCTGCGCCGGCTCAGCATCGAGGGAGCGAAAGAAGGGGTCTCCCGGCTGATCGGGATCGTGCCTCCGGAGGTGGCCGACTATCTCCTCAACCGCAAGCGCCGCTCGATCGTCGAGCTGGAGAGCCGCCACCGGATCACGATCGAAATTCACGGCGATCCGGGGCTGCTGCCTGCGGAAAGCCGCATCGAAACCGCCGCGTGAAAGGCCCGGCAAGCCGCAAAACGTCCCCGACCGACCGCAAAGGCCGTTTTCCCGGCGTCCTTGGCCGTCCGCCGCGGTTGACACCCTTCACGGATTCCGCTATCAGGGGGCACGCCGCAAGGGGCGCAATCCGAGAAGTTTCCGCAACAAAACACCGGCGTACAAGGAGGAACCGTTGATCGATACCGCATACGCGATGGGACAGGGAGGGGCGCCGGACGCCGGAGCCTCCGGTTTTGCCAGTTTCATTCCGCTCATCCTGATGTTCGTGATCTTCTATTTTCTGCTCATTCGGCCGCAGCAGAAACGAAATCGCGAACATCGCAACATGATCGCCAACCTGAAGAAGGGCGATCGGATCGTCACCACCGGGGGTCTGCACGGGCGCATCACGGGTCTGGACGAGACGACCCTCACGGTCGAGATCGCCGACAAGGTGCGCGTCAAGATCAACCGCGGCAACGTGGCCGGCATCCTCCAGTCCGCCCCCCTCGGCGCACCGGAAACCAAGGAAGGATAATCCGCGGGCTCCCGTCGCCGCCTTTCCGCAGTCCGACCGGAAGAGAGGTTTTGCGTCCTGCGGGAGGACGGCGCAAAAGACGAGCGACAACCCGCGGCGGGAAGGGATATCCTCTTGAAACGACTCTCTCTGCGAACGGCGATCGTCGCCGCCGTGCTTGCGGCGGCGGTTTTCTTTTGCCTGCCGACCTTTTTCCCGGGGCGCCTGCCCTGGGAGTGGTTCGACCGCAAACGAGTCAGCCTCGGACTCGACCTGCAAGGCGGGATGCATCTCGTGCTCGAAGTCGACACGACCAAGGTGGTGGAAAACGCCATCGAACGGACCCAGCAGGAGTTGCGCGAGGCCGCCCGCAAGAAGCAGATCGTCAACCTGAAAATCGAGAGGCCCTCCCCCTTCAAAATCGAATTGCAGGCCCAGGGGGCCGAAAACGTCGGCCGATTGAAGGAAATGCTGGACAAGGAGTTCCGCGATCTCCGAATCGGTCGCATCGCCGATGAGCCGGATCGCTACCACATCACCCTCGATCTGCCCGACGCCGAGGCGGAGCAGATCCGCAAGATGGCCGTCGATCAAGCGCTCGAGACCATCCGCAACCGGGTGGACCAGTTCGGCGTGGCCGAGCCCGACATCCGCCGCCAGGGCGACCGGCGCATCCTCGTCCAGCTCCCCGGAATCCAGGACACCCAGCGGGCGAAGGAACTGATCGGCCGCACCGCCCTGCTCGAGTTTAAACTCGTGGACGAGGCGCACGACGTCCAGGCCGCCCTGCAGGGCACCCTCCCCCCGGGGAGCGAAATCCTTTATAAGGTGGAGGAGGACCCCGCCACGCGCCGTACCACGCGCACACCGTTTCTGCTGAAAAAGACGGCGCTTCTGACCGGAGCCTCGCTGACCGATGCGCGGGTGCAGCTCGACTCGCAGTACGGGGAGCCCTACGTGGCGATCGAGTTCGACCGCAAGGGGGCCCGCATCTTCGAGCGCGTCACCGGAGAAAACACCGGCAAGCGGCTCGCTATCGTGCTCGACAACAAGGTTTACTCCGCCCCCGTGATTCAGGAGAAGATCTCCGGCGGCAAGGCGCGCATCACCGGTCGCTTCACCCTGGACGAGGCCCGCGATCTGGCGATCGTGCTGCGGGCGGGCGCTTTGCCCGCCCCCGTGACGGTGCTCGAGGAGCGCACCGTCGGCCCTTCGCTCGGCGCCGATTCGATCCGTGCCGGAATCGTTTCCATCCTGGTCGGCGGCTTTCTCGTCATCGCCTTCATGATCCTGTATTACAAATGGGCCGGGATGCTCGCCAACATCGAAATTTTCCTCGACCTCTTGATCATCTGCGCCGGGCTTGCGGCCTTCGGGGCGACCCTCACCCTTCCCGGGCTGGCCGGCATCATCCTCACGATCGGCATGGCCGTGGACAACAACGTCCTGATCTATGAACGAATCCGGGAGGAATTGAGAAACGGCAAGACGCCGCGCGGGGCGGTCGATGCCGGATTCGAGCGCGCGACCACGACCATCCTGGATGCGAACATCACCACGCTGATCACCGCGCTTGTCCTGTTCCAGTTCGGCACCGGCCCGATCAAAGGGTTCGCCGTCACGCTGAGCATCGGGGTCGTCGCCAGCATGTTCACGGCCATCGTCGTCTCGCGCGTCGTGTTCAATTATTTTCTGGATGTCCGCAGGATCAAGCGCCTCAGCATTTAAAAAGCCTGCGACCCCGAGGGAGCAACCCGGAAGGACGCTCGGTCATGGAATTCATCAAACCCGGAATCAACATCGATTTCATCGGCAAACGCCGGTTCGCCTTCTATGTGTCGGCCGCGCTCGTCCTCTTCAGCCTCCTCGCCTTTTTCCTGAAAGGTCCGAAATACGGGGTCGACTTTGCCGGCGGCTCGTTGATCCAGCTGCGCTTTTCCGGGGCGGTCACGGTCGCGGCCGTCAAGGAGGGATTGCGCGCGCTGGGAATCGACGGCGCCACCGTTCAAAACGTCGGCGAGAAAAAGGACCACGAGTTCCTGATCCGCACCGAGATCTCCCCGGGCCAGGCCGGCTCCCTCGAGGCCGATCTTCGGTCGCGGCTGGCCGCCGCGACCGGCCAGGAGGTGGAAATCCGCCGCGTGGAGACGGTCGGCCCGCAGGTGGGCACGGATTTGCGCGAGAAGGCGCTGCTGGCGATGTTTTTCGCCCTGATCTTCATCGCCATCTACATCTCGGGGCGGTTCGAGTTCAAATGGTGGCAGAGCGCGCTTGTCGCCGCGGGGCTGGGAGGCGGGGTCTATGCCGTCTACACTCTCGGCTTCAGCCTGATCGTCCTGATCTGGGTGGCGCTCCTGGGGACGCTTATCCTGTTCTGGGTCCTGGGACTGAAGTACGCCCTGGGGGCGATTCTCGCGCTGATCCACGACGTCTCGATCACGATCGGGCTGTTTACCGTCCTGGAAAAGGAATTCACGCTGCCCGTCGTCGCCGCACTGCTCACGATCATCGGCTACTCCCTGAACGACACGATCGTCGTCTTCGACCGAATCCGGGAAAACCTGAAAAAACTCTCGCGCTCCCCGTTGGCCGAGATCATCAACCGCAGCGTGAACGAAACCCTAAGCCGGACGATCCTCACCGCGGGAACGACCCTGCTGGTCGTTTTGGCGCTGTTCTTCCTCGGCGGGGACATCATCCACGACTTCGCCTTTGCTTTGCTTGTCGGCATCATCGTCGGGACCTATTCCTCGATCTATGTCGCCGGCTCGATCCTCCTCGCCTGGCAGGAACGCTCGCGGAAGTGATCACGGACCCCTAAGGAACGCTCAAGCGGCTGTTTCCTCGCGCCCCTTGCTCCGGCAGGGGGCGTGGCGTTGAGGCGCCCAAGGAATCCCGCGTCATGACGGCGACCGCCGAGGAGATTCTCCCCTGGCTGCACCTCCAGCGGCTTCCGGGGGTGGGGAACCTGCTTTACAAACGTTTGATCGACCGCTTCGGCACGGCGGCGGCCGTCTTGCAAGCCGACCCGGAAGCCTGGAAAGAGGTCGAGGGGATGAACGGCCGCGCGATGGATGCGCTGCGGCGTCGACGCATGCCGGATCCGGAGTTGCGGCAGGCGATCCTTGCCTGGCAGATGAAGGGGATTCGCATCATGACGCTCGTTGACCGCGATTACCCTCCGCTGCTGCGGGAAATCCCGGATCCGCCGCCGGTTCTCTTTGTCCGGGGGAATCCCTCGGCCCTGGGCTCTTTGCCCTTGGCCGTCGTCGGCTCGCGGCAGCCGACGCGCTACGGGCGGGACATGGCTCACCGGCTGGCCGGAGATCTCGCCCGCCACGGCTTCACGGTCGTCAGCGGGCTGGCGTTCGGGATCGACGCCGCGGCCCACCAAGGGGCCCTCGCCGCTGGAGGGAAAACGGTGGCCGTCCTGGGAAGCGGACTGGAACGGATCTATCCGGCGGAACACGGATCTCTGGCGCGACGAATCCAGGAGGGAGGAGCACTCTTCTCGGAGTTCGAACCGGAAGCCGCACCCGAGGCCTGGCGCTTCCCGGTCCGCAACCGGGTCATCAGCGGGCTCAGCCTCGGCTGTGTCGTGGTCGAGGCCGGAGCGCGCAGCGGAGCCCTGATCACCGCGCGGATTGCCGCTGACCAGGGCCGCGAGGTTTTCGCCGTCCCCGGCAGCGTGCAGTCCCCCCGGAGCGCCGGAACTCACGGCCTGATCAAGCAAGGGGCCAAACTGGTCGAAAACATCGGGGACATCCTGGTCGAGTTGGGCTTTCCGAGCCCGAAGGAGGGGGCCGGCCTACCGGCCTCCGGCACGCGGCCTCCCGCGGCGGCGGAGCCCCTGACCCCGGAGGAGAACGAGGTTCTGCAGGCCTTGGGTCCTTACCCCTTGCATATCGACGAGCTGGGCCGATCGTTGGGCAAAGATGCCGGTACGCTCTCCGCCCTGCTGTTGCAGCTTGAGCTCAAGGGCCTCGCGTCGAGCCAGCCGGGAAAGTACTACACCGCGGCTTTCCGCCCGCCGGGCGGCCGGACGTGACAGGGAAAAAGTCTCTCATGGGAAAACCTCTCGTGGTCGTGGAATCCCCGGCCAAGGTGCGGACCATCCAGAAAGTCCTGGGAAACGACTACCAGGTCGCCGCCACGGTCGGCCATATCAAGGATCTGCCCGAGCGCGAAATGGGGATCGATATCGAAGCCGGATTTGCGCCGCGCTACACCTGGATCCCCGGCAAGCAGAAGGTGATTCAGGCTTTGAAAAAGGCCGCCGCCGATGCCACCGACGTCTTCCTCGCCCCCGACCCCGACCGCGAGGGCGAGGCCATCGCCTGGCACACGGCCGAGGTGCTGCAGAAAAAGGGCCGTCGTTTCCACCGCGTCCTGTTTCACGAGCTCACCCGGGAAGGGATCCTGCGGGCCATGCGCGAGCCGCGCGAGCTCGACCGCAGCCGCTACGAGGCCCAGCAGGCAAGGCGCATCCTCGACCGCCTCGTCGGCTACGAGATCTCCCCGCTTCTCTGGCGCAAGGTCAAGGGAGGGTTGAGCGCGGGCCGGGTCCAGAGTGTGGCCCTGCGGATCATCTGCGAGCGCGAACGTGCGATCCAGTCTTTCGTGCCTCAGGAATACTGGTCGATCACGGCCCACTTGGAAGGCGCAAAACCGCCGGTCTTTCCCGCCAAGCTCGTCCGCAAGAACGACGAAAAGATCGAGCTCTCCGACGAAGCCGCGGCCCGTGCCGTGGTCGAGGAACTCGGCCAGCTCTCCTTTCGGGTGGAGAAGGTGCAGCGCCGGACCGTCCGCAAAACGCCTCCCCCGCCCTTTACCACGAGCAAGCTGCAGCAAGACGCCATCCGGAGACTGCGGTTCACGGCCAAGAAAACGATGATGCTCGCCCAGCAGCTCTACGAGGGAATCGAGCTCGGCCCGGGAGAGCCGGTCGGCTTGATCACCTACATGCGCACCGATTCGACCCGCATCGCCGAATCGGCCGCGGCCGAGGCGCAGCAACTCATCCGCGAGCGGTTCGGCCCCGATTACTCGCTGGAGAAACCGCGCCACTACCGCAACAGCAAGCAGGCCCAGGACGCCCACGAGGCGATCCGGCCGACCTCGGTCGCCCACACGCCCGATGTCGTCGCCCCGTTTCTCACCGCCGACCAGTTCGCCCTTTACCAGCTCATCTGGCAGCGTTTCATCGCCAGCCAGATGCAGGAGGCGGTGATCGACCAGGTGACGGTTTCCATTCAAGCGGGCCCCTACGGCTTCACGGCCACCGGCTCCACGGTGCGTTTCCCTGGATTTATGGCCTTGTATCGTACGACGGAAGACGAGGAAGGCGGAGAAGGAAACGGCGCGAAAGACAAAATCCTCCCGCCCGATCTCTCCGAGGGCGAAACCCTCGCGCTCCGGAGCCTCGAGCCGAAGCAGCATTTCACCCAACCCCCGCCGCGCTTCTCCGAGGCCTCGCTCGTCAAAGAACTCGAAGAAAACGGGATCGGCCGGCCGAGCACCTATGCCGCCATCCTCTCGACGATCCGCGACAAGGGCTACGTCGAGATGCATCGGGGCTACTTCCGCCCGAGCGAGCTGGGCTTCCTGGTGAACGATCTCTTGGTGGCGAACTTTCCCGACATCCTGGATGTCGAATTCACCGCCCGCTTGGAGGAGAGCCTGGATCGCATCGAGTCGAGCGAGGTGAACGCGCTGGAGGTCCTGAACCAGTTCTACCAGCCCTTTCGTCGCGATCTCGAGTCCGCCGCCCGGAACATGGTCAGCCTCAAGGGAGTGGGCGTCCCCGCCGGCCTGAGCTGTCCGCAGTGCGGGAAACCGCTTCACATCAAGATCGGCAAAAACGGCCATTTCCTCGCCTGCAGCGCTTATCCCGACTGCACCTACTCCACCGACTACGGCCGCGACGAAAAGGGAAACATCCAGCCGGTGCAACCGCCGACGCCCGAGGCGACGGGCAAGGCCTGCCCCAAATGCGGCCAGCCGATGGTCGCCAAACGGGGTCCCTTCGGCGATTTCCTCGCCTGCAGCGCCTATCCCCAGTGCCGCCACACCGAGTCGCTGGCGAACGGCTCGGCGAAAGCGATCGGGGTCCCCTGCCCGCAAGAGGGTTGCACCGGAGAGATCGTCGAGAAGACCTCCAAGCGCGGCAAGATCTTCTACGCCTGCAACCGTTACCCCGATTGCAAGTACGCCTCCTGGGACAAGCCGGTCGCCCGCGCTTGCCCCGCCTGCGGGTCGAAGTACCTCGTGGAGCGGGTCACCAAGCGGCTGGGAACCGAGCACCGCTGCCCGAACCCGGATTGCGGTTTCCGCGAGCGCGTGGAGTGAAAAAGGGCTTGACAGGAAGAAGATGAAAAGGGTAGTGTAGACCAACTAAAGCGCTTGTGACTCAATCGATGAACGCCCTTATCGTCCTTTCCGTACTGATTCTGCTGATTATCGTCCGGGTCATCATCGGCGATGATGACGGGGGGTCGGTAATGGCCTAAAACACCCAAAGCAAAGAAACTCAAAGATCCGTTACCGACCCCCGAGGCGGAACGGATCTTTTTTTTGCCCGAACGTCAACCAGGAGCGCCTGGCGATGGAATTGACCGGAGCCCAGATCCTTCTGCGGATTCTCGAGGAAGAGTCCGTGGACACCCTTTTCGGTTACCCCGGCGGGGCCGTGATCGACATCTACGACGAGCTCGCCCGCTCCCCCATCCGCCATATTCTGGTCCGGCACGAGCAGGCCGCCGTGCACGCCGCCGACGGCTACGCCCGCGCCCGAGGCAGGGTCGGCGTCTGCCTGGTCACCTCCGGCCCGGGCGCCACCAACACGGTCACCGGAATCGCCTCGGCCTACGCCGATTCGATTCCCCTCGTCGTTCTGACCGGTCAGGTGCCCACGCACCTGATCGGAAACGACGCCTTCCAGGAAGTCGACATCGTCGGCATCACCCGGCCCTGCACCAAACACAACTACCTCGTGTCCTCGATCGAGCAGCTGGCACCGATCCTGAAGGAAGCCTTTCACCTCGCGCGCAGCGGCCGCCCCGGCCCTGTGCTCGTGGATATTCCCAAGAACGTCCAGAGCGCCCGCATACGTTTCCGTCCCCCCGGCGCTTTGCGCAGCCGTCCCTATGCGACGACGCCCGAGCCGCATGCCGGACAGCTGCGGGCGGTGGCACGGCTCATCGGCTCCGCCCGTCGGCCCCTGATCTTCGCCGGCGGCGGCGTGATCCGCTCCGGGGCCTCCGAAGCCCTCACGCAACTTGCCCGCCGCTTCCGCATCCCGGTCACCGCCTCCCTTATGGGTCTGGGGGCCTTTCCCGGCGACGATCCTCTGTTCCTCGGAATGCTCGGCATGCACGGGACCTATGCCGCCAACATGAGTACGGGAGCTTGCGATCTGCTTCTCGCCGTGGGGGTGCGCTTCGATGACCGGGTCACGGGAAAAACCGACGCCTTCGCCGCCCAGGCGACGATCGTGCACATCGACATCGACCCCACCTCCATCCGCAAGAACGTCCCCGTCCGCGTGCCGCTTGTGGGCGACTGTCGCGAAAGCCTCGAGCGCTTGAACGGGCTTTTGGCCGATCCGCCCGGAGAGGAGCTCGAATCCAGCCGCCGGCAGTGGCTCGCGCAGATCGAGGAGTGGAAGGCGCAGCGTCCCCTCTGCTACCGCAGCGACGGCACGATCAAGCCGCAGCAGGTCGTGGAAGAGCTCTATGAGCTCACCCGGGGCGAAGCGATCATCACCACCGAGGTCGGCCAGAACCAGATGTGGGCCGCCCAGTTTTACCGCGTGCGCCGTCCGGGTCACTTCATCACTTCGGGCGGTCTCGGCACGATGGGCTTCGGTTTGCCGGCCGCCATCGGGGCGCAGATCGCCTGCCCCGAGAAAACCGTCGTCGACATCGCCGGCGACGGCAGCATTCAAATGAACATCCAGGAGATGGCGACCGCCGTGCAATACCGGCTTCCGGTCAAGATCGTCATCCTCAACAACGGCTGCCTGGGCATGGTCCGCCAGTGGCAGGAACTCTTTTACGGCGGCCGCTACAGCGCCACCTGCGACAACACCGCACCGGACTTCGTGAAACTCGCCGAGGCTTACGGCGCCCTGGGCCTTCGCGCCGAGCGTCCCGAGGAAGTGCGCCCCGTGCTTGAGCGTGGCCTCGCCCATGTCGGTCCGGCCATCCTGGACTTCCGGGTCACCCCCGAGGAGTGCGTCTACCCCATGGTGCCGGCCGGCGCCCCGATCACGGAGATGCTTCTGGTGTGAACCGGCTTTCAACAGGAGAGCCCATGAAGCCTCAGAAACACATCATGACCATGCTGGTCGACAACGAGCCCGGCGTCGTCTCCCGTGTCGCCGGCCTGTTCAGCGGCAAGGGGTTCAACATCGAGAGCATCTGCGGCAGCCCCACGCACAACCCGGAGGTCTCGCGCATCACCATCGTCACCCGCGCCGACCCCCCGGTCATCGAGCAGATCGAAAAACAGCTCCGCAAGCTGGTAAACGTGCTCAAGCTCCGCAGCCTGAACGGACCGCACTGCGTGCGCCGGGAGCTCGCCCTCGTTTGCATCGCCGTGAAGCCCGAGCAGCGCGCCGAAGTCCTGCGCATCGTCGATCTGCTGGGCGGACGGGTGGCGGACGCAGGTCTGAGCCATTTGATCGTCGAGGTCTCCGGAGAACAAGAGGAGGTGCAGACGGCGATCCACCTTCTCGAGCCCTACGGCATCAAAAAGCTCGCCCGAACCGGCCCGATCGGACTGATCCGTGAACCCAAATAAGCACCGTTATCGCGCGCTCCCCTCTCTTCCGGAGCGGCGGTCGAACCCCAAAAGGGAACCAAGAAGGAAAGGAGACAGGCGGCTATGGCGACTCTGGATTTCGGCGGCGTGATCGAAGAGGTGGTGACCGAGGACGAATTTCCCCTGCAGCGGGCGCGCGAAGTGCTGGCGAACGAGACCGTCGCCGTGATCGGCTACGGCGTCCAGGGCCCGGGCCAAGCGCTGAACATGCGCGATAACGGCATCCGCGTCATCGTCGGGCAGCGCCGCGGCGGCGCCTCCTGGGAGCGGGCGGTGAACGACGGGTTTGTCCCCGGGGAAACCCTCTTCTCCCCCGAAGAGGCGGTCGAGCGGGGCACCGTCATCCAGTACCTCCTCTCCGATGCCGGCCAGGTCGCCATGTGGCCGAACATCAAGCCCCGCCTCCAGGAAGGAAACACCCTCTACTTCTCCCACGGCTTCGGGATCGTTTACAAGGAGCAGACCGGCATCATCCCCCCGCCGAACATCGATGTCGTGCTGGTCGCGCCGAAAGGCTCGGGACGCACGGTGCGCACCAACTTCCTCGACGGCAGCGGGATCAACGCGAGCTTCGCCGTCTTCCAGGACTACACGGGCCGTGCCCGCGAAAAGGCCCTGGCGCTCGGAATCGCCATCGGCTCGGGCTACCTTTTCCCCACGACCTTCGAACGCGAGGTCTACAGCGATCTGACCGGCGAACGCGGCATCCTGATGGGGGCTCTTGCGGGGGTCATGGAAGCCCAATACCTGCTGCTTCGCCGCCACGGCCACAGTCCGAGCGAGGCCTTCAACGAAACCGTCGAGGAACTGACCCAGAGCCTGATCCGGCTCGTCGGAGAAAACGGCATGGACTGGATGTTCGCCAACTGCTCGACGACCGCCCAGAGGGGGGCCCTCGACTGGGCGCCGCGATTCCGCGACGCCGTCGCTCCGCTTTTCGAGGAGCTTTACCGCCGGGTCCAGAGCGGGGAGGAAACCCGTCGCGTCCTCGAGGCGAACAGCGCCCCGGACTACCGCGAAAAGCTCAACCGTGAGCTCGCCGCCATGCACAACTCCGAAATGTGGCGCGCGGGCGCCGTCGTGCGCTCGCTGCGTCCGGAAAACCGCAAATCATGAACGATCCCGTCCTGGTCTACGACACCACCCTGCGCGACGGCACGCAGGGCGAAACCATCTCCTTCAGCGCCGAGGAGAAGCTCAAAATCGCCCTGCGGCTGGACGATTTCGGCATCGATTACATCGAGGGCGGTTGGCCCGGCTCCAACCCCCGGGACCTGCGCTTCTTTGAAATCGCCCGTTCCGTCCGCCTGCGTCACGCCCGCCTCGCGGCTTTCGGCTGCACGCGCAAGCCGGGCGGCGACGTGGAGCATGACCCCCACGTCACCGCGCTCTTGCAGAGCGGGGCCCCCGTAGCGGCGGTGTTCGGAAAGAGCTGGGATCTCCACGTCACCCGCATCCTGGAGACGACGCTCGAAGAAAACCTCGCCATGATCCGCGAGACGGTCGCCCACCTCAAGCGATGCGGTCTCGAGGTGATCTATGATGCGGAGCATTTTTTCGACGGCTTCCGCAGAAACCCCGCCTACGCCCTCGAGACGGTCTCGGCCGCCGCGGAAGGCGGGGCCGACGGCATCGTCCTCTGCGACACCAACGGCGGCTCCCTTCCCGGAGAGATCGCCTCCGGCATGCAGGCCGCCGCTCGGCGGCTGGGCGGACTGCGCCTCGGCATTCACGCTCACAACGACTGCGGGCTCGCCGTCGCCAACTCCCTCGCCGCGGTCGAAGCCGGAGCAAGCCTCGTCCAGGGGACGATCAACGGCTACGGCGAGCGCTGCGGCAATGCCGACCTGACGAGCGTCGTGCCGATCCTCGCCCTGAAAATGGGACGGCCGACGGCTTGCGATCTGCGTCAGCTGAAATCGGTCTCGCGCTTCGTCTCCGAGACGGCGAACATGGTGCCGCTGCACACGCGCCCCTTCGTCGGCCGGAGCGCCTTCGCTCACAAGGGAGGCGTTCATGTGAGCGCGGTGATGAAGGCCCCGGAAGCCTATGAGCACATCGACCCCGAGCTCGTCGGCAACACCCGCCGGGTGCTGGTCTCGGACCTGGCCGGCCGGAGCAACATCGCCTACAAGGCGCGCGAGTTGGGCGTCCCCCTCGTGGGAAAGCCGGGGGACTCCCGTCGGATCGTCGAGGAAATCAAACAGCTCGAGCAAGAAGGTTATCAGTTCGATGTCGCCGACGGCTCGCTGCAGATCCTGCTCGAAAAGCTGACCGGGCGATTCGAGCCGCACTTCGAGCTCGAATCCTTCCGCGTCACCATCGAAAAAGACCGGGATTTTCCCTGTCAAGCCCATGCCACGGTGAAAATCTCCGTGAACGGCAAAAAGGAGATCACCGCCGCCGAGGGCTACGGCCCGGTGAGCGCCCTCGACAATGCGCTGCGCAAGGCGCTCGGCCGTTTCTTCCCCGACCTCGACACCATGCGCCTCACCGATTTCAAAGTGCGGGTCATCGACGGCGACCGGGGTACGGCGGCCCGCGTCCGGGTCCTGATCGACTCGCGCGATCGCGAGGGCATCTGGAGCACGATCGGGGTCTCCGAAGACATCATCGAGGCGAGCTGGCAGGCGTTGGCCGACAGTTTTCAGGTGAAGCTCGCACGCGAGAAAGCCTTTCGCTCCGCAGCACAGCCGGCCGCGGCCACGGCGGCCGCCGACGGGCCGGATCCCCAAGGAGGAAGCCTTTCATGAACGAACGGGTGTTGATTTTCGATACGACGTTGCGAGACGGCGAACAGAGCCCCGGGGCCAGCATGAACGCGGCCGAGAAGTTGCGCATCGCCGTGCAGCTCGAGAAGCTCGGCGTGGATGTGATCGAGGCGGGTTTTCCCGCCGCTTCGGAAGGCGATTTCGACTCGGTCTCCCAGATCGCCGCCCGCATCCGGCAAAGCGAAGTGGCGGGGCTGGCGCGGGCGAACCGCAACGACATCGACCGCGCCTGGCAGGCCGTGCGCCATGCCGCTCGCCCCCGCATCCACACTTTCATCGCGACCTCGGACATCCACCTGCAGTACAAGCTGCGCCTGAGCCGCGAGGAGGTCTTGGCGGCGGCGATCGAGGCCGTGCGTCACGCGAAATCCCTGACGCCCAACGTCGAATTCTCCGCCGAGGACGGCTCGCGCAGCGACCGGGATTTTCTTTGCCGCGTCTTTGAGGCGGCGATCGAAGCGGGGGCGACGACGGTCAACCTGCCGGACACCGTCGGCTATGCCGTCCCCGATGAGTTCGCCGATCTCGTGCGCTACATCCGCAGCCACACGCCCAACATCGGCAAGGCCGTCCTGAGCGTCCACTGCCACAACGACCTGGGACTGGCCACGGCGAACACCCTGGTTGCGCTGCAGAACGGGGCCCGCCAGGCCGAGGTCACGATCAACGGCATCGGCGAACGCGCCGGCAACACCTCTCTCGAAGAGGTGGTCATGGCCTTGCACACCCGTGCTTCGCGGATCGGCCTGACGACCGGCATCAAAACCGAGCTCCTCCACCCGACCAGCCGCCTGGTCAGCATGATCACCGGCATGCTCGTCCAGCCGAACAAGGCCATCGTGGGGGCGAACGCCTTCGCCCACGAAGCGGGAATCCATCAGGACGGCGTGCTGAAGAACCCCATGACCTACGAGATCATGCGGCCGGAGACGGTCGGCTTGAGCGCCAACCGCCTCGTGCTCGGCAAGCACTCGGGGAGACACGCTCTCCGCAGCCAGCTCAAGGACCTCGGCTACGACCTCTCGGATGAGGAGTTGAACCTCGTCTTCGCGAAGTTCAAGGAGCTCGCCGACAAGAAAAAGCAGGTGATGGACGAGGATCTCGAGGCGATCGTGACCGAGGGGATCCTGCGCACCTCGGAGGTCTTCGCCCTGGACTACCTGCACGTGACCGCAGGCACCACGGTCCTTCCCATGGCGAGCGTGCGGCTCAAGATCAACGGCCGTTTGGTGCAAGGGGCGGGTTACGGCAACGGGCCGATCGATGCGGCCTACAACACGATCGCCCAGCTGACCGGCACCCACTCGGAGCTGCTGCGATTTTCGATCAGCGCGCTGACCGGCGGCACCGACGCCATGGGCGAGGTCACCGTGCGCCTGCGCGAAAACGGCCTGATCGCCCTCGGCAAGGGGGCCGATCCGGACATCATCACCGCCAGCGCCAAGGCCTTCGTAAACGGCCTGAACCGGCTCGAATTCCTCAAAGCCCACCCCCCGGAGGAAGCGGCGGGTTTGTAAGATCGGATGCCCGGGGGGTCAAGGAGTCTCAAGACTGCCGACGAGGCGGGAGATCCGATCGATCCCGTGGCGGGCCAGGTAGTCCCGAAGGTCTTCGATCACCTGCAAGGCCGCGGCCGGGTGGATGAAATTGGCCGTGCCGATCTGGACGGCGCGTGCGCCGACGATCAAAAATTCGAGGGCGTCGCGCGCGCTGCGGATGCCGCCGATGCCGATCACGGGAATCGCTACCGACCGGCATACCTGCCACACCATCCGCAGCGCGATCGGTTTGATCGCCGGGCCCGAGAGCCCGCCGGTCACGTTGGCGAGCAGCGGACGTCGGGATTCGACATCCACGGCCATGCCGGTGATCGTGTTGATGAGCGAAAGCGCATCGGCGCCGGCCTGCTCCGCGCTGCGGGCGATCAGGGTGATATCGGTGACGTTGGGGGAGAGCTTGCAAATGAGGAACTTGCGGGTCCTGCGCCGTACCGCGGCGACCACGCGCGCGGCGGCCACGGGGTCGACGCCGAAGACGACGCCGCCCGCTTTGACGTTCGGGCAGGAGATGTTGACCTCGACTCCGGCCACCCCCTCGATCGCCTCCACTCGTTCGGCGAGCGCGGCGTATTCCTCGACCGAGGTGCCGTAGATGTTGGCGACCACGGGAACGCCGAGGGTGCGCAGGAAGGGCATCTTATCCGCCTCGAAAGCCTCGATGCCCACATTTTCCAGACCGATCGCATTGAGCATGCCGCAGGGGGTCTCGACGATGCGCGGCGGCGGGTTTCCGGCGACGGGGTGAAGCGCCAGGCCCTTCACCACGATCGCCCCGAGACGACGAAGGTCCAGAAAAGGGGCGAACTCCCGCCCGTACCCGAAGGTTCCGGAAGCGGTCATGACAGGGTTTTGAAGGACAAGGCCGCCGAGATCGGAAGTGAGGTCAGGCTCGGACGAAGGCATGCCGTCTCTTAACACACCCTCCGGGCCCCTCTCAAGCCACCGGTGAAAACCTTCCCCGCCGCTTCCTTCGCCGTTTGCCCTGTTGCGAAACGGAAGCCCCTGCCGTAGACTCCCCACACGGTGCTCGCGCTTTCACCGGAGGAATCCGATGGACCTTTCGCCCTTCTGGAAACCGATCATCAACACCCTGAACGAAGGGGTCTTGATCGTGGACCCGCGTGGGACGATCCTCGCCTTGAACGCGGCGGCCGAGGCCATCACCGGATATCGCGCCTCCGAGCTGGTCGGAAAAAACTGCCGTATCCTCGAGTGCACGGGTTGCACGATCTACGGCCGCGGATCCGGGGCGGCCTGGTGTCAGCTTTTCCGCGACGGTGCGGTGCAAGCCAAGAAGTGCCTCATCGCCCACAAGGCCCGGCGCAGCGTGTGCATCCTCAAAAACGCGACCGTCCTGCGGGACGCGCGCGGCAAGATCATCGGCGCCGTCGAAACCCTCTCCGACATCAGCGAGATCGTCCGCCAGCAGGAGGAAATCCTCAGCCTGCGCCGGACGCTCGAGCTGGACGATCATTTCTTCGGCATCGTCGGACGCTCCGCCCCCATGCAGCGGCTCTACGAGCTCATCCGACACGTCGCGCGATCGGAGACACCGGTTCTGATCCACGGCGAAAGCGGTACGGGAAAGGAGAGGGTGGCGCGCGCGATCCACTGGGCGAGTCCGCGCGAAGCCAAGCCCTTCATCAAGGTGAACTGCGCCGCGCTGAACGAAAACCTTCTCGAAAGCGAGCTCTTCGGTCACGTACGTGGGGCCTACACGGGGGCCGAACGCAACCGCATCGGAAGGTTCGAGGCCGCCCATGGAGGGAGCATCTTTCTCGACGAAATCGGCGACATCCCCCTCTCCCTCCAGGTGAAGCTCCTGCGCGTTCTCGAGGAAAAAGAGGTCGAGCGCGTGGGGGACCACACCCCCGTCGCCGTCGACGTCCGCGTGATCACCGCCACGAACCGCAACCTCGAAGAACGAATCTCCCGGGGCCTGTTCCGCGAGGACCTTTTTTTCCGGATCAACGTTTTTCCGATCCTCGTGCCCCCGCTTCGCGAGCGCCCCGAGGACATCCCGATCCTCGTGCGCCATTTTCTCGCCCAGCAACGGCTGCGCAATCCCCCCGGGGGTATGGGGATCTCCGCCGAGGCCATACGCCTCCTGACGGCCTACAGCTGGCCGGGAAACGTGCGCGAACTGCGCAATGCGATCGACTACGCCCTGGTTCTTTGTCCGAACGGCGAGATCCAACCCGAGCACCTGCCCGCGAAAATCACCTCCGCCACGTGCCCCTGCCCCCCGCCGCGCACGCATGTCCCCGTTTCCGATCGGGACCGGATCCTTCAGGCGATGCGGCAAACGGGGGGAAACCGGACCGAGGCCGCCCGGCTGCTGGGGATCAGCCGCGTCACCCTCTGGAAACGTCTCAAGCGTCTTGCCTTGGATGGCGAAGCGCGCTGAATCTTGCGTCGCAAAAGCCGAAAGTCGAGGAAACCTCAAAGCGGCGGATTTTCGGACAGCCGATCGGGCGGGTGGAGGTGATTTCAGGCTCGGCGGTCGAAGCGGATGCCGACGCGGTCCCGTTCCGCCCAGACGACCGTACCGGAACGGGAGACGATCTTCTTTTTCTGGCGCAGCGGAATGTTCAGCAGAACGCGTTGGCCCTTCTCCAGAGGCTCGGCGCAACGGATGAGCACACCGCCGGCAGAAGCGTTGGCGATCGTTCCGCGTAGGTTGCCCCGGCTGCTTCGGATGAGGGTGGGAATCGAGCAATCCTTGCGGGGATGAGCGCGGCTCTCCCTCCGGCGCGATGGAGCCTCCGCCCCGTTTCGGGCGATCTTCTCCTCGAGTTCGACCCCGTAGCCGTAATCAAAGACCGAATCCTCGAGAAAACGTCGCCAGCGGATGACCGCGCGGTAGCACTCGTAGACCTGCTCCCCCTCCGCCAGCGGAGAAGCCGGAATTCCGATCAGCACCCGGCTTCCCGGAACGAGGTAGAAATCGGACTCGAAATAGATCCCCTTTTCGCTAAAGTTCCCCATGCGGGCCTCGGGCGAGGATTCGAAGGCGAATCCCTCCAACCGCACCGGGCCCCGGTGTTCAAAACGTGTGCGTGAGCGTTTTTCGGCGTTTTCCTCTTCCATGACCTTTTTGGGGCACCGCGAGCGTGAGGTGCAAACCCCATCAGCCGGTCGAAAGGCCGTATTTTTGGAGGAGATCCCGGATCGCCTCCTCGAGAAGATCGTTCTGACGCTTTTCGAGCTGGGCGGCAAGGATTTTGATCTTGCGGATCAGCTCGGCATCCAGCGTCGTGTTGTACATCCTGCGTTTGCCGGCCGCTTCCACGCTCATGGGCTCTTTCATCTCTCCTCGTGCGGAAGTCTCTCTTTTAACGCATTTTACCGGAGGCCATCCCGGGTGTCAAAAACAGAGGCTGCGGAAAAGATGCTTTTTCTGAAAAAAATTAGATTCTTAAATGAATACGAAAACCCTGCGAAAAACGAGCGTGCGGAATTTTTCCTGCAGCTTCGGTCGCATCCGTTGACAGCGCCGGCCCTGGGTCGCTACCTTCCTGCGGCCTGAGGGCGTGGGAAGCCTCCCTCGCAGTCGCCCGATCGGAGCGGAGAAGATCGCTTTGAAATCAAAAATCGCCGTCGCCCTAAGCGGTGGGATCGATTCGCTGACCGCGGCCGTTCTTCTCCGGCAACGCGAGGAGGACCTCATCGGCCTTCACTTCCGGACGGGCTTTGAGCCCTATCCCGCCTCCCAAAGCCGTGCCAAGGCCGAGGCGCTCTCCGGCCGGCTTGCGATTCCGGTGTACTTTGAAGATGTCAGTAGCGAATTCAAACAAATCGTGGTCGACTACTTCATCTCCGGCTACCGTGCGGGTCTAACCCCCAACCCCTGTGTCGTCTGCAACCCGCAGATCAAGTTCGGCGTGCTTCTGGATCGCGCCCGTCGCCACGGGGCCGAGCGGCTGGCGACCGGGCATTACGCCGCCGTGCGTCGCGACCCTTCCGGCCGGTTCCGCCTTTTCAAGGGCAAAGACGCCGCCAAAGACCAGTCCTATTTCCTCTTTGCTCTCCGCCAGCAGCAGCTCGCCCGGGCCTGTTTTCCGCTGTCGCCAATGACCAAGGAGGAAGTCCGCCGGTTTGCCGCCGAACAGAGGCTCGTTCCCCTGGAGAAAACCGAAAGCCAGGATGTCTGCTTCATTTCCGGGGAAGAGTACACGGCCTTTCTCGAGCGCTTCGAGCCGGGAATCCTGCAGCCGGGACCGATCGTCACCCCCGGCGGACGGATCATCGGTGAACACCCCGGGATCGCCGCCTTCACGATCGGCCAGCGGCGCGGCATCCAATGCCCCGCCGCCGCCCCCTATTACGTCGTGGGCAAGGAACCCAACACCCGGCGTCTGGTCGTCGGACACCGCGAGGATCTCTACGCCGCAGGCTGCCGTGTGGTGCAGGTGAACTGGATCGCGCCGCCTCCGGAAGGCCCGCGCCCCGCCCGAATCCGTCTGCGTTACCGCAGCCCGGAGACTCCTGCACGCCTCGTTCCTTGCCGCCCCGATTCCTCGATTCTGGACCTTTTCTTTGATACGCCCCAGGCCGCCGTCGCCCCGGGCCAGGCGGCCGTTTTCTACGACAGGGATGAGGTTCTGGGGGGGGGCTTTATCGAATCGACCTATCCGACGACCGCGGTACCGTCGCTTTCCGAAAATTCCTGAGGACCCCATGCGATGTTTCAAGTTCGTCACCCTCGGCTGCAAGCTCAATCAGTGCGAATCCGACGAGCTGGCCGGCCGGCTGACGGAGCATACCTGGCGGTCCTGCGAGCCGGGGGAAGCGGCCGATCTCGTCGTGGTCAATACCTGCACGGTCACCGAGAAAGCCGCCATGCAGTCGCGGCAAGCGATCCGCCGCGCCGTTCGCGAGAACCCCGGCGCCTTCGTCGTCGTGACCGGATGCCATGCCGAAACCGATGCCCAGGCGGTGCTGGCGATTCCCGGGGTCGGCGCCGTGGCCGACCGCACCGCCAAGGTTCATCTTGCCGAGATCGTCGCTCAACTCGGAGCCCCCACTCATCAGGGTCCTTTTCATTTCCGCGGCGATGGCGAAATCTCCTTTCCTGCTCCCTCGAAGGCGCGGGATCCTTTTGCGGGCAGAACGCGCGCCCATTTCAAGATTCAGGACGGCTGTGACGCCTTCTGCAGCTACTGCATCGTCCCCTACGCCCGGGGACCGTCGCGCAGCCGCCGCGCCGAAGAGGTTCTCGAAGGGATCCGCCTTCTCTCCGGGCTGGGCTTTCGGGAAGTGGTACTGACCGGGGTGCACATCGGGCGCTACGGGCTGGATCTCTCTCCGCCCCGCTCGCTTAGCGGCCTGCTGCGCAAAATCCTTGGCCTTTCCCTCCCCCTGCGGATCCGTTTGAGCTCGATCGAGCCTCTCGAGTTGACCGACGAGATTCTCGACCTCACGCAAGAGGCTTATGGCCGCATCTGCCCCCATTTCCACATTCCGCTTCAGAGCGGGGACGCCGGCGTTCTCGAGCGCATGCGTCGTCCCTACCGCCCGAAGGATTTCGCGCGCGTCGTGGGCGCCATTCACGACCGCCTTCCCGATGTTGCCATCGGTGCGGACGTCTTGGTCGGCTTCCCCGGCGAAACCGAAGCAGCCTTTGAAAATACCTTCCGTCTGATCGATGGTCTTCCGCTGAGCTACCTTCATGTGTTTCCCTTTTCGCCGCGGCCGGGGACGGCGGCCTTCGGCTTCCCCGAACGCATCGCTCCGGAGGCGATCCGTGCCCGCTGCGAACGGCTGCGCATCCTGGGAAGACAAAAGCGACTTTCCTTCCACCGGCGCTTTCTCGGCCGTGAAGTCGAGGTCCTGACCGAAACGAGCCGTGACCCGCAAAGCGGTTTGTTGCGCGGCATTTCCGGCAATTATCTCCGCGTTCGGTTTTCCGGAGAGGATTCCTGGATGAACCGGTTTCTCCGGGTGCGGATCACCGGCACGGGGGAGCGCTTGCTGGAGGGGAAGGGCGTTGCTCTCCAGGAAGGGGAACCGGAGAACGCTCTCTCGCAGCCCGGCCCGCCGCGAAAATCATGACCCGGCTTGTCTTCCGGCGCGATTCGTAGGATACTTCAACCATACCGCTTTTTCCATTCGTAGGCGCGTGAGACGAGCATGGATGCCGCAACCCTGAAGCGGATCCAGGAAACCCTCTCCCGTAGCGAAGAACTCTTCCGCACGGCCTTCCTCGCCAGCCCCGACGCCGTCAACCTGAACCTGCCGGAAAACGGCCTTTACATCGACATCAACGAGGGCTTCACCCGTCTGACCGGCTTCACCCGCGAGGAGGTGGTGGGAAAGACTTCGCTCCAGATCGGGATCTGGCATGACCCCCGGGATCGCGAACGGCTTGTCGTTCAGCTTCGCCGTTTCGGATTCGTCGAAAATTTCGAGGCCGAGTTCCGCAGAAAGAACGGTGAGGTCGGCGTGGGTCTCATGTCCGCCCGCCTTCTATCCATCGCGGGCCACAGCGTCATTCTTTCGATCACGCGCGACATCACGGAGCGCAAGCTGACCGAGCGCCTTCTCGCCGAAGCCGAGGAAAAGTACCGGGCGCTGTTCAACATTTCATCCCTGGCCATCCTGATTCGGGACCGACAGGGGAAGATCACTCTGGCCAACCCCGCGGCGGCGCGTCTGCTCGAGGCGGAAGATCCGGACAAACTCGTTGGCAAATTCTACCTGGATCTCGTTCACCCGGAAGACCGTGAACTCTCGGGGATCCGTGTCGAAAGCGCCTTTCTTGTCGCCGCCGACCCTGCCGCGGCCGGCGGCGATCTGCATCGACATCTCGCCCCCCGCAAACACCGTCTCCTCACCCTGACCGGCCGTGCGGTGCCGGTGGAATCGACCGGCATCGCTTTCCGGCACGGCGGCGAGTATTTCATCCAGGGAATCTTCCGCGACATCAGCCACGAGGTGCAGGCCGAGAAGTGGGTGCGCCTCGAGGATAAACGTCGGGAAATCAGCCTGGACCTCAATCGCCTGCTCGATTCCCCGCTGGAGGCGATCGTGCGGCGGGCGGCGGAAGGATGCTTGTCTCTCAGCGCCAGCCGGGCGGGGGCAATCGTCCTGCTCAGCCCGGAGACCGGAGCCGTCCGCCTGGCCTCGATCGCGGAAAGGACTCCCTCCGGCGATGCGGCCTCCTCCGTGATCCTGGACTCCCGCCTGGAGGTCGAAGGCGAATGGTGCGAGCCGCTGCGTCAGGGGCGCAACCTGATCGTGGAACTCCAGGGGAACGAAGGCGATCCGGCGATGAATTTTCTCCCGGCGATCGCCCCCGCCCGACGTCTTCTGGGAATCCCCGTTTTCGAGCGCGGGCAGGGGGTTTTGGTCGCCTGGTTCATGGACAAAGCCGAGCCCTACGATGAAAGAGACATCGGCTTGTTGCAGGCCGTTTTGACGGACCTCTGGCGGATGATTCAGCGCAAGCAGGCCGAGGATGCCCTGCGCGAAAGTGAACGCCGTTTCCGCACCGCTTTCGAAAACGCCTCCGTAGGCATCACCCTGGTGGATCTCGAAGGAACCTACCTCGAGGTCAACCGCGCCATGGCCGCCATGCTCGGCTATGAGCCGCAGGAGCTGATCGGAAAAAAGGTCGTCGACTTCGTTTTCCCGGAAGACATCGTCAAACGCGAGGAGTTCGTCCGTGCGCTCGTCGAGGGCAGGCTCGCCTCGGGCGAACAGGAACGACGCTTCATGCACCGCGACGGCTCCGTCGTTTGGGTGAACATTTGGGCGACCCTCCAGAGGGACGGCCGGGGACATCCTCTCTATTTCATCTCCTTGGTCCAAGACATCACCGTGCGCAAGAGGGAAGCCGAGGAGAAGCGCCGGCTCGAATCCCAACTGCTCCAGGCCCAGAAGATGGAGGCGATCGGCGCCCTGGCGGGCGGGATCGCTCACGACTTCAACAACATCCTCTCGGCGATCATCGGTTTTACCGAACTCGCCCTGCTGAGCGAAGGAAAAACGGACGAGTACCTGAGAGAGTCGCTCAAGGCGGCCCGGCGCGCCAAAGACCTCGTGCGCCAAATTCTCTCCTTCAGCCGTCAGGGGGATGAGGAACGCGTCCCGGTAAGCGTGGCCCTCGTGACCCGCGAGGTCGTAAAATTCCTGCGCGCCAGTGTTCCGGCGACGATCGAGATCCGGCTGAAGGGCGAAAAAACCGCCGCCACCGTCCTCGCCAGTTCCGTTGAGCTCCACCAGATCCTGATGAACCTCTGCACCAACGCCGTGCACGCGATCGGCGAAAATGCGGGGCGGATCGAAATCGAAATCGAGCCCTGCGAGATCGAGCCATCCGGCCGCCAGGCATATCCGGAGCTCGATCCCGGCCGCTACGTGCGCCTCATCGTACGCGACAACGGACACGGGATCCCGGCGGCGATCCTGGACCGGATCTTCGATCCTTACTTCACGACCAAGGAAAAAGGCGTGGGCACCGGGCTGGGTCTTGCCGTCGTTCACGGGATCGTGAAGAAAGCCAACGGCGCCGTGCGCGTGGCAAGCGAGCCGGGCAAAGGGACGGAATTCGAGATCCTGCTGCCGCAGATCGATTTCACCCGGCCGCAGGACGAGGAGCCGGCCGCTCCGCTCTTGGGCGGAAAGGGACGGATCCTTTTCGTGGACGACGAGGCGATGCTCGCCGAGCTCGGCGGCAAGATCCTCGAAAAGCTCGGCTACGAGGTCGTCACCCGCACCAGCCCGCTTGAGGCCTTCGAGCTGTTCAAGAAACGCCCTCTGGATTTCGACCTTGTGGTCTCCGATCTGACGATGCCCGGAATGACGGGGGATGTTCTCGCGCGGGAACTGATGAAAATCCGCCCCGACCTTCCGATCATCCTCTGCACCGGCTACAGCCAGCGCATCGACGAGCGGCGCGCTCGCGAGAAAGGAATCCGAGCGCTGGTGATGAAGCCGATCCTGGTCCACGAGATCGACGTCGCCGTCCGGCGCGCCCTGAGCGGCTGAACGTGGTTTTCAAATCTTTTTCCGTCCCGCCCGAAGAGAAGAAAGGAGAAAGGGAGATGACGCTCAAGGTCGAATCCCCCAGCTTTCTTGAAGGAGCGATGATCCCCCGCAAACACACCTGCGACGGCGAGGACGTCTCCCCCGAGCTTCGCTGGAGCGGAGCCCCGGTCGGGACCCGTTCGTTCGCCCTGATCTGCGACGATCCCGACGCCCCGGCCGGAACCTGGGTCCACTGGGTTCTCTTCAACCTCCCGCCCGAGCTGACTCGGCTTGTCGAAGCCGTGCCCCCGGATCCGAAGTTGAAGGAAGGCGGCATTCACGGCATCAACGACTTCCGCCGCCTCGGCTACGGCGGCCCCTGCCCGCCGGCAGGCACCCACCGCTATTTCTTCAAGCTTTATGCCCTGGATTGCCTGCTCGCACTCGAACCGGGGATCAAAAAACGTGATCTCGAAACGGCCATGAAAGGCCATATTCTGGAACAGGCGATCCTGATGGGGAGATACCGACGCTGAAGGGAAACGGATGTGGCCGCATGCGGGTAACGATCGGCCTGTCGCTTCACCGCCCGGAGATGGTCCCCTGGACCGCCGCAGCCATTGCGGGTCACGAGGCGGTTTTCCTGGAGGAGCCTCCCGACCCCGGCTTTCGCGGGATGCTTCAAGGCGAGGTTCCGCTCGCCGAGTACCTTTTGACGATCGACAGCGAGTACCCCGCGTTCAGCCGCGACATGTGCCTTCTCCTGCAAAAGCTGCATGCGGAGGGCACGGCGATCTATCAGGTCGAGCCCTTCTTGGAAGTGCTTCTGGGCCTTCACGAGTTCTTCGCCGCAGGGCACCGCCCTGCGGAAATCGCACCCGATAGCATCGAGCATCTCGTCTATCAGGCCGAGCGGGCGGCGACGGCGACGCTCCTCGCCTACTACCACGCCGCGGCGGCAGGCACCTTCGAGGAAGCCGTCCTTGCCGCGATGCGCTTTGCCCGCGCGGATGCCGCCCGTTTCCGGTTGCGCGACACGCTCCGCGCCCAGGCGCTCGCCCCTCTGCTCGTGCGGCACCCCTGCGCGTACGTGGAGGCCGGATGGATCCATGCCCGGCTCCCCGCCGTTGTCCGCCGCCACCTGCCTTTCGGCTGCGAAGTGCGCACGGTCCGGCTTCCGCTCCGGGCGCTGTCCGCGGCCGGAGAGCGCGGGTTCACCTACTCTCCCGGCGACCGCCTCACGCTTCGCTACCTTTTCCGCCCCGATTCGCGCCACTCCGGGCTCGAGCCGCTCCTTGCGGCACGGGCCATAATCCACGCCAAGATCCTGCTCAAGGAGGAGTCGCCCGCGGACCCGGCAGGATTGCCTCACCTGCGCGATGAGGCCTTCTGCACGCGGCTTGTCGAGCGGCTTTCGCTCGAGGATTGCCGCCGGCTTTTCCCCCTTCTGCGGCGGCTCTCCACCCCCGAGGCCCGGCTCCTGGTGGAGAAAGCCGCGAAAAGTCGAACCTCCGGCTCGCCATGCGGAGGTTCGGCGGAGGCAAGCGCTCTCACGCCTTGACCGGATGCCCCGCCTGATGCATGAATGCAGAGCGCCACCCTGCCGTTGCCTGAAGGACAGGAAGGATCGCTCCGTGAAAAGAAGTGCTCTGATGTTCATCGCCCTGCCCGCAGCGATCGCCGCTGCGGCCCTTGCGGCCGAGCCCCGGGCGCCGAAGCCCGGGCCGAAGGACAAGTGTCCCGTCTGCGGCATGTTCGTCGCCAAGTACCCGGATTGGGTCGCCGCCGTCGTCTTCACGGACGGCTCGGCCGTCTTCTTCGACGGGGTCAAGGACATGATGAAATACCGCTTCCGCATGGACCGCTACGGCCGCGGGAAAAAGCCGGAGGACATCGAGCGCATCTACGTCACCGATTACTACCGCCTCGAGTTGATCGACGGCCGCCGGGCGTTTTACGTGCTCGGAAGCGACGTGCTGGGACCGATGGGTAAGGAGCTCATCCCCTTCGAGCGCGAGGCGGACGCCCGCGAATTTCTAAAAGATCACCGGGGAAAAGAAATCCTTCCCTTCGAACGCATCGATTCGGATACGCTCCAGCTTCTCGACTGATGCGCCGGCGCTCTCGGACAGCCCCCTGGATCCTTTCGGCCGCCGTCGCGGTGATTTTCGCCGTATGGCTCCACGCCGCCCGGCTTGAGCGAACGGCGGGAAGAGACCGCGTGGAAACCCTTTCCCTGATCGAGCGCCTCGAGTTGTCCGACCTCTGCCTTTTCCCCGAAGCTCCCCACACGCGGCATCCCGCGGTCGTCGACCGCCACGCCGCATTTCGTCTTCACCCTCTCGCGTTTGATCCCCATCCCACGGGGATGTTCGTTCGCCCGCCGCGGCCCCCTGGAACACCGTGAAGATTCTCTCCCGCCAACGAAGACTCTTCGGCCTCGCCCTTGCCGCAATCCTCCGTCGCCGTTCGAGGAACCTGCCCCTCGTTCTGTTGTATACCGCTCTCGTTTTCGTCTTCGCCTCGGTCGTCTTCTGCACCGCGGCCCTGAAGCGCGAGGCGCGCCTGCTTCTCCGCGGGGCTCCCGAGATCATCGTCCAACGGCTGGTGGCCGGGCGCCAGGAGCTCATCGCCGCCGATCACCTCGAGTCGCTGCGGCTTATCCCGGGAGTGAGCCATGTCCGGGGCCGGATCTGGGGTTATCATTTCGAGGAGACGACGGGGGCGAACCTCACCCTGGTCGCGGCGGACGATTCCCGGCTTGCCCCGGGAACGGCGGCGCTCGGCCGCGGGGTCGCCCGCCTCCTCGGGGCGGACCCCGGCCAGACGATTTCTTTGCGCGACCCCCACGGGGAGGTCCACTCCATCCGCGTCGCCGAGGTTTTCTCCCCTGCCTCGGAGCTTGCCGCCGCGGATCTGATCGAAATGCCCGTCGCAGACTTGCGTCTCCTCCTCGGCGTGCCTGAAGGTTTCTTCACCGACATCACCCTGCGGGTCGGAAACGAAAACGAGCGCCGCGTCGTCGCCGCCAAGGTCCGCAATCTCATCCCGGAAAGCCGTGTGATCCTGCGCGAAGACATCGCCCGGACCTACGAGGAACTTTTCGACTGGCGCGCTGGGTTTCTCTTTTGGGTCTTCTCCTCGCTGGCGGCCGCCTTTCTTTTTTTCGCCTGGAGCCAGGCGGCGATGATCGGCGGCGAGGAAAAGCGCGAAATCGGGCTGTTGAAGGCCGTCGGCTGGGAGCTGCCCGAGGTGCTGGCTCTCAAAACCTGGGAAAGCCTGATCATCGCCCTGGCTTGTTTTCTGTGCGGGACGTCCCTCGCTTACGTGCACGTCTTTTCCGCCGGCGCCTTTCTCTTCGTCCCGCTGCTCCAGGGTTGGGCGGTGCTCTACCCGCGCTTTGCGCTCGTTCCGGCAATCGATCTTCCCCAGATCGTTCTTCTCTTCGCCGTCGCCGTCGTCCCCTACCTCGCCGCCACGGGGATCCCCTGCTGGCGGGCGGCGGCGGCGGAGCCGGACGAGCTGCTGAGGCAGGCATGATCGTCGTCGACCGCGTGACCAAAATTTTCGACCGCGGTCGCCCCGAGGAGTTCACGGCGCTTTCGGGGATCAGCCTCACGATCGCCGCCGGCGAGACGGTCGTCTTGATGGGGCCGAGCGGCTCGGGCAAAACGACCCTGCTTTCCATCTTGGGGGCGCTCTGCCGGCCCACCTCCGGCCGGGTACAGGTAGCGGGCCGGGATCTCACCCGCATGCCCGAGAGGAGCCTGTCTTTGCTCCGGCGCCGAACCTTCGGTTTCGTCTTTCAGCAGCCGCACTTGGTGCGAGGGCTGCGGGTGATCGACAACGTTCTGCTGCCTGCGCTCCCGGTGAGCGATCCGGAAGAGGGCCTGCGGGAGCGGGCGCGAAGCCTTCTCGAACGCCTCGGTCTGGGATGCCGAGCCGAGGCCCGAGCCGAGAGCCTCTCCTGCGGCGAGGCCCAGCGGGCGGCGCTCGCGCGGGCGCTGATCCTCGATCCCCCGATCGTGATCGCCGACGAGCCCACGGCTCATCTGGACACCGCGCGGGCGGCCGAGCTGATCAGCCTTCTCGCCTCGCTTCCGGCGGGCGGAAAAACCCTCGTGATCGCAAGCCATGACCCCTTGGTCGCCGAGGCGTCCTTCGTCGAGCGGATCCTGGCCATGCGCGACGGGCGCATTCTCGAAGCGGGTTAAGCCGATGATCTCCTCGCCCGCAGTTCTCGTCCTCCAAGGGCTTTCCGCCCTGATCTTCGTCTCTCTTGCCGGGGCGGGGTTCTGGGCCTACCGCCTTCTGGAGGGCTGGAACCCGCAAAGCGCATCCGAGGAACAGCTTCGCCTCGAGCGCCGGACCTGGCTGGTTTCGGCCCTCGTCTCCCGTGTGTGCCTGGCGCAAGGGGCTTCGTTTTTTCTCTTCATCCACACCGCGGACAGCCTGCACCGCATCCTGCCGGGGGCCATGTGCGCCGCGGGCAGCCTGAATGCAGGCGAATCGGGCTACCCGGCGCTCGCGCTGAAAATCTTGAATACGATTTTCTGCGGTCTCTGGCTCCTGCTCGAGCGCACCGACCGGCTGACGGATCAACTGCCTCTGTTGCGCACCCGCTGTAAACTGCTTCTCGGCATGATCCCTTTTTCCGCTTTCGAAGCGGAGCTCCAGTGGGACTACTTCCGAAGCCTCCGCGGCGAAAGGCTCACCTCCTGCTGCGATGTTCTCTTCAGCGCGGAGGGAAAAAGCGTGCTCGGCTGGGTCTCTTCCCTTCCGGTCCTGCCCCTACAGATCCTTTTCTTCGCAACCATGATCTTTGTCCTGTCCGCGGCTTTGCTGATCCTTCGGCGAGGAACAGGAGCCCAGGCCTTCGCTGTGTCGGGGATCCTGTCCTTTCCGCTCAACGTGGCGGCGTTGATCGCTTTCGTCTCCCCTTACATCTACGAGCTCCCCACCCACCATTGCCCCTTTTGTATCCTTCAGGAAGAATACGGCTACATCGGCTACCCGATCTACGCCTCGATCCTGGTCGGGTTTCTCGCCGCAGCCGGAACGGCGTTGTTGTCCCGTTACCGAAGCCAGCCGGGCCTCGAAAAGATCGTGCCCCGTATGCAGGCCCGATTGGCCGCCGCAGCTCTTGTCTCTCAGGGGTTTCTGACCCTCGTCGTGATTGGGTCTGTTTTTTTCTCGAACCTGATTCTGGTCGAGTTTTGAAAAGACGATCCCGGCGAGCGCCTTCGCTCCTTGTTGCACTCCGGGAGATTCCGAGCCCACGGGCCTCCTCTTGATCGCTTGCGGGAAGCGGCATATAGCTTGCCTGCGACCGCCGGTTAGGCGTTCCGCCGAATCCTCCAACCTCTGAACTCGGGAGCCTCGAAAATGACCGTGCTGGAAGGTCTCAAGACCCTTGCCTTTTTTTTGATCGCCGCCGCGCTTTTCACCCTCTCTTGGGTCCTCTACGACGTCATGGGAAAACACGCCCGCTATGTCGCCGTGGATATCGACGAAGAGGCGATCGTCATCATGGATACCCACACCGGATTCGTCTGGAGCAGGCCCTTCGAAGGCTTCGAAGACGAAGGCCCCGTGGCCTTCCATCCGGCCGATCGGCGTCGCAGATAAATGCATCCACCAGAGACCCGAGCGCTGATCACCCGAGCGGCTTTTACAACGCCTTGAGGAAAACAGGGCCATGAACACGATCCATTACGGCTGGGTGGTCATTTTCATGGGGATGTTCACGACCATCGCCGCACACGGCTTCGGCCGTATGGCCTATACGATCCTCTTGCCGGCGATGAAGGATGGATTGCGATTCGACTACACGCAGCTCGGGCTGCTCGGGACGGGAAACTTCGTGGGCTACCTCGGCATGGCCATCGTGGGCGGATTCCTGGCGGCGCGGTTCGGTACACGCCTGGTCATCGGCTGTGCCCTGGTTGTGCTCGCCTTCTCGCTCATGGCGACCGGCCTGGCCCACAGCTTCACTTTTGCCCTCGCCATGCGCTTCGTCACGGGCCTCGCCAACGGGGCGGCCTATGTTCCGGCCATGGCCTTGGGCTCGGCCTGGTTTGCGATGCGCCGCCGGGGGTTCGCCACGGGGATCGTCTCCGGCGGAATCGGCGCAGGCACGATGATCTCCGGGCTTTTGATCCCCCCCGTCCTGGCCGCTCAGGGCGCCGAGGGATGGCGCACGGCCTGGATGCTCCTGGGCGGAATCGCTTTGGCGATCGCCCTTCTGGTCGCCTTTCTGATCCGCAACCGGCCGGAGGAGAAGGGCCTTGCCCCGGTCGGGGCGATCGCGGAGCCGACCCCGGACGTCGCCGGCGTTGGGGAGAAAGTCTCCGCTTTGAACTGGTCGGCCGTCTACCGCCGAGGCGCCGTGTGGTATTTGGGGCTCGTGTACTTCTTCTACGGCGCCTCCTACATCATCTACATGACCTTCTTTGCGGCCTACCTCGTCAAAGAGATCGGCATGTCCCCAGCTTTCGCCGGGGGGCTGTGGGCCGCGGTGGGGGCGCTCAGCACTTTCTGCGGGGTCCTCTGGGGCGCGATTTCGGACCGGCTCGGCCGCAGCCGCGGGGCGGCCCTCGCCTACCTCGTCCTCGCGGCCGCCTACATCGTCTACGCCCTGGTCAAGACGCCGGCCGGCTTCTACCTCTCGGCCGTCCTCTTCGGGGTGACCGCCTGGAGCATCCCGACCATTATGGCGGCCGCGGCCGGCGACTTCGTGGGGCCTCGGCTCGCGCCCGCGGGGCTGGGTTTCATCACGCTCTTCTTCGGGATCGGGCAGGCCGCAGGCCCCGCCCTCGGGGGCTACCTCGCGGACGTGAGCGGCACCTTCACGCTTCCATTTCTCGTCGCCGGCGGGATCTCGCTCGCCGGAGCCGGGGCGGCGCTGTTCCTGAAGCGGCCGGGGAGATGAACATGGCGGCACCCCGACGCCTTCCGGGGACGCCGCCGCCCTGTGGCGCGAGGGAGGTGACACAGGGAAATCAAGGAAATCAAGGGACGTCCATTGTCATATCATTAACCTCGCAAGGAAAACGGAAAACGCTGGCGTTCGATGGAGTTTCGAAAGGTTACGGAAAGGCAAAAAAGCTCTAACCTCAATTCGGTTTGAGCCCTGAGGCGGCTGGTGCCGAGGGAAGCCTCGAATGCCCATGTACTCTATATAATCAAATACTGTGAGCAAATTTGCGCAATTTTTGTGCTACGAAAAATCAGACCGGAAGCCAAGCCTCATATCCTTGAAATTCGCTCATCTTGACGCAAGAGCTGCCCTGCCAAGAGTTTGATCCATGTCATGGGTTCACTTCCATGGGCTTACTTCGTCGGAGAAGACTCGAAATCGCCTCTGCCCTTTTCTCCTCCAGGAGGCGCCCTTTCCTCGGATGCAGAAGTGGCGCCGCTTCCCCTTTTTGAGGCCAAACTCCTGAGGCTTTAGCACCTCCATGAGCACCCTTGAACACGCCATCGAACTCGCCGCCCGGGCGCATGCCGGCCAGAAAGACAAGGCCGGGGCGCCCTACATCCTCCACCCCTTGCGGGTCATGCTGCGGATGGAGTCGACTGCAGAGCGCATGGCGGCTATGCTGCACGATGTGGTCGAAGACTGTGGCCTGACGATAGAAAGGCTGAGGGCCGAGGGCTTCCCCGAGGAAGTTGTGCGGGCTGTCGATGCCCTGACGAGAAGGAAGGAAGAGAGCTATGAGGATTTCATCCGCAGGGCGGCGGCGAACCCGATCGCCCGGCGGGTGAAGATCGCCGATCTCGAAGACAACCTCGATCTTTCCCGGATCGCCCAACCTACGGAGCGGGATTTCAAGCGGATCGAAAAATACCGCCGGGCGCTGGAAGCGATTAAAGAAGCATGAAGCGGACTTCCCACGCCCCGCTGTTCGTGCCCGCCCTGCCTTAGGATAGCCGCTTCAGCCGGTAGTGCAGGTGGTCGTTCCAGCCGGTCATCTCGTCCAGTTCGCGCCGCGTCGCAAATCCCAGGACCTTCTTTTGGAAGAAGTCCACGGTGAGGCACATGTGGAATTTGCGGTTCCAGAGGATCGAGGGGGCAACGATGGAGACCTCTTCTCCGAAGTAGTACTCCTCGGAAAGGCAGAGCTGGACGGACTCGAGGAGGATGTCCTGGATGACCGAGAGCTCGGGCTCCTCACCGAAGAAGTTCCACCACTTGACGACGAAAGACTCGCCCAGGCTCTCGATGATGCGGTCCTCGCCTGCTTGACGGATAAGCTCAGGGGCGAACTCTTCCATATAGACTCCAATTATCGCCCCTTTCGGCAAAAACTTTAGCGATATCAGCATCTTTGCCACATCGTGGCTCTCGACAAGGACTTTCCGGCAAGTGTAAAAGTGCGCTTTCTTCTCTTGCCGGCTCCGAGGGCCGCAAATAGCCTTGCCTCCCATGAGACGGACACCTGCTTTCGTCGATCTCCGGTTCGCCCGCGATTCCGACCTCGAAGCCCTGTTTCTCTTGATCCGCGACACGATCGAATTCAGCTACCGCGGTGTCTATCCGGACAGCGCCGTCGAGTTCTTCAAGCGCTACCACAGCGGAGAGAAAATCTATGAGCGCATCCAAAACGGCGTCGTGCTGGTCTTAGAGAAACAAGGCCGCCTGGTTGCAACCGGCTCGCTTGTCGGAAACGAAATCCTTGGCGTCTTCGTGGCCGGCGACCATCAGGACCGCGGCTTCGGCAAAGAAATCATGTTCGTTCTCGAGTCCCATGCGAAGCTGCGCGGCTTGCGTTCGCTGACCCTTAGCGTCTCGCTTCCCTCCGAGGGGTTCTACCGCAAGCTCGGCTACGAAATCCTCAAGCCCCGTTCGATCGAGATGCCCTACGGGGAGCGCGTCGACTACTGGGAAGCCTGGAAGATCATCCCCTGACGGACGAGTCGGCTTCAGGCGGTTCTGTCCTACAGCCTTTTGCAATCAGCCTTTCCTTGCCGCAAAGCTCAAGCCCTACCCCCTTGTGGCTTTTTCACAAAAGATGCCCCAAGACGAAAAATTACTTAAGCAATTTTCGCTTTCGGCCGAAACGAGGGATCTAAAGCCTCTGAGAGAGGCCCCGTGCACCAGGCACGATATTTCCTCGGGGAGGTCTCGCAAAATGAAAAAGGGTTCTTCTCCGAATCAGTTGTAGCAAGCCTGGAAGATTTTCAGGATAAAGTAGCGCAAGTCGTGGAAGCCGTATGCTTTTCTTTTGATGAGTTTGATTTTGTTGTTGACCCCTTCGAGTTTGCCGGTGTGGACGGGGTAGTCACCGTGGTTTAAGATGCCGTAGCGGTGGCGCTCGAGCATGTTGGCAAGCTGGTTCAGGGCGCGGTGATTCAGCGAACGGGCCAGCGCGCA
>CALIUY010000043.1 GCA_938048455.1 uncultured Desulfobacterales bacterium | reverse complement strand
ACGACGCGCCCCGCGGCACCATCCGCGAGTTGGCGGCCCTTCTTGATTCGACGGAACCAGACGCGGCGCTGCGGGCGGCCTGCGCCGACGCCTTTGCCCGCGAGATCCTCTCGGAGATTTCGAGCCTTGATCGAAGAGCGGTTGGCAACGACGCTCAGGCGATTGGCGACGATCTGGAGCGTCACGCGCGACGCCACCTCGACAATCTTCTATCCCGGCACGGACGGAGGGCTCCATGAGAACTCCTGGACGCGCGGTCTTGTGCCTTGGCCCCTTCGACATCGACAATGCTATGGCGGCGGCGCCGCCTCTCCTCGTCGGCGCGCCGCCGCTGACCGCGCTCTTGGGTGTTGGCCATCTGGCGGCGCGGCTGCTCCATGCGGAGGCTGGCGTTCCGGCGTTTCCGCAGGCCTACGCCGTCGCGCTGATCGCGCGGGGAGACTACCGGATCCTCAACCTACGAGGCCGTCCGCCCGGCGCGCACGCCAAACCTCATCCCTACGGGGAGACGCGGATCGATCTGCGCGTTGCCTTCCTCCTGGCCTACGGCGCCCGCGGGGGCGCGGCAGATCCGGCAGCCTGGGCCGCAGCCAGCGACGAGATGGCGGACGTCCTGCGGCAGGCCGGCGGGAGGATCCGCTCCTTCCTAGAGCGCCCGCTGCTGCGCGGCATGGCCAGGCCGCCCCTCATGTCGGAGGTTTGTCCGGCCTCGGATCTTCAGGACCACCCTGGGATCCGGCGCCGGCTGGCAGGGCTGCGGCTGGTCTGCGCGCCCGTGCTCCTGCCGGAGGCGTCGCGCCTGGCCTCAACAGACGCGCAGCGGATCTTCGCGCCCCGGCGCGTCTATGACGGGTATGTCTTTCCCACCGTCGTGGGCTACCATGTCGTGGGGCATCTTGCCAAAGACGTGCGCAGGAGCGTCGGGGCCGACCTTTCCCGGGAAGCCTGCGTCGCCGAGCCGATCTTCGCTCCGATTGCGCTGCGCGGCGTCCGGAACGCCTTCCAGGATGCCGACGCCCGATTCTGGTGGCGCCCTGCCTATCGCGAACCGAACGAACATCTTTGGGAGATCTATCCATGAGCCGCACCGCACGTCTATCCAGGGTTCCGAAGACTTCGACGGGAGCCGTCACTCTGCCGGATATGCTGGCCTACCAGCGCTCCTTCCAGGCGTCCGACGGACGCCTCTACGGCGTCAGGGGCTGGGACGGCGAGGATCCTGCGGTGATCCTGCCGCAGGAGCGCAGCGCCCGCGGCGCGAACGCGCCGGACGCCGCGATCCTCGAGCCGGAACTCGTCGCCACCGAAGGCAAGTCGAGCGACAAGCAGAACCAGGCCTTCCGGCCGAACACCATCTTCGGGTATCACCATGCGGTGCTACCGCCGGGCCGGGACGTTCTGGAGATGCGCTGGAGCCTCCACGTGTTCCCGGGCGCACTAGAGCCGGCGATGTCCGACGAGTCCAGCGCCTGCTACAGGATCGCCGGAGAAGATGAGGGGCTTACCGCATCCGAGATCCTGCGCCGTCTCGTCAGGGGCCTTTCCGAGGCGGAGCGCGCGGATCTCGCCGCCCGGTACCTCTGGCGCATCATCGACGGGTCGGTCCTGTGGCGGAACCGCGTGGGCAATCCATGCCGGACGGTTCTCTTGCCCGAGGGAGGATCCCCTGTCGTCGTCGATCCGGGCCTTCGCGTGCTATCCTCATTCCCCGGCCTAGAGGTCCTGCGGGGGTGGGCCGGCGCGGACGCGGACGCCTTGACCGTCCTTCACCGCCGCCTGGCCGAGGCGCTCTTCTCGCCCGACGCGTTTCTGCGCATCGAGATCCGGACTCGCGTCCAGATGGGCCTGAACCATGAGGTCTGGCCCAGCCAGCTGCTCGAGCAGGAGAAGAGCGGCCCCCAGGGAGGGGGACGTCCGAAGCGTTACCTCCTCGTCGAGGCCGACGAGGAAGTGGGAGGACGCACGGCCGGGCTGACCTTCCAGAAAATCGCCAACCGGATCCGGCGCATCGACGAGTGGCATGGCGTGCCGGATCTCGGCGCGATCTGCGTCGAGCACTACGGCTACGAGATGTCCGCGGGCATCGTCTATCGGAAGGAGACGAACAACATCTATGCCGTGCTGCGCCGCCTCCTCGCGGGCGGCGTCCTGTCGCCCGAGGAGCGCCTGTATGTGATCGCCATGTTGATCCGCGGCGGCACCTTCGTCCAGAAGGGTGAGGACAAGAAGACTCGCGACAAGAAGCTCGGCAAGGACGCGGTTTCAGACGACGCCCTGGCGGAAGGCGCGGAGGACGAGGCGGAAGAGGAAAAGATCGAGGCCGACGAGAACGCCGGAGAGGAGGCGGCATGATCTCCGGACGCCTGTTGCGCATTGCCGTCCGGGACGACCTGAAGACCATGCCGGTCCTAGTCGCCCTGCTTCTGGATTCGGGACACCGGCTTCTGCCGGACGCCTTCGCCTTTGATCTTCCAACCTTGGGCGTCCGGGATCCGCTAGATCTCGGACGGACGGTCACCGTGCTCTGCCGTTCGGACGCCCTGAAAGATCTGCAGGAGATCCTTGCGATGTCCGGCCTGCCTCTCCGCCTGGACGAGGCGCAGGCCGACGCGGGCGCCCCTTGGGGACGGCTGATCCGCCACCGCGCCAGCACGCCTGGGCCCTCCGCGCTCCGCCGTCTGCAGAGACGACGCGCACAGCGCGGCGACGACAGTCCTTTGCCCTTCCTAAAATCGGAGCCTTTCGCTTGTCCGTGCGTCTTTCTTCACAGCCGCACGACCGGCCAGATTTTTCCGTTCGGCCTGCGACGGGAAACCGCTCCTGCGCCCGCAGCGACCACCACGGCGGGGGAACTAACGACCTACCCCATCGGACAATGGATTCCGTCGGTTCTTTCCAGGCCAGAATCTTTAAGCTGTTGATCTTCTTGTGAAACCGCATGACTTTCGTCAAACAACCGAAATCCAACCCAATCTGGGGAAACATCAACAAATTCAGAAGCCTAGTCTTTTCAAGACACAGAGAACCGCCGCATAGGCGGCCTACTAGAGGGCCTGAGCCTGACCGACGAGGGCGACGCCGAGAACCGCCGCATAGGCGGCCTACTAGTCGTTTTAGACCATAGGGCGCCAAAGCTTCCGGAGAACCGCCGCATAGGCGGCCTACTAGCTCGCAGCTTGCTCAAGATCTGGGTTTGCGCGGAGAACCGCCGCATAGGCGGCCTACTAGCTCGCGGCTTTCAAAGATCTAGTGCCG
>CALIUY010000042.1 GCA_938048455.1 uncultured Desulfobacterales bacterium | reverse complement strand
GATCTGCGCCGCTCGACCGGCTTTCCAATATTTTTTGCGTTTTGTTCGGGTCGACGGCGGAGGTTTGGCCGTCCGTGCGGGTGGAGGGCCGCGTCGGGCGGCGTCTGATCTTGGGTCGGGGGGTTCTTCTGGGAGGGAGATCAGCGGAGAAGAGTAGCAAAGCAGGAACCCACCGAAGCGACGCAGGGGCGGCTCCATGCCACGCCTGAGCGCCGTAGGAATCTCCGACCTTCAGGCCGGGGAGGATGTCAAGCCGATCGGGCTTGGGGGCGCAGACATGGTGGCCATGAGGGCGCCGAGGGCGGCCCAAGTTTGGGCTTGGAACCGCCCGTCGGCCGGTGGCCCCGCTCCGTTTCAGGCGCGCAGCGGGGCCTGGGGTGGTCGATGGTTGGAGTTGGACTTGGGGATAGGATCCTCCGTCTTAGGGGTTGGGGTGGGGCTATTGGAGGGTCAGTCTTGGGTCAGGGCGGCAAGGGCCATCCGATCGTGAGCGGAGAAGGCGGGGCCGATCTTATAACGCAAGCCGGGCCTCACCATTTCGATCAAGCCAGCGCGGATGCCTTCTTGGAGCCAAGCGCGCAAAACGTCGGTCGGATGCCGGAGGCGAACCTCTCGCATGACTTTGGCGAAGGATGGGCGCCAATAGCCGCGGGCTTCGACGGGGGGGCGGAGCATCGCCTCTAGCTGATAGAAGGAGATCGGCTGCTCTGCGCGCACGATGGCGCCGAGGATCCGTGCCTGCCAGACGGCGTCCGGCTCGCCCATCAGCGCGCCACGCGGCACGGGGCGCCCGATCAGGGGGTGGACGATAGGCGGCTCGACTGGCTCGGGCGGGGTGAGGCCGTAGAGGATCGCTGCCTTGGCGCGTTCGGCGGGGCTGAGCCGGCGCACGGCCGGGCTGTCGCGGATCTCGGGGGCGAGTCGGACGACGTTGGGATGAACGCGCCAGGTGCGGAAGCCATCGTAGGCGGCGGCCTGAGTCAGCTGTTCCGGGATCGCGTTCTGGGGGATCCAGATCTCGAGGAGCGCGGCACCGTCGGCGGCGACTTCGAGGGCGCGGGCAGTTGGGGTTGGACTGTGGATCCGAAAGAAGACGGCGACTGTCAAGTCACCGGCGCGGAAGCGCAGGTCGGCTCGCGCTTCTCCGACCTTGCTGCAGCGCTGAGGCTCCTCGATAGCGACGACGTTGGGGGGAGCGAGAGTCTCGATCTGCGTGTCGGAGACGAAATGACGCAGCTCTGGCACCAGAACGCGGCCATGGGCAGCCAGCAGCGCTGCGGCTGCAGCACGCATCCCGAGGTCGGCGGCCTTCTCCTCGACGCAAGAGGTATGCGTAGCATGGGCCAGGTGGCCCTGGAGGATTTTGCCGCGCTTGGCGATAAGTTTACCACCGCAGGCGGGGCAGCGCAAACCGCAGGCTCGCCCCGGAGGGACATCGGAGACATGGCGGAGCGTGCCGTCGTTAGCGACGCCGTAGGTTAGTCGGATCATCGTTGGTCCTTTCGGGGTTCTTCGGGCGAGGCGCCCTCCGGGAAGAGAGTGCCTTGCCCGTGTGTTAACTCAGCCATCGAAGGGATGGAAGCTGAGGGGTTAAGGGAAGCTGCCAAGCCCTAAGCCGAGGAGGCGATGCCAAAACAAGCAGGCGCTTGAGCCAGGCTGAGGTCCAGGGGACGAGGGGTGTTCGGTCATCCGAAGACGCTTGAGAGGATCCTCTGTCCGAGAAGCGGCGATATTGACGCCGGAGAAGATGCTGACAGTGGCACTGACGTAGAGGCAACCGCAGTGGTTGTCGGCGTTTGGGCCGAGAACGTCGCGGACGCCCTAGGGAATGGAAACGAGGCTTGCGGTAAGGAGAGCTGTCGCGAGGAATCCACCCATGACGTCCAGCGCAATCGCAGCGGCCTCGAAGGAGGGGAAGAAGGTTTCGGTTCTGGATCCATCTTGGCTTTTTCTGTTTCTGATAGGAGAGGAGGAGGCCTCGCGTCTCCCCCGGGGAGGGGCGCGAGGCCATTCCCTGTTTGGAGGGCGATGTATCCTGGGTGGCGTCTCACGCCGCGAGCGGGGCGAGAGCGCGGATCCGGAAGCGGCGCAGGCCGTCGCGATCCTCGGCCTGCAGCCGAACCCGGTAGGCCTGGTCCTCGGCGAGGGCGACACCGCCGAGAGCCTCGTCGAACGCCGTAGCTTCGACGGAGCCGGTGGGGTCAGAGAGGCGCAGGATCACCAGGCGGTGGCCATGGCGGGTGCGCTTGCGCTCGACGGAGAGCACGACGGCGGCGACCTCGGCCGTGCTGCGGGGGACAGCGGGGGCCTCGAGGAGGGTCCGCAGGCGCGTCTTGGCCGCCACGCCCTCGAGAGGATGCCCCGAGAGGTAGAAGCCGAGAGCAGAACGCTCGCCTGCCAGCAGCTCCTGGCGTGGCATCTCGGGGAGATGCGTGGTCTCAAGCCGGCTTAGCAGTGATGCCTGCCCACCGTTGCGTCCGCGGCGAATCTGCGCCAGGGCCTCGGCACGGGTGGGCGCGAGCCCATCCATCGCGCCGGCGAGCACCAGGGCCTCCAGGGCCTTGCGCCCAACCGCGTTCTGGACGCGGGCGAGGAGGTCATCGAGGTTGGCGAAGGGCTTAGCGCCTCGAGCCGCCACGATCGCCTCTGCGTCCCGATCGCCGACACCGCGGATTCCGGCGAGGCCCCAGCGGATGGAGTCGCCCTCGAGAGCGAAGTTGGCGCGGGAGGCTTGCACGGAGGGCCGCAATATCCGCACGCCTCTGCGCCGGGCCTCTTGACCGATGAGGGCCAGGCGATCCGCGTCGTCGCGGTCGTGCTGGAGTAGGGCCGCGAAGAACGCGGCCGGTCGGCGAGCGGAGAGGCGCGCCGCGCGGTAGGACAGGGCGGCGTAGGCAACGGCGTGACTCTTGTTGAACCCGTAGTCCGCGAACTTCGCCAGGAGGTCGAAGATGCGAGCTGCGTCTTCGGCCCCCATGCCGCGCCGAGCGGCGCCGTCCAGGAAGATCTGGCGCTGGGCGTCGAGTTCGGCGCGGATCTTCTTGCCCATCACGCGGCGGAGCAGATCCGCTTGAGCGAGGGTGTAGCCTGCGACGGTGCGAGCGATTTCCATCACCTGTTCTTGGTAGATGATGACGCCGTTTGTCTCGGCCAGGATCTTCGCGATTGAGGGGTGGGGGGCCTCCATTGGTTGCCGTCCGTGCTTGACGGCGGCGTAGGTTGGGATCTGCGCGATCGGGCCAGGACGGTAGAGCGAAACGAGCGCGACGAGGTCCTCGAAGCGATCGGGGGCGACCTCGCGCAACGCCGCGCGCATGCCTTCGCTCTCGAGCTGAAAGACGCCGAAGGCGTCGCCCTTGGCGAGCAACGCGTAAGCCTCCGCGTCGCTGAAGGACGGGTCTTCCGGCAGCGACTGGCCAGCTTCGGCCGCCATCGCTTCGGCGTCGGCGAGGACGTCGAGGGTCTTGAGGCCAAGGAAGTCGAATTTGACGAGGCCGGCCTCTTCCGCGGCCTTCATCTCGAGTCCAAGCACTGGCTGGCCGTCGGCGCCCAACGCCACGGGAGCGAGGGAGGCGATAGGTCCCGGGGCGATGACAACGCCCGCGGCGTGCTGGGACTGGGTGCGCACTGCGCCCTCGATGCGTTGGGCGACGTCGAGAAGAGCGGCGACCTGGGGGTCGCGCGCGGCCTCGGCGAGCGCGGGTTCGAGGCGGGCCTCGGCCACCGTGATCGGGTTTGCCGGATCATGAGGAATGAGGCGGGCGATGCGATCACCCAGGCCGTAGGGCAGGCCCATCGCACGGGCGGCGTCGCGAACGGCAGCGCGGGCTAGGATCCGACCGAAGGCGCCGATGGGCAACACCCGGGCGGCGCCGTGGCGTTGGCGGACGTAAGCGACCACCTCGGCGCGACGACCCTGGTGGAAGTCGATATCGAAGTCAGGTAGCGACACGCGGTCGGGATTGAGGAACCGCTCGAAGAGCAGACCGTGGGCGATGGGATCGATAGCGACGATCCCGAGCGCCCAGGCCACGAGGGAGCCTGCGCCCGAGCCTCGGCCGGGACCGACGGGGATCCCCTGGGAGCGGGCCCAGCCGATGAAGTCGGCCACCGTCAGGAAGTAGCCAGCGAAGCCCATCCGCACGATGATGTCCAATTCGCGCTCGAGGCGTTCGGCGTAAGCCGCCGGCACGTCGCCCAGCCGGTGGCGCAGGCCCTGGCGCGCGGCCTGGGTCAGCGCCTCGGTCTCCGTCTGCCCGCCCTGGGTGGGGAATACGGGCAGGAGGGGCTTGCGGACGGGGGC
>CALIUY010000041.1 GCA_938048455.1 uncultured Desulfobacterales bacterium | reverse complement strand
GCTTGGGCCTGGACGTCGCGTCCCTGGCCTACAAGCAGCATGTCAACGAGATTGTGCTGATCTTGGGCGATGCGGATTTCGTGCCCGCCGACAAACTCGCGCGCCGCGAAGGGATTGATTTCATCCTGGACCCATTGGCGGCCTCTACTTCGGCGATCTTCTTTGGGTTATCGTCGACGAATGCGTGAGCGTTGTGGCACAATAGCGCGGCAGTCTTGTTAGCGTTAAGACCAAGGATCTCGACGTCGTCAAGAGCGAAGCGCTCGAGCTGGGCGCGGCGGATGCGGATCGTGATTGGGTCGTCGCCCGGCGCGGTGATGGCAACGAGCCGCAGGCCGTGAGCACGCAGCCGCCGGACGGTCTCCTCGGCCCCGGCAATAATGAGCAAAGCCCCCATCGCCTCGTCGGTGTTGAAGCGGCGGATGAGGGCGAGGCGGTCCTCGTGGGGGAGGTGTCCAAGGAAGCCGCAGAAGTTGAAGTGGCGGACTCCGACGAGGGGAAAGGAGGAGAACACGCGGTTGTCACGCAGCCAGGCGTCGAAGCCGACGGACCAATCAAGGAGGACGCCTTCGATGTCGATAGCAAGGGTACAGCGGACATCGGTCATCTGGGGAATTTCGTTCGGGAAAGATGTCGGCAGAACGGCCCGTCGGTTAAGCGGGTTGTCCGTCTGAGGGCAGTCCTCAGCCGCACAAGGGAAGGGAGGAGATCTCGACGTGCGCGTCAAGGAGGTGTTCGGCGAGGCGCAGAGGTAGAGGAGTCTCGGCGGCGCAGGGGAGACCGGCCTCAGCCATGGCTTTGTGGCGGGCGGCGAGCCAGGCGGCGTCAGCAGCGCGCCCGTGAGCGGTCATCGTCTCGGGTACCTGGTGGCGGGCGCGATAGGGGTTGCCGGGCGCGGCGAGAAGAGCCTCCGGCGGACGGGGGTTATTGGCCTCCCAGGCCTTGAGGAAGGAGGCACGGGCCTGGGCATTGGCGCGGATCCGTGCGATCTCGGCCTCAAGGGCCGGCATGGCCTCCCGAGCGCTGGCCTCGCTGAGATAAGCCGAGACGGGCCAGGAGCGGTGTTGCTGGAAGTCGCGAGAGGCGAGAGAGAGGATCCAGATCTTGTCCATCTTGATTTCCTGTGGAACGGGGCAGCGGCGGTGAGGGGGCGCCGTTCCCGTCAGATCCTGAGAGAACGGCGAGGGGATCGGTCGCCCATCCGCTGGTTCAACGCCCGCGGTTGGCGCGGCGCCAATCTTCGGGGCGCTCGAAGGTGCCAGCCCAAAGGCCGCGACGGGCTTGGCGAGCCTCCTGCTCCTGGGCCTGATAGCGGCGGTCGATGTAGGCGATGGCCGCGCCCGCGCGGACCATCTCAGCATTGAGGTCGGTCTGCCCAACGCGGCAGACAGCGAGGCTGCGGCGGTAGCGGTCCTCACGCTCGATCGCGCAGACAACATGCTGGCCGGCAACCATGTTAGCGAGCGCTGTGCGCGCACGCTCGCCGCAGGGGTAGGGCATCCCCTGCGCGTCCCGGCATGCCTGGCCGCTCTCGGGGGCGTCAATACCGAGCAGTCGGATCCGCTGGCCCTGGATCTCGAGCGTGTCGCCATCGATGGCACGCGCCTGGCCAGAGACGGTCTGCTGGGCGGCGGCCGGCGGGAAAAGGAGGGGAAGCAGGAGAAGGGCAAGGAGCAGGGCTCGGAACGTCATGGGACGGATCTCCAGTGGCGGTCTGTCCGTGCCACCGCCAGGAAAGAGGCTGGCAGCAGGACAGGGAAAGCGAGATGGGGGGGCGGGAGAAGTTGTAGAGAGAGACGACGAGGATCGCCCGATCCGAATATGCGGGAAGCCGTCTCACGGGCGGTCTCGGGTGGAGCGGTAGGCCGTGTCAAGGACGGGCGTCTCGTCGTCACTCGGAACCTCCGGCATGGGGAGGCTGGCGAGGTGGGCCAGAGGGACATTAAGGGCACGGACGGTTGCGTCGAAGTCGCGCGCCGCCAACGCTTTCTCGAGCGCCAGGCGCGGCCAGAAGGGCATCTGGCCTGGGTCGGCGGTAAGCATACGGTAGTCAGCACGCTGGGGATGGAGGTTCTCCATCGCGCCGAAGTGCATAAGACGCAGCAGGCCTTCGCTCTTCGGTCCGTGCCAGAGGACAAGTCGGTGGCGAGTGCAGACGATGATGCCGATCATGTCCGTCATGGACCGTCTCCTGAAGGTGGGAGGGAGTAAGAGAAGTCTGGAGGGGAGATGGGAGCGACCCCCCGTTTCGTCAGGGCGCGGCGAAGAGGGGCGGCCAGCGGGTCAGAGCAGAAGCAGGTACTGGACGAAGGAGGTGCCGAAATCGATCGGGGTTTCAGGCAGGCTGAGAGTCGAGGATTTCGCCTTCAAGCACAGGCGTGGACGCATAGGCATGGCGGACGACGCGGCCCCGCCAGAGGAACTCCCCGGAGGGCAGAGTGGGGTGGCCTGGCAGGCGGACGGCGAGCCAGTCCTGGCCAGCGAGAGCGTCGGGGCGCACGCGCAGCGACGTGAAGGGTCGGCCCTCGGCGTCGAAGCAGGGCGTCGCGTCGCGGGCGCGCAAACAGAGCGCCCGACCCGTGCAGGGGCGGTACGGTAGGGCAAGGATCGCCGCCCCGCCGTCTGCGGTCTCGAGGGCGCGCAGCAGGGTGTCGGTCTGTGCGGCGGAGAGGGCGGGCAGATCGAAGGCAACGAGGAGGGTCTCCCACGGCAAGGAGTCCTGCATGCGTTGGCCCTGGACGAGGGCATACAGGCCGAGGCCGTGGAGAAGGATCATGTCGACGTTTGGATCGACGAGAACGTGCAAGACGGCATCCGGCTGCCCCCCGCGCAGGGACTGCCAGCGACCGTCGGGGAGGATTCGGTAAGTCATGGGAGACTTCTCTTGAAGGATTTGAGGTTGGGGGCGCAGAGTCGGAAGATTCCTCGCGTCGCCTGCGGGGCTTGTCCTTTTCGGTTCAAGACCTTGGGGTCTGCGTGCCTGGTCGAAAAGGGCGACGGGGTGGCGGTTAAGGCGGGTCTAGAGCCGCAGGCACAACAGTGTCGAGATTCGAGCGCCTTCGGTGGCGGGCCGCGCAGGGGTCAGCTCCGCAGGAGCAGAACGAGGAGGAAGGCCGACAGGGCGGCGAAGAACAAAACGAAGAAGATCCCGACGTCCTGGAGGAAGTGCATGATGTCCATCGGCGGATCTCCTACGAGGCAAATGGGGCGCGGGCCGTGCGTCGGCGACGGCCCGCCGCCCCTGCCGGTCAGTTGTCGTAGGCGATGATCAAGTGCCACATCTCCGGCGTCTCTCGCGGGCAGGAAGTGCTCGGCACGGTTGTGGGTCTCGAGCATCTGATGATAGCTCTTCGCCCCACGAGATCAGCGAAGATTCAGCCGTTCTTGTCGTCGATGACATGGGGAAGCAAGATCGCCTATCCGCCTGGGTTCAGAAGCAGGACAACGGCGCTCTTGGTGAAAGCGCGGGCGAAGGATCGCCCGCGCCCTTTGGCGAGACCCGCGAGGAGGAATCCAGGAAGCCAGCCGTGGTCGTGGAGACCGCCGTCCTAGCCGAAGATCGATTAGACTCCAGGCTAAACGAGGAGGTCGGGTCTGCCGGGGCCAATGCCGAACAGGAGAAGGAAGACGGCCTTGGGGAAGGAAAGGCAGCAATTCCGGCCTTTCGGGCTGGAAGCTGCGGCCTGCAGCGCCGCAATGGCTTCGGCGGAGAGGCCGATGCAGAGGCGCTGGTGAGAGGAGAAGGGGGATACGCGTCGACAACGCGATTTCGGGGAGTACGAAGTCGACGGGGGAGCAAACCGGGGGTAAGTTTCTAGAAAATAGGGGCTGGCGCCAGTGAAGCGCGCCTACAGGCGACGCCCGTCGGGCGCGGGCGTAGAGGAAACGATCGCCCTCATGGCCGAGGCGCTGGAGATTGAGATCTCTCACCTCAGCCCCGGTCCGAGAAGGCAGGCAGCGACATCATTTCAATGCGCGCGGGCGTCGGATCGGCGCCCTCGAAAGGAAAGCGGTCGATGAGGACGCGGCAGACGAGGCGACCCTGGCCGCCGACGGCGGCCAACCCTAAGGCCGCGACGCAGCCGGCGCGGGTGCTGAAGCGTGGTGCGTCCTCGGGAATGGGTGCGTCGATGGGCAATACGGGGGTGAGGACACTCTGCTGATGCATTGCCTCGAAGGTGCGATGCAGCAGATCGGCCTCACGCTTGGCGGCGCGATCGGCGTCGGAGCCGATCTGTCCGTCTATGGTCTGGGGGGAAACGGCGAACAGAAAGAGGAGGAGGAAGATGAAAAGGAGACGGTTCACGGGTGCACTCCTGGGCATCAAGGATCGAGGGGGGTCTAGTCAAAAGGCCTGGACTGGGGAAGCCAGAGGGCCCCTTTCGGCCCGCAGAACGAGGTCGGTGACGAAGGGGATGGGACAACAGGAGAGAGTTCCCATGAGGCGTACTCCTGCGGACGCGCCTCCCGGAGGGAGGGCGTGGAGGATCTGGGGTTGAAAGGGCGTATCAAGCACCCGGCGAAGGACCATTCTGATAGGGAGAACCGACCTCATCAGAGGAGTGGGACGGCCAGGAGAAGCCACAGCCCAGTGGTTCAGAGAGGAAAAAGACGAGGACCGACAGGACGACGAGGCTCAAAAGGAGGAGCATTTCGGTCATCGGCGAAGTCCTGGATCCTTGTCTAGGATGACGGCGGATCGCCGGAGGAGCCGGGCGCTAAAGGCGAGCCCGACGAGCAGAACGCCGAGGAGAAGGATTGCGAGGAAAATCAAATCAAACACGTTCCCCTGGACGGGGATCATCCGGCTCAAATCACGAAACATCTGATGGCGACGGTATCAGGTCAGCGGGGAAAAAGACGGGTCAAGGAAGGCAGGCCGTCCGAGCAGGTTAGAAGAGGATCATGGTGGCCTTCTGCCGCAGGGAGAGCGGTGCTGTTCTGGCGCGCTATTGGGAAACAGATGAGATTGAAGCCAGAGAGCCGGCGGCGTCCGCATGACTGGTGAAAGGCGTCTGGCCAACCCCGCAGGGAAGGGGCGCGGCGGACGCCCTCGGGATCAGAAGGACGAGTTGGACAGGCGCTCAGGCGCGATCTCGCCTTCGAAGACGACAGGGAAGCTGGCGAACATCGGCGGCTTGTCCACCGCCGAAGGCTGCATATCCGCTGCGCGCGAGACGGGGGCGACGGGACGCTGGAAGCTGAGGCCCGCGCGAGGCGCCGTGACCACCGCCGTCTCGCGCGTTGCGCTGCGGTAGAGGCGCATCAGCGCGAACGGCACGAGGACCAGCAGAACAAGTACGGCGAGGAGAAGGAGGAAACCGGTAGACATGTCAGGGATCAGCCTATCGGACGGGAAAGATGGATCCAACGTGGGCTCCAAAGAGGCAGATGGCAACCCTGCGCGTTCAAATCCAGTTCGATCTTGCCGCGCCCGCTCAGCACGAGGGAGGCAGGGGAAAAGACGAGAATTATAGGGGATTAGGGCAGGGGGGGCCAGCCAGGCGGCGGCGGAGGCGGATCGTTCCGTTTCTCGAGCACGCGCCAGGCGAAGAGCCCGAACACAAGGAGGGCGGCAAGGATCCCGGGAAGACGGTCGAGGAGGGACTCGAGCATCACGCCCTCCCAGCGACAGGGGTAGGCTCCTCGGCAGCGGCAAGGATCGGCTTGCCGGCGACGACGATGATCGGATGGCCGGCTGCGATCGCCGCCGCCAAGGCCTCTGGGCTATCGACGTTGGGAACTTTGGCAACGAGGATATGGCCAGTGAAGCCAGGTGCGATCGCCTGGGCGCCGAGAACGCGCATGTGCGACGGGCTGCCAGGGCGCCGAGCCATCTCGAGAAGGCTATCCTGGATCATCAGAGCCTCCTCGAGTGAGGCGGAAGGAATCGGCGTGGGCTTGGAGCCGTCGATGATCAGGGTGGCGAACATAGGGAACGGTCTCCTCAGATACTGCCAGCGATGATGATCTCGGCAAGCGAGCGGCGCAAGTCCTCCGGGATCGCTGATGCCCGCGCCGTCAGCGTCCCGTCCTGCAGCCGCGCCTGCGTAGCCAAAAAGGCCGCGGCAAGGCCGTCAACTTTCATCCCGTAGGAACTCCAGAACGTCGGGAAGATTAGGGCGACGTGGCCATGCATCGGGCGGGCCTGAGCGGAAAGAGCGACAAGGATCAGAAGCAGCAGAAAAAGGGCGTTAGGCATGGGAGGCTCCGTAGGGGGTAGCAGAAGGGCGGGAGCGCCAGGGAAGAAGATAGGCAGGGGCAGAGCCATGACTGCAGAGCTGCTCGAGGAAGAGGTATCCTTGGCGATCGTACAGAACAGGGCACAAGAAGAGAATAAGTTGTGGGCGCTGGAGGCAAGCGTGCGAGGGAGGCAGGCGGTGGTGTCGTCGTAAAGCTGCCGAGCGGCGGGGGAGACACGAGCGTAGCAAAGTCCAAGGAACCGCAGCATCAGGACCTTCCCGGCGCCTCGAGAGTGCTGACGAGGCAAGCCGTGTACAGTTTAGCTAAGAGGTAGTGAGGAGCGCCCGTGGACGGTTTTAGGCAGGGCAGGACCATTGCCGTGGAGGATAGCGATTTCTCTCGGCTCCAGGACGTGGAGGCAGTCATGGAAAAGTCTTCACAAGCCGCACAACCGGCAAGCGTCCGCGGGCCTCCAGATCGAGGGTGGTCACAGTGAGCGCCCGCCAACCGTGGCGGAGATAAAAGGAAAGGGCTGGCAGCTCGGCGTCAGCACGCAGGCGCCGATGCCCTCGGGCCCGCAAGGTCCGCTCGGCCCAGCGCAGGAGCCGGAGGCCATAGCCCTGGCCCTGGTAGGCGGGATCAACGTAGAGAGCGGCAAGCACCCCGCGAGCCGGTTCGACAGCGGCGTAGCCAACAGGAACGTCTCGATCGTCGGGCAAGACGGCCCAACACCAACCACGGATATCGAGGTCAACTTCGACGCCGGCGGGGAAGGTGGCGCGACGGGCGATGTGTCGGACGTAGGCGGTGGGCAACGACGCACGGGTTGCCCGCCGCGTGACGGCGCCAAGATGAGAAGCTTCGTCAGGGCGGGGAGGGCGGATCCGGCGCATCGCGGTGGACCTCGTAGGGGAGGACTCAGAAAAAGATGGGGACGCGACTCTAGAGTTCATGTCGAAGGCTAGGGTGTCGAGAGGAGGCCCCCGGGGGGGCAGAGCATCCACAAGGGGGGGGCCGGCAAGCCCTCAAGCTTCTCGACAAGCGAGGGCGCCTTCTTGACGTCGGGGGGGAAGGCTTAGCGCGGCTGCACTGGGGCCTGACGGGCAGGGGGCATGCCGACGGCGGACTCAGGGCGCAGGCCGTGCGAGAGAGCGACGGCAGAGGGTTCGTCGAGCAGACCCGTGGCGGTCATGCCCATCGCACGCTGCCAGCCGCGCAACGCCTCGGAAAAACCCTGTGCGTCGGCCTGGCCATTCACGGGGCCGTGATAGCGGCCCTGGGCGCGCAGCGCCTCTTGGGCAGCGCGAATGTAGGCAGGCGCCGAGAAGGGATCGAGGTCAGTGCCGGCGAGCGGCATAGCCTCGATCGCGCGCGGCAGGTCGGCAGAAAGCTGACCGAGGTGCTCGGGGCGGGTCTGGGCAGCGGCGGGATGCGCAAGCATAAGAGCGGCGAGAGCAAGAAGGGGGCGGCGGATCATCGGCAAGGTCCTCAGTAGGGGATGGGGCGGAATTCGGCGAAGGAAGTGCCTTCAAAGAGATACGTCTTAAGGGCGACGCGGTCTTCGCCATGCGGGGCCGCGTCGCCACCAGAGAAGTGGGAGGTATGGGCAACGTCGGTCTGGAGGCCGGAGCTCTCGAGAAGAGGCGCGCAATAGCAGGCGTCACGCGTGATGGGGGCAGAATGCCAGGCAGTACCGACGAACTTTGCAACGAGCCCCCAGGTGAGAACAAGCACGTGATCGAGGGCCTCTGCGGCCGCGGGCACGGCAGAGAAAAGGACGGCGAGTGCCAAGACGGCAAAGAAGCACATGGGGATGTTCTTTTCCCTGAGGAGAAGGAGAAAGGCAAGCGCGCTCTCGCTTAAGGGGGCGCTTAGCCAGGATTAGGCTGGGATCGCCCAGGCGATTCGGATCCCCTCCTGGATCCGGGGGCGGCGGATCTCAGCGAACAGGAGGAGGAAGGCAGCCGCCATGAGGGCGCCCGACCCGACGGTGAGGAACAGAAGAAGGAGACCAGCAAGGGCAGCACCGAGGCTCTTGAGGGAGCGGTCGTGAGCGGGGTCGTAGGCCGCGATGGTCTCAGGCGAAAGGATTGCCCGGCGGACCTGGGCAACGAAGCGCCGCGCGTCAGGAGAGAGGTTTTCAATGCCCTGACGCTGGGCGAGCACCAGGATGGCGGCCTGGTGGCCAGCTCGAAACTCAGGACTCCAGGCGGCGAGGAGCATACCAAGAGAGAAACTAAGGGCGCCGAGCTGGGCAATCTCGGGACCGGCGAGGGGCAGCAAAAGAAGGACAGCAGCGAGGCTACCAAAACCAGCCCGCAGCACCTGGCGGTCGATGTAGCGCATGAAGAGGCCTCATAGCTAGAAGGATGTTAGGGTAATAAGTATGACAATTTTCCGAGGCGAGGGGACCCGGAGCCTCACTCCAGCATTGGAGGGTCATATGCTGGCGCTTGATAGCCTCCATGGGTTGGTCTTCGGCTAGACGGGGAAGGAGACGAGGAGCGCCTTTGGGGAGACGGTGCCGCGAAGCATGGAGGCGCATTCTGTCGCGCCAATGTTGGGGCCGAGGTGTCGGGATCGAGAAAAAGGTCGTGATCGTGGGCAACGAGCTGCAGCGACGTCTGCAGACCAAACAAGCCCGTCAACGTTTCTGACGGGGCGACGAGGGCGTCGAGGACAATCTAGACGGGGCACTCCCAGGTAGGCGGATCGAAGGTGCGGAAAAGGAAGGCGAAGCGGCGCGGTTCGTTATCAAGACGTAAGCGAGGTTGGGCGCGGGGCGGAATTGAGGAACGCCTGGATCTGAGCACAGGCGACCTCAGCGTCTGCGAAGCCGGCGACGATGACGTAAGTGTCGTCGTTCTCGGTCAGATGGGGAGTTCGACCCGCCAGGCGAGGTCGGGCGAGAGGCGCAGACCCCCACAGACGTTGATCATACGACGGATGATCTCGCCGGTGGGCCAGCGGCCGCGGGCATCCTCATGGATAACAAAGATCCGCACGTCTT
>CALIUY010000040.1 GCA_938048455.1 uncultured Desulfobacterales bacterium | reverse complement strand
GAGGGCGAGCAGCAGGGGTTCGCCGGCGAGGAGGGCCGCGAGCGCGCCGACTGAGCCGAGCAGGAGGGGCGCGGAGAGGGCGAGGCGCTCGGCGTCGGTACGGCGGAGGCGGCGGACGTGTTCGGCGTCGCTGGCTGGGTGAGCACCGGGAAGGGTGGCAGCAAGCGCGAGGAAGCCACCGAAGGCCCACTGGCGCGCGGCGAGGACCGCGAGGGCCAGGAGGAAAGCGGCAGCCCAGGCCAGGGGGGAGGCAGGGAGGAAGGCTTGGGGGGAGAGCGCGTCGGCGAGCGTCATCGTTCCGGTTCCTGGAACCGGACGGCGGGGACGCGCGGGGGACGCGGGCTTCGGACCCGTGGATTCCGGAGAATCCAAGGAGCCTTTGGGCGCGGGGGGGTCTTTTGGCAACCGGGATCTTAAAAGCCCCTTTACCTGGCGGCAGGGCGGTCCAGGTAGGGGGACGGACTAAGGAGGGGCAGATGAGGGGACGGGCGTCCGCAGCCTCCGGGCTGCCGCGGGATTCGACGGCAAGATGGGGGTAGTCCTGGGCATCTTTTTGGAGAGATCGGCGCGGAAGCCGTCCATAGCAGCCATGATGACCACAAGGGCGCCGACCCCGAGGAGGGCAGCGAGAGTGGCGAGGACGGCCGCGGCGCTGGCCACCCTGAGACCGAGGCAGCAGAGAAAGGCGTAAGCAAGGGCGAGGACAGCCATGAGACGAAGATAGGCCAGGGGACTAGGCGGCCCCATCGTTTCGCGCGCCGTTTTCCCGACTGGCGCGTCTGGCGTGGTCACCTTCGTCGTTCTGTTGCCGCGTCTTGTGTTGCGTGCTCGCTGGCCTTCCGCTCCGTCAGGTTGTGCTGGGCTGCGGGATTCTAGGGTCTAAAAGTTGCTTTAGGCTGCGAGACGGCGTTTGGCCTCCTCCATGAGGTCGGTAGGAAGAGGCTTGGCGTCGCGGACGAAGATCCGCCGTTCTCCGTCTCGGTCGGAGATCTGTAGCGTCCACAGCAGGGGCTGTCCGGGCTCGAGGAGGGGCTTGAGCCTCGAGACATCGCCGTTGAAGATCATCAGTTCGAGGAGGCCCGTGGGATCAGAGACCTTGGCGATGGCCATCGGCTTGCGCGAGCGGGAGGTCTTAAAGGCGATCTTGAGGGTGATGGCGCCGACGATGACGTCGCCACGCGGCGCCTCCTCAGCGGACTGGATGTCTCGGATCGTGCGATATCCGCGCATTCGGCATAGATCTTTCCGGATTCCGTCAAGGGGATGGCCGGAGAAGAAGAAGCCGAGGGTATCGAGCTCACCCTGCAGCGTCTCCTCCCTGCTCCAGGGAGCGGCTTTCAACGGCGGCGGTGGTGCGGCGACGCCGAGAAGTCCAAGGAAGTTGTCTTGACCGACGTCGGCGGCTTTTTGCTCCGCCTGGTGGCGCTTCAGCGCCTCCTCCGCAGCGGCCCAAGCGGCGGCGCGGTGGGAAGCAAGGGTGTCGAGGGCGCCGGCTTTGACAAGGCTCTCGAGCGCCTTGCGATTGAGGCCGCCGGGCAGGCATCGCGCCACGAGGTCGTCGATGGAACGGAAGGGGCCGCCCTGGGCGCGCTCGGCGACGAGGCGATCCATGGCCTCGCGGCCGACGCCGCGGATCCCAGCGAGCCCCCAGCGGATTGCCAGACCCTTTTGGGTGTCCTCGAGCGTAAAGAGGGCGTGGGATCGCTGGACGTCTGGGGGAAGGATCCGAACTCCTCTTTCCCGGGCCTCACGGTAAAACTCGGCGAGCTTCTCTGCCTGATTGAGGTCAAGGTTCATGGAGGCGGCCATGAAGGCCTCGCGGTAGTGGCGCTTGAGCCAGGCTGTCTGGAAAGAGAGGACGCCGTAGGCGGCGGCGTGACTCTTGTTGAAGCCGTAGTCGGCAAACTTAGCGAGGAGGTCGAAGATGGCCGACGCGGTAGCCGCGTCGATTCCCTGGCGGGCGGCGCCGTCCTCGAAGACCTTACGCTGGGCGTCCATTTCGGCCTTGATCTTTTTGCCCATAGCGCGGCGCAGCAGGTCGGCCTGGCCGAGGGAGTAGCCGGCGAGGCGCCGGGCGATTTCCATGACCTGCTCTTGGTAGACGATGATCCCGTAAGTTTCCTGGAGGATGGGCTCGAGGGCAGGGTGGAGGTAGGAGGCGGGTTCCTGGCCGTGCTTGACGCGAGCGTAGGTGGGAATGTTCTCCATCGGGCCAGGTCGGTAGAGGGCGCAGAGGGCGATGATGTCCTCGATGCGTGACGGCACAATTTGGCGTACGGCCTTCTGCATGCCAGCCGATTCGAGCTGGAACACGCCGAAGGTGTCGCCCTCGGCGAGCATGCGGTAGGTCTCGGCGTCGTCGACTCCGACGGCGTCGAGGTCGATGGCCACTCCGCGCTCAGCCATCAGGGCGCGCGTGCCTTCGATGACGTCGAGGGTCTTGAGGCCGAGGAAGTCGAACTTGACGAGCCCGGCCTCTTCGACGGCCTTCATGTCGAACTGCGTCACGAGGGTCCCATGGGGGTCCCGCATCAGCGGCACCAGGGAAGCGACCTCCTCGGATGCAATCACGACACCGGCGGCGTGGGTGGAAGCGTTGCGGTAGAGACCCTCGAGCTGGACGGCGGTAGCGAACATGCCCTTCACGCTCGCGTCGGCGGTCTCGAGCTCCTCCTTGAGCGGTGACATCTCCATCGCTTGGAGGAGAGAGATGGGGTTCGCGGGGTTGTTGGGGATCATCCGGCTCCAGCGGTCTACGACGGGGTAGGGGATCCCCTGAACGCGGCCGACGTCCTTGAGCGCGGCGCGGGCCTGGAGCTTGCCATAGGTGCCGATGTTGGCGACACGCGCTTCGCCGTAGCGGGCGCGGACGTAATCGACGACCTCATGCCGCCGTTCCTGACAAAAGTCGATGTCGAAATCAGGCATAGAGACGCGGTCGGGGTTGAGGAAGCGTTCGAAGAGCAAGCCGTAGCGGATCGGATCGAGGTCGGTGATCCCAAGCGCCCAGGCCACGAGCGAGCCCGCGCCCGAGCCGCGGCCCGGGCCAACAGGGATCCCGTTGTTCTTGGCCCAGCCGATGAAGTCGGCGACAATGAGGAAGTAGCCGGCGAATCCCATCTTGGCGATGACGTCGCATTCGTAGGCCAGCCGTTCGGTGTAAACCTCACGGGAGGCGGCGGGCTGGGCGCGGGCAAGGCGGCGCTCGAGGCCGCGCGCAGCGGTCTCCGCGAGGTAGGCGTTCTCGGTCTTGCCTTCGGGGAGGCCAGGGAAGCGTGGGAGCATGGGCTTCTGCTTCTCGAAACGCCAGGCGCTCAAGCGGGCGATGGCTACGGTGTTGGCGAGGGCCTCGGGGATGTCGGCGAAGAGGGCGGCCATTTCCTCGGGCCCCTTGAGCCAGGCCTCGGGAGAGACGCGGGGACGGTCGACGGCAGAGAGGTAGGTCCCGTGGGCGACGCAGAGCAACGCGTCGTGGGCCTCGTGCATGTCGGGGGTCAGGAAAAAAGCTTCGTTGGTGGCGACCAGCGGCAGGCCGGTGGCGCGAGCGAGCGCGAGGAGGCCGGGCTCGCGCCGGGCCTCCTCTGGGGTACCCTGGCGGGTGATCTCGAGGCCGAGGCGGCCGGGAAAAAGGGCAGCGAGAGACTGGGCGCGGCGCTCTGCGAGCGCGGTGTCGCCAGCGAGCAGGGCGCGATCGATGGGACCACGGATCCCGCCGGTAAGGCAGAAGAGGCCGTCAGTGCGGCCCTT
>CALIUY010000039.1:15000-33545 GCA_938048455.1 uncultured Desulfobacterales bacterium | reverse complement strand
CGACGCCTACGACGCCATGGCCTCGGACCGGGCCTACCGGCGGCGCATGGAGGAGGGGGCGATCCTCGAGATCATCCACGGGGAGGCGGGCGGCCAGTTCGACCCGGCGGTCGTCTGCGCCTTCGAGGCCGCCTGGCGGGAGGGTAAGCTCATTGCCTTGACCGCTTCAGCGGCTTGCCAGACCCCGGAATCCTGAGGTAGGTAATCCCGCCAACGGTTTTCTTGGGAAAGTTCGAAAAAAAAAGGCCGGATAAAATCCGGCCCGGCGATGGATGGCATTGGTCGGGGCGATTGGATTTGAACCAACGACCCCTTGAACCCCATTCAAGTGCGCTACCAGACTGCGCCACGCCCCGACGGTTTTTGATCTAACACCGGGGCGAAGCGCTGTCAAGGCGGGAGGACGGCGGGGCGGTGTCTTTTCCGGGGAAACAAGCGGGGGGTTTTGGCGGGCGGCCCCTCCGCCCGCCGCGGCTTGCGCCGGGATCCCGGATCGGGATCGCGGCTCCGGCCTCGGCCTTCGACCGCGAAGAACTGCGACGCGGCTGCCAGGTGCTCGAGGCCCTCGGCTTCCGCGTCCATCTGCCCGAGGGTCTCTTTTCCGTCCAGGGCGGATTCGCCGGCGACGACCTCCACCGCGCGCGGCTGCTCGAGCGGCTCTTCGCCGACCCGGAGATCGAGGCCGTGCTCTGCGCCCGCGGCGGCTGGGGCTCGCTTCGGATCCTGCCCCTTCTCGACTACGGGGCGATCGCCCGGCACCCGAAAGCCTTGATCGGCTTCAGCGACGCCACCGCGCTCCTTGCCGCCGTCGCCGCGGCCGCGGGGCTGGTCGTCTTCCACGGTCCCCTGGCCGCGGGGCTGGGCGATGCCGGCCGGGAAACCCTCGCGGGGCTCCGCCGCGCGCTCTGCTCGGGGAAGCCGCTTTCGTTTCGCCTGCCGCGGCGGGGGATCCTGCGTCCCGGACGCGCCGCGGGCAGGCTTGCCGGAGGAAACCTGACCACGCTCTGCCACCTGATCGGCACGCCGTTTGCCCCGTCGCTTGCAAACTGCCTCCTCTTCTTGGAGGACCGGGGGGAAGCCCCTTACCGCATCGACCGCATGCTGACACAGATGCGCCTCGCCGGGCTGCTCTCAGGCGTGCGCGGGGTCGTGCTGGGCTCCTTCCGTGACTGCGGGCCGATGCCCGAGATCGGCCGGATCGTCCTCGAGGCCCTGGGCGACCGCAGCCTGCCGGTCGTCTCCGGTCTTGCGGCCGGCCACGGGGAGCCGAACCTCACGCTGCCCCTGGGCGCGAGGGCCGTCCTCGACACCGCGGCCTTGCGGCTTGAGGTGCAGCCCGGGACCGTCGCCCGCCGGACCGGCCGCGGCGGGGGGCTTCGGCGTGGGCGCTGAGCACCCTTCGCCGCGCGCGTTTTCTTCCGTCGACCGGCTCATGCGGCGGGCGGCCGCCGAGGGCGTTTTCCCCGGGGCCGTGCTCCTGGTGGCGCTCGAAGGCCGCGTTCTCTTCCAGCGCGCCTACGGGGTCAGCGACCGCGAAAGCGGACAGCCCGTCACGGCCGGGACGGTCTTCGATCTCGCCTCGCTCACCAAGCCGCTGGCCACCACCCTTTGCCTGATGCGGCTCCTCGAGGAAAAGAAGCTGGCGATCGCCGGCCCGCTTGCGGATCACCTCCCCGACTTCGGCGGAGGCGACAAGGCCCCGGTGAGGATCGGCCACCTGCTGCGGCACACCTCGGGGCTGCCCGATCATCGGCCCTTTTTCCGCGAGCTCCTCCTGCTTCCGGCGCCGGAGCGCGCCGCGGCTTTCGAAGAGAAGATCCGCCGCGAGCCGCTTCTCTTTCCGCCGGGGGCGCGCACGCTCTACAGCGATCTGGGCTTTTTTCTTTTGGGGCGGGTGGTCGAGAGGCTGACCGGGAAGAGGCTCGATTGCGCCGCGGCCGACCTCGTCTACCGGCCGCTCGAGGTTGAGCGGGAAGTTTTTTTTCTTCCCGCGGGGGAGCCGCCGCCCCGGCGGCGCTTCGCCGCCACCGAGCGCTGCCCGTTTCGCGGCCGGCTGCTCCGCGCCGAGGTGCACGACGAGAACGCCTGGGCCCTGGGCGGGGTGGCGGGCCATGCCGGGCTCTTCGGGACGGCGGGCGGCGTTTTCCGACTGGTCGAAGAGGTGCGCCGCGCGCGCCAAGGTCGGGGAAGGCTCTTTTCGGCGCGGATCGCGCTCGCCTTCAGCCGCAGGAAACCCCCCGGCGGCCGTGCGCTCGGCTTCGATGCCCCGCAGCCTCCCGAGCCGAGCTGCGGCCGCGGGTTTTCCGCCGCCAGTATCGGTCACCTGGGATTCACCGGAACCTCCTTCTGGCTCGATCCGGCGCGCGGGCTCGCCGTGGTGCTCCTCACCAATCGGGTGCACCCCTCGCGCGAAAACCTCCGCATCCGCGCTTTCCGCCCCGCCCTCCACGAGGCCGTCGTCGGCGCCTTGGGCTGAAGGGGTCGCCCGTGGCTCCTTTCGGCCCGCTGCGCTTTGCCCTTGTCAGCGGCAAGCTTGCTCTGCTAAAGAATCAAGATTCCCGTAAAGTCCCGGGGTTCGCTTCCGGGCAAGGAACGGTCATGGCTTTGTTGAACGGTCTTCTGGGGTATTTTTCCAACGATCTGGCGATCGACCTCGGCACGGCCAACACGCTCGTCTACGTGCGCGGCAAGGGGATCGTTTTGAGCGAGCCCTCGGTGGTCGCCGTGAGCACAAGCCCCCGCAGCCGCAACCGCGTGCTCGCCGTGGGGCTCGAGGCGAAGAAGATGCTCGGGAAAACCCCCGGCAGCATCGTCGCCATCCGGCCGATGCGCGACGGGGTGATCGCCGACTTCGAGGTGACCGAGGCGATGCTGCGCCATTTCATCCACAAGGTGCACAACCGGCGCACCTTCGTGCGCCCGCGGATCATCGTCGCCGTCCCCTCGGGGATCACCCAGGTGGAGAAGCGCGCCGTGCGCGAGTCCGCCGAGTCCGCGGGCGCGCGCGAGGTCTTCCTGATCGAGGAGCCGATGGCCGCCGCCATCGGAGCCGGGCTGCCGATCACCGAGCCCACCTGCAACATGATCGTCGACATCGGCGGCGGCACGACCGAGGTGGCCGTGATCTCGCTCAAGGGCATCGTCTACAGCCGCTCCGTGCGCGTCGCCGGGGACAAAATGGATGCGGCGATCATCCAGCACATCAAGCGCAAGTACAATCTGCTGATCGGCGAGCGCACCGCCGAGGCGATCAAGACCACGATCGGCAACGCCTATCCCGACCCCGAAAACCTCGAGACGATCGAGGTCAAGGGCCGCGATCTCGCCAGCGGCATCCCCAAGATTCTCTCGATCGACTCCGAGGAGGTGCGCGAGGCGATCGCCGAGCAGATCGACGCCATCGTCGAGACGGTGAAGATCGCCCTCGAGCAGACCCCGCCCGAGCTTTCCGCCGACATCGTCGATCGCGGCATCGTCATCACCGGCGGCGGCGCACTGCTCAAGAACCTGGACAAGCTCCTGCGGGCCGAGACCAATCTTCCCATCACGGTGGCCGAGCGTCCGCTGGAAACCGTCGCGCTCGGCTCGGGAAAGGCCCTCGACAGCCTGCACCTGCTCAAGGATATCGTCATCCACTGAGCGGCCGGGTCGGTTTGGGATGTTCTCCAGGCGAACGATCCTCGTGTGCGGCGGCATCGTGTTCCTGGCGGTCAACCTGCTGGTGATCGCGGCCGCCTCCAAGCGAGCGGTCTCCGCGTCGCCGCTCGGGATCTTCCTCGAGATCGTCACCCCGTTTCAGGCGCTGACCACCCGGGCGATCGGCGCGCTCCGGGAACTCCGGGAGGATTTGGGGGGTGCGCTTGCCGCGGTGCGGGAAAACCGCGAGCTGCGGCGGCGCCTGGAAGAGCTCGAGCGGATCGAGGCCGGCCGGCGCGAGATCGAGATCGAAAACCGACGCCTGAAGGAACTGCTCGACTTCAAGGCGACACTCCCCGGCGAGGTCGTCGCCGCCCGGATCATCGCCGCCGATCCGGCCGCCTGGTTCAAGACGGTCATCCTCGACAAGGGCGAGGAGGACGGGATCCGCAAGGGCCTGCCCGCGGTCACCGCGCGGGGCGCGGTGGGGCAGATCCTGGATGCGAGCCCCCGGAGATCGCGGCTGCTCCTCTTGATCGATTACAACAGCGCCGCCGATGCGCTCGTCCAGCGCAGCCGGGCCCGAGGGGTGCTCAAGGGGACCTCCGGCGCCGAATGTCTGCTCGACTACCTGCAGCATGCGGACGACGTGCAGGTGGGCGATGCGGTGGTGACCTCGGGCTTCGACGGCGTCTACCCGAAAGGGCTCCTGCTCGGAACCGTGAGCGCGGTCGATTTCCAGGGAAGCGACGTCTTCAAGGAAGTGCGCGTCAAGCCCGCGGCCGATTTCGACAAGCTCGAGGAGGTGCTCGTGATCGTGGATTCGCGGCCCAAAGCCGCTTGGCCTCCTCCCGCAAGACGATGAAAACGCTCACGACCCTCGCCGCCGGCGGCCTGCTTGTTCTGCTGCAGACCGTGGTCGTCCCGGCGCTCGGAGGCGCGGGCGGTTTCTACGATCTTTTGCTCCTCTGGGTGATCCATCTCGCCCTGTTTTGCACCCTGCGGCTGGGACTCCCCGCGGTGCTCTTCATCGGCTTGTCGCTCGATCACCTGTCGGGTGCGCCCTTCGGCGTCTTCGTCACCGTGTATCTCTGGGGGTTTCTCGGGGTGAGGCTGTTGCGTCGGGTGTTGCACGCGGGGACCCCGGAGGTGATCGCGGGGTTGCTGCTCGCCGCGGTGGTCTTCGAAAACCTTTTCTTTCTTCTGGCGATGGAGCTTGCCGGCGAGGCGCGGCCGCTGGCCAAGGATTTTCTGCGGGAAACGGGGGTGCAGCTCGGCTGGGCGCTCTTGACGGGACTGCCGCTGGCGGCGCTGATGGTCGGCCTGGAAAAAGGGTTTCCCGCCCGCCGCCGCCGTCGCGCCGCTCTTGCCGGCTCGCCATGAAACGCTTCCTCGACCCGACCGAGCCCGAGACCTTCCGGCGGCGTCTGTTGCTCTTCCTGGCCGCCGCCGTCGCGGCGTTCGTGTTGCTTGCCATGCGGCTGCTCTATCTCCAACTCGTCCTGGGGGAGGAATACCTCCGGCTTTCCCTGAACAACAGCATCCGCCTGCAACCGATCGACGCCCCCCGGGGGCTCATCCTCGACCGCCACGGCACGGTGCTCGCCGCGAACCGGCCCTCCTTCGACGTGAGCTTCACCGCCCGCGACGCGGGGGGGGACCCCGAGCGCGTGGCGTTCGAGCTCGCCCGCCGCCTGGAGATCCCCGAGGAGGACCTTCTGGGCAAAGTCCGGCCGCTGCGGGGTCTGGCGGCCTTCCGTCCCGTGCTCCTGCGGCAGGACATCGGCCGCGATGCGCTCGCGGTGATCGAGGCGCGCAAGGTGGACATGCCCGGCGTCTCGGTCCAGGTGCGCCTGCGCCGGCAATACCCGCAGGGCGCACTGGCCGCGCATGTGGTCGGCCACCTGGGGGAGATCACCGGCGAGGAGCTGAAAAGCGGCACCTGGCCGCTCGCCCGCGGCGGCGATTTCATCGGCAAGACGGGCATCGAGCGCGCCTACGAGTCCTTCCTCCGCGGCGAGGCCGGCGGCCGGCAGGTGGAAGTGAACGCCAGCGGCCAGGTGATGCGGGTGCTGCAGACGGTTTCCCCCCGGCCGGGGAAAAACGTGGTCCTCACGCTCGATGCCCGGCTGCAGCGCCGTGCCGAGGAATTGCTCGAGGAGGTCGCGGGGGCGGCGGTGGCGGTGGACCCCGCGACGGGGGCGGTCCTGGCGCTCGCCAGCTCCCCCGGCTTCGACCCGAACGCCTTCGTGGGCGGGGTCCGCCCCGAGCAATGGGAGAGCTGGACGGGCCATCCCCACCGGCCGCTCGAAAACAAGGCCCTCCAGGGCGAATACCCGCCCGGGTCGACCTTCAAGATCGTGACCGCGCTCGCCGCCCTCGAAGAAAAGGTGATCGACGAGGCGACGACCTTCGACTGCGAGGGATTTCTGCCCTTCGCCGGCCGCGATTTCCGCTGCTGGAAGAAGGAAGGTCACGGCCGCGTGGACGTGCGCCGGGCGATCGCCGAGTCCTGCGACGTCTTCTTTTATCGGGTCGGGCTGAGGCTGGGGATCGACCGGTTGGCCTGGTACGCCAAGGCCATGGGGCTCGGGGCCCGGACGGGGATCGATCTCGAAAACGAGGCCCACGGCCTCATCCCCTCGGCCGCCTGGAAGAAAAAGCGCTTCGGCGTGCCCTGGCAGGAGGGGGAGACGCTATCGGTCGCGATCGGCCAGGGCTACGTGGTCGCCACGCCGCTGCAGATGGCGCTCTTGACCGCCGCCGTCGCCGACGGCGGCGTGCGCCGCCGTCCCCAGCTCGTCTCCCGCGTGGAGACCGCGGAAGGGGAGGTCGTCTGGGAGGCCGAACCCGTGGAGATCGGCCGGCTTCCGGTCGGGCCGCGCACGCTGGCGATCGTGCGGCAGGGCCTCTGGGCCGCGGTGAACGGCGAGCGCGGCACCGCCCGGCGCGCGGCGCTCTCCGACATCGAGGTCGCGGGCAAGACCGGGACCTCGCAGGTCGTCGGCCGCCGCGAGGGGCTGGAAGAGGTGCTGCCGCTTCACCTGCGGCCGCACGCCTGGTTCGTCTGTTTTGCGCCGTTCCACAGCCCGCGCATCGCGATCGCCGTGGTCGTGGAAAACGGAGAGCACGGCTCGAGCGCCGCCGGGCCGATCGCGCGGGAGCTGGTGAAAACCTATCTGCGGCGGGAGCCGGGGGAGGGGAAGACCGCGGCGGGACCGCCCCTGCAGGCTTTCCTTCGGCCGCCCGGGCACCCGTAAACGAAAGCGCCTTTCGGGGGGGCCATGCTCGACCGTCGGCTGCTCCATCATTTCGACTGGGAAATTCTTCTTCTCGTCTTCGCCCTGGGGGGGATCGGTCTTGCCTCGGTCTACAGCGCCGTCACCGCCGACCCCCCGCCCGCCCCCTTCCGCGGCCTGTTCGCCAAGCAGATCCTCTGGTTCGGGTTGGGGATGCTCGTGATGACGGCCGCGGTCGTTTTTCCTTACCGGCATCTCGACCGGCTGGCCTACCCGCTCTACCTCGGCTGCCTCTTTCTGCTCGCCGCGGTGATCCTCTATGGAAAATTCGCCGGGGGATCGCGCCGCTGGCTCGTCCTCGGGCCGCTTCACCTGCAGCCCTCGGAGCTGTTCAAAGTGGCCGTGGTCATCGTGCTCGCCCGCTACTATTCGCGGCTGCCCGTCGGCCAGCCGCTCTGCTTCCGCGACCTCGTGCGCCCGGTGCTCCTCACGGCGATCCCCTGTGCCCTGATTGCCGTCCAGCCCGACCTCGGGACCGCCTGCCTGATCGGTCTCGTGGCCGCGACCCTGACCCTCTTCGCCGGGGTGGCCTGGCGCACGCTCCTGGCCGGCGCGGCGCTCCTGGCGGCGCTGCTTCCCCTCGGCTGGTCGTTGCTCAAGGAATACCAGAAGCAGCGGATCCTCACCTTTCTCAATCCGGACCAGGACCCGCTCGGTGCGGGCTACCATATCATCCAGTCCAAAATCGCCATCGGCTCGGGCCTGCTGACGGGCAAGGGGTATCTGCAGGGCACGCAGAACGCGCTCTCCTTTCTTCCCGAAGAACACACGGACTTCATCTTTTCGGTTCTGGCCGAAGAGTGGGGGGCGCTCGGATCGTTGGCGGTGCTCGGTCTCTTTTTGCTGCTCGTCCTCTGGGGAGGCTCGGTCGCCTACCGTTCCCGCGATCCCTTCGGCGTGTTTCTCGCCGTGGGGCTGACCGCGTTGATCGCCTGGCAGGTCGTGATCAACGTCGGCATGACGATGGGACTGCTGCCCGTGGTGGGGGTTCCGCTGCCGCTGGTCAGCTACGGGGGCTCCTCGACGGTGGCGGTGGCGATCTGCCTGGGGCTTCTGTTCAACGTGAGCATGCGGCGGGTGCACTACGAGTAAAAAGACTTTGACAAGGCTCGGAGCCGGTGCTATAGACGCCGCATTTCTTTTGATTCCCCGCGGTTCATCAGCACTACAAAAACCAGGCTGTCGTCAGCGCCTCGGAAACGGAGGTCGATCCGATGGGCCTACGCGTCGTGCGCCGGATTGCCTTGCGCGCGGGATCGTTCGCCGGCTTCCCGCTCCTGCTTCTCCTCTTTCGCTCCTCCGTCGTCTCCGCCGCCGAAGGGGGCGGCGTGACCGTCATCCCCGACGGGACCTTCCTTCTCCAAATGGCGAACTTCATTTTCCTCATTATCGTCCTGAACCTCCTGCTCTACCGGCCGATCCGCCGCATCCTGCGCGAGCGCCGCGAGACCTTCGAGGGGCTCGCCGCCGCCGCGCGGCGCGCGCTGGCCGGCCGCGAGGAACAGGAGGCGGCCTACGCGCGCACCCTGAAGGAGGCCCGGGCGAAGGGCCTGAAGATCAAGGAGGAGCTGGTCCGGGAGGCGGAGCTCGAGGAAAAACGGCTGACCGCCGAAATCCACGCCCGCGCCCAGGCCGAGCTCGAGGAGGTCCGCGCCCGCATCCGCCAAGAGTCCCGACAGGCGCAGGCCGCGCTCGAGGGGCAGGTCGAAGAATACGCCGAGCACATCGTCCGCAAATTGCTGGGGAGGCCGGTCGCATGAGCAAACGATCCATCGCCCAACGCATCCTGACCGCAGGACTGGTCGTCTCCGGAATCGCGGCCGCGGGGCTGGCTTGGGCTGCGGGCGCTGGCGAGGCGGCCCACGGCGGCTTCACCGCGACCGACGGCTTTCGGGTCATGAATTTCATCGTGTTGGCGGCGGTGCTCTTCTTTCTGTTGCGCAAGCCCATTCCTCGGGCGTTGAACGCCCGGATCCGCGGCATCGAGAACGAGCTGCGGGATCTCGAGGCGAAGAAGCAGGAGGCCGAGGAACGCCTTGCGGAAACCACCCGCCGGCTGCGCGACATGGAGAAGGAGGCCGAGCGGATCGTGGCCGAGTACCGCCGCCAGGGCGAGGAGGCCCGGGCGCGCCTGTTGCGGGAGGCCGAGGCGGCCGCCGAAAAGCTCCGCCAGCAGGCCCGCCGTTCGATCGAACACGAATTCGCCCAGGCCCGCGCCCGGCTGCAGGACGAGGTCCTCGAAAAGGCCCTCGCGCGCGCCGAAGAGCGCCTGCGCCGCGAGATGACCCCGCGGGACCAGGCGGCGCTCGTCGAAGACTATCTGCAGAAGGTGGTGGCCCTATGAAACAGCTGTCGATCGCGCGGCGCTACGCCCGGGCGCTCCTGCTGATCGGCCAGCAGGACGGAGAGGTCGAGCGCTACCGGCAGGAACTCACCTCCGTCGCCGCCCTCGTGGCGGGAAACCCCGCCCTCGAGCAGGCGATCGTGAACCCGCTCTACGAGAGCGCCTCGCGCCGGCGCGTGCTCGAGGCCGTGATCGCCCGCCTGGGGCTTTCGCGGGCGGTGTCCTCGTTTCTGCTCCTGCTGTTCGAAAAGCGCCGTTTCCGCTTCCTGGCGGCGATTTCCGACTTTTACGCCCGTCTCGCCGACGAGGTGAAGGGGATCGCGCGGGCGAGCCTGGTCAGCGCCTTCGAGCTTCCCGCCGAGAGCCTCGAGCGCATCCGCGAGGCGCTCTCGCGGCGCACGGGCAAGCAAATCCGGCTCGAGGTACGTCAAGATCCGGCCTTGCTCGGCGGGGTGGTGACCCGGATCGGCGACCTCGTGCTGGACGGCAGCCTGCGGACGCAATTGAACCGTATGCGTGAATCTTTCAAAAAGGGCGAGGGTGTCTAAATGGAACTGAGAGCTGAGGAAATAAGCCAGATCATCAAGGAGCAGATCACCGACTACGAAAAGAAGGTGGAGCTGAGCGAAACCGGCGTCGTCCTCTCCGTCGGCGACGGCATCGCTCGGGTGTACGGCCTCGAGAAGGTGATGGCCCTCGAGCTCGTGGAGTTTCCGGGCGGCATCCTGGGCATGGTCCTCAACCTCGAGCAGGACAACGTCGGGGTCGCCATCATGGGCGAGGACATCCACATCAAGGAAGGCGACATCGTCAAGCGCACCGGCCGCATCGCCCAGGTCCCGGTGGGGGAGGCGGTCGTGGGCCGCGTGGTCACGGCGATGGGGGAGCCGCTCGACGGCAAGGGGCCCATCCAGACCACCGAGTACCGGCGCGTGGAGATGGTCGCCCCCGGGGTCATCGCCCGCAAGAGCGTGCACGAGCCCTGCTACACGGGCCTGAAGGCGATCGACGCCATGACGCCGGTCGGCCGCGGCCAGCGCGAGCTGATCATCGGCGACCGGCAGATCGGGAAAACCGCGATCGCCATCGACGCGATCCTCGCCCAGAAGGACAGCGGCATTTTCTGCATTTACGTCGCCTGCGGGCAGAAGAAGTCCTCGGTCGCCCAGGTGGCGGCCGTGCTCGAAAAACACGGCGCGATGGAATACACGACGATCGTCGCCGCCTGCGCGAGCGACCCGGCCACCCTGCAGTTCATCGCCCCTTACGCCGGCTGCGCCATGGGCGAATATTTCCGCGACAAGGGGCAGCACGCGCTCATCATCTACGACGACCTCTCCAAACAGGCGGCCGCCTACCGCCAGGTTTCGCTGCTGTTGCGCCGGCCGCCGGGCCGCGAGGCCTACCCCGGCGACATCTTCTACAACCACTCGCGGCTCCTCGAGCGCGCGGCCAAGCTGAGCGACGAGCTCGGGGCGGGCTCGCTGACCGCGCTGCCGATCATCGAGACCCAGGCGGGCGACGTCTCCGCCTACATCCCGACCAACGTGATCTCGATCACCGACGGTCAGATCTACCTCGAGCCCAGCCTCTTTTTCGCCGGCGTGCGCCCGGCGATCAACGTGGGGCTCTCGGTGTCGCGCGTCGGCGGTGCGGCCCAGGTGAAGGCGATGAAGCAGGTCGCGGGCACGCTGCGGCTCGATCTCGCCCAGTACCGCGAGCTCGAAGCCTTCGCCGCCTTCGGCAGCGATCTCGACAAGGCGACCCAGCGGCAGCTCACGCGGGGGGCGCGCCTGGTCGAGCTGCTCAAGCAGCCCCAGTACCAGCCGCTGCCGATGGAAAAGCAGGTCACGATCCTCTACGCCGGAACCCGCGGCTGGCTCGACAAGTACCCGGTGAACGTCGTCACCCGCTACGAAGGCGAGCTCTACAAGTTCATCGAGGACCGCTATCCCCAGGTGTTCGCCCAGCTGCGCGAGAAAAAGGCGATCGACGCCGAGCTCGAAAAACAGATGGACGAAGCCCTCAAGGCCTTCGACGAGGAATTCAAGGAAACCGTCAAGTAAAGAAGGCCGGGCCGCCCCCGGGGCGAGGCCGTGCAACCCCGGTCCGCTTGATGCGGTCCGGGCGAAGGTGAGGGCATAAGCCGATGGCAACGCTCAAGGACGTCAAGAACAAGATCAAGGCCGTCCGCAAGACGCGGCAGATCACCAAGGCCATGAACATGGTGGCGGCCTCGAAGCTGCGCGGCGCCCAGGAGCGCATGGAGTCCTTCCGCCCCTACGCGCGCAAGTTCGCCGAGGTGCTCGGACATCTTGCGGCCCGCGCCGGCGAAGAGGCCCATCCTCTGCTCACGCCCCGCGAGGGAATCCGCGCCGCCCATCTGGTCCTGTGCACCTCGGACCGCGGCCTCTGCGGCGGTTTCAACACCAATCTGATCGAAAAGGCCGAGTCTTTCCTCAAGGAAAAGAAGGCGGCGGGGATCCCCTGCTCGTTCACCGCCTTCGGCCGCAAGGGCCGCAACTGGTGCCGCAAGATCGGGGCGGAGATCGCCGGGGAATACCTGGGGATCATGGGCACGATGGTCAAATTCGGCGAAGCCCAGGAGGCGGCCCGCCTGCTGGTGCAGGGCTACCTCGAGGAGCGCTACGACGAGGTCTGGATCGTCTACGCCGAGTTTCTCACGGTCGCCCGCCAGGTCCCCGTGCTGCGGCCGCTTCTGCCGGTGCCGCCGATCGAGCAGGTCGCCCCCGAGCCGGGCGGTTACGAGGGCTGGCTTCCCGAGCACCTCTGCGAACCCTCGGCCGCGGCCCTGCTCGGTGAGATGCTGCCGCGGAACGTCTCCGTGCAGCTCTACCGGGCGCTGCTCGAGACCTCGGCCTCGGAGCACGCCGCCCGGATGCTCGCCATGGACAACGCCACCAAGGCCTGCAACGACATGATCCACAATCTGACGCTTGCCTACAACAAGGCGCGCCAGGCCGCGATCACGGCGGAATTGATGGACATCGTCGGCGGGGCCGAGGCGCTCAAGGGATAAACGCCGGACCGAAGGCTCACCGCGTTCGAGACAGGAGGAGAGTCAATGGCAGAGAACATCGGAAAAGTGGTCCAGGTCATGGGCCCGGTCGTCGATGTGGAGTTCCCGCAGGGGAAGCTGCCGACGATCTACACCGCCCTGACCATCAGCAACCCGGCGATCAGCGACGAGCCGGACAACCTGGTCGTGGAGGTCGCCCAGCACCTCGGGGACAACATCGTGCGCACCATCGCCATGGACGTCACCGACGGTCTGGTGCGCGGCATGCCCGTCAAGGACACCGGGGCGCCGATCCTGATGCCCGTCGGCAAGGCGGCCCTGGGGCGCGTGCTCAACGTGGTCGGTCGGCCCGTGGACGGCTTGGGACCCGTCAGCCGCGAGCTGCTGCGGCCGATCCACCGTCCGGCCCCGAAGTTCACCGAGCAGGACACCTCGGTCCGCGTGCTCGAAACCGGCGTCAAGGTCATTGATCTCCTCGTTCCCTTCCCGCGCGGCGGCAAAATGGGCATGTTCGGGGGCGCCGGCGTCGGAAAAACCGTCATCATGATGGAGATGGTGCACAACATCGCCATGCAGCACGGCGGCATCTCCGTCTTCGCCGGCGTGGGCGAGCGCACCCGCGAGGGAAACGATCTTTACCACGAAATGAAGGCCTCGGGGGTTCTGCCCAAGGCTTCGCTCGTTTACGGGCAGATGACCGAGCCCCCCGGGGCGCGGGCGCGGGTGGCGCTCTCGGCCCTGACCGAGGCCGAGTACTTCCGGGACGAGGAAGGGCAGGATGTGCTGATCTTCATCGACAACATCTTCCGCTTCACCCAGGCGGGCTCCGAGGTCTCGGCCCTGCTCGGCCGCATGCCCTCCGCCGTCGGCTACCAGCCGACCCTCGCCGTCGACCTGGGGGAATTGCAGGAGCGCATCACCTCGACCAACAAGGGCTCGATCACCGCCGTCCAGTGCGTCTACGTGCCGGCCGACGACCTGACCGACCCGGCCCCGGCCACGACCTTCGCCCACCTCGACGGGACGGTCGTCCTTTCGCGGCAGATCGCGGAACTGGGCATTTACCCGGCGGTCGATCCCCTCGATTCCACCTCGCGCATCCTGGACGCCGCCTACATCGGCGAAGAGCACTACCGCACGGCGCGCACCGTGCAGCAGATCCTGCAGAAATACAAGGAACTCCAGGACATCATCGCCATCCTGGGCATGGAGGAGCTCTCCGACGAGGACAAGATCACGGTCTCCCGCGCGCGCAAGATCCAGCGCTTCCTCTCCCAGCCCTTCCATGTGGCCGAAACCTTTACCGGCAAGCCCGGCAAGTACGTGAAGCTCGAGGACACGATCCGCGGGTTCAAGGAGATCTGCGAGGGCAAACACGACGACATCCCCGAGCAGGCTTTCTACATGAAGGGCGGCATCGAGGAAGTGCTCGCGGCGGCCAAGGAGATGGCGGCGGCCGAATAACGCCGGAGGGGATAGGATGGCCGGAACGATCAAGCTGGAAATCGTCACCCCCGAGCGGGTGGTCGTAAGCGAGCAAGCCCAGATCGTCATGGCGCCCGGGACGCTCGGCGAGTTCGGCGTCCTGATCGGGCACACGCCGTTTCTCACCTCGCTGCAGATCGGGGCCGTGCGCTACGTGGATCCCCAGGGAGGGGAGCATTTCACGTTCGTGGGCGGCGGCTTCGCCGAGGTGCTCCCCGACCGGGTGACGATTCTCGCCGAGTCCGCCGAACGGCGCCGCGACATCGATGTCGAGCGCGCCCGGGCGTCGCTCGAGCGCGCGCAGAAGCGGCTGGCCGAGATGCGAAGCCGCGAGGCGGTCGATTTCGCCCGCGCCCAGGCGGCGCTGCAGCGCGCGCTCACCCGGCTCAAAATCGCCGAGAAAAACCGGCCGCAATAAGGTTTTCCTCCGGGGGGCATCTCCCGAAGGAATCGGAAGCGGCCGAAGCTTTGCGCGGAGGGCGTCCCGAGAGGCCGCCCTCCGCTTGTTTGTGGGCCCTTTCGGCCGCACAGGAGGCAGGGGAGAGCTGGATGCCAGGGACCGTCGGAGCGATCATTCTCGCGGCGGGCCGCGGCAAGCGGATGAAATCGCCGCTCGCCAAGGTGCTGCATGCCGTGCGCGGAAAACCGATGGTGCAGTATGTCGTCGAAGCCGCGTGCGCCGTTTGCGGCGATGCCGTGGTCGTGGTCGTGGGCCACCAGGCCGACGAGGTCCGCCGGCTCGTCTCCCGCATCGCCCCGGTGCGTTTCGCCCTGCAAGAGCAGCAGCTGGGGACGGGTCATGCCGTGCGCTGCGCTTTGCCCGAGGTGCCGGCGTGCTGCGAGTCGCTGCTCGTCCTGTGCGGCGATGTGCCGCTGATCGCCGCCGCGACTCTCGCCGCACTCGTCGACGACCATCGCCGCGCAGGGCGGGATGCGACCGTCCTCGCCGTCGACCTGGAGCACCCTGCGGGATACGGCCGGCTGATCTTCGACGGCGCCGGAAGCCTTTGCGCGATCATCGAGGAGGCCGACGCCGATTCCGCCCAACGCGCCGTACGCACCGTGAACAGCGGCATCTACTGCCTCCGGCGCTCTTTCCTCGAGGATGCGCTGCCGCGGCTTTCCCGCGACAACGCCCAGGGCGAGTATTACCTCACCGACGTCGTGCGCATCGGGGTCGAAAGCCGCCTCCGGGTGGGGGTCTTCCGCGGGGGCGATCCCGACGAGGTGCTCGGGATCAATTCGCCCGAGGACCTCGCGCGGATTGAGCGCCTGCTGGAAGCCCGCGAAGCCGGGCCCGTTCATCCCGCTTGACGCTGTGCGCCGTTTCGGGATAATGTACGCCGATGAGCCCGATGCCCGAAGGCGACGAACCGGCTGCTTTTCTTGAACATCTCGACCGGATCGAGGAAAAGGTCACCCGGCTTCTCGATCAGGCGGCCGCGCTGCAATCGGAGAACCTCGAGCTCAAACGGCGCATCAGCCACCTGGAGGAGGAACTGAACCGGAAACGGACCGCGGAGACGCGCTGGGCCGAAGAGCGGGCCCAGATCCGCGCCCGGATCGATCACGTATTGGCCAAACTGGAGGGTGTCCACCGCTCCTGAATCCCGGGACGCGGGAGGCATTCAGGGGACGTGTCGGTGTGGAAGATCGGATCACGGTAGATCTGTTCGGAAGGCCTTACACTTTCAAAACCGACACCGGAATCCAGCAGGCGAATCGGGCGGCGGAGCTTCTGCTCCGCGAAGTGGGGGAGGTCCAGCGCCGCCACGGCGGAACGGAACCGAGCCTGCCCCGATTGACGATCCTGATTCTCGCAGCGTTGAATATGGCGCATCAACTCATCCAACGGGAAGACGAATCCCGGGCCTTCCTCGAAGAGGCCGGGCGGCGCTGTGCACAACTGCAGCGCCGGCTTGACGAGGGTTTGAACCGGCTGCGAGACCTGCGCCGACTCGGGTGATCCCCGGGTCCGCCTTGCCCTCCTGAGCCCCTTGCCCTCCCGCCTTCCGCGTGGGGCGGCGGCGTTTCCCTCCTTCCGGCCCTCCGTCCCGGTGCCCGTCGCCCGCCTTGGTGCGGGCGCAGAGAGGGCGCCGCACAACCCGAAAACCGGCCGGACCTCCGGCCGTTCGAGGAGAAACCCGTCATGGAACCAATCATCATCGGAGCGATTTGCGCCGCGGCCGGCTTCGCCGTCGCCTTCTGGCTGCGCGGCCGAATGCGGTCGCACAAGGCCGGGCAGGCGGAACAAGAAGCCGCGCGGCTGCTCGAGGAGTCCCGGGCCAAGGCCGAGGAACTGTTGCGCAAGGCCGAGGTCGAAACCAAGGAATCGCTTTTCCGGATGAAAAGCGATTTCGAAGAGGAAATGCGCGAGGCCCGCTCCGAGCTCAAACAGCGCGAGCTCCGGCTCGTCCAGAAGGAGGAAGCGCTCGAACGCAAGGCCGAGCAGATCGAACAGCGGGACCAGGAGGCGGCCCGCCGCGAACGGCATCTGCAGACGCTGGAGGCGGGGCTTCAGGACCGGCAGGCCGAGGTGCAGCGGCTGATCGAGGCCCAGAAGCAGGAGCTCGAAAAGCTCTCGGGGCTGACGGCCGAGCAGGCCAAAGAGCTTTTGCTCCGGGCCATGGAAAACGAGGCGCGCTTCGATGCGGCCAAAATGATCAAGCGGATCGAGAACGAGGCGCGCGAGGAAGCCGACAAAAAGGCGAAAAAGATCATCGCCACGGCCATCCAGCGCTACGCCGGCGACTTCGTCGCCGAGCGGACGGTCTCGGTCGTGCCGTTGCCGAACGACGAGATGAAGGGCCGCATCATCGGCCGCGAGGGCCGCAACATCCGTGCGCTCGAGGCCGCCACGGGAATCGACCTCATCATCGACGACACCCCGGAGGCGGTGATCCTCTCCGGGTTCAACCCCGTCCGGCGCGAGGTCGCGCGCCTGTCGCTCGAGCGGCTGATCTCCGACGGCCGGATCCACCCGGCGCGCATCGAGGATGTGGTCAAGAAGGTCGGCCAGGAGGTCGAGCAGACGATCAAGGAGGCCGGCGAGCAGGCGGCCTTCGATCTCGGCATCCACGGCATGCACCCCGAGCTGATCAAATGCATCGGCCGGCTCAAGTTTCGCACGAGTTTCACGCAGAATGTGCTCCAGCATTCGGTCGAAGTCGGCTTCCTCGCCGGGATCATGGCGGCCGAGCTCGGGTTGAACACCAAGCTCGCCCGCCGCATGGGCCTGCTCCACGACATCGGCAAGGCCGTCGACCACGAGGTCGAAGGCCCGCACGCGCTGATCGGCTCGAAGCTCGCCAAGAAATACGGCGAGAGCCCGAAAGTCGTTCACGCGATCGCCGCCCACCACGAGGACGTGCCGCCGGCCTCCGTCTACGCGCTGCTCGTGCAGGCGGCCGACGGGCTTTCCGGGGCGCGGCCGGGGGCGCGCAAGGAGCTGCTCGAGAACTACATCAAACGTATCGAGGATTTGGAGAAGATCGCCCACGAATTCCGCGGGGTCGCCAACACCTACGCCATCCAGGCCGGCCGCGAGCTGCGGGTGATCGTGGAAAGCGAGAAGGTCTCCGACGAGGAGGCGGTGTTGCTCTCCAAGGACATCGCCCGCAAGATCGAGGAGACTCTGAATTTCCCGGGGCAGATCAAAGTGACCGTGATCCGCGAGACGCGCGCCGTGGAACTGGCCAACCGATGAGTGTCGGGGCGCGTGACGGGCGACGGGAGGTGACCACGATGGCCAAGGCCGACCTGCTCGAAACCCTGCGAAAGCGGGGCTTCATCGAGCAGACGACGCACGAGGAGGAGCTGGCGCGCTTTTTCGCCGAGGGGCCGGCGACCGGCTACATCGGCTTCGACCCCACGGCGGACAGCCTGCACGTGGGGCATTTGGTTCCGATCCTGGCGCTCGCCCACATGCAGCGCGCCGGCCACCGGCCGATCGCGCTCGTGGGCGGGGGCACAGGGCTGGTGGGGGACCCGAGCGGCAAGACCGAGATGCGCAAGCTTCTCACCCTCGAGGATGTCGAGCGCAACGCGGCCGGCATCCGGCGTCAGCTTTCGCGCTTTCTCGACTTTGAAGAAGACCGGGCGCTGCTTTTGAACAACGCCGCCTGGCTGCTCGACTTGCGGGTGATCCCCTTTCTGCGCGACATCGGGAGGCATTTTTCGGTCAACCGCATGATCAAGGCCGAAGGCTACCGGCTGCGGCTCGAGACCGAGGAAGGGCTCTCCTTCATCGAGTTCAACTACATGGTGCTGCAGGCCTTCGATTTTCTGGAGCTCTGCCGGCGTCACGATTGCCGCCTGCAGATGGGGGGCCGCGACCAGTGGGGCAACATCGTGGCCGGGGTCGAGCTGATCCGTCGGGTCGAGCAGAAGGCGGCCTTCGGGATTACCTTTCCCTTGATCACGACGAGCAGCGGCGAAAAAATGGGCAAGACCGCCCGCGGGGCCGTATGGCTCGACCCGGCACGGACTTCGCCCTACGAGTATTTCCAGTTCTGGGTGAACACCGACGACCGCGACGTGGGCCGTTTTCTGGCGCTGTTCACCTTTCTGCCGCTGGAGGAGATCCGCGCGGTGGAAACCCTGGAAGCGGACGGCTTGAACGCCGCGAAGACGATCCTGGCCTTCGAGGCGACGGCGCTGGCCCACGGCCGCGAGGAGGCGGCGGCCGCGCTGAGTGCGGCGCGGCGGCTTTTCGGCGCTCGGGACCTTCCTGCCGATTTGC
>CALIUY010000039.1:0-7500 GCA_938048455.1 uncultured Desulfobacterales bacterium | reverse complement strand
TTCCTCAATCTTGCGATCAACGCCGCCGACGCGGTCAGCGCCCGCGGGGCGGGGACCAAAGGCGCACTTTCGATCCTCACCCGGAACATCCCCACCGCCGCCGCCGGCGAGGAAGACGCGCGGGAGCTGGAGATCGCCTTCCGGGACGACGGGGTGGGGATCGAGGCCGAACAGCTGCCCTGCATCTTTGATCCGTTCTTCACCACCAAGGAGCCCGGCAGGGGAACGGGGCTGGGCTTGGCGGTGAGCTACATGATCGTGGAACGAGCCGGCGGGCGAATCGAGGTCGAGAGCACCCCGGGGACGGGAACCTGCATGCGGATCCGACTGCCGCTTGCCCGGCGCGCCGCCGGGGAAATAACGAAGCGAGGTCTTTGATGGCGGAACATCCGACACCCAAGCGGATCCTCGTCGTCGACGACGAGGAAAACATGCGGCACATGCTGGCGGCCGTGCTGCGCAAGGCGGATTTCGTGGTGGATTTTGCGGCCAACGGCGCCGCGGCGCTCGAGCGACTCGAGCAGGGGCGCTACGATTTCGTGCTTTGCGACATCCGCATGCCGGTCATGGGCGGTCTGGAATTCCTGCAGGCCGCCGGCGAGCGGCTCCGCGACTGCACGGTCATCATGATGTCGGCCTACGGCACGATCGACACGGCGATCGCGGCCATGAAGCAGGGCGCCTACGATTACATCGCCAAACCCTTCAAGCCCGACGAAGTCCTGCTGACCCTGCGCAAGGCCGAGGAGCGGGAGGCGCTGCGGCGCGAAAACCGTGCGCTGCGCGAACGCATCCGCTCCTACGAAAAAGATTTCCAGTTCGGCAGCCTGGTCGCCGCCAGCCAAGCCATGTCGGCCGTCTTCGAGCTTGCGCGCAAGGCGGCGCGCTACGCGACGACCGTGCTCATTTTGGGGGAGAGCGGAACGGGCAAGGAGCTCGTCGCCCGCGGCATCCACGACGAAGGGCTGCGCCGCGGCAAGCCCTGGGTTCCGGTCAATTGCGGCGGGATTCCGGAGACGCTGCTCGAAAGCGAGCTCTTCGGGTACCGCAAGGGCGCCTTCACCGGCGCCGACCGCAACAAGAAGGGGCTCTTCCAGGAAGCCGACGGCGGGACGATCTTTTTGGACGAGATCGGCGAGCTTCCGCCCGCCCTTCAGGTGAAGCTTTTGCGCGTGCTGCAGGAAAACGAAATCCGGCCCGTCGGGGAGACGCGGGCCGAGAAAGTCGACGTGCGCGTGATCGCGGCCACGGCGCGCAATCTCGAGGAGGCCGTCCGCAGCGGCCGCTTCCGCGAGGACCTCTACTACCGGCTCAAGGTGCTGACGATCGCGCTTCCCCCGCTGCGGGAGCGCCGCGAGGATATCCCCCAGCTCGCGCGGCACTTTCTTGCCCGCTACAACGCCAAGCTGCACAAGGCCGTGGCCGGGATCAGCCCGTCGGCTTTAGCCCTGATGCTCGAGTACGGCTGGCCGGGCAATGTGCGCGAGATGGAAAACGTGATCGAGCGGGCGGTGCTGCTGTGCGAGGAGGAGACGATTCAGCCCGAGCACCTTCCGGCCGAACTGGGACCGCCGCAGGCTCCGGAGGAGGTCCCGGGGACGGTCTCGGGACTTTCGCTCAAACGGGCGCAGCGGGCGATCGAAAAACGGCTGATCCGCCAGGCGCTCGAGCAAACGGGCGGCAACCGCTCCCAGGCCGCCCGCCTGCTGGAAATCAGCCATCCCTCGCTGTTGAGCAAGATGAAGGCTTACGGCATCACGCTCTGATCGACCTCGGCCGGCCGGGGGGCAGGGGAATAGGAAGCGGCGGCCTCCGGGGGAAGGGGGGCGGCGTTGATCTTGTTTCTGAGCTTTCCGCTGCACTTGAAGGTGATCACGCGGCGGGCGCGCAGCATCAGATCCTCGCCGGTTGCGGGGTTGCGGCCGCGGCGGGGCTTTTTGCTCTTGACACAGAATTTGCCGAAGCCCGAGATCAGGATGTCCTCCCCCTTCTCGAGCGTCGATTTCATGATCTCGATCAGGGTTTCCACGAGATCGACGGCCTGTTTTTTGGAAAACCCGAGTTCGTGGATCCGCGCGACGATGTCGTCCTTGGTTACCGCCATGTCTCCTCCTCAACGCTCTCCGCAGCGGTCATCCCCGAAGGCGGTCTTCACTCGGCGGGGGACGGCGGCTGCTCGGCCGGCTGCGGCTTGGGGGGCATCACGGCCTCGACCCGGTGCATGATCTCGTCGACCTTGCGCATGATGCGCTCGATTTCCTCTTTGAGTTCGACCTCGTCGAAATCCTGGGCCACGGTTTCCTCCCGCCGGCGATTCGATCGCCCTCCTTCGCAAAGGATAGGGGCCAACGTAGCCGCAAAATTAGCCCCTGTCAACCCGTATTGTGAATGTTTCTGGTTGCTTCCGGTGTGCGACGAAAAGTTCCGGGCGGCCCGACCCTAGCGGTCGAACCGCCCGGAACATCCGGCAGGACGGCATTTCAGAAATCTTTGAGCTCTCCGGCGTCGGTGAGGGGGATGACCGCTTCGGCTTTGGGGGCGGGTTTGGGCTTGGCCTGGGCGGCAAGCCGTTGGAGGGCCGAGGCGGCCTTGTCGGCGCAGGCGGCTTTTTTCTGCGGTTTTTCGGCAGGGCGTCTTTTTGCGGTGGAGGCATTGCCGCCGACGATGGCGACGAGTTCGTTGATGGCGGCTTTCATCTGCTCGGCCTGGGCGTTGAGTTCTTCGGAGGCCGAGGCGGACTCTTCGGCGGTGGCGGCGTTTTGCTGCACGACCTTGTCCATTTCCGAGACCGCCTTGTTGATCTGGTCGATCCCCTGGGCCTGCTCGTTGGAGGCGGCGTTGATCTCGGCGACGAGGTCGGCGATTTTGCGTGCGCTCTGGGCGACCTCGGCGAAGGCGGTATGGGTGGTATCGACCAGTCCGGTGCCGTCCTGGATGCGTTTGACCGAACCCTCGATCAAGCTGGAGGTGTTGCGGGCGGCATCGGCGGCGCGGATGGCGAGGTTGCGGACCTCGTCGGCGACGACGGCGAAGCCGGCCCCGGCCTCGCCGGCGCGGGCGGCCTCGACGGCGGCGTTCAGGGCGAGGAGATTGGTCTGGAAGGCGATCTCGTCGATGGTTTTGACGATCTTCTGGGTCTCCAGGCTCGAGGCGGAGATCTCGCGCATGGCTTCGATCAGCTCGCCCATGGAGCGGTTGGCGCGCTCGATCACCTGGTTGGCTTCGGTGACGAGGCCGTTGGCCTGGGAGGCGTGGGCGGCGTTTTGTTTGGTCATGGAGGAGATTTCCTCGAGGGAGGCCGAGGTCTGCTGGATGGAGGCCGCCTGCTCGGAGGCGCCGGCGGCGAGGTTCTGGCTGGAGGAGGAGACCTGGGAGGAGGCGGCGGCGACCTCTTCTGCGCCGGCGTGGACGAGCTCGACGACGCGGCCGATGGGGCGCGAAAGCGAGCGGGCGAAGAAGAAGACGCCGACCACGGTCAGGGCGAGGAAGAAGCCTCCGCCGAAGGCGACGGCGTTGCGGATGTCGCGGACGCTTTCGAGAAACTCGGCCTCGTCCTGGGTGACGACGAGGCTCCAGCCGGAGATCGCAACGGGGGCGAAGCCGGCGATCTTGTCCACGCCCTTGAAGCGGTAGGCTTCGATGCCGGTCTTCACGCTGCCGAGCGCCTTAAAGATCGCCGCCATTTCGGGGATCTGGCTGATGTCGGTCTTGAGGATGTGCTCCTTGTTCGGATGCCCGATGACGAGCCCGGCGGCGTTGACGATAAAGGGGTAGCCGGTTTTGCCGATTTTCACGTCGAGCAGCTTTTCGGTGAGAAAGCCGATGCGCAGCACGCTGGCGAGCACGCCGGCCGGCTGGCCCTGCTCGTCGCGCACGGGGACGGCGATCGGCAGCACGAGGTTCCCCGAGGCCCGGGAGATGACCGGCTCGGAGATCGCCGTCGCGCCGGCCTTGGCCTTCTGGAAGTAGGGCCGGTTGGCGATGTCGACTCCTTTCTGGGAGCCGCCCTGGCCGTCGGCGAAGACCTTGCCCTCGAGGCCGACGAGGATCAAGAGCTCGTAGTCCGCCCCCAGGGCCTTCTGCGCGGCGCCAAGCTCGCGGTTCAACGAAGCGATCTCCTCGGCGGCGGCCTCGGGGCCGGCATCGCGCACCCGGGCCGCGGCCTGCTTGAGCGCGGGCCGCGCGGCCTGCTCGGCAAGGATTTTCACCTCTTCGGCGAGCACGAGATCGATTGTGTCGGCGAGGCTTTGGGCGGTGACGACGGCCCGCTCGCGGGAGAGCGCGGTCAGGGAACCCGAGGCTTTCCAGAGCGCGTAGGCGCCGATTGCGACCACGGGAACGAGGCCGATCAGGATGCCGCCGGTGATCAGTTTAAAAGCGAGCGATCGTTTCTTCTTCATAACAGGGGACCTCCCCGGGGGAAAATAGCGCCCGGCGCACCGGGCCTCTTGCAGAGGCTTCGTCTCCCCTTTTCGGCCGCCCGCAAAAATACTTAAGCAATTTTTATCTTTAGGGGACGTCCATTGCGATATTACTTTAACCCCTTTGCCGGCTTGTCTTTCGGCACTTGACCTGTGCTGGAGGCGTAAGGGGTTGTATGCTATTGCCGGAAGGGCTGCTCCGGCCGCGCGAACTTGAAAGCGATGTCAGGAGGAAGTCTTGCTGTCAGAGTGGATCTTGCGTGCACGCTTCGTGTTGATTTTGCTGATGGGCACGGCCTTCTTCCCGCTCGACGGCCGTGCCTGGTGGGACGAGACCCATCTGGCCATCGCCAGGGCCGCCGGCCACCGCAAATGGTACCACGCCGCGGGCGCCGATATCGCGAAGCTCAAGCTCGGGGACGTCGAAGGGCACAACCACTATGTGAACAACGCCTGCGGCGCACGGATCACCCCCGCCCTGATCTTCGAACAGGCGAAGCGCTACGACCGGCTCGACCCGGAAGGACACCTATACGGAGCGATTCTCGCTGCGCTGCGGGGTTATCGCGACTTCCAAGCGCGCAACCTTTATGCCGAGTATCACCTCGCCTACGCCGTCCACTACCTCGGCGATCTCTCCCAGCCCCTGCACCACCTGCCCCAAGACGATTACAATCGGAAATACCACGCCGCCTCCGACGGCATCGTGAACCGGGAGGCGCTCCGGATGTTCAAGCGCATTCCGCTCTACTCCATCGCGATCGGCTCGGAGGAGGATCTGGCGCGCGAGATCGCCCGGATCGCTCAGCTTTCGCTCAAGCTGGGTTGCACCCTGCGGAAGGAAGATCGGCTTATCGACCGCGAGCAGGCCTGGGAGCAGCTCGGCCACAGCGCATCGCTCTTGCAGGCGGTGCTGCGCTGGCTGGAAAAATAGGAGACGGCGATCCCCAGCCTGCCAAGGAGCTTTTGAATTCCCCTGCTTTTTAGCCACACGTACGGCGGATATCTTCCGTTTCAGGGCAAAACCGCTCCCCTCCATCCATCGAGGTCGGCGCGTTATTCGTCGAGAAGTCCACCGGGAGGTCAGAATAGGGTTCTCGGCCGTCAGCGTTTTGCCATCCTCACTCCTATCCTTTGCAGCTGACGCTGCGGAAAGGAGCCCGCGGTTTCACCCTGGAATGAAGGAGGCGGCCTCCAACCATACCGAGAAGCCCCGAGGGGCACCTCCCGCGGCCTAATCATCGGGCCGACAGAGATCTTCGCCGATACGGGGTAGACTTTCGTCACGGCTGACGCGCGGCAATAACAGCTCCACGAGCACGTCGAGACTTTTATCCACAGGGCTGATCAGGGGCGGGCTCAGGCGCGTTGCGAAGCAACGTCGTCTGCAATCAAGAGGTGTGCGAAGGATGCGGAACGAGTTCGTTATCTCCAGCCTGCCTCACAAGTCTATTCGGATGACTTTCCACGACATGACTACTGCGCCGCTGATTTGCAGCCTCTTGCCGTCTTCCAATCTGACGGTATAGGTGCCCATCTGATCGAAAGGCGGCTTGGGGAGGTCGATGGCGATCTCGAAATCGAAAGCTTGTAGGTTGCTGACGCCCAAGCCGTAGACAAATTCTCTGAAACGAGGAAGACTATACACGTTGTAATAGGAGTTGAAACCGTCCTTCCCCGCCTCTTTCTTGAATTCTCTGACTCTGATCTCGAAATCGATATCTCCATCGTAGAAAAGCGAACTGAGGAAAATATGTTTTTTGGTGACGGCGATCAAGGTCTGCAACATTCGATCGTAGTAAGGAAGCCAGGAAATGGTCTTCCAGTTGATGGCTATGTCGAAGTGCTTTGGATACTTGACGGAAAGATCGTAGACATCGCCAACTTCAAAGATGATGTTTTCTCTGCCTCGACAGAGTTCTTTTGCCTGCTCGATCAGGTAGGGGGTTTGATCTACTCCCAGGAAAGACGATTGCGGGCTTAGGTTCCACAAGAAATACACGAGATGACCCACACCGCAACAGGCATCCAATATGCTGAGCCGTTGACCTTCGATCAGGGGCGCGATTAAAGATTCCAATAACTTGTCAAGTTCTTGCTTTTGTTCGACATACTTTTTCGCCGAGGCAATGTTGAATTCTTTGTCTTTTTCACCCTTGAAATACGTGTAAGTCCTCTCCATACGCGCGAAGTCTCCCGTTGATCAATCTCTATACGAAATTGGATTGACCTGCAGAAAAGATAGAACGGCGAGTTTCGGTCCGCAGATGACGTTTTACGGTGATCGGCTCATCGGCAGAGTTCGGCCGGGCCAGCGTTTTGGCTGAAAAGTTGCTTGATGATGGAACGACGAGATTCCGGCGCAAACGCCTTCGTTTTATTGCAGGTCTTCTTTTCCTTTCTCGATTCCGATGCCTTTCCCTCTCTTTTACCACTCAGCACTCAGGTCTGCAATCCAAGGGGATCACTCCAAGGCGCTTTCAGCGGGGGGCGGTCCATCGTCACCCCCTTCATAAGCAAGCACGGCTTTCCGTTGGAGACCTTCGCAATGACGATGCCGGCATTCGGCCGTGATCGTCAGCGCCTCGTCTAATGAAGACCGAGGACCTCGAACTCTTTTTTAGGGTGGGCAAAACTACGGCTAAGGCCGCTCCCTCTGGAATGTCGTTCCGGAAACAAGACCCGATGGTGTTTTGTTTGCGACAGTGGCCGGCCACCGCCGGCCCGCCGATCCCCGAACCGATTCGGTCAAGGGGCGAACATTTCTTCGTGGCCCCTCCCACCTCTTCGGCAGGTGCCCCAAGAGGAGGGGGGGCAAATTTATGCAAGCTCAGCCTCGAGCGTTGCTTTTTGGCTCTGTTTTGCGCTACGCTGCGCGGATCAGGGAGGCAATCCAAAAGCGCCCTCGGCGATCCTATCCGCCGAGATCGCTTCAGATTTTCGATGGAGCCGACGATCGGACTTGAACCGATAACCTGCTGATTACGAATCAGCTGCTCTGCCGATTGAGCTACGTCGGCACGGCGGGCTGATTCTTTTTTACTGTTTCCATGCTGCAAAATCAAGCCCCCGTCAGCGC
>CALIUY010000038.1 GCA_938048455.1 uncultured Desulfobacterales bacterium | reverse complement strand
ACCGGCCGAGGAGGTGAGCCGGCGGATTCTGCGTTACCGCCGGGCCCTGGGCGCGGCCGTTTTGGAGGAGGGGCCGCGGGAGCCGCTTTCCGCCGCCTGAGAACGCGGCCTCCGCCGCCGTCCGCTTCCCGCCCGCCCCGTCAAGCGCTTGACTCCCCGGCGTCCGGGGCGGGCGGTCCGTTTGCGCTGCATCCCCCGAAAATGAGGGCGAATTCCGTCCCGGAATGCGCTCCCGCCCCTTTGTTGCCCGTGGCACAATCCTTGCTCATCCTTTCTCAGGTATTTCCAGGCAGGCCGGGTCCCTTGCCCCGGCGCCTTCAGGAGGCAGAAGCTCCGCGGCGGAGGAGAGGCGATGTCGAACAAGCTGTTGACCATCCTGGTGGGCGTGCTCTTTCTCTTCGTCCTGGGGTTGGGCGGGGGGCTGTTTCTGATCTGGAAGAAACTCGGCTCCCTTCCGGTGGCCGGGGAGGCGGCCCAGGCGGCGGAATCGGAAAAGGCGAAGACCGAGCAGGCCGGCAAGATCGTTCCCCTCGAGACCTTCGTCGTCAATCTCGCCGATCCCGGCGGAAACCGATATCTGCGCGTCACCATGGATCTCGAAGTGACCGGCGGCAAGGCGGCCGAGGAGGAGATCGCCGGCCGCGTGCCGCACTTGCGCGATGCGGTGCTGATGATTCTGCCGACCAAGCGGTACGCGGACATCAGCTCGACCGAGGGCAAGACCGCGATGCGCGAAGAACTCGCCCAGGCCCTGAACGGGCTGCTCGCCAAGGCCCGGGTGAACCGGATTTACTTCAAGGAATTCGTCATCCAGTAGCCGCGCTGCGGAAACCCCGAGGCCATGCCCGACCAGATCTTAAGTCAGGAAGAAATCGACGCCCTGCTCTCCGCCATGGACCGCGGGGACGTCGACCTCGAACCTCCCAAGGGCGAAAGCGAGGCCAAGCCCTACAACCTGACCTCCCAGAACATCATGTTGCGCGACCAGTTCAGCGCGCTCGAGGAGGTCTACGACAAGTTCGGGGCCCTGCTCACCGGCTCGCTTTCCGCCATGTTGCAGCGCTCGGTCGAGGTGGAGTTCGTCTCGACCGAGATGGTGAAATACCAGGAGTGCATCAGCGCCTTTTCGGCGCCGACGAGCTTCGTCATCTTTTCCATGGAGCCGTTGATCGGCTCGGCGCTGCTTGCGATCGAGCCGAACCTCGTCTTCTCGCTGATCGACATGATGTTCGGCGGCAAAGGAAAACCGCTCAACCGCGTACGGGACTTCACGCCCCTCGAGCAGCGCATGATCCTGCGTCTGGCGGGCGAAATCCTCGATCAGCTGCAGAGCGCCTGGCGGCTCGTCCACCCGGTGACGATCGGCATCAAAAAGACGGAGACGAAGCCCGAATACGTCCACCTGGTCTCGCCGCACGACATGATGGTCGTGATCGTCTTTTCCCTCAAGAGCAAGGAGTACACGGGAAATCTCCATTTCTGCATTTCCTACCTGATGCTCGAGCCCATCAAGGACAAGCTCTCGCACAAGTACCTGCGCGAGCGTGACATCGAAAACACCTGGAGCCTGCCGCTGGAGCGCTTGATCCGCGAGGTGCCGGTGACGCTCGTCGCCGAGCTCGGGCGCACGCGCGCGACCCTGGGGGCGATCCTCAACCTCAAGGTGGAGGACGTCCTGATGCTGCCGACCGGCCCCGAAGACGCGATCGTGCTGAGCATCGACCATGTGCCCAAGTACTTGGCGTACCCCGGGGTGATGAAAGGAAACCGGGCCGTCGAAATCGCATCCCGGATCGTTTCCCCGGGCGAAAGCGAGGCGCATCCATGACCCCGACCCCAGAACCCGCCGGGGCGCCCCCGGCGCCTGAGCCCTCCGGTTCGGCCGCGTCCGTGAACCTGGAGTTCATTCTCGACATCCCGCTCGAGGTCACCGTCGAGCTGGGGCGGACGAAGCTGCTCGTCCACGAGCTGCTCAAGCTGGGCCAGGGATCGGTGATCGAGCTCACCAAACTGGCCGGCGAAACGCTCGACGTGCTGGCCAACCAGAAGCTGATCGCCCGCGGTGAGGCGGTGGTCGTGAACGAGAAGTTCGGCGTACGCCTGACCGAAGTCGTCAGCCCCATGGAACGGATCGAGAGGCTGAAATGAGCGCCGGCCCGGAATTCTGGCCCTCGGCCCTGAAGATGCTCGTCGCCCTCGCCCTCGTGCTGGGCGGACTTCTCGCCGCGCTCTCCCTGCTGCGCCGCCGTGCGCGCCGGGGCCCGGCGGGGGCTTCCGCGGGGCTTTTGCGGGTGGCGGCCTCGCTGGCGCTGGGGGTGAAGCACCGCGTGGTGCTGCTCGAGGCCCCGGGCTGCGCGCTCGTGGTCGGGGTGTCTCCGGAGCGGGTCTCGCTGCTGGCGCGCCTCGACAGCCCCGAGGATCTCGAGCGCATCCGCGCTCGGACCCCGGAGGAGGCGGTTTCCTTTTTCGACCATCTTTCCCGCATCACGGCGGCCTGGAAAGGGGAGAGAGCATGAGGGCCGTCCTCCATGTCCTGCCGGCCCTGCCGCTGCTGCTTCTTGCGGCGGCAGCCGCGGCGGCGGAAGCCGCGATCCCGACGCCGACCCTGAGCCTGGGGCTGAGTGCGGCCGACGATCCGGCCCGCACGAGCGTCGTCCTGCAGATCTTCCTCTTGATGACGGTGCTCTCGCTTGCGCCCGCCCTCTTGATTCTGCTCACGTCCTTTACGCGCATCGTGATCGTGCTTTCGCTCATCCGCCGCGCGCTCGGGACGATGCAGCTCCCCAGCAACCAGATCGTGATCGGGCTGGCGCTTTTTCTCACGGCCTTCATCATGACGCCCGTCTGGCAGAAGGTGAACCAGGAGGCCCTGCAACCCTACCTCGAGAAGAAGATCAGCGGCGCGGCCGCGCTCGAGCGGGCCGCGGTGCCGCTGCGCGAATTCATGTTCCGGCAGACGCGGGAGAAGGACCTCGCGCTCTTCGTGGACATCGCCGGGCTGGAGCGGCCGCGCGGCCGCGACGACATCCCCACCGGTGTCCTCATTCCGGCCTTCGTGATCAGCGAAGTGAAGACCGCTTTCGAGATCGGACTGCTGCTCTACGTGCCTTTTCTCATCGTGGACATGGTGGTCGCGGCGGTCCTGCTTTCCATGGGGATGATGATGCTGCCGCCGGTCATGGTCTCGCTGCCTTTCAAACTGCTGCTCTTCGTTCTGGCCGACGGCTGGTACCTCCTGGTGGGCTCGCTCGTGAAGAGCTTCGCGTGAACCGAAGGACGAAGGCGATGACCGCCGACACCCTGACCGGGTTTTTCTACGAGGCGATCCAGGTGACGATTCTCCTGTCCGCCCCGATGCTGATTGCCGGACTCGTCGTGGGCCTGGCCGTGAGCATCTTCCAGTCGGCCACCTCGATCAACGAGATGACCCTCACGTTCATCCCCAAGATGCTCGCCGTCGCCGTGGCCCTGATCTTTTTCTTCCCCTGGATGATGCAGACGCTCGTCGGGTTCACCGAGCGGATTTTCCTGGGGATGAACCAGTTCATCCGCTGAGGCCCACGGGCGGACCATGCTCACGGTTTCCCTCAGCCTGGCGGAGTTGCAGGGGTTGCTTCTCATCTTCCTGCGCACGGGAGCCTTTCTCTTCGCTCTGCCGTTCTGGAACAACGCCGGGCTGCCCGTCCTGTTCCGCATCGGTTTTGCGCTTGCGGCGAGCTTTCTGCTGGCTGCCCGGGTCGGGGCGGGGGCCTTTCCCGTCGAGGCCGACATCCTGCGCCTGGGGGTCGCCGCGGCGGGCGAGGTGCTGATCGGCCTGCTGGCCGGGGTGGCGATCCGGGTGATCTTCGAGGCCGTCCAGCTGGCGGGCGAGCTGGCCGGCTACCAGATGGGCCTGGCGATCGCCGAGGTCATGGACCCGACGACCGAGGACCAGGTCGCGCTCCTCGGGCAACTCCTCGGCCTGGTGGCCACCCTGGTCTTTCTGGCGGCCGACGGCCACCACGGGGTTCTCCGGGCCTTGGCCGAGAGCTTCACGATTCTGCCTCCGAACGGCTTCACGGCCGGCTCGGCGACGGTCGAGCGCCTGATGCGGCTCACGGCGGGCGTGTTCGAAAACGGACTGCGTGCCGGGGCCCCGGTCATCGTCGCGCTGGTCCTGGTCACCGTCGCCTTCGCCGTGGTCGCCCGCACCGTGCCGCAGATGAACATCTTCGTCGTCTCCTTGCCGTTGAACATCGCCCTCGGCCTGGTTCTCCTCGGCCTGAGCCTGCCGCATCTGGTCTCGTGGCTGGGCGGGCTCTTCGCCGTCGCACCGCGGGGGATGCTGCAGCTTCTGCGCTGAGGGGGCGGGGATGGCCGAGGCGGGGGGGCAGGAGAGAACCGAACGCGCGACCGCCAAGCGCCGCCAGGAGGCCCGCCGTCGCGGCCAGGTGGCCCTGAGCCGCGAGATCCCCTCGACGCTTTTGCTGTTCGCCTTGCTCGGCGTCCTCGTCTTCGGCGGGGAGGCGCTGCTCGACCGCAGCACCCGGCTGATCGCCGGCATCTACGCCCGCCTGCACACCCTGCGCATCGGCCGCTTGGAGGATGCCGCCGCGCTGCTTTCCGGCCTGGCCGAAGAGGTGCTGGCGCTCCTCGCCCCCATCTGCCTCCCGCTGCTCCTTGTGGGATTTCTCGGCAACGCCCTCCAGATCGGTGTCGAGTTTCACGCCGAGGCGCTGCAGCCCAAATGGACGAAGCTCAACCCGCTGGCGGGCTTGAAGCGCATCTTTTCCCTGCGCGGCGCCTTCGAACTTGCCAAGTCGCTCTGCAAGCTCGCCCTGGTCGGCTCGGTGGCGGCCGCCGTGGTCTGGGGAATGCGTCACGAGATGCCGACCCTGGTGCGTTTGGATCTCGGCGCGATCCGGGGCTTCGCCTTCGAGGGGGTGATGCGGATTCTTCTGTTCTCCGGCATCGCCATGGCGCTGCTTGCCGCCCTGGACACCCTCTATCAGCGCTGGCAGTACGAAGAAAACCTCAAGATGACCAAGCAGGAGGTGAAGGACGAGCGCCGGCAGACCGAGGGCGACCCGGCGGTCAAGGCACGCATCCGCAGCATTCAGCGCCAGGTCGCCTACCGCCGCATGATGGCCGAGGTCCCGCGGGCCGACGTCGTCGTCGTCAACCCCACGCACCTCGCCATCGCCCTGCGCTTCGACCCGGCGGTGATGGCCGCCCCGAAGGTTGTGGCCAAGGGGGCGGATCACGTCGCCGAGCGTATCCGGCGGATCGCCTCCGAGCACGGCGTCCCCATCGTGGAAAATCCTCCGCTCGCCCGGTCCCTCTTCCGCCTGACCGACGTCGGCGACACCGTCCCGGTCGAGCTATACCGCGCCGTGGCCGAAGTGCTGGCCTACGTGTACCGGCTGCGAGGCCGCAGCCGTCTGTAAAGCCGGGCGATGAAAACCGGGCCGGCAGCGGCTCGTCAGGAGCCCGGCGGCCCTGCTCGACAAAAATTTGTCGCCGGGCGCCTCCCGGCGACCGATCCGCATGCCGGGTCGAGGCGTCTTCCCCCGCCGCTTGCGGCCCGTACCCGGCAAGATCCCCCACATCTTGTGGCGGTCAAGCCGGATTTTCCGGGACTTCATGTCGGGATCGACACTTCCATACAGCCTGCCGCGGCCCGATGAGGACGTTTCCCCGGAGGCGGGGAGGGTGGGGACCCTCGGCATGGAAAATGCACAACCCACGGCCTGACGTGTGGCGGTGATCCGAAGCGGAGACGAGTGCATGACGGCAGTTCAGGCGACCCCCCCCGGCGCGATCTTCCCGCGGCTCCTGCAGGGCTCCGATTTCGCCCTCGGTGCGGCCGTCGTCGGGATCCTCGTCTTCATGGTGATCCCCCTTCCGCCTTTGGCGCTCGATCTGCTGCTCGCCTTGAGCATTACGCTCGCGCTCGTGATCCTGCTCGTCTCCATGTACGTCCAGCGGCCGCTTGAGTTTTCGGTCTTTCCCTCGGTGCTGCTTTTGGCGACGCTTTTCCGGTTGACCCTGAACATCGCCACCACGCGGGCGATCCTGTTGAACGGCAACGAAGGGATCGCCGCCGCCGGGAACATCATCAAGTCCTTCGGGGGGTTCGTCGTCGGCGGAAACACCGTCGTCGGCCTGATCGTGTTCGCCATTCTCGTCATCATCAACTTCGCCGTCATCACCAAAGGCGCCGGACGCATCGCCGAGGTGGCCGCACGCTTCACGCTCGATGCCATGCCCGGCAAGCAAATGAGCATCGACGCCGACCTGAACGCGGGCTTCATCAGCGAGCAGGAAGCCCGCGAGCGCCGCGAGCGCCTGGCGCGCGAGGCCGAGTACTACGGGGCCATGGACGGCGCCAACAAGTTCGTCCGCGGGGACGCCGTGGCCGGAGTGCTGATCACGCTGATCAACATTTTCGGCGGGCTCGCGATCGGGGTCTTCCAGAAGGGCATGAGCTTCGGGGCGGCGGCCCAGAACTACACCATCCTCACCGTGGGCGACGGGCTGGTCTCTCAGATTCCGGCTCTTGTGATTTCCACCGCGGCGGGCATCGTCGTCAGCCGCGCGGGAAACGAATCGAGCCTGGGAGGCGAGATGGCCGCGCAGGTCCTCTTCCATCCCCGGCCGGTCGGCATGGCTTCGGCCGTGCTCTTCGGTTTCGCTCTCGTTCCGGGTCTGCCGACGCTGCCCTTCCTCGCCCTTTCCGCCGTCTCGGGCCTGCTCGCCTGGAAGCTTGCCTCCGCGCGCAAAGCGGCGCAACGCACCGCACAGGCGGAGCGGGAGGCGGCTGCGCCTTCCGCCGCTGCAGAAAGCTTCGTTTCCCCGCCGCCGGTCGACCTGCTTGCGGTCGAGGTCGGCTACGGGTTGATCCCCTTCGTCGACGCCCGTCAGAACGGGGAGCTTCTCGAACGCATCAAGGCGATCCGCCGCCAGCTCGCCCTCGAGTTGGGGATCGTGCTGCCTCCGGTGCACATCCAGGACAACATGCAGCTCAACCCCGGCGAGTACCTGATTCTGCTCAAGGGCAACGAAGTTGCCCGCGCCGAGCTGATGCCGCAGTTCTGCCTGGCGCTCAACCCCGGCGGTGCCGAGGGCGATCTCGAAGGGGTCCCGACGCGCGAGCCGACCTACGGCCTGCCCGCCACCTGGATCCGCGAATCCGCGCGGGAGGAGGCGGTCTCCCGCGGCTTCACCGTCGTCGATGCGGTGACGGTGCTGACGACGCATTTCTCCGAGACCATCCGGCGCCACGCCCATGAGCTGCTCGGACGCCAGGAAGTGCAGCGGATGCTCGACCCGCTGCGGCAGTCCCACCCCAAGGTGCTCGAGGAGCTCATGCCCAATCTTCTCTCCCTGGGGGCGGTGGTGAAGGTATTGCAAAACCTGCTGCGCGAGCAGGTGCCGATCCGCGATCTGCCGCAGATCCTGGAAGCGCTCGCCGACTGGGCGTCCGTGACCAAGGACACCGACGCTCTGACCGAACATGTGCGCCGCGCGCTGGCGCGGACGATCACTCGGCTGCACGCCTCGGCCGAGGGGACGATCTCGGCCATCACCCTCGGCGCCGATGTGGAGCAGACGCTCCTGGAGGCGCTGCAGCGCGGAGAGGCCGGGCGGGTGCTGGCGATCGACCCGACAACGGCCCGGCGGATGATGGGCAGCCTGGGGCGCCAGATCGAGCGCGCGGCGGCCCGCAACCTGCAGCCGGTCGTGCTGGCTTCGGCGGCGGTGCGCTTGGCGTTCAAACGCCTGGTCGACCGGTTCATGCCCAACCTGACCGTCCTCTCCTACGAGGAGATCTTGAACAGCGTGGAGATCCGTTCCATCGGGTCGGTGGAGTTGAGCGATGCGCATGAAGCGATTTGAAGCTTCGACGATGACCGAGGCCTTGCGGCGGATCCGCGAGGAATTCGGTCCCGATGCCGTCATCCTGTCGGCGCGGAGCCTGCGGCGGTTCGGGTCGGCCTTGGGTTTCGGACGCTCGAGCCGGGTCGAGGTGACCGCCGCGGTCGATGTCGCCTGGCCGCCCTCGTCGACCCTTCCCGTGTCCGCCGCGACCGAGGCTCCCCGTCGGGGGAGGCTTCCCGCCTGGTCCTCGCGCCTGCGTGCGCTCGCCGGCCGCAAGGCGGCGGAGGAACCCCCTGCCCCGGTCCCCGACCGCGCGGGTTTCGGCGAGGATTTCCGCCGCCGTCTGATCGCCGGTGGGGTCGAGCCGGAAATCGCCGGCGAATGGGTCGAACGCCTCGCGCAGATCCCGCTCCGGGATCCGCAGGCATCCCCGACGCGCCTGAGGGAATCCGCCGCGTCGGTCCTCGCGGCCCTGGGCATATCGGAGTTCGCCGTTGCCGACGCCCGCCCGCGTCGATCGGCTCTTGTCGGCGGACCCGGAGCGGGAAAGACCACGCTTGCGGTCAAGCTCGCCGCGCGCGAGGTGATGCAACAGGGCCGGCTTGTTGCGCTCCTCAGCTTGGACGACCGACGCATCTGCGGAGCCGACGAGCTTCGGTCCTTCGCCGCCGCGCTCCGGGTGCCCTTCGCCGCCGCGCGCTCGGTGGAGGAAGCCGCTTCCACGCTGCAAGGCTGGTCGCACCTCGACTGGGTGCTGATCGACACCGCCGGGGCCGGACCCGCGGAGAAGGCACGACGGGAAGAAACCTTGCGGCGGCTCTCCGCCCTCGACTGCCGGGAGATTCATCTCGTGGTGCCGGCGGGGTTGCGCGATGCCGATCGCGGCCGGCTGCTCGACGACTGGACATCGCCGGAGGTCCGCGCGCTGGCCTTCACCCGTCTCGATGAGACCGCTTTTCCCGGAGCGATCCTCGGGGCGGCGCGGTCGAGCCGCCTGCCGCTTTCCTGGCTCGGGACGGGAAGGCGCATCCCCGAGGACCTTGCGGAACATCCCCTTGCCTGGTTGACCGCGAGGCTTTGGCCCTCGCCGGTCGGGAGGGAAACGCCGGAGGCGACGGCGGTCGATGCGGCGTTCGCGGCGGAGGGGTGGTTCATCGCCAACGCCAACTCCGAGCTCTACCATCGCCGGGGATGCAAGTGGGCGCAGCGGATCAAGGCCGAACACCTGCGTCGTTTCCCATCGGCGGCGGCGGCCGAGGCCGAGGGCTTCCAGCCCTGCCGCACCTGCATCAGCGCCGCCGGCGTCGCCGCCGACGGGCAAGAGGAGGCGGCCGCCCCCGTGCGACCGCGCTGCTCCGTGCGTCTCTGAGGGCGAAAGGGGAGGAGCCGCTGAAGTCATGAGTCAGAGGGTTTCCGGAAAGGTGATTCCGCTGCCGCGCCGGGAAGGCACCGGCGCAGAAGGGGAACCCCCGTCGCGAAGGGAACGTGCGGCCACGCGGGTGCTGGCCGTCACCAGCGGCAAGGGGGGGGTCGGCAAGACGAATATCGTCGCCAACCTCGGCTTCACGCTCAGCCGCCTGGGCAAGAAGGTCATGATCCTCGATGCCGACCTGGGGCTGGGCAACCTGGACGTGCTTCTGGGGATCGCCCCGCGCTGGAACATTTCGCATGTCATCCGCGGTGAGCGCATGCTCGCCGACATCCTTGCCGAGGGGCCGGGGCGCATGCAGATTCTGCCGGCGGCCTCCGGCATCCAGGAGCTCACGCGCCTCAACGCCGAGCAGAAGCTCCAGCTCTTCTCCGATCTCGACCGCCTGATCGACGGGGTGGACCTGCTGCTCATCGACACGGCGGCCGGGATCTCCTCGAACGTCATGGATTTCAGCGTGATGGCTCAGGAGATCGTCGTGGTCGTCTCCCCCGAGCCGACCGCGATCACCGATGCCTACGCGCTGATGAAGGTGCTTTCGCTCAAGTACGCGGAGAAGTCCTGCAAGCTGCTCGTCAATCTGGCGGCGAGCCCCCGGGAAGCCCGCGAGGTGTTCCGGCAGCTCGAGCTCGTCACCGCCCGTTTCCTGGACATCCGTGTCGAGTACTGGGGCCATATTCTGCGCGACGACCGGCTCGCCCGCGGCGTGAAACATCAGCGGCTGGTCAGCGAACTCTACCCCGATTCCCGGGCCGGGAGGTGTTTCGCCGATCTCGCCCGCCGGCTGATCGCCAGTCCGCCCGCCCACCGGCCGAAAGGAGACACCCATCTTTTCTGGCACCACCTGGTGCGCAGCCATCACCCCTGAGGGGAGGAAACCTTGCGTTACGCGACTTCAGGCATGCCGGCGCCCGCGGAGGAACGAAGGCCGCGGGCTGCGGTGCGCAAACGCTCCGCCTACCGGGAGCAGCTGATCCGGGAATATCTGCCCTACGTCAAACGAATCGTCCAGCGGATCGCGGCCCATCTGCCGTCCACGGTCGAGCTGGAGGATCTGATGAATGTCGGGGTGATCGGCCTGATCCAGGCCGTCGACCGCTACGATCCGCGGCGGGACAACAAGTTCATGACCTACGCGGCCTTTCGCATCAAGGGCGCGATTTTGAGCGAGCTGCGGGCGCGGGATTACCTCTCGCGCTCCTCGCGCCGCAAGCTGCGGGAGATGGAGATGGCCAGCCAGCGCCTCGAGCAGCGGCTGGGCCGCGAGCCCGAGGACGTGGAAGTCGCCGCGGAGATGGGCGTCGATCTCGAGGAGCTGCACCGCACGCGGCAGATGGCCGGGATCTCCTTCATCAGCTTCGAGGAGATCGGGGTCGCCTCGCGCGAGGAAAAGGACAAGCTCACCCAATTTCTCCTCCAAAACGACGAGGATGCCTTGAGCCGGACCCGGCTCAAGGAATTGAAAGAGGCGCTGGCCCGGGCGATCGAGCAGCTGCCGGAAAAGGAAAAGCTCGTCATCACCCTTTACCACCTCGAAGAGCTGACCATGAAGGAGACCGGCAAGGTCCTCAACATCACCGAGTCCCGGGTTTCGCAGATCCACTCCCAGGCGATCCTGCGGCTGAGAAACAAGCTGCGCAAGGAACGCTTGATCGAGGACCCGGACGGCTGAAGCCGCATTCGGACCGCAGCGGAAGGCAGGGCAGCCCATGGAACCGGTCGTTTTTCCCCGCCCGATCCCGGCGACCGGCCGGGCCGAGCGGGTCAATCCCGCCGAGTTCCGCCGGGACGCCGGAAAGGAGCAGGCTTTCCGGCGTTTTCTCCAGCGCCACGGCGAGGGCGACTCCGGATCCGGAGAGGAACCGGGCCGGGAGACAGAAGCCCCGGAGCGGGAGCGACAGGAGACGGCAGCGGCGGAGCCGGCCGGAGAGCCGGAGGCGGCGGAGGACCCCTGCCGAGGGCGGCGGATCGATATCCGCATCTGAGGCCGCAAGCAACGGCGGAGGAGGAACACGCAAGATGGAATGGATGGAAGGGGGACGCTGGGATCTCTGGATCGGCGGATGCCAACTTTTGCTGGGCGTGCTGATTCTCGCCCGCCTGCACCGCGCTGCAAGCGGACGCAACGGATTTTCCCGCATGACCGCGGTCGAAGGAAGCCTCGGCTTCGAAGGCGAGATTCTCCTCCAGAGCCTGCGGCAGCAGACCGAGCGGTCCTTGTGGCGGATCCGCGCCGTCGTCGAGGCCGAGCAGGCGCGGCTGGAGGAGATGGTGCGGGCGGTCGAACAACGGCGGCCGGCTTCCCGGGAGTCCGCCGCGGAGGCGGCCTGGGGCTTGCACCCGTTTCGGCTGGGGGAGGAAAAGGCGGAGCGATCCTCCGGGGAGAGCCGCTATGCCCAGCTCGTCGAAGAGGCTGCGGCGGGCTGCTCCCTCGAGGAGGCGGCGCAACGAAGCGGGATGCCCCTGGAGGAAGCCGAGCTCGCCTTGAAGGTGCGGCGGGCGGAGTCGGTCTGAACGATGCCTTCTCTCCTCGGCAAAAATTGCCGCTCTCCGGCAAAAGGATCGCCGGCGGTCGGCAAGACCGAGCCCGTCGCCTTCGCGGCGACGCCCGCGCCCTCAGGCCGCGCGCCGGCGTCGGAAAAGGCACGGCATTTGCATGCACTTCGACGGAGAAATCCCTTTCCCGGCCGGCAGAATCCGGAGGTCCTTGATGAGCGGTGAGATCTACATGGCGGCCGCGGCCGCCCTGGCATACGAAAAGAGGCTGGAAGTCACGGCCAACAACCTCGCCAACCTGCAGACCACGGGCTTCAAACGCCAGGCGGTTTCTTTCCGGGCCTATCGGCTCGACGAGGAAAATCGCCCGCGCGAGGTGTTGCTTCCGGATCCCGCCGTCGCTGATGCGGGACGCTTCTGGATCGCCTGGGAAACGCGGGTCGACCCCGCGCCCGGTCCGCTTCGGCAGACCGGGAACCCCCTCGACCTCGCTCTGAACGGGCCGGGGTTTTTCACCGTCGAGTCTCCGGCCGGTCTCCGCTTCACTCGGCGCGGCAACTTCACGCTGAACGCCGAGGGCGTCCTGGTGACCCAGGAGGGCTGGCCGGTTCAGGGGGAGGGAGGGGAGATCCGCATCGAGGGCGGGCGCGCCGCGGGCGGAAGAGCGATGATCAGCGTGGGGCGCGACGGGACCGTGCGGGTGGACGAGCGCGACGTCGGACGCCTGCGCATCGAGGAGATTCCGGCCGCCGCGCTCGTGCGTGCCGAAAACGGCTACTTCGCCCCGCCCCCCGGCGGAGGGACGCCGCTTGCGGAGGTGGATCTCGCCCAGGGCTTTCTGGAGATGTCCAACGTGGAGGCCATCCGGGGCATGGTAGAGATGATCGAAATCCTGCGCGGCTACGAGTCCTACCAGCGGCTCATGCGCGCGGTGGACGACATCAACGCCAAGAGCGTGAACGAGCTCGGCCGCAGCGCGTAAGGTTTTCCGTCGGCGGACGGCGGGAGCGAACCGCAGGTTTTGACAACATCCGGGGAGGAAAAACCATGATCCGCAGCATGTGGGCCGCCGCATCCGGAATGCAGGCGCAGAGTCTGAACATCGATGTCATCGCCAACAACCTGGCCAACGTCAACACGACCGGCTTCAAGCGCAGCCGGGCCGAGTTCCAGGATTTGCTCTACGAAACGATGCAACCTCCCGGCGGGTCGACCTCGGAGAACACCCAGGCTCCCACCGGGATCCAGATCGGCCACGGCGTCCGACCGGTCGCGGTGGCCCGCAATTTCGCCGAGGGCGAGCTCCAGCTCACCAAAAACGAGCTCGATCTGGCGATCGAGGGCAACGGCTTCTTCCAGGTGACGCTCCCCAACGGGACCACGGCCTACACGCGCGCCGGGGCCTTCAAGCTCGACCGCGAGGGGCGGGTGGTGACGCCGGACGGGTTTCTGTTGACGCCGGAAATCACCGTGCCGACCGACGCGATCTCGCTGTCGGTCGGGTTGGACGGGACCGTGAGTGTCCTGGTCGCCGGCGATGCCGCCCCGCGCCAGATCGGAACGATCCTGTTGGCGCGTTTTCCCAATCCGGCCGGACTCCAGAGCATGGGCAAGAACCTCTTCCTCGAGACCGAGGCTTCGGGTTCCGTGATCGTGGGTACGGCGGGCGAGCAGAGCTTCGGCACGATCGCTCAAGGCTTTCTTGAGATGTCCAACGTCAGCATCGTCGACGAGATGGTGAGCATGATCACCGCGCAGCGGGCCTACGAGACGAACAGCAAGATCGTCCAGGCTTCCGACGACATGCTGCAGACGGCGAACAACCTGAGGCGGTAACCGGAAGCGGAGGGCGTCGGGCCGTGGGACGGATCCACTTCATTGGGGCGGCGGTTCTTCTTGCGGCGGTCCTGGGGGCCACCGCGGCCTTCGGGGCCGGACCCGAGAGCCGGGTGCGGGTCGTGGTGTTCGAAGGCAGCGAGGTCGTCTCCGATCCGATCCGGCTGGGCGAGATCGCCCGCATCGACGCCGCCGATCCGTCCGAGCGTGCGCGTCTGGAAGCCGTTTCGCTGGGGCGGGCTCCGCTGCCGGGAAGAGAACGGCGTCTGGAGTCGGGCTGGATCTTCTCGCGGATCCGTGCGGCCGGGGTGGAAGTCGAACGGCTGGATCTGGAGACCCCCGGAGACGTCACGGTGCGGCGGGCCGCCGCGGTGCTTGAGCGCCGGGCGATGGAGGAGGCCGTCCGGCAATACGTGGACGCTCAGGGAAAAGGGGAGCCGGGAGCGTTTCGCATCCGCGAAATCCGCGTTCCCGAGGCGCTCGTCGTTCCCGTCGGAGACCTGGAACTTCGCGTTTTCGGGCCGAAGAGCGGCGATCTCGTCGGGACCGTGCCGCTCACCCTGGTGGTGAAAGCGGGCGATGAGGCCGAGCGGCGCCTTCCGGCCGCGGTGACGATCGAGCGGCCCGTGTCGGTGCTCGTCGCCCGGCGGCCGCTCGGACGTTTCAAGCCGCTCTCCGAGGAGGACGTCGAGCGGCGGCCGCTCGATTCCGCCCGGCTTCCCGCCGATGCGCTCACGCAGCCCGGCGAGGTGATCGGCAAACGGGTGAAACGGCCCGTGGAAGCCGGAGCGGTGCTGAGCGCCGACCTTCTCGAATCGCAACCGGTGGTCAAGAACGGCGACCGCGTGCGCATCGTCGCCGAATCGGCCGGGCTGCGCATCACGGCCTTCGGCGTCGTTCGGCAGCGCGGAGCGCCGGGGGATCTCGTCCAGGTGGTGAACCTCGACTCCAACAAGGCCGTCACCGCGCGGGTGGTCGACGAGCGCACGGTGCGCATCGAATTTTAGACGCTGCTCGCGCGGCGCTCCGGAGGAAGAATCTCATGGTTCGGGTGATTCGGCACGGGATGAACATCGCCGCCTTTCTGGCCGGGGTTCTGTGCGTCGTCGGTTGCGCCGCACGTCAGCCCCTCATCGTTCCCCAGGTTCCGCCGCCGCCGGCCGAGGCCTTCGAGCGGCAAGCGGCGGAACGTCAAGCGGCCTATCAGGAAAATTCCCTCTTCACCGACGGCTCGGCGATGACCGGACTTTTCCAGGACACCAAGGCCCGCCGCGTCGGGGACATCGTCACCGTCAAGGTGCAGGAATCCTCCAAGGCGACCAACAAGGCCAACACCAAGACGGCGCGCGACTCGAGCCTTTCGGCCGGAATCGATGCGGCGATGGGCGTCGATACCTGGTGGCAGGACAAGCTGTTGCGCTGGCTGGGGAGCGACCTGCCCAAAGTGAACCCCTTCGGGGCGGTCTCCGTCAAAGGCGGGATCAAGAGCGATTTCGAAGGCGACGGTACGACCACGCGCAGCGGCGATCTCACGGCCTACATCACCTGCCGCGTGACCGAGGTGATGCCGAACGGGAACCTGCGCATCGTGGGGACGCGCGAGGTGCTCGTGAACCACGAAAATCAGATCATCGTCCTATCCGGGACGATCCGACCGCGCGACATCGGCAGCGACAACGTGATCAAGTCGATTTTCGTCTCCGATGCGAAGATCGCCTACAGCGGTTCGGGCGTCGTCGACGACCGCCAGCGGCCCGGCTGGCTGGCGACCTTTTTGGAAACCGTCTGGCCGTTCTGAAGCGAGGAGGGCCGATGCTCCGAAGCTCCATGCGGATCCGGTTGGCACTCTTCGTCCTCCTGCCGGCCTTCCTGGCGGGGGGGGAAGCGGGTGCTGCGCGCATCAAAGACATCGCCGCCTTCCGCGGGGTGCGGCCCAACCAGCTGGTGGGCTACGGACTCGTCGTCGGGCTTGCCGGAAGCGGCGACAGTGCGAGCACGCAGTTCACGCTCCAGTCGATGTCGGCCATGCTGGAAAAGATGGGGGTCACGATCTCCCCCGAGGAGATCAAGGTCAAAAACGTGGCTGCCGTCATGGTCACCGCGGATCTGCCGCCTTTTTCCCGCGTGGGAACGAGACTGGATGCCCTCGTGAACTCGATCGGCGACGCCAAGACGCTGCAGGGCGGGACGCTCGTCCTGACCCCGCTCAAGGGGGCGGACGGACAGGTTTACGCCGTGGCCCAGGGGCCCGTGGCCACAGGCGGCTTCCTCGTGGGCGGGGGCTCGGGAGACAAGGTCGCCAAAAATTTCCCCACCGTGGGCCGGGTGGTCCAGGGGGCGACCGTGGAGCGGGAGATCCCCTTCCAGCTGAACCAGAAAGAAGAGCTCGCCCTCTCCATCCACAAGCCGGACTTCACCACCGCCTCCCGGGTCGCCCGCGCGATCAACGAGGGATTGGCCGCCCCGGTCGCCCAGGCGATCGACTCCGGAACGATCCAAATCCAAGTGCCTCCGGAGTACCGGGGTCGGGTGGCCCCCTTGATCGCCCAGATCGAAAACCTTCAGGTCGCCCCGGACGGGATTTCGCGCGTGGTGATCAACGAGCGTACGGGAACGGTCATCATGGGCGAGAACGTGCGCATTTCCACCGTGGCGATCGCGCATGGGAACCTGAGTGTCGAAATCAAGCAGACGCCCCAGGTCTCCCAGGCGCTGCCCTTCGCCTCCGGCGGCAGGACGGTGGTCACCCAGGAATCGCAAACGATGGTCCAGGAAGGTCGTGCACCGCTGCAAATCGTGCCCACCGGGGTGAGCATCGGCGAGGTCGTGCGCGCCCTGAACGCTTTAGGGGTTACGCCGCGCGATCTGATTTCGATCCTGCAAGCGCTCCGCGCCGCCGGCGCCCTGCAGGCCGAGCTGGAGATCATGTGATGACCGATCCGCTCCGCATCGTCCCTTTGGCGTCCGTTCTTCGCCGAGAACGGCCGGCGGGATCCCCGGAAGTTTCCCCCGCCTCCCGCGTCGCCGAGAACGAGCGGCTTAAAGCCGCCTGCCGGGAGATGGAGTCCCTTTTCATCCACCAGCTGCTGAGCGAGATGCGCAAGACGATCGATCGCGCAGGCCTTTTCGACGGCGGGCGGGCGGAGGAGCTCTACACGGCCTTTCTCGACGCCGAGCGGGCCCGCGCGATGGCGGCTTCCGGGGGCCTCGGTCTATCGCGCCTGCTCTACGAGCAGCTCGCGCCGAGGCTTTCGGAACGCGACGGCGATCGCTGAAGCCGCAAGCCGCCGGGAAAGGCGGATTTTTCATGCCGCGGGAAAGAAAGAGGGGATTAAAGGAAGCGGGGCGAACATCCGATATTGAGCATGGGCGGTCCGCCCCGCCGCTCGGGAGCCGATGGAGATCGATTTTCGACGACTGATCGTTTTGCTGGAGCAGGAAGCCGAGATCTGCCGCGAGTGGATCGGAGCCCTGGAGGGCCTGTCCCAGGCCGCTTCCGCCGCCGACGCCGCTGGCGTCGCCGCCCTGAGCGGACAGATGCAGATCCTCCAGCAGCGGATGCGGGAGGTCGAGCGGTGTCGCAGCGACTGGATCGGCCGGCTCGCCTTCCGGCTCGGCTGCCCGGTATCCGAGGTGACCGTGAGTCGGATCGCGCTTCTGGCGCCTCCCCTCGAAGGCCGGCGGCTACTGGATCTGCGCGGGGAAATCGGCCTTCTGCTCGGAAGACTCCGGCAGCTGCAGGGACGGGCGAGTTTGGACTGCCGCCGGGTCGCGGAGCTTGCCCGCGAGCTCTTCGAGGCGGCCCGCCAGATGGGTTCGGCCGGAGTGCGCTACGGAAGCGAGGGGAAGGTCGACGAAAACCCGGTGAGCGGGGCCGTCCTCTCGCGGCAGATCTGAAATCGGCGCTGGAAGGGATGCGGGGGGAATCGGGACATGAACCGTAACGAGCGCAGTCTGCACCGGAAACTGAATGCCCTGCTCGAGGGACTGGAGGAGATCGGTCTGGACGACGCGGAAGGCTGGGCGGCGGCCGCCACCCAACTCGAGGCGATCGCTGCCGCCGCGCCGTCGCGCCATGGCGCCGTGAAGAGGCTCTTGAACACCGCGGCCGGCGCGGTACGCCGCTTCGGCTGTGTCGAGGGCAGCTGCTCTTTGGCCGCGGTGGAAGCGGTCTCCTCCGCTCTGCAATCGGCGGCGGAGGTCATCGCCGGGGAGCGGGAGGAATCCGCCCTGGCCGCGATCGAGGAGAAGCTCCGCGCCTTGGCGGAGCCCGGTGCCGCGGCGACCGCGGAGCAAGAGGTCCCCCCCGGCGACGGTCTTCACGAGGCGCTCGCCCGGCTCCTGGGGCTCGAAGCCGAGGATCGCGCCGGATGGTCCGCCCTGGCGGACCGGCTCGGTGCCGTCGCCGCCGGGCCGGATCTCGCGCCTTCCGTGAAGGCCTCCGTCGTCGAGGCCGAACGGCTCTGCCGGGAGCAGGCGGCGGGGGGCGCCCCCGGGGCCGAAGATCGTACGGCACGGATCGGCACGCTTCTCGAAGAAGCTCTTTCCGCCGCGGAGGGACAGGCGCCCCCGGCCGTCGAACCCCCGCCGGCCGAAACCGCCGCAAGCCCTTCCGGAGCGGAGCCTCCAAAGGAGCGGCAAAACTGGATGCCCGCCGGGGCCGATGCCGATCTTCTCGCCGAGTTCATCACCGAAAGCAACGATCTGATTCAGAACGCCGAAGAGGCCCTGCTCTCCCTCGAGCATGACCCCGAGGATCTCGAGGCCGTCGGCCGGGTCTTCCGGGCCTTTCACACGATCAAAGGGACCGCCGGATTTCTCGAGCTCACTTTGATCAACGAGCTCGGCCATCACGCCGAGAGCCTGCTCAGCCGCGTGCGCGAAGGGGAGATCCGCTACCGCGGCGGCTACGCCGATTTGTGTCTGCAGGCGCTCGATACGATCAAGCAGCTGGTCGGCGGCGTGGAGCAGGCCCTCGCCGGGGGCGCTCTCGTCAAGCCCGAGGGCTACGACCGGCTGCTCGAGATTCTCAAAAACCCCGAGGCGCACGGCGTCTCCGAGGAGCCGGACGCGGCGGGAGCCCCCCGGATCGGGGACATCCTGGTCGCCCAGGGCAAGGTGAACCGCGAAACGCTCGAGGAGGCGCTCGATCGCTTCCCGGGGGAGAAGACCGGGGTGGCGCTCGTCAAGTCGCAGGCGGCGAGCCTCGCCGACGTCAGCCAGGCGCTGCGCGTCCAGAAGCAGATGCGCGCCGGGGCGGCCGCGGTCGAATCCTCGGTGCGCGTGAGCACCCAGCGGCTCGACCGGCTGATCGACATGGTGGGCGAGCTCGTGATCGCCCATTCCATGGTGGCCCAGGACGCCCTCGTGACCGGGGGCGGGCACCACGGACTGGCCAAAAAAGTCGCCCACACGACCAAAATCGTGCGCGAGCTTCAGGACATCAGCATGTCCATGCGCATGGTGCCGCTCAAGGCGACCTTCAACAAGATGGCCCGGCTGGCGCGCGATGTGGGCCGCAAACTCGGCAAGAACGTCCTCTTCGTGACCGAAGGGGAGGACACCGAGATCGACCGCAACCTCGTCGATGTTGTGAACGACCCCCTCGTGCACATGGTGCGCAACGCGGTCGACCACGGCATCGAAAGCCCCGAGGAACGTCGGGCGGCGGGAAAACCCGAGCAGGGCACGGTCAAGATCGCGGCCTTTCACTCGGCGGGCAGCGTCGTCGTCGAAATCAGCGACGACGGCAAGGGGCTCGACCGCGAGGCGATCCTCGCCAAGGCGCGGGAGCGGGGACTCGTCGCCGAAAACGCCGAACCGAGCGACCGCGAGGTCTTCAACCTGATCTTCGAGCCGGGCTTTTCCACGGCCAAGGTCGTGACCGACGTCTCCGGCCGGGGGGTCGGGATGGACGTGGTCAAGAAGAACATCGAGCTCCTGCGCGGTACGGTGGAGATCCGCTCCGAAAAGGGCAAGGGCAGCGTTTTCCGCATGAGCCTGCCGCTCACGCTGGCGATCATCGACGGCATGGTGATCCGCGTCGCCAAGGAAACCTATGTCCTGCCGACCATCGCGATCGTGCGCTCGGTCAAACCGGCCGCAGCGGACCTGCACACCGTATTCGGCCAGGGCGAGATGCTTCGTCTGCAGGGCCGCCTGCTCCCGCTCTACCGGCTCTCGGAGGTCTACCGTCTGGAGGGGGCCTGTCGGGACCTGGCGGAGGCGATCGTGGTGGTCGTCGAGGACGGCGAGCGTCAGGCCGGCCTGGTGGTGGATGAGCTGATTGGACGGCAGCAGGTGGTGATCAAGAGCCTGGGCGAGACGATGAAGAATATTCCGGGCATCTCCGGGGGGGCGATTTTACCGAACGGACGGGTGGGACTGATCCTCGATGTGGGGGGACTGCTGCGGTTTGCGGCCCCCGAAAGACGGGAAGCCCTGCGTGAGGAGTCGGCCGCCCGCATTCCGGCGCTTGCCGCCTGATCGGGGACGGGGTGGCATCATGCAGCTTTGTGCCGAAGACCTGAAACCCCAGCATTTCCGGAAGATCAGCGAAGTCGTCCAGCGGGTGGCGGGGATCCACCTCAAGGAAGGCAAGGAGGCCCTCGTGCGCGCGCGGCTCATGAAACGGCTGCGCCAGCTGGGGATCGGCCGGATCGAGGACTACCTCGAGCTGATCGAAGGCGAGCGCGGGGCGGGCGAGATCCCGGAACTGGTCGACGTGATGACCACCAACAAGACGCAGTTCTTCCGGGAAGCCGACCATTTCGACTTTTTGCGCGAGACGGTGCTGCCGGCGCTTGCCGGCCGACGGCTCCGGTTCTGGAGCGCGGCCTGCTCCTCGGGCGAGGAGCCCTACTCGCTGGCGATCGTGCTCCGCGAGCATCTGCACGGCCTCGAGCGGCGGGATGTGCGCGTGCTGGCGACCGACATTTCCCGCCGCGTCCTTTCCCGGGCCCGAAGGGGCGTTTACCCGGCGTCCGTGCTGGAGGAGATGCCTGACCCGGCCTGCCGGCGCTATTTCCGGCCTTGCCCGGGATCCCGGCCGCCCGAGGTCGAGGTGACCGAGGAGATCCGCCGCCTCGTCCATTTCGCGCACCTGAACCTGATGGAGCCGTGGCCGATGCGCGGGCCGTTTCAGGTCATTTTCTGCCGGAACGTGATGATCTATTTCGACCGTCCGACCCAGCAGGAGCTCATCCGCCGTTTCGGGGAGATCCTCGAGCCGGGGGGCTACCTCTTCGTGGGGCACTCGGAGGGTTTGTCGGCCATTCGGCACGATTTTCAATACATCCGGCCCGCCGTGTACCGCAAGTGAGCCGGGCGGGGGGAACTGGGGCCGATGCACTTGACCGTGACGGTCGGAGACATGAAGACGGGCGCGGCGGGAGATCACATTGTAACCCATGCGCTCGGAAGCTGCCTGGGGCTGGTGGTTTACGATCCGGTGCTCAAGATCGGCGGATTGCTGCACGCGATGCTGCCGCTCTCCAGCATCAATCCGGAAAAGGCCCAGGCGAACCCGGCGATGTTCGTGGACACGGGGGTGCCGCTGTTGTTTCGCACCCTTTACGAGCAAGGGGCCTTGAAATCGCGTCTCCAAGTCAAGGCGGCGGGATGCGGCGCCCCGATGGGCCGCAACGAGGTCTTCAAGATCGGTGAGCGCAACTACACCGTGCTGAAAAAGCTCTTGTGGAAGAACAACATCCTGCTCGCCGCCGAGGACGTGGGCGGAAATCACAGCCGGACGCTGCACTTCGACCTGGAAACCGGGGAGGTCGTCGTCGCCGGCAACGGAGGGCGCAGGCCGTTGTGATCACGGTCCGCGGAGAACAGGCAGGCCGCCATGCGGCTCGATGAGATCCTTCGATCGGTAGATACCCTGCCCGCGATGGGCGGGGCGGCGCTGCAGGTGCTCGCCCTAATCGAGGACTCCCGGGCGAGCGCTTCGCAGATCGAAGCCGCCCTGCGCCAAGACCCGGGGATTACGGGCAATCTCCTCCGACTCGCCAATTCGGCCTATTTCGGCATTCCGGCGCGGATCGGCTCCGTACGGCAGGCCGTGAGCCTGCTCGGGTTGCGTCGGGTGACGCAGATGGTCGTCGCCGCCTGTGCGGCCGCGGTGCTGCAGCGGCCGGTCGAGGGCTACGACCTGCCGGCAGGTGAGCTTTGGCGGCATTCGCTTGCCGTTTCGGTCGCCGCCGAGGGGCTGGTGGGAGAGATCGGTATCGGGGCGGGGGAGGAGATTTTCACCGCGGCCCTGCTGCACGATGTCGGCAAAGTCGTCCTTGGCCGCTTCGTCCGCGAGGAGCTGGCGCGAATCGAGGCCGCGCTTGCCCGGGGACTGACCTTCGAGCAGGCCGAGACGGCTGCGCTCGGCGTCGACCATGCCTCCGTGGGGGCCGAGCTGCTCTCCCGGTGGGCGATTCCGGCCGACATCGTCTTCGCCGTGCGCTGGCACCACGACCCGGACCGGGCTCCGGCGAGCCACCCCATGCTCGATGTGGTCCACGTCGCGAACGTTCTCTGCCGGATGATCGGCATCGGCTTGGGCCGGGAGGGACTGCAGACCGAGCCCTCGATATCCGTGAGTCGGCGGCTCGGCGTGGGAACCGGCCATTTGGAGCGGGTGGCGAGCCGGACGCTTCAATGGGCGAACGATCTCGCCCAAGCGCTGGCCGCTTAAGGGGCGTGCGGCGGACACGAAACGAGGATCAGGCGAAGGGGAACCGATGGCGGTCAACGTTCTCATCGTCGATGACAGCGGCGTCATGCGTTCCATGATCCGCAAGGCGATCGAGCTGAGCGGACTGGCCCTGGGCGATGTCCACCAGGCGGAAAACGGACGCGAAGGGCTCGAGGTCCTCGACTCCTCCTGGATCGATCTCGTCCTGGTCGACATCAACATGCCGGTGATGAACGGCGAGGAGATGATCGCGGCCATGCACGCGCGCGAGGATTTCCGGTCGATCCCGATCGTGGTCGTCTCCACCGAGGGAAGCCGCACGCGGATCGAGCGGCTCGAAAAGGCAGGCGTCCGCTTCATCCACAAGCCTTTTTCGCCGGAGAAGCTGCGCGACACGTTGAAGGATCTCCTGGGAAGCGAGGTGTTCCATGCCTGAGGCCGTCGCTCACGAAGTGGCCGAGGTGGCCCGCGAGACGATGGAAAAGCTGGCCTTTGTTTTCGTTCTCGACGAAGCCGCGGCGGTCGAGCCGGCCGCGGAGCCCGAGCATCGCGTGCGGGTGGCCTTCCAGGGGCCGCGCGATGGCGCCCTGGAGGTCGCGCTTTCCGACGCCACGCTCCCGGAGCTGGCCGCGAACATGCTCGGCGTCGAGGACCCGGCCGAGCTCTCGGCCGGCGAGCGGACCGACGCCCTGCGCGAGCTGGCCAACGTGATCTGCGGCAATCTCCTGCCGCGGCTTTTCGGGGAGGAGGCCGAGTTCGCTTTGGCGACCCCGGTGGCCGTCCCGGATGCCGCCAAGCAGGCGTTGGAAAGCCCGGCAGCCGACTGCCGCCTGGCCTTGGAAAACGGCGCCTGCCGGGTGCGGCTCTTCCTGAAGGATCCCGGTTCGCGCCCCAGGGACGATCGCGCGGGAAAAGGAGAAGCGTCATGATCCGGGTGCTCGTCGTCGACGACTCGGCGGTCGTCCGCAAGGTGATCGTGGAGGAACTCTCCCGGCATCGGGACATCGAGATCGTGGGGACCGCGGTCGATCCCTATGTCGCCCGCGACAAGATCGTGGAGCTCAAGCCCGACGTCATCACCCTCGACCTCGAGATGCCGCGCATGGACGGGCTCTCTTTTCTGGCGCGGCTGATGAAGCACTACCCGCTTCCGGTCGTGGTGCTGAGCTCGCTGACCCCGAAGAACAGCGAATTGGCGCTCAAGGCGCTTGAGCTCGGCGCGGTCGAAGTGCTCTGCAAGCCCGGGGCGTCCTATTCGACCAAGGACATCGCCCAACCGCTGCTGAACGCGATCCGCGCCGCCGCCGCCGCTCGGGTGAAGCCCGCACCGACGCCGCCGGCCCTGCCCGCCGCCGTGCGTCACCCCGAGACGCTTCTCGCCCAGACCACCCACAAAGTGATCGCGATCGGCGCCTCGACCGGCGGCACGCGGGCGATCGAAACCGTTCTGCGGGCCCTGCCGCCCACCTCGCCCGGGATCGTCATCGTCCAGCATATGCCGGAACATTTCACCGCTTCTTTCGCCCGACGGTTGGACGAGGTCACCGCGCTCGAAGTCCGCGAGGCGGCCGATCAGGACCACGTGATCCCGGGAACGGCCCTGATCGCCCCGGGCAACCGACACATGGTGCTCGCGCGCAGCGGGGGCACCTACCTCGTGCGCATCAAGGACGGCCCCCGCGTCCACTACCAGCGGCCGAGCGTGGACGTGCTCTTCCACTCGGTCGCCCAGACGGCCGGGCGCAACGCGGTCGGGGTGCTTTTGACGGGGATGGGGGCGGACGGCGCCCGAGGGCTGCTGGCGATGCGCGAAAACGGCGCGCCCACGATCGCTCAGGACGAGACGACCTGCGTCGTCTACGGCATGCCCAAGGAGGCGGTGAAGATCGGAGCGGCCGGCCAGGTGCTCCCCCTCGAGGCGATCCCCCAGGCCATGCTCCAGGCGCTGATGACCGAGTCCCCCAACCGCCGCGCAGCGGCCGGAGGTGCGGCATGACTCATCTTTTCGGGGTTCTCTCGACCGGGACCAGCGCGCTGCTCACCCAGCAGCGGGCGATCAACCTCACCGGCAACAACATCGCCAACGTGAACACGCCCGGCTACTCGCGGCAGCGGATCCGGCTGGAAACGGCGACTCCGGTGGGGACCGCGGCCGGGCTGATGTCCTTCGGCGTCGTCTCGCGCGGAATCGAACGGGTCTACGACCGATACCTCGGGATCCAGATCAACGCCGAGGCCTCGCGGAGCGGGCGCTGGGAGGCCCAGCAGGCGGCGCTTGAGCGCACCGAGGCCCTGCTCGACGAAAGCGGCGGTGGGGGCATCGCCGCCGCGCTCGGCGGCTTTTTCGGCTCCTGGCAGGATCTGGTCCTGAAACCGGGCGGCGAAGTGGAACGCACCGTCGCCGTGGCCGCATCGGCCCGGCTGGCGGAGGCCGTCCGCAGTCGGTACGCGGATCTTGAGCGCATGCGCCGGGAGCTCGACGCCGACCTGGAGAGCGCGATCGAACAGGTGAACCGACTCGCTCTGCAGGTCTCCGAGCTCAACCGTCAGATCGCGCGGGTCGAACTCGGCGGGGAGACGGCGAACGACTACCGCGACCGCCGCGATTGGGTCTTGAAGGAGCTGGCCGGCCTGATCGACATCCAGACCTCCGAAGCGGCCGACGGGCAGGTCTCGGTTTCGGTCTCCGGAGGCCGGCCGCTCGTCGAGAGCGGCAACACCTGGGCGCTGCGCGTCGAGCCCGGCGCCGACGGTCACGGACGGATTTTCTGGCCCGATCTGGACGGTGCGCTGACCGACATCACCGCTTCCGTGCGCGGCGGCCGGGTCGGGGGGGTGCTCGCGGTGCGCGACGAACGTCTCGTCGCTTACCGGGAACGGATCGACGAGATCGCCCGCGGCCTGCTCGCGGAGGTGAACGCCGTCCATGCCGCAGGCTTCGGGCTGGAGGGGACAACGGGGACGGATCTCTTCGTCGGCTCCGGGGCGGCCGATCTGCGGTTGAACCCCGAGGTGGCCGAACATCCCGGCTTGCTGGCCGCCTCGGCCTCCGCCGAGGGCATCCCCGGAAACGCGGGCAATGCGCTGCGGCTGCTGTCGCTGCGCGATACACCCCTGCTGCGCGGCGGAACCGCCACCTTCGAAGAAGCCGCCCAGGGATTGGTCAGCCTGATCGGCTTCGATGTGCAGCAGGCGCGCGCCCAGGCGCAGCACACATCCGACATGCTCGGTTTTCTTGAAAACCACCGCGAGGCCGTCTCCGGGGTGTCGCTCGATGAGGAGATGGTCAATTTGATCCGCTACCAGGCGGCCTACCAAGCGGCGGCCAAGCTCGTCAGCCTGGCCGACGAGATGCTCGATGCCCTCATGACCATGGTCCGCTGAGCGGGCCGCAAGGAGGCGGCATGCGAATCACGCACAACATGATGGCCCGGATGTTCACCGGGGTCCTGCGGCGGCAGACCCTGGCCATGATCGTGCAGCAGGAGCGGATCGCGACCCAGAAGCGGATCTCCCGCCCCTCCGACGACCCGGCGGGGGCGGCCAGGGTGCTCTCCGGCCGAGGGCTGCTCTCCGGTTTGGAAAAATACGCCTCCGGCATTCAGCAGGGGAAAAGCCGCCTCGAGTTCAACGAGGAGACCCTCAAGCTGCTCGGCGATCTCGTCCGGCAGGCGCGGCGAACGGCCGAAGAGAAGAGCGCGGGCGGGGTCAGCGCCGCGGAGCGGGCCCTGGCCGCGACGACGGTGCGCGAGATCGCCGACCAGGTGCTGCAGCTGGCCAACACGCGCTTCCACGGAGAATACGTGTTCGGCGGCGACCGTCGGGATGTCGCTCCCTTCGTCCGGGACGGCGAAGGCCGTGTCACCTATCGCGGAGCCGGCGGCGCTTTTCTCATCCCGCTTCCCGGCGGCGCACCAATCGCCGTGGACGCCGACGGGCGCAACTATTTCCAGAACGAGGCCGCAGGAGGCGTGGACCTGTTCGCGGAGCTCGATCACCTCATTGCCGGGCTCGAGAACCCGGACCTCGAGGAGGGTACCGCCTGGATCCGAGCGACCCTCGATCCTCTGGAGCGCGCCGAGGTCCAGCTGCGCAACAAACGCGCCGAGGCCGCACCCCAGGCCTACCGTCTCCAGGCGACCGAGGAGCACCTCACACGCTTGCGCGCGACCGTGCAGGCCGCGATCGGCCGCGACGAGGACGCCGACGTCGCCCAGGCGATCGTCGAGCTGAAGAGTCTGCAAGTCGCCTATGAGTCGACCCTGGCCGCGGCTTCGCAGATCCTCCGGCCGAGCCTGGTCGACTTCCTGCGGTAGCCGAAAAACGGCGGCGCGGCGGGACAGGGGGAAGAAGGCATGAGGGGATGCGATCGGATTTTCCCGCTGCTGCTGATCGTTTTTCTGCTTCTCGCGGCCGGGCAGGCCGCGGCGCTGGACGGGGCCTCGGTGCTGCGCCTCAAGCGGGCCGGCGTGAGCGATGAAACCCTCGAGCGCCTGGCGCGCGAAAAGTCGATCGAGACCGGGGCGTTGACCGTCGAGGAAATCATCGCGCTCAAGAGCGCCGGCGTCGGCGAGGAGACGCTGCAGACCGTGATCGCGGCCGGCTCCTTTTTGCGGGATCGCTCTCCGGTCGTCTACGGCCGGGGCCTGAGGCCGATCCGCCTGAGCACGGTGGAAGATCTGCTGCAGCTCAAGCAGGCCGGCTTTTCCGACGAGGTTCTCCAGGCGGTGATTGCGGCCGGCCGCTCGAGCGACCCGCGGGAGCGCGAGGAGGCCTTGCGCCTGCTCGAAGGCATGGGGATCCGGATCGATAGCCGGCGATGAGCCGTCCGTTTTTCCGGGGAGGATCCGCCCGTGAGCCGATCGACGACGGAAGCGGCCCAAGTGCCGCGAAAATCCGAAATTCCGCCGGAAGGGAGCGGAAGGTCTCCGGCTTCCGGCGCCAACGACCGGCTGATCGAGGATCTGCCGATCCTGCTGATCGGCCTCGCGGAAGATCTGCGGGTCACCCTCTGGAACCGGTCGGCGGCGGAGCTGCTCGGCATACCGGCCGAGCGGGTCCTCGGCCGTCCTTTTGCCGACGTGCGCTTGGGGGAGGATGGCGGCCGACTGCGCTGCGGGCTGGAAGAGTGCCGGCGGCGCGGAGGCAGTCTGCGCCTCGAGGAGATCCCCTGCCGGCGCCCGGACGGAAAGGAAGGGCTGCTCGGCCTGACGATCCACCGGCTGGACGGCCGGGGGGAGACCGAAACCGCCTTCCTCGTCGCCGGGGCCGATGTCACCGAGCGCAAGCGACTCGAGCGCGAGCTCAACCAGGCCCTCAAACTGCGCTCCCTCGGTCAGCTGGCCTCCGGGATCGCCCATGAAATCAACACGCCCACCCAGTTCGTGGGCGACAACGTGCGCTTTCTTCAGGACGCCTTCAACGAACTTCTGGGATTGCTCCGCGTACAGGAAGAGGTGATCGCGGAGCTCTGCGCCGTCTCCGGGAGTCAGGCTCCGCCGCGCTTGGCCGTCGCCCGCACCCGGGCCGATCTCGATTACCTTCGCCGGGAGGTTCCCGCCGCCGTGCGGCAGACGCTCGAAGGGGTGGAGCGCATTGCGCGCATCGTACGGGCGATGAAGGATTTCGCGCACCCCGGCCGCCGCGAAAAGGAGGCCTCCGATCTGAACCGCATCATCGACACCACGGTCACCGTCGCCCGCAACGAGTGGAAATACGTGTCCGAGGTGGAGACGGATTTCGATCCGGCGCTCCCTTCCGTGGTCTGCGATGCGGCGGAGATCGGCCAGGTGATCTTGAACCTTTTGATCAACGCCGCGCACGCGATCGAGGATCGCCTGCGGCGCGAGCCCGCCGCGGCCAAGGGTCGGATCCGCATCGAAACCCGTGCCGCGGGCGACCGGGTGCGGATCCGCATCGCCGACGACGGCTCCGGCATTCCTCCCGACGTCCGGGCGCGGATTTTCGAGCCTTTTTTCACCACCAAAGAGGTGGGTCGGGGGACGGGACAGGGACTCGCCCTGTGCCATGCGGCGATCGTCGAGCGCCACGGAGGCGGGATTTCCTTCGACACCGAAGTGGGCCGCGGGACGACTTTTACGATCGAACTGCCGATCGGCAAAGCCGGGGAGGACCCATGAACGACCGCACGGGCCGGGCTGCGGTTCTTTTCGTGGATGACGAGCCGCTGGTCCTTCAGGGGCTGGAGCGGCTGCTGCGTTCCGAACGGGACCGCTGGGAGATGCGTTTCGCTTTGAGTGCCGAGGAGGGCCTGCGGCTGATGGCCGAGAGCCCCTTCGACGCCGTCGTGAGCGACCTGCGCATGCCCGGCATGGACGGGGCGCAGTTTCTGGCCCAGGTGATGGAACGCTGGCCCCAGACCGTGCGCATCGTGCTCTCGGGCGAGATGGACCGCAGCCTGATCTTCAAGACCGTCCAGACCGCCCACCAGTACCTCGCCAAGCCCTGCCAGCCCGAGGCGCTCCGATCGGCGCTCGAGCGTGCGCTGGCGCTGAGGCGGATGATGGGGGACCGCCGCCTCAAGTCGCTTCTGCCGCAGCTTTCTTCGCTTCCCAGCCTGCCCGCCCTCTACTTCGAGATCCTCTCCGAGATTCAGGCGCCGAACGCCTCTTTCAAACGGGTGGGCGAGCTGATCGCCCGCGATGTCAGCCTGAGCGCGAAGATGCTGCAGATCGTGAACTCGGCCTTCTTCGGTCTGCCGCGGCGCATCGCCAGCATCCCCGAGGCCGTCTCCCTTCTGGGATTCGACACGGTGAAGGGGCTCGTTCTTTCGGTCAAGGTCTTTTCGCAATTCGAGGTCGGCCGCATCCCGGCGCGCTGGCTGGAAGAGCTCTGGCGTCACAGCAGCCGTGTCGGCTTGTTCGCGCGGGGAATCGCCGCCTACGAGAAACTGCCGCGGCGCTCCTTGGACGAGGCCTTCACGGCCGGGCTGCTGCACGACGTGGGAAAACTCATCTTCGCCCAAAACTTCCCGGACGCCACCGTGGAGATGGTGACGGAGGCGAGGGAGCGGCCGCTCTGGGAGGTGGAGACCGGCCGCTTCGGCGTCTCGCACGCGGAGCTGGGGGCCTATCTCTTGAGCCTCTGGGGGATCGGCGAGGAGGTGGTCGCCGCCCTCGCGCACCATCACCGCCCGCCCGAAACCGGCACCCCCGGCCGGGTGGTCGGGGTGGTCTATGCGGCAAACGCGCTGGAGCACCGCCTCGCCGCCGAAGAGGGAGGAAGTCTGCCGGCGGGATCCCTCGGGATCGAGATTTGCCGGCAGCTCAACATCGCCGGGCGGGTTTCCGGCTGGGAGGAGATCTGCCGCAAGCTCAGCGCCGAGGAGCGGCTCCATGCCTGAGCGGGTGCTCTTTGTGGACGACGACCCTTTGCTGCTCGCCTCCCTGCGGCGGCAATTCCGAAGGCGCCTCGAACTCGATACCGCGGAGAGCGGCGAGGAAGGGCTGCAGGTGCTTCGCGAACGCGGGCCCTTCGCCGTCGTCGTCACCGATTATACCATGCCGCGGATGAACGGCGTCGAGTTCCTCCGACAGGTCCGGCAGCTCGCCCCCGAGACGGTGCGGGTCCTGCTTACGGGCAGTGCGGACTTGAACGCCGCGGTCCGGGCCGTGAACGAGGGCAACATTTTCCGCTTCCTTCTCAAGCCCTGTCCCCCCGAATCGCTGCAGGAGGTCCTCGAGGAGGGGCTGCGGGCCTTCCGGCGCACGCGCAAGGATCGCAAGTTCAGCCGGCGCACCCGGCGCTTGCTGGCCGAGGCCATGGAGGTGCAGCAGGGGTTTTTCCCGAACCGCGGGGTCGAGGAGACGGGCCTGGACATCGCCGGTCGGAGTTTTTTTTGCGATGCGACGGGCGGCGACTACTACGACTACTTCGCCCTCGCCCGCGGGGGGCGGCGCCGCATCGGCCTCGCCGTAGGCGACGTCTCCGACCATGGGCTTCCCTCGGCGCTCCTGATGGCCGGGGCGCGGGCCTTCCTGCGCGAGGCGGCCGCTCATGCCGAATCGGCCGCAGCGGTCGTCACCGAGGTGAACCGTCAGTTCAGCCGCGATGTGCGCACCTCGGGGCGCTTCATGACGCTCTTTTACGCCGAGATCGATCCGGAAACCCGCACCCTCGGCTGGGTGCGGGCCGGGCACGACCCGGCGTGGCTCTGCGACCCGGCGACGGGACGTTGCGAAACCCTCGCCGGGGAGGGGGGGCTGCCGCTGGGGGTGATCGCCGAGACCGACTACGTGGAGAACCGGAAACGCTATCCCGCGGGGGGCATTCTCCTGATCGCCACCGACGGGATCTGGGAGGCTCGGAACCGCGCGGGGAAGAGCTTCGGCAAGGACAACCTGGAAAGGCTGATCCGGTCGCATGCCGGAGATTCCGCCGAAAGCCTCCTCGCGCATGTCTTCAAGGAACTGGAGCGATTTCTGCAGCCGCTGTCGATCCAGGATGACGCAACGCTCCTCGTCGCCCGCCTGGAGGCTTGACCATGGCGCCCCTGCGGATCGACTGCCGCCGCTGCCGTCATTACGCCGTCACCTGGGACGAGCGCTTTCCCCACGGTTGCCGCGCGATGGGCTTCAAGAGCGCGCGCTTTCCCTCCGAGGAAGTGCTCGCGGCCATGGGCGGCGAGCCCTGCCGGCTCTTTGAGCGCAAGGTCCCGCCCCCTTCCGGTTTCCGCAGCGGCACCGCTTCCGGCCGTTGATGGTCGGCAGCCCCGCCGGTCCACCCCGTTCCGGATTGCCGCCCTGTTTGTTCCCGGACGAAAGGATGCGCACCCTCTCTTCGTCCGTCTCCAGCAGGTGGGGCAGGCGCAACCGGACCCGAGCGCAGGATCCGCAGGCCGCCTTCCCCAGGCTTCGTCCCATCCCGCGGACGACGTTCGACAGTTTCGAGTCCGGAGCCATGCAGCCCGGGACACGGAATCGATAACCGCCTAAAAAAACATTGCATTTTTCGACAAGGCGCGTTTTTTTCCGCTTGACAACGCCGGTCCGCCGCTGCTACGGGGTACCTCTCTTGTAGGACTTTCGACGAGGTCCGACGAAAACGGTACGGTTTGCCGAAAGGCGGGATGCGGTGGAGCGCAACCTGAAACTTGCAGAGGCGATGCAGGTGAGGCTTGATGATGAGCTGCCCGAGCAGGAACCTTTCTTGCCCGAAATCCGCAGGGCCCCGGACCGGGGCTTTCGCCTGAGCCCCGGACAGACGGAAATCGCCCTCAAAAACGCGCTGCGCTATGTTCCGGAACGGCATCATGATCTTCTGATTCCCGAGTTTCTCGAGGAACTGCGCACGCGAGGCCGAATCTACGGCTACCGGTTCCGGCCTCACGGAGCCTTCAAGGCCAAACCGGTCTCCGCCTATCAGGGTCGCTGCCTTGCCGGCAAAGCCTTCCAATTGATGATCGACAACAATCTGGATTTTGACGTCGCGCTCTATCCCTATGAATTGATCACCTACGGAGAAAGCGGGGCCGTCTGCCAGAATTGGATGCAGCTGCGGCTGATCAAGAAGTATCTGGAAATCCTGACCGAAGAGCAGACCCTGGTCGTGATGTCGGGCCATCCGCTGGGCCTGTTCCATTCGCGGCCGGACAGCCCGCGGGTGATCATCACCAACGGATTGATGGTCGGCTTGTACGACAACCCCGAAGACTGGGAAATCGCCGCGCAGATGGGGGTTTCCTCCTACGGTCAGATGACCGCCGGCGGCTGGATGTATATCGGACCCCAGGGGATCGTGCACGGCACCTACAACACGCTGCTCCGCGCCGGCCGAAAGATGTGCGGAGTTCCCGAGGACCGGAATTTGAGCGGCCTTCTGTTTGTCTCCTCCGGGTTGGGCGGCATGAGCGGCGCTCAGCCCAAGGCGGCCAAGATCGCCGGAGCCGTTTCGCTGATCGCCGAAGTGGACGTTTCGCGCATCGAAACCCGCCGACGGCAGGGCTGGGTGGATACCGTGTGCTCGGATCCCGCCGAGGCGATGCGCCTGGCCGAACAGGCCCGGGCCGCCGGAGCCGCCACCTCGATCGCCTTTTACGGCAACATCGTCGATCTGCTCGAATATCTGGCGAGCCAACGCTGCCGGATCGACCTGCTCTCCGACCAGACCTCCTGCCATGTGGTCTATGACGGCGGCTATTGCCCCCAGGGAATCACGTTCGAAGAGCGCACGCGCCTGCTGGCCACCGATCGCGCCGCTTTCCGCGCGCTCGTGGATGCGAGTCTGCGGCGTCATTTTCAGGTCATCCGGGAGCTGGTCCGGCAGGGCGCCTTTTTCTTCGATTACGGAAACGCTTTTCTGAAAGCGGTATTCGATGCCGGGGTCCGCGAAGTCTCCAAAAACGGCCTTGACACCCGCGACGGTTTCATCTTCCCGTCGTACTTCGAGGATCTGATGGGCCCCCTCTTCGATTACGGCTACGGCCCCTTCCGTTGGATTTGCTTGAGCGGCGATCCGGCCGATCTGGAACGCACCGATCGGGCGGCGATGGATTGCATCGACCCGACACGGCGCCCCGAAGACCGGGATAACTACCAATGGATCCGCGATGCCCAGGCGAACCGGCTGGTGGTCGGAAGCCAGGCGCGGATCCTTTACGCCGACGCCGAAGTGCGGACGCGGATCGCGCTGCGCTTCAACGCCATGGTCCGCGCCGGCGAGGTAGGACCGATCATGCTCGGCCGCGATCATCACGACCCGGGAGGTACCGATTCCCCCTTCCGCGAAACCGCCAACATCCGCGACGGAAGCAATGTCTGCGCGGACATGGCCACGCAGTGCTTCGCCGGGAACGCCGCGCGCGGCATGTCTCTGGTGGCCCTGCACAACGGCGGCGGAACCGGAATCGGCAAGGCCATCAACGGCGGTTTCGGAATGGTCCTGGACGGCAGCAGCCGCGTGGACGGGATTCTGCGTTCGGCGATGAGCTGGGATGTGATGGTGGGCGTGGCGCGACGCAGCTGGGCCGGAAACCCGAATGCCCTGGAAGTCGCGATGGACTACAATCGCCGCAACCCCCGGGGCGATCGGATCACCCTCCCGTTTCAGGCCGACCCGACCGCCGTCCGGGAGGCGGTGGCGCGGCTGTTCAGGGGATCGAAAACGACCTGAAGGTCCCCCGCGGGGTTGACCGGCGGGGAAAAATCGATCAAACCCTCCAAACGGCATCCGGATCGGGATCTCCCCGTCAGGACGTTGTTTCGCAATCCTCATCGAAAAGGAGAGCTGGATGAACAGGAGAAAATTCATCAAATCCGCAGGGACCGCGGCTTTGACCGCCGCCGCCTTGACCGGCCCCCTGACCGCCCCGGCCCGGGCGAGCAACAAGATCCAATGGAAGATGGTGACGGCGTGGCCCAAAAATCTGCCGGGCCCCGGTGTCGCCGCTCAGATGCTCGCCGACCGGATCACCGCCCTTTCCGGCGGACGGATCGAAGTCAAGCTCTTCGCCGCCGGCGAATTGGTTCCCGGACCGGGGGTGTTCGATGCCGTCTCTCAGGGCACGGCCGATCTCTATCACGCGGTTCCCGCCTATTGGGGGTCCAAATCCAAGGGCATCCTGCTCTTCGGCTCCCAGCCGTTCGGACTGCGCGCCGACGAGCAACTGGGCTGGATGCTGCACGGCGGCGGTCAGGCGCTCTACGACGAGATGTATGCCCGCTTCAACCTGAAGCCCTTCCTCTGCGGCAACTCCGGAGCCCAGTGGGCCGGCTGGTTCCGCAAGGAAATCAAGTCCGCCGACGACTTCAAGGGACTGCGCTTTCGCACCACGGGGCTGGCCTCCGAGATGTGCTCCAAGCTGGGAATGGCCGTGCAGGCGCTGAGCGGCCGCGAGATGTTCCAGGCCTTGCAGACCGGAACCATCGACGCCGGGGAGTTCATCGGCCCCTGGAGCGATGCCGCGCTGGGATACTATCAGGTGGCGAAATACTACTACTGGCCGGGCGTCGGCGAGCCCTCCTCGGCCGAGGAGTGCGCGGTCAATTTGAAAACCTTCGAAAAGCTTCCGGCCGACCTCCAGCAGGCCGTCGCCTTCGCCTGCTACAGCCTCTACGATCAGGTCTGGACGGAATACACCACGAAACACGCCCTGGCCTTGAAGCAGATGGTGGCCGAGCAGGGGGTCCAGGTGCGCAAGCTTCCCGACGACGTGATCACGGCCATGGGCAACGCCGCCGGCCAGGTGATCGCGGAGTTGCGCGAAAGCTCCGACGAGCTGGTGCGTCGGATCGTCGAGAGTTTTCTGAAATACCGCAGCTCGATCGCGGAATACATGGTCTACGCGGACAACGGCATGATGAACGCGCGGGCGATGAAGTACAAGTATTGATCTTTTTCTCCCGGGCGGAGGGCTCTCTCCGCCCGGGCGATTGGCCGGGCGATGAGACTCCTGATAGCCTTTCTGGATACGATCAATCGGCTGACCGGCTCCCTGATCCGCTGGTGCGCTCTCTGGATGGTGCTGCTGCAGTTCATCATCGTGCTGCTCCGCTACGTCTTCGGCATCAGCTACATCTTTCTGAACGAGGGGGTGCTCTACTTTCATGCGACCCTCTTCATGCTCGGGGCCGGTTACACCTTCCTCGTCGACGGCCACGTCCGCGTCGATATCTTCTACGCCCGGCGTTCGGCCCGGGGAAAAGCGATCACGGATCTTCTCGGCCACCTCTTTTTTCTCTTCCCCAGCCTGTTGATGCTGGCCTGGTTCTCCTGGCCGACCGTGCTTTCGTCTTGGAAGATCCTGGAAGGGCCCGTTTCGGTGGGGGGGATCCCCGCCTCGTTCTATTTGAAATCGCTCATTCCCGCCTTTTGCGCCTTGCTCATCCTTCAGGGCGTTTCGCGAACCATCGGGGACCTCGTTTTCCTGAAAACCGGCATCCGCCTTGAGCACCGACCATGAGCCTTCCCCTGGACCTGATCCTGATCGCGGCCCTGATCCTCGGAATCCTCATCGGCTATCCGGTTTCCTTCACGCTGGCCGGCCTGGCGACCGTGTTCGCCTTTCTCGGATGGGCCCTGGGCGCCTTCGACCTGAGGCTTCTCGGAGCGCTCGCGCAGAGGGCTTTCGGCTTGATCACCAACGATGTCCTGATCGCCATCCCGCTGTTCGTCTTCATGGGGATCGTGCTGGAGAAGAGCCGGATCGCCGAGGATCTGCTCCAAACCATGGGACGCCTTTTCGGCCGGATGCGCGGGGGGCTCGGCATTTCCGTCGTCGTCGTGGGAGCGCTGTTGGCCGCCTCCACCGGCATCGTCGGGGCGACGGTCGTGGCCATGGGCCTGATCGCGCTGCCCTCCATGCTTCGTTTCCGCTATCAGCCGGCTTTGGCGAGCGGCGTGGTCTGCACCGCAGGAACGCTCGGCCAGATCATCCCCCCTTCGACCCTGCTGATCATCCTCGCCGATGTCATGTCCAACGCCTACCAGCAGGTGCAGCAATCCCGCGGCCAGTTCTCCATCGAGACGCTCTCGGTCGGCCAGTTGTTCGCCGCGGCCATGATGCCGGGGCTGTTGTTGGTGGCCCTCTACATCCTCTACCTGATCATCCGCAGCGGCCTTTTTCCCCACGTGGCTCCGGCGATCCGCGGCGAGGATGTTCCGCCGGTCTCGGTCGCGGAGGTGGCCGGAGCCGTCCTCCCGCCGCTCGTTCTGATCGTTTCCGTATTAGGATCGATTCTGGCCGGAGTCGCCACTCCGAGCGAGGCGGCTTCCGTCGGCGCGGTCGGCGCACTGTTTCTGGCCGGCGCGCGTCTCGGGAAATCCAAGCGCGCGATGATCGCCGGGGCGCTCGCCCTGCTGATCCTCGCGGTGGTCGCCGGCATTTCCCCGGTTCGCCTGCAGCGCTCCGACATCGGCTGGATCGGCTGGCTGGCCGGAGGGATGTGTTTGGCGCTCGTAGCGGTGGGCGGTGTCGCGCTGTTCAAGGCCGTGCGGCTTGCGGCCCGGGAGAAGATTCTCCAACCGATCCTTACGGCGACCATGACCATTTCGGCCATGATTTTCGCCACCATCCTCACCGCCGGCTTTTTCGCTCTGGTGTTCATCGGACTGGGAGCGGAAGAGCGGATCGCCTGGATCGTCTCCAACATGCCCGGCGGAGCGACGGGAGCGCTGCTTTTCTGTATGGGGATTGTGTTTCTGCTGGGCTTCGTCCTCGACTTCGTCGAGATCACGATCATTCTGCTGCCGCTCGTCACCCCGATCCTGATTCTGATGGGCCACGACCCGCTGTGGCTTTCCATTCTCTTTGCGCTGAACCTCCAGACCTCGTTTCTGACGCCGCCCTTTGGCTTTTCCCTGTTCTATCTGCGCGGGGTGGCTCCGGCCGAGGTGAGTACCGGGCAGATCTATCGGGGAGTCGCTCCCTTCATCGCCCTCAACCTGATCGGTATCGGAATCGTCTGGGTCTTTCCCCGGGTGGCCACCTGGTTGCCCCGGCTGCTTTTCTAAAGCCCTCCGACTACATCCTTACCAAGACCAAAATCCGGGGTGCCTTTGAGCGGCTTTTTCGCGCCTCGAGGCTTTCGTCCGAGCAGCAGCCGGGACCTAACGAGGCTTTTCTCGAGGGACGCCGGAGGCAGTAAAAACGCCTTATGCGCGGCCGTTCGGTCGGCGTAACGGAAACCCTGCCGGCAGCGCCTGATACGCCTTTGCGGATGCCGGCCGGACCGCCATTTCTTACCGTCTCGAGCCATTTCTTCCCGTCTCGAAAAGAAGCGACTCCGGCCTCTTGGAGAGTCGGGATGAGAGCCTTCCCTGGCTTCGCCGGCGTGTGGCAAGCGGCAGACTATCATTAAGCCGAACGGCCCTCGGTCCTCCGACCAGCTTTTTT
>CALIUY010000037.1 GCA_938048455.1 uncultured Desulfobacterales bacterium | reverse complement strand
AGGGTCGTTGAGCAAAGCAGCATTCTGCCCGATCCCCCGCGCGATGTTGCGGATCTCGATATCTTCGGGGGGTGTCTCCATCGAGATGAAGAGATGGCGGACTTCGTCGGCGTTGAGGTTGTGGGAGATGCTACCAAGTAGGATTGTCTTTCCCCGTCCGAACTCAGCGCCGATGGCGTAGAGGCGGCGAGCGAAGAGGCCGCCCTGGGTTACGAGATCGAGTCCCTCAATCCCGGTCTGGGCACGCGGCTCGTCGCGGATAGCCATCTCGTAGGCCGCGCGCGCTACCTCACGCTTGGTGCGTGCTGTCGGTTGCGCGCCCAGTAGCGCCTCTTCAAGCGCACGGATGGTGGTGGAGGCGACGTCCTCGGGTGTGTCTCCGCCTTGGCGGATATCCTCCTGCAGGCGTGCGCCGATGGCCTGAAGGCGCCGCCAGAGCGTGGCCGCGCGCAGCTGCCGCGCGGCCTCGCTGATGGCGGGCACGGCCGTCTGGCCGTAGGCGACAAGATCGGCAAGGAAGGCTGATCCGCCGTAGGCCTGTAGATCTGCGCCGAGGCGCTGGGAGAGGATCCCGACCGTCGCGGCACGTCCGGCCGCAAGTAGTTCCGCGCAGGTTTCGAAGATGAGCTGGTGGGCGGGCTCGGAAAAGTCCGAGCCAGTTAGGAAGGAGACCTCTGGCCAGATCCCGTTTTCGGCGATCAGGGCGCCGAGGACGGTCGCTTCAAGGATCGGGCTGGCTGTTGGTGCGGCGCCACGCTGGTCCAGCTGAACCACGCGGGCGCCGGGCTCGCGGCGACGGCGGTCAGCACTCATGCGGCGTCCTCCTCGGCCTTCGCTGGGGCGGCGAGAGCGGTTGTGCGGTGGCGGGCGGAGGCGGCGCGGATTCGTGCAGCCATGCCCTCGGAGACCCCGAGTAGGTCTGGGGAGGCGATGGGCCGCGCCGGACGCACGACCTGGCGTCGCGCGGGGGGATTAGCAGCCGCCGGTGACGGTTTCGCCGGGTCGCGCCTCTCCGCGACCGCCTTGAGGCGAGCCCGCATCCAGGAGTAGGGGTCGACCAGCTCCTGCTTTAGCGCCGCGTCAATGGCCTCGGCGACATCGCCGTCGTCCCAGTCCTTAAGGAGGCGGGCGATGCACTGCCGCGCCTGGACCTCTGTGCGACCGGCGCCTACGAGCAGAGCGACGCCGGCCTTGAAGATGTGTTGCGCCAGGCTCGGGACCTTGCGCGCCGCCTCGGCGGGACGTGCGGGCAGGGCGGGCTTGACCCCCGCGACGAGCAGCGGCAGGGTGGCACCGCTGGCGGGGACCCCGGAGGGGAGACTAGCGTGAGGGGTGCGCATTCCGAGCGCGTCCTCGCCGGCCCAAGAGGCAGTGGGCCGGGGCGGAGCAGCGAGGCTGCGGGCGGAGGGCAGGGTCCAACGCCCGTTCGCGGTCTCGAAGAAGGGGCGCAGGGCGGCCGCGGCCTTCTCCCACTTTCGGCGGTTGATCCCGAGAAAGGTCGTGGCGATGGCTTCAGGCATGCCCTGACCGAAAGCGGCGTGGTACGAGACGATGCGCACGGCCAGACGGAAGTTGTCGGGCGACAACGCCGCGGCGAGGGTGGCGACGTCTTCGTAGGTCATGGGCAAGGGCGCGCGCGCCGGCACGGGCGCCGGCGGAGGGGCGTCGGGGGTCTGCGTCATGGAATCTCCTCCTTGACGTGGATCCCACGCCCGTCGCGGAGGACGGGGGCGCCGGTGCGGTCGGCGCGGGGGCTTCGGAACCTGCCCCGGCCGCAGCGGGGCTTCCCGGATATAGTTCCCGCCGCCTGGGGCGGTTCGACATCCCCTTTCGGCGTCTTCATCCTGCCTTCAGGCCGTGCAGATCTTTTCCGCTAGCCCCTTGATGTGGCGAGGCCGAACGCCGCTGCTTTCGTCTGGTTCGGCGTCTTGTTGAGCCTGTCCAAGGGAAATGATCGCGCATGTCTATGTCTTGTCCTTCAATCGCAGCGACTGAGGCAAAGATCTTTTGAGTAATCGTATCCTGCAATCAAAGGGTGTTCCTGACCCGGTACGCGGCAAGCCCCGCCGTTTAGGGCGGGGAAGGATAGCGCGGACGGCGTCGCCGTCCTTGTCTTTGGTTTTGTCGAAACGTCGCCTTCGGCTCGTTTTCCGTGTGGCGTCTGCTGCTGCTCGATGTACAGACGCACGATGGAAATCGGCGCACCGCCATAGCTTAAATGCCGGAGAAGATCGGCCTTGGTACGGTTTCCGGTCATCCCCGCCGCGCCTGCTGCCGACCGTCCTCCCGAAGGCCGGGCCGAAGCGCTCGATTGCCTACGCGCCGCGCGTGGACGACCGCTACCGGCCGCCGGTGGTCCTGTGCGCTCGGTGCTGGCGGTCCTCGGTGGCGCAGCGCCGTCGGATTTCGTGCTGTGGATCCTCTAGACCCGCCTCGGGCTAGGCGGGACCGTGCGGTTGTTGCAGGACGTCGATCTTGTCGGCGCTGTTCCCTTTCTCCATTTTGGACTCTCGCCGCTTGCCTGGATGCTGCGCCACCTGTTTCTGGTGGCCTAGACCGGTCCCGCCTCCGCGCCGGTGCTCCTCGCTACCGGCGGGATCGAGGAGGCTGGCCTGTCCGCTGGGGTCCTGGCCCGTTTTCGACTCGACCATGTCGAGATCCGCGCCGCCCCGCCCGGGATGCCGGCAGAGGCCGGTGCCCTCCTCGTGCACCGGAGAGGACGGATCCTCTTTAGGGCCCCGCGGCCGAGGGGCTTCTTGCTGGCGACACTGGTCCGCTGTGGCGGATGGTGCGCAACCACCGTCCGCCTGCACCCCAGGTGTCGGGAGTACAGGCGGTTCTCTTCGCACGGGCTTTGAAAAGACTGCGCCCCCGGGGAGGCGGGTCTCCAGGGGCGCACGGTTCCGAAGTTCGTCCCCCGAACGTTTGCCGTCCGAGGTGGTTGTTGATCAGTTTTCTATAACCACAGGCGAGGGCGTCAACCGCGTCCTATCCACCTTTCATCTGTCGTTCATCTCCTACCTCAGGCGCATCTGCCGGATGCGACCCCGGATCCGGGCCTCCTCCTCGGGTAGGATCGCGCTGTCGGTATGCCGGTTCGCCTCCGTGGGATCGGTCGCGCGCCGAGGATCGTGTTGCCCGGTGTCGAGGTCAAGGCCGCGGCGCCGTGCGATCTCGCGCAGCCCCTGCCAAGCCGCCAGATAGCCTCGGCGGCGCAGAGGATCGTCGGTGAGATCCGCAGCGTCTCTGGTGGCAATTGCGCGCCGTCGCAGCTCGCGGTTCCCGAGGGCGCGGACCTCCTCCTGGAAGGCCTGGATCTCAGCGACCGTCGGGCGCGCGGAGAGTAGGAAGGCGTCCGGGTCGTCCTGCGGCCGCTCCCGCCGGATTGGTACCTCACCGAACAGCGCCGTCAGGGCCATGACTTCTGGATCCGCGGAAGCCGCCGACGCTGTGAGCGGCACAGGCGACGTCGGCGCCGCCTCCGGACGGATTGGGAGAGGTCCATCGGCGGATAGAGAGGCCCCGGCCTCGGGGGGTGCGCCGTCCCGAGAGAGACCAGGCTGTTCCGTCTCCGGCGTTGGGACAACAAACGGACCAGTTTTAGAGACCTGGACCTGAACAAATGCCTGGACCTGCGTTGCCCGCGGCGCCTTCTCCGGTGTCTGTGTAGTCACCTCCCCCGGAGAAGCCTCCACCTCCGAGAGAGTGGCGGTGTGGCGCGCAATCGCGTCGGCGATAGCCGCAGCCGACCGGGCGTCCGCGATCTGGGCAGCGGAGGCGCCGCTGGCGCGGCCCAACGCCTCCATCCCGCGCCCCTCCGCGTCCACCGCCGCCCGGATCGCAGCCTCGGCCAGCATCCCGGCCGAGGCTGCTGCCTTCCCCGCCTCGAAGGCGCGCGCCAAGGCGTCAGCGGCGAACGCCTCCATGCTCGAGCGCGTCTCGAGGGCCAGGCGTCGCTCCTTAAGGAGGCGCTCGGCTGCGTCCCATGCGGCGTCCCGATCCACCCCAGGAGGCGGGCGCAGGAGCAGGCGCTCGCTTTCCCGATCGAGGAAGCGGGTACGCTGCTCGAGCCGAAGCAGCACCGCCTCGGCGGCGATGCGATGAGCCTCTTCCTCTTGGCGCAGTCGCGCCTCCTCCTGCGCCGCGGCTCTGGCCTCTGCGAGGCGGGCATGCCCCTCCCGAACCTCATCCCCCACGATCTCCGGGGCGCGCGCCATCAGGCTGTCGAGGCGGCCCGCGATCGCGTCCGCCTCCGCGATCCGGGCGCGCAGGCGGATCGCGCCCTGGGAAAGACGAAAGTCCACCTCGCGCCGGACGTTCTCTGTCCCCCGCCTGGTCTCGACCCCATAGGTCTCGACAATGCCGGACCGCGTCCCGAGATGGCGCGTCGCCTGCTTCAGCACCCCGCTCTCCCGGTAGGGCCGGGGGTCATAGCGCTTTTCGATCCCGGCCGCGCTAAGGTGGAAGTTAGCTACGTCAGCATACCTCCGGCGCAACGACAGGACCCAGGCCCTGCCCTGCGCATTACGGTTCTTGACCTGCCGATGGGGGTGGTGGGTTCGCCACGCCCTGGTTGGGGTCCGGTAGGTCTCCTCGATCTCGAAGTCCCACCGCCCGTCGGGCGTCCTGCGAGCCGGACGGTCGTGGTAGACGATGTGAAGATGCCAGTTGCGAGCATCATTGTGCCCGCTCGGAGCATGGATTGCGCACCAGTAAGGAAGACCCATCTCCTCGAAAACGCGGGCAAAGTCGCGGGCGATTCGGAAACGAGTCGCCTGATCCGCCTCATGGGGCAGCTCGAGGATGATCCTGCACTGGACGCGGCCGCGGCGCCCCTCTGCCGCCTCCACCTTTCGCCAAAAGTCGACGCGCATCGCCTTATCCTTTCCGAGGGTGCCGAAGGACAGCACGCCAGGGATCCGGACAGCCTCTGGAAAAGCGAGCTCGAGGTCCTCCGCAGACTCCGCTGCAGGCCTTCCTCCCTTCGGCAGATGTACTGCCGGCGGTGTTCCGGGAGGCCCCATGTCGAGCCCAGGTCCCTCCTCCCGCTCGAGGGCGGAGGGACGCTCGATATAGCTCTGATGCTTTGCCGCAGTGGTGATCTCTTGCCACGATTCGGAACTGTGGCGCCCCTTGGTAACGAAGGTGTGCTTGAAATGGAACGTCACCCCTCGGTCGGAAGCTGGGCGCGTGCCCGCGACCTTCCAGGACGCGTAACTCGGACGCAGACCGGCGCGGCGGACGCCGTTTCGAAACTCCCCGTCCGCCCCGGAAAGCCTCGTCAGTTTCATATCCAGGCCTCGGAGACGTCCGATCTGCTCTTTCATAGTGTCTGCTTCCGATCAGGTCCGCCACACTTGTGGCCGTCTGTGTAGACGCCGCGCCAGAGTGGTCAAAGCCAAGATGGCACGCTGGAGTGCGCTCCGCAAGGCGCTGCTATTTAATCTGCGTTATTGCGCCTACATTTAATCATAATAATATCTGCCGCAGGCAGGGTCATCCCGTCACGATAAGGCGTTGGCTAGGTAGAACGACACGCCGACGGGTGGTCTCTCAAAGAAGAGAAGGGGTCTCTTAAGGGAAGATCAGGCTTCAGGGAGAACGTATCATAGAATAGCCTATTTCTGGCAGTTGAAACAGGGGCTTAAGAAGCGCTATATAACGCAGCACTACAAATGTGCTGCGCGCCGTATAGCAAAAGCGTTAACGTCTTGAAGTTTATGGATTTTTTAAGAAGAAAAGGGTTCTGATAATGCAGGGTTCGTATCCGACGAAGCTCCGGGTGGAGAAGGCGCTGCGGGAGCGGGCGTCTCGGGGGCGTTCTACCACCCCGTCATGGGGGAGGACGGTAGAGGGGGCAGTGCGGGCGTTTCTGCCGGTCATCGAAGAAGTAAAGCCGGATCTAACCTGGGACGAGATCGCGGGAGTGTTGGCCGAGGCTGGGGTAGCTTGGAGGAACGGGCGTCCTGTATCTGGCTCAGACCTTAGGTCGGTGGTCTATCGTCTGCGCCTGAAGGCGCGAGCAGAGGGGGCATCTGCCGTCACGGCACCTGCCAAGTCAGGAGCTTCCGTCACAAGGGGCTCCATTCCGTCGGAGGGGGATGCGGCGGTGCGCCCGCGGCGGGAGGAGGCGAAGGTTCTGGAGGGGGTGGATCGCGGGCGAATTCTCCGCGAGATGGCAAGAGCGGCCTCAGAGCGTCGCGTCTCCAAATCCTTTCCAGCAGCCAGCGTTGCGGCGGAGACCAGCGGCGCTAAGATGCAGACTACATCCATCCAGGAGGCTCACCCTCATGAGCGAGGAAAAAATTAGCGTCTGGGTCCTGAACTCCAAGGGAGGCGTCGGGAAGACAACCCTCTCCGTAGCGGTGGCGGACCTGATGAGCCTAGCCGGCCGGGAGCCGCGCTTTCTCGAGATCGATTCGCGCAAGCGCCTTTCCTCCTTCATAGGCGCCGACAGGGTCCTTTCATTCGAGGGTGCTCCGCCGATCTCGGAGATCCGCAAGAACCCGAACCTTGTTCTTGGCCACTATGACCCCATCGTGGAGGCCATTGAGGCGGGAGATACCCTTCTTGATCTGGGGGCTAACGAGGACCCTGCCTTCCTTGAATACTGCCGCCTATCGCGTCTTGACGAGGACATGGTGGACGAGGAGGTGCGGGTGATTGCACTTGTCCCGACGGTAGCGGAGAATGAAAGCGTTCGGGGAGCGCTGGAAGCGCTTCGTAGCCTCCACGGGGCGATGCCTTCAGCAGAGCGGGTGCTGGTGCTGAACGCGCGCGACGGGGAGGGATTTGACCGGTACTTTTCCCCTCGAGAAGTCTTCGAGATGGAGGGATCTCGAGTGCGGATAGTGGAGATGCAGCGCATCGTCTCCGAGGGCTGGGAGGACTTTCAACGGGAGCGAATGCGTTTTCTCGACATCATTGCCATGGAGCCCGACGAGATCCAGAAGAGGTTCGGGTTTGCCCGGCCAAAGGCAAAGCGGGCGCGCGGCGACATCGCGGCCTGGTTCGAGGCGATGCGGCGTTCAATGACCGGCATCTTGCCGACGACGGAGGGTTGAGATGAGAAAGATGACGCGAGAATTTGAAGACCTGCGCGAGCAGGCCCTGACGGGCCGCGATGAGGGAATAGCAGAAGAGATCAATGCCCTCCGCGGCGCGCCTCTCGAGCGGCGGGTCAATTTCATACGAGAGGTCCCCGGAGCGAAGGAAGCGGTGGTCGAAGACCTTCTGGCCGATATCAGAGCGCTGCAGGAGGGAAAAGGCGGCCTGGCCCATGCGCTATCTCTGGAGGCAGCACAGGCGGCGCGAAGCAACCGCAAGGGTGGCAGTCTGATAGTAGGCCTCCTAATTGGCATGCTGTTGGGTGCTGGAGCGGGCGGTGTCGGCGTCTGGGTGGCCTTGCCCCAGCCGGTGCCTGCGGCACCACCGGTGGTGATGGAGGTTCCCATGCCGGTGCCTACACCGGTCTCACGCTGGGCCTCAAAGGAGGAGGAGGATCTCTACCTGGCGCTCTCCCGAGCAAACGGGGGCCTCGCGCTGGCCGAGCACTGCCGAGGCGAAGGAAGGGTCGAGGTCGAGGTGGAAGGCAGACGTCGTAACGCCTGTTTAGTATGGCCGCCGGCGGAGTGATGGCCAATGGGTGGTCCCATCAGTCTTGACATACGAGGTGGACCGGCCGCGCGCCTGGCGCTCGTCCGATCGAGGATGGCGGATCTGCGTGCGCGTCGGGAGGCATTTGAGCGAGGGGTAGAAGAGCGCCGGGCGCTCCTGGAGGAAGAGGAGCGCCTCCTTAGAGCAGAAGAAGCGGAAGCGGAAGTGGACTTGATGCGTCAGCGGCGGGATCTGCTAGCGCGAGTGGCGCCGTTCCTAAAGGCAGAGGGGGAAGACATTTCGGCCCTGGAGGGAGTAGAGAAAGACGAGGAGCGTTGGCAAGTCTTGCTGGCACGCATTAAGAGGATGCACCGGCAGGAGGAGCGTCGTCCCTTAGTCACGGCAGAGGAGATCCGCCGGATCCTACCTTGACGAGGTCCGGCCACACGCAAGGAAGGAGTTGTCGGATGGCGAAGTCGCAGATCGGACGCCTAAGAGCAATCGAGCAGAAAGAGGCCCGGGCGCGGGAACTACTAGAACAGATCCAGAAAGAACGCGAGAAGGTAATCGCCCCGACGCGAGCGAAGATCGAGGCGGTCTTTGGGAGGGTGCTATCGGAGACGCTCCGGGAGCGCTTGGAGGCCATCGTGGGCCTCCGGTTGAACCAAGGGGCGCTCGAAAAGGATTTCAGAGAGGTCTTGGAGCGGCATCTGCCGCTGAAGGAAAAGAGTTCGGGCAGAGCTGTCCCGGCGGAGGTGGCGATGGCCGCGGAAGAAGACGACTTGTCTTTTCAGATCGCGGACGACATAGAAAATGTCGAGGAGACCGACAAATCTTCCACGCTGCGGAAGTGAGAGAGAAGGTCTCCGTCTCATGCTTTTTCTCCTCCTTGGCTTCGGCATACTGGCCGCCAGCACTGCCTCCTGGGTAAGTCTCCTTGCGGATCCTGCCTTCTCTGACGCGATCCTCCAGAACGGGCTGCTAACCTTCTGGTGGAAAAGCCTGACGGTCTTAGTCGAGCAGCCTGAGTTCCTGGTCTCCGCGCCATCCCTCGCAATTCCGCTCCTGGCGGCATCCGTTGGACCCTTCGTAGGTCTGCCGGTGGCGGGAATGGGGATGTTGGCCCTGTGGAGGCGGCCGAAAGAGATCGAAGTGAAGGGGCGGCCACAACGTCCTGCGCGACCGGAAATCTTCCGTCTAGTCGAAGAGAAGGCGCCTGCGCGGAACACGGCGCTGGTCGAGCAGGAGCATATTACGCCCTCACCACCGGGCTGGGAACAAACAGCGGCGCGGGATCTAGAAACACCAAAGAAGGTCGAAGAGGAAGTCGGGACGCCTCGGCGCAAAGAAACAGCGGCGGTAGTGGCGCAGAAGGCGGCGGCGATCGGAGATGCCATAGGCGCGGCGGTCTCAGGGTTGTTTGGCCGGCTGCGACAGAAAGCGGCCGAGGCGGCTGAGCGAAGTCCGGCCATAGGCGCGGCGGTCTCGGGGTTGTTCGGCCAGCTGCGGCGGCAAACGACCGAAACAGCTGAACGGGGGGCGGTCAGGCGGGCGGCACAGGCAGATCGAAAGGCGGTGGAAGTGCCGCGGGCGCAGGCAGAGCCGCAGAGGATGGCGGAGAAAACATCGGAAGAGGGGGTGGATCAACCCCTGCCCGATCGAATCATGGCGTGGTATGCGGCTTGGATAACGGTACGGGCGGGACAGCGTCCGCCGAAAATGCTCGAGGACGCCCGTCGTCTGGCTGCGGAGCTAGATCCGCAGACGCGATCAGCGATGATAAACTTCGGCATGCGTGGAGCAACAGCGCTGTCGATGCTGGAGAGCGCGGCAGCAGTGGGGATGGCGCGTGCGTCCTCTGAAGAAGAGGAGGAATTCCTAACGCCGTCGCAGAGCGGCGAGGGCAGGCCGGTCAATCCGGACGAGTTTATGCGGGAGGTCGAGCCTCCCGAAGCTTACGACGGGGAGGCAGTACCTTCTGCGTCAGAGGCGGGGCCTGTCCACATCGAGGACGACATCGCCCTTCCGGCGCCATCGGCGGAGTCCGTGTCCTGCGGGGTCGGGTCAGACGAGACGTCGGGTCCAATGGTGATCGAGGACGACATCGGTGCGCCAACAATAGATTGGGGAGCGGGGGGCCCGGTAGAGGAGGTGGCGATGCATCGGGTGATGAACACCCGTGAACGCGAGGAGATCAAGATCCCTCTCGAAGAGAGCGAGTTCTTGCCAGCGCCGGGCACAGTGGAGCCTGTGGCTGGGGTGGTAGCCACCACCACGACGATGGGCTGGGATGAGGTGTCGATTACCGGCCCATCCGTCCCAGAGACACATACAGCAGCCTATCCAGAGGTGCCTGCCGACGAGGCGGATACAGACGCGTTCCTGGCCGAAGCCAGTTTGGCAGGCGCAGCGCCGGAGATGCACCCAACAGGGGTCACTTCTGAGGGGATCATGATTAGATCGGAGGAAGCGGCCTATTTGCTGTCTCCGTCTAACAGGATGAGCGAGGCGGAGGAGCCTGTACAAGAGGAGAGTCTACCGGTACCGTCCGGCACACCGGAAAGCGGGAAGGAGGAATCGGAACCGACGATTCCGGCATCTCCTATAGCGTCTGTTCGCGTCGAAGAGGCGGCGGCCCCAGAGGCCGTCTCGATTAAGGAGCCATTCGCAGAGGAGGTCCCGGAGGCCTTCCCCTCGGGCGTAGCGCCGACAACGCAGGAGGCGGTGATCGGGCAGCTGCTGGCGGACCCGCGCCGTCGAGCGACGATTCTTGGCGAGCGGGAGGGGACACCGGCCTGGACGCTGCGGCATCTTGAGCTGCATGGCCTCCTGGGGCTGAGCGACAAGTCGAACCCTGCGGTGGTGCGCATGTGGGAGGCCATTGACCGACTGGTAGCGTACCAAGCGCGGATCTTCGCTTGGGAAAATCTGAAGGAGACACCGCCACCGGA
>CALIUY010000036.1 GCA_938048455.1 uncultured Desulfobacterales bacterium | reverse complement strand
TTTCGATGGAGCCGACGATCGGACTTGAACCGATAACCTGCTGATTACGAATCAGCTGCTCTGCCGATTGAGCTACGTCGGCACGGCGGGCTGATTCTTTTTTACTGTTTCCATGCTGCAAAATCAAGCCCCCGTCAGCGCCGCGACCATCGTCCGCGAGGTGTTGCAGCACAGCGGGCGGGTCGAGGTGAGCGGCGTTGCCGGAAGCGAGCGCGGACTCGTGCTCGCGCGGCTTTGCGCCGCCCACGGCGGCCCGCTGTTGATCGCCGTCCCCTCGCTCGAGGAGGGGCGGCGCCTGGCCGAGGATCTGCGCTTCTTCGGAGGACCGGAGGCGCATCTTTTTCCGCCCTATCCCCAGGTCACCTTCAAGGCGATTTCCGCTCACAACCTCACCGCGGCCGAGCGCATCCGCGTTCTCTACCGGCTGACCGCCGGCGAAGAGCCGCCGGTCGTCATCGCCCCCGTCCCGGCCCTTCTGCAGCGGGTTCTGCCGCGGGCCGAGCTCGTGCGCTACGCCGAGCTCCTCCTCGAGGGCGAGGAGATCGAGCGCGAGCGCCTGGTGGCCAAACTCCTCGCAGGGGGGTATCTGCGCACCGCGATCGTGGAGGAGCCCGGCGATTTCTCGGTCCGCGGCGGCATCGTGGACGTCTTCTCCCCGCTCTACCCCGATCCCCTGCGGATCGAGTTCTACGGCGACCGTGTCGAGTCGCTGCGGTTTTTTTCGGCCGCGGACCAGCGGCATCTGCGTGCCGTCGGCGAGGCCGTGCTTCTGCCGGCGCGCGAGGCGATCCTCGAGCCGCCGCGCATGCCCGAGATCCTGAACCGTGTGCGCCTGCAGGCGGCCGATCTCGGCCTTTCCCCCACCCGGGTACGCGAGATCACCGGCGGCCTCTCCCGGCTTGAGTCCCTCTCCGGGATCGAATCCCTCCTGCCGCTGATCTATCCGGAAACGGAGGCCCTCTTCGACTTCCTGCCGCTCCCCGCGCGGGTCGTTCTGGTCGCCCCCGCCGAGCTTCGCGCCGCCGCCGCCGAGTTCGAGCGCCGTGCCGCAAGCCTCTGGCAGTCGGCCCGCGAGCGCGGCGAGTTCTGCGTCGAGCCGGAACGGGTGCACCTGCCCGCCGCGGAGGGGGTGCGGCGCCTCGAGGAGGCGGCAAGCCTGGTGCTGAAGGAGATCCCGGTCCAGGCGGCGGAATCCTCCCCTCCGCCCGGACCGACCCGGGATCTGCGGGCCGAGATCCAATCCACCTCGGAGCTGACCGCTTCCCTGCGTCGGCAGCGCGAGGCCGAAAACCTTTTCGGGCCGCTCGTCTCCTGGATCGGCGAGCGGCGCGCGGCCGGGCTGCGCGTGGTGGTCGCCTGCCGAAGCCGATCCCAGGCCGAACGGCTCGCGGATCTTCTCTCCCCTTACGGCTTGAGTTTCCGCAAGAGCGCCGTTTTCCCGAACGACGAAGGCGACTTGCGGCCCGTGCTCTGCTTGGGCCGGGTCGGAAACGGCTTCGTCTGGCCGGCGGAAGGCTTGGCCCTCCTGAGCGAAGAGGAGATCTTCGGCGTGCGCGCCGTGCGCCGCGCCAGGCCTCCGGCCCCCCCCCGCGAGCGGCTTCTCGGCCTGCAGGAGTTGAAGCAGGGCGACTGGGTCGTGCATTCCGACCACGGGATCGGCCGCTACGAAGGCCTCGTGCGGCTCGCCGTGGACGGAGTGGAAAACGAATTTCTCGCCCTTTCCTATCAGGGCGGGGATCGGCTCTACCTCCCCGTCGACCGGATGAACCTGATCCAGAAATACTTGGGGGTGGAGGGCTGCGAGCCGGCGCTCGACCGGCTGGGGGGAGCCTCTTGGGAGCGGGTCAAGGCGCGCGTCAAGCGCTCGGCCGAAAAAATCGCCGGCGAGCTCTTGCAGCTTTACGCCCGCCGGCGCGTGGAGCAGGGCTTCGCCTGTCGCCTGATCGACGATTCCCTCAAAGATTTCGAGGCGGGTTTCGCCTACGAGGAGACCCCCGACCAGATCCGGGCGATCGAAGAGGTCTTTCAGGACATGCAGCAGCCCGTGCCCATGGACCGCCTGGTTTGCGGGGACGTGGGCTACGGCAAGACCGAGGTCGCGTTGCGGGCTTCGTTTCTCGCCGTTCTGAACGGCAAGCAGGTGGCCGTGCTCGTTCCGACGACGATCCTCGCCGAGCAGCACTTCGAAACCTTCCGCACCCGCTTTCAGCGTCATCCGGTCCACGTCGCCTGTTTGAGCCGCTTCCGTTCCGGCCGCGAGCAGGCGGCCATCCTCGAGGGCCTCCGCCGGGGAACGATCGACATCGTCATCGGGACCCACCGCCTGTTGCAAAAGGATGTCGCCTTCAAAGACCTGGGGCTGCTCGTCATCGACGAGGAGCAGCGCTTCGGCGTGCGGCACAAGGAAAAACTCAAACGCCTGCGCTCCACCGTGGACGTGCTCGCCCTTACGGCGACTCCCATCCCCCGGACGCTGCATCTTTCGCTCACCGGCCTGCGGGACATCAGCCTGATCCAGACCCCCCCGGAGTTCCGCAAGGCGATCGTCACCACGGTCTGCGAATTCGACCCCGAGGTGATCGCCGATGCGATCCGGCGCGAACTGCGGCGCTCCGGCCAGGTTTATTTCGTGCACAACACGGTGCAGACGATCGAGGCCCTCGCCGAGCGCCTGCGGCGGCTGGTCCCCGAAGCCCGGCTGGGCGTGGCCCACGGGCAGATGGCCGAAGAGGACCTCGAAGCGGTGATGCTCCGCTTCCTGCGGCGCGAGATCGACGTGCTCGTGTGCACGACGATCATCGAGTCCGGGCTCGACGTCGCCAACGCCAACACGATCATCATCCACCGCGCCGATTGCTTCGGACTCGCCCAGATTTACCAACTGCGCGGCCGTGTGGGCCGCTCCGAGGCGCAGGCCTACGCTTATCTTCTCATCCCCGCCGAGAGCCTGCTCACCGCCGACGCGCGCAAGCGCCTCAAGGTCCTCATGGAGCACAGCGACCTGGGAAGCGGCTTCCAGATCGCGATGAACGATCTCGAGATCCGCGGCGGAGGGACCATCCTCGGCGCCTCGCAGTCCGGCCACATCGCCGCCGTGGGCTACGACATGTTTCTCAAGCTGATGGAGGAGGCGATCGCCGAGCTGAAGGGCGAACCCCCGGAGCGCGCCCTCGAGCCGGAAATCCACGTGCCGCTCTCGGCCTATCTCTCCTCCGTTTATGTCCCGGACATCGATCAGCGCCTGATCCTCTACCGGAGGCTGGCGCGGATGACCGAGCCGCGGGAAGTCGCCGACATGCGCGCCGAGATGAGCGACCGCTTCGGGCCTCCGCCCGAGGAGGCCGCCAATCTCCTCTTCAAGATTCTGCTGCGGATCCTCGCCCGCCGGGCGGGGGTGGAACGGCTGGATGTCACCGAACAGCTCATGGTGGTCCATTTCGCGGACGGGAAACCCGCCGTTGCCGAGGCGGTGCTCGAGTTCGTGCAACAGAACCCGCAGGCCTGCGAACTGCTGACGGGGGGCGGTCTCCGGATCCGCCTGGCGCCGGGCTCGACGACCGCGCGCCTTGCGCAGGTGAAAAACATCTTGCAGGCCTTCGCGCAGAATGGTAATCATGAGGAAAATTAAATTCTTATGTGCGTTCTTGCCCGCCGCGGCGGCCGGGTCGCCATCGGCTCCGAGCATCAGGCGGCGAAGCGGGCTGCTGGCCTTCGCTCTTGTCCTGGCGGCCTGCGGCCAGCCGGCCTTCGAAGCCGGGGAAGAACCGCTCATTTCGGTCGGTCAGGAGAAACTCTTCGCCCGCGATTTCCACCGAGCCTTCGAGCTGCGAAAGACCGCCTATCCGGGAAGCCTCGAGCCCGGAGCCCCCGAGCTGCGTGCGGCCCGCGAACGGCTGCTCGAGGAACTCACCACCGAGCTGTTGATCCGGCAGCACGCGCGGGAGAAAGGGATCGCCGTGGGCGAGGAAGAGCTGGAAGCCGCGGTCGCTTCCGTGCGGGCGCAATATCCGCCCGGGGCCTTCGAGCAGACGCTCGTCGAATCGGCCGTGCCGCTCGAGGAATGGAAGGAGCGGCTGAAGAGCCGGCTGCTTCTCGAAAAGGTCATGCAACAGGAATTCGCCGAGCAGGAGCCCCTCGATGCCGCCGAACTGCAGGAGCACTACGAGCGGCATTTTCAGGGAAAAGCGAAGAAAGCCGATTCCGGGGAAGACGGGGGCCGGCTGCGGGAGATGCTGATCGAGGACCTGCGGCGCCGAAAACGCGAAGAGGCCTTCACCTTGTGGGTCGAGTCGCTGCGGCGCAAGACGCCTGTTCGTGTCGACCCGGTCCGCTGGGAAGCGATTCTCTCGGGACGCGATGCCGCCGAACGCGCCCGGGGCACCCCTTGACCCCGCCCGAAGGAGACGGGCCATGACCCGCCGTATCTGGTTTTGCTGGCTGTGCTGCGGCCTGCTCGCCGTCGGAGGAGGGGAGGTTTTCGCTTCCTCGGCCGCGCAGGCCACGTTGGTCGATCGCATCGTCGCCGTGGTGAACGACGACATCATCACGCTCCAAGACCTGGAGGCCGAGATGCGTCCCTTTCTGAAAGACCTCCAGGCCCGCCGGCTCCCGCCCGATGCCGAGCGTCAGGCGATCGCCGGCTTGCGCCGGGAAATCCTCGACAACCTGATCCACGCCCGGCTCACCCAGCAGGAGATCCAGCGCCACAAGATCTCCGTTTCCGAGGCCGAGGTCGACCGGCAGATCCTGCAGCTGCGGGAGAGCCGCTCCCTTTCCGAAGAGGAGCTCAAGCGGCAGCTCGGCGAAGAGGGGCTCACGTGGGAGGAATATCGCCGCCAGGTGCGGCAGCAAATCGAGCGCAGCCGTCTGCTCACGCGCGAGGTGCGCTCGAAGGTGGTGATCACGCGTCGGGAGATCGAAGAGTACTACGAGAAAAACAAAGCCCGTTACGGCGGGGGGATCCGCGTCCACTTGTGGAACCTCTATGTGCGGCTCGCCCCGGACGCCGATTCCGCCGCGCGCGGGACGGCCCGCCGGCTTCTCGAAGAGGCGCGCGCCGAGGTCGCCTCGGGCCGCGCCTCCTTCGAGGACGTCGTCCGCCGCGCCGTCGCGGCGGACCGCGAAATCCAGGGCGGCGATCTCGGCCTGATCCGTCTGGACTCCCTGACCCCCGTTTTGCGGGAGACGGTGCGCGCGATGAAGGCGGGAGAGGTTTCCCCGGTCGTCGCCTCCGAGTTCGGCGACCAGGTCGTCTACGTGCAGGAGATGCGCGAAGAGGGCGGAAAGCCGCTTTCCGAGGTGGAAGCGGAGATTCAGGAAACCCTCTACCGCGAGGTGCTGGACCGCCGCTTCGAAGCCTGGCTGGCGGAGCTGCGCAAACGCGCCCACATCCGGATCGTGGCCGAGCCGTAAAGAGAGAGAGCGCCGCACCATGACCCGAACCGCTCGGAACGTGCATCGGAACAACCCGCCGCAGGCGGAGGGGGCCGCCGCCTGTTTCGGGGTGCGCCTCAGGACCGCACGCCTGGAACGCGGTCTTTCCCTCGAGCAGATCGCCGCCGAAACCCGTATCCGCTCGGAGCTCCTGCAGGCGATCGAGGAAGAAGACTTCGAGCGGCTGCCCCCGGAACCTTTCCTCCGCGGCTTCCTGCGGTCCTTCGCCCGGGCCGTCGGGCTCGAGGCGGAGGAAATCCTCGGGTGCTACGAGCGCTGTCGCGGCATCCTCCGCCGCCCCCCGATTTCCCCGGGGCAGGAGCGCGGCGGCCTGCGCCGGCTGCGTTTTTTTCTGTTCGGCTTGCTTGGTTTCGCCCTCCTCGTCGGCGGAAGCCTCTTCGCCTACCGGGTCGCGTTCCGGCCGGATGGCCGCAACCCCGAATCCTCCGAGGTACGTGCCGAGCTGCTCGCCTTCCCGCTTCCCCACCCGCCGCCGCCGATCGCTCCGTCTGCGCCCGCCGAGCGGCGCCACGAGCTGTTCGTCTTCGCCCAGGAAGAAGGCTGGATCAAGGTCTCCGTCGATCAGGGAACCCCGCGCGAGTACGTGCTTCGGCCCGGCATGCAACTCACCCTTGAGGCCCGCTCCGGCTTCAATCTGTTGATCGGAAACGCCGGCGGCGTGCGGCTCAACCTCAACGGCAACCCCGTTCCCCTCGCCGGCCGCCGGGGGCAGATCGTGAACCTGCACCTTCCCTGAAGCGCGCCCCGCGGCGCTTTCGCTCCTGGCCATGACTGCGCGCTCCGAGCCGCTGACCGTCCCGGCGATCCTGCTCCGCAAGACGGAGTACGGGGAAAGCGATCTGATCCTCACGCTGCTCTCGCCGGACCACGGCCGTCTTTCCGTGATCGCCAAGGCGGCCAAAAAAAGCCGCCGTCGCTTCAGCGGGGTCCTGGAGGTCTTCACCGAACTGGAAGCCGTCGTGCAACACGGTCGGGGCCTGCCGCGGCTGCAGGAGGCGAGCCTGAAAAACGCCTTCGCGCGCATCCGCGAACATCCCCTGCGGACCGGCTACGCCGGCCTGTGGGCGGAGCTCGCCCACGACGGGGCCGCCGAGGAGCTCCCGCAGGGCGATCTCTACGGGTTGCTTCGCTTCGCCCTGCAGGAGCTCGACCGCGGCGAGCTGGCGGCGGAGCTGTTGCACCTCGCCTACCTGATGCGCCTGCTCACCCTTCTGGGACATGCCCCTTGCCTGGAGTGCTGCGTGCGTTGCCGGACGCCGGCGGAGAAGCTTTCCGCGCGGGATCTCCGCGTCGATCTCGGCCGCGGCGGGGTCTGCTGTCTTCGCTGTGCGGAGGGGAAAGAGGGGGAACCCGTGATGGCTCTGAGCCGCGGAACCGCCAAACAGCTCCTCTGGGTGGGGCGGGCCGACGCCGCAAGGCTCTCCCGCTTGAAGACGAGCCCGCTGGGGCTCGCCGAGGGGCGCGACTTTTTGGAACGCTTTCTCGTCGTCCATTTCGGTCGCCTGCCGCGATCGCTCCAAGTGTTGCGGCAGTTGCGCGACGGGGAGGATCTTCGACGATGACTTCCGGGCGCCGCCGGCATCTGGGGGGCGAGCCCTTCGACTGGGTCGGGTCGCTCGAAGGGGAGCCGGTCGTTTTCTCCGCCCCCTGCCGCGTCGACATGGGTGGAACGCTCGATCTCCCCACCTTTTTCGTGCCCCTGGCCCCCCTTCACCCCTGTACGGTGAACCTGGCCCTCGAGCTGCGCACCACCGTGCGGCTGGAGCCTCATGTTCGCGGGCGCCTCAAGGTGAGCTCGCGGGGCTTTCCCGGCCTCGATGCCCCGCGGGACCGACCGCCCTTCCGCCACCCCCTGGGTCTTTTTTTCGCCGCGGCGGCGATGTTCGGGGCCGAGGGGGTGCACGTCCGCATCGATTCGGCTTCGCCCCCGCGGAGCGGGCTCGGCGGCTCTTCCGTTGCGGCGGTGGCCCTGGTGCGGGCGCTCTTGGAGGTCCGGCGCCGGGGCGGAGGGGGAGGCGACATCGCGCCGGAGCCCGCGCGCGTGGCCCGCATCGCCCAGGCGATCGAGGAGGCCGTGGCCGGGGTTCCGTGCGGCATGCAGGACCAGCTTGCGGCCGCCTGCGGCGGGGTGAACGCCTGGGAATGGAAGGCGGCGGATCCGGCCGCTCCCTTTCGCCGTCGTCGGCTTCTTTCGCGGACCGGGGCGAAGCGGCTGGAAAAAAGCCTGCTGCTGGCCTACCTCGGGGTCCCCCACGACTCGGCCGACGTCAACGGCCGCTGGATCCGGGATTTCCTCGCCGGGCGCGGCCGCGCGGCGTGGCGGGAGATCGCTTCGCTCAGCCGGAGCTTCGCCGCGGCGCTGCAGGAGGGGGACCTTCCCCGCGCGGCCGAGGCGATGTCGCGCGAAACCGCCATCCGCCGGCGCATGACGCCCGAGGTGGTGGACGAGCTGGGGAGGCGCTTGCTCGATGCGGCGCGGCGCCGCGCATGCGGTGCGCGGTTCACGGGTGCCGGCGCCGGCGGCTGCCTCTGGGCGCTCGGGCCGCCGGAGGCGATCGCCGGCCTCCAGGCGGAGTGGGCGGAGCTTCTTGCCCCGCGGCCCGGGGCGGCCCTGCTCCCGGTCGGCATCGCCGGGCGGGGGCTGCGTGCCGAGAGGCCGTGAAGCGCCGAGGCGGCCCTTTTTTCGCTTGGCATTTGAAGCAAAATGCCTTATGCACGATGACCTCCGCGCCCGGACGGGCGCGGCAAGGAGTGCAGCATGCACTTTCAGGACGTGATTCTCACCCTGCAGACGTTCTGGGCGAAAAAAGGCTGCCTCATCGTTCAACCCTATGACGAGGAGGTCGGGGCGGGCACCTTCCACCATGCGACCCTGCTCCGGGCTCTGGGCCCTGAGCCGTGGAACACGGCCTACGTCCAGCCTTCCCGCCGGCCGACCGACGGCCGCTACGGCGAAAATCCCAATCGGCTGCAGCACTATTACCAATTTCAGGTCCTGCTCAAGCCTTCGCCCTGCGATGTCCAGCGGCAGTACCTTCAGAGCCTCGAGGCTTTAGGCATCCGGCCCCTCGAGCACGACATCCGCTTCGTCGAAGACGACTGGGAATCGCCCACTCTGGGGGCCTCGGGTCTGGGCTGGGAGGTCTGGCTCGACGGCATGGAGATCACCCAGTTCACCTATTTCCAGATGGCCGGCAGCATCGAGCTCGCCCCGGTGTCGGTCGAGATCACCTACGGGTTGGAGCGCATCGCCATGTACCTGCAGCAGGTCGACAACGTCTTCGACCTGCGCTGGAACGGGCGCCTCACTTACGGTGATGTGGCCCATCGCCAGGAGGTGGAGCAGTCGACCTACAACTTCGAGGAGGCCGATATCGCGCTGTTGCTCGAGCTCTTCTCCCGCTACGAAGCCGAGTCGCGGCGTATCGTGGAGCGGGGGCTGGTGCTTCCCGCCTACGAGTTCTGCCTCAAGTGCTCCCACACCTTCAACCTGCTGGACGCCCGCGGGGCGATCAGCGTGACCGAACGCACCGGCTACATCGCCCGCATCCGCAACCTCGCCCGCGCCTGCGCCGAGGCCTGGCTGGAGCAGCGCAAGGCGCTCGGTTTCCCGCTGCTCCCCCGTGCGGCGGAGGTCCCCGAATGAAGACGCTCTTGATCGAAATCGGGACCGAGGAAATCCCCGCGGGCTATATCGATCCCGCGCTGACCGCCTTTGCCGAGGGATTGCGCAAAAAACTCGCCGAGACGCGAATCGCCCACGGCGGGATCCGCACCTTGGGCACGCCGCGCCGGCTCGCGCTCCTCGCCCGCGAGGTCGCCCCGCGCCAGGAGCCGCTTCTGCGCGAACTGCTCGGCCCGCCGGCCGCAGTCGCTTATGATGCCTCCGGCCGGCCGACGACGGCCGCGCTCAAGTTCGCCGAAAAAGCGGGGGTGCGGCCCGAGGCCTGCCGCGTCGTCGCCACCCCGAAGGGGCAATACCTCGCGGCCCGGTTGAAGGAGCCGGGGCGGGCGACGCCGCTTGTGCTTCAGGAGATCCTGCCCGGGCTGATCCTCGATCTGCCCTTTCCCAAGCGCATGCGCTGGGCCGACCGCTCGATCGCCTTCGCCCGGCCGATCGTCTGGTTGCTCGTCCTTTACGGGGCCGCGGTCGTCCCCCTCGATCTCGGCGGGATCGTCAGCGGCCGCTACACCTACGGGCACCGCTTTCACCACCCCCGCCGCGTCCGGGTTCCCCGGGCCGAAGCCTGGGAGGAGGCGCTGCGTGAGGCCTGCGTTTTGGCCGATGCCGGCGAGCGGCGCCGGCGGATCGCCGAAGACGCCGCTCGGGAAGCGGCGGCCGCAGGCGGACGGCTGGTCGCCGACGAGGAGCTGCTCGCGGTCAACACCCACCTCGTCGAGTATCCCGTGGTCGCCCGCGGGAGGTTTCCCGAGGAATTCCTGGAGCTCCCCCCCGAGGTGCTGATCACCGCCATGCGCGAGCACCAGAAGTACTTCGCCGTCGAGGACGGAACGGGGAAGCTTCTGCCGTGGTTCGTCGCCGTGAACAACACGCGCGCCGCCGATCCCGCGGTCGTGACCCGGGGCCACGAGCGCGTGCTCAGGGCCAGGCTCGAGGATGCGCGTTTTTTCTACCGCGCCGACCTCGCCGTGCCGCTCGAGCGCCAGGTGGAAAAGCTGCGCCAGGTCCTCTTCCAGGCGAAGCTCGGATCGATCCACGACAAGGTGCTCCGCGTGCACGAGCTCGCCGTGCGGTTGGCCGGACGCTGCGACCCGAGCGACTCCTTCCGGGAGACCGTGGCGCGGGCGGCCCTTCTTTGCAAGGCGGACCTGGTCAGCCTCATGGTCGGCGAGTTCCCGAAGCTTCAAGGGGTGATGGGGCGGATCTACGCCGCCGCCCAGGGCGAGCCCGAAGCGGTCGCCCGGGCGATCGAGGAGCACTATCGGCCGACGGCCGCCGGAGGAGCCCTCCCGGAGACGCCTGCGGGCGCGGTGCTCGCCGTCGCCGACAAGATCGACACGCTCTGCGGCTGTTTCCGCGCCGGGCTCATCCCCACGGGTGCGGCCGACCCGTATGCCCTGCGCCGCCAGGGGATCGGGGTGATCCAGATCCTGCGCCGGCACCGCCTCGACTGGTCGCTCGCCTCCCTGATCGAAGACGGCCTGGCCCGCTTTCCCGACCCGCAGACCGCGCCTCCGGAGACCGCAGGCCTGCTCCTTTCCTTTCTCGAAGGGCGGTTGGCTTCGCAGCTCGTCGAGGAGGGCTTCGCCCGGGATACGGCCGCGGCCGTCCTCGGCGCCGGGGCCGACCGCGTGCCCGACGCCTACGACCGCGCCGCGGCCCTCGATCTGTGGCGCAAGAAGCCCGAGTTCGAAGCGATCGCGCTTTCCTTCAAGCGGGTGGTGAATATCCTGCGTCGGGCCGAGGGCTTCACCCCCGATGCGGTGCGGGAGGAGCGGCTCTCCGAGCCGGCGGAACAGGCACTGCTTTCCGCCCACCGCGCCATCGCCGATGCCGTGGCGCAGGACTTCGCGCACGGCCGTCACGCCGCGGGGCTGGCGCGCCTGCTCGAGCTCAAGCCCGCGCTCGACCGGTTCTTCGACGAGGTGTTGGTCATGGACGAGGACCCCGCGCGGCGGCGAAACCGGCTCTCGTTGCTCGCCCGGACGGCGGAGCTCTTCGAGCGGTTCGCCGATTTCTCCAAGCTCTCCGCCTGAGGCCGCCGGCGTGCGCCTGAGTGCGCAGAGGGGCCCCGAGCGGCAAGACCGCCTGAAGGGAGAGGGATGACATGCCGTACGACCCCGAAAAGGACAAGGTGCTTCGCAAATGGAAATGCGAGCAGACCGGGCTCGTGGTTTCCATCAACCAGTACGGCGACGGGGGCGCCAAGCTCCAGATCGGGCCGCGGATCCTCACCCGAAGGGACGGGACCGAGGGCGCGGCGGTCAAGGCCGGACGGCTCTCCATGGAGGATTTTCTGTGGCTCTATGATCTCATGGACGAGATCCGCGACGAGATGACGCGTTTGAACCGCCCCGAGTAACCCTCTTGCAGTCGATGAAAACCGCCTGCCGTGAAGCGATCGTCCGGCCGGCGCGAACGCCGCGTTCTCCGCAGCTCGGGCCGCTTGCCGTGATGGCGGCGACCGGGCCCGATCTCGCCTTGCTGCGTGCGGAACTCGGCTTCGGGCGGGACCGGGGACGGCCGCTGCACATCAGCCGCCTTTATTCCGCTTCGGCCGCTTTCCCCGGGCTTGCCCTCCTCGGCCCCCTCGTGGGCGCCCCTTACGCCGCCATGCTCGCCGAACGTCTGATCGCCTGGGGCGTCTGTGAGATTCTCTTCTACGGCTGGTGCGGCGCCCTCTCGCCCCCGGCCGGAATCGGGGATCTGCTGTTGCCGCGGGCGGGGCTGATCGACGAGGGCACCTCGCGCCTCTACGCCCCGGGCCTGCGGCAATCTTCGGTCGACCCGGCGCTTCACGGGCGCCTGCGGGCGGCCTGTCGGGCGGAAGGGTTTACGGCGCGGAGCGGGCCGGTGTGGACGACGGACGCCCCGTTTTGCGAAACCCCGCGGCGGGTGGCCGCTTTCCGGCGGCGCGGGGCGCTCGCCGTGGAAATGGAGTGCTCGGCCCTCTTCACTGTCGGCGCGGTGCTCGGGGTCGCGGCGGCGGCCCTGCTCGTGGTCTCCGACGAGCTCTCCGGCTCCGGCTGGCGGCCGGGGTTCCGCGACCCGCGCTTTGCCGCCGGCCGCAGGCGGGGGGCGAAGGCCGTCGCCCGCTTCTGCCGGTCGGTTCCCGGCCCTCCCGCTCCGCCCCCCGCATTCGAGAGGTGAGCAGCCGCCGCAGACTCCCGGAGTCGCCGTCCATGAGCCGATCCCGAAAAACCGAAGATTCCGCCTCCGTTGCCGTCGAGGAGCTCAGCGAGGCGCAGGCCCGCCGGGAACTCGCCCGGCTCGCCCGTCTCATCGCCCGGCACGACCGGCTCTATCACGGCGAGGACCGCCCCGAGATCAGCGACGCCGACTACGACGCCCTGCGGCGCCGCCACGAGGCGATCGAAAAACGCTTCCCCGGCCTTGCCCGCGAGGACAGCCCCGTGCGCGCCGTGGGGGCGCCGCCGGCGCCGGGGTTTCGCAAGGTGCGCCACGCCGTCCCGATGCTCTCGCTTCAGAACGCGATGACGTTCGAGGAAGTGCGCGAGTGGCTGGAGGGCGTGCGGCAGTTCCTGCGGGAGCTGAAGGACCCGCAGACGCCGATCGATCTCGCCTGCGAGCCCAAGATCGACGGGGTTTCCTGTTCCCTGCGCTACGAGGAAGGGCGTCTCGTCCAGGCCGCCACCCGCGGCGACGGCCAGGAAGGCGAGGAGGTCACGGCGAACGCCCTCGGGATCGCCGACATCCCGCAGCGTCTTTCGGGGACGGGGTGGCCGTCGGTCCTCGAGGTGCGCGGCGAAGTCTACATGACCGACGAGGATTTTCTCCGCCTGAACGAGCTGCAGGAACGGTCCGGGGGAAAGATCTTCGCCAACCCGCGCAACGCCGCGGCCGGAAGCCTGCGCCAGCTCGATCCGACGGTGACCGCCGGCCGGCCGCTCCGTTTTGCGGCCCACGGCTGGGGGGAGGTTTCCACGCCGCTTGCCGCAACCCAGTCGGAGGCCATGGAGCGCCTTCGCGGTTTCGGCTTCCGGCTTTGCGAGCCCCGCGCCCGCGTACGCATGACGGGGGCGGCGGCCGAGGGGTTGCGCGCCTACTACGAGCGCCTGGAGGCCGAGCGCAGCCGGCTCGGCTTCACGATCGACGGCATCGTCCTCAAGATCGAACGCCTCGAGTGGCAGTCCCGGCTGGGGCTGGTCAGCCGCTCGCCGCGCTGGGCGGTCGCCTGGAAATTCCCCCCCGAGCGCGGCGTCACGGTCGTCGAGGAGATCCGCTGCCAGGTCGGCCGCACGGGGAAGATCACTCCCGTGGCGCTGCTCCGGCCGATCGGGATCGGGGGCGTCCTCGTCCGGCGGGCGACCCTGCACAACGCCGACGAAATCGCGCGCAAGGACATCCGTGTCGGCGACGCCGTCGTCGTTCAACGGGCCGGCGACGTGATCCCGCAGGTGGTCGCGGTCCTGCCCGAGAGGCGCCCTGCGGGGAGCGGCCCGTATTCCTTCCCGGAGCGCTGTCCCGCCTGCGGCAGCCGTCTCGTGCGCCAGGCGGGCGAGGCGGACACCTATTGCCCGGCGGGGCTGTTCTGCCCGGCGCAGGCGGTCGAGCGTCTGCGGCACTTCGCTTCCCGCGGGGCCTTCGACATCGAGGGGCTCGGCGAGAAAAACATCGAGCTCTTCTACGCCCAAGGGCTGATCCGCACCCCGCCCGACATCTTCACCCTCGAGGAGCGCGACGGGACGGCGCTTCCGCCGCTTCGCACCTGGGAGGGCTGGGGGGAGAAGTCGGCGCAAAACCTCTTCGCCGCCATCCGGCGCGCCCGCGAGATCCCCCTCGAGCGGTTCATCTACGCGCTGGGGATCCGCCAGGTCGGCGAGGCGACCGCCCGGTTGCTTGCCCGGCGCTACCGCCGTTTCGAGCGTTTCCGGGAGTCCCTGGCGGCGGCGCTCCTGCCGGACGCGGAGGAGCGGGCGGAGCTGTTGGCCCTGGACGGTATCGGGCCGTCGGTCGCCGGCGACCTGCTCGCGTTCTTCGCCGCGGAGCACAACCGCGAGGTCTTGGACGCCCTCACCCGGCCGCGGTCGGGGGGGAAAGAGCCTCTGGTGAAGGTTCTTCCCGCCGCGGAGGGGGCGGCCGCGGATTCCCCTCTCGCGGGCAAGACGGTCGTGTTCACGGGAACCTTGCGATCGATGAGCCGCAGCGAGGCCAAGGCCCGCGCCGAAGCGCTGGGGGCGAACGTCGCGGGCTCGGTTTCACGCCAAACCGATTTCGTGATCGTCGGCCCCGGCGCGGGAGCCAAGGAGAAAAAAGCGCGCGAACTCGGCCTCCGGGTCCTCTCCGAGGAGGAGTGGCTCCAGCTTTGCGGTCTGCGGTGAGGATGACGGGGTCCAGCGCGCCGAACTTCGATGCATCGGGAGGCAGGCGGTGGAGGAACGCGTTCGTGCCCATGTGTTCGTGAGCGGCCGCGTCCAGGGGGTGGCCTTCCGCCTGGAGACCCGGCGCGCGGCCGGCCGCATCGGGGTCTGCGGCTGGGTGCGGAATCTTCCCGACGGTCGGGTGGAGGCGGTGATCGAGGGCGAACGCCGGCGGGTGGAGGAGATGATCGCCTGGTGCCGGCGGGGGCCGGCGCTTGCGCGTGTCGACGCGCTCGATCTTTCCTGGGAGCCTCCGACGGGCGAAGACACCGACTTCACGATCGTCCGTTGAGAGGCTCCGGCCCGAATTCGATGCGCTTTCCCAACGCCCCCGGGGCGCGCCGGAGCGCGCCCCGGGATCGGAACCGGGATTTTGGGGGGAAACCCGAAAATCAGAGTGCGGCCTTGAGCGCCTTGCCGGCCTTGAAGCGCACCACGGTCGCCGCTTTGATTTTGATCGGCTCGCCGGTTTGGGGATTGCGGCCTTTGCGCGCCTTGCGCTTGGACTTGCTGAAGGTGCCGAAGCCGACAAGCGTCACCTTGCCCTCGGGCTTCTTGAGAGCGCGGGTCACGTTGTCCATGAAGGACTGCAGCGCCGCCGCGGCCGCGGTTTTGGAAATTCCTGCATCCTTCGCCACTTTTTCGATCAGTTCGCCTTTGGTCATCGGTTCTCTCCTTGATCCAGGGTGCGTGAAAACGTCTCTGAGGCGGAAAACACGATGCCCGTCGATACCGAACGGCGTTGGCCCTGTCAACAAAAATCTCGGCGAAACGCCGCCTCTCCTGCGACGGCGATCACCGGGCCTCCTCGCGCGCGAGCAGTGCCTCCACGAAGGCCTCGGGGTCGAAGTCCTGCAGATCCTCGATCGCCTCGCCGATGCCGAGGTAGCGCAACGGGACCCCGACCTCGCGCATGACCGCCACCGCGATCCCCCCTTTGGCGGTGCCGTCGAGCTTGGTGAGAACGATGCCCGTCAGGCCGAGCGCCTCGTGAAAAAGCCGCGCCTGGGAGACCGCGTTCTGGCCGGTCGTCGCATCAAGCACGAGCAGCACCTCGTGGGGGGCGTCGGGCAGCCGCTTGGCGATCGAGCGGCGGATCTTGCGGATTTCCTCCATGAGGTTCGCTTTCGTGTGCAGCCGGCCCGCCGTGTCCACGAGGACGACATCGATGCCGCGGGCGCACGCGGAGGAGACGGCATCGTAGGCGACGGCCGCCGGATCGCTTCCCTCCGGACGGCTGAGAAGCGCGGCCCCCGCACGCTCGGCCCAGACGGCGAGTTGCTCGCCTGCCGCGGCGCGGAAGGTGTCCGCCGCGGCGAGCAGCACACGGCGTCCGGCGCGCACGTATCGCGCGGCCAGCTTGCCGATCGTCGTCGTTTTTCCCGTCCCGTTGACCCCGACCACGAGAATGACCCGGGGGCGGGTGTCCGGTTCCGGGGGGAGGGGGGCGCTTGCGGGGCGGAGTGCGGCCAGGAGTTCCTCGCGCAGCAGGCGCTCGATTTCGGCCGGATCGGCGAGGCGTGCGGCGGAGAGCCGCTCGATCAGCGCCGCGGCCGTCTTCACCCCGAGATCCGAAGTGATGAGGAGCTCTTCGATTTCTTCGAGGAGCACGGCGTCGACCGCGGAGCGGCCGGAAAGGATTCGCCCCAGGCCCGCGCTCAGACTGCGACGGGTCTTGGAGAGCCGCTCGCGCAGGCGCGCGAACAGACCGGCGCGTGCTTCTCGGTCGCCGCCGGAGGGGTCGGAGGGTCGCGAAAACCAGGACACGGGGGGAGGCGCCTCTTCAGCCGGAGCCCCGACGCCTTGCGGCGGCGGGGGTTCAGGCGGCCTGCGACTCGGGCCGCCGCAGACTCACGGAGACCACGGAGGAGATGCCCTTCTGTTCCATCGTGATCCCGAAGAGCATGTCGGCGAACTCCATCGAGCGTTTGTTGTGGGTGATCATGAGGATCTGGGAAGTCTCGCCGATGTGACCAAGGAGCTCGTTGAAGCGGTAGACGTTCGACTCGTCGAGCGGAGCGTCGATCTCGTCGAGCAGGCAGAAGGCGGTCGGCCGGATGAGAAAGATCGCAAAGAGAAAGGCGATCGCCGCCAGCGCCTTTTCGCCCCCCGAGAGCAGGCTCATGCGCGTGAGTTTCTTGCCGGGAGGATGGATCATGAACTCGACTCCGGTCTCCAGCGGGTCGTCGGGACGGGTGAGCACCAGTTCGGCCGAGCCCCCGTTGAAGAGCCGGGGGAAGACCTCCTTCAGTTTTTCGTTGATGGCCGCAAAGGTGGCGAGGAATCGTTCCTGGGAGACGGTGTTGATCTTGCGAATGACGCGCTGGAGGTCGTCGATCGCCTTTTCGAGGTCCTGCTTCTGGGCGTTTAAGAATTCGTAGCGCGCGGAGAGCTCCTGAAATTCGCGGATCGCCCCGAGATTCACCTCCCCGATGCGGGCAAGCTGCGCCTGCAAGCGGGCGAGTTCCGCCTCCAGCGCCTCGGGGGCCGGCGCGGGCTCGGAGGCGGGTTCGAGCGAGGCGCGAAGCTCGGCGAAGGAAGTCCGGTAGCGGTCTTCGATCTGGGCCGCGATGTGCTCGCGCCGCAGGCGGCGCTCGGCCTGTTCCAGTTCGAGCAGGCGCAACCGCTCGAGCGTCTTCTCGCGCCGGTCCTTCAAGCCGGCGATCGCCTGGTCGCTTTCCCGCAGCCGGGCGTCGATCGCGGCGTATTCCTGCTCCGCGCGGGAAAGCTCCGCCTCGAGGACGGACATCGCGGCGTGGCGCGCCTTCAGCGTTTCCTCGATCGCGGCGATTTCGCCCCGCAGGCTTGCGATGCGTCCCATCCGGCTCTCGATGTCGGCGGTGAGTTCCTTCAGACGCCGCCGGCCGTCGGCTTGAAACTCCCGCAGGCGCCGGATCCCGGTCTCGTGGTTCTCGAGGCGGGCCTGGAGGGCCGAGCGCTCCATTTTCGTCTGCACCAGGCCCTGCGCGAACTGCTCGCGCCGTGCGCGAAGCTCGGCGAGCTCGCGCGCTTCGGCGGCCGCCGCCTCGGAGGCCGCGGCGATCGCGGCGGCGAGCTCCGTGAGGGCCCGGTCGGCGCGCTGGATCTCGTCGTCGAGGTCACCCGCCTCGCCGGAGAGTTGTTCCTGCTCGAGAAGGACCACTTCCAGCCGGCGCTCGAGGTTCCTTTTGTCCTCGGAAGCCTTGTATTGGGCCTTCTCGGCTTCGATTTCCTCATCCCGCGCCGCCTGCTTCGCCTCGATGCGTCGCTGGAGATCGACGTCGAGGCGGCGCACCTCGGCTTCGAGTTCCTGCAGTTTCCGCCGGTGGTCCGCGATCGTCTCGTCGAGCGCGCGGCCCTGGCGCTCCAGTTCCCGGATCTCCTGCTTTTTGGCGAGGATCCCGCCCGCGGCCTCGCGGCCGCCGCCGATCAGGAAGCCGCGCGGGGAGAGCAGATCCCCCGTGGGGGTGACGAAGGTCCGCACGCGGCGGTTTTCGTTGGAACGCGCGATCGCCTCTTCGAGCGACGCGACCAGGACCACGTTGCCGAGCAACGCCCGCGCGATCGCCTCGAAACCCGGTTTCACCCGCACCCGCCGCAAAAGCAGCCCCTCGGGTTCGTCCTCGCCGGCGGGCGGCGAGGTCTCCTGCAGCGCGCCCACGGGGACGAAGCCGCAGCGGCCCGCACTGCCGCGCCGCAGCTGTTCGATCGCTTCGAGGGCGTGTTCCCGGCCGGCGACGAGGACATACTGCAGGGATTCGCCGAGTGCGGCCTCGACGGCCTGGGTCAGGGACTCCTCGGGCTCGAAGAGGTCGGCGACCAAACCGATCACGCCGCCGGCGGGGCCGGTGCACTCCTCCCCGCCCGCCCGGACGGTCTGCGCCCGTTTCATCACCGCCCGCACGCCGTCGCGGTACCACTCGAAGGACTCCTCCATTTTCTTGAGCGCCGCGTGCTTCGAGCGCAGACCGTTGCGCTCGAATTCAAGTCCCTGGACTTGCTTGACCCGCGCGCCGAGCGCCCGCGACTTTTCCTCGAGCCGGGTGCGGAGCTCGGCGGCGGCGGCCCCGTGATCGGCGATCGCGCGGCGGGCCGCTTCGAGCCGGGCCGTCGCCCGTCGTTCGCGCTCCTGGGCCTGGGCGAGTTCGCTGCGGACCCGCGTCTCCTCCTCCGCGGCGCGAAGTTGGCGCCGCTTGAGGCTTTCGCGGTTCTGGGAGGCGCTCTGGTGCGCGTTGCGCAACCGGGCTTCGCGGTTGACGAGCTCCAGGTGCTCCCGGCGAAGCTCTTCGACCCGCCGGTTTTTTTCCTCGAACTGCCGCGCCAGCGCCTCCTCGCCCCCTCGGCCTTCCTCGAGGCGGCGGCGGAGAACCTCAAGCTCGCGGCGCAGGTTCTCCCCTGAACCCTCCTCGCGCTCGATCTCCTCTTCGAGCCGGCGGTCCTTTTCGGCAAGCTCCGCGCGGGCGGCCTCGAGCTCGCGGATCTCCCGGCCGAGGCGCTCGAGCTCCTCGCGGCGGTGCCGGCGGTCGGTCTCCAGACGGTCGGCGTCGCGCTGCAGCTCGAAACGCTTTTCCTTCTTCCCGCCGATCTCCTGATTCCGCCGCAGCCGCTCGAACTGGATCTCTTCCACGGCGGCATCGAGGCGCTGCAGTTCCGCGGCTTGCGCGAGGTCCGCATCGCGCAGTTCCGCCAGCAGACGGTCGGCCTCCTCCATGCGGGCCGACAACTCGTCGCTGCGCAGAGCGGCGAGCCGCACGTCGAGGTTGCGGAGGCGGGCCTGCGTGCGGTTGTAAAGCTCGGCCTTGCGCGCCTGGCGTTTCAAGCTGCCCATCTGGCGCTCGAGCTCGAGCAGGATGTCGGCTACCCGCAGCAGGTTCTGGCGCGTCGCTTCGATCTTGCGCAGGGCCTCGGCCTTGTGCTGTTTGTAGCGCGTGATCCCCGCCGCCTCTTCGATGAAGGTGCGGCGCTCCTCGGGACCGGCCTCGGTGAAGGCGCCGATGTTGCCCTGCTGGATCATGGAATAGGAGCGGGTCCCGACCCCGCTGCCGAGAAAGAGGTGGTGGATGTCCTTCAGACGGCAGGGCCGGCGGTTGATCAAGTAGGCGCTTTCGCCCGAGCGGTAGAGCCTTCGGGTGACCTCGATTTCGGTGAAATCCTTCAATTCCTCGGGCACACTGCCGTTGTCGTTGATCAAGGTCAGGGTCACCTCGGCCATGCCGAGGGGGGGCCTGCCGTTGGAACCGGCGAAGATCACGTCCTCCATCGCTTTGCCGCGGAGCTGCTTGACGCTTTGCTCCCCCATCACCCAGCGGATCGCGTCCACGAGATTGCTCTTGCCGCATCCGTTGGGGCCCACGATGGCCGTGATCCCGGGCGGAAACTCGATCGTCACCCGGTCGCAAAAAGACTTGAAGCCGCAGATTTCAAGTTTTTTCAGTTTCATCAATAAGCTCTCCCCGGTCACGGAGGTCCGCTCGCCGACCGGCTTCCGCAAGGATAGGTCGAATTCTAACAGGGAGGGTCTATCGTGTAAAGCAAAAAACACAACCGGAGGTGGGCGGAGGGGTCAGGGACACAAGATATGGGGTCCGCCATGGAGCTTTTGGCAAGTCATTCCCTGGGGTTAGATCGCGGAAGAAGCTTGACTTCCCCGAAACCCTCCCGTTATTCTCGGATGGTTTTTCTGGGAAGAGAAATCCCTCGTGAGGAAGGATGCGGGCATGGTCGTGCAATCCTCTCTGCCTCCGAAAGCCCTCCTTGAACAACCCAAGGTCCAAGCCGCCCTCGAGGACAAAAGCCGTGAGCTTCTCGAGCGGCTGGCCTTCAAGCCGCCCGTCTGCCGCGTGTTTGTCGCGCCCTTCACGGTGCTCGAGCCGACCGACCGTTTTCGCTTTACCATCGACCGTGAAGCGCAGGCCAAGTTGCCGAAAATCATCGGCAACCAAGTGCAGATCCTCCGCGGTGTCGAACGGCTCGACCCGCAAGCCGAGGCGCGCTGGCGCGCACCGCGGCGCGTGGGCATCGTCTTCTCCGGCGGTCCGGCCCCCGGCGGCCACAACGTGATCGCCGGGCTTTTCGACGCCATGCGGCGGGCCAACCCCGAAAACCGGCTTTTCGGCTTTCTTGTCGGCCCCGACGGGGTGGTGGAAAACGAGGCGGTGGAGATCACGGCCGAAATGGTGGACCGCTACCGCAACCTCGGCGGCTTCACCATGATCAAGACCGGCCGCGCGAAGATCGACACGCGCCAGAAGGTCGAACTCTCGCGGCAGACCTGCCGCGAACTCGGCCTGAACGCTCTCGTCATCGTCGGCGGTGACGACTCGAACACCAACGCCGCCTTTCTCGCGCAAGAACTCTATGACGACGGCATCCAGGTGATCGGGGTCCCCAAGACGATCGACGGCGACATCCAGGTGCGCGACGACGCCGGCAATGTCCTCTGCGCCGTCTCGTTCGGATTCCATACCGCGGCGCGCGCCTTCGCCGGAGCGATCGCCGGGCTCTGCAACGACGCGAGCTCCGACATCAAGTATTACCATATTTGCAAGGTGATGGGCCGTGTCGCCAGCCATCTCGCCCTCGAGGTGGCTCTTCAGTCCCACCCCAACCTCACGATCATCGGCGAAGACCTGGTCGACTTCGTGGACGAGGAGCGGCTGGAGAAAGCCGCCGCCGAAAACGCGACCGATTACACCGCCTACGGGATGACGCTGCGGCACCTCTCGCGGCTGATCTGCGAGGCGATCGTCCAGCGCGCGGCGGTGGGCAAGAACTACGGGGTGATCGTGATCCCCGAGGGGGTGCTGGAGTTCATCAACGAGGTCGAGGTGTTCATCATGAAGCTGAACACCATCATCGCCGATTACAACCGCACCCACGACCGGGAATTTCACCTGGCCTTTCCTCTCCTGGAGGACAAGCTCGAGTACCTGCACCGCCTCGCCCAGCGCTCCCGCGAGGATCCTTCCTTCCGCCTGTGGAACACGCGCGACGAGGACCTGTTCAACGATCTGCCCGAGTTTTTCCAGGAAGGTCTGCTCACCGAGCGCGACAGCCACGGCAATTTCCAGTTTTCCCAGATCCAGACCGAAAAGGTCCTCCTGGGCCTCGTCCAGGACTATCTGAACATCCTCAAGGAGAAAGGCCGTTACAAGCTCGGCATCCGGCGGGACTATTTCCGCAAGACGCTCTCCAAGGCCGGCCTCGACCCCGATCAGTACGGACCGGCGATCTTCGAAAATTACCCCGCAGGCGAATATCTGCTGACGCACCGCACGATCATCTCCGCCAAGACCCTGCGGGCGGAACTCGAAAAAAGCGGTCTGCTCGAGCCCGGCGGACCGATCCCGCCGGCGGTCGAAAAGATCTACAAAAAGACCGTCCCCAACTTCAAAACCCAAGAGCACTTCTACGGCTACGACGGCCGCGGCCATGATCCCACGCGCTTCGACTGCACCTACACCTACAACCTCGGCCTCACCGTCTTCAGCCTGATCGCCCACGGGGCGACGGGCCAGATGGCGGCGATCCGTAACCTCGAGCACGAATTCGAGCGCTGGGAGCCGATCGGGATCCCGATCGCCCCCCTCATGCACCTCGAGGAGCGCAAGGGCCGCCTCGAGCTCGTGCTGGAAAAAGCGCTGGTGGATGTCGATTCGCCGGCGATGCGGATCTTCAAGTCCCGGCAGAAAGTCTGGTTGGCCGCGGATTCCGAGGAGGAGCACTACCGCCGCCCGGGCCCGATCCACCTCGGAAGCGAAACCGACGAGGACCGGCCGCTCACGCTCACGATGAACGCCCTCGGCTGAGGCCGCCCGGACGGGCCGGAAAAAGGAGGGTTACTGCAGTTGCCGCTCCAGCCGGTTTCGCTCCGGCTCGGTCAGAAAGCCCGCGTCGACCAGCACTTCCCCGATCCCCGCTTCCCGCAATTCCCGGATCCGCAACACGGATTCGGGTTTTTTCTGGTGCAGGCTGTAGAAGGTGTGCTTGAGGTTCGGCCGGGTCTTCTTGAGCAGGTAGACGCCCTGGATGACGGAGGACTCCCGGCCGGCGAAGACGATGTGGTGGGTGAGGAAAAACCACGCCGCCGCGCAGGCGAGCGCGATCCAGAAATACTGCTTGAGACGCGAGCGCATGGAGGCGGGGTTCCTTTCGCTTCCTCTCCGTGGTAGGCTGTTTTCATAGTATCAAGTCGGGCCGCCGGGGTCAATTTTCCGGGGGCCGCGGAGGAGGGGATGCAGGCCGCCGTGCGCCGAAGGTTCCGCCGCGATCGCGCCGACTCCATGGTCTTGACGGCGATTTTCCTTGCCGCCGCCTACTGGGGCCTGGAGGCGCTCCTCAACGTGTTGTCGCCTTCCGAAATCAGCTTCTACCGCGAGCTCTTCGGCCCCCGCGTGGGGGAGACGGCCATGCGGGTCATCGCCGTCTGCCTCTTTCTTCTCTTCGGCTCCCACGTGCAGTACACGATCAACGAGCGTCGCCGCGCCGAACAGGCGCTGCGGGCGAGCGAGGAGAAGTACCGCACCATCCTGGAGACGATCGAGGAGGGCTACTACGAGTTCGATCTTCGGGGCCGTCTGCGTTTCGCGAACGACTCTCTCGCCCGCATGCTCGGCCGGCCGCGCGCGGCGCTGGTCGGACTTTCTCTCGAGGAGGCCCTCGGCGTGGAGGCGGCTCGGGTGCTGTCCGAGGCGATCGAACGCTGCCGGCGGCAGAACCGGGCGGTGAAGGCCGTGGAGTGCCGATTGCAGCCGGGCGGCGAAGAGCTCTGGGTCGAGGCGTCGGTGGCGCCGTTTCGCGGCGAGGACGGGGAAATCGTCGGTTTCCGCGGGCTCTTCCGCGACCGCACCGAAAACAAGCGGCTGGAAACGGATCTCCTGGATTCCTACCGCAAGCTGCAGCAAGCGCGCGCGGCGACCATCCTGGGGCTCGCCAAGCTGGCGGAGTACCGCGACGAGGGGACCGGGACCCATCTCGAGCGCATCCGCGAATACGCGCGGCTGCTCGCCGAAGAGCTCGCCCGGCTGCCGCGCTACCGCGGCTACATCGACGCCCGCTACATCGAGGATATCTACCAATCGGCCATTCTGCACGACATCGGCAAAGTGGGCGTTCCGGATGCGATCCTGCTCAAACCCGGGGAGCTGACCGGCGAGGAGTTCGAGGTGATCCGCCGCCACACGGTCTTCGGCGGCGAGGCGATCGCGGCGATCCAGCAGCGGATCGAGGGGCGCTCTTTTCTCAACATCGGCCGCGAGATCGCCTACCACCACCATGAGCACTGGGACGGCTCGGGCTACCCGCGCGGGCTGAAGGGGGAGGAGATCCCCCTTTCGGCGCGGATCGTCGCCCTGGCCGACGTCTACGACGCCCTCACCAGTCGGCGTTTCTACAAGGACGCCTTCTCCCACGAAAAGGCGCGGCGGATCATCGTCTCCCTCAGGGGAAAGCACTTCGACCCCGACGTGGTCGACGCGTTCCTGAGGCTCGAGGAGCGCTTCGACCGCATCCGCCGCGAGCGACTCGAGGAAGAGGGGCGGAATTCCCCGCCGGCCTCCTCCCCCGCGCCGCGTCAGGCCTCGGCGGGCTGAAAGCCCTTGCCCCCCTTTTCCCCGTCAGCCGACGGTGGAGCCTGCCCGCAGGCAGGGAACATCCGCGGGCGAAACCCCCCGCCGCCCGGGGCCCGCTCCAGCCGGACTTCCGTCCGCGAGAGATCCTCCACGGGATGGCCGTTCCGAAAGACGGTTTGCACCCTACGGGCGAGGTGGTCGGGATCCAAACCTACGGCCTGGGAGAGAAATTCGGGGAGGGCGGCGCTCTCCGGGCCTTCGATGCGGATGCCCTCGCCGAAGAGGGGGAAGAAAAAGCGAAAGCCGGGACGTGCTCCCGTCGATATCCCCGGGGAGCGTTTTGGGTTCGGGGAGAGAAGGCGGCGGGGGGATTTTCCCCCCGCCGCCGCGGCTTCCGCGGAGGTCAGCGGGCTACCAGTTGAAGACCCGGTCCAGGTCCTCGTCTTTCACCTGGAAGACGACGTCGTGAGGCGGGAGCTTTTCCTTACGGAAATAGTCCGGCAGACGGTCCATCGCCGATGTGAAGCCCGCTTTGCGGTTGAACTCGCGCTCGAGCGAGAGCACCTTTTTGCCCAGGGCGGTCACATCGTCCGCGGTGAGCTTCAGGCCGTGGAAGGTGTTGATCAAATCGATCAGGGCTTGGAAGGTTTCCGGCTGGTCCAGGATGGCGAAGGCGATGAAGAGGCACATGCCCGTCGCGTCGACCGCCGCCGTGGCGATCTGCAGGTTGCGCGAAAGATCGACCTGCCCCTCGGGCTGAAGCGGGTTGACGTTGCCGCCGACCCCCAGGATGTTCGTCGCGACGGCGTAGCCTGCGGTGTGGTCGGCGCCCATGGTGCTCGTTGCGTAGGTGACGCCGATGCCCTGCACCCCGCGCGGGTCGTAGGCCGGCATGGCCTGGCCCTTCACGACCGGCACCCGTGTCACCCCGAAAATCCGACCCGTGACCGCCGCTCCGTTTCCGAGAATGCGCCCGAGCGGGGTTCCCGCGCCGATCTCCTTGACCAGCCGGATGGCCGCCTGGGCGTCGCCGAAGGCGGCGACTCCGGCCTCCATCGCGACGGCGACGGTGGCGCCGGTCTCGATCGTGTCCAGACCGAAGTCGTCGCAGAGGCGGTCGAGGGTGGCGATGGCGTCCAGGTCGTCGATCGCGCAGTTGCCGCCGAAGGCCCAGACGGTTTCATATTCGGGCTGCTTGCTGACGTAGGCTCCGTCCTTGTCGTAGTAGGTGCCCGAGCAGCGGATCACGCAGCCGCGGTGGCAGCCGTGGGTCGCCGAGCCTGGGCCGCCGCGGGCGTTCTCGAGCTCGGCCTGGGTTTCGCCGCTGATCTTGTTGCAGTTCGCGAAGCGGCCCCACATGAAGTTTTTCGTCGGGTAGGCGCCCGCCTCGTTGATCACGTTGGTGAGCACGTTGGTCCCGTAGGCGGGAAGCCCCTGGCCGGTCACGGCATGCCTGCGCAGCCCCTCGACGAACTTCTTGTTCGCCTCCTTGAAGGCCTCGGCATCCTTCGGCCGCCGCACACCGCAGCCCGTGTCGTCGACGACGATCACCTTGACCCCTTTGGACCCCATCACCGCGCCGACCCCGCCGCGACCCGCATGCCGGGTCGGGCGGAACTCCATGTCCGTGCAGGCGACCGAGGCGGACGACATCTTCATCTCGCCGGCCGGGCCGATCGAAATCAGGCTCACCTTGTCGCCGTACTCCGCTTTCATCTTCTCGGCGAGCGCGTAGTTGCCGAGCCCCTTCAGGCTGTTGTCGGGCCGGATCTCCACCTTGTCCTTGCCGAGGTAGACCCGATAGAGCGTGTCGTCTTGGGGTTTGCCCTCGAGCACGACGGCCGCGAATCCCAGGCGGCCGAGCATCTGGGCGGGCATGCCGCCGGCGTTCGCCTCCTTGATCCCGCCGGTCAACGGGCTCTTGCAGCCGACGGAAATCCGTCCGGACATGGCGGCCGCCGAGCCGCTGAGCAGCCCGGGGGCGATCACGAGCTTGTTGTCCTCGCCGAGGGGATGGCAGGAGGGGGGAACCTCGTGGGCGACGATCGCCGAGGTGAGCCCCCGGCCGCCCAGCCCGGCGTAGGTTGCGGGCAGGGGCTCGATCTTCGCCTTCGGGCCGCCCTCGGCCCCCATCTGAATCCGCAGGATCTTGTCCATGGCTTCCCTCCTTGGAACGGTTGAAGGTTTCCGCCGCCGTGAGGCCGATTCCCGCGAGGCTCGTTTGCCGCGCGCGGGGGGGAGAAAGCCGTCGCTCCCGATACGGGATGTGTAATCCGGGCGACCGGGTGAAGTCAAGAAAGCCGAGCGCCGGCCGTCCCGGGGCGGCTTCGGCTCAGCCGTTTTTCGCCGCAAAGTCCTTCATGAAGGAGACGAGGGCCTCGACCGCTTCCGGGGAGACGGCGTTGTAGAGCGATGCCCGGCAGCCCCCGACCGAGCGGTGACCCTTCAGCCCGGCCAGGCCGGCGCGGGCGGCCTCCGCGAGAAAGCGCGTTTCGCGCTCCGCGTCGGGGAGGCGGAAGGTGACGTTCATCTGCGAGCGGCTCGCCGTTTCGGCCGTCCCGCGGTAGAAGCCCCCCGAGGCGTCGATCGCCGCGTAGAGCCGTTCGGCCTTGCGGCGGTTGATCGCCGCCATCGCCTCGAGTCCCCCGACCCTCTCCTCGAGCCAGCCGAGCACCCGTTCCACGACGTAGATGGCAAAACAGGGGGGGGTGTTGTAGAGGGAGTTTTTCGTCGTGTAGGTCGTGTAACGCAACATCGTGGGCAGCGTTTCCGGAGCGCGGTCGAGCAGGTCTTCGCGGACGATCACCACGGCGACGCCGGCCGGCCCGAGATTTTTCTGGGCCCCGGCGTAGATCAGGCCGAAGCGCGCGGCCGGGATCGGCCGGCTCAGAATGTCCGAAGACATGTCGGCGACGAGAGGAACGGCGCCCGTTTCCGGAAACCGCGACCACTGGGTGCCGCGGATGGTGTTGTTCGAGGTGAGGTGGAGGTAGGCCGCCTGCGGGTCGACGTCGACTTTGGCCGGAATGTAGGTGAACTCGCGGTCCTCGGAGGTTGCGGCGACGCGGACCGTTTTGCCGAGCAGGCGCGCCTCGCGGATCGCGTTCGTCGCCCAGGTCCCGGTGTTCACGTAATCGGCCGATGCGCCGTCGGGCAGGAGATTCAGCGGGACCATGGCGAACTGCAGGCTTGCCCCGCCTTGGACGAAAATCACCTGGTGTCGGCCGTCCAGGCCGAGAAGCCGACGGATGCGGACGATCGCTTCGTTCAGCACGGCCTCGAACTCCTTCGAGCGATGGCTGATCTCCACGATCGACATGCCGGTGCCGCGGAAATCGAGGAAGGATTCCCGGACCTCCTCGAGCACGGCGAGCGGCAGCGCGGCGGGACCCGGGTTGAAGTTGTGGATGCGATGGACGGTCATCGTCGAGTCCTCCCTTTTTCGGAAATGGCGCCCGCCATTTGAGCAGCCTTCCGTCGTGAAGTCAAACGCTCGCGCCCGCCGTTTGACAGCTCCGGCCGCCGCCGCCTATAAGCCGAAAGCTCCGGGACGTTTCCCGGCTCTGCCTTCCGCTCGAACAGGAGAACTCCTCCGATGCTCGCCATTCACGAATACCCCTCCCGGGCCGCCGCCGCCGCTCTCGATCGGATCGCCGGACGGAGGCTTCTGTTTTCGCGACGCGAATCCGTCCGCATCGCGCGCATCCTCGAGGACGTCCGCCGCCGCGGGGATGCGGCGCTGCTCGAGTACACCCGGCGCTACGACGCTCCCGGCTTCACGCCGGCGCAGCTTGTGCCCGGGGCCGAAGAGAAAGCCGCCGCGCGGCGCGTGAGCGGGACGTTCCGCGCCGCGCTTTCCCGCGCCGCGGCGAACATCGAAGCCTTTCACCGCCGCCAGCTCCGGCCCGGCTTTGCGCTCGCCGAGCGCCCCGGGACGTTGCTCGGGCAGCTCGTGCGGCCCGTCGAGCGCGCCGGCGTTTATGTCCCGGGCGGGCCCGGAGGAACGACCCCGCTGGTTTCCTCGGTGCTCATGGGTGCGGTTCCCGCCAAGACGGCCGGGGTCGCGGAGATCGTCATGGTCAGCCCGCCGCGGAAGGACGGCCGCATCGACCCGCGGCTGCTTGCGGCCGCGGGCACGGCCGGGGTGACGCAGGTGTACAAGGTGGGCGGCCCCTGGGCGATCGGCGCCTTGGCCTTCGGGACGGAGACGATTCCCCGGGTGGATGTGATCGTCGGGCCGGGCAACCTCTACGTCACGCTCGCCAAGCGGCTCGTCGCCGGCACGGTGGGGATCGATCTCGTCGCCGGACCGAGCGAGCTCGTCGTGGTGGCCGATGCCGGAGCCGATCCCGGCTTCATCGCCGCCGATCTGCTCGCCCAGGCCGAACATGACGCTCTGGCCTCGGTCGTGCTGCTGACCGATCGGGCCGAACTCGCCGGCGCGGTTTCCGCGGCGATCCAGGTTCAGCTTCCCCGCCTCGGCCGCGCGGCGATCGCGCGGCGGGCGCTCCGGGATTACGGTGCGGCGCTCCTTTCCCCCGATCTCGAAGCGGCCTTCGAGATCGTAAACCGCCTGGCCCCCGAGCACCTCGAGCTGCACCTCGAGGACCCCTGGGCGTGGCTGCCGCGGGTGCGGCATGCGGGGGCCGTGTTTTTAGGGCGCTGGACGCCCGAGGCGGCGGGCGATTACCTCGCCGGGCCCAACCACGTTCTGCCGACGGTCGGCACGGCCCGTTTCGCCTCCGCGCTCTCCGTCGACCATTTTCTGAAGAAGACCAGCCTCGTCTATTACGCCGCGGAGGCGCTGCGGCGCGAAGCCGCGGACATCGTCCGCCTGGCCGAGGCCGAGGGTTTGGAGGCCCACGCGCGCTCGGTTCGCTTGCGCTTTCCGGGAGAGCCGCGACTCAGGCCGGTTTCCGCCAGAGGAAAACCCGCAGGGGGGGGAGGTTCCGGGGCTCGAGACGCACGCGCGGCGGGCCGAGCAGCTCGGGGGCGAGGCGGGCGACGCGGCTCATGAGCTGGTAGCTCACGAACCGGCCGCCGGGGGCGAGGCAGTCCCAGACCTCTTGCAGGATGCGGCGGCCCGTCTCCGGAGGGATCGTCGAAAAGGGGATGCCCGAGACCACGATCTCGGGCGCCTCGAGACCGGCGGCTGCGAGCGCCCGGCGGATGTCGGCCGCGCTTCCCCAGAAGAGGCGCAGCCGGGGGTCGTCGAGCTTGGCGAGCGGCGGAGCGAAGTCGCGGTTGATCTCGATCGCGAGCAGCCGGCCCTCCCGCGGCAAGGCGTGCAGGAGGGCCCGCGTCGTCCCGCCGGTCCCCGGTCCCAGTTCGACGACCGAGCGGGCGCTGCGGACGCCGGAGGCCTCCACGATGCGCCGCTCGAGAAACCGCGAGCTCGGCACGGCCGAGCCGACCAGGGCCGGCCGCTTGAGAAACCCCACGAAGAAGGAGAGCCGGCCGTTTCCCCGCGGTGCGCCCCCCCGCGGCAGGCTCAGGGACTTCGCTCTATCCATCGGCGCCTCCTGCCTGGAGGGCGTCCGCGCGCAGCCACGCGAGCAGCAGCCGCACGCCGAAGCCGGTACCGCCCGGCCCGCAAAAAGCGCTTTCCTGTTTCTGGAAAGCCGGCCCCGCGATGTCGAGGTGCGCCCACGGCGTTTTTTCCACGAAGGACTGCAGGAAGAGCGCGGCCGAGATCGCCCCTCCCGCGCGCGTGGAAGGAAGGTTGCGGATGTCGGCCAGGTGCGATTTGAGGTATTCGCGGTAGTCCTCCGGCAGCGGCATCGGCCAGCAGCGCTCGCCGGTCAAGCGCCCCGCCTCGGCGAGCGCGCGGGAAAGGGTCTCCTCGGGCGAGAAAACCCCGGCGATGCGTTCGCCGAGCGCCACGACACAGGCTCCGGTCAGGGTGGCGACATCGATCAGCACGGCGGGGGAGAAGCGGGCCTCCGCCCAGGCGAGCGCGTCGGCAAGGAGGAGACGGCCTTCGGCGTCGGTGTTGCCGATTTCGATTCGTTTCCCGCTGTGGCTGCGCACGATGTCCCCCGGCCGCATGGCCGCCCCCGAGATCATGTTCTCGACGAGCGGCAGCACCCCGATGAGCGGCCGGTCGAGGCCGAGGCGAGCGGCGCCGATCACGGTCGCCGCCACCGCGGCGGCCCCGGCCATGTCGGCCTTCATGTCGGCCAGCGACTCGCCCGTCTTGAGGTGGATCCCGCCCGAGTCGAAGACGACCCCTTTGCCCACCAGGACGACCGGAGGCCGGCGGTCGCGGCTTCGGCCGTGGCGCAGCACCAAGAGCTCGGGGCGGGCCTCGCTGCCCCGGGCGACCGCCAGAAGCGCCCCCATCTTCCGCCGGTGCAGGTCCGCCTCGGAGAGGCGTTCGACGGCAAGCCCCGCACGACGGGCCTCGCGGGCGATGCGCGCCGCAAGGCGCGCGGGCGGCTTTTCATTGGCCGGGAGATTCACCCAGTCGCGTGCGAGAAGCTGCGCGCCGCAGGCGGCCTCGACCTCGGCCGCGGTCCGCCGCGCGCCGGCGGCCGCCTCGGCGCGGACCAGAAGGCGCAGGCTCGTCAGCGGCTCGGCCTCGCGTTCCCGGCGTTCCCGGTCGACGCGGTGGTTGCCGAGAAACGCCCCCTCGAGAAGGGCCCGCAGAGGTTCCCCGCCGGCAACGGCTTCGATCCCCCGCTCCGGGGCGGCGATCGACAGCCCCCGGCGCTTCATCTGCTGCGCCCGTCGGGCGGCGCGCCCGGCTGCCTGGCGCAGGGTTTCGCCGTCGAGCCGCCCCGCGAGGCCGAGACCCCGGAGGATCACCCGCCGCGCACCCACCTCCGGGGGGTCGACCAGGACGATCTCCTCGTCGCGTCGGCCGCGGAACTCCTCGAGTGTCCGCGCGCGGGACAGCAGGCTCAAAAGCCGCGGGTCGCGGTAGAGCTCTTCCCTTTCCTCGCAGGCGAGCACGAGAAGCGCATCGTCCGTCTTGCGGGCGAAAGCGGCGCGTTCGACGGTGATCACGGTGATCGTTTTCCGGCCGGGAGCCCGAAGGGGGAAGGGGTCTCCCGGGAAGGCGGCGGTTCGAGACTTCCTTATATCGGGAGCCCGGATCGGCTGTCAATGCGCGTGCCGGCGGCTCAAGCGTGCAGGCGGGATTTGAGGCGGGTGATCCGACCCCAGTCGAAGGGCTCCCGGCGACAGGGCAGCACGGCGTTGTTGGTGAAGAGGGGATCGGAGGCGAGATCGTAGCGTGAGGCGGCGCAGGCCTGCGGCCAGAGCGCGGTCCCGGGGATGGGCGAGTACCAGGCGAGCACGGGGAACAGGCCGGCCGCTTTCACGACCTCGATCGAGGTGCACAGATCCTCCTCGCGTTCCCCCGGCAGACCCGCCAGCAGATAGGCCCCGGCCTCCGGCGGCCGGTATCCCGCCTCGCGCAGGGCCTCCGCCGCGCGGTGAAATTGCTCCGCGTCGAGCTTGCGGTCCAGACCTCCCCGCCGGGGGAAGTCGGCGGTTTCGACCCCGAGCCGCACGGTCACGAAGTTCGCGCGGCGCAGCAGCTTCGCCGTCTCCCGGGTGATGCCGCGGGCATGGAGCGCGTTCGGGGTGTGCAGGCGGACGGGAAGACCGGTCGCGGCGATCGCCTCGAGCACCGCCGGTCCGTGCCCCTCGGGGGCGGCGAGAAAGGCGTCGTCGTAAAGCACGAAATCGGTGATCCCGAAGCCTCGGTGCCAGTGGCGGAGTTCGGCGGTTACCGATTGCGGCGAGCGCAGCCGGCGCTTCGGCTGCAGGAGGCGGGCCGCGCAGTAGGCGCAGGCGAAGGGGCAGCCGCTCGAGGTGCGCAGGGCCACGGCGGGGATGTGCCGCTCGAGATCGAAGGCGGGCAGGGGGGCGGCGTCGAGGTCGTCGCCGTGGGCTTGTCCCCCGAGGGAAAAGCCGGTGAGAGCCTCGATTTCGCGGTAGAGGAGCTCCTCGGCCGGGCCGGAGAAGACCCGATCCGCGCCGGAGCGGCCCTCGGCGTGATCGGGGCACAGGGTGGCGTAGATTCCACCCAGCCAGACGGGAACCCCGGGGAAGACGGCGCGCAAGCGGCGGATCGTCTCCTGGACCCCGGGGTACCAGTAGGTCATGCCCGAGCCGACGAGCACGAGATCCGGCCGGGGCAGCCCTTCGAGCGCCTCGCGGAACCAGGCCGGATCGATGCCGTAGCGCGCATAACGCCGGGGCACGTCCGGGAAGAGGGCGGGGGTGGGCAGCGGCGTGCGCGCGAAGGCGCCGCGGCCGTCGGGTTTTCGGGGCAGCCCCGGCGGAAGTCGCGGGTGGAAGCGATCCAGGCAATCGACCCAGCTCACCCGCAGTCCCGCCGCGCGCAGGCGACCGGCGATCCCGAGCAGCCCGAGGGGCCGGGCCCAGAAGTCGTAGGCGGCGAAATCGTGAATCCAGGGATTCACGAGGAGGACGTGGGGCACGTCGCGCGGCACGGCCGGGAAATCCCCTGGGGCGGCGGGGTCAATCCTCTTCGTCGGTGGCGAAGTAGGCCATGGAGGTTTTTTTCAGCTCCTCGCGGCTGAAGAGCAGCAGGTAGTCCAAGACGCCGGCCGCCGCGGCCATGCGCTCTGCGATGCGGCGGCAGGTCTCCTCGTCGTCGGCGTGGATCATCGTGTAGAGGTTGTAGGGCCAGGGGGGGAGCGGGTTGCGGCGGTAGCAGTGGGAGACTTCGCGGAAGGAGGCGAAAAGGCGGCCCACCTCCTCGATCCGTTCTTCGGGAACCCGCCAGGCGCCCATGGCGTTGGCGCGGTAGCCGCTCTGCTGATGGCGCAGCGTCGCTCCGAAGCGGCGGATCAGTCCCCGGGCGATGAGCCCGCGCAGGGTTTCGAGGAAAACCGCCTCGGAGAGGCCCGCCTCCCGGGCGAGCTCCAGAAAGGGTCGCGGGGCGACGGGGATGTCCCCGCCCACGGCGGCGATCACCTTTTTCTCGGTGGCGCTCAACATGACGGAAACGCCGCGCCGCCGGCGGCCTCAGGGAAAAGCCGGCGGATGTCCGCCGGGTCGGGGCGGCAGAGGCCGCGGTCGGTGATCAGCCCGGTGATCAGCCGGGCCGGGGTGACGTCGAAGGCGAAGTTCGCGGCCCGGGTTTCCGCGGGGCAGATCCGGACCCGCGCCGGTCCGCGGCCGTCCCAACCCTCCACCCAGCGGACCTCTTCCGGGTCGCGCTCCTCGATGGGGATGCCGGCCAAGCCGTCGGCGAGCGACCAGTCGAAGCTGCTTGCCGGCAGCGCGACATAGAAGGGCACGCCGTTGTCGGCGGCGGCGAGGGCCTTGAGGTAGGTGCCGATCTTGTTGGCCGCGTCGCCCGCGGCCGTCGTGCGGTCGGTGCCGACGATCACGAGATCGACCCGGCCGTGCTGCATCAGGTGGCCGGCCGCGTTGTCGGCGATCAGGGTGTGGGCGATCCCCGCTTGGGCGAGCTCCCAGGCCGTGAGCCGGGCGCCCTGGTTCAAGGGCCGTGTCTCATCCACCCAGACGTGGATGGCGAGGCCGGCCTCGTGGGCGGCGTAGAGGGGGGCGGTCGCGGTGCCGTACTCGACGCAGGCGAGGCGGCCGGCGTTGCAGTGCGTGAGCACGTTCACCGGCGCTCCGCCGCGGGCGGCCGAAAGCCTTTCGATCAGGGGCAGACCGTGCCGGCCGATCCGGCGGCAGGCCTCGATTTCCTCGCTCTCGATCGCCTCCGCCTCGGCCGCGGCCAGACGCACCCGTTCCTCCCGGCGCTCGGCCGCGAGCGTCGCCCGGAGCACGCGTTCGACCGCCGTCCGCAGGTTGACGGCCGTCGGCCGTGCGGCGCCGATCCCGGCCGCCGCTTCTTCGAGCGCGCGGCGGCCGGAAGGCCCGGAGGCCGCCTCGCGGGCGGCGAGCCACATGCCCCAGGCGCCGGTTACGCCGATCAGGGGGGCGCCGCGCACGGCGAGCGTCTGCACCGCGGCGATCACCTCGGCCGGGGTGCGCAGCTCCAAAAAAACCGTTTCATGCGGCAGCCGGCGCTGGTCGAGAACGGCGAGGCGGCCCGATGCCGGCTCGCAGCGGATCGGGCGCGTCCGGGAGAGCTCCGCGCTCATGGTCGGGTCACATCTTGGCGAGCGCGAAATCGGTCTGGACCTCGCCGCGCAGGATGTGGCGGCGGAAGACCTGGCGCATGCGGTTGGCGTCCATGTGCTGGTAGACGATCGGCTCCTCCCCCAGGACTTCGACCGTCACGTTGGGCTCGCTGCTGCACATGCCCATGCAGCCGGAGGTGACCACCCGGATGTCGGTCCGCCCGGCCTCGGCCAATTCCTCCATCAGGGCGGTCATGACCGTGCGCGCGCCGGCGGCGATGCCGCAGGTGCCCATGTGCACGGTGATCTTGACGCGGGCCTCCCCGTGGCGCAGGGCGGTGGCCTGGAGGGTTCGTTCCTTGATCTGCCGCAGATCCTCAACGGTCAGCTTGGGCATCGGCATCCTCCTCTTTGCTCCGGGCGGGGGGCCGCAGCCGGTCGCGCAGCCAGCGGGCGACCGCATCGGCCACGGCCGGATCCGCCGGATCCATGCCCTCCCCCCCCGCGCGCAATTCGCGCGTATCCAGCACGATCTCCCGCTCCTCTATCCTGTGGCGGTAAACAAAGTCAACCGTCGGATAGCCGGCGATCAGGACGGCGATCGTCGCCGGGACATCCCCCAACGGAGCTCGGTCGATGTGGTGGAAGCGGAACTCGGCGCAGACCTCGGTGCCTTCTCCCGGCGCGCTGCGCACGCGGAGAGCGCCCCCCGCCCGCCGGGCCGCGGCGGCCAGCAGCGAAAGCCCGAGTCCTACGCGACGCGTCGTGCGCGTGGTGACGAAGGGATCCTCGAGGCGCCGGAGTTTCTCTTCGGGAAGCCCCCGGCCGTCGTCGGCGACGCGGATCGTGAGACGATCCTCGGCCGGCGACTCCTCGACCGTGATCGAAACCCGGCGGGCGCCGGCGGTGACGGCGTTTTCGGCGAGATCGAGCAGGTGGAGAGAAAGCTCGCGCACGGGACCGTCCCCTCAGTCCTCCAGCAGACCGCGCCCGGCCTCGGCACGCAGGGCGAGGCGCAGCTCCTCCAGGGTGGGGGCCGCCAGACGGAGCCGCGTGCGGGCGCGGCCGATGTCCGCGAGCCGATGGGCGTCGGAGGAAGTGATGCAGGGCAGGGCGCCGATCTCGGGGAAACGGGACCGCGCCTCGCCGCGGGGGACCCTCCAGGAGACCTCGAGCGCGTCGAAAGCGGGCTCGGCCGGGATGAACCCCAGCTGGTTGAGGATCCCGTGGGCGGGGCGGTCGATGTGCGCGGCGATGCACAGACCGGCGAGCCCTTGGGTGCGGCGCACGATCTCCGCCAGCCCCCAGCGCGTCGCCCCGATGAGCAGCCGCGGGTTTTCCCCGAGCACCGCGTCGTTTTCGTCGGCGACAACCTGCCAGCCGAAGAGCTCGGGGCGGTTTTCCCCCTCGAGCCCTTCGTAGAGCCACGCCTGCAGGGCGAGCGCGGCATCGAGCCCGGGAAAGAGGGCGAGCACGTGGACCTCTTCCTTGGAGCAGACCTCGATGCCGGCGAGCACGGTAACCCCTTCGCGGCGGCCGGCGCGCTGCACGGCGCCGGCGTTTTCGCAGCTGTTGTGGTCGCAGACGGCGATCAGCTCGAGCCCGGCCTCGGCCGAGCGCCGGATGATCCGCGCGGGACTCATCTCCCACTCCCCGCAGGGGGAGAGGCAGCTGTGGATATGGAGATCGGCCGCGAAAGTTCTGAGCACGGCGGCGGCCTCCACCGCCCGCTCAGGCGGGTTCGGTCCGGCCGATCCCCAGTTCCCAGAGGCGGCCGGCGAGCGTGAAGGCCGTCTCGGAGGAGGTGAAGAGCGGGATCCCTTCTTCCTCGGCCTTGCGCGCGGTGTCGGGGTCGGGCTCCCGTCCGCTGGTGACGACCACGGCCGCCATCTCGCGCAGGAGCGCAACCGCGATGATGTTCAGGTGCCCCTGCACGGTCAGCCAGAGGCAGCCCGCCGGCGCCTTGGCCATCACGTCGCTCAAGAGATCGCCGCAGTAGCCGCCGCGGACCTCGCGTTCCAGGCCGCGTGCGCCCGCGACCGCTTTCCAGCCCATCCGGGTGCTCAGCTCAGCGACGTTCATCCTTCCTCCTGCCGCTGCGAATTTCGCGTGTACCGGCGGAGAGCCACACGCAGTCGTCGCGTTCGGCCAGGCCGCGCACGACATCTTCGGCGAAGGTCGGGCAGTCCGGGGCGCCGCAGGCGCCGCAACCGTAGCCCGGCAGCTCCCCGAGCAGGCGCTCGATTTCCGCCGCCTGGGCGAGGGTGAGCGGGGGCTTGCGGTCGGCGAAGATCTCGGCCAGGGCGAGCGGGCTTTGCTCGGGGTGGAAGCAGCCACGATCGTAGAGCCGGAGAATGCTCTGGCGGGGGATGCGGCGGCCCAGCCCGTAGATGTGGATCATGCGATGGATATTGCTCTTGGCGAGATATTTGTCGACCGCGTTCAGGACCCCCCCGAGACATCCTTCGCGGCAGGTCCGCAGCTCGAAGTACTCGACGTCGCGGAAGAGGCCCATCTCGATCTTGCTCAGGTAGGCGGTCGTCTCCTGCATTCCCGATACGGCCATCGAGGCCTCGATGCGCATGGTGGCGATTTCCCCGCCCGACATCGCGACCAGCGAGGCGTTGCCGGTGGTGCAGGTCTCGAACTCGAAGCCCTCGCGGCCGAAGGGCTCGGCCTCGGCGACCGCCTCCTCCACCGCCCGCCGCAGGGCGGGATAGAGTTCGTTGATGCCGATCGAGACCTCGGTCAACGGCAGGGGGGGCGAACCCGGCGGCGTCCGCATCGCCCCCATCGTCGGGCAAGGGTTGATGTAGTAGAGCACCGCGGGCAGGCCGCGGGCGGCGATCCGCGGCAGAAGGGTGTCGCGCACCTCGCGCGCCATGAGCGCGACCGGCCGCAGCACGGGGAGGACATGGGCGAGCAGCCGCGGGAACTTGAAGGCGATCAGGCGGACCACCGCCGGACAGACCGGAGAGATCAGCGGCCAGGGGGCCTCGGCCGCGGTGCGGTTGCGGCGGATGAACTCGGCGGCGGCGAACTGGAACATCTCGAGAAAGATCGAGCTGTCGATCGTGTGATGGAAGCCGAGCCGCCGCAGGGCCTTGAGCACCTCGCGCGGCATGACGTTCGGGAATTGGGCGTAGAGCACGGGCGAGACGAGGGCGATCGCCGTGTGGCCCGCGCCGATGCCTTCGACGGGGTGCACGGCGGCCGTGATCGCCCCCGCCGCGCAGGCCCCGATGCAGGCTCCGCAGCCGATGCAACGGTCGACGAGACAGAGCGATTTTCGACCGCGGATGCGGATCGCCTTGGTGGGGCAGACCTTGAGGCAGGAGGCGCACCCCTGGCAGCGCTCGGGGTGAAAGCGCACGTAGAGGGTCTCCCGGACGGGGGGGCTCACGGCGTCTTCTCCTGCGGCGGCCGGCGGCGGAAGATCATCCGCGCCCGGGTTCCGCGGCCGGGCGCGGAGGCGAGTTCGAGCTCGTCGGCGTGGGTCTTCATGTTCGGCAGCCCCATGCCGGCGCCGAAGCCCATCTCGCGCGCCGTCTCGTCGGCCGTGGAATAGCCCGGCTGCATGGCCAGTTCGATGTCCGCGATGCCGGCTCCTTCGTCGCGGACCTCGATCACGATGCGGTCTTCGGCCAGCGTCATTTCCAGTTCTCCGTTGCCGCCGTGGATCACCGCGTTCATCTCGGCCTCGTAGCTGCAGATCGCGATGCGCCGGATGAGACCGGGATCGAGCCGCATCGTTTTGAGAAACGCCTGGACCTGGATGGAGGCTTCGCCCGCGTGCAGAAAGTCGCGCGCGCGCAAGGGGAAGCGTTTCGTCACCGAGGCCATGCGGGAATCCGGCGGCGGGGGCGTGGCGGGAAGCCCCCTCTCAGCGCCGACCGTCCAGCCCGGTCAGGCCGCGGCCGTGAAGCCGGCCGCAGCAGACGAAGAGCGACAGCGGGCTTGCATAAACCGGAAGCCTCTCCGTGCGCGCCAGCTCGATCGTCTCCGGCGGCGGCGTCTTGCCGCGCACGAAGACCACCGCGGAAACGCCGGCGATCTTCGCCGTGCGGACGGTCTGAATGGAGGTAAGCCCGGTCAGGAGCAGGATCCCCTCGGTCGGCCGCGCGAGCACGTCGCTCATCAGGTCGCTTCCCGCGCAGCGGGTGATTTCCAGCTCGAGGTGATCCTCGTCCGTGAGCGGCACGGCCTCGAGCTCGCGCACGATCTCGGAGAGCTTCATGGCCTTTCTCCCGGCGGGGAAGGCAAGGCAGGCCACGGCCCGGGATGTCTTTCCCCCGGAAAACCCGCGGCGGGAGGATCGCATCGAGATTCCACTATAAAAAGCGGGACCGGCGGCTGTCAAGAACGCCGATTGCGGCCAAGCGGGGGCAGCCGCCGCCGGAGACGGCAGGCGGCCTCCTCCACCCGCGCCATCGCCGCCGCCGCGTCGAAGGAGAGCAGGCGGCCTGCCTCCACGATGCGTCGGCCGCCGACCCACACCGTGTGCACGTCCGCGCCGCGCGCGGCGTAGACGACGGCCGATACGGGGTCGTGAAGGGGGGTCAAATGGGGAGAGCGGGTTTCGAGCAGGACGAGATCGGCCAGTTTCCCGGGCTCGATCGAGCCGATGTCGGCGGCCAGACCGAGCGCGCGTGCTCCGCCGCGGGTGGCGAGATCGAGCACCTGGGCGGCGGAGACCGCCGTGGGGTCGAGTCGCGCCGCCTTGTGGATTTTCGCCGCGAGATCCATGGCGCCGAAGAGATCCAGATCGTTGTTGCTCGCGCTGCCGTCGGTTCCCAGTCCCACGGGGATCCCCCGGGCGAGCATCTCCGGCAACGGGGCGATCCCCGAGGCGAGCTTGAGGTTGCTCTCGGGGTTGTGCGAAACCGCGCACCCCGAGCGGGCGATGACCGCCAGATCGGCCTCGTCCACCCAGACCGCATGGTGCAGCAGGGTCCGCTCGTCGAGCACGCCGGCCCGCTCGAGGAAAGCGATCGGCGTCACTCCGTGGCGTTGCAGGCTCTGTTCCCGCTCGCGGCGGGTCTCGGCGGCGTGGACCTGAAAGAGAAGGTCCCGTTCCGCGCACAGGCGTTTTGCTCCGGCGAGCGTCTCCGCCGAGCAGGTGTAGGGGGCGTGGCAGAAGACCGAGGGGTGGATGCGCGGCGAGCGCCCCCGCCAGCGGTCGCAGAAAGCCCGGGCGGCGGCGAGGTTCAAGGCGGGGTCCGGGACCCCGGGCGCGGGATGATCGATCACGCCCTGGCCGATCACGGCCCGCAGCCCGGAGGCGAGCACGGCTTCGGCCACGGCGTCGGCGTGGAAGTAGCCCTCGCCGCAGGTCGTCGTTCCGGAGAGGGCGAGCTCGGCCAGGGCGAGAAGCGCCCCCGCCCGCACGGTCTCGGGGTCGAGCATCATGCGCTCGGCGGGAAAGATGTAGTCGTTCAGCCAGCGCTCGAGGGGCAGATCGTCGGCGAGTCCCCGGAACAGCGTCATGGGAAGATGCGTGTGGGCGTTCACCAGCCCCGGCAGCAGGATCCTTCCGGCGGCGTCGATCCGCTCGGCGGCCTCCTGCGGCGCGGTTTGCCCCGGGCCGCCGATAGCCAGGATGCGGCCGTCCCGCACGGCGACCCAGCCCTCGGGGATCGCCTCCCCCGCGGCATTGCAGGTCAGCACCCGGGCGCGCGTGATCAAGAGGTCGCAGGCGGTCACGGCGCGGCTCCGGATCCCTTGCGGGTTGACGCACGGACGGCGCCCGCCAGCCGGCGCACCTCCTCCATCGCCTCCTCGAGGTCGAAGGTTTCGATGCGGCCGTCTTCCATAAGCACCCGGCCTTCGACCACGGTGCAGACCACGTCGCTTCCGCGCGCGGCGTAAACGAGCTGCGAGGCGGGGTGGTAGAGGGGCACGAGGTGCGGCCGGCGAGTGTCGACCACGATCAGGTCCGCGCGTTTGCCCTGCTCGAGGGTCCCGATCGTCTCTCCCAGGCCGATCGCCCGGGCGCCCTCGCGGGTCGCCAGGGCGAGCACCGTCTCGGCGTCCATCACGGCCGGGTCGAGCGTCCAGCCCTTGTGCACCTTGGCGACGGTGTCCATCTCGCCGAAGAGATCGAGGTCGTTGTTGCTCGCCGCGCCGTCGGTGCCGATCCCCACGCGGAGCCCGGCGGCGAGCATCCGCGGCACGGGGGCGAGGCCCGAGGCGAGCTTGAGGTTGCTCTCGGCGTTGTGGGCGATCCCGACTCCGTGAGCCGCCAGGCGCTCGATGTCGTCCTCGTCCACCCAGACGGCGTGACAGGCGAGCAGGTTCGGTCCCAAAATGCCCAGGCGCGCGAGGTGCGCGACCGGCGAGACGCCGTAGCGCGCGCGTACGGCGGCGACCTCGCTCCGGGTCTCCGACAGGTGGATGATGAGCGGCAGCCCGTGCCGTTCGGCCAGCCGGGCGGCGCGCACGAGAAGCTCCGGCGCACAGAGGTAGGTGGAGTGCGGCTCGACGGCGACCGTGATCCGGGGGTCCCCGCGCCATTCGGCGGCCAGGCGCTCGCTGAAGGCGAAACCGTTTTCGATTCCGCCGTAGTGCGGCGAGGGGAAATCGAAGAGCACCTCGCCCACGACCGCGCGCAGGCCCGCCTCGTGGGCGGCGCGGGCGACGGCGTCCTCGAAGAGGTACATGTCGCAGAAGGTCGTGGTGCCCGAGAGAATCATCTCGGCGCAGGCCAGGAGCGCCCCGCGGTAGACCCTCTCGCCCGTGAGCGCGGCCTCGGCCGGGAAGATGTGCTCGTGGAGCCAGCGCTCGAGGGGCAGGTCGTCGGCGAGCCCCCGGAAGAGGGTCATCGCGGCGTGGGTGTGCGCGTTGACGAGCCCGGGCAGGATGATGCCGCCGCGGGCGTCGATGCGGCGGGCGGGAAGGTAGCGCGGCGCAAGAGCAGCGGTCTCGCCCACCTCGAGGATCCGCCCGCCGTGGACGGCGACGGCGCCGTCCACGAAGCGGCGGCCCTCGTCGTCGAGGGTGAGCACAAGCCCCCCGGCCACGAGCAGGTCAATCGGCCGGCCCATCGTCCCTCAGCCGGCGCGCGAGCGCCTCGAGCAAAAGCGCAAGCCGCGGTGCGGCGGCGCGGGCCGCGGCGAGGATCTCCGCCATCGTGGAACGGCGCGGGCGCTCGGGGTCGTGAACGTTGGTGATGACCGAGATGCCGCACAGCCGCATCCCGCCGTGCGCGGCGGCGATCGCCTCCTGGACGGTGGAAAAGCCCACGGCCTCGGCCCCGATCCGCTGGAGCCAGCGCACCTCGGCGGGGGTCTCGAGCGCCGGGCCGCGCAGGCCGGCATAGACGCCGGTTTTCAGTTCCACCCCGATCTCCCGCCCGCAGGCGCGAGCCAGACGGGCGAGCTGCGGGTCCCAGGCGAAAGCCATGTCCGGGAAGCGGGGACCCCAGGATTCCTCGTTCGGCCCGACGAGCGGATTTTCCCCCGTCAGGTTGAGGTGGTCGAGGATTCCGAAGAGATCGCCCGGGGAGAGATCGGGCCTGAGCCCGCCGGCGGCGTTCGTGAGGATCAGGCGGCGGACCCCGAGTTCCTGCAAGACGCGCACGGGGAAGGCGACCTCCGCCGCGCTGTAGCCCTCGTAGAGGTGCACCCGCCCCTGGAGCAGCCACAGCGGAAGACCGGCGAGCTTTCCTGCGGCGAGGCGCCCGGGGTGGCTTTCGACCGTGGTGGCGGGAAAATGGGGCAGCTCGCGGAAATCCACGGCCTCCGGCCGCTCGAGCCGCTCGAACAGGTCTGCCAGACCGGTGCCGGTGACCACCGCGGTGTCGGCCCGGCTCGAAAGCCTTCGCCGCACGGCTTCCGCCGCCTCGAGGGCCTTGTCGCGCGTGGGCATGGGCCGGAACCTCCCGGGTTTCGTCAGCGAAGGATGGGGAACGCCGGAAACCATCGTAGGCCGTTTGCGCCCCGTCGGTCAAGCGGCAGAAGGCCGCAGCCCGCTGTTTCCGTTTGACAATCCACAGGGTCTGTGAAATAGGAATTGCCTTCCGCTTGGTGGAAGGCTTCCGGATTCGAAAAGGAGAAACCCGCCCATGTCCGTCCCGCCGCACCCGGAGCACCCGGACATCACCCCGGAGATGTGGGAGAAGATCGATGCCGTCATCGCGCGCCACCGCGGTGTCGCCGGTTCGGTGATCGCCGTGCTGCGGGAATGCCAGCAGGTGGTAGGCTACCTTCCCGTGGAACTGATCGACGCCGTCGCCTCCGGGCTGAACCTGCCGCGAAGCGATGTCTTCGGGGTGGCCTCGTTTTATTCGCTCTTCTCCCTCAAACCCAAGGGGCGCAACCTGATCAAGGTGTGCATGGGCACCGCCTGTTACGTGAAGGGGATCAAGGAAGTGATCACCCGCATCGAGGCCCGCTTCCAGCTCGCCCCGGGCGGCACGTCCCCGGATCGGCGTTTCTCCCTCGAGGCCGTGCGTTGCCTGGGGGCCTGCGGACTCGCCCCGGTCATGGTGGTGAACAACGACACCTTCGGGGATGTGAAAGCCGACCGGGTGATCGAGGTGCTCGAGCCCTACCGGTGATGCGGGCGGACGAAGCGCCATGAAAATTTCGGAAATCCGGGACATTCTGAAGGCGGAGGTGCTGGTCGGCGAAGACCAGCTTGACACCGTCGTCACCGGCGGCGGCGGCGCCGACTTGATGGCCGACGTGCTCTCGGCGGTCGCCAAGGGGGCCGTGCTGCTCACGGGGTTGACCACGGAGCAGGTGCTGCGCACCGCGCGCGTGGCCGGCGTGGCCTGCGTCGTCTTCGTGCGCGGCAAGCGGCCCGATCAGCCGGTGATCGAGCTCGCCCGGTCCTACCGGTTGCCGATTCTGCTCACGAAATACTCGCTGTTCGTCGCCAGCGGCAGGCTCTACATGAACGGGCTGCGGGGCCTCGACGGCTCCTGGTAGGCGCGCAGCCTCTTTTCCCGTTCAACGGAGCGGCGATAAGACGGAGAAGGGATGGACAAGGTCAGAACTCAGCTCATGCTCTGCGGGGGGACCGGTTGTCGGGCGAACCGCAGCGAGATGTTCCGCGAGACCCTTCAGGGGGAGCTCGAAAAACGCGGGCTTGCCGAAGAGATCAAGATCATCGAAACCGGCTGCAACGGGTTTTGCGCCGTGGGGCCGGTGATGCTCGTCCAGCCCGAGGGCATTTTCTACCAGAAGCTCACCCCCGAGATCGTCCCCCATCTCGTCGAGGAGCATTTTCTGAAGGGGCGGCCGGTCAAGAAGCTCTTCTATGTCGAGCCCGCCTCCAAGGAAACCATCCCCAAGATGGAGTCGATCCCCTTTTTCGCGCACCAGATGTTCTGGGTGATGCGCAACAAGGGGGTGATCGACCCCGAGGTGATCGACGAGTACATCGCGCGCGACGGCTATTTCGCCGCGGCCAAGGCGCTGCGCGAGATGACCCCCGAGCGGATCATCGAGGAGGTGAAGATTTCGGGACTGCGCGGCCGGGGCGGCGCGGGCTTTCCCACGGGGATCAAGTGGGAATTCGCCCGAAAAAGTCCGGGGGCCGTCAAGTACGTCCTCTGCAACGCCGACGAGGGCGATCCCGGCGCCTTCATGGACCGCAGCGTCCTCGAGGCCGACCCGCACGCCGTGCTCGAGGGGATGATCATCGCCGCGCGGGCGATCGACGCGCACCAAGGCTACATTTACGTGCGCACCGAATATCCGCTCGCCATCCGGCGCCTGGAGATCGCCATCCGCCAGGCGCGGGAATACGGCCTGCTCGGCAAAGACATCCTGGGTACGGGTTTCGATTTCGACATCGACATCTACCAGGGGGCCGGCGCCTTTGTCTGCGGCGAGGAAACGGCGCTCATGCGCTCGATCGAGGGCAAGCGCGGCATGCCCCGGCCGCGGCCGCCTTTTCCCGCGGTGAAGGGCCTGTGGGAAAAGCCGACCGTCCTGAACAACGTGGAGACCCTCGCCAACATCCCGCTGATCATCAACCACGGCGGCCGCTGGTTCGCCTCCGTCGGCACCGAAGGCAGCAAGGGGACCAAGGTTTTCGCCCTCTCGGGGGACGTGAACAACATCGGCCTCGTCGAAGTCCCCATGGGGACGAGCCTGCGGCGGCTGATTTTCGACATCGGGGGCGGGATCCCGCGCAAGAAGAAGTTCAAGGCCGTGCAGCTCGGGGGGCCCTCGGGAGGCTGTGTGCCCGAGCAGTATCTCGACATTCCCGTCGATTACGAAGAGATCGCCAAGGTGGGCGCCATCATGGGCTCGGGCGGCGTCATCGTCATGGACCACGAGACCTGCATGGTGGACATGGCGCGCTTCTTCATGGACTTCGTGCAGGACGAATCCTGCGGCAAGTGCACCCCGTGCCGCGAGGGGACCCGACGGCTGCTCGAGATCCTGGAGAAAATCTGCGAGGGCCGCGGCGAGCCGGGCGACCTCGCCACGCTCGAGGAGCTCTCGCACATCATCAAGGAAGCCTCCCTCTGCGGCCTCGGCCAGACCGGCCCCAACCCCGTGCTCTCGACCCTGCGCTACTTCCGCTCCGAATACGAAGCGCACATCTTCGAAAAGCGCTGCCCCGCCAAACGCTGCGTCGCGCTGCTCCGGTTCGAGATCGATCCCGAGGTCTGCACGCAGTGCGGCGCCTGCTTCAAGGCCTGCCCCGCCGGCGCGATCGCCTGGAAGAAAAAGCAGCCCGCGCGCATCGACAAGGAGAAATGCATCCGCTGCATGACCTGCTTTGAGAAGTGCCGCTTCGATGCGATTTCCTGAAAAGGAAGAGCGAGCCTTCAGTGCGCCGTCTCTTCCGGCTCCGGGGAGGGCCGGCGGTGCGGGAAGAGTTCCTCGATCGCCTTCCCGGCGATCTTGGCCAGACAATCCGCGAGCGCTTCCGCCTCGGTCTCCCCGACCCCCTGAAACTCCTGCCGGGCGATCAGGTTCACGAGATTCGGGGCGGCGACGAACCGTCCCGCCAGCCTTCCGTGGAGCGCCTCGTGCACATCGATGTAGACCAGGCGGCCGTTGCGGATGAGGTTGTAGCGGGTGACGCGGGTGAGGATATCGCGGGCCTCCAGAGGGCCCGGGGGCGGGGCCTGCGGTTTCACGGGCGGTCCTCCTCCAAGGTGAAGCGCAGCGGAAAGCCGTTTTCGCGCGCCGCCTCGTGGGCCCGGGCGACACGGGTTTCGGCGAACTCGAGGGGATAGATGCCGCAGAGAGCGATGCCGTGGTGATGGGCCTGCCACATGAGGGCCGCGGCTTCGGCCTCGGGCTTCTGAAAAATGGTGACCAGCACGGCGACGACGAACGCCCGCGGCGTGAAATCGTCGTTGTGCAAAAAGACCCGGTAGAGCGGAGGCTCGGTCACCTCCGTTTCTTCCGCGACCTCTTCCTCGAGAAGGCGATCGGTTTTCCCGCCGTTCATCGCTCGAACCCCGGTCGGAGCAGCGGATCCCCCGCGCGGAAAGTCTTTCTCTTGAGGCCCGTCGCTGATAGAATAAACCTCAGACGGCCGCGGTTCCGGTCATTTCCTTCTCTTTTTGCCGGATCATCGCCGCAGGAATCGCCATGACCGAACTCATCGTCCCCGTCGAGGGGGAAGAGGCGCTCTTCCGCTGCCCGCAGTGCGGCAGGAAGCGGACCTTCAGCCCCACGGCCTTCGGCGATCCCCCGCCGCGGCGATTTCGCCTGCGCTGCGGCTGCGGCGCCGAGGCGGTCGTGCGCCTCGAAAAGCGGCGCTTCTACCGCAAGGAGGTCGATCTTCCCGGCGTTTACGTACATTATGTGGACGGCCGCCCCCAAGGCAAGGGGTCGATGCGCGTACGCGACCTCTCGACGAGCGGCGTGAAGCTGTTGATCGAAGGCCGGGAGACGTTCACCCCGGGGGACTGGCTCAAGGTCGCCTTCCATCTCGACGACGCCGCCCGCAGCCGCCTCGAGAAAAAACTGATCGTGCGCAACGTGAACCCGCCCTATGTCGGAGCCGAATTCGCGCCCACCGAAGTCCTCGACAAGGCCCTCGGTTTCTACCTGCGTCGCTGATCCCCCTCGCTGCCCCTGGGCATCGGGCGACCCGCTCTTGATCGCTTACCACGACACGGAGTGGGGGGTTCCGGAAAAAGACGAGCGCCGTCTCTTCGAGTTTCTGGTGCTCGAAAGCGCCCAGGCGGGCTTGAGCTGGTTGACCGTCTTGAAAAAGCGCGAAGCCTATCGCCGGGCGTTTGCGGGGTTTTCGGCCGAGCGGGTGGCGCGTTTCACCGAGGCCGACGTACGCCGCCTGCTCTCCGTGCCGGGCATCGTGCGCAACCGCGCCAAGATCGAAGCGGCCATCGCCAACGCCCGTGCGGTGCTGTCCATCCGCGAGGAGTACGGCTCCTTCGGCGCCTTTTTGTGGCGTTTCGCGGGCGGCGCCCCCCGGGTGAACCGTTTCCGGCGACCGGAAGAGGTTCCCGCGCAGACCCCGGAATCGGCGGCGCTCAGCCGCGAGCTCGGGCGTCGCGGGATGCGCTTCTTCGGACCCGTCATCGCCTATGCCTTCATGCAGGCCACCGGCCTGGTGAATGACCACCTGACGGGCTGCTTCCGACACGCGGCGATCGCCGCTCAATCCCCCATCTTCGCCATGTAGTCGTCGTAGAGGGTTTCGAGCGCCAGTTTGTGTTTGGCCTCCTCCTGGCAGAGCACCTGGAAGAGCTTTTTCGCCTCGGCCGTCTCCGCCCGGCGCAGAAACTCGTTGTAGAGCTTGAGCGCCTTTTCCTCCCGCTTCATCGCCAGCATGAGAATCTCGTTGTAAGCCATGCCCGGTCGGTATTCGATTTCGACGGCGAAGTCGCTGCGCTTGATGTCCTTGATCCACTTGAGCGGATAATCGCGCACGGCTTCGGCGGTGCCCCGGGTCTTGAACTCGACCAGCAGCCTTTCGTGCTTGCCCTCTTCGCGGGCGAACTCCGTGAACATTTCGCGGGCCCCCGAGAAGCTCTCCTCTTTGGCAAGCCGGGAATAAAACTGCACCGCCTCCTTTTCCTTGGATATGGCGAACGCGAGAATTTCATCGAGGCTCCCGAAATTCATGGCCACCCTCCTTTGCGGGTTGATCGGGTTGAAGGGGTGAAGCCCGGCCGGAGATCCGTCCGCGGCGGCCTTCTTTGCGCTTAGCAGGAATTCTGCAGGCGATCAAGGCGCCCCTGTCCACGATCGCCGCCGCAGTCTTCGCCGGAATATCCCCCAAAGGGCGTCGCAGAACCCTACGGCAGGATAACCCCTTCAACCTCTGCCACAATCCGTTCAAATCCTCCTTCGCGGACGCCTCGAAGTGTGGCGAAAGACCACACCTGCACGGAAGCCAGGCGCATGCCGCCGAAGCCGGGGTCTTTTGATTTGTCTATTGAAAACAAATGGTTGTTTTTTTAGGCGGGACTGCGGCACGGGACTTGCCTTGAAGATCGGCAGTCCAGCGAAAGGAGAAGAGCCATGAGCGAGAGGGACAACTCGCAGCCGGAAAAGGGGAAGGCGAAGCGGGAAAGCGTGGGTTACGGATCGACCTGGAGCCGGCCGGGGATCTCCCCGGGGGATCGCTCGGGCATCGACACGGTGCTCGGGGGCCGGGCCTACCGGGTGCGGCCGGATCAGAAGGCGCGGACGGAGACGCCCTGCCTCTGGATGGCCTCCGGGGCGGTGAAGTTCAAGCCCTGCACGAATTTTTACGATTGTCCGACCTGCGCCTTCGACCGGGCGATGGAGGAGCGGGCGAAAGCGGGAAAACAGCCCGGCTGGCAAGATCTCCTGCGCCGTCGTCCGCCGCAGGAGCGGCTTTGTCGCCACACGCTGACCGGCCGCATCGTCGGGCGGAGATGCGCCTACGATTACGCCTGCGCGAGTTGCGATTTCGACCAGCTCTACGAGGAAGTCCTCTGTGCGCGGCATTCCGCCGGGCCGCATGCGGTGGAGCGGATCCGCGGCTTTGCCGTGCCCCTCGATCATCACTTCCATGCCGGGCACACTTGGGCGCGGGTGGAGGCGGGCGGTGCGGTGCGGATCGGGCTGGATGATTTCGCCCTGCGCCTCTTCGGCGCGGCCGACGGCTACGAGCTTCCGCTGTGCGGGGCGGAGCTGACCGCGGGCCGGCCCGCTCTCGAGATCCGCCGCCGCGGCAAGAGCGCCTCGGTCCTCGCCCCGGTTTCGGCGGTGGTCGTGGAGGCGAACCCGCAGGTACGGGAAACGCCGCAGGCGGCGCTCCGGGATCCCTACGGCGAGGGCTGGTTGCTCCTGGTCCGTCCGCCGGAGCCGAAGAAAGCCCTCGAGCCGTTGCTCTTCGCCGACGGCGTGGTGGAGTGGCTGACCGCGGATGTCAGCCGGCTTGAGCGGCTGATCGAGGAGACGGCCGGCCCGCTTGCCGCGGACGGCGGTCTTCTCGGCGAGGACATCTACGGCGCCCTTCCCGGGCTCGGCTGGGAGCGGCTTGTGGGCGAATTCCTGCGCAGTGGAGGGGGGCGATCCCATGGAGCCTGAAAAGCCCGCCCGATCTTCGTCGCCCCCCTGTCTGTGGATGCAGGCCGGGGTGGTGCCGAGAAAGGGCTGCCGCCTGGCCTATCGCTGCTCCGTCTGCCCCTTCGACCGGGCGCTCAGGCGTGTCGCCGCCGAGAACCGGCGAATACGGCTGAACGGGGGATGGCCCTGCGGCCGGCGGGGGGCGATCGAGACCTGGCAGGACCGCCTGCGGCGGCTGCCCTCCCGCCTGCAGCCCTGCGTCCACCACCTCGTCGGGCGCATCCCCTTCCGGGCTTGCACCGCGGACTATCTTTGCCGCCGCTGCGAGTTCGATCAGTATTTCGCCGAGGAGTTTCGGGTCGCCGCGGTCCCGGTGGCGGTGGCGGAGCTTGCGGTCGAGGGGCTGCGGATCCCGCAGGGGTTCTATCTCCACCCCGGGCATGTCTGGCTCGAGCCCGGCGAGGGAGGCGAGGTGCGCCTCGGTTTGGATGATTTCGCCTGGCGGCTTCTTTGCCCGGAGCGGATCGAGGCGGCACGAACCGGGGAGCGGTTGCGGCGCGGCCGGACCGCTTTCCGCGCCTTGCGCGAAGGCCGAGAGATCCCTTTTGCCTCGCCGGTGGAGGGCGTCGTCACCGCGGTGAACCCTGCGGTGCGGGAGCGGGCGGGAAAGGAAGTGTCGGACCCCTACGGGACCGACTGGGTGCTCCGGGCGCAGACCGCGGATCTTGCGGCTGCGCTTTCGCGGCTCAAGCTCGGGCAGGACGCCGCCCGACACCTCGCCGCCGAGTGCCGCCGACTGTCTTTTCTTCTTTCGGAGCGCGGCGGTCTTCTGGCGGCCGACGGCGGGCTTCTCGACTGGCAGCTCCTTCCGGGCGCTGTGGCCGGGCGGTGGGAAGAGCTCGCGGGGCGGTTTTTTCGGCGGCAGCGAAAAAGAAAGGGGCCCGTTTGACAACGGACTCCTTCGGGAGACTGAACCAGCGCTCCTCAGCGGATCCTTTTGCGGCTGAAGGCGGCGATGCCGAGAAGGCCCGCTCCCAGCAGGATCATTGTCGCCGGCTCGGGCACACGCACCGGCGTTTGTTCCGGAGGCACCTCATTTTCTTGAGGCGGAACATAACTTATCCGGTTGTCGGTTTCCTGCTCGCCGACAAGGAGATGCAGAACGGGTTGCTCCACGATCTCGATGTTCTGTGAATTTGTGCCGCCGGTGGAGTCATTCTGAAGAGCGGTGACGTACTTCGCGAACTCGGCACCGGCCGCCCCCGTGGAAAAGACCTCGGCGGTATTCACCGCTGCAACCCGTGATCCGCCTTTGCCTCCTCCGCTTCCGAAGAAAAGCCAAAAAAAGGCGTGGCTTTCACCGGAGAACCCTAACAACAGAGCTGACATCACGAATACGGCAAACGTTTTCCTCAATTCCTTTTTCCCTCCTTTCGGTTGAATTGAACTCAATACACCTTCCACCCCTCACGGAAAACTCTCCATTCTTCTCGCATTGCAAATAACATGCTAACGCAACACACACCGGTTGATGACTTAAGTTAAATTAAGCCAATAAAAGCAAAAAATTGTGGCGAAGCCATCGTGAAGCGCGGGGAAACGCCGATCTAAAAATTGGGGTGCGAAAGTATCATTGATGGGAATAAAAAGTTATAAGTTATAGAATCGAGAGGCGGAAAACTCAACGCAGGCGGCGGCCGCAGCCGCGGTAAATTTCGTGGTCGAGGCGCACCTCGACCCGGGTCGCGAAGCGCTCCCCGCTCATCGTGTCGATGCACTCGCCCTGCTCCAGCATCACGACCAGCCGGTGCTTCCCCAAGGCCGCCGTGTAGCGCAGCCTTCCCGCCGCTTCCGGCACCGCCTCGCGGCGGGCGCCGGGGAAGCTGTAGTAGTGCTCCCCGTACATCGTCACGAGATCGATCGCCGCGGCGGCTTCCCCCTCCTCGCGGATTTCCAGGTGCCAGCCGGGTTCGTTGCCCACGGCGCGGAAATCGACCCCGTTCAGGCGCGCATCCTCCCACACGGCCCGCTGCGGGTTTTCGCGGCAACGGGCCGGGGGACGCCCTTCGAGCTCAAGCAGCGCCTCCTCCCCCTTCTGCCGGAAGAGGTTTTTCCCGTCGCTGTACTTCGCCCCGGATGCGGCCGGGGTTTCGCGCAGCAGGAGTTCTCCTTCCAAGAGATAAAGACGCACCCCGTCCCCCTCATGACGCAGGGCGAAAGAGCGCTCCGGGCATTCGAAGAAGAGGGTCGGCGGCGGGGCGCTCCGGATGCTCGCCAGGGCCGGAACGAGCGCGATCTCCGCCGTCTCGCCGTGCCCGTGGGTGAGGACCGGAACGGGCCTGCGGGTCGCCCAGTGGATCGCCCCCCGGGCATCCGTGATCCGCGCCCGGAGCGCATAGTGGCGCGACGGGTCGATCGCCGCCGGGTCATAGGGCAGCTGGAAGCCGATCGGCATCTCGTTCGGCGCGGGAAAGCTCGTTTCGCGAAGCAGCACCGCCGAGGTGGCTTTGCCGCGCTGCTCGACGAGCGCAACGGTGACGATCGCCCCCGGCGGAAGCGCCATCCGCTGCGGGTAGGTGAGGGTGCCGCGGAGCGCGGGCCTCGGCCCGGCATCCCCGCCGGGGGCCCCCGGGGCACGGCAGGCGCCTGCCGCCGCGGCGAAGGCGATCACGAGCATGGCGAGCAGGGCGGGTTTTTTTCCGTGCATGGCCTCTCCTCCCGCTTGGCGGATGGGATGATCGTTCTTATCCTCCCGGCGCCGAAATGAAAAGCCTTCCCCGGAAAGGAAGAAACGTCTCATGGATTTTCTCGACCGTTACACGGCGGATTTCGAGTTCACCCTCCGCTGGCAAAAAGACGGCATCCTGCACACCGAGTCTCTTTTCGCCCCCCGCGTCAACTTCTGGCGCGATCTTCTCCCGCCGGGAATCCGGGAGACGCTCGCCGCCGATCCGGAACCGCGCCTCCTGCGGCGCACTTTTGATCCCGGCGAGCTGCTCCCGCCGCGCCGGCAGGATCGGATTCACCGCCTCGGCACCGCCGATTTCCAGAGCACGCTCGCCGACGGAAGCCGGATCGTACCCCGCCGCGGCCGCTTCTACCCCCGCGGCCTGCTCCGCGGCCTGCCCGGCGTTTTCCCCGAGAATCTTCTCCCCTTCCGCTGTCTCGAGGTCGGGCGCGATGATCTGCTTGCCGACTTGAACCATCCGCTCGCCGGGATCCCCCTCGAACTCGAAGCGAAGGTAAGCGGCCTGGCGCGGAAATCCAGCGAGCGCGGCGGGAGCGTCGTCGACTGGACCGAGCGCCTGCTCGACGGTCCGGGCATGCAGGCGCGTGCCGGGGGACAGCCGACCGATTTTTTCACCGCAGGCGCCTTTGCGCGGCCGGACGAACGGGAGGACACCCTCTTCTATCGCCGGCCGCGCTTGGTCGCCCATCTCGACGCCCGTGCCCTGGCCGAGGTCCAGCGCCTCTACGGCCGGCTGCTTTCTGCCGGCGACCGGGTGCTCGACCTCATGGGAAGCTGGATCTCCCATCTGCCCCCGGAGCTGTCCCTCGCCGAGCTCAGCGTGCTCGGGCTGAACGAGGAGGAGCTCGCCGCCAACCCGCGGGCCGATCGCCGTTTGGTTCACGACTTGAACGCCGCCCCCGCGCTGCCCTTCCCCGGCGGATCCTTCGACGCCGTCATCTCGACCGTCTCCTTCGAATACCTCGTGCGGCCGCGCGAGGTCTTCGCCGAGGTCGCCCGCATCCTGCGGCCGGGCGGTCTCTTTGTCCAGGTGTTCTCCAACCGCTACTTTCCCCCCAAGGCCGTACGCCTCTGGACCGAGCTTCACGAGTTCGAACGTATGGGTCTGGTCCTTGAAGTTTTCCGTGATTCGGGGGAGTATGAACGGATGGAAACCTTTTCCGTGCGCGGCCTGCCCCGGCCCGCAGACGACCGCTACGCGGGGACGACCCCGTTTTCCGACCCGCTCTACGCCGTCTGGGGACGAAAGACAGCGCCCGGAGGCGCACCGCCGCGGTGAGGGATGCCCCTGTGCCGGATCCGGAAGCCACTGCCGAACCGATCGTCTGCGCCCGCAACCTGACCCGCATCTACCCCTTGGGGGCCGGGACCGTGACCGGCGTGGCGGGGCTGAACCTCGACATCGCCCGCGGCGAATTCGTCGTTCTGAAAGGGCCGAGCGGTTCGGGGAAGAGCACCCTGCTTGCCCTGCTTGCCGCGCTCGACACCCCGAGCGCGGGCGAGCTCACCGTGGCCGGCCGCCGGCTTTCGGGACGGCCCCCGGGGGACCTCACGCGTTTCCGGCGCGAGGCGGTCGGCATGGTCTTTCAATCCTTCAACCTCCTGCCGACCCTGAACGTGATCGAAAACATCTGCCTGCCGGCGCTGCTTGCCGGCCGCGACGAGCGCGAGGCGCGCCGCAGGGCGGAAGAACTTCTCGAGCGTCTGGGGCTTTCCGGTCGCGCCCGGCACCCGGCGGATCGACTGTCCGGGGGGGAGATGCAGCGGGTCGCCATCGCCCGGGCGGTCATCAACCATCCGGCTCTGGTGCTGGCCGACGAGCCGACGGGCAACCTCGACAGCCGAAACGGGTCGGCGGTGATTGAGCTCCTCGCCCGGTTGAACCGCGAAGACCGGATCACCGTGCTTCTCGCCACCCACAGCGATCTCGCCGACGGGGTCGCCACGCGCAGGCTCACCCTGCGGGACGGAGCGCTCGTTTCCCCGCCATGCGGCGACTGATCTCCTTCTTCCGCCTTTTCGCCGCCTTCAGCCTGCGCCACGCGGCGCGACACGGCGGCCGCACCGTGGCCGTGGTCCTGGGCATCGCCCTGGGGGCCGCCGTCTTCACCAGCGTGCGCCTGGCGGTGCACGCTTCGATCGCCTCGTTCACGCGCAGCATGGATTTCTTCGCCGGAAACGCCGATCGCGTGGTGGTCCGTCCCGGGGGGCTTCTGCCCGAGGAGACGCTGGCGCTTTTCTACACCCATCCCGCGGTGCGGGATTACAGCGTGGTTTCGACCACCTACGTGCGGCGCCAAGGTGAGGGCACGGAGCCCTTTTTGCTGATCGGGATCGACCCCTTGCTCGACCGCACCTTCCGCAGCTGGCGCATCGAGGGCGAGGGGACGAAAGCGATCGAGGCTTGGCTCGACCTGCTGCGCGAGCCCTACACGATCCTGCTCACCGCGCCGTTGGCGCGCGAGCTCGAGGTGGACGCCGGAGGAGGGCTTGCGCTCGAGCACACGCGCCGCACGGCGAGGTTTCGGGTCGTGGGGCTGCTCGAACCCTCGGGGCTGGCTCTCGTCGAGGGGGGGCGCGTGGGAATCGTCGACATCGCGACCTTCCAGGAGCTGACCGGCCTCCATGGTGGGGTGGATCGGATCGATCTCAAGTTCCGACGCGGCGTCACCCCATCCGAAATCGAGGCGCTGGCGCGCGAACTTCCGGAGGATCTCCAGCTCGGCACGCCTTCGGCAGCGCGCGAAAGCGGCACGGCGATGATCCGCGCCTACCAGCTCAACCTCTCGGTTTTGAGCTTCGCTTCGCTCTTTGTCGGCATGTTTCTCGTCTACAGCCTGGTCGCCTTGAACGTCGCCGCGCGGCGCCGGGAGCTCGCCGTGCTGCGTGCCCTCGGGGCCGCCCCGCATACGCTGTTCCGACTTTTTCTCGCCGAAGGGGCGCTCCTCGGGGGGCTCGGCTGGATCCTGGCCCTTCCGATCGGATCCGTTCTCGTGCGGTACCTGCTCGAAGCCGTCAGCCGCACGATCACGACCCTTTTCGTCCGCGTGCGCGTGGAGGAGCTCGTGCTGAGCCCCGCCGAACTCTCCGTGAGCTTCGCGGTGACGCTCGGCACCTCGCTGATCGCCGCCTGGCAGCCGGCCCGCGAGGCGATGCGTGTCTCCCCGCGCGAGGCCATGGACATGATGACCCCGGAGGAGCGGCGCCGGAAAAGCGCGCGCTCCGCGGCGCTCCTTGCTCTGGGCTGTCTGGCGGCTTGCGCCGTCCTGCTTCCGCTGCCGCCGGCGGGGGGAGTCCCGCTCGGCGGATATCTCGCGGTGCTGCTTCTCTTTTTGGGCTTCGCCCTGCTTTCGCCCTTCCTGCTCGAGCGTCTCGCCTCCGGGTTGGAGGGCAGGCTTTCCCGTATCGCCGGACCGCCCGCCTTCCTCGCCGGCCGGGCGGTGCGGCAGGGTGCGGTGCGCACGGCCGTTTCGGTGGGCGCGCTGATCACGGCCGTCGCTCTTTTCACCGCGCTCGTCATCATGGTGTACAGCTTCCGCCGCACCGTCGAAACCTGGGTGCGCCAGACCGTGAGCGGGGATCTCTTCGTGACCGCGAAAATGGGGCAGGTGAACCGCTTTCGCTTTCCCCTGCCGGAGGAGATCGTCACCGAGCTGCCCCGCCTCGCCGCCGGATTCGATCTGGTCGAAAGCCGACGCTGGCCGCTCCAGCGCGGCGATTTCCCCTACGAGTTCGAAGCCATGGGAATGGAGACCTTCTTTCGCCACGGGGACTTCCTCTGGCTCGAGGGCGACCCGGAAGCGCTCCGGCCCCGGATCGCCGCCGGCGAAGGGGTCCTCGTCTCCGAGGTCTTCGCCGCTCGCACCGGTCAGCGAACGGGGGACCGCTTCCAGGCCCAAATCGAAGGCTCGCTCGTCGATCTGCCGATCTTGGCCGTGGTGCGCGACTACCGTACCGACGGCGGAATCGTTTTCTACTCCCACCGGCACTTCCGGGAGCGCTACCACGACCCGCGCTGGAGCGGGGTGCGCTTCTTTTTCCGTGAGCCGCCTGCGGACCCCGAAGGCGAGCTCGCCCGCCTGCGCCGGGCGATCGTCGCGGCCTGGGGCGACCGACTCGATCTGATCGGCGGACGGGAACTGCGCGAGGCCGTGCTTCGGATCTTCGACGAAACCTTCGCCGTGACGACGGTGCTGCTCCTCATCGCCCTCGCCGTGGCCGCCCTTGGGATCGCGACCACCCTCACGGTCCTGGTGCTCGAGCGCTCGTGGCAGCTGAACACGATTCTCGCCGTCGGCGGAAGCCCGCCCCAGATCCGGGCGATGATCTTGTGGGAGGCGGCCTTTCTCGTCGCCGTAGGCGAAGGGGCGGGGCTTGCCTGCGGCTTTCTTCTTTCGGGGATGTTGATCCAGGTCATCAACCGCCAGTCCTTCGGCTGGACCTTCCTCTATACCGTCGACTGGGCCAGCCTCGGGCTCTCCCTCCCCTTGATCCTCGCTGCGGCGCTCGCCGCGGCGCTGCCCGCGGTGCGTGCCGCCTTCCGGCTGCCCCCCGCCGCGCTGTTGCGGCAGCGGTGAACGGGGAGGAACGAAGCCGCAACGAAGGGAAGATCACCGATGGGCGAGCGGAGAGGTCAAGTCGGGAGGCGAAGGCGGATGCTGGCCGGGCTGGCGGGGGGCATGGCGGGGTTCCTCTGGCTTGCGGCCGCCTTCGGGGGGGAAGTCCCCGCCCAGGGGTTCCTCGCCGTGACCGGGCCCTGCGGTTTCGAATTCCCGCGGGATCATGCCCCGCACCCGGGTTTTCGCACCGAGTGGTGGTATTACACCGGCAACCTCCAGACCGAGGCCGGACGGCGCTTCGGCTATCAGCTCACCTTCTTCCGCTATCAGCTCACCCCCTTCGGAGGGTCGGCCGTATGGCCGGATCCGCCCTCGGCCTGGCGTACACGCCAGATTTACTCGGCCCACGCCGCGCTCTCGGATCTCTCCGCCCGGCGCCACCTGCAGGCCGAACGGATCGGGAGAAACGCGCTCGGGATCGCGGGCTGGCTCCAGTACGGCCAGGACATCACCTTCTACCACCGCGGCTGGAGCATCGTGATCTTCCCCGAGCGCCATAAGCTCCAGGCTGCGGATGAGGAGTTCGCCTTCGCCCTCGAATTGAAACCCCTGAAACCTCCCGTGTTTCACGGCCGGGAAGGCTACAGTCAAAAAGGCTCGACCCCCGAGAGCGCCAGCTGTTACTATTCCTTCAGCCGCCTCGAGACCCGGGGGACCGTCACCCTGGGCGGGAAACCTCTCGCCGTCCAGGGCCAGAGCTGGATGGACCACGAGTTCAGCACGGCCCCGCTCGAGGAGGGGATCGTGGGCTGGGACTGGTTCAGCCTCCAGCTCTCCGACAACAGCGAATTCATGATTTACCTGCTGCGCCGTGAGGATGGGAGTCTTTCGGCCGCCTCGAGCGGCTCCTACATCGATTCCCTGGGCTCCAAACGGCACCTCGAGTCCGGCTACTTCGCCGTCGAGGCGCTCGACTCCTGGAAAAGCCCGCGCTCGGGGGCGGTTTATCCCGCCAGTTGGCGGGTCCGCATCCCGATCCTCGGGATCGATCTTGTCGTCAAGTCGAATCTCGCCGACCAGGAGATGCGCACCTCCGGGACCACCGGGGTCGTTTACTGGGAGGGCAGTGTCTCGGCGCGCGGCACCAAGGGGGGCGGCCCGGTCGAGGGGGTGGGCTATGTGGAGCTGACGGGCTACGCGGGGGGGCTTCCGGTGCTGAAATGAGTTCCCGAGAATCGATCCTCGAGGTCAGCGCTCTGCGAAAAATCTTCCGCGGCCGCACCGCGGTGGACGGGGTCTCCTTTCGGGTCGCGCCGGGGGAATGCTTCGGACTGCTCGGACCGAACGGGGCGGGCAAGACGACGACGATCCGCATGCTCTACGGCTTTTCCCCGCCGACGTCCGGCACGGTCCGACTCTTCGGGATGGATCTGGCGCGCGACTGGCGCCGCATCCGGGCGCGGATCGGGGTCTGCCAGCAGGAAAACACCCTCGACCCGGATCTGACCGTGGAGGAGAATCTCCTCGTCTTTGCAGGCTATTTTGCGATCGGACGCCGCGAGGCGCGCGCCCGCGCGGCCGAGCTGCTCGAGTTCTTCGCTCTCGCCTCCCGCGCCCGGGCGCGGGTGATGGACCTCTCGGGGGGGATGATCCGGCGGCTGCTGCTCGCGCGCGCGCTCGTCAACCGGCCGGATCTCTTGATCCTCGATGAGCCGACGACGGGGCTCGATCCCCAGTCGCGGCACCAGGTCTGGGACCGGGTCGAGAAACTCAAGGCGAGCGGGCTGTCCGCCGTCCTCACCACCCACTACATGGAAGAGGCCGCCCGCCTGTGCGACCGCCTGGTGATCATCGACCATGGAAAAATCCTGGTCGAGGGGCGACCCGGTGAGCTCATCCTCCGGCACGTCGGCCCCCAGGTGGTCGAAATCGGCGGCCCGGACGGCGCTCTGCGGGAGTACCTCCAGGAGAACGCCTTGCCGCACGACGACCTGGGCGAGCGCATCCTGCTCTACACCGCGGGCGACGACGGCCGGGTTGCGGCCGTGCGCGAACGTTTCTGCCTGCGGCGCTGCACGTTTCGGGATGCGACCCTCGAAGATGTGTTTTTGCGCCTCACGGGGCGCGAGCTCCGCGAGTAAAACGGCGGCGGTCGAAAGGAGAAAAAAGGATCCGTGATCCGGTGGGATGCCCTGTCCTGGCGCTTCATCCGCGTGTGGCGCAGAAATTTCGTCACCTTCCGGCGGATCTGGAAGGTGAACTTTCTCACCCCCCTATTTGAGCCCGTGCTCTTTATCGCCGCCTTCGGCCTGGGTTTCGCCGGGCTGGTGGGCGAGGTCCGCTACGGGGGGGAGGCCTTTTCCTACCCTGCCTTTCTCGCTCCGGCGCTGATCGCCGCCGCGGTCATGAACAACGCCTTCTTCGAGACGACCTACGCCTCCTTCGTGCGCATGTATTATCAGAAAACCTTCGACGCCATGCTCGCCACCCCCCTTTCGCTCGAGGAGATCATGGTCGCCGAGATCGTCTGGAGCGCCTCGAAAGCCGCGGCGGCGGCCGCGATCATGCTCGGCGTGCTCTCGCTCTTCGGTCTGATGGCCTGGCCGCAGGCCCTTTGGGTCCTTCCGCTCGCCTTCCTGGGAGGGATCGCCTTCGGCGCGGTCGGGCTCTTCTTCACCGGGATCATCCCCACGATCGAGATGTTCAACCTGCCGATCTTTCTCTTCATCACCCCCATGTTCCTCTTCAGCGGAACCTTCTTTCCCGTTTCCAACCTGCCGCTCTGGGCGAAACCGCTTGCGCTCTCCTTTCCCCTCTATCACCTGGTCGAGCTCTGCCGGCTGGCCGGCCTGGGCCGCTCGGAAACGGTCCCGCTGCTCAGCGTAGGCTATCTCACGGTCTTCGCGGCGCTCTTCACGATGCTGGCGCTGCTCTTCATGCGCCGCCGGCTCATCCGCTGAGGGACTTGAGGAATCCGTTGACAAACGAGCTTGAAGCGACGATGATCGAGCCGTTCCGAAGCGGTGCCCTCCCGCCCGATTCTCCGGCCCCATGAACATCGCCCCCACCCGCCGAGAGGGAAGAAGCCCCCTGGTTTCGATCCTGCGCTGGTTCGACGCCGAGGCGGGATCCGCCTCGGCCGGCCCCGAGCGGCCCGACCGCGTGGAGTGGCTGCGGATTCTCCCCTTCGTCTTTCTCCACGGAATGTGTCTGGCCGTCTTCTGGACGGGCACCAGCCCGGTTGCGGTCGCGGTGGCGGCCGCGCTCTACTTCGTGCGCATGTTCGCCATCACGGGCTTTTATCACCGCTATTTCTCCCACCGTGCTTTCCGGGCGGGGCGCCTGGCGCAGTTTTTCTTCGCCGTGCTGGGAAACTCCGCCGTGCAGCGCGGCCCCCTGTGGTGGGCCTCCCACCACCGGCACCACCACCGCTTCGCCGACACCGACGAGGACCCCCACTCGCCCGTCCGCCACGGCTTCTGGTGGAGCCACATCGGCTGGCTGACGAGCGCCCGGCACTTCCCGACCCGCTGGACCTACGTCAAGGACTGGATGGGCTACCCCGAGCTGCGTTTCCTGAACCGCTTCGACACCCTGGTCCCCCTGCTGCTCGCCTGCGGGCTCTACGGGCTGGGCGCCGTTCTCGAGGTCGCCGCCCCCGAGCTCGCCACCAACGGCCCGCAGATGCTCGTCTGGGGCTTTTTCATCTCGACGACCGTTCTCTTCCACGCCACGGTGACCATCAACTCGCTCGACCACATGTTCGGCCGCCGCCGCTACCCCACGCCGGATGCGAGCCGCAACAACGCGCTGCTCGCCCTGATCACCTTGGGTGAGGGCTGGCACAACAACCACCACCACTACGCCGTCTCGGCCCGGCAGGGGTTCTTCTGGTGGGAGCTCGACATCACCTACCTCTTGCTGAGGCTGCTTTCCCTGCTCGGGGTCGTGCGGGACCTCCGACCGGTGCCGCAGGCCGTGCGCCGACCCCCGGCCGGAACGTCCTGAAGCGGATCGCCATGCGCATCGCCGTCGTCGGAGCCGGGATCTCGGGTCTTTTGAGCGCCTCCCTCCTGCACCCGGAGCACGAGGTCACGGTCTTCGAGGCCGAAGGAAGGATCGGGGGCCACACCTGTACCGTGGACGTCGCGGTGGGCGGCCGTTCTTTCGCCGTGGACACGGGCTTCATCGTCTTCAACGAGAAGACCTACCCCCATTTCGTGCGCCTGCTGAAAACGCTCGGGGTCGCCGCGCAGCCCTCGACGATGAGCTTCAGCGTCAAATGCCCGGCGACCGGAGTCGAATTCCGGCCGAGCACCCTGAACACCTACTTCGCCCAGCGCCGAAACCTTTTGCGCCCCGCCTTTTACCGCATGCTCTTCGAGATCCGGCGCCTGCGCCGAGACCTCGAGGCGCTCGCCGCGCGCGGCGACCCGGCGCTCAGCCTGGGCGCCTACCTCGACCGGCGGGGCTATTCCGCCTTTTTCCGGCGCCACTTCATCGAGCCCATGGGGGCGGCCATCTGGTCCAGCCCGCCGGGCACCTTCCGGCGCTTTCCGGCGCCGTTCTTCGCGCGCTTCTTTTTCAACCACGGATTTCTCGAGCTCGTGCAGCCGCGCTGGCTGACCGTCGCGGGAGGCTCGCGGAACTATTTGGGACCGCTCACCCGGTCGTTTCGGGACCGCATCCGCACCGGCTGCGCCGTCCAGACCGTCCGACGCACGGAACAAGGCATCCGGCTGCGGGCCGGGGGGGAGGAGCTCGACTTCGAGGCGATCGTGCTTGCCGTGCACAGCGACCAGGCGCTGCGGATGCTTTCCGATCCCTCGGAGGCCGAGCGCGAAATTCTTGGGGGCATCCCTTATCGCGAAAACGGGATCGCGCTGCACACCGACACCGCCATCCTGCCGCGGTGCCGCCGCGCCTGGGCCGCCTGGAACTACCTCGTTCCCGGCGACGAGGAGGCCGGGGTGGCCGTGACCTACGACATGAACATCCTCCAGAACCTCGCGGCCCCGGTCGAATTTCTGGTCTCGCTCAACCTCGAGGAGCGCCTCGACCCGCGGCGGATCCTCCACCGCGGCCGCTTCGCCCACCCGGTCTACACCGCCGCCGGGCTGGCCGCCCGCGGCCGGCTGGAGGAGATCCAGGGCGTGCGCCGCACCTACTACGCGGGCGCCTGGTGCGGCTTTGGTTTTCACGAGGACGGCGTGAACAGCGCGCTTTCCGTGTGCCGCCGCTTCGGAAGGGAGCTGGCGTGAGAAGCCGCCTCTACGAAGGAACCGTCCGCCACCGGCGCTTCCGTCCGGTCGAAAACGCCTTCCGCTACCGGCTGATCCTGCCCTACCTCGATTTGGCCGAGCTCGACGCCGTCTTCGCCCTCCATCCCCTCTGGAGTCACCGGCGGCCGGCTCCCGCCTGGTTGCGACGCCGGGACCACTTCGGCGACCCGCGGCTTCCCCTGGAGGAGGCGGTGCGCCGACGGGTCGCCGAGCAGACCGGCCGTCGGCCCACGGGTCCGGTCTGCCTCCTTTGCCACCCGCGCTATTTCGGCTACGTCTTCAACCCGGCGAGCTTCTATTACTGCTGGGACGAGCAGGGCTTCGACCTCGAGGCGATCGTCGTGGAGATCCACAACACCCCCTGGGGCGAGGTCCACACCTATGTCCTCGATCGCGCCGCAAACCTCCACCCCAGCCCCGGCTGGCGGCGGCATAGGTTTCCGAAGGCCTTCCACGTCTCCCCGTTCATCGATATGGACATCGGCTACGACTGGCGTTTCCGGGTGCCGGGCGATCGGCTGGGGGTGCACATGATCCTTTACGAGAAAGGGGAGCTTCTCTTCGATGCGACCCTGGCGCTCGAGCGGCGGCCGATCGATCGCCGCGCTTTAGGACGGGTTCTCCGGCGCTATCCCTTGCTCACGGGGAAGGTGATCGCCCTCATCTATTTCCAGGCGTTGCGCCTGGTGCTCAAGGGAGCGCCTTTTTTCCCGCACCCGCGCAAGCGCGGAAACCTCCATCCCGGGAGGAGCCGATGAAGGAGCGGATCGTTCCGCCGGAATTCCCGCCGCCCGCGGAAATCCCCGTGCGGCCCTGGGACCGTTGGGCGCGCGGCCGCGTGTTGGCGCTACTCGATCGTCTGGAGCGCGGCCGGCTCGTGCTCGAGGAAGAAACGGGGGAGAGGCGCGTCTTCGGCTGCAGCAGCCCCGCCTTTGCGCTCGAGGCGCGCCTCTCCGTACACCACCCCCGTTTTTACGGCGACTGCCTCTTCGGGGGCACGATCGGGGCGGGCGAGTCCTACATGGCCGGCTGCTGGTCGGCGGACGATCCCGCCGCCGTGGTCCGCATTCTCGTTTCCAACCCCGAGGTCTTCGGCGGCCTCGACGACGCCGGCCCGGCAAGGCTTTTCGCCCCGGCGTTGCGGCTCATGCACCGGCTGAACCGCAACACGCGCCGCGGCAGCCGCAGAAACATCCTCGCCCACTACGATCTCGGAAACGACTTCTACGCGCTCTTCCTCGACGAGACCCTCACTTACTCCTGCGGGATTTTCGAACACCCGCAGGCGACGTTGCGCGAGGCCTCGATCGCGAAATACGAGCGCATCTGCCGCAAGCTTCGCCTGACGCCGGCGGACCGCGTGCTCGAGATCGGAAGCGGCTGGGGGGGCTTTGCGATCCATGCCGCCTCGCGCTTCGGCTGCCGGGTGACGACGACCACGATCTCCGAGCGCCAGTTCGAGCTCGCCGGGCGGAGAATCCGCGAGGCGGGCCTCGAGGGGCGGATCGAGTTGGTGAAGCGCGACTACCGCGACCTCACCGGCCGTTTCGACAAGCTCGTCTCAATCGAGATGATCGAGGCCGTGGGCCACGAATTTTTCGAGACCTTTTTCCGCCTCGCCTCCGAGCGGCTCGAGCCGCACGGCCTGATGCTGCTCCAGGCGATCACGATCCGCGATCAGGTCTTCGAGCGCCACAAGAAGAGCGTCGATTTCATCAAGCGCTACATTTTCCCGGGCTCCTGCATCCCCTCCATCGCGGCCCTGGCCGCGGCCGTGGCCCGGGCGAGCGATCTCCACATCGTGCACCTGGAGGACATCACCCCGCACTACGTGCGCACGCTCCGGGCCTGGCGCGAAAATCTCCTCGCGCACCGCGAGGAGGTGCGCGCGCTGGGCTTCCCGGAGAGCTTCCTGCGGATGTGGGAATTCTACCTCGCCTACTGCGAGGGGGGCTTCGCCGAGCGCTACCTGGGCGATGTCCAAATGCTTCTCGCCAAGCCCTGGAACCGCACGGCGCCCCTCCTGCCGCGTCTCGACTGAGGGCGGCCGAGCCCCTTCAGCCGTCTTCGCGGCGGCGCATCCGGTAGTGCGAGACGATCCACTCGTTTCCGCCGGCAGATCCCCAGAGCTCGGCGCAGGCGAGAAAGAAGATGCGCCAGCGCTGGAGCCTGCGTTTCGCCTCCCCCCGTTCCCCTTCGGCCCCCAAGGCCGCGAGGGCCTCTTTGCGCCTTGGGTCCAGACGCGCCAGCCACGCCTCGGCCGTCTTCGCGTAGTGGCGCCCGTTCAGGCGGTCGTGGCGCTCGAGGACCAGGTCGTCCTGGCAATAGAGAAGAAGATCGTCCGCGGGCATCATACCGCCGGTGAAGAAATGGCGGCCCAGCCAGTTTCCGGCTCCTTCGGTCTCGAAACGGTAGGCCAGGCGACGATGGGAGAAGACGTGCAGGAAGAGCTTTCCCCCGGGCCTGAGCCAGGAGCGGATGCGCGCGAGCAGCAGCGGCCAGTTGGCGAGATGCTCGAACATCTCAATCGAGACGACCCGATCGAAGAGCCCCTGCGGGGCGAAATCGTTGATGTCGGCGGTCACGACCTCGAGGTTGCCCAGGCCCCGGGCGCGCGCCTCTGCCTCGAGGAAGCGCCGCTGGAGGGCGGAGTTGGAGACGGCAAGGAGCCTGCTTTGCGGGAAGCGCTCCGCCGCCCACAGCGCGAAGGAGCCCCAGCCGCAGCCGAGTTCGAGCACCCGCTGGCCGTCCTCGAGGAGCGCGCGTTCGGCGACGAGCTCGAGCATCGCCTCCTCGGCCGCCTCGAGATCGGCGACCCCGGGGGGCCAATAGCAGGCGCTGTATTTCATGCGCCTTCCGAGCACGAGCCGGAAAAACTCCGGCGAAACCTCGTAGTGCTGGCGGTTCGCCGCGGCCGGCGCCGGGGCGATGGGGGAGGCGCGCATCTGCGCAAGAAAGCGCATCTTCGCGGCGAGCGCCTGCTCCGGGTCGGCATGCCTTTCGGCGGCGAGGCGCCGGCGGTCGAGAAAGCGGATTCCCAGCCGGATCAGGGGGTCGGGGAGCAGGCCGCGTTCGGCGGCGTCAATCAGCAGACTCATCCTTGGGCTCCCGCGGGGGAAGGGGAAAGAAGGCCGAGGTCCGGCGCTGGTAGTCGCGGTAGGCGGGCCGCCGCTCGAGGATCGAGCGTTCGGTGAGCGGGATCCCGGTCATCTTCAGCAAAACGAGCGTCACCAGGATCGGGCTGAAGATCGTGTAGATCCCGCCCGGCACGGCGAGGGCGATGCCGTAGAAGCCCCACCAGACGAGGCATTCGCCGAAGTAGTTGGGGTGGCGCGAGAAGCGCCACAGGCCACGGTCCATCACCCGGCCGCGGTTTTGCGGATCGGCCCGGAAGCGGGCAAGCTGGCGGTCGGCGATCGCCTCGAAAAAAATTCCGAAAAGCGCAAGCCCTCCCCCGGCCGCATCCCACGCGGTCAGCCGCTTCGGCTCCGGCGCCGCCTGGGGGGCGAGCAGCACGAGCGCGATCACCCAGAGAAAGGCCGCTTGCAACCAGAAGACCTTCCCGAGGCTCACCCAGGCGAACCGTCTTCCGCTCTCGCGGCGCCAGGCGGCGTAACGGGGATCTTCGGGCCGTCCCCGATTGCGCCGCGTGAGATAGAAGGAGAGCCTCAGGCCCCAGAGGGTGGCGAGCAAGGCCACGGCAAGGCGCCTGACCTCCCATCCTTCGCCTGCGGCCCATCCGATCCAGGAGACGATCACGAATCCCAGACCCCAGAGGCTGTCGACCACGGTGACGTTTCGCCGGATGAGGCTGGCGACCCACCCCGCGGTCATGAGGAGGAACACCGCCAGCGCCGCGGCAATCAAGAGTTCGACGGGGATCGCCATCGTTCAGTCCCTGTTCGCGGGGGAAAGCCACAGCCCCGGCCGGAGCGGGTCTTCCACCGCCTCGCCGCGGCGCCGACGCTCGATCGCCTCGCGGATGCGTGCATGCCGAGCGGCGTCGATCGGAAAGCGCGCGGCGATCGCCAGTGCCGCGAGGTTGCAAAGGGAGGGGACGAGCGCGTAGAGGACCCGCAGGGCGAAAAGCGCCGACTCGGGCTGGGGGCCGTTCGGGACGTAGCCCGAACGGCCGAGCAGAAAGAGCCCCACCCCGACCCCGCCGGCCGCGGCGAGTTTCTTGGCGATCGACCACAGGCCGACATAGCGGCCCTCGCGGCGCTCGCCGGTCAGCAGTTCATCGTAGTCGATGACGTCGGCCTGGATCGAGGAGGGGAGCGCCAGTGTGGCCCCCAGCCCCACCCCGGAGAGAACCACGAGGACCCCGTAGATCGCGGCGTCGCCCGGCCCGAGAAAGAAGACGCCGACGAAGGCCCCGGTGTTGACGGCGATGGAGGAGAGCCAGGCCGCTTTCTTGCCGATCCTGCCGGCAAGCGCCGTCCAGGCCGGCAGAAAAAGGATCCCGCTTCCGAGGTAGAGCAACAGAAAGCCCTCCGCGCCGGAGGCCTCGAGCACATATTGCACGTAGTAGAGGATCAGGGTCGCCGGAAGGTTCGCACCGAAGGCGCTCACCGTGTAGGAAAGAAGCAGAATCCGAAACGGCCGGTTTTTCAAGGTCAGCCAAAGCCCCCGCCCCAGCCCGGCCGTGGCGGCGGCGCCCGCCGCGGGGAGTTCGCGCACGGCGAGCGCGCACACAGCCGCGGTGCCCGCAAGGAGCGGGGCGTACAGAAGGGCCATCCAGAAAAATTTCAGGCGCTCCCCCTCGGGACCCGCCGGCAGGGAGAACACCGCCTCGATCAGGACCGGCGCGGCGGCTGCGGCCAGCGTGCCCGCGAGCAGCATCCCGTCGCGCAGCGCAAAGAGGCTGTTTCGTTCGCGGTAGTCGAAGGTGAGCTCGGGGCCGAGCGCCTCGTAAGGCACGGTCACCGCCGTCCAGGCGAGAAAGAGGGCCGTGATCCAGAAGGCGAACCAGGCGGTCGGCACCCCTTCCGGCGGGGTGGAGAGAAAGAACATCGCGGCGGCGACGAGCGGGGCGCCGAGCGCGAGGTAGGGTCGCCTGCGGCCGAACGGGGTGCGGGTCTGATCCGACAGGTGCCCCATGAGGGGGTCGGTTGCGGCGTCGAGCAGGCGCACGCCGGCGAGGATTCCGCCCACGGCGGCGACCGGGACCCCCACCACGTCGGTGTAGAACTTGGGAAGGTAGACGTAGACCGGAATTCCCACTACGGCGAGCGCAAAGGCCGGAGCGGCATAGGCGAGCTTGCGCTTCCCCGGGAGCGCCGCGCTCAGGGTTGGCCCCCGTGCGCGCCCGGAAGAGCAAGAGGAGGGGGGAGCGGATTTTCGCCTTCCTGGATGCCGATCGTATGTTTCCGCTTTCGCTTCACCCACCGGCGTTCCTTTCCGGGAGAACAAGGAGACGGTAAGGATGTTTCGCCGCTTGGCAATCGCCTGCCGGGGGCGAAAGAGGGAAGCGGGGGGTCGAGGGGGTCAGCCGAGGCGGGTTTCCTGCTCGGCGATCCCCATGAGGTAGAGCAGGCCGTCCAACCCGAGGCTCGAGATCGCCTGGTCGGCGTTCGCCCGCACCTTGGGCTTGGCATGAAAAGCCACCCCCAGGCCGGCGGTGTGCAGCATCGGCAGGTCGTTTGCCCCGTCGCCGACGGCGATCGTCTGCTCGAGGCTGATGTTCTCCACCATGGCGATCGTCTTCAAGATCTCCGCTTTGCGGGGGCCGTCGATGATGTCGCCCTCCAGGCGGCCGGTCAGAAGCCCGTTTTCGATTTCCAGGCGGTTGGCGAAGAGGTAGTCGAAGCCGAGCCGTTTCTGGAGCCTGCGGCCGAAGTAATCGAAGCCTCCGGAGATGATCCCGAGCTTATAGCCCAGGCTCTTGAGGGTCGCGGCCACGCGTTCGGCGCCTTCGGTCAACTGCAGCCCGGCGGCGACCTCGGCAAGCACGCTTTCGGGCAGGCCGCGGAGCAGGGCGACGCGGCGGATCAGGCTTTCGCGGAAGTCGATCTTCCCCTGCATCGCCTCCTCGGTGATGCGCGCGACCTGTTCGCCTGCGCCGGCGCGGGAGGCGAGGATGTCGATCACCTCGGCCTGGATGAGGGTCGAGTCCATGTCGAAGACGACGAGCCGGCGGTTGCGGCTGTAGATCGTGTCCAGGTGGAAGGAGATGTCGATTCCGGTCTCCTCGGAGATGGAAAGCAATCTGCCGCGAAGGCTGTCGGGGTCGGCAAGCGTGCCGCTGGCGCTCATCTGGATGCAGGCGTGCGCGGCCTCCCCGGGCCGCGAAAGCGAAAGCCGCCGCGACAGCCGCGTGATCGTCTCGATGTTCAGGCCGTTGTCGGCGAGGGCGCGCGCCACCCGGGCGAGGGGAGCGGCCGTGATTCGGCGCCCGAGCAGCGTAATGATCCGCCGCTCGCTCTGGGGCTGCTCGACCCAGGCCTCGTAACGCTGCTCGTCGATCGGCGTGAACCGCGCCTGGAGGCCCAGGCGGTGCGCCGCAAACAGGATGTCCTTCAAAACCGACGAGGAGCGCGAGGCGTCGGGGATTTCGATCAGGATGCCCAGCGAGAGAAAATCGTGGATCACCGCCTGGCCCATGTCGAGCAGGGTGACCCCGTAGGGGGCGAGCGTCTCGGCGAGCTGGGCGGTGAGACCCGGACGGTCGTTGCCGGTGATGTTGATGAGGACGATTTCGGGCATGGGACGATCGGCCGCCTTTTACTAAGCGCCGGAGGGGCTCGTCAAACGAAAACCTCGCCGCGGGTTACGCCGGAAGATAGACCCGGGGGACGCGGGCCGAGACGCCGCAGAGGATTTCGTAAGGGATCGTCCCGGCCGCGGAAGCCACCTCCTCGACGGGAAGAGAGAGGGTTCCGTCGCGACCGAAGACCACGACCTCGTCTCCGGGTCGGATCCCGGGGGCGGACCCGGCGTCCAGCATGGTGAGATCCATGCAGACGCGGCCGACCACGGGGAGGCTGGCCCCGCGGTAGAGCATGCGGCCGCGCGAGGAGAGAAGCCGCGGGTAGCCGTCGGCGTAGCCGGCGGCGATCGTGGCGATGCGGGTCGGCGCCGGCGCCCGCCAGGTGCTGCCGTAGCTCACGGCGAATCCGGCCGGCACTTCCTTCACCTGCACCACGGCCGCCCGCAGGGTCATGGCGGGGACGAGCCTGACCGGCGGCGCGACCTCGGGTGCGGGGGCGATTCCGTAGAGGGCGATCCCGGCGCGGACGAGATCAAGATGGGCGGCGGGAAGGCGCAGCAGCCCCGCGCTGTTCGCCGCATGCCGCAGGGAAAACTCGATGCCGCGCGCCCGCAGCGCCGCGAGCAGCTCGAGAAAGAGCGCCAGCTGCCGTTCGGCCGAGGAAAGATCGGCGGCATCGGCGGAGGCGAAATGGGTGAAGACGCCCTCGATCTCGAGACCCGGCAGGCGGAGGATTTCCTCCAGACGGGCGCAGAGTCGATCCTCGGAGGCGGGGGAGTCCTCGGGCCGGCTGAGCGCTTCGGGCACGAAACCCAGCCGTCCCATGCCGGTGTCGATCTTCACGTGCACGCGGACCCGGACCCCGCGGGCGGATGCCGCCGCGGCCAGGGCCCGGGCGGCCTCGAGCGTGCCGACCGCTTGCCGGATCTCCCGGGCGGCGAGCACCTCGGCCTCCTCGGCCGCCGTCGCTCCGAAGACGAGGATCGGGGCTTCGATGCCCGCCCTTCGCAGGGCCAACGCCTCCTGCAGGCGCGCCACCCCGAGCCACGAGGCGCCGTGGTCGAGGGCGACCCGGGCGACGGCCTCCGCCCCGTGGCCGTAGGCGTCGGCCTTGACCACGGCCATGAAGGCTGTCCCCGGGGCGGTGCGTCCGCGAAGCGCGCGGACATTGTGCGCGATCGCCGCCAGATCGACCTCGGCACGGATCGGGGAGGGGACGCTCATCGGAGGAGGGCCTCGAAGGAGCGGTCGGCGCGGTAGGAGCTGCGCACGAGGGGCGCGGAGGCGACTTCCGCGAAGCCGATCGCCGAGGCCAGGCGGCGCCAGTGCTCGAACTCCTCCGGCGTCACCCAGGAGACGACCGGCAGATGCGCGGGGGAGGGCTGCAGGTACTGTCCCAGGGTGAGGATGCGGCAGCCGGCGCGGTGGAGCTCCTCGAGGACGGAGCGCACCTCCTCCGCGCGCTCCCCCAGACCGAGCATGAGCCCGGACTTGGCCGGAATCCCGGAGGCGGCGACCCGCGAGAGCAGCTCGAGGGAGCGGCGGTAGTCGGCCTGCGGCCTGACCCGCGGGTAGAGACGGGGGACGGTCTCGACGTTGTGGTTGATCACGTCGGGTGCGGCGCGGATCACGGTGAGCAGCGCCTCGGGGCGGCCCTGGAAATCGGGAATGAGCACCTCGACCCGCGCCGGCGGCAGAAGACGGCGCACGGCGGTGATCGTGGCGGCGAAATGGGCGGCGCCGCCGTCGGCGAGATCATCCCGCGTGACCGAGGTGATGACGACGTAGGCGAGCCCCATCTCGGCCGCCGCCCGGGCGACGCGCTCGGGCTCCTCGGGGTCGGGGGGGAGGGGGGTGCCGGGGGTGACGGCGCAGAAGCGGCAGTCGCGGGTGCAGCGGTCGCCCAGGATGAGAAAGGTCGCCGTGTTCCGCGCGTAACACTCCCCGAGGTTCGGGCAGCGCGCTTCCTGGCAGACGGTGTGCAGCCCTTTCCGGGCGATCAGCGCCTGCACGCGACCGTACGCCTCGCCCGGGGGCAGGCGGCGTTTCAACCAGGGGGGCTTGGGACCGGCGGCGGGGGGGCACCCCCCCGGGGTTCCACCGCAGTTTCCCATGCGACGAGCTCCTTTTCGAGATCCCCGCGGGAGACCCTCTCCCAGAAGCGGCCGAAGATCTCCCCGAGATAACGCGCGAGGGCCCGCTCGACGGCGGGCAGTGAGACCGGGCGCGGGGACTCGCGCGCAAGCGAAGTTACACCCACCTGGGCGAGCCCGCAAGGCTCGATCCAGGAAAAGGGCTCGAGATCGAGGTCCACATTGAAGGCCAGCCCGTGGAAGCTCACTCCGCGGCGCACGGCGAGCCCGATGCTCCCGATCTTCTTCCCCCCCACCCAGCAGCCGCGGTTGCGTGCATCCCGCCCCGCCGCGACCTCCCAGTCGGCCGCGGTGCGGATCATCGCCTCCTCCAGGCCGGAGACGAGCTCGGCCACCCCCAGTCCGTTTTGCGGCAGATGAAGGATCGGGTAGACGACCGCCTGACCCGGCCCGTGGTAGGTGATGAAGCCGCCGCGTTCGACGGCGACGATCGGGATGCCGCGGGCGGCGATCGTCTCTTCGGGGACGAGCAGGCATTCCCGGCCGCCGCGGCGGCCGGTCGTGAAGACCGGCGGGTGTTCCACGAAGAGAACGATATCCCCTCTCAGCGCCCCGGCGGCGCGCGCGGCGACGAGCCGTCGCTGCAGGGCGAGCGCTTCACCGTAGGCCATCCGCCCCAGGCGGACGGCGCGCCAGGGAACGGAGGGCTTCATGGAGCCGAGGGCGGCCGGCCGGTAAGGGTCGGCTTGCGGGCGGCGGCCACCTCGTCCAGCCGGCGCCGGAGGCACCGCGTGGGAGCCGTGCGCAACCGCTCCGGGTCTTCCCGCGCTTCGCGGGCGATCGCGGCCATGGCGGCGAGAAAGAGGTCGAGCATTTCCTTCGATTCGGTCTCCGTCGGCTCGATCATGAGCGCCCCCGGAACGACGAGGGGAAAGTAGACCGTGGGGGGGTGAAAGCCGTAGTCCATCAGGCGCTTGGCGATGTCGAGGGTCGTCACCCCGAGGGGCCGCTGGCGCGCGTCGGAAAAGACGCACTCGTGCATGCAGGGCCGGTCGTGGGCCGGGGCGTAGTGCTCGCGCAGGCCGACGCGGAGGTAATTCGCGTTCAGGACCGCAAGCCGGCTCGCCTGTTCGAGGTTCGCCGCCCCCATGCTCAAGATGTAGCTGTAGGCGCGCACGAGCACGCCGAAGTTCCCCCAGAAGGCCTGGAGTTTCCCGATGGAGAGAGGGAAATCCTCGGACCAGGCGAAGCGGCCCTCGCGGTGGACGACCCGCGGGACGGGCAGGAAGGGCTCGAGTTCGCGCTTCACGCAGAGCGGGCCCGCGCCGGGTCCGCCCCCGCCGTGGGGGGTGGAGAAGGTCTTGTGCAGGTTCAGGTGCAGCACATCGACCCCGATCCGGCCCATGTCCACCCGGCCCAGCACGGCGTTCATGTTGGCGCCGTCCCCGTAGACCAGCCCCCCTTTTTCGTGCACGATGCGCGCGATTTCGGCCACGTGCTCCTCGAAGAGGCCGAGCGTGTTGGGGTTGGTGAGCATGATGCCGGCCGTCTGCTCGTCCATGAGGGCGGCTACGGCCTGCGGCTCGAGGATGCCGCGCCCGCCCGAGGCCACCGGTACGGCCGTGTAGCCGCACAGCGCGGCGCTCGCCGGGTTGGTGCCGTGGGCGGTGTCGGGGACGAGGATCTTCGAGCGCACCCGGCCGCGGCGGCGGTGGTAGGCATGGAAGATCAACATCCCGGCGAGCTCGCCCTGCGCGCCCGCTCCCGGCTGGAGGGTCACGGCATCCAGGCCGGTGATCTCCGCCAGCAGACACTCGAGGGCCGCGATCAATTCGAGCGCCCCCTGGCAGAGGCTTTCGGGCAGAAGCGGGTGGGCGAGGGCGAAACCCGGGAGCGCGGCCTGGCGCTCGTTGGTCTTGGGGTTGTATTTCATCGTGCAGGAGCCCAGGGGATACATCGCCGTGTCGACCGCCACGTTCCACTGCGAAAGGCGCACGTAGTGGCGCACAAGGTCGACCTCGGAGAGCTCGGGCAGATCGGGCGGCTCGACGGATAGCTCCTGCGGCAGCGGGGTCTCCTCGACGTCGCGCCGCGGCATGGAGAAGCCCGTGCGGCCGTTTCGCCCGCGCTCCCAGAGCAGCGGCTCCTCGAAGACCAGTCCGGTAGCGGCCTGGAGGGGGTTCATGCGTGCACCTCCGCGATCAGCGCGTCGAGGTCCGCGCGCTCGTGGACCTCGGTGGCGCACAAGAGATAGTGGTCCTCGAGTTCGGGGTACCAGCGCTCGAGGGGGAAGCCGGCCACGATGCCGCGCTCGGCGAGGCGCCGGTGGGTTTCGCGGAACGCGGGGGGGAAGAGGGCCGTGAACTCGTTGAAGGTGGGGGCGGAGAAGGGCAGCCGCACGCCCCGGCCCGCGAGTCCCCGTTTCAGGTACTCGGCCTTGTCGCGGTTCAGGCGCGCGAGTTCCCGCAGGCCGCTTTTGCCGAGGCAGGCGAGGTAGGCCGCGGCCGTGAGGGCGCAGAGGCTGTTGTTGGTGCAGATGTTGGAGGTCGCCTTCTCGCGGCGGATGTGCTGCTCGCGGGTGGAGAGGGTGAGAACGAAGCCGCGGCGGCCTTCGAGGTCGCGCGTTTCGCCGACCAGCCGTCCCGGCATCTGGCGCACGTGGGCGAGCCGGGCGGCGAACATCCCCAGGCCCGGGCCGCCGAAGGAAGGCGGGATTCCCAGGCTTTGCCCCTCCCCGCAGGCGATGTCCGCACCGAGCTTCCCCGGGCCGGCGAAGAGGCCGAAGGCGAGCGGCTCGGTGAAGGTCGCGACCGCAAGCGCCCCTGCCGCGTGGGCGCGCTCGGCGAAGGCGTCGAGAGGCTCCAGGCAGCCGAAGACGTTGGGCGACTGGATGGCGACCGCGGCCAGGTTGTCCGCGTCCCCGAGCCCCGCGGGGTCGGTCGTTCCCGCCGGGCCGAAGGCGAGCTCGCGACGCGCGATCCCCGCCGGCTCGAGGTAAGTATCCACGACCCGACGGTAGAAGGGGTGCACGGCGCGGGAAAGGGCGACCGCGCGGCGTCCCGTGAGGCGCACCGCCATGAGCAGCGCCTCGGCGAGCGCCGAGGCGCCGTCATACATCGAGGCGTTGGCGACTTCCAGGCCGAGCAGGCGTGCGGCGAGGGTCTGGTACTCGAAGATCGCCTGGAGCGTCCCCTGGCTCATCTCCGGCTGGTAGGGGGTGTAGGCGGTGACGAACTCCGAGCGCTGGGTGACGAAGCGCACGGCCTCGGGGATGAAATGAGGATAACTTCCCGCACCGAGGAAAATTCGGGCGCCGCGGAACGGGGTGACCCGGCCGGCGAGCGCCTCCATGTGCCGGTCGAGCTCCCATTCGCTCCGCGCTTCGGGAAGCACCATCGGCCGCGTGCGGCGGCATTCCGGAGGGATGACGTCGAAGAGCCGCTCGAGATCGTCCACGCCGACCCGGGCGAGCATCCCCGCGATCTCCTCCGGCGTGTGCGGAAGATAGCGCATGGCTCATCCTTTCAGCCGTTCGCGGTACTCGGCGGCGGAGAGCAGCCCGGCCAGCTCGGCGGGGTCGGAGGGTTCGACGCGGATCATCCAGCCCTCGCCGTAGGGGCTGCGGTTGACGAGTTCGGGGGAGGAATCCAGGGCCGGGTTCGCCTCGACCACGCGGCCGGAGAGCGGCATGTAGAGCTCGGAGACGGCCTTCACGGATTCGACGCTGCCGAAAGCCGCCCCGCGGGCAAGCGTCTTGCCGGCCGCCGGCAGTTCCACGAAGACCACATCCCCCAGCTGGTCTTGCGCGTAATCGGTGATGCCGATCCGCGCCACGCCGTTTTCGACGCGCACCCATTCGTGGCTTTCGACGTAGCGCAGCTCTTCGGGGAAGCTCAGTTCCTGCAACGGTTTCATGACGGGCTCTCCTTTTCGCCTCGGGGCGGATCGGCCGCGGGATCAGAGCGCATAGGGGATCCGCAGGTTGAAGTTTTTGTAAACGACGAAGGTCTCGGTCGCCAGCACATCGGCGATGCGGGAGACCTCGCGGGTGAAGAACTCGAGCAGATCGAAGCCGGGGGCAAGGAGCACGAGGAGAAAAAGATCGAAGCGGCCGGTCACCACGCTCACGGAAACGACCCCTTTCAGGCGGCTGAACTCCTCGCCCTTTTTCACGAGATCGGGGCTCTTGAGCTTCACCCCCACGAGGATCGCGCGGTGCCCCTCGAGGGCGTCGGGGTTGACGAGCCCCATCACCTCAAGCACCCCTTCGTCGGCCAGGCGCCGGATGCGGCCGCGCACGGTGTTTTCGGAGACCTGCAGTTCGGCGGCGATCGATTTGTACGCACGCCGCCCTTCGCGCAAAAGACGCAGAATCGCGAGGTTCAACGAGTCCAGACGCATGGGTCTTCTTATCATTTTCTTGCGTTCCATGTCAATTACAAGGCTGAAATATCAGTAAAGCGCAAAAAAATGGTTAAAAATCTGCAAAATCCGAAAATCATCACCCCGTCCGGCGCCGCCGTTGCATTCGCGCCGCAGGCGTGCTACTGCAGCGGGCGTTTCCACCGCGGTTTCCTTCCCCCCTCAGCCTCTACAGAAAGGAGGTCCTCATGAAGAACGTCCGCCTTTGCACCGTCCTCTTTGCCGTGCTCGTCGCTGTTCTCGGCCTCGCCCTTTTTCCGGCGGCCGCCCAGAAGACCCCCGTGCTCAAGATCGGCATCAATGCCGAAATCACCGGAGACATCCCCAAGGTGGGCGAAGCCACGAAATACGCCGCCCAGATGTACGTGGAAGACGTGAACAAGGCGGGCGGCATCGAGGTCGGGGGCAAGAAATACCGCCTCGAGCTGGCGATCGAGGACAACGAGGCCAAGGCCGAGTCGGCGGCAAAGGCCGCCACCAAGCTGATCACCGTCGACGAGGTGATCGCCATCGTCGGTCCCCAGGCTTCCAAGCAGGCGGTACCGGCGGGCGAGGTGTGCAACAACTACAAGACCCCCATGGTCAGCGCCTGGTCGACCAACCCCAACACCACCAAGGACCGGCCCTACGTCTTCCGCGCCTGCTTCCTCGACGACTTCCAGGGTCCGGCGCTTTCGATTTTCGCTTCCCAGGAATACCGGTTCAAAAAGGCCGCCGTCCTCTACGATGTCGCCAGCGACTACCCCAAAGGGCTGGCCGAGTTTTTCAAGAAGGACTGGGAGAAGCGCAACGGGCCCGGCTCGGTCGTGGCCTACGAGAGCTTCACCACCAAGGACACCGATTTCAGCTCGCAGCTGACCAAGATCATCAACTCCGGGGCCGAGTTCCTCTTCACCCCGCAGTACTATAACGAGGTGCCTCTGATCGTGCAGCAGGCGAAACAGCTCGGCTGGAAGAAGCCGATCCTCGGCAGCGACTCCTGGGCCTCTGATGAGCTCGTCAAGCTCTGCGGCAAGGACTGCTTCGGCCACTTTTTCGTTTCGCACTACGCCTCCGCCGGCGCGAAAGGGGCGACCAAGGAATTCATCGACCGCTACAAGGCGAAGTACGGCTCCATCCCCGACGACGTCGCCGCCCTCACCTGGGATGCGATCGGCCTGATCGGTGCGGCCATCCGCAACGCGGGAAAACTGACCGGCGACGTCAAGAAGGACCGCGAGGCGGTGCGCAACGCGCTCGCCCAGACGAAGGACTATCCCGGGATCACCGGCACCATCAGCTTCCCGCCCGGCTCCGGGGATCCGATCAAGTGCGCCAACATCGTCAAGATCAACGACAAGGGCGAATTCGAGTTCTACAAATCCGTCTGCCCGTGACGGGCCCGAAGACACCGCGCCCGATCCCCCCGGTCCGACCGCGCGAAGGCGGCCGGACCGGGGCCTGCAGACGATGAACGGCCGCGCCGGGAAGCCTCGCCCATGACCGTTTTCCTCCAGAACCTGGTGAACGCCCTTCAGTGGGGCAGTTTCTACGCCCTGATCGCCATCGGCTACTCCATGGTCTACAGCATTCTCATGCTCTTCAACTTCGCCCATGGGGATGTCTTCATGACCGGGGCCTACATCGGCTGCGGCATCGCCATGCTGCTCCTCGGCCTGGGGGCTGCCGGCCTGCTCGTGCTGCCGGGGTGGCTCGTGCTCGGGCTCACCATCCTGCTGGCGATGATCGTGACCGCCGGCCTCGGCATGTTCATCGAGCGCGTGGGCTACCGGCCGCTTCGGGAGGCCCCGCGGGCTTCGGCGGCGATCACGGGGCTTATGATCGGGATCATTCTCGAGACGGGCAACCTCATTTTGCTCGGCGCCCAGCGGGTCAAATTCCCGGCCCTGATCCAGCCGGTGACCTTCGAGCTGGGCGGGGTCTTCCTCACCAACCAGAAGATCATGATCGTCGTCGTGGCGCTGGGCCTCGCGCTCGCGCTCCACCAGTTCATCCGCCGCACGCGCTGGGGCATGGCCATGCGCGCCATGGCGTTCGACTACGCCGTCGTCCCCCTGATGGGAGTTCCGATCAACCGCATCGCCGCCCTGACCTTCGCTCTGGGCTCGGGGCTCGCCGCCGCGGCCGGAATCCTCTTCGGCATGGCTTACCCGGTCCTCGACCCTTACATGGGGATCGTCTTCGGCTGGAAGTCCTTCGTGGCCGCGATCCTCGGGGGGCGGGGCTCGATCCTGGGGGCGACGCTGGCGGGCTTTCTGCTCGGCTTCATCGAAATCTTCGTGGCGATGGTCTTCCCCTCGACGCTGCGGGATTTCATCGCCTACTCGATCATTCTCCTGATCCTGGTCTTTCGCCCCTACGGGCTCTTCGGAGAGCCCTATTCCGTGCGACTGCGCCTGTAATAGGGGGAACGAACTCGGCATGGAACCGCACCTTCATCGACCCTCCGGCGCCCTCGGCGGCGGACGGCGCGACCGGGCGGCGGATTTCGCCCGGGGAGTTCCGCTCCTCGGTTGGCTTTTCGGCGCGCTGCTCGCGGTGCTTCTCGAGTCGTTCTTCGGCCGCGATCTCGCCGATTTCCTCGACCTTCCCCGGGTGCCGGTCCTCTTCGGCTTCGAGTACGCGCTGAACAAGCCGCGGCTCATTCCGGGGACGCTTGCTTTCCTCTTTCTGGTCTACGCCTTGCCCCTGCTTCTCGGGGCGCGCCTGTTGCGCGGCCCCGCGAACCGAATCGCCCGCCTGCTGGCCGCCCGCGCCCCCGGGGTCGCCCTTCTGCTGCACCTTGCGTTTCTTTACGGGATTCTTCATCTCTGGACGGAGGTGAGCGACTACCGCCTGATCGTGGCCAAGATCACCCTGATCGCGGTCATGCTTACCCTCAGCCTGAACGTCGTCAACGGGTTCATGGGGGAGTTCTCCTGCTCGCACCCGGGCTTCATGGCCCTCGGGGCCTATGCGGGCTCGCTGGTCACCATCGTGGGCTTCACGAACAGCGCCATGTTCGGGGCCGCGCTTCTGCCGCCCGCACTCGGCCCGGTTTTCTTCCCCCTGGCTCTTTTGCTCGGCGGGGCGGTCGCCGCCGTCGGGGCGCTCGCGGTCGCGATTCCCTCCTTTCGCACGCGCGGCGACTATCTCGCCATCATCTCGCTGGCCTTCACCTTCATCGTGAAAAGCCTGATCGAGAACCTCGAGATCGTCGGGGGGCCGCGCGGCCTGCGGGGGCAGCCCGACTGGGCGAACCTCCCGGTGGTTTTCGTCTGCACGGTGATCTGTGTGGCGATGATCAACCAGTTCGTGCGCTCGATCTACGGGCTGGGCCTGAACGCGGTCCGGGACAACGAGATGGCGGCCGAGGCGATGACGATCAACACCCGGCGCACCAAAATGGTCGCCTTTCTCTTCGCCGCCTTCTGGGCGGGGGTGGCGGGCGTGCTCTTCGCCCACGTGCTCCGCTACGTAAACCCCGGCACCTTCGGCCTGCAGCAGCTCGCCGAGGTGCTCGCCATGATGTACTTCGGAGGGCTGAACTCGGTCGTGGGATCGATCGTGGGCGCGGTGAGCATCAACCTCTTGAGCGAGATGCTCCGGCCGCTTGAGATCTGGAAGTGGATCTTCATCCCGCTGCTGCTGATCCTGGTGATGATCTTCCGGCCGACGGGTCTGATCGCCTTCCGCGAGTTCGACCCGCTCGCCTGGATCGCCCCGCGCGACGGGAACGGAAGCCGGGAGCGCCGGGAGAACTCGGGGGAGGGGAAATGACCGCGCTGCTCCGGGTCGAGCATCTCTCCCACGCCTTCGGCGGCCTGAAGGCGGTCTCGGACTATCACCTTGAGCTCGCCCCCGGCGAGATCCGGGGGTTGATCGGCCCGAACGGGGCAGGCAAGACCACGGTGTTCAACCTGATCACCGGGATCTACCGCCCCGACGAGGGCCGGGTCCTGCTCGAGGGAAAGGACCTCGTGGGGCTCGCCCCCTACGAGATCGCCGCCCGCGGGCTGGCGCGCACCTTTCAGAACATGCTCCTGTGGCGGCACATGACCGTGCTCGAGCACATCCGGGTCGCGCGCTGGTCGAAGCTGCGCTACGGACTTGCGGGGGCGATGTTCGGCACGGCCGCCCGCCGCCGCGAGGAGACCGAGCACGAGGCCGCCGCCCGCCGCTGCCTCGCCTTTCTCGGCATCGAGGAGCTCGCCTCCCAGAAGATCGCGAATCTCCCCTACGGCGCCCAGCGCAAGGTCGAAATGGCCCGCGCGCTCGCCACCGAGCCGCGCATCCTCTTTCTCGACGAGCCCACGGCGGGGATGAACCCCGAGGAGCTCGTCCAGATGATGGAGATCATCCGCCGCATGCGCGACGAGCTGGGGCTCGGAATCTTCCTGATCGAACACCGGCTGCGGGTCGTGATGGAGCTCTGCCGGCGCGTGCAGGCGCTCGTCTTCGGAGAAGTGATCGCCGAGGGAAGCCCCGAGGAGATCCGCAACGACCCCCGCGTGATCGAGGCCTACCTCGGCAAGGAGATCGTGGCATGAGCCTGCTTGCGGTCGAGAACCTGAGCGTCTCCTACGACCGGATCCGGGCCCTCCACGGGATTTCCTTCACCGTCGAGGAGGGCGAGATCGTCTGCATCATCGGGGCGAACGGGGCGGGGAAAAGCACGACCCTGCGGGCGGTTTCGCGCCTGGTGAAGGCCGAAGCCGGCTCGCGTCTCCTCTTCGGGGGAAAAGACCTTCTCGCCTTCGGTCCGGACCGGGTCGTCAGCGAACTCGGCATCTCGCATGTGCCCGAGGGCCGGCGGCTTTTCGAAAATCTCACCGTGATGGAGAACCTGCGGCTGGCCACCTTCGCCCGAAAGGACGCCTCGCGGATCGAGGCCGACCTCGAGCGCATGTTTCGGCTCTTTCCGCGTCTGGCCGAGCGGCGCAACCAGAAGGCGGGCACGATGAGCGGGGGCGAGCAGCAGATGCTCGCGGTCGCCCGCGCCTACATGAGCGGAAGGCGCCTGATGCTGCTCGACGAGCCCTCGATGGGACTGGCGCCGCTTTTGATGATGAGCCTCTTCGAGGCCCTCCGGGAGTTGAACGCCGAGGGGACGACCATTCTTCTGGTCGAGCAGAACGCGCGCCTGGCGCTTCAGTTCGCGCGCCGCGGCTACGTCATGGAAAACGGGCGCCTGGTGCTCGCCGGAGACTCCCGCGGGTTGCTCGAGAACCCCGACGTACGCCGCGCCTATTTGGGCGGCTGAGCGTCGCCCGCCGCCCGGCCCGTTTTCAAATTCGCTTTTCCCTTCGCCGGGGGCTTCGCCTCCGGTGGCGGTGCTTCGAGAAATTCGGCCGGCGCCCGACGGATCCGTTTTGCCTGCTCGGCGGAAAGCAGAAACGGATAGTCGCTTCCGCTCGAGCGGCCCGGCGAGGAGCCGTCGGCGTCGGGCGGTTCGAAGAGCTCCAGTCGCTGCTCGCCTTGCTCCGTTCGGAACGTGACCTTCCAGGCCGGATCCCCCATCTCCTCTTGGCCCACTCCGTCGAGATAGCGCTCGCAATCGAGCTCGACGAACTCGGCCAGCCAGAGGTCGATCTCGGCCGCTTTGACCGGGCGGCCGTCCGGGCTGCGGAAAGAAGCGGGGGCGCCCTCGCGCTCCGCCGGAGCCGGCGTGAGGACCAAAATCCTTCCCGCCGCTTCGAGGAGGATTTCGCGGATGTCCCCGCGGCGCACGGCCAGCACCGTGCGGCTGCGCACCTCGTCGAGTGCGGACTCGAAACGGAAGCGGTAGTTCTCGGTGGCGTGGTAGACACGGCCGTCGCCGGGCAGGCGGACGAAGGTGTGCCGGAAGCTCGGCGCGGTCTTTCCGACCTCAAGATCACGCACCAAGCGCTCGCCCGCGAAGGCGCGCACCCGCAGACGTCGGGAGTCGTCGAGATCGTAGGGCGCGAGCGAACCGGACTCGGCGGCGAGCGCCGTGAGCCGGGTCGCGGCGAGCGCCTCCAGCATTTCCCGCATCCGGGCCGGATCGGCGGGATGCTGCTTCTCCTCCGTCACCCATCGGTCGTCGCGGCGAATCAGGCTCTGCCGTTTGCCCAACCCCTCGATTTCCAGGCGCGTGATCTCCTGCACGGCGACCGGCGGGAGGGCGGGCAGCTCGTAGTGGGTGCGGTCGGTGCCGCGCCGGGCGAGGTAGACCCCGAGGAGAACGATGAGCGCGGCGAGGATGAGGATCGGGGGACGGATCTTCATGCGTCCTCCTTCCCGGCCGCCTGCGGCGCGAACAGGCGCTGGATGCGGCGCCGGCGCGCCCGGCGTCCGGCCCAGACGCCGATTCCCGCGATCGCGACCAGAACCGGAAGCCCCACGATGGCGAGGAATTTGAGGAAGGTTTTCGTGACGGCATCGATTTCGGCGAGAGGGTTGAAGCGCTGTTCTTTGGCGCGCATGCGGGCGAGCGCCTCACGGCCGTTCAAGGCGTCGATCACGTTCAGGGCGAAGACCGAGTTCGCGCCGCGGCCCGTCTCGTCGACCACGGTGTTGCGGAGCATCTCCGAGGTCCCCATCACGAAAATGCGGCCCGGCCGTCCCTTCGCCAGAAAGGCTCCCGCCACCTCGACCGCGGGGGCGGCGGCTCCCGGCCGGGCGGCGGCGGATTCGTCCGTGGCTTCCGCTTCGACCTCGCGCACCGGAAGCGGCTTGCCCTGGAAATAGCTGGGAAAGCTCCCCTCGAGGAGGCAGGCGATCGAGCGGCTGCGGAAGCTTTCGGGGGCGGCGGGCGGGCGCAGCGTGAGCGGGTTCAGGTTGATCGGCGGCGCCATCGTCCAGGAGCGCTCCGAGGTGGACAGCGCCGTGTGCGCCCGCACCCCGATCTCGCGCACGCGGTCGGCGAGGATTTCGACCGGCGCGGCCTTGACCGTGACCAGGCTGCGCAGGTTCTCCAGGAAGGGGAGGTTTTGGTTGATGAAAGAGGGCTTGAGGATCGGGGCGTAATAAAGCGGCCGCTCCCCGCCGCCGAATTGGGGCGGCATCTCCTGCCGGTAGCAGTGCTCGTCGAGCACGACGGCGCGCTCGAGGCGCACCCCGTAGTGTGCGAGCAGCGGCTCGAGCCCCGTTTCGAGGGGGACATAGGAGGCTTGTCCCGGCGCCTGGATCTCCTCGAAGGGGTCGAGAAAGAAGGCGAGGCTTTTGCCGCGCATCAGGAACTGGTCGAGCTGGTAGAGCTCCCAGTCGCTGAAGGCTTCGCGCGGCTTGACGACGAGCAGGCAGGCGATGTCCTCCGGGATCGGCCCCTCGGAGAGCTTGACGGGCTGAAGGGCGTAGAGCTCGGAGACGTGCTGACGGAAGTTCGCGAAAGCCTGGGGGTCTTCCATGGGGGAGGAGGGGGTGCCCGAAAGCGAGGCCGCCCCGCGATCGGCGAGGACGCCCAGGCGGCTGTGGATTTCGAGCAGCGACTCGACCGCCCCGTTGATCATGCGCCCGATGTCCTCGGCGGCGAGCAGCCGGTACTGGGTGCCGAGGATCGGCAGACGCACGACGTCGATCAGGGGAAGCGTCACCCGCCGCGCCCCGTGCTCGACCACGAGCCCGATCGCGCCGCGTCCGGCGGCGACCTTCCCGTCCCCGGAGGCGGGCCAGGAAAGCGCCAGAAGGTTCTTGCCGCGCACCAGCTCTTCGAAGCCCTCGTCCTCCGGCGGCTCCAGGCTTCGGAAGGCGAGCTTGCCGTAGGTCCGGGCGTTCAGGCCGCGCACGGTCTCCTCGAGGCCGCGGGGCAGTTCGTTCAACCCCTTCAGACCGAGAAGCGGGGCGATGCGCTTCAGGCTCGGAGAGAGATAGAGGGTGACGGCGATCGGCTCCTGGAGCCGCAGCAGCGCGCTGATCTTGTGGTTCATTTTCTGCACCGCCGTGGTGATGCGGTACTCGAGCCCGTCGGTCGTCGTGAGGGCGGGGATCTGCTCGATCAGATCGCCGTGGATCAGGACCAGCCCCATGTAGACGCGCTTGAAGGTCACCTCGTCCTTTTCGATCGTCTGCACCTGCACGGGGTGGATACCGTAGGCCGAGGCGAGCTTCTGGTTTTCGCGCACCGCAGGCGGAAGCTCGCCTTCCTCGCCGCTCACCTCGTGGAAGCGGTAGTTGAAGAGCCGTCCGGCGTGCACGGCGTACTCCTCGAGAAGGTCCCGCAGGTACTGCTCGACCGCGTTGTAGGGCGGAGGGAGGTTGCGGCTGAAGAAAGCCTGGATCGTGAGCGGCTCGGAGAGGGTGGCGACCATCTCGCGGCTCACCTCCGAGAGGGAATAGATCCGGTTGCGGGTGAGATCGAGGCGTGCAAAGAGCGTGATCCCCGCCGCGTTCAAAAGCACCACGAACACGAGGGCGAGGAGGAAGGTCAGACGGCGACCGGAAAGACGTCCGGGGGACATAACGGCTCCTCTATCCGTGTTTTTCCTCGAGGACCAAGACCGTGCCGTAGAGGGCGAGGAATCCGAGGCTGGCGAAGTAGAGGACATCGCGCGTGTCGATCAGCCCGCGGGCGATGTTCTCGAAGTGGACGTCGGCCGCGAGATAGGCGAGCGGCCGCGCGGCGGCCTCGGGCAGGAAAAAGGCCATCTGGTCGACGAGGCACAGACCGAAGCAGATCGCGCTTCCCGTGAGGAAGGCGACGATCTGGTTTTTCGTGAGCGCCGAGGCGAAGAGACCGACCGCGGCGAAAGCCGCCCCGAGCAGCAGCGCCCCGAGATAGCCTCCGATCACCGGTCCGGGGTCGAGATCGCCCAGGGCGGCGACGAGCCAGGGGTAGGCGAGGGTCGGGACCAGCAGGGCGGCGACGAAGATCGTGCCGGCGAGGAATTTGCCGAGCACGATCTCGGGGATCCGCACGGGCAGCGTGAGCAGGATCTCGCAGGAGCCGCTGTGGAACTCCTCGGCGAACTGCCGCATCGTCACCGCGGGGACGACGAAGGCGAAGACGACCGGCAGCATGCGGAAGAAGGCGCGCAGGCTCGCCTGGTTGAGGAGGAAAAAGGTCGAGAAGAAAAACCAGCCGACGACCAGCAGAAAAATGACGATCACGATGTAGGCGATCGGCGAGGCGAAGTAGGCGGAGCATTCCCGCCGGCAGACGGTCCAGACGGCGCGCATCTCATTCCTCCCGGGTCAGTTCGCGGAAGACCTCCTCGAGCGATTGCGCCTGGAGGTGAAAGTCGAGGATCGTCCAGTCCGTGCCGCGGATGCGGCGGTAGATTTCGGCGCGCGGGTCCACCCCGGCGGCGACGGCGACGGCGACGGAAATCCGGCCGGCCTCGTCGGGCGGCCCGCAGGAGAGGCGCTCGACCCCGGGGACCGGGGCGAGGACGCGCTCGACACCTTCGGCGTCGGCCCCTTCGAGGAGAAGCGCCAGGCGGCTCTTGCCGCCGAGCGCTTCCTTGAGTTCGGCGGTGGGGCGGTCGGCTGCGATGCGGCCGCGGTGGATGATCACCACCCGATCGCAGGTCGCCTCGGCCTCGCTCAAAATGTGGGTCGAGAAGATGACCGTCTTCGCCTTGCCGATGCGGCGGATGATCTCGCGGATCTCCACGATCTGGTTGGGGTCCAGCCCCGAGGTGGGCTCGTCGAGCACGAGGATCTCGGGGTCGGCGAGCATGACGGCGGCGAGCCCCACGCGCTGCTTGTAGCCTTTGGAAATCTCGGCCACGGGCTGGTGCATCACCTCGCGGATGCCGCAGAGCTCGGCCGCCTGCTCGATCCGCCGCCGCCGGTCGGCGGGGGCGATGGCCCGCGCGGCGGCGATGAAGGCGAGGTAGTCGAAGACGAGCATCTCGGGGTAGAGCGGGGCCGACTCCGGCAGGTACCCGGTGATTTTTTTGACTTCCAGCAGATCCTCGGGGATGCTATAGTCCCCGACCCGGATCCGTCCGGAAGTCGGCGCAAGATAGCCGGTCAGCATCCGCAGCGTGGTCGTCTTGCCCGCCCCGTTGGGGCCGAGCAGGCCCAAAATCTCCCCGCGGCGCACCTCGAAGGAGATCCCGTCGACCGCCGGGACGGCGCCGAAGGTCTTGGTCAGCCGTTCGACCTGGATCATCGCTGTGCTCCTAGCCGCCGCCCGCCGTCGGTCGGCGGGCGGGATTTTGTCTCTTAGGCAAACGGTCTTGATCTGTCAAGGCGGCCGCGGCGATCGGCCGCCGCAGGCCCGGAGGTTTCTCCATGACTTGGGTGCTTCAACGGCCGCCTCTTCGACCGGCGATTCTCGCCGGGCTGCTCCTCGGCTTCCTCGTCTGCCCGGCCGTCGCCTCCCCCGCTGCGGAGATTCCGCTGATCCCCGCCGGATTCAGCCGCCTGGTCGAGACCGTGGGCCCGGCCGTCGTCAACATCCGCGCCGAAAAGAATCTCTCGGGCGGCGCTCCGCCTTTGCGGCCGTTTCCGCGGGAGCCCGGCGAAGGGGAAAACCCCCTGCAGGAGTTCTTCGAGCGCTTTCTCGGGGAGGAAATGCAACGTGAGTTTCGGCCGCCGAGCCTGGGCTCCGGGTTTTTGATCGATCCCGAGGGCCTCGTCGTCACCAACCACCACGTGATCGAGGACGCCGACCGCATCCGGGTCAAGCTGGGCGACGACCACGAATATGACGCCGAGGTCGTCGGCCGCGACCCGAGCACGGATTTGGCCCTGTTGCGTATCGTGGGTGCGAAAACGGAATTCCCCGTCGTCCGCCTGGGGGATTCCCATCGTCTCAAGGTCGGGGATTGGGTGGTCGCCATCGGCAGCCCTTTCGGTCTCGAGCGCACCGTGACCGCCGGCATCGTGAGCGCCAAGGGTCGGGTGATCGGCTCCGGGCCCTACGACGATTTCATCCAGACCGACGCCTCGATCAACCCTGGAAACAGCGGCGGCCCGCTGCTCAACCTCAAGGGCGAAGTGGTCGGAATCAACACCGCGATCATCGCCGGCGGACAGGGCATCGGCTTCGCCATCCCCGTGAACCTCGCCAAGGGGATCATCGCCCAACTCAAGGAGGGAGGCGAGGTGAGGCGCGGCTGGCTCGGAGTCGCCATCCAGGATCTCACCCCGGAGATGGCCGAATACTACGGCCTGGAATCCCGGAAAGGGGTCTTCGTCTCCGAGGTCTTTGCGGGCGACCCGGCCGATCAGGCGGGCATCCGGCCCCGGGACATCATCATCGAGGTGAACGGCCGGAAGGTGGAGACGAGTCGGCAGCTGACCGGTGTGGTGGCGGAGATCCCCGTCGGCCGGGAAGTGAAGGTCAAGGTGTTGCGCGAGGGAAAACCCCGGACCTTGAGCGTGAAGGTCGCCCGGCGCGACGAAAAGCGCCTGGCGGCGCGGGGCGAGGCGCCGGCCGGAAAGCGCGAGGAGAGTCTCGGGCTGCGGGTCGCCGCGGTCACCCCGGAGACGGCCGAGCGGCTCCAGCTGCGCGAGGCGGCCGGGGTCTGGGTGCTCGAGGTCCAGCCCGGCAGCCGCGCCGCCCAGGCCGGTCTGCGGGCCGGGGACGTCATCCGCGAGATCAACCGCCGGGCGATCGCATCGGTCGGCGACTTCGAGGAGACGCTCGCCCGCATTCCCCCCGGGGAGCCGGTGCACTGCTTCCTGTGGCGCCGGGGAACGGGCTACCTGGTCGTGAAGCTCACCCGCTGACCCTGGCGCCTCAGTCGGAGATCGTGCGCCCCAGATCGGGAAGGCTGCCGGGCTCGTCCCGGCGCATGTACCGGCTTTCGCCCCCGCGCGCGGTCACGTTCTCGTAGACGCCGTCGTCGCGCCGCACGAGCTTGGTGAACCCCATGTCCCGCAGTTCGGCGTTCGTTTTCGGGGCCCGCACGAAGCTCCGCGAGATGCGCTTGAGGACCGGCCCGCCGCATTGCGGGCAGCGCTCGAGCGGGGGGTCCTCGAGTCGGCGGTGTTCCTCGAAGACCGCCCCGCGGCCGCAAGCCGGCCCGAGGTGTTCGTACTCGTAGATCGGCACCGCGAATTTCCTTTCCCCAAGAATCGGGGCGTCCGTCCGGGCCGAAAGGCGCCCCGCGTGTCCTTCTTCATTCTATCCTCTTTTCGGATTCCCGCAAACTGGGCGCTTCTCTTCCCGGAGGCCCGCCCTCAAGTTCGGCCGCCCGGCGGTCGATACCCAGGACAGATCCCCTGCGCCGCATCCCGGCGCATCCTGACGGGCGCCCGGCCCCGGCACGGCGCCCGATGTCTACAGGAGACGGAAATCCGAGCCGATGGCCAGCGAATCTCCGACGACGCCTTCCTCCGAGTTCGACCTCAAGCTCAAGGAGGCCGAAACCTGCCATGCGATGGGTCTGCTCGAGGAGGCGCTTCAGCTCTATCGCACGCTTTCTCAGCCCCAAAACGGCGCCCCGCCGCCGGCCCGGGCGGCCGAGATCGCCTCCCGGATCGCGGCGATCGAGCGCGAGCTGCGCGAGGTCCAGGAGAAGGAGAGTTGCGGGCTCTCCCAGGAGGAGATCAGCCTTTTCAAGAAGACGCTCGCCTGCCAGAGCGACATTCCCGCCCTGATCGACGGTGCCGCCGCGCTCAAGGAACTGGGGCTCTTCGAGGAGGCGGCGGCGGAGTACGAAAAGATCTTCACCCTCGATCCCGCCGCCCTCGACTTCTCGAAATCCGACTGCACGCCCGCGCGCCTCGCCTGCGATTTTCTCGCCTGTGTTCTCGAATCGCGCGACGGACCGCGCATCCTCGAGAAGGCCGGCCGGGTCATCGAGCGCCTGGGCCTCCAGGCCCCCGAAGCGGCCGCGCTGCGCGGCTGGCTTGCCCGCGAGCTTGAGCGCCGGGATCTCCTGGATGCCGCCCTCGAGGCCTACCGCGAGGCGGTCGAACTCGACCCCGGCAACGCCGAACTCGCCTCCCGCCTGAACGCCCTGCGGGGGAAGCTCTGCGGCGGCTCGCGCTACGATTATCTCCTGCGCCACCGCATCGTCAGCACCCAGCAGCTCCAGGAGGCGCTGGCGATCGCGAAGAAAACGAACAAGAGCGTCGAGCACATCCTCGTCGACCGCTTCAAGGTCGACCTCCAGGAGCTGGGCCGCTCGCTCTCCCTTTACTACGGCTGCCCCTTTCGGGTCTTCGACCCCGAGCTGCCCGTGCCCTACGAGCTGATCGGCAATCTGAAGAAATCCTTTCTGCTCTATTACGTCTGGGTGCCGCTGCGCTGGGACAAGAGCGGGATCGAGATCCTGGTCGACGACCCCAAGGATCTGCGCAAGACCGATCACATCCGCGCCCTGATGGGCAACCAGAAGATCACGATTTCGGTGGGGATCAAGGAGCATGTCGAGCAGTACATCCGCCACTTCTTCGACCCGCGGGCGGAGCAGGCGGTCGAAGCCCCTGCGGCCGACGATCTGGATGTCCTCATTCCGGACGTGAGCTTTGAGGAGGAGGAGGAAAACCTCGACGACCGCCCGGCGCTCGACGAGTCCTCGAGCCAGGTCGTCAAGTTCGTGGACCAGGTGCTGATCAGCGCCTTCCGCAACAACGCCTCCGACATCCACATCGAGCCCTCGGTCATCACGCGCAAGACCACGATCCGCTTTCGCACCGACGGCGTCTGTCACGAGTACCTCCAGGTGCCCAACGCGATGGCCCCGGCGATCCTCTCGCGGCTGAAGATCATGGCCGAGCTCGACATCGCCGAGAAACGGCTCCCCCAGGACGGCAAGATCAAGATGCGGCGCAAGGGGATCCCCGAGTTCGAGCTCCGGCTGTCCACCATGCCCACGGCCGGCCGCTTCGAGGACGCCGTGCTGCGGATCCTCACGCGCACGAGCTCGCTCAAGCTCGAGGAGATCGGTCTGAACGAGCGCAACCTCGCGGTCCTGAAAAAACTGATCACCCGCCCTTACGGCATGCTGCTCTGCGTGGGCCCCACCGGCTCGGGCAAGACGACGACCCTGCATGCGATCTTGGGGCACATCAACCACCCCGGGGTGAAGATCTGGACCGCCGAGGACCCCGTCGAGATCACCCAGCCGGGGCTGCGCCAGGTGCAGGTGCGGCCGAAGATCGGACTCGATTTCGCCCGCGTCATGCGCGGCTTTTTGCGCCTCGACCCGGACATCATCATGATCGGCGAGATGCGCGACCAGGAGACGGCCACGATCGCGCTCCAGGCGGCGCTGACCGGGCACCTCGTGCTCTCCACCCTGCACACGAACAACGCCCCGGAGACCCTGACGCGTCTGCTCGACATGGGGATGAACGCCCTCAACATCTCCGACGCCTTCCTGGGCGTGCTCGGCCAGCGGCTCGTGCGGCGGCTCTGCCCGAACTGCACCGAGAGCTATCATCCCGCGGCGCAGGAGTTCGAAGACCTGCGGCAGGACTACGGCCCGGAGCGCTTCGACGCCGCGGGCTGGACCTACGGACCGGATTTCGCCCTCAAACGTGCGGCGGGCTGCGAAAAGTGCAACGGCTCCGGCTTCCGCGGCCGGATCGGCATCCACGAGTTGATGGAGGCGACCCCGGCGGTGAAGCTTCTGATCAAGAAGAACGCGACCTCCTACGAGCTGGCGCGGCAGGCGGCCGCCGACGGCATGACGACCCTCAAGCAGGACGGCATCCAGAAGACGATCGCCGGCGTCACCACCGTGCGCGAGGTGCGTCGCGTCTGCGTGGACTGAGACGAAAACCGGGGGAGGGATTTTGGACATGGAACGCACAGCCCTCGTCGTGGACAGCGATGTGTTCTTCGTGGAATTCCTGGCCCGCCTGCTCGAGCGGCGCGGCTACCGCGTCGCCCGGGCCTACGACGGAAAACAGGGGATCGCCGGGCTCGATGCGGGACCCTACGACGTCCTCTTCGCCGATCTGGTGATGCCCAAGGTCGAGGGGCGGCGCCTGTTCGAGGCGGCAAGAAGCCGCTTCAACGGCAGCTGCGGCCCCCTGGTGGCGGTCTCCGGGACGGTGATCGAGCAGATGGACGAGCTGGAAACCCTGGGCGCCGACTTCTACATCGCCAAGGGACCGCTCGAGAAGCTCGAGGGCCGGCTGCACGAGTTCCTCGACCGGCTGGAGAAGCTGCCCTGCGCGGCCGCCGCCGGCGAGAAAAAGATTTTGCAGACGGGCGGCGTCTTTCCGCGCCGCGATGCGCTCGAGCTGCTCGAGTCGCTCGAGTTCCACCGGTCGGTGCTCGACTCGCTGGCAACCGGCCTGCTGGTTCTCGACCGCGACACGCGCCTCTTGAACGCCAACCCGGCCGCCCTTGAACTTCTCGGCCGGGCGCTGGTCGCGATCCTCAACCGCCCCGTGATCGAGCTCTTTCCCCCCGCCCGGGCCGCCGAACTCATCGGGTTGCTCAAGGAGACCGCGCGCGAGCCGCGGGCTCGGCCGCGCGCCCTCTTCGCCGAGCTGGGCGGCCGCAGCGTCCGCGCCGTCATCGCGCGGCTCTCGGCTCCGCGCGCGCCCTCCGGCTGGGTGATCGCCCTGGAAGGCGCCGCTCCCTGAAGCGCTTGCGCTTGCCGGCCTGCTCTGCTAAGGATCCGAACCGAATTGAAGATCCGGCAGGGAGGCCTTCCTTACGATGGTGCGCGTCGCCGTGGCGGGGGCGACCGGCTATGCCGGCGCCGAGCTGGTCCGGCTGCTCTCCTCGCATCCCGGAGTGCGGCTGACGATCCTCACCTCGCGGCAGTTCGCCGGCAAGCGCTTCACCGAGGCCTTCCCGGCGTTCGCCGGCCGCCTCGAGCTTCTCTGCGAGGAGATCGAGGCGGCGCGACTCGCCGCCGCGGCCGACGTCGTCTTCACCGCGCTGCCGCACAAGATGCCCATGAAGATCGCCCCGGCGCTTCTCGGCGCCGGAGTGCGCCTGATCGACCTCTCGGCCGATTTCCGCTTCCGCGACCCCGCTCTTTACGAGCGCGTCTATCAGCCCCACGCCGCCCCGGAGCTTCTTGCCCGCTCCGTCTACGGCCTGGCCGAGGTCTACGCGCGGGAGATCGCCGCCGCGGCCCTCGTCGGCAACCCCGGCTGCTACCCGACGAGCATCCTGTTGCCCCTCATTCCGCTGTTGCGCGAGGGGCTGATCGAAGCCGAAGGGATCATCGCCGACTCCAAGTCGGGGGTGAGCGGGGCCGGGCGTTCGCCGTCGTTGCGCGTCCATTTCTGCGAGGTGGCCGAATCCTTCAAAGCCTACAGCGTCGCCGGCCATCGCCACGCTCCGGAGATGGAGATGGTGCTCGCCCGCGAGGCGGGCCGCCCCGTGGGGCTGACCTTCGTACCGCACCTCGTTCCGATGAGCCGCGGCATGCTCTCGACGATCTACGCCCGGCCCGTCCCCGGGGTGAACGCCTCCCGGCTGCGCGATTGCCTGGAGGGCTTCTACCGCGGCCGTCCTTTCGTCCGTATCCGGCCGCCGGGGTTCGTGCCCGACACCTTGCACGTGCGGGGAACGAATTTTTGCGACATCGGTTTCGTCCTCGACGAGCGAAACCGCCGCCTCGTTCTCCTTTCGGCGATCGACAACCTGGGCAAAGGGGCGGCCGGGCAGGCCGTCCAGAACCTCAACCTGATGTGCGGGTTCGAGGAAACCGCGGGCCTGGACGCCGTCCCCGCCCCGCTTTGAGGGCAACGTCCCGGGGCTTCCGCGCCGCCCGCCCGTTTGCACTTCCATCACACCGGCAAAGGAGGGGAAAGCGATGACCGCCAAGCTGATTCTGGGCACCGAAATCCGCGAGACGATCCTCGAGGAGCTCGCCGCCGAAGTCCAGGCGATCAAGGCCAAACACGGGGTCGTCCCGGGGCTCGTCACCATCCTGGTGGGCGAAAACCCCGCCTCGGTCTCCTACGTGACGCTCAAGATCAAGACCGCGCATCGCCTCGGTTTCAAGGAGATCCAGGACAACCAGCCGGTCGGCATTTCCGAGCAGGAACTGCTCGCGCTGATCGACCGCTACAACCGCGACGACACGATTCACGGGATCCTCGTCCAGCTTCCCCTGCCCAAGCACATCAACGAAAAGAAGGTCTTGAACGCCATCGACCCGGACAAAGACGTGGACGGCTTCCATCCGGTCAATGTCGGCCGGCTGATGATCGGGGGCTCCGAGGTCAGGTTCCCCCCCTGCACCCCGGCGGGCATCCAGGAGCTGATCGTGCGTGCCGGGGTTCCGACCGACGGCGCCGAGGTCGTGGTCGTGGGGCGCTCGAACATCGTCGGCAAGCCGATCGCCATGATGATGCTGCAGAAGGCGCGCGGGGCGAACGCGACGGTCACCGTCGTCCACACCGGAACGCGCGACATGGCCTCCCACTGCAAGCGCGCCGACATCCTCATCGTCGCCGCCGGCGTCCCCGGCCTGGTCAAGCCCGAGTGGATCAAACCGGGGGCCTGCGTGATCGACGTCGGCGTGAACCGGGTGGGCGAAAAGGTGAGCGAGAAGACCGGCCAGAAGGTCCCCATCCTGAAGGGGGACGTCGATTTCGAGGCCGCCAAGGAGATCGCCGGCTGGATCACCCCCGTTCCCGGAGGGGTCGGCCCGATGACGATCACCATGCTGATGCAAAACACGCTCCGCTCGCTCAAGTTCAAACTCGGCCTCGCCTGAAGCGCCGTACATCCGGCCCGCCCCTTGACAGGACCGGGGCGGGCTTTCTATAGACGGGAAATCTTCAGCGTTTTGAGTCCAGGGAGCGACCCCGGACGCGGGCGAAAGCCCGTTGCCCTCCCCGGAGTCATCCCCCGGGATGATTCCATGTGCTGGCGCGGCCGTGAGCGGCCGCCGGCGGAAGGCTTCTTTCGCCGACGGAAACCCGAAGGAGGCGACGCACCATGCGCAGAAGAATCTCCTTGGTCGTTCTCACGAACTCCGGGGCCCCGGCGCGGCAGTTCTGCGTCTCCCGCCGCCTGCTGGGGTCGATGCTCACCGCCGCGGCCGTCTTTTTCTGTCTCGCCGTCTGGGGGGCGTGGGACTATGCCTCTCTCAAGCGCGGCGCCGTCTTCGCCGGCGCCCGCGAACGCGAGCTCCAGGAGCGGCTCTCCGTCCGCGAGCGCGAAATCGAGCTGCAGCGCTCCTTGATCGGGGATTTTGCCGGCGAGATCAACCGCTTAAAGGACCGACTGCTCGGCCTGCACGAGTTCGAGAAAAAAATCCGCCTTCTGGCCGATCTCGAGCGTCGCGCCGATCCGGGCCAGCTCTTCGGGGTGGGCGGGGCGGTGCCCCAGGCCATGGACCCCAAGATCGCCCTCGGCGAAGGAAAATCGAGCTTGATGCGCGAGATGAAAAGCCAGCTCGGGCAGTTGGCGGCCGCGGCGGCGAACCAGGAAGCGGGCTTCCAGGCGGTGGTCGCCCACCTCGAACAAAAACGCTCCGTACTCGCCGCCACGCCCACCATCCGGCCGATCGACCCCTTCACCGAGCACTTCATCTCCTCGCGCTTCGAGCACCGCATCAACCCTTTCACCAACGTGCGCGAATTTCACCGCGGCATCGACATCTCCGCCCGGGAAGGGACCCCGATCCACGCGACCGCCTCCGGTGTGGTCACCTTTGCGGGGATCAAGGGCCTGCTCGGGAAAACGATCGTCATCGACCACGGCCACGGCCTGACCACGACTTACGGCCACTGCAGCCGCCTGCTCAAGCAGCAAGGCGAGCGCGTCCAGCGCTGGGACGTGATCGCCCTCGTCGGCAATTCCGGCACCAGCACCGGCCCGCACGTGCACTACGAGGTCGCCCTCCACGGAGTACCCGTAAATCCTGAAAAATACTTCCTGAACTGACCCGACCGACCTGGGCCCCGGTCCCCCGGGCCCGGCGCTCGACCCGTGATCGACGGGCGGCGGCTCCGCCCCGCAAAAGCGGTTGGAGCCGCAACCCCGTTCTGGTATAATCGTCGCTGTGCGGGGAGTCCCGCGGAAAGGATCGGCGACGTCCATGCTGATGCAGTTTCTCTCCAAGGTCTTCGGCAGCAAGAACGAGCGCGAGCTGCGCCGCCTGCAGCCCTATGTCGAGCGGATCAACGCCCTTGAGCCGGCGATGAAAGCCTTGAGCGACGCCGAGCTTCAGGCGCTCACCCCCCGCCTGCGCGAGCGGCGCGAACGCGGCGAGAGCCTGGAAGAGCTTCTCCCCGAGGCCTTCGCCGCCGTGCGCGAGGCTTCCGTGCGCACCCTGGGCCTGCGGCATTTCGATGTTCAGCTGATCGGCGGGATCGTGCTGCACGAGGGCAAGATCGCCGAAATGAAGACCGGCGAGGGCAAGACGCTGGTGGCGACCCTTTCCGCCTATCTGAACGCGCTCGACGGCCGCGGGGTGCACATCGTCACCGTGAACGATTACCTCGCCCGCCGCGACACGGAGTGGATGGGGCAGATCTACCGCTTTCTCGGCCTTTCCGTGGGGACCATCCTGCACGGTCTGAGCGACGCCGAGCGCAAGGCGGCCTACGGGGCCGACATCACCTACGGCACGAACAACGAGTTCGGCTTCGACTACCTGCGGGACAACATGAAGTTCGAGCGCGAAAGCCTCGTGCAGCGCGACCTGCATTATGCGATCGTGGACGAGGTGGACAGCATCCTGATCGACGAGGCGAGAACCCCCCTCATCATCTCCGGGCCGGCCGAGCGTTCGACCGAGCTTTACTACGAGGTGAACCAGCTCATCCCGCGGCTCGTGAAGGACCGCGACTACACGGTCGACGAGAAGGCCCGCGCGGCAAGCCTGACCGAGGAGGGGGTGCAGCGCTGCGAGCAGATCCTCGGCGTCGAAAACCTCTACGACCCGAGCCGCATCGAACTCCTGCACCACATCCAGCAGGCCCTCAAGGCGCACACGCTCTTCCAGCGCGACGTGGATTACATCGTCAAGGACGGCGAGGTGATCCTCGTCGACGAGTTCACCGGCCGGCTGATGCCGGGGCGTCGCTACAGCGAGGGGCTGCACCAGGCGCTCGAGGCCAAGGAAGGGGTCAAGATCGAAAACGAGAACCAGACGCTCGCCACGATCACCTTCCAGAACTACTTCCGCATGTACCGCAAGCTGGCGGGCATGACCGGCACCGCCGACACCGAGGCGGCCGAGTTCAAGAAGATCTACGACCTGGACGTCGTGATCGTCCCCACGCACAAGCCGATGATCCGGGTCGACCATCCGGATGTGATCTACAAGACCAAGCGCGAGAAATACGAGGCGGTGATCGAGGAGATCGAGGAGCTCTACGCCGTGGGCCGGCCGGTCCTGGTCGGGACGATCTCGATCGAGGTCTCCGAGCAGCTGAGCAAAAAGCTCAAGGCGCGCGGCATCCCCCACGAGGTGCTCAACGCCAAGCACCACGAGAAGGAGGCCCAGATCATCGCCCGCGCCGGGCAGAAGGGGGCGGTCACGATCTCGACCAACATGGCCGGTCGCGGCACCGACATCGTGCTGGGCGAGGGGGTGGTCGAGCTCGGCGGGCTGCACATCCTCGGCACCGAGCGCCACGAGGCGCGGCGCATCGACAACCAGCTCCGCGGCCGCGCCGGCCGGCAGGGGGACCCGGGTTCCTCGCGCTTCTATCTCTCCCTCGAGGACGATCTCCTGCGCATCTTCGGCGGCGAGCGGATCACCGGGCTGATGGAGAAGCTCGGCATGAAGGACGGCGAGCCGATCGAGCACAACCTGATCAGCCGCGCGATCGAAAACGCCCAGTCCAAGGTGGAGGCCCACAATTTCGAGATCCGCAAGCACCTCCTCGAATACGACGATGTCATGAACCAGCAGCGGACGATCATCTACGGCCGCCGCCGCGAGCTGCTGATGGGCAAAGACCTGCGGGAGGAGGTGCAGGCGATGATCGCCTCCGCCTGCGAGGCGATCGCCGCCGCCCACTGCCCCGAAAAGGAACATCCCGAGAACTGGGACCTGAAGGGCCTCGCCGAGGCCGTCTACCAGCAATTCAACTTCCGCCCCGCGGAGTTCACCGCCGAGGCGCTTGAGGGGGCGGACACCCGGGAGGTCGCCCGGCGGCTCCACGAGCGCGTGCTCGGCGTGTACGCCGAGCGCGAGGGGCGGATCGGGGCGGATCTGCTGCGCCGGGCCGAGCGCTACTTTCTGCTCATGGTCATCGACAACCTCTGGAAGGACCACCTGCTGTCGATGGATCACCTCAAGGAGGGGATCGGCCTGCGCGGCTACGCCCAGCAGAACCCGCTGCTCGTCTACAAGAAGGAAGGCTACGAGCTCTTCGAGAGCCTGATGGCGCGCATCCAGGAGGAGACCCTGCGGCTGCTTTTCCGCTTCGAGGTCGAAACCCCCGAGAAGCTCGAGCCCCTGGAGCGCCCCCGGCCCGAGCGGCTCTCCTTCTCCGGGGGCGGGCAGGCGGGGCCCCGGCGGCCCGTGCAGCGCCAAGCGAAGAAGGTCGGCCGCAACGATCCCTGCCCCTGCGGCAGCGGAAAGAAATACAAAAAGTGCTGCGGCCGATAGGGCCGAGGCCGGCTCACTTTACAAAATCCCGTGCGGGTGCTTATACGTTGAACATGGCCGAGAAGATCCCCCAGTTCGAATCCGAGGTCGACACCGGTCGCGAGGTCACCCTCGAGGAGCCGCCGCTCTATAAGGTGCTGCTCCACAACGACGATTACACGACGATGGACTTCGTGGTCGAAATTTTGCGCACCGTCTTCCACAAGTCGAACGAGGAGGCGGTGCGCATCATGCTGAACGTCCACCACCAGGGGATCGGTGTTTGCGGCCTCTACCCGCGGGAAATCGCCGAGACCAAGGTGGATCTCGTCGAGCGCCTGGCCCGCGAGCGCGGGTTTCCTCTCAAATGCAGCATGGAGAGAGAGTAGGGGTATGATCAGCAAGGAGCTTTCCGCCACCCTGGGGTTCGCCGTCCGCGAGGCGAAAAAGCGGCGTCACGAGTACGTCTCCGTGGAGCATATTCTCTTTGCCGTTCTCTACGACCAGACCGGCATCGAGATCATCGAAAACTGCGGCGGCAACGTCGAGAACATCCTCGCCAACATCGAGAACTTCTTCGAGGAAAAGATCGAAAAGATCCCCGAGGGCAGCGAATACGTCCTGCAGCAGACGATCGGCTTTCAGCGCGTCATCCAGCGGGCGGTGAGCCACGCGCGTTCGGCGGACAAGCCCGAGGTGACCGTGAGCGACATCCTCGCCTCGATCTTCCTCGAAAAGGACTCCCACGCCGAATACTTCCTGAGCGCCGAGGGGATCACCCGGCTCGACGTGCTGAACTACATCGCCCACAAGATCCCCAAGACCTCCTACGAGGAGCGAAACCGCGAGCCCTCAGGCCAGCCCGGCTCCGAGGAGCGGCGGCGCAACAAAAACGACCCGCTCGAGATGTACACGACCGACCTCGTGCGGCTCGCCCGCCAGGGCCGGCTCGACCCCCTGATCGGCCGCGAGGCCGAGCTCGAGCGCACGATGCAGGTGCTCTGCCGTCGCCGCAAGAACAACCCCGTCTTCGTGGGCGATCCCGGGGTGGGCAAGACCGCGCTCGCCGAGGGGCTCGCCCAAAAGATCGCCCGCGGCGAGGTCCCGGAACCGCTGCGCGATGTTCACATCTACGCCCTGGACCTGGGCGGCCTGCTCGCCGGGACGAAGTTCCGCGGCGACTTCGAGCAGCGGCTCAAAGGGGTGATCGCCGAGCTCAAGCGTCGGCCGAAGTCGGTCCTCTTCATCGACGAGATCCACACCATCGTGGGGGCCGGGGCCACGAGTTCGGGCTCGATGGACGCCTCGAACATCCTCAAGCCCGTGTTGACGAGCGGCGAGATCCGTTGCATCGGCTCCTCGACCTACGAGGAATACAAGAACCACTTCGAAAAGGACCGCGCGCTCTCGCGGCGTTTCGAGAAGATCGAAATCCACGAACCCCCCCTGCCCGAGGCGGTGCAGATTCTGAAGGGTTTGCGCTCGCGCTACGAGGAGCACCACGGCATCGAATACACCGATTCGGCCCTCAAGGCCGCGGTCGAGCTCTCCGCCAAGTACCTGAACGACCGCTACCTCCCCGACAAGGCGATCGACGTCATGGACGAGGCGGGCGCCTTCGTGCGTCTATCCGGAGCCTCGGGCCGCAAGCGGATCCACCCCGCGGACATCGAGAAGATCGTCGCCAAGATGGCGCGCATCCCGACCCAGAGCGTGTCCACCTCCGACCGCGGCAAACTCGAGATGCTCGAAGGGCGGCTCAAGGAGGTCGTTTACGGCCAGGACGACGCCATCGCCGCCCTGGTCACCGCGATCAAGCGCTCGCGCGCGGGGCTGGGAATCCCCGGCAAGCCGATCGGCTGTTTCCTCTTCACCGGGCCGACCGGGGTGGGCAAGACCGAGGTCGCCCGCCAGGTGGCGCAGATTTTGGGAGTCGAGTTCCTGCGCTTCGACATGAGCGAGTACATGGAAAAGCACGCCGTCGCGCGGCTGATCGGGGCGCCCCCCGGCTACATCGGCTTCGACCAGGGAGGGCTGCTCACCGATGCGATCCGCAAGCACCCGCACTCGGTGCTGCTCATGGACGAAATCGAAAAGGCACACCCCGACCTCTTCAACATTCTGCTCCAGGTGATGGATCACGCCACCCTCACGGACAACAACGGCAAGAAGGCCGACTTCCGCAACGTGATCCTGATGATGACCTCCAATGCCGGCTCCCGCGAGATGAGCACCGCGGCGATCGGCTTCGGGGACGGCCGCCGCGGCAGCCTCGACCGTGGGAAGAAAGCCGTCGAACAGCTTTTCAGCCCGGAGTTCCGCAACCGGCTCGACGACATCATCCAGTTCCATCCGCTCACTCCGGAGATCATGGAGCGGGTGGTCGACAAGTTCATGAAGGAGCTGAACACCCAGCTCGCCGCCAGGCGCGTGCGGCTGAGCTACACGCCCGCCGTGCGCGCCCTGCTCGCCCGAAAAGGCCATGACCCGCGCTACGGAGCGCGCCCGCTCGCCCGCGTGATCCAAAACGAGATCAAAAACAAGCTCTCCGAGGAGATCCTCTTCGGCCGCCTGGCGAAGGGGGGCGAGGTGCACCTCGATCTCGAGGGCGAGGCGGTCGTCTTCCGCTTTCCCGCGGAAGACTCCCGCGCCGCCTGAAACCGGCCCGCGCCGACGCGAGGGCGGCCCGGGGCGAGCCTCCTCCCCCCGGCCGCGGTTTCCGCCGCCAGCCATGCCCATTTTCGCCTTATCCGAGCTCTCGGGCTTTCCGCCGCCGGAACTGGCGACCCCCGAAGGGCTGCTCGCCGTCGGCGGGGATTTGAGCCCGCGGCGGCTGTTGCTGGCTTACCGCCGCGGCATTTTCCCCTGGTACGTCGAGGGCGAGCCCATTCTCTGGTGGTCCCCCGACCCCCGCCTGGTCCTCTATCCCGGGGAGTTCCATCTCTCGCGCCGGCTCGCACGCACGCTGCGCGCCGGCCGCTTCCGGCTGAGCGCCGACGAAGCCTTCCCGGAGGTGATCCGCGAGTGCGGCCGGGTGCGGCGCGAGACGGGCGAAGGAACCTGGCTTGTTCCGGAGATGATCGCCGCCTACGTCCGGCTGCACGAGGCGGGCTTCGCGCACTCCTTCGAGGCCTGGTGCGAAGGGCGCCTGGCGGGCGGCCTCTACGGGGTCTCGCTCGGGGGTTGTTTTTTCGGGGAGTCGATGTTCAGGCGGGTGAGCGACGCCTCCAAGGCGGCGCTTGCCGCGCTCGTGGGCTTTTGCCTCGCCCGCGGGATCGAGCTGATCGACTGCCAGGTGACGACCGGGCACCTGCAACGCATGGGGGCGCGGGAGATCCCGCGCCGCGCCTTTCTCTCCGAGCTCGAGCGGCTGCTTTCCCGGCCGACCCTGCGCGGCCGCTGGCGCCTCGAGACCGACGGCGATCTTGCGCGGCCGATTCCCCCGCCGCGCCGGCGTGCGCACGGCGCGAGGGGAAAAGACTTCCGCCCGAGGGGAGGCGAACATGGATGAAGCCTGCGTCTTCTGTCGCATCGTCCGCGGGGAGACCAACACCGAGATCCTCTACGAAACCGAAGACCTCGTCGTCTTCCGCGACATCCGGCCCCAGGCGCCGATCCATCTCTTGATCGTCCCCCGGCGGCACATCCGCAGCGTGAACGACTGCTCGCCCGAAGACACGACGGTTCTGGGAAACCTCTTCCATGCGGCGGCGGAGATGGCGCGCCGCCTCGGGATCGACAAGAGCGGCTACCGCCTCTTCGTGAACGTCGAGCGCGGCGGCGGCCAGGTGATCTTCCACCTGCACATGCATCTTTTGGGCGGCTGGCGAAAGTGAGAACGATCCCCCCCCCGCCGCCGGCCGGGCCGGCCGGCGGGCTCTACGTCCACGTTCCCTTCTGCGTGCGCAAATGCCGTTACTGCGACTTCTATTCCATCGAGGCACCGCACCCCCCTGCGGCTTTTCTCGAAGGGCTCGGCGCCGAGATCGACCTTGTATCGGAAGGAGGAAGGCTTTTCTGCGACAGCGTCTACTTCGGCGGCGGGACCCCTTCGCTTCTGTCGCCGGGGGCGGCGGCCCGGATTCTCGATCGCCTCCGCCGCGCCCTGCCCCTCGACCCCGGGGCCGAGATCACCCTCGAGGTGAATCCCGGGACGGTGGACGGCCGGAAGCTTGCCTCCTTCCGTGCAGCCGGCGTGAACCGGCTGAACCTCGGCGTGCAATCCTTCCGGCCGGAGAAACTCGGCTTTCTGGGTCGGATTCACGGCCCGCAGGAGGCCGTTCGCGCCTTCAAGGAGGCCAGAAACGCGGGCTTCGCGCAGGTGGGCGTCGATTTGATCTACGGCCTTCCGGGGGAGAGCCGGGAGACGTGGCGGGCGGACCTCGAGGCGGCGCTCGCTCTGGGAGCCGATCACCTCTCCTGCTATCTGCTTTCGATCGAACCCGGAACCCCGCTCGGCCGGGAGCGGGCCGCAGGGCGCATTCGGGCGATCGCCGAGGAGGAGGCGGCCGAGCTGTTTCTCTTCACCGCGGAGCACCTTTCCGCGCGGGGGTTTCTGCACTACGAGATCTCGAACTTCGCGCGCCTGGCTCCGGGCGAGGGGGGGGCTTGCGTTTCGCGACACAACCGCAAGTACTGGACCGGGGCGCCGTATCTGGGGTTCGGGCCGGCGGCGCATTCCTATCTTCCGCCGCGGCGCTTCTGGAACCCGCCCGATCTCGGCCGTTGGCTGGCCGCGCTTTCCTCCGGCACCGGCCCGGCCGCCGGCGTCGAAACCCTGGATCGCGGGCAGCAGGTTCTCGAAGCCGTTTTTCTCGGCTTGCGGACCCTCTGGGGGGTCGATCTCGGCGATCTTCGCGGGCGGCTCGGCTACGATCTCGTCCGCCGGCACGCGGCCCGGCTGGAGCGATATTTGGAAAGCGGACTTTTGCGGCTTGAGGGGGAGAGGCTTTTCCCGACGACGCGGGGCATGCTCGTGGCCGACCGCCTGGCGGTTGAGCTCGCCTGAAGGCCCTTCTTTCAGGCCTTGCGCAGCTTGCGCACGTCGCCCACGCGCAGGGTGAAGTTTTTCCCGTCGAAATATTCGAGCAGCGGGATCAGAAACTTCCGCGGCACGCCTCCGGCGAGTTCCTTGAACTGGGTCGGGGTCATCTCCGGCTTTTCGGCGAAGAAGTCGAGCATGCGCTGCTTCAGGGTCTCGATCGCCGCGGCGTCGAAAAAGAGATCTTCCTTGGTGCGCACGATCTTGCCCTCTTCGATCAGCAGGTTCAGCACATCCTTCGCCTGCCGGGGGTCGGCCTTGAGCTGCTGGACGATGTCGCGGAAAAAGGGCGGCTGAAGGCCGCTTTCGCGGTAGAGGCGCAGGATCTCCTCCCGCAGGCTCGCTTGGTCGGAGGCGAGCGCGACCTCGTGGGAGGGGAGGCGCACGGTCTTCTCTTCCTGGAGGATCGCGCCTTCGCGGATCATCTGCTGCAGCACCAGCGGGAAGAGCCGCGGGTCGGCCGAGCGCGGGAAGCGGCTTTTCAATTCCTCCTTCGGCATTCCGGACTTGAGCGGGTTTTCGCGATGATAGCGCTCGAGCGCTGCGGTCACGATGCGGGCGAGTTCCCGGAAGCGCTCCTCGTGGACATAGGTGCGTTGGTCGCGGTCGACGAGGACGACCTCCCGCCGCGAGAGCAGCCGCTCCAGATGCCCTTCGAGCGCCTGGTCGGTGAGCGCGGAGACCAGCCGCAGCTCGGCGAAGGAGATTCCGGCGAATCCCGCTTGGGCGATGTGCCGCCGCAGCAGCTCCTCGGCCGGGCAGTCGGCGACGGCCTGGAGGAAGGAGATGATCTCCGCCTGCAGGCGTTTGTGCTTGGGCGGGATAGGGTGCAGGACGATTCCGCCGCCGATCGTGCGCACCGGCGAGTAGCTCCGCACCACGTAGTGATCGCCCTTCACCACGGTGACCGGCTCATCCAGCCGGAGCTGCGCCACGGTCGTCTGCCCGGGGGCGATCTCGTCGGCTTCGAGGAGGATCAGGTTGCCGAGGATCTCGCTGGTTCCCACGTGGAAGCGCACGCGGGTCCGGTTTTTCAGGGGTTTGGCGGCGCTGGCCAGGTAGTGGAAGGAGACGTCCACCATGTAGCTCGGCTTGAGGGCGCCGGGCGAGGCGAGCACACAGCCGCGATCGATCGCTTCCTTCTCCAGGCCCTGGAAGTTGACCGCCGTCCGCTGTCCGGCCTCGGCCGCGGGCACGGCCTCGTTGTGCACCTGGAGCCCCCGCACCCGGGAGGAGATCCCCTGCGGGTAGATCATCACCGGGTCGCCCACCCGGACCCGCCCCGAAACAAGGGTGCCGGTGATCACCGTCCCGAACCCCTTCATCGTGAAGACACGGTCGACGGGAAGGCGAAAGAGGCTCGAGGGCGGCCGCTCCGGGACCCGCGCGGCGAGACGCTCGAGGGCGGCGACGAACTCGGGGATGCCCCGGCCGGTCGCGGCCGAGACGGGAAGCAGGGGGGCCTCCTCGAGGAAGGTCCCGCGGACGAAAGAGCGCACGTCCTCGCGGGCGAGCTCGAGCATCTCCTCGTCCACGAGGTCGATCTTCGTGAGTGCGATCAGCCCGTGGCGCACGCCGAGCAGGGTGCAGATCTCCATGTGCTCGCGGGTTTGCGGCATCACCCCTTCGTCGGCGGCGATCACGAGCGCGACCAGGTCGATTCCGGTCGCTCCGGCGACCATGTGCTTGACGAATTTTTCGTGACCGGGAACGTCGACCACCCCGATGCGCCGGCCGCCGGGGAGTTTCAGGTGGGCGAAGCCGAGCTCGATGGTGATCCCGCGCTCCTTTTCCTCTTTGAGACGGTCGGTGTCGATGCCGGTCAGGGCCTTGACGAGGCTCGTCTTGCCGTGGTCGATGTGGCCGGCGGTGCCGAGGATGATCGGTTTCACGGGGGACCCCCGCGGTTGCCGCGGCGGCGAACGGCCTCGAAGACGTAGGCGAGGCCGACCAAGAGCGCCGCGAGGAAAAGGACCGACTCGGGGGCGGCGTGCCCGCGGAACATGCGCAGGACGAGCACCGCGAAGGCAAGCCCCAAGACGGCGCGGATGACGAAGACGATCAGCGGGTGCATGGGCTGTTTCTATGCAGTCCGCGCCCCTTTTTCAACCCCATTTTCCCCTTGATCCGCAACGGCGGTTTTGTTAATTTTCCAATTCCCGATAAGCCACGCTTTCCGCTTGCGGTGGGTGTAGCTCAGTTGGCAGAGCACCGGGTTGTGGCCCCGGTTGTCGTGGGTTCAAGTCCCACCACTCACCCCAGACTTTTTGCGCGCCCGTAGCTCAGCTGGATAGAGCGCCGGACTTCGAATCCGTAGGCCGGGGGTTCGAGCCCCTCCGGGCGCGCCACTGAAATCCAGGGGTTACAGATTCAGGTCTGTAATCCCTTTTTTTTCGGTTCATCCGACCCAAGCGTACTTTGTGAGATGAAGTCCAAGTATTTTCAGCATGAAATATTCTGTCCAGCGCCAGCCGTAGCCTTGGCCTTTCATGGTTTTGATTTTGCGGTTGGTGCCTTCCCGTGGGGCCGTTGAGATCGGGTACGTGGAATAGGCCGCGATGCCGTCAAAGAGGGTCTGCAGGGTCTGGGCGAATTTCTTGAGCATGTGGATCCCGGAGACCTTGGCCCGAGCGATCCAATCAGAGAGAAAGCAAGCCGCCTGTTCACGGTTCGGCAGCGACCATAGCTGGCGCAGGTCTAATCAACGGTGGCCGGCGGCTGGTGGAGTTCGAGAACCTTCTGCCACCGCCGCGCTCGTTTCGGGCTTCAACCGGATTCTGCGGGTTTTTCAGGAGCAACCAGCGGGTGCCTTCGAGGACGCGCTGTTCCAGTTCGCTTGAGGCCTTGTGGAACAACCGACAGCGGAATCCTTGAAACCTGTCATGAACAGCTTGATCACATGGAAGCGGTCGAAGGCGATCGTGGCCGAGGCCAAGGGGTCACGCACCGCCCGGATGGAGGCCCAGGGACATGTCCATCGCCGCTGCCTCTACGCAGGCCTGGGTGCGCTTCAGACGCAACCGGAAACGCACCAGGGCGTCAGCGCCGTTGCCCTCGCCGACGAACACCACCGCCCCGCTGTTGAGGTCCAACCCCACGGTCGGATCCGTTTGCCCCTGGCCGATGGCGATCTCGTCGAGGGCGATCCGGCGCAGTTGGCCCAGCCGGGGGCGGACGAAGCGGCGTTTGGGAAAGCACGTTTGAATGTCTTGGATCAGCTCCCAGCCCACATTCAGATGACGGCCCCCATCCAGGATCGTCATCTGCCGGGACAACTCCGGCGCGTAGCGTTCAACCTGTCGGGTGTCGGTATGCCGGGCGGCGGCAAAGCCGACCTCCACCTGGCGGATCGTCTCGCACTCACGGCACTCCACGCGGGGAATACTCAGGTACAAAATGCGGGTGGACATAGGCTTGCTCCCCTTTCTGAATCCTGCTTGGCGCTGTGATCCAGAAACGAGCGCGTATGCCCACTTTTTTCAA
>CALIUY010000035.1 GCA_938048455.1 uncultured Desulfobacterales bacterium | reverse complement strand
ATCGGCCGGTTTGTGTCGCCACCCAATTCGGAGGATCCGCCGATCTTCACGGTGGGGGCGGAGGGTTTTGAGCCTGGTACGCAGCCGCCGTCAGACGCCTTTGTGGAGCTGCGCTATTGCTGGGCGGTGCCGGCGGCGTCTTCGCAACCGCCTGAGGAGCTGATTGAACAGGCACGAATTGTGGGCGGTATCCAGATTCCGGGCGTGCCAGACCTTTGGGACGGTGTCTCGCCTTTGCCGCCCGAGACTTACGTGCCGGCCGAGTGGTGCGGATGGGCCAAGTGGGCGCTGAGAGCCTCCTGAGGGCGGGCTTGAGCGCGGTCTGCGCCGGCCTCCTCTTCTGGAGGCGCCGGCTGGGCCATTCGATTCTCGCAATCCGAGAGGGCAGACGTCGCCCGATCCGTGCGTGCCCGGATCGGGTGCGTTTTCTGATCCTGAGCCGAGGGAGCTAGGGTTTTGGGGGAAAGTGCGCCGCCGTCCTCGACGCTGCCCCGGTCCTTACCGCCGGGGACATGGTGATTCTGCTTGAGGAGACGTTCTAGCCGCGGCCGACGATTGTGGTACTCTCGCCAGTCAGGGTCGGCGCCTGGTACTGCGCTGTAGCGGCGCATGCGCCCCCGCTACAAGACTGGGGGCTGGATTCCAGACTCGGCCCTCTGTCGTCGCAGGCGTTGGTCTGGGCGTGGATGTGTGGCACTTGGATAGTGCCGCGGCTGAGGTCTTTATAGAAAGGGGCTGCTCCCAGCGTTTAGGCGAGGGAGAGGGTTAGGGGTGCTTCGAGGGGGCTTCCTTGCAAAAGTTCAGCGGCCTCCGCGCGGGCATGGGCACTGTCGGTCTCGGGGATGTGGATCTGGGGGATGGGGATGATTTTGCCGTGCTGGAGTACGCACAGGTTCTCCATGGCCTGGAGTAGGGCCTGGTAGGCGGGGCCATCGTCGATCTTGAGGGTCTGACGCGGCCCGTAGATCTCATGGGTATCGGCGGCGAGGAACCAGCCGATACCCTGCGGGTCTGGGCGTCCGTCGCGGAAGGGGGCGATGTCGAGGGCCAGACGGGCGCGGATCATCTTGAGGCGGAGCTCCGCGGTAGGGCCGAGTGCGCGATCGATAGCGGCGACAAGCGCGTTGCGCAGCGCATCAGTTTCGGTGGGCAGCTGCGTCGGCATGGGCAGGTGGCCGAAGGCTGTCCAGGTGCGCACGACCTGCGCGCGGGATGTGCGATAGCCGCCTGGGCCGCTGCCGCTGTGGAGGATCTCGGTCTCGGCGAAGAGTCGGCAGGCGCCGTGCTGGCGTTGGCCGCGGTCAATCTGGATTGCGACGTTGGAGCGGTGGCGCAGCACAATCAGCTTTCCATTGTGGGGCCCATCGATGCGCCAATCGCTGGGGATGGCGTCGGCGAGAGCGTCAGCGAGAAGCGACAGGGAGCTTTCGGCCATGGGGGAGTTCGGATCCTATCTGCTGAGGGGAAGGCGGCGGCGGGCGGCCGATAGCCGCCGGCGCCTTCCTTTTTCTCCCTTCCTTTGAGGAGAATCAGCGGCTGCGATGAGTGTTGGCGAGGGCCTCGAGAAGGACAAGAGCGGGGCCAAGCGGGGCGGGATGGGCGGCGTCGAGGACGACGCCCCAGCCCACACCGCCGTTGCGGGGGAAGGCGGCGAAGAAGACGCGCTTCTGGGAGCGCGGGTCATCGAGAAGGAAGCGGACCTCCCCCTCTGGGGCGGACAGGGGGAGATAGATCGCGTCTCGGTTAGCGGGTAGTAGGGGTAGAATCCGCCCAGCATCGCCCGTGGCCAGGGCCTGGGCGATTTCGGGGCGCCCGGCCAGGTCGCCAAGGAGAATGCGGGCCTCGGCCGGGACATCCGCACGCAGCCGGGGGATGACGTCGGCAGCGCGATCCGGATCCGCGCCGGTGGTGGCAAGACCAGGGCGGGCGAGAATGGCAATGGGGGCCTCGAGCCCGTCGGGGCGCTTGCCGCGGCCGAAGGCTTCGACCTCGGCACAGTCGGCCGCGGCGCCTTCAGGCACGATACCGAACTCCTGCAGCGCCTCGAGGAGGGGGAGAAAGAAGGTTTGAGGAAGGAGGCAAGTGCCGGGCGGGGGGATGAAACGCACGCCTTGAGCGGCGGCGGGGACAGCAAGAGCCAAAGCGAGGGCGGCAGCAAGGGTAGCGATGCGCATGGGCAGATCTCCAAGATGCTACGAAGAAGATGGGGATATTCTGCCTCCAGAGGTCAATTTTCGCTCAACGGTTGGTCGCGGCCTGTGCCTCCGCCGGGACGATCAGAGCGTTGAGCGGATAGGGCATGGCAATCCGCAGACCGGCCATCAGATCTCTCGACGAGAAGATTGGCGTTGAGGCGGTCGCGCTGAGCGATGGCCTAGGTGTGTGGGCACGGGCAACCTGGGCAAAGGCGGTCCACTCCTTGGCCTGATCGGTGCTTTGAAGGTGTCAGACGGTGCGCTCGCGGTCTGGGGTGGTGCCTAGGGCGAGAGGAGGCGGCTGCGGACGTCGCCGTCTAACCGATGTCTGCCGGGAGATTCCGCGTGAAGCAGGAGGGGCCGCGTCGGCGACGCGGCCCCTCTGCGCATCCGGTCTCCACTGGAGATGTCCGGTGTTGGTGGTATGGTTCATGGGCTCAGTTGGCCGCCTGGCGGCTTCTAAGGGAGAGGTCGGCATAGAACTCGCGATCGAGAGTCTCGAGGCGGTCAACAGCGTCGCGGTTGGTCTGGAGATCGCGACGCGAGGGAATGCCAATCAGGCGCTTGACGGTCTCCTGGACGGCAAAGAGGACGGCGTCGCTGTCTTTCGTTTTGGCCGCCGCGATGAGGCCCCAGCGGTCGTAGCGTTGGCCGAGCCATTCCTGAAAGAGCGGGTCTTGGGGCAGGAGGTGGCTTCGGGTGAAGGCCTCGCGATGGCGCTCGGCCCAGATTGCCTCCTCGTTAGGGGCGCCTTCGGCCATACGCATCGCGGCCACCGTTAGGTGTGTGCCCTTAGGCGCATCCCGGAGCCAGCCGGGGATCTCTTGGGCGCGGACGACGAGAGGGACAGTCCAAGCTCCGTCGGCACACTGCCTAAGGGTTTCCTTCTTGGCCTCGAAGAAGGAAGCGACGCGGTGGAAGGGGGCCCCAGAGGGGGAGCGGGGCATATCGATGAGCAGGTCCGCGAGGTTCTCCCCTGGTGCGGCGCGCTCGATCTCGGCGGCGGTAGCGCGGGTGGCGTCAGAGCCGACGAAAATGACGTCCTGGTCCCGCGCCTCGGCGTCGGCGCGGACGTAGAGGAAGTCGTGGCGCTCGCACGCGAGCTGCGCTAGGCCGAGGTCACGAAAGCGTCCGAGACGGATCCGCGCCGGGTGTGCATCACCGGTTTTGGGATCGTAGAAGCCAACGTAAGCGATGATTTCCTCGCCCGCGGCGTGCAGTGTGTAGAGATGCGGAGTCGTTTCCGAGCGCGCCCCGAGCAGGGCGTGCTTTCCCTTGATCCAGTTCAAGCCGAGATAGCGAAGGGGGCGTGGCATGGGGAGGAGATGGGAGTGCCCGAGGCAGCCGGAGGCCGCCTGCTCCGGAGACGGTTTCCTTGGCCGACGAGATTGCCCGCGGCGTTCCGCGTCTTGTCGCTGCTTCTCCCGGGCTCCGGGATTCGGCCTTCCAGGTCATGTGGCACAGTGTGCAGACCTGCGGCGGTACGAATGCTGATGAGGCGTCCCATGGCATGCCTGTTCCGATTGCAAAGGACCTCGGTTTTCATCGTGATTCCTTATCAGGGAGGTGCAAGGACGTCTCCGCGATGCGGTTCTGGATCTCGGCGCCGGCCTCCAGGCCTTCGGCGTAGAAGCGATGGGGGGCGGTGGCCCCGAGGGGGTACAGTGGCCGTACAAGATACGGCGATAGGCCGTTCGCGGAGCGATTCTCCAGCAACGCAGCTTGCTCGATTTAGGAGTTTCTGAGATGGGGCCAGTACAGCGCGTAGGCGCAAGGGACGCATGCGACTTCCGCAAGCGCGGCGCGTCCGGAGGAGACTCCTAGAACCAGCAAGATCGTCGTGGCGACGAGGTTCCATTTCGGGTCCCGCGGCTCCGCTGTCTTGAGGCCCGCGCGTAGGAGGAGGACGGTAAGATCGGGCAGGGCGAGAGGCAGGGCCACCCAGAGGGCGTGCGCGGCAACGAGAGTGGCGCGTAGGCCAGGCAGGCTCTCGACGGTGAACAGCCCAGGCGATCAACCGCCGTGAAAGTCAGGTGGTGGCGGCGTCGATAGACCAGAGAACTGGCTAGAGCAGCAGGACGAACTCAGCCCAAGCAACGCCTTTTTAGGGTCTGTCGAGGGGCCGGCGGTCGGCGTCTCGGTGAAGGAGGAGGGGGCGTCGAAGAGGATCCGCATGACGGCCGGGAGCCAGAGCGAGGCACCGGCTAAGAGAAGCGCGCGCAACGGATTGAGGTGGGCCAGCGTCGTCGCCGCCGCGTCCCGTGCCAAGAAGGGGCGCTCCTCGCCCATGAGGAGCTTGGGGAATGGGATTGACGCGGTCAGGAAGCGGGGGTCATGGACGAGGAGGCCTATCACGAGGAGGGTGAGGAGCGATCTGGACCAGATCCAATCTGGCCCAGTCGGTCAATGTGACGGGGGGCGTGCAGCGGCATACGGAAGGCTCGTCGTCTTCCCTGTCCGTCGCGGCGGCTCTGCTGTGGTCTCGACGTTCTGGAGCGTCTGATGGGGTGCGCCAGTGTGCCGCCGATTCAGGGGGCCCGTGCGGGGGTGTTGGCATCGGCGCGCAAGCGCACGCGCCAGAGATCTGTCTCAGCGACCACCGGGAAAGTCGCCACCAGGGCTTCGCCCTGGTGGCGGGAGAGGACGGGTAGCACTCGGGGATGAGAAGGGCGCTTGGGCGAGAGGAGCACCTCGGCGTCCCCGACGATAGCCTCGAGGGGCAGTGTGTCACGGACGGAGAGCGTGCGGTCGGGGTCCATCCAGGCGAGCGTCCCGCGCGGCGGGGGCGCCTGGAGCAACCAGGGCAGGGGGTTAGCGAAGTCGAGGACAAGGATTCGCCGATTCGCAAGGCCTTCTGTGCGCAGAAGATTGGCTGCCGCGACGAGTGTTGCCTGCCATTCAGCGGGGGTCATTTCTGCTTGGGGCCGCATTCGCTCCGGATCCGCCGGCAGGCGCCAGCCGTCGGCGTGCGCCATGCCGTCCCCCCAGGCGGGGGGCGTCAGACGGGCCTGCACAGCTGCCATGGGCAGCGACGCTGCGCCGTTGATGGTCCACCAAGTAAGGGTGAGGCCGGGGACGAGAAGCAATAGCGTCGCCTTGGCCCCTCGGTAGAAGCGTCCGGCGGTTCCGCCGATGGGCAGGCGATGGCTGGTGGCTGCGCGCCAGGCTAGCAGGAGCGGCACGACGGCCATCACGGGCGTTGCGGGATGGTCCTGGAAGGCGACGGACCAGGCGAGGCCCGTAGCGGTCAGAAGTGCGCCGACGTCGGGCCAGAGGGACGCGTCCTCCTTACGGTACTGTTCGAGGAGCCAAACAGCGACGAAGCTGGCGCCGAGCAGCGTTGCGCCAAGGCCGAAAACGAGTTCCTTCTTCATCAGAAGGCGCACGACGGGATCAGACGCTCTGGCCGTCTCGACAAGTTGGGCGAGATGCGCCTTGGCGGCGTTGGGGAAGGCGATGAAGAGGCTACAGACGAGGACGCCGGCGAGGGCTCCGCCGGTGAGGAGGAGATTGCGGCGATCGGTGCGGAGCGCGATTCCGGCAGCGATCGCGGCGAGGGCGAAAACCCCGTGGGGAGCCTTCGTCAGCAGCAGCGCCGCGGTGCAGACGCCGAGCGAGACAGTGAAGGCGAGGCCGTCAAGGTTCCTCCCGGCCTGCGTTGGCGCCGGCCGGGCGGCGGGGAAGAGGGTGGCGACAAGCACGGCGGCCAGGAGTGGCAGACAGAGGCCGTTGTAGAGCGCGAGCCAGGAGGCGTCGCCGAGAAGGCCGTCGGGGTTGCGCGGGCCGGCGGCCATGAGCCACAATGCGAGGGCCAGCGCCAGCGCCGCGCCACCTGGGAGTCCGACGCGTAGGAGATGCAGGACGGGGGCGATGAAGAAGAGGGTGCCGAGGAAGCCGGCCCAGATGACTGCCTCGGGCAGGGTCGGGGCGATGGTGGCGGCTCCGGCGAGGAGGGCGTAGTAGAGCGGGCCGAGGGGAGTGCGCCAATCGAGGTAGGGGACCTGTCCTTGTTGGAGGCGCCAGGCTTCGCTGACAGCGAATCCGAAGTCGAGGACGTAGTTGTTGACGAAGGCCGCACCGCCGAGCGCGACGAGGGCCCAGGCGGTGAGGATCCAAGCCAACGCCAGCGCGAGGCTACGCCTGAAGGACAGATCTGTCTCAAGCCAGGCGATGATACGTCCGGTGCAGCGGAGGATCCGGAGATCGGCGCGCGCGGCGATTCGTGACATCGATAGTGACTTCGGGCAGGCAGGAAAGTCGGATTTAGGTCTCACCCAGACCTTCGCCGAGGTGGCGCCCTCAGACCTGTGGGCAGCGCGGCCGGTCTGAGGGGCGATGGGAGAGTGTTGGGGATTGGATTAGGCGGCGATCTCGGTTTCACCGCGGGAGCGGGCGCGCTCGGCGGCGGGGGTGTGGCCGATAATGGCCGCAACGCGGTCTTCTGTTACCACGACGCGAACCTTCGCCTGACCGGTTTCGACGGCACCGCGGAGCGACTCGAGGGGGAGCTTGGCGATGGTGTGGCCATCCTGGTGGCGGGCGAGGGCGCCGACGGCGCCGATCTCGGCCTTGAGGGTGGGGCCGTCTGGGTGAGTGACGATGAGGTCGTCGCCAGTTTTGATGAGGGAGGCGGGGGAGGAGGCGCCCTGGGCTTCGACGACGCGTAGGAAGCGAGCGACCTGGCTGCGGTCGAAGTCGACGGGCACGCGCTCGAGTTTCGACAAGGCCATCTCTGCGATCTCGCGCTTCTTGCGGGTTAGCTCGTCGGCGATGCGCTCAGCCTCCTCGCGGTAGGCCTTGGCGAGGCCGCGGGTGGGGGCGACGATAATGCGGTGACGGGCATTGAGGACGCGGTCGCGGAAGCGCTTTCCGACCGTGCCTTTGCCGTTCTCGAGCGGGGTTTCGTCGAGGATACGGCGGCGGACGAAGTTGCGTAGCGCCTTTTCCTGTTTTTCTTTGATGCGGGGATCGCAGAAGGTGACAGGAGCAGTGGAGATATCGAGGCCCTCGAAGTCACCCTTACCGGGCTCGACGAAGACGGCCTGGGCGGTGGCACGCAGGCGCGGGGAGAGGGCGTTCCACTCAGCAAAGCTCATTTCGGGGAGGAGCTTGCCGAGGGTGACGAGGGCGCTCTCGGGGTTGCCGAGGCGAGAGCCGCCGCGCATGGCTTCTTCGAGAGTGGCAAAGGCGGCGCTGTCGCGACCTTCGGTCATGGAGAGGGCAGAGGTCTCGCTCTCGCCGGCGGCGGCAGCCAGGCCTTCGCGAGCGCCGGAGTATAGGATCCGATCGGTGAGGCTGGTAATGCGGTCGATGTCTTCCTGGGAAACAGCGACGAAGTCTTCGCCGCGGGGGGAAGCGTTGAGACGGATGTCGCGGAGCTCAAGCACCAGGTCGCTGACGGCCTCCATGGCGCCGTCGGAGACGCCGGGCAGCGGCCGTCCGTCCTCGCGGGCAGCAGCCAGAGCAATGTCAGCGCCGGTCTGGTCAATGGCGTGAAGGGCGTCGCCGAGCGCCTTCATCTGGTCGCGAGGGAACATGATCATTTCGGGCTCTAGGGTGTCGAGCTGGGCGGAGTCGACGATGCGGCTGCCGAGGTCGACCACGTTGAGGATCGCTTTAGCCTGGGTCTGGGAGAGGGGTGAGGAGAGGGTTGGGACGGCTTCCTCAGGCGTATCGAGAGCGACAGGGGTTTCGGCGCGGGCTTCAGCGATGGCGGCGTAGAAGCCCTGGAACTTCAACATCAGGCTGGCGCGTGCGAGTGCGTTGCCGTCAACCTCAACCTCGTCGGCGAGATTCGTCGCGCGGATGTGGTCAGCGTAGGCGCTGGCGGCTGTGAAGATAGCCATCTGCTGAGCGCGGGTACCACGCGGGGCTTGGTTCGCGTAAGGGGAGGTGCGGCCGTAGATTTCGCCGGGCAGCGCGAAGTCACCATCACGCAGCGCAGCCTCGAGCCCCTGCTGGAGCTCGAGCGCGCGGCGACCGTCGCGGGTGTTGGGGAAAGAGGCGGAGGTTCGGTTGAAGGCCTCGAGGAGATCGAGGGAAGCGGTGGCGACGCCGTGGAGGCGCTCGGGAGTCGGGACTTCGGAGAGAACGGGTTGGGCTGGGGCGGGAGGCGCGACAGCGGCGCGCAGGGCATCAAGCCCGACGGGGGTGCCGCTGGCGGTGGCCTGGGCGTCGGCGGCAGCGAGGGCCGCCTCGAGCAGGCCGCGCTTACCGTCGACGGAGAGAGTCTCGACGTGCTCGGGGTTGGCGATGGCCTGGGCGGCGGCCAGGCCAGCAGCGCCGATGGGAGAGAGGACGTCGTCGCCGTAGCTCTCGAGGGTCTCGGGGAAAAAGCGCCAGCCATCGGCGGTCTTGCGGAGGGCGCCAGCGCGCACGAGGAGGCGAGAGGTCTCCTGGAAGGCGGTGCGGGCGTCCTCCCAGCCCGGGCGGGCGAGGTCGCCGGCGAGATCGGCCTTGAGAGCAGCTTCGACGAGGGAGAGGGTAGCCTTGGCTGCGGTCAGCGTGTCGCTCATCAGGGGTCTCCGTGGGGGGCGCTTGGCCCTGAAAGTGTTGTCCTGCCCGATGTTGGGCCTTAATTTGGCGGTCGCAAGGGGCCGGGGCCCGGATGGGGCGGGCCATGGGGGATCCACGCGTGCCGGGACCGGCGGAGGAATGGCCTGGGGATTAGAGGCGGCTTGACATCCTCCCCGGCCTGAAGGCCGGAGATTCCTACGGCGCTCAGGCGTGGCATGGAGCCGCCCCTGAGTCGCCTCGGTGGGTTCCTGCTTCCGACCACCCTTGTGGGTCTATCCACAGGCCATCCGGGCGTGTCCCGCCCTTCTCTCGCCAGATTCCATCCCGCGCGCCCGGATGTTGATCGCGCCGACCAGATCGGCGTTGTCCTCGAAGCCACATTCCACACACCCGAACTGGGCCTGCGTCTGCCGGTTGTCCGCCGACACATGGCCGCAGCACGGGCAGGCGCGGCTCGTGTTCTGCGCAGGTACCGCCACCAACCAGCCTCCCCGCCACGCCAGCTTGTCGTCCAGTTGACGGCGGAACTCGAACCAGCCTTGATCGAGGATGGACTTGTTCAGGCCAGCCTTGGCGGACACGTTTCTGCC
>CALIUY010000034.1 GCA_938048455.1 uncultured Desulfobacterales bacterium | reverse complement strand
CTCGATCGTGGCGAGGCGGCCGCTGCGGTCCTTCGCCGGGTAGCCGAAGGGATTGAGCGTGGTGCAGACGAAGGCGCGATACGGCGCCTCCTTCTCGCGCGGCACCTCGGCGAGGGTGATCACCTCATCGACGATGCCGGGCAGCTCGAGGCCGGTCTTGCTGCCCTCGACCTGCAGCGCGAAGTACGGGCGGTTGAAGTCGTCGAGCTGCTTGTTGAGCAGGCCGACCAGCCAGACATTCTTGTTCGGCGTGTGCTGGAGGTGCGTCAGCCAGCCGATCATCTCCTGGCCGAGCAGACCGTAGGCGCCTCGAAGGTCGGGCTTGACGCTGCGGTCGGAGACCGCCTGCGGCTGGCCCTTGCACCACTGCAGGCACAGCCGCGAGGCGACGGTGATGCTGTCGACGAAGATGGTGTCGTACTTCGCCAGCTGCTCCGGGCTGCCGAAGGCACTGCAGACGCGCTCATGGTGGGTCGTGTCGTAGGGCTGGTCGGGCCGCATGGCCGGGTTCGGCCCGCCGATCCAGCACGCCAGGTCGCGCGCCATCTCCCAGCTGCGCACGCGGACCTCATCGCCGGGCCAGCCCTGCACGGCGAGCTCCCCGGCCTCGAGGTTGACGAACAGCGTCCGGCCCGCATCCAGCGTCCAGAGCTGCGACGTCTTGCCGATGCCGGAGATGCCGGTCAGCACGCCCTTGATGCCGCGCCGCTCGGCCAGGCGCTCGTCGGCGGTGATGATGCGGAAGCCGCCGGCGGACCTGCTCTCGAACGGGGCGCTCACTTGCGGCGCTCCTCGAAGCGGACGGCGGCCTCGACGACGAGATCCGCGCCGCGGGCACCGGCGCGGCGCGCGCGATCATGCAGCTGGCGCAGCGCGTCGAGCCGCCTGAAGAGCGCGGTGCTCTCGGTGCTCAGCGACTGGATGGCGAAGGCGATGTCGTCGATCGTGGCCTGGCCGATCGGCTTGCTGATCGGGTGGCCGTACGTGCCGACGGCATCGGTCTTGATGCAGTCCGGCAGCGACGCCATCCCGTAGGACTGACGCAGCTGCTCGAGCGGCGGCGGCTTGGGCTTGAACATGGAAGCGTGACTCCTTCGTCGTCGCGCTCCTGGTTCGTCGATGCAGGTGCTGCCGGGCCCCGACGCGGCGGAGCTGACCGTCCTGGTATTTCCGCCTCGCGGCGGTGTTGCATTCCCAGGAGGACCCGGCAGGAAGGCCGGGTGCGATCAGGCGGCAGGGCGATGCTCGCCGGTGCTGCCACTGATGGTGCGGATCTGCGCCGCCTCGAACGCCTCGATGTCCTCGAGGCGATAGGCGACGCGGCCGCCGATCTTCAGGAAGCGCGGCCCCTGGCCGAGCCAGCGCCAGCGCTCCAGCGTGCGCGGGCTGATATTCCAGCGGCGAGCCAGATCGGCCTGGTGCAGATGCCTGACGGACATGGCGACTTCCCTCGAAGACCTGCGGGGAAGGTCGCGCCGAGGCAGGCAGAAAACCGAGCCGGCGATCGGCAGAAGAAGCGGCAGAAATTCGGTTAGGGCTCGAACCCCCAGAGGCCCCCGTCGCTCTTCAGGAACGGCGCCAGCCGTGACCACTTCGCCTTGCCGAAGAAGGTCTGCAGGCTGTGGCGGTGGGTCAAGTCGCGTGCGCGGAGGCGGGTGCCCGTATAGAAGGCGTCGACCAGTTTCCGTATGGCCTCCTTCTGCGCCTCACTCCGGAAAAGGATTGGGTCGCCACCGTTGATCGAGAGCTTGGTGCCGTCAGGGGACAGGACCAGCGGCCCCGCCGCAACCGGCGGCATTCCCCGAAGCTGGGCGTCGAGGATGTCGGGGCTGACGGCGAGATGGTCCGGAGCGGCGAGTACGTCGTGCAGGGCCACCACGACGGCCCCCGGAATGGCGACGTTGGTCAGGCGGGCCTGGCGCGTGCTCGTGAGGATCACCCGCTGGCGGGTGTTTGGTCGGGCTCGAGCTGCTTCGGCAACCTGCCGATTGACCGCGGGATCGCCGAGGCGGCGTGTGAACCAAAGCGGGTCGCGCTCGCGACGACGCCCAATACGCACATCGCCGAGCTCCCACAGCAATCCATCGACGAGGGGAAAGGCTGGCCGATTGCGCGGCCGGTCCAGGCGTTCGGCAACGGCATCGAGGACCACGTCGATATCGACGCGGTGCCGCACCAACCGTTCCCGAGGCACAGCCACCGGCCCCACGGCCGGACTGAAATAGGCGAACTCCCCAGCCGCTTCGGACCAGATGAGCGAAACTGGCGTGTCCTCGTGATCGGCCAGGGATGCGCTGACCGCTTCATGGTCATGCGGCACGAGCAGGCCGGCCGCCTTCAGCAGCGCCGCGGCTCGGGGGCCTAGCTCTGCCGCAGCGCCGGACAACAGCGGCTCCCGAAGCTCAAGGATCTCAAGGAGTAGGTCTACCGCCTCGGCATCGAGCGGCGGCTGGCCCTCAGACATCGCGCAGCAGCCGCCAGCGTTGGAGGTACTTCTCCCCGATGATGCGCTCGCGCTCGGTGCGGTCCTTGAGATCGCAGCCCCTCGGCATGGTGATGGTGACCGGCAGGGTGCGGCCGCCACGGGTCCCGGGCGCCGCGCGGAACTTGATGGTGAGCCGCACCACAGTGATGGCATAGCCCTCGATGCCATGCTCCTGGCCCCTCAAGCAGTCCGCGGCGGCCTGCCAGATCGTGGAGTCGTCGCGGCGCATGCACTCGACGGTGATGCGCCTTCCCTGCGTCTCGTAGGGCATCAGCTTCATCATGGTGATGCGCACCGATTCGATGCCGTCCTCCGGGTCGGTCGGGAAGTCGAAGGGCTGCCGGAGGCGATCGAGGCTGAATTGACGGATGGGCAGCCGTTCCCCCTGGAAGGCCGTGCCCAGGAGATGCTGGGCGAACAGCCGGACGAGGTCCTCGCGCGTCTCACGGGCCGCGGCGACCACCTCGATCGCCCCCGTCGCCGGCTCATAGATCAAGGCCGCCTCGACCACCGGCTTGTGGGGGCGGCGCGAGAGCCTGCCGTCCACGAATTCGAGAACGTCGCCCGCGCGTCCCTCCCGGTAGACGGCGGCCTGGACCAGCGCCGCGTCAGGGCCTTCGAGCATCGGGCGGGAGCGATCGCAGATCTCGACCTCGACGTTCGCGCTGCCGAAGCGCTCCGTGACGGCCTGCCGGAACGCTTCGACGGCGGCGCCGCCGCGCGCGACGGTCAGGTGCGGCCGACCGGCGAAGCCGTCCCACATGCGGCCGAAGCGCTTCTCGTCGGCGAAGCGGACCTCCTCGGCGTGGCGGAAGGTGGCGGAGGCGTTGAGGTATACCCAGAGAGCGCGGGCATGCCCGTTCTCCATGTCATCCAGGCGCGCGTGATCGTCATAGACCGCGTAGAGGGCTGCCTGCCCGGGCTCGTCGGCCATGGTGCCGATCCGCTCGGCATCGTTCACGACGCGCAGGCGATCGGCATCGGCCATGTCGTCGACGGCGCGAAGCAATGGCGCGACAACGTCGTTGGCGGGGCCATCCCACGCAATGCCTTGGGGGAGCTCGGCGCCGATGGCCGTGAAGTAGATGCGAAGCGACGCCGGCGGCGTCCTCCGGATGAAGTCGGGGACAGTGGGCACGGGGAGAGGTCTTTCGATCAGTTTAGCGCCAGCCGATCCGGCGCTGCGCTAATTGCCGTATCGCTATTCGTCGTGCGGGCACAAGCGAAATTCTACGTGGAGTTGCGTAGCGGTCCTGCGTCAGCCGAACAGCGACGGCGGCCCCGGCTGATCCGTGAGGAAGCCGAGCTTCAGCAGGCGGACGCGCGCAGCATCCGCTGAGACCTGGAAACCCTCCATGACCGCGTGCTGCATGTCCAGCGACTCGGGCGACTCGACCGGGATGGCCGTATGGAGCCCCCGGCTGGAGCAGAAGGCGGACAGGTGCCGCCGCAGGGCGGAGGCGGGCATCAGGAAGGCGCCGCTGGCATAGCCCGCCTGCCACTCCATCCAGTCCACCTCCTTCGCGCCTAACATGTTGTCCCGCTTGCACACCATCTTGGCTTCCGAGGGTCGGCGGGAGAACAAGGCGCCGGGCGCGAACAGCTCGGCGAAGAGAAGCCGGTGGAAGTGGGCGTGGCCGAGCTCGTGCGACAGTGTCGTCCGCAGGCGGTTCTCGCGCCGCTCGTCCGTCGCGATTCGCTCGGAGATATAGATCTTGGGTGCGATGTCGGGGAAGAACTCGGTCATCCCCTCCACGTCGGCTCCTTCGGCAGAGAGGTCGGCGTACTGGTCCACGTCGGAGCAGAAGCTTTCGACAAGGATGGTGAGGTCGTTCGTGGTCAGGGGAAAATCGACCTTGCCATACTTCTTACGGAGGAAGCGCCCGACGATCGCCTCGCATTCTCGATCGAGCTCCTGCTGGGTGTAGTGCGGACGCTTTGGGAAGCGACCAGAGCGATCCGGGACCCAGGCAACCATCGAGGCGGCTCCGCTATTTCGTCAGGGTTCTGCGGAAGGCCCGGAATGCCTCGGAAACCTTCGCAGGATCGCGCGCCTTGCGGCGCATCTCGTCGGGGATCTTGCCTGCCAGCACAAAGAGGTATCCCTCCTCAATACCGAGCACTTTCTCGAACTGCCGGATCAGATGGTCAGAGGTCGGGCTGCGGCGGTCGTGCTCTATGTCGTTCAGGTACTGGGGAGAGATCGCGCCCGAATCGTCATCCTTCATGATGGCGGCGGCGAGGTCCTTCTGACTGAGTCCCTTCGCCTTTCTGGCCGCCACGATCGCCTGTCCGAGAGAGGCCGTTTGCGTTGTCATGGCTCTTGCATTCTGAGTTGTCCGCTCCCAGGCGGCTTCGCGGATTGCCGTGTCATGCCCTCCCTGGGGGTCAAGGGCAATTTCGCCGTACGGCGTTCGGCCGAGCGGATCAGGTTTCCCGATTCGTGCACGCCGGGCAGGCTCCCAGCTTCCGGGTACCGCCATCCGTCACCGGCGCGCTCTGCGCATCGCTTCCTTTGTTTTCGCGCGCCTTCGCCAAGCGATTGATTGCACTTCGATTTGCAGCGGTCTGGTCCGATGTTCGGTTCGAACCATGCTCTCGCCCCCACCGAACCCCCAACTGCCGCTCCACCTGCGCGAAGTCTGCGACCTCCTCGCCCGCGGCCTGCTGCGGCTGAGGAGCCGCGCTGCCGAGGAAGCCGCCCGTGGTGCCGCGGCGGCGGGAGAGCCTCGCCTACACTTCGTCCCCACCCAGCGCCGTCATGCGAACCCCGAGAGAAAGGGAGACGCATGACACAGACCAGACGGAAGCCGCCGGCCGCATCCCAAGCGCCCGCCCCCACCTTCCCCGCCATCCCGAAGCCGGACGTGCCGGCCCGCCTCGCCGCGCTGCCCGGCCTGCCGATCGGCGAGCTGAAGGCCGAATGGCGCCGGCTCTTCGGCACCGAGCCGCCGCCCTACAACCGGCGCTTCCTGGAAAGCCGGCTCGCGTATCGCATCCAGGAGCTGGCCTACGGCGGGCTGAAGCGCGAGACGCTGGAGCGCCTGGAGGCGCTCGGCGAGCAAATCGACGGCAGGAACATCACCCTCCGGCGCATCCGCCACGAGCAGCGCCCGATCGCCGGCACGCGCCTGATCCGCGAGTACCAGGGCGTCGAGCACGTCGTCACCGTCACCCGCGACGGCTACGAATGGCAGGGCCGGCCCTACCGCTCGCTCTCGGCCATCGCGCGCGCCATCACCGGCACGCGCTGGAACGGCTGGGTGTTCTTCGGCATCCGGCCGCGGAGGGGCGCATGAGCCGCCGCGACGCCGCC
>CALIUY010000033.1 GCA_938048455.1 uncultured Desulfobacterales bacterium | reverse complement strand
GGGAAGGTCTTGTCCAGCTGCGCCATCAGCCCGCCGACCGCGGAGAGGCGGTCGAGCAGGTAGACCTTGTAGTCCGCATTGGCCAGATCGAGGGCGGCCTGCATGCCGGCGATGCCGGCGCCGACCACAAGAACCGATCCGCTGGGAACGCTCCGGTTGGTTTCCATCCGCCAAAGTCTCCTTCAGGTTTTTTCTCCGTGCGCACCAATCCGCCGCCGCTGGCGGCGGCCGAGGAAAGAGAGCCCCACCGCGCCTGCGGGAGGTTCCGGCGCCGGAGGCCCTTTTCGGGCGAAACGGGAACGGGTCGGGGAAACGGGAAGGAAAAGACGAGCGCCGTCGATCGGACGAAGTGCGGGAAGAAGCTTCACCAATCCCGTTTTCCTGCCGGTTGCCATGGAGCGGCTGCCACCGTGTGGCAACCTCTCGAAGAGGGCGATTATGCTTGTTCCGCCGGAGGCTGTCAAGAGAATTCGCTGCTTAAAATTCAAGGGGTTGGATCGAACTCAGCTTTCTCCGTAGGCCCGCAGCTTGCGGCGCAGCGTGTTCAGGCCGATGTCCAACGCGCGGGCGGTGCGCACCTTGTTGCGGTTCAACCGCTCGTAGACGGCAAGGATGTGGTGTTTTTCGACGTCGGCGAGCCGAAGCGGGGTCCCGTCGCGAAAAAAGCAAACCGGCGGGATCCTTTTCGAGCGCAGCTCGGGTGGCAGGTGCTCGAGGGCGATCCGCCCGCCGCGGGAAAGGTTCACCGCCGCCTGCAGGATGGAGCGCAGCTCGCGCACGTTTCCCGGGAAATCATGGGCGGTGAGCGCCTCGATGACCCCCGGGCCGGGCTCCCGCTCGGACGGCGGGACCCCCAGCTCCCCGAGAAAATGCGCCGCCAAAAGGGGGATGTCCTCACGGCGTTCGCGCAGCGGCGGCAGATGCAGCCAGCTGCCGCGGATACGGTAATAGAGGTCGAGCCGGAAGCGGCGGCCGGCGATCAGACTTTCAAGATCCTCGTTGGTCGCGGCGATGAAGCGCACGTCGGCCCGCTGGGGAAGCGAACTGCCGACGGGGGTGAATTCCCCGTCCTGCAGCACGCGCAGGAGCTTTCCCTGAAGAGCGGGCGAGAGGTTGCCGATCTCGTCGAGAAAGAGGGTGCCGCCCTCGCAGGCCCGCAGATGGCCCGGCCGGTCCTTTTCCGCGCCGGTGAAGGCCCCTCGCACGTGGCCGAAGAATTCGGACTCGAAGAGCTCCGCCGACAGCGCGGCCATGTTCACCGGCAAAAACGGCTTGTCGCGCCGGGGGCTGGCGCGATGGATCGCGCGCGCAAGAAGCTCCTTTCCCGTGCCGCTCTCTCCGGTGATGAGCATCGGCATATCGCTCGCCGCATGGAGCTCGGCCTCCTTGAGCACCTTGCGCAGGGCGGCCGAAGCGGTCAGGATGCCCGCGAAGGCTTCGGGATGCTCGAAGGGGGGCGGCCGTCGGCTGCGCTCGATCGCCAGCACGTCGAGCAGCCGCTTGCGCTCGAGCGCCCGGCGCACGGCAAAGACGAGATCCTCCTCCGCAACCGGCTTGACGAGATAATCGTAGGCGCCGAGGCGCAGGCAGACGATCGCCGTCCGCGCGTCGTTCATCGCCGTGACCATGAGGCACTCGGTCGCCGCGCTTTGGTTTTTGATCCACGCGAGAAGCTCCCGGCCGTCCATTCCCGGAAGCCCGACATCGATCAAGGCGAGATCCACCTCCGGGCCGGCCACGAAACGCTCCTGAACCGGCTGCGGATCTTCGTAGAGCTCGACCTCCTCATAGCCGGCCGCCCGCAAGCGGCGCTCCATCAAATCGAGGTAATCGCGGTCGTCGTCGACGACCAGGATGCGCGGTCCGCTCATGAACCTCCGCCCTCCCCCTTGGGTCCGCTGCCGGATGTCCTGCGGGCTCCGGCCTGAGATTCCCGCCCCTGCCGCAACGGCAGCCTGCACTTCCGGAGCGGAACACTCGGACAACCCATCGACGGGATTCAATAACTGCAGTCAACATTCCATTTTGGCGCTGTTCGGACCGGATTTCAACGGTTTTCCTCAAAGGTTCCATGCAGCCCATTATTAAGGGTAACAACCCGGAATCGATGGCCATTTCGAATCTTCGTCCCTTTTCCTCCCCCGGGGCACGGAGTTTGCCATCCCACATCGGCGGCGGGATGATTTGGAGGAAAGGGGAAGGGGGATCGCGGCAATGTCGCTCAAAGAGAAACTGGCGGCCGGCGAATTCGTCCTCCTTGCGGAGCTCGAGCCGCCCAAAGGCGTTCACGTGGCGCCCATGCTCGACCACGCGCGGCGGCTGAAGGAGCGCGTCGAGGCCTTCCTGGTGCCGGAGATGCACCAGGCGGTGATGCGCATGAGCGCCCTGGGAGCGGCCTTCCTGCTCCGGCAGGAGGGCATGGAGCCCGTGATGCAGGTCTGCTGCCGGGACCGCAACCGTCTCGCCCTGCAGGGCGATCTCCTCGCGGCTTTTGCCTGCGGCATCGAAAACCTCCTCGTCGTCAGCGGCGAGGATCCCAGCCTCGGCGACCACCACCGCGCCCGGGCGGTCTACGATCTGAGCGCGCTCGAGCTGCTCGAAGCCATCGGCGGTCTCGAGCGCGGCCGCGACCTGGCCGGGGTCGATCTGGAGGGGGCGCCCCGCTTTTTTACGGGGGCGACCACCCAGGCCGGTTCCCCCGGGCGCTCGGCGGAGCTGGAAGCCGAGGACATCGCGCAGCGGATGCGGGCCGGGGCCCGCTTTTTCCTCACCCCGCCGATCTTCGACCCCGAGCTCCTCGAGCCGGTCGTGCGCCGGCTCGATCAGGGCCGGCAGGCGCTCGTGCCGACGGTGCTGCTGCTCAAATCGCTCGGCATGGCGCGCTACATCGAGCGCAACGTGCCCCACATCCGCATCCCCCCCGAGACGATCGAACGCCTCCAGCGGGCGCCCGACAAGGTGCGGGAGTGCGTTCAGATCGCCGTGGAGGGGATCCGCGCGCTGCGCTCCCGCGGCTATCCGGCGGTGGCGGTCGCCACCCTCGGCTGGGAGGACAAGCTGCCGGAAATCGTGGAAGCACTCTGAGCCCCGCCGCCATCGCGGCGGCAATCGGGGACGGAAACGGCAAAAGGGGGAAACCCATGGCACTCGATTCGACGACCGGTACGGCCTCCGGCCCGACGGGGGCGGTTCTCGTGGTGGGCGGCGGGATCGCCGGCATGCAGGCCGCGCTCGACCTCGCCCAGTCCGGCTTCCGGGTTTTTCTTGTGGAGCGATCCTCGGCGATCGGCGGGCTGATGGCCCGGCTGGACAAGACCTTCCCGACCAACGACTGCGCGATGTGAATCGTCTCGCCCAAACTGGTCGAGGTCGGCCGGCATCGCAACATCGAGATCCTCACGAACGCCGAAGTGCTTGCTCTGGAGGGCACACCGGGAGCATTCACCGCCGTGGTGCGCCAGAGCCCCCGCTACATCGACCCGGCGAAGTGCACCAGCTGCGGGGAGTGCGCCCGCGTCTGCCCGGTTTCGCTCCCCAACGAGTACGACGAGGGGCTCTCGACGCGCCGCGCGGCCTATAAGCTTTACGCCCAGGCGATCCCCGGCGCCTTCGCCATCGAGAAGGCCGACCCCGCCCCCTGTCGGTCGGCCTGCCCGGCGGGCCTGAACGTCCAGGGCTATGTCCAGATGGTCAAGGAGGGCAAATACCGCGAGGCGCTCGCCATCATCCTCGAGGATCTCCCCTTGCCCGGCGTGCTCGGCCGCATCTGCCCCCACGGCTGCGAAAACGCCTGCCGCCGCGCCGAGAAAGACGAGGCCGTGGCCATCCGCGATCTCAAGCGCCTGGCCGCCGACCGGGCCGATCCGCGGGAGATTCCCGTCCCCTGCGATCCTCCCCGCCCGGAGCGGGTGGCGATCGTGGGCTCCGGGCCCGCCGGCCTCTCCTGCGCCTACCATCTCGCCCGTCGCGGAATCCGCTCCGTGATCTTCGAGGCGCTTGCCGAACCGGGCGGGATGTTGCGGACCGGCATCCCTCCCCACCGTCTGCCGCGCGCGGTGCTCGAGCGCGAAATCGAGGTCGTCACGCGCCTGGGCGTCACGATCCGCACCGGCGCCGCCCTCGGCCGCGATTTCGGGCTCGAGGATCTCTTCGCCCAGGGCTTCCGCGCCGTCTATCTCGCCCTGGGCGCGCATCGCGGCATCGAGCTCGGCATTCCCGGGGAGCGCGGCCGGGGGGTGCGCCAGGGAGTCGAGTTCCTGCGCGAGGTGAACCTCACGGGTCGCGCCGCGGTCGGCCGCCGTGTCGTCATCGTGGGCGGGGGGAACGTCGCCATCGACGTCGCCCGTTCGGCGCTGCGGCTCGCGGCGGAGCGGGTGACGATCCTCTACCGCCGCACGCGCGCCGAAATGCCCGCCTGGGAGGAGGAAATCCGCGCCGCGGAAGAGGAGGGCGCCGAAATCGTCTACCTCGCCGCCCCGCAGGAAATCCTGCTCGAGGAGGGCCGGGTGTGCGGCGTGCGCTGCATCCGCATGCGCCTGACGGAGCCGGACTCCTCGGGCCGCCGGCGCCCCGTGCCGCTGCCGGGCAGCGAGTTCGAGATCGAATGCGACCAGCTGATCGCCGCCATCGGCCAGCGACCGGATCTTGCGGCCCTGGAGCGCGTGCCGGGCCTCTCCGTTTCCCGCTGGGGGACGCTCGAGGCCGACCCGGTCACCTACGCGACCGGAATCCCCGGCGTGTTCGCCGGCGGCGACCTCGTGACCGGCCCCTGGGTGGCGATCGGCGCCGTGGCCGCCGGCAAGGAGGCCGCCCTCTCGATCGTGCGCTTTCTCGACGGGGCCGACCTCGCCCGGGGCCGCGAGCCCGTCGCGCCGGGGGAGGTGCGCCACCGGCCGATTCCGCCCGGGGAACCGCGGCGGGCGCGGGCGCGCATGCGGGAGCTTTCCCCCGCGGCGCGCCGCGGCAATTTCCAGGAAGTGGAGCTCGGCTTCACCGAAGAGCAGGGCCGCGCCGAGGCCGCGCGATGCCTCAACTGCGGCTACTGCTGCGAGTGTCGGCAGTGCGTCGCCGCCTGTCTCGCGCAAGCCGTGCGCCACGAAGAGCGGCCGCAGGAGCGCAGGCTCTCCGTGGGCGCGGTCATCCTCGCCCCCGGAAGCCGTCCCTTCGACCCCGGCCCCTTCGCCGACGTCCTGCTCTACGGCCGCTCGCCGAACGTTCTGACCAGCCTCGAGTTCGAACGCATCCTCTCCGCCTCCGGGCCGACCCAGGGGCGGCTGCTGCGGCCCTACGACGGCCGCGAGCCGAAGCGCATCGCCTGGCTGCAGTGCGTCGGCTCGCGCGACATCAACCGTTCGGGCAACGGCTACTGCTCCTCGGTGTGCTGCATGTACGCGATCAAGGACGCGATGATCGCCAAGGAGCATGCCCACGGCGAGCTCGACTGCGCCGTCTTTTACATGGACCTGCGCTGCTTCGGAAAAGACTACGAGAAGTACCTGAACCGGGCGCGGGACCAGGCCGGCGTGCGCTTCATCCCCGCCCGTGTGCACTCGATCGAGGAGGTCGGCCCGGAGCGCGCACTGCGCCTGCGCTGGGTGACCGAAGAGGGCCGCACGGCCGAGGAGACCTTCGATCTCGTCGTGCTCTCGGTCGGCCTCCAGGTCGAGGCGGCGGCGGCCGAGCTCGCCCGCCGGACGGGGATCGAGACCGACCGCTACCGCTTCGCCGTCGCTCCGCCCTTCGCGCCGGTTTCGACCTCGCGGCCCGGGGTCTTCGCCTGCGGCGTCTTCCGGGGGCCAAAGGACATCCCCTCCTCGGTCGCCGAGGCGAGCGCGGCCGCGGGGCTGGCCGGAGCGCTGCTCGCCCCGGCGCGCTTCCGGCTCGTCTCCGCGGCCGCCCCTCCGCCCGAGAGCGACCTGGCGGAGGGGCCGCCGCGCATCGGGGTCTTCGTCTGCCACTGCGGCGTCAACATCGCCGGGGTGGTGGACGTGGAGGCGGTCGCCGCCTTCGCCTCCGGCCTGCCCGGGGTCGTCTTCACCGGGCGCAGCCTCTTCACCTGCAGCCAGGACGCGCAGGAGCAGATGAAGCAGGCGATCGCCGAGCACCGTCTCAACCGCATCGTCGTCGCCGCCTGCTCGCCCAAGACCCACGAGCCGATCTTCCAGGAGAGCCTGGTCGCCGTGGGTCTCAACAAGTACCTCCTCGAAATGGCCAACATCCGCAACCAGGACTCCTGGGTGCACGCGCCGTCCCCGGCCCGGGCGACGGCCAAGGCGAAGGAGCTCGTCGCCATGGCGGTCGCCCGCGCCCGCACCCTGCGGCCGCTCCGGGAGAAGCGGATCTCGGTCCACCCGCGGGCGCTCGTCGTCGGCGGCGGGGTGGCGGGGCTGAACGCGGCGCTCACGATCGCCGAGCAGGGCTACGAGGTCGTGGTCGTGGAAAAGGAGGAGCGGCTGGGGGGCATGGCCCGGCGGCTGCACACGACGATCGAGGGCTGGGAAGTCCAGCCCTACCTCGCCGAACTCGTCTCCCGCGTGCAGAGCCACCCGCGCATCCAGGTCCTCACCCGGGCGCTCGTCGTCGGCTTCGGCGGCTTCAAAGGCAACTTCACGACCGAACTGTTGGTCGGCCCGGGCCTCTACGAGCGCCGGATCGACCACGGGGTCCTCGTGCTCGCCACCGGCGCCGTCGAGATCCGCCCCGAGGAACCCCTCTACGGCCGCCACCCCCGGCTGATGACCCAGCTCGAGCTGGGCGACCGCCTCCACGGCGGCAGCGTCGACTCCTGGGGCTGCGTGGTCATGATCCAGTGCGTCGGCTCGCGCAACGAGAAGAACCCGAACTGCTCGCGGGTGTGCTGCCAGGGGGCGATCAAGCATGCGATCGCCCTCAAGCGGCGCGATCCGGAATGCCGGGTATGGATCCTCTACCGCGACATCCGCACCTACGGTCTGCTCGAGGAGGCCTACCGCGAGGCGCGCAGCCTGGGGGTGCTGTTCACCCGCTTCGAGCCCGAGCGGCCGCCCCGGATCGAGGAGCGCGGGGAGAGGCTCGCCGTGCGCTTTGCGGATCCCGTCCTCGGCCGCGAAGTCGAGGCCGAGGCCGACGCGGTCGTCCTCTCGGCCGGGATGACGCCCTCGGACACCGAGGAGCTCGCCTCGATCGTCAAGTTCGGCCGCACCCCCGAGGGCCACCTCCAGGAGGCTCACGTCAAGCTCCGGCCCGTGGAACTGGCGACCGAGGGACTGTTCCTCTGCGGCACCGCCCACAGCCCGCAGCTGCTGACGGAAGCGATCGCCCAGGGTCAAGCCGCGGCCTCGCGCGCCGTCACCTTCCTGGCGCAGCGGGAGCTCACGCTCTCCGCGGTCACCGCCCGGGTCGACGCCGAGCGTTGCGCGGCCTGCCTCGTCTGCGTGCGCGCTTGTCCCTACCGCGTGCCGCGGATCAACGCCGAGGGGGTGAGCGAAATCGACGAGGCGCTCTGCCACGGCTGCGGCATCTGTGCCGCCGAGTGCCCGGCGAAAGCAATCGAATTGAACTGGTACGAGGACGAGCAGCTGCTCGCCAAGGTCGACGCCCTGATGGACGCCCTGGGATGACGGGAGGAACGCCGATGAGCGCACCCTTCGAGCCGGTGATCGTGGCCTTCTGCTGCAACTACTGAGGCTACACCGCCGCGGACCTGGCAGGTTCGATGCGCCTGGGGTACCCGGAATCGATCAAGATCATCCGCGTCCCCTGCACGGGAAAAGTCGACGCGCTTCACCTCATGCGCTGCTTCGAGCGCGGCGCCGACGGCGTGATCGTCGTGGGCTGCCGTGAGGGGGACTGCCATTACCAGAGCGGGAACTTCCGCGCCCGCAAACGCGTCGCGGAGGTCGCCGGTCTCCTCGAACGCCTCGGGATCGGGGGCGAACGGTTGCGCATGGTGAACCTCTCCTCGAGCGACGCCCCCCTCTTCGTGAAGGCCGCGCGCGAAATCCACGAGGCGGTCCTCGCCGCCGGTCCCAACCCGGTCGGCCGCCCCCGCCGGCCCCCGGCCGTCCCGACCGCCTCGGAAACGCCAGGCAAGGAGGTGATCCGCCCATGATCGTCGCCGAACGCAAACCGATCGAGGAGATCCTGCCCTGGCTCGAAGGCGCCCGCAGCGTGCTGGTGCTCGGCTGCAACGAGTGCGTCACGGTCTGTGAAGCCGGGGGCAAGAAGGAGGTGGGGATGCTCGCCTCGGCCCTGCGCCTGCTCTTCGCCAAGGAGGGGCGCGAAGTGAACGTCGGCGAGCGCACCCTCGAGCGCCAGTGCGATCCGGAGTATCTCGACGAGCTCCGCGACACGATCGACGCCTACGATGCCGTCGTCTCGCTCGCCTGCGGGGTGGGCATCCAATTCACCGCCGAGCGCTACCCCTCGAAGCCGGTCTACCCGGGGGTGAACACCTGCTTCATGGGGGCGGCCCTCGAGCGCGGGGTCTGGGCCGAGCGCTGCCAGGGCTGCGGCCAGTGTCTGCTGGCCCTCACCGGCGCGGTCTGCCCCGTGGCGCGCTGCGCCAAGCGCCTCCTGAACGGCCCCTGCGGCGGCTCGAGCGCCGGCAAGTGCGAGCTCGGCCCGGAGGTGGACTGCGCCTGGCAGCTGATCATCGACCGGCTCAAGGCGCTCGGACGGATGGAGGACTACGAACGGCTGATCCCGGTGAAGGACTGGTCCAAGGACCGCGCGGGCGGACCCCGCAAGGTGGTCCGGGAGGATGTGCGCTCATGAACGCGAAGACGCCGAGCCGACTGGAGAAGATCCTGCGCGCCGGGCACCTCGCCGTCACCTCGGAGTGCGGCCCGCCCCGGGGCAGCGCCATCGGCCACCTCGTGGAGAAGGCCGAAACCATCCGCCACCACGTCGATGCGATCAACATCACCGACAACCAGACCTCGGTCTGCCGCCTGTGCAGCCTCGCCGCCTGCATCCGGCTGAAGCTCCTGGGCCTCGAGCCCGTGCTGCAGATGGTCGTGCGGGACCGAAACCGCATCGCGCTCCAGAGCGACATCCTGGGCGCGGCCTCCTTCGACATCCACAACATTCTCTGCCTCTCGGGCGACCACCAGCGCTTCGGCGATCACGCCCAGGGGCAGAACGTCTTCGACCTCGACTCCATGCAGCTTCTCCAGACGGTGCGCCGCATGCGCGACGAGGGGAAGTTCCTGGGCGGGGATCCGATCGATCGGCCGCCGGCGATGTTCGTCGGCGCGGCCGAAAATCCGTTCGCCGATCCCTTCGAGATCCGCGTCCCGCGGCTCGCCAAGAAGATCGCCGCCGGAGCCGAATTCATCCAGACGCAGTGCATCTACAACGTGGAGCGCTTCGAGCGCTGGATGCAGGGGGTCCGCGACCGTGGCCTGCACGAGCAGGCCTTCATCCTCGCCGGGGTGACCCCCCTCAAGTCGGCGGGGATGGCGCGCTACATGAAAAACAAAGTCCCGGGGATGGACGTGCCCGACGAGGTCGTCAAGCGCATGGCGAGCGTGCCCAAGGACCGGCAGGCCGAGGAGGGAATCCGCTTGTGCGTCGAAACCATCCAACGTCTGAAGGAAGTCCCCGGGATCGCCGGTTTCCACATCATGGCGATCGAATGGGAGGAGCGGGTGCCGGAAATCGTGGAGCGGGCGGGGCTCGCCCCGCGGCCGGCCCTTTGCTGAGCGTTTCATCGATCCCGCAAGGGGTCGTTTCCCCGTCAGGAGGTGCCCCATGACCGAACCCCGAAAAATCCTCGTGGTGGACGACGAGGTGGACTTCGCCGCGCTCGTTCAGGGCAATCTGGAAAAGGAGGGCTTCCGGGTGGACCTCGCCTACAACGGGGTCGAGTGCCTGGAGAAGGTGCGTCGCGACCCTCCCGATGCCATCGTGCTCGACGTGATGATGCCCGAGAAGGACGGCTACGCGGTCTGCCGCGAGCTCAAGCGCGATCCGAAATTCTGCAACATCCCGATCGTGCTGCTGACCGCGGTCGCCTCGCACGTCACCTCGACGCGCTACAGCCACGCGGACGGCATGGCGACCGAGGCCGACGACTACATCGCCAAGCCGGCCTCGGCCCAGGACATCACCCGGAGCCTGAAGCGGCTGCTCGCCCTGAGCTGAACCTCCGGCGCACGGGGCCGCCGCAGGCGGCTGCGGCGGGTTTCGCCCGCTTTCCTCGGGCTCGGGGGCAGGCCGATGAAAGTCTATTGCATCCTGAGCGACCAGAGGGCTTACCAGTCGCGCTCGCCCGCCATGTTCTCGGCCGTGCTGCGGCGTCAGGGGATTCATGCCGTCTATGTCCCCTTTGCCGTGGAACCCGAGGATCTCGGGGGAGCGCTGCAGGGGCTGCGGGCGCTGAACATCGCCGGGGCGAACGTGACCGCACCTTACAAAGAGGCGGTGATCGCCCATCTCGACGACCTCTCCGAGGGGGCGCGGGTGATCGGGGCGATCAACACCCTGGTCCGTGACGGCCGCCGGCTGAAAGGATACAACACGAACGCAATCGGGATCATGGACGCCCTGGGGGCGGCGGGCTTCGCGGTCGAGGGCAAAACGGCCCTCGTCTTCGGCACGGGGGGGGCCGCCCGCACCGCGGCCTTCATCTTGAGCTGGCTTCGGGCGGGCGAGCTCTGGGTGGCCGGACGACGCCTGGAGAAAGCGCGCGCGATCACCGAGCGTTTCGGCGGCCGCGGCCTGTCGCTCGAGATGCTGCGCGGCATCCGCCTGCCGGCGGAGATCGTCGTCAACGCGACCTCGGCCTCGAGCCCCGAAGAATCCGCCGAACTTTGCGCGCTCGTCCAGGGCCTGGATCTCGGCGCCTGCCGGCTTCTGCTCGACCTGAACTACGGGCGAAGGCGCAACTTCTGGCGCGAGAAAGCCGCGGCCGAGGGCATCGCCTTTCTCGACGGCCTGCTGCCGCTCGCCTTCCAGGCCCGGCGGTCGCTGCACCTGTGGACGGGGCTGCTCGTTCCCCCCGAGGAGTTCCTTCAGGGGCTCGCTCCGGCCGGGGCCTGTGCACCGGGGGGGCGGCCCTGAGGGTGCGCTTTCAAGCGTGACGGGCCGCGGGGACGGCCGTCGCGGGCGCCTGCGGCGCCACGGGGAGCAGCACGGTGAAGACCGAGCCTTCGCCCGGCGTGCTCCGGACCTCGATCATGCCGCCCAGCGCGTCGAGCAGCCCTTTGACGATCGGCAGTCCGAGCCCGGTTCCGGTGATGTGGCGCGTGGCCTCGTCCTTCACGCGGTAGAAGCGCTCGAAAATCCGTCCCAGGTGCTGCTCGGGGATCCCGATGCCGTTGTCGGTCACGGCGACACGGATGTTCATCCCCGCCGGCTCGGCGACGACCTCGATGCGCCCCCCCTCGGGCGTGTAGGTGATCGCGTTCACGATCAGGTTGCCGAAGATGCTCTCGAGGGCGATGGGGTCGGCGTGGACCTGCGGCAGGGGCCCATCGGGCAGGTGAAGCCGGAGTTCCTGGCGCTTGCCCTCGGCCTTGGGCAGCAGAAAATCGACGACCCCGCGCAGGATGTCCTCGAGAACGACGGGGCGCGGCTCCCGGCAGATCAACCCCTCGTCGATCCGCGAGAGGTCGAGGAGATCGTTGATCAGCGAGATCAGCCCGCGGGTCTTCTCCTTGGCGCGGGCGAGGATGTGCTGGTCCTGGGGGGGGGCGCGGTCGACCAGGTCGCCGATCACGGTGGCGAGCTGCTCGTGGATCGTGGAGAGCGGCGAGCGCAGCTCGTGGGAGACCTTGGAGACGAACTCGGACTTCAGCCGATCGACGATCTTGAGGGTGGTGATGTCGACCAAGTTGACCACGGCCCCGAGGCACTCGTGGCGCTCGCCGCGGATCGGCCGCGCCCGGGCGCGAACGTATTTGCCGTCGGCCAGGGCGAACTCGATCGCGGGCAGGTCCTCGAAATCCACGATCGCCCCGCGGGAAAGCTCGGTGATCGCCCGGCAGCAGGCTTCGTCCGGGAGAAAATCGGAGACCGGGCCTCCGGGCTTCACCTCCTCGCCCAGCTGGAGCAGCCGACGGCAGGCGGGGTTGATCAGCACGACGCGGCCGGCGGAGTTCGTCACCAGCACTCCGTCGGGGAGCGACTCGACGATCGTGCGCACGCGGCTTTTCTCGGTGTCGAGGTCGGCAAGCGTGCGGCGACGCTCTTCTTCGAGCTTTTCCGCCTCGCGCGAGAGCCGGATCTTGTCCGCGGTGCGCTTGACGACGAGGCGCAGCTGATCGGGCTCAAAGGGTTTGGGGATGAAATCGTAGGCCCCCCGCTTCATGGCCTCGATCGCCGCCTCCACCGTGGCATAGCCGGTGATGATGACGACCAGGATCGCGGGGTGGCGCTCGCGGATGAATTGCAGAACCTCCATGCCGTCCCGACCGGGCATCTTGAGGTCGAGCAGCACGAGGTCGGGCCGCAGGGCCTCCACGAGTTCCTGCGCCTCGTCGCCGCGGGCGGCCTGAACGACGCGGTAGCCCGCCCGGGTGAGGATCCGCTCGGCACCCGCGCGGATGTCCGCCTCATCGTCGGCGATGAGAATCGTCAGTTCGTTTGCGGATTCATTCACGGCCGGAGCCTCCGCCATGGACCGGTTCTACGGGAAGCTCGATCACGAAGGTCGCCCCCTTTCCGGGTTCGCTGACCGCGGAGAGAACCCCGCCGTGGTTCTGCACGATGCCGTAAGCGAGGCTCAAGCCGAGCCCCGTCCCCTCGCCCTCGGGTTTGGTCGTGAAAAAAGGCTCGAAGATGTGCGGCAGCACCTCGGGCGGGATCCCCGGCCCGGTGTCGGCGACCTCGATCCGTACCCGGCCGGATTCCGGCAGGTGCCGCGTACGGATGCTCAGCCGGCCGTTTCCGGCCATCGCCTGGGCCGCGTTCAAGATGAGGTTCATGAAGAGATGGTTCAGCTGCTGGATGTCGCTCGTCACGGGCGGCACCTGCGGGTCGAAGCGGGTCTCGATTTCGATGTTGTGGAAAAGCGACTGGCTCTTCAACAGAAACAGCGTGCGCGTGATCGCCTGGTGAATGTCGTGCGGCCGCATGAGATGCCGGGTCTGACGGGTGAACTCGAGCAGCTCCTTCACCGTGTCGCGGCAGCGCTGCGCGTCGTTCAGCACCCGGTTCAAGTCCTCGCGCACGGCCGGGGGCAAATCGTATTCCTCGAGGATCAGCTTGGCGAAGAGGATGATGCCCCCCAGCGGGTTGTTCAGCTGGTGGGCCACCCCGGCGGCGAGTTTTCCGAGCGAGGCCATCTTCTCCGCCTGCAGGAGCTGCAGCTGGGTCTTCTCGAGCTCCTTCTGCATGCGCAGCCGCTCGCGCAGGTCGTGGAAGAAGCCGATCGTCGCCACCTCCCGGTCGGCTTCGTAAACGATGGCCGCATTCAGGTTGATCGGGATGCGGGTCCCGTCGCGGTGGAGCACCTCGACGGGAAAGGAGCGCAGCTTGCCGCGGCCGCCGTGCTCCGGGCTGCGCAGCTGCCGCATGACCTCGCGCTCGAGCCCGTCGGGGTAAATCCGCCGCACGTCGAGGGAGGCGAGCGCCTCCTCGACCGTGTAGCCGAAGATCTCGGAGGCCGCGTCGTTGAAGATGATGACCCGCCCCTTGCGGTCGGCGGCGATGACCCCGTCCACGGCGCTGGTGATCAGGTTGCGCAGAAAGGCGTTCGAACGCCGCAGCTGCTCCTCGAGCAGGCTGCGGGGGGCGGGCTCGATCTCGAGGGCGACGACGGCCTCGAGCCGACCTTCCCGGAAGAGCGGATAGGCGTAGACGCAGATCCGCTCCGAGGCTTCCTCGAGTTCCCCGCAACGGGGGCTCCAGGCGGGCTGGTGGGTTTCGAGCACCTGTTGCACGGCACAGCCTTCGCAGGGCTCCCGGCGCTCGAAGAGCGCCTCGTGGCAGGTCCCCTGAAGCGCGGCACCCGCCGCCCCGCCGCCTGCGGCGAGGATCCGGAAATCGGGAGCGATCACGAGCAGCCGCTGCGGGTAGCTCTCGACGGCGCGCCGCAGAAGCTCTTGTCGGTCGGCGTCGGCCATGGATTGCCTCCCGGTGCAGCCGGCGTCGGCGGCGGGGGGGAAGCCGCTCCGGGGAAACGCCGCCAGCGACGCGAAGGGGACCTCCCGGGCGCCCACGGAAGTCGAGGCCGGGCGGTCGGTCGCACCGCTTCGGGCCATGGCACAAAACCGCGCGAAAAGCAAGCCGCAACCCACGCCGAGGCCGCATGGAACCTTCCCCGCCCGTAATCCGCATCGCCCTCGTCGGCGGCGGCCCCTTCTGCGCCGAACTCCTCGCGAAGACCGCCGCAGGGTTGGGCCGCGAGGGGATCGTCGCCCCCTTCGTCGCCGTCGCCGACCCCGACCCCGCGAGCCCCGGGATGCGGCTTGCGGCGGACATGGGGCTCGCCGTCTATGGCGACTTCCGCGACCTCTACGACCCGCGGCTCGACATCCAGCTGATCATCGTCCTCACCCCCGAGGAGGAGGTCCTGCACGAGATTCTCCAGACGCGCCCCCCCCGGATCCGCATCCTCTCCTATCCGGTCTTCCGCATGTTCTGGACGGCGATCGCCGCCGAGGAGCGCAAACTCCGCCAGCGCAGCGGCGAAATGGAGGCGATCCTGAACGGGATCGAGGATTTCATCCTCGTGATCCTCCCCGACCGCACGGTCGCCGATGCGAACCTCTCGTTTCTGCGCAAGATGGGGGTTTCCCGCGAAGCGGTGATCGGCCGCCGCTGCGACGAGGTCTACCGCCGCCGCGGGGGATCCTGCGGCGGCCCGGGGGAGAGCTGCCCGCTCGAGCGCGTGGTGCGCCACGGACGCCACGAGCGCCAGGTGCAGCGGCGCAGCCTGCCCGACGGGGAGGTCCGCCTCTACGAGGTCAACGTCTACCCGGTCTGGGAGAAGAACGGCCGGATCTCGCGCTTCATCCACATCAGCCGGGACATCACGGCCTGGCGTCGTCAGGAGGAGGAACTCACCCGGCGCCTGGAGCGCAGGGTCGAGGAGCGCACACGCCAGCTCCAGGAGACGACCGCGCAGCTGTTGCACCGCGACAAGATGGCCTCGCTCGGAAAACTCGCCGCGGCCGTGGTCCACGAGATCAACAACCCGATCGCCGGGATCCTGAATCTCACGCTGCTCATGAAGCGCATGCTGGCCGAGGGACCCCCCGGGGCGCGGGATCTCGAGGATTTTCGCGGCTTCCTCGGCCTGATGGAGACCGAGACGCGCCGGGTGAGCCGTATCGTCTCCGATCTGCTCGCCTTCTCGCGGCAGTCGCGCCTGGAGATGAAGCCGCTCGAACTGAACCGGCTGATCGAAAAGACGGTGCAGTTGAACGCCAACCTGCTGAAGATCGCGGGCGTCCAGGTGGATCAGCGCCTCGCCCCCGACCTCTTGCCGGTCGTCGGCTCCGAGGATCAACTCCAGCAGGTGCTCGTCAATCTGATCTGCAACGCGGCGCAGGCGATGGAACCGCGGGGCGGGGGAAGGCTCACGCTCACGAGCGAAAACGGCCCCGGCGAGGGCTGGATCCGCATCGGGATCGAGGACACGGGGGTCGGCATCCCCCCGGAAAACCTGCCCCGCATCTTCGAGCCCTTCTTCACCACCCGCGGCGGCAAGGGGGTCGGCCTCGGCCTTTCGGTCGCCTACGGCATCGTGCAGGGCCACGGCGGGTCGATCACCGTCACCTCCCGGGTCGGCGAGGGGACGCACTTCGAGATCCGGCTGCCCTGCTCCCCCGAAGGGGAGCGCGGGGCGCCGAAAAAGGAGGCCGCATGGCCCCCGCCCGAATCCTCGTCGTCGACGACGAGCTGATCATGCGCGAGTCACTCGCCCGCTGGCTCGAGCGCGACGGCCATACCGTAGCGACGGCCGTGAGCGGCGAGGAGGCGCTCGCGAAATGCCGCGAGGCGCGCTACGATATCCTGCTGCTCGACATCAAGCTCGAAGGCATGAGCGGTCTGGAGGTGCTGCGGCGCCTGAAGGAGGACGACCCCGACGCCGCGGTGATCATGATCACGGCCTACGGCTCGATCCCGACCGCCATCGAGGCGATGAAAAACGGCGCGGCCGACTACCTCCTCAAGCCCTTCGAGCCCGAGGAGTTGGGGGTGGTGATCGAGAACCTGCTCCGCCGCCAGGAGCAAGCGCGCGAGACCCTCTACCTCCGGGAGCGCGTGCGCGAGGCGGCGCGCTTCGAAAACCTGATCGGCCAGTCCCCCGCCATGCAGGAGGTGTTCCAGCTGATCGCCGACGTCGCCCCGACCGACGCGCCGGTGCTGATCGACGGGGAGACGGGCACGGGCAAGGGACTCGCCGCGCGGGCCGTCCACAGCCTGAGCGCCCGGCGTGAGGGGCCGTTCGTGGCCGTGCACTGCGCGGCCATCCCCGAAACGCTCATGGAGAGCGAGCTCTTCGGCCATATGCGGGGGGCCTTCACCGACGCCAAGGAGACCAAGCGCGGGCGCCTGGAGATGGCCCACGGCGGAACCCTGTTTCTCGACGAGATCGGCGAGGTCGGCATGCGTACGCAGATCGATCTGCTGCGCGTGATCGAAGACGGGGTCTTCTACCGGGTCGGGGGAACCCAGCCGCTCGAGGCCGACTTCCGCGTCGTCGCGGCGACGAACCTCGATCTCGAGCGCGCGGTGCGGGAGGGGCGCTTCCGCGGGGACCTCTTCTACCGGCTGAACGTCGTGCGCATCACGATGCCGCCGCTGCGCCGCCGCAAGCAGGACATCCCGCTCTTGGCGGAGCATTTCCTGCGCCGTTACGCGCTCGAGGCCCGGCGGCCGGTCGAGCGCATCGGCCGCGACGCCCTCGACGCGATGATGGTTTACGACTGGCCGGGCAACGTCCGGGAGCTGGAGAACGCGATCGAGCGCGCGGTCGTGGTGGGCAAGGGGCCCTGGATCCGGGCCGAGGATCTGCCGATCACCGCCCGGCCCGCGGCCCCCTCCGGGCCGGCGGTGCTCTTGGAGGAGGTCGAGCGCGAGCACATCCGCCGGATCCTCGAGGAGTCCGGCTGGAACATCACCCGCAGCGCCCGGCGGCTGGGGATCGACCGCTCGACGCTTTACGGAAAGATCCGGCGCTGGGGCCTGCGGAAGCCGTCGTGAACCCGCCTGCGGCTTCGTGCATTCTGCTCACCCCTCTGGGCGCCTTCGAGGAAGAGCTGCTCGCGGCGGCGGGCGACGAGGTGCGCCGGGTCTTCGGCCGCGAGACACGCACCGTGGGGCTGCTCGCCGACATCGGCTTCGCGCGCGACCCCGTGCGCGGCCAGGTCGGCTCCACCCCGCTTCTGGAACGCCTCGCCGCCGCCTGTCCCCCCGAGGCCCTGAAAGTGGTCGCGCTGACCGAGGAGGACCTCTTCATCCCGGTTTTCACCTACGTCTTCGGCGAAGCTCAGCTCGGGGGTCGGGCGTGCATCGTCTCCACCCACCGCCTGGGAGTCGCCCCCGGATTTCCGCTGCCTCAGGCGGCGCTGCGCAGCCGGCTGCTCAAGGAGGTCGTCCACGAGCTCGGGCACACCTTCGGGCTGCGCCACTGCCCGGACCCCACCTGCCCGATGCACTACTGCCGCAGCGCACGCGACGTCGACCGCAAGGGCGGGGAGCTGTGCCGCTACTGCCGTATCCTGCTGAACGACGCCCTCGCGCGGGCGGGCCCGTAATCCCCCCCGCTTCAGGTGCCGAGGTTCCAGGAAGCGAGGTAGGCCTTCTGCTCCGCCGTGAGGCGGTCGATGCGCACCCCGAGGGAAGCGAGTTTTTCCTGCGCGATCCGCCGGTCGATCTCCTCGGGGACGGGATAGACCGCCTTTGCCAGGGGCTGCCGGCGGCGCACCAGGTACTCGATGCTGAGCGCCTGGTTGGCGAAACTCATGTCCATCACGCTCGAGGGGTGGCCTTCGGCGGCGGCGAGGTTGATCAGCCGTCCCTCCCCGAGGACGTGGATGCGCCGCCCGTTCTTCAGCGTGAACTCCTCGACGAAAGGGCGCAGGGGTCGGCGCGAGACGGCGAGCTCGGCGAGCCCCGGCAGGTCGAGTTCGACGTTGAAATGCCCGGAGTTGGCCACGATCGCCCCGTCCTTCATCCGGCCGAAGTGCTCCTTGCGGATCACGTTCACGTTGCCGGTGACGGTGCAGAAGAAATCGCCGATTCGGGCGGCCTCCGCGATCGGCATCACCTCGAAGCCGTCCATGACCGCCTCGAGGGCGGGCAGGGGGTCGACCTCGGTGACGATGACGTGGGCGCCCAGGCCGCGGGCGCGCAGAGCGATGCCGCGGCCGCACCAGCCGTAGCCGCAAACGACAAAGCGGCTGCCGGCGATCAGGCGGTTGGTCGCCCGGATGAACCCGTCGAGGGTGCTCTGGCCCGTGCCGTAGCGGTTGTCGAAGAAGTGCTTGGTGCGCGCGTCGTTCACGGCGATGATCGGGTACTCGAGCACGCCGTCGGCCGCCATGCTCCGCAGGCGGATGATTCCCGTCGTCGTCTCCTCGGTCCCCCCGCGGACGTCGGTCAGCCGCTCGCGGCGCTCGGCGTGGAGGGTGGAGACGAGATCGGCCCCGTCGTCCATGGTGAAGTGCGGCCGCGTGTCGAGGACGGCGTGGATGTGCCGGTAGTAGGTCTTGGCGTCCTCGCCCTTGATCGCAAACACGGGGATGCGGTCGTGGCGCACGAGCGAGGCGGCCACATCGTCCTGGGTGCTGAGCGGGTTGGAGGCGCAGAGCGCCACGTTCGCGCCGCCCGCCTGGAGGGTCTGCATCAGGGCCGCCGTTTCGGTCGTGACATGCAGGCATGCGCCGATGCGCACGCCTTCGAGCGGCGTTTCCCGCGCGAAGCGCTCCCGGATGCGGTTCAGGACCGGCATGCTGCGCGCGGCCCACTCGATCCGCGCCCGCCCCTCGGCCGCGCGGCGGATGTCCCGGATGTCGGATTTCATGAGATGTCCTTCCTGTCCTGGAAAAAAGGGGAGGCCTGCGGCGGATCAGATCCCCGCCTTGGCCCGCAGGGTGTCCACCATGTCGGTGCGCTCCCAGCTGAACTCCGGTTCGTTGCGGCCGAAATGGCCGTAGCAGGCCGTCTTGCGGTAGATCGGCCGCAGCAGATCGAGGTGTTCGATGATCGCCGCCGGGCGGAGGTCGAAGCATTCGCGCACGAGCTCCGCCAGGCGCGCCCCCGTGAGCATGCTGGTGCCCATGGTGTCGACCATCACGGAGACGGGCTGGGCGACGCCGATGCAATAGGCGATCTGCACCTCGCAGCGCTTGGCCAGGCCGGCCGCCACCAGGTTCTTGGCGACGTAGCGGGCCATGTAGGAGCCGGAGCGGTCGACCTTGGAGGGATCCTTGCCCGAGAAGCAGCCCCCGCCGTGGCTTCCCTGGCCGCCGTAGGTGTCGACGATGATTTTGCGTCCCGTCAGGCCGCAGTCGCCCATCGGGCCGCCGATCACAAAGCGCCCGGTGGCGTTGATGTAGTAGCGCGTCTCCTCGTCGAGCATGGACTCGGGGATCACCTTGCGGACGACGGTGTTCAGGATTCCCTGGCGCAGCACCTCGTAGTCGACATCCGGGCTGTGCTGGGAGGCGATGACCACGGCATCCACCCGGCGGGGGACCCCGTCCTGGTACTCGATCGTGACCTGGGCCTTGCCGTCCGGCCGTAGGTAGTCGAGCTGTCCGTTTTTGCGGACCTCGGCAAGCCGCCGGCACAGCCGATGGGCGAGCACGATCGGCATCGGCATCAGCTCGGGGGTCTCGTCGGTGGCGTAGCCGAACATCAGCCCCTGATCACCCGCCCCCTGCTCCTTGTAACGCCCGTCGCCCTTGTCGATGCCCATGGCGATGTCCAGGGACTGATGATCGATGCTCGTCAGCACGGCGCAGGTCTGCCAATCGAAGCCCATGCGCGAGGAACTGTAGCCGATGTCGCGGATCGTGTCGCGCACGATCTGGGGCATCTCGACATAGGTGGAGGTGGTGATCTCGCCGGCGATGAAGGCGAGCCCCGTGGTGACGAGGGTCTCGCAGGCCACCCGGCAATTCTTGTCCTCGGCGATGATCGCATCAAGGATCGCATCCGAAATCTGGTCGGCCACCTTGTCCGGATGACCCTCGGTCACGGACTCGGAGGTGAAGAAGAATTTTTCTTTGGGAATGCTGATGCTCATGGGCGGTCTCCTCAGGATGTTCAGCCCACCGGCCGCGGCCCGGCGCGGTTGTGCGGATCAACGCCCCGGGCAACGGCGGATGCGGTCATTAAACGGGGATAGGTAGTATGGCTGTTCAGGGAAGTCAAACCGTTTGTCGCTCCGAGGGCGGGGCGGGGAAGAGGCCCTCTCTGGGCGCGGAGGAGCCCTTGTGCTATGGTTTCTTTCATGTCGATCCTTCTGGCGGCGTTGTTGGGGTTCGCGGCGTTCGGGATCGCCGCGCCCGCCCTGCCGGCCGCGGCGGCGGAAACGGGCGAGGAGGCCGCGGAGCCGGTTCGCATCGCCGTTTCCTGGCCGCTCGATCCGCTTCCTTCCCGCGGCGAGGCCGTGCTCGCGGTGATCCTCGAGATCGCCCCGGGGTTCCACGTCATGGCCGACCGCGCGGCCTGGGGGGAACGGGCGGACTTCCGGCCCTTTCCCGCGCGGCTCGAGCTGCACGATGCACCTTCCGGGGTGATCGCCGAGGCCCCCTTCTACCCCAGGGCCCGGCCGCTCGCCGTGGGGTTCACCGACCGGCCGCTGCCCACCTTTGAAGGTCGGGCGACGATTTTTCTGCCGCTGCGTCTGGATCTCCCCCCGGGGGCCCGCCGCCTGCCGCTGCACCTGACGGTCGCCTTCCAGGCCTGCACCGAAAGCGCCTGCCTGCTTCCCGAAGAGAGAAAAATCGAGGCGGTCGGAACCCTCGCCGCCCCCGGTCAGGCGCCGCGGGTCGTCGAGCCCGGCCTGATGGCGGAGTTCACCTCCCGCCGCGCGGAAGCGGCCGCGGCCGCCGAAGCCGCTTTCGAGCTCTTCGGGATCGGTGTGCGCCTCGACGGCCGGACCCTCGCCGGCGCGGCCGGGATTCTGGTGCTCGGCGCCCTGGGGGGGCTGCTCCTCAATTTCACCCCCTGTGTCCTGCCGCTCATCCCGGTCAAGATCATCGGCCTCTCGCGGGCGGCGGCCGAGCCGCGGCGCGGCCGGCAACTCGGCCTTTGGCTCACCGCCGGGATCGTCTCTTTCTGGCTTGTGCTCGGGCTGGCGGTCGCGACGGCCAGCGGGGTCGCCGCCGCGCACGGTCTCTTTCAGATCCCCGCCTTCAGCCTCGCCGTGGGGATCGTTCTCGCCGCGCTCGCCCTGGGCGGCCTCCGGGGGTGGTCTCCGCGCCTGCCGGGATTTCTTTACCGCCTCGAGCCCCGCCTGGATTCCGCAGCCGGCGCCTTCGGGATCGGCATCCTGACGGGGGTGCTCTCCACTCCCTGCACCGCCCCCTTCATGGGGACGGCCGCCGCCTGGGCCGCCGCCCGCTCGCCCGAAGCGGCCGTGCTCGTCTTTGCGGCGATCGGTTTCGGAATGGGAGTGCCTTACGCCCTGCTGGCGGCGTTTCCGCACCGGGTGGCGAGTCTGCGCGCGGCGGGACCCGCCTCGGAGCTCGTCAAGCAGGCGATGGCCTTTCTGCTTCTCGCCGCGGCCTTCTACTTTGCCGGAATCGGCGCCGAGGGGCTTCTGCCGGGGCTTTTCCCGCCGCGCCTCGCCGGATGGGCGGTCGCGGCCTGTGTCGCGGCTTCCGGGCTCTGGGTGGCGCGGCGCGGACCCCGGCTCGCCGCCCGCAAAAGCGTCCGCGTCTTTTGGGTGCTCTTCGGCGTTCTGATCGCGGCCGGGGCGGTCACGGCGGGTTTGCGCCTTTCCGCCGCCGCCCCCCTCCCCTGGGAGCCGTTCCGCGGGGAGCGCCTCAGCCGCGCGCAGGCCGAGGGCCGGGCGGTCGTGCTCGTGTTCACGGCCGATTGGTGCCTGAATTGCCGCGCCCTGGAGGAGGGGGTCTGGAAACGACCCGAAATCCTGCGGCGCCTCGAGGCACCGGAGGTGGCCGTCTTCAAGGTGGACCTCACGGCCGGAAATCCCGCGGCGAAAGAAATGCTCCAAAAAGCCGGAAGCCTCACCGTCCCCCTGCTCGTCGTCTACGGTCGGGACGGAGGGATCCTCTGGAAAGGCGATTTCTATACGGCCGAGCAGCTGGCGGGGATCCTCGACCGAGCGCGCGCCTCGCCTTAAACGGCCCCCGGCCGTCGGGTCGTCTCTTCCGCGGACCCGGCGTTCTTTTCTCCGGCCCGCCGCGCCGCCGCCGGGTCAGCCGCCGCTGGCCGGTCGGTCGACCGCGGGGGGCTCCTTCGCCTCAAGGTCAAGAAATTCATGGAATTTGGCCGCGGCGAAAGCGTCGCGCCGCCGCGGGTCGGCAGCCCCGAGGACGACCACGATCAGCCGGCGGCCGCCTTCGGCGCCCGTGGCGATGAGGTTGAATCCGGCGCGGCGGGTGTAGCCGGTCTTCAGGCCGTCCACCCCCGGAATGCGGCCGATGAGCCGGTTCTTGTTGCGCATCTGGAGCGCCCCGCCGCGGAAGGGGGCTTCGGCCAGCCCGGTCCATTCGAGGATCCTCGGGCGGGCGATCGCCGCGCGGGCGAGCCGAATGAGATCGGCGCAGGTGGAGAGGTTGTCGGCGGCACCGGGTGGGGGGGGAAGCCCGTGGACGCCGTGGTATTCGGTATCCTCCATCCCCAATTCCCGGGCTTTCCGGTTCATGCGCGTCACGAAGGCTTCGGCGCTTCCGGCGACGTGCTCGGCGATCGCCATGGCCGCGTCGTTCGCCGACTCGACGAGCGCCGCCCGCAGCAGTTCCTCGAGGGGGAAGACCTCCCCCGCCCGGAGAAAGACCTGGCTGCCGCCCATCCCCTGGGCGCGGCGCGAGACGCGCACGGGCTCTGCGAGCCGGATCTCCCCGCGGTCCACGGCATCCAGCACGACCAGCGCGAGCATGACCTTGGTCAGGCTCGCCTGGGGCCAACGCCGGGTGAGGTTTTCGCCCGCAAGCAGCCGGCCGCCTTCGGCCTCGGCCACGGCCCAGGCCTCGAAACCGCGCTCCCCGCCGGCAGGCTTTACGGGCGCGGCCGGCGGCGCCGGATCGGTGCGAAAGCGGGCGGGTTTCTTTCCCGGCTCCGTCCCGCCGGCAGCCGCGGTCACGAGAAAAAAAACCGCCAGCACGGCGACCGGAAATCGTAACCGCATCGTCTCCTTGCGCTCTCTTCCCTCCGCCGCTTTCAGACGACCGCGGATGGCCTCCTCCGACCCGATCATCGGTGGATTCCAGCATACCGCGGATCGCCGACAATCACAATCCGCCCCGGCACGGCACGCGATCCCCGCTTCCTCTTGCAAGCGATCGCCCCCCGTGCGAGAATGCCTTCTCTATCCGTCGGCCAACGTTTCCTCCGGCGACCGCGCTTCCACCCGGAATCGGGCGGGACGGGGCGGTCAGCCGTCTTTCCCCTCCGAGGGCGGAGAACGACCATGCCGAGCACGACGTACTGGGCGGATGCCTATCTCCGGAAGCGCTGCACGGCCGCCGAGGCCGTCCGTCGCCTGCGTTCCGGGCAGCGCATCTTCGTCGGCTCGGCCTGCGCTCAGCCCCAGGAGCTGCTGCGGGCCCTCGCCGAGGAAGCCCGGCGGATGAGCGGCCTCGAGGTGGTGCGCCTGCTCAGCAGCGAGGTCGCCCCCTTGAGCGCACTGGCCGACCAGACGCAGGATTTCACCCTCAACCTGCGCACCTTCTACCTCGGAGCGACCCAGACCGAGGCGATCTCCCGGCATCGGCGCTTCATCACCCCCATGAACCTCTCCGAAGTGCCCGATCTCTTCCTCTCCCGCAAGCTCCCCATCCACGCCGCGCTGATTCAGGTCTCCCCGCCCGACGACTTCGGCTGGATGAGCCTCGGGATTTCGGTCGACGTCACCCTCGCCGCCGCACGCTCGGCCGACCTCGTGATCGCCCAGGTCAACCCGCAGATGCCCCGGGTGCTCGGCCAGAGCTTCATCCACGTGAACGACGTCGACTGGATCGTCGAGCACGAGGAGCCGCTGCCGACCGTTTCCCCCCGCGGCTCCTCGGAGGCCGCCGTGCGCATCGGGCGGCTGATCGCCCGCCTGATCGAGGACGGATCCACGCTCCAGATCGGACTCGACGCCGCCTCCCAGGCCACGATCCAGGCCCTCGGCGACAAAAACGATTTAGGGGTGCACTCCCAGTTCCTCACCGACGACGCCATGCACCTTTACGCCCGCGGGGTCATCACCAACCGCTTCAAGGGGATCAACGAGGGCAAGCTCGTCGCTTCGGCGGCGATCGGATCGCGCAGCCTCTACGACTTCCTGGACAACAATCCCGCCGTGGACTTCCGACCCTCGGACTATGTCAACGACCCCTTCGTGATTTCGCGCCACCGACGCATGGTCAGCATGAACGTCGCCCACGCGATCGACCTGACCGGGCAGGTGGAGGTGGAGGCCTCGCCGCACACCTTCTTCGCCGGAGTCTCGGGCATCGTGGACTTCACGCGCGGCGCGCGGCGCTCCCCGGGCGGCAAGGCGATCCTCATGCTGCCCTCGACCGCGGAGGACGGCCGCACGAGCCGGATCGTCCCCCTGCTCGGCAAGCGCAGCGTCGGGGTGCCGCGGGCGGATGTGCATTACGTGGTCACCGAGTACGGGGCGATCAACCTGCTCGGCAAAAGCCTGCAGGAGCGGGCGGTGGGCATGATCAGCGTCGCCCACCCGGATTTCCGCGAGGAGCTCTTCGCCGCGGCCAAACGGCTGGGGCTGATCGGCGCCGAGCGCACCTTCGGCGAGGCCGTGCACGCCGTCTATCCGATCCGCCTCGAGGAAACCTTGGACCTTGAGGGCACCGCGGTCGTGATCCGTCCGGCCAAGCCGGTCGACGAGCGCCGCATCCAGGAGCATTTCTACAGCCTGGATAAGGAAGACATCTTCTCGCGCTTCCGCCACGAAAAGACGAGTTTTCCGCGCTCCGAAATCGAAAGCCGCTCGCTCGTCGATTACGTGAAGGACTTGACGCTCGTCGCCGTCGTGGGCGAGTTCGGCTTCGGCCGCGTCGTGGCGGTCGGGGAAAGCCGGCTGGTCGAGAAGCTCAACATGGCCGAAGTCGCCTTCTCGGTGCAGAAGGATTTTCAAAACAAAGGGATCGGTCGCCGCATGCTGCGCAAGATCGCGGAAGCGGCACGGGAGCAGGGCATCGCGGGCCTGATGGCTTACACCTCCCCCGACAATCGGGCGATGATCCGGATGTTCAAGTCGCTGCCCTACCGTGTCAAGAGCGTCTTCGACGGCGAGGGGGTGACCCTCTCGTGCCGCTTCGACGAGTTGGAGTGAGAGAGCCCCGTGGACATCCTCTACCTCTCCCCCGAATTTCCGCCCAACTACGCCCAGTTCGTGCGCCGCCTGCACGCCGAGGGCATCCGCGTCTGGGCGATCGGCGAGGCCGATTTCTACAGCCTGCCCGCGGACCTGCGCGCCTGCATCCGCTGGTACGCCCGCGCGGAGCTCGGCCGCTGGGAGCGGGTGGAGGCGGCGGTCGGCGAGCTTTTGGAAATCAAGCACGCTCAGGGTTTCGAGGGGCCCTTCGCCTGGGTCGAGTCCCACAACGAAGCCTGGTTGCGCCTGGAGGCGTGGATCAACGAGCGCTTCGACATCCCCGGCATCCGCCGCGACGACATCGAGCCGTTGAAAAAGAAATCGGTCATGAAACGCCTCTTCCAGGACGCCCGGCTCCCGGTCGCCCGCGGAGCGGTCGTGGCCACCCTGGAGGAGGCGCTGCAGCTCGCGCGGAGCCTCGGCTACCCCGTCTGCCTCAAGCCGAACGAGGGGGTGGGCGCCCAAGGGGTCCACCGGGTGGAGGACGAAGCGGCCCTGCGGGAAATCTTCCCGCGCCTCAGAGAGGATCTCCTGCTCGAGGACTGGATCTCCGCCCCCATCGTCACCTTCGACGGGCTGGTCGATCTCGAGGGCGAGGTGGTGTTCGAGAACCGACTGGTTTACGGAGAAGGGGTCTTCGAGTACACCGGCGGCCGCCGGGATCCCTTCTTCTACGTCAGCCGGGAGGTTCCCGCCCCGCTGGCCGCAGCGGGCCGCGAGCTTTTGCGCCGCATCGGCCTGCGCCGCAAGTTCTTTCACTTCGAGTTCTTCGAGCGCGAAACCGACTGGGTCCCGATCGAGCTGAACGCCCGGCCGCCCGGGGGGGCGATCCTCGACATGATGAACTACAGCATCGACGGCGACCTCTACCGGGCCTGGGCGCGGATCCTGCTCCGCCGCCCCCCGGAGCTTCCCGCGGTCAAGAAGTACGCCGTCGGCTACGTCGGACGCCGCGACCGCTCCTACGCCCTCCCCCACGACCGGCTCCTCGACCTCCTGGGCGACCGCTTGGTCGACCACGCCGAAAACCCGCCGCTCTATTGGGAAGTCATGGGGCGCTACCGCTACATCTTCCGCGCCGCGGACGAAGAGGAGATCCGGGCCCTCGCCGCCGAGGCGCGCCGGGAAGGGTGAAGCCCATGGCCGAGAACATCGTCATCCTCTCGCCGCATTTTCCGCCCCACTATCACCGCTTTTGGCTGCAGGTGAAGCAGGCCGGCGGCCGCGCGCTCGGCATCGGGGACACCCCGGAGGAGGGGATCGCCCCGGAGGTCCGGGCGTCGCTCAGCGAATACCGGTCCGTGAGCGATCTTCACGACGACGAGGCGCTCGTGCGCGCCTGCGGGTGGTACACGTATCGGTTCGGCAAGATCGAGCGCTTCGAATCGCTGAACGAGTACTGGCTCGAAACCGAAGCGCGCATCCGGGAGGATTTCAACATCCCGGGTCCCCGACCGGCGGAAATCGAGCGCGTACGGCGCAAGTCGCGGATGAAGGAGATCTTCCGCGCGGCGGGGTTGCCCACGGCGCCGGGACGCCGGGTCGGAAGCCTCGAGGAGGCGCGGGCCTTCGCCGCCGAGGCCGGCTTTCCGCTGATCGCCAAGCCGGATGCCGGCGTGGGAGCGCGCAACGCCCACCGGATCGAATCCGAAGCCGGCCTGGCAACGCTCTTCACGGCGCAGCCGAACGAAGAGTGGTTTCTGGAAGCCTTTGTCGCCGGCGAGCTCCACTCCTTCGACGGCCTCGCCGACCGCGAAGGGCGCCCGCTCTTCACCGCCGCACACGTCTTCAGCCAGGGCATTCTCGAAACCGTGCGCGAGGGCCGCGACCTCTTCTACTATTCGCTGCGCGAGATCCCCGCGGGGCTGGAGGAAGCGGGCCTGCGCAGCGTTTCGGCCTTCGCGGTCCGCGAACGTTTCTTCCACATCGAGTTTTTCCACACCGCGGACGGCTCCTGGGTGCCGCTCGAGATCAACCTGCGGCCGCCGGGAGGCTGGACGACGGACATGTTCAATTACAGCGCGGACGCGGACATCTACCGCGCCTGGGCCGAGCTTTTGGTCCGCGGGGAAACCACCCTCCCCTACCGGCGACTGTACCACAGCGGCTACTGCAGCCGGCGCCGCAGCCGCCGCTACGCCCACACCCACAACGACGTGATCTCCCGTTACGGACACCACATCCTGCAGGTGGAGACGGTGCCCCCGGTGCTGAGCGGACCGCTCGGAGACTCGGGATACCTCTTCCGCTCCCCGAGCCTCGAGCAGCTCCAGGACATCGCCCGCTTCATCCAGCAGCCCGCCGGCTGAAGGGGCGCAAGACGGGATGCACACCGAAACCCACCGCTGGTTCAGCCCGCGTCTCGGCCGGGACATGGAGCTCAAGGTCTACGGTCACTGGGGAAAGGCCTTCCTCGTGTTCCCCTGCTCCCGCGGCCGTTACTTCGACTACGAGGGGATGGGCATGGTGGCGGCGATCGCCCGTTTCATCGACGGGGGGGCGATCAAGCTCTTCGCCGTGGACGGCGTGGACGCCGAATCGTGGTATCGCTTCGACGTTTCCCCGGCCGAGCGCAACGCGCGTCACGAGGCCTGGGACGGCTACCTGGTCCACGAGGTGCTCCCGTTTCTGCGCGCCCACAACCGCTCCCCCGCGGAGCGGCCGATGCTGACGGGCTGCAGCATGGGCGCCTTTCACGCCGTCAACACGCTCTTCAAGCATCCGGAGCTCTTCGAGGGGACGATCGCCCTCTCCGGGCTCTACCGGCTCGACCGGCCCGAATTCGGAATCGGCCCCGAAGACGTTCCGGCGGTCTATTTCAACTCCCCGCTCCATTATCTTCCGGGGCTGGAGGACCCGCGGATGCTCGACGCCCTGCGGGGCGACCGCATCATCGTCTGCGTGGGTCAGGGGGCTTGGGAAGAACCGTGCCTGGAGGACACCCGGGCGCTCGCGGAAGTGCTCCGGCGCAAGGCCATTCCCGCCTGGGTGGAAATCTGGGGGCCGGAGGTCCACCACGACTGGCCGTGGTGGTTCCGGCAGATGAACCGTTTTCTGGAAGCGCTCTACGGCCCGCGGTGAAGCCGCAGGAGCGGATCAGGCCTTTTCTTTTTTCGATTTCTTCTCGGCGCGTTTTTCCTTGAGCGACTTTTGCGGCTTTTTCTTCGCGTCTTTCTTCACATCCCGCGATTTGGCCATCTTCTCCTCCTCGGTCAACGGGGGCTGCCGTTGTCGAAGCCCTCTACCAGAAAGCCCGACGCCTGTAAACCGCGGCGCTCAGGCCACGGTGTAGGCGCCGGTCCCGACGGCGATCAGGACCCCCTCGGCGGTGTGCATCTCCATGCGGGTCACGGCGACCTTTTTCCCGGTGCGCAGCACCCAGCCCGTCGCCGTGAACTCCGCTCCGATGCCCGGCCGCAGGTAATCGACGCGCAGATCGATGGTTCCGATCCGCGCGAACCGAGCGGCGAGCTCCTCGATCGGCTCCGGCGGCAGGCTTCGCAGGACGCCGAGGTAGGCGACGAGCCCCCCCGTGAAATCGAGCGTGCTCGAAATCACCCCGCCGTGGAGCGAGCCGCGGACGAAATTGCCGACAAGCTCGGGACGCATGGCGATCCGCACCTGCGGCCGCGCGGGGTCCAGCGAGGCGACCTCAAGCCCGAGCAGGCGGTTGAAGGGAATCCGCGCGCAGATCTCGCCGACGAGCCGGAGCACCGGCGCCAGGCGCGAGGCATCCTCCATCACGACCTCCTTGCGAACCCTCTCCCCCGCCCACGGCGGCCGGCGGGGACTTTTCCGCTCCGCCGCGGACGGTCAGCGGTTGTGGCAGGCGACGAGCCGGCCGGGGGCGACTTCGCGCAACGCGGGCGTCTCCTCCCGGCAGCGGCCGAAGGCTTCCCGGCAGCGCGGGTGGAAGGCGCACCCCGGGGGCGGACGAACGGGGCTGGGCACATCGCCGGCAAGCAGGATCCGCGCCTTGCGCGCCGTCGGATCCGGGACCGGAGCGGCCGACCAGAGCGCCTGGGTGTAAGGGTGCAGGGGTGCGGCGCAGAGCGCGGCACAGGGGCCGATCTCGACCATCCGCCCGAGATACATGACCCCCACGCGGTCGGCGACATACTCGATCAGTCCCAGGTCGTGGGAAATGAAGAGGTAGGTCAGCCCGAGACGCTCCTGGAGCTCGCGCAGGAGGTTCACCACCTGGGCCTGGATCGAGACGTCGAGCGCGGAGACCGGCTCGTCGGCGAGCAGGATCCCGGGGTTCAAGGCCAGCGCCCGGGCGATGACGATCCGCTGGCGCTGGCCGCCGGAGAACTCGTGGGGGTAGCGCCGGGCGTGATCGGGCAACAGCCCCACCTCGCGGAGCAGCTCCGCGACCCGCGCACGCCGCTCCGCGGGGCCGCCGATCCCGTGGATCTCCAGCGGCTCGGCGATCAGCTCGCCCACCCGCCGCCGCGGGTTGAGCGAGGAGTAGGGGTCCTGGTAGATGATCTGCGCTTCGCGGCGGAAGGCCTTCAAGCGTCGGGAATCGAAGCGGCCGAGGTCCTCCCCGCGGTAAAGCACCCGGCCCGCGCTCGGCGCCTCGAGGCGCAGGAGCAGCCGCCCCAGGGTGGACTTGCCGCAGCCGGATTCCCCCACGATGCCGAAGCTCTCCCCCCGGCCGACCGCGAAGGAAACCCCCTCCACGGCGCGCACCGCCGCCCGCCCTTGGCGCAGACCCGCCGCCCGCACGGGATAGTGTTTGACGAGCCCTTCGGCCTGCAGCAGCGCTTCCGCCATGGTTCACCCGAGCGGCTTCCAGCAGCGTGCGAAATGGCCCTCCGCGACTTCCTCCCAGGGAGGCTCCTCGCGGCAGGCGTCGTGGCGCTGGAAACAACGCTCCTGAAAGGCGCAGCCCGGGGGGAGATCCGCCGGGTGCGGCACGGTCCCCGGGATGGGGACGAGTTTTCGGCCGCGGCCCACGGCGCGCGGCAGCGAGCGGAAGAGCCCCACGGTATAGGGGTGCGCCGGGCGGGCGAAGAGTCGGGGGACCGCGGCGCGCTCCACGAGGCGGCCGGCGTACATCACGGCCGCCTCGCGGCAGGTCTCGGCGACCACCCCCAAATCGTGGGTGATCAGGAGCACCGACATGCCGATCTCGGCTTGCAGGCGCGAGATCAAATCGAGAATCTGGGCCTGGATGGTGACATCGAGGGCGGTCGTCGGCTCGTCGGCGATCATGAGCGCGGGGCGGCAGGCGAGCGCGATCGCGATCATCGCCCGCTGGCGCATCCCCCCCGAGAGCTGGTGGGGATAGTGGTCCAGCCGGGAGGCGGGATCGGGCATGCCGACGAGGGCGAGCAAGCTTCCGGCCTCGGCGCGGGCCTCGCGCCGGGAAAGGCCGCGGTGTTTGCGCAGGACCTCCTCGATCTGGAAGCCGATCGGGTAGACCGGGTTGAGCGACGTCATGGGCTCCTGGAAGATCATCGAAATGCGGTTCCCCCGGATCCGCCGCATGGCGGACTCGGGCAGGGCGAGGAGATCGCCGCCCTCGAAGAGAATCCGGCCGGAGACGATGCGCCCCGCCGGCCGCGGCAGCAGCCGCAGGATCGACAGGGCGGTGACGCTTTTTCCGCAGCCCGACTCCCCCACCAGGCCGAAGGTCTTTCCCGCCGGCAAATCGAGATCGAGCCCGTCGACCGCGGTCACCGGCCCGCGGCGGGTGCGGAACTGGGTGCGCAGCCCGCGGATCGAGAGCAGCGCTTCGGACACCGGCCGGCCTCCTACATCGACCGCAGCGTGGGATCGAGCACGTCGCGCAGCCCGTCCCCCAACAGGTTGAAGCCGAGCACGAGGACGAAGATCGCGGCCCCGGGGAAGGCGGCGACGTGGGGGGCGATCTGCAGATACTGCCGCCCTTCGCTCAGCATGACGCCCCACTCGGGCTGAGGGGGCTGGGCCCCGAGGCCCAAAAACCCCAGCGCCGCCGCCTGCAGCACCGCCGTGCCCATGCCGAGGGTCGCATAGACGATGATCGGGGGCAGCGCGTTCGGCAGAACGTGACGAAAGAGGATCCGCCCGTGCCCGCCGCCCAGATGGGCGATCGCCTGCACGAAGAGCTGCTCCTTCAGGGCGAGCACGCTCGAGCGCACGATGCGGGCATAGTGCGGGATGTAGACGATGCCCACGGCGATCATCGTGTTCGGCAGGCTCGGCCCTAAAATGGCGGTGATGAAAATGGCGAGCAGAATCGCCGGAAAGGCGAGCAGCATGTCCATGGCGCGCATGATCGCGCTGTCGAGCCTCCTTCCGAAATAACCGGCCACCAGGCCGAGAAGCGTCCCCGGAAAGAGCGAAATCGACACCGAAATCAGACCGATCAGAATGGAGATGCGCGCTCCGTAAATCACGCGGCTCAGGATATCGCGGCCCAGGCTGTCGGTGCCGAAGGGGTGCGCGGCGCTCGGCCCGGCCAGCCGTTCGAGGGGAGCGGTGCGGAAGGGATCGTGGGGGGCGAGCGCGGGCCCGAGCAGGGCGACCCCGAGCACGAAGGCGATGAGGGCGAGGCCCAGGGTCGCGCTTTTGCTCCGCAAGAGGCCCGCCACCGGTTCCCACTCAGCCATGAATGCGGATCCTCGGATCCAGCGCCGCGTAGGCGAAATCGACGACCAGGTTGATCACCGCCATGATGACGGCGAAGACGAGGATGCAACCCTGCACGGCGGCGTAATCGCGGGCCATGAGCGAGTCGACGACGTAGCGGCCCAGTCCCGGCCAGGAAAAGATCGTCTCCGTGAGCACCGCCCCGCTCAGGAGCAACCCGAGGTTCAGACCCAGCACGGTGACGATCGGCAACAAGGCGTTGCGCAACGCGTGCCGCAGAACGACGACCGACTCCTCGAGCCCCTTGGCGCGCGCCGTGCGCACGTAGTCCTGCTGGAGCACCTCGAGCATGGAGGAGCGTGTGATCCGGGCGATGATCGCCATGGGGACCGTCGCCAGCGTGAACGCGGGGAGCACGAGGTGCTCGAGCGCCTCAAGAAAGGCCTCGAGGCCGCCCGCAAGCAGGGTGTCGACGAGCATGAGCCCGGTCAGCGCCTCGGGCTCGTTTCCCATGCCGATCCGACCCATGAGCGGCAGGACGGGAAAACGCACGGCGAGGAGATACATGAGCATCAAGCCGAGCCAGAAGACGGGCATCGACACCCCGAGGAGGGCGAGCAGCATGGCCGCGGTGTCGAAGAGAGAGTAAGGCCGCACCGCGGAGACGACTCCGGCGGCGATGCCGAGGACGGTGGCGATCAGCATGGCCGCGACGGCGAGCTCCGCCGTCGCGGTCAGCCGTTGGCCGATCTCCGAGGCCACCGGGGCCCCGTTGCGCAAGGAGCGCCCCAGGTCCCCTTGCAGGAGGCGGCCGAGATAGAGTCCGTATTGCACGGGCAGCGGCCGCTCGAGCCCCATTTGCGCCCGCAGCCGGGCGAGGTCCTCGGCCGAGGCGAACTCGCCCAGCAGCAGGCGTGCGGGGTCCCCCGGGATCATGCGCAGCATCAGAAAGACGATGAGCGAGACCCCGAGAAGCACGAAGGCGAGATGCAGCAACCGCTTGCCGAAGTAGCCGAGGGGCATCCCGGCCTCCTTCCCGCGGGCGCCTTTACTTCTCCTTCCACACCATCGGGAAGGAGTTCAGCCCGTTCGGTCGGAGCGGCACCTCGTGCAGCTTTTTGCTGTAACTGCGCACGATGGTCGAGTGGGCGATCGGGATCCAGGGCGCCTCGGCGTGGAAAATCTCCTGGGCCTTCAGGTAGAGCTGGGTCCGCTCCGCCTGGTTGAAGGTCTTCTGCGCCTTCAGGCAGAGTTCGGTGAACTCGGCGTTTTTCCAGAAGGCGACGTTGGCCGCCGGCGGCTTGGCCGTGTCCGCCGAGAGCAGCCCGTAGAGGAAGTTGTCCGGATCGGCGTTTCCGCCGAGCCAGCCGAGCATGCACAGGTCGTGTTCGCCGTTCTGGGTCTTGCTGAGGTAGGCGCCCCACTCGTGGCGTACGATCTTCGCTTTCACGCCGACCGCCGCGAAATAAGACTGGATCAGCTCGGCCGTCTTCACCGGCTCGGGCATGTAGGCGCGCGAGACGGGCATGGCCCAAAGCTCGATTTCGCTGTCGAAGTCGAACTTCGCCTCTTCGAGGAGTTTGCGCGCCTTCTGCGGGTTGTATTCGTAAGGGACGATCTTGTCGTTGTAGCCCCAGATCGAGGGCGGAAAGGGGTTCTTCGCCGGAATGGCGAGCCCCGCGAAGATCGAGCGGATGATCGTCTCCTTGTCGATCGCGTGGCTGAGCGCGATCCGCACCCGGGGGTCCTGGAAGCGCGGCTTCTGGGTGTTGAAGGCGAGATAGCCCACGTTGATGCTCGGCCGCTCGATCACGGCGAGTTTGGGGTTCTTTTTCACCAGGGCGATCGAATCCGGGTCGAGGTCGTCGGCGATGTCCACGGTGCCCGACTGCAGGGCCATGAGGCGGGCCGAAGGCTCGGGGATCGACTTGAGGACGATCCGGTCGACGCGCGCCTTTTCGCCCCAATAGTCGGGGTTGCGCTCGAGCACGATCTGATCGTCCTTGACCCAGCTCTTGAACTTGAAGGGCCCGGTGCCCACGGGGTGCATGCCGATCTTGTCCTTGTACTCGGCCATCGCCCGCGGGGAGACGATCGGGCACAGCCACAGGGCGAGGTTGTTCAGGAGCGGGGCGTAAGGTTTTTCGGTCACCAGCGCGATCGTGTAGTCGTCGATCACGCGGATGTCCTTCACCGGAGCGAGCGAGAGGCTCACGTACTTCCACTGGCCGTAGCCGTGGTAGGGGTGCTCCTTGAAAAGGACACGCGCGAAGGAGTCGTAGACGGCCCGCGCGTTGAAGGGGTAGCCGTCATGGAACTTGACCCCTTTGCGCAGCTTGAAGGTCCAGGTGAGACCGTCCGCGGAGACCGACCAGGACTCGGCGAGCTGGGGTTCGACGTGCATCGAGTCCTTGCCGAAGATGACGAGGTTCTCGAGCACCTGGATGCCCGCCTTGATCGACTCGCCGTCGGTCGCCTGAGCGAGGTCGAGGGTGACGGAGTCGCCGCCGCGGCCCCAGACGAGGGTTCCGCCCGTGCGCGGAGTCTCGGCTGCGGATCCGCCGGAGAACGAGACACAAACGAGAAACGCCGCCATGACGATGATCGGAATTCTTCGCATACCGCCTCCTTTTGCCGAAAGGGGGTACAGGGCCAAACGACGGCAGAGATCCTTAGCCCAAATGCCCTTCGCGCGCAACCGCACCCCGGCGGCGCGCTATCCCGTCCGGCCGCCGCCCGGAGCCGGGCTTGCTCCGGGCTGTCTTCCCCGCCAGACGAGGCGCAGACCGCCGCCGGAAAGACGACCGCGGCGGAGGCGGCCTCCCGCATGCCGGGCGAGCTCTTCGAGCAGCGCCCGAGCGGCGAGCAGGTGGGCGCGGCCGCAATTCTCGAGCACTCTTCCCGCGACCCCCTCGTCGGCGACCTCGGTGACGACCTCGCTGAGCGTCACCGGAAAGCGCCGCGCGGCGAAATTGAGCCCCGCCAGACGCTCCTCGGTCGCGCAGACCGTAAGCCCCCGGCGGGCGGGCGCAGGGAAGGTTTCGGGATCCCAGCGATGGGCGTAGCGGCGGTAGCGGTCGCGGAATTCTTTCTCCCGGGCGGCGATCCGCGAATCGGCGAGCAGCGCCCGGCCGAGGCGGCGGGCGATTCTCCGAGCCTGGCGATGTCCGGGGTGAGCGGGGTCCTCCAGGAAGGGCAGAATCGCGTAAACGAAGGCCCGCGGGATCCAGTAGGCGCGGAAGCGGCCGGGGGCGTTGCCGGCGAAGGGCTGGTCCCACTCGTGGCCGGGAACCCCGTGGGCGTCGAGGACGAAGAGCGGCAGCCACCTGCGCCAGAGCGCAGCCTTCGGGCGCGCTTCCGGAAAGCGGGGCTCGGGTGCGAAGTAATCGGCATACCATTCCACGCCGGCCGCGTTGTAGCGCGCGGCGTGGAGCTTGTGGCCGCGGGAAAGGGGAAGCAGGGCCTCGAGGAGGGCGACGCCATCGGGATTTTCGAGCGGGATCACCACCGCATTCACCCGCTGGAGCAATCGCCTTCCCGGTCCGGTCGCCGCGAGTTCCCAGACGAACCGGAGCGCCGCCTGAGTGCCGGCGATCTCGTTGGCGTGGTGCCGGGCGTTGAAGAGCAAGCTCGGCCGGAGCAGCCGCCGACGGGTGTGCGAAACGAGGCTTCCTCCCGACTCGCCCTGAACTTCGAGGGCCCAGATCGGGCGGCCCTGAAGGCTCTCTCCGGCGCGGAAGACGCGCACGGCCGGAAGCCTCCCCAGCTCAGCCGCCCGGCCGGCGATTTCCCCGAGGGCGATCCTGCGGTCGAGCCGCGGGCGGGCGGGCGGCGGCGCCGGAGTCTTCAAGCGGGAAACGCCCCGGCGGCGGGTAAGGGAGACCTCCGCGATGACCCCCCGGCCGTCCTCCGCGGCGCGAAGCTTCATCCCCCAAGCGGCGCCCAACCGGCTGAAGGCTGCGGCGCGGGGACCGGCGAGGCCTTCTCCGGCGAAGAGGACCGCGAGCTTTCCGCCTTCGAGGTTCAGGCGCACGGCGGCCGGTTCCGGCCCGGCGGCCTCGGCCGGCCGCGGCAGAGCGGCGATCGCCCGCAGGGCGGCCCGGGGGGATCCGTCGCGGGCAAGCCGCCGGATCCGCGGCACGATCCGCCCGAAGGAAACGGCCCCGGCGATCCCGTGACGGCGGCAGAAATCGTCGTGAAAATCGAGCAGCCCGAAATAGAGGTCCTCGTGCAGAGCTTCGAGCGGGGAGACGCGCTCCTCGCCCACGCCGAGGCGGCGGTCTTCCTCGGCGATATCCGCCTCAATACGCACCTCCTCCCAGAACACCCGCAGCCCTTCGATTCCGGACGCAAGACGCGCCTCCATCTCCGCGGCGAGCGCGGGGAGGAACTCGTCTTGAAACACCTCCCAGAAACGCTCGCGGTCGGTGGCGATCGACCGGTCGAGAAGAAGCCGATCGCCCCGGCGAAGCCGGATGCCGCCCGTCGCCGGGTGGACGAAGCCCTTCTCGGGCCTTCCCGGAAAGACCGGCCGTCGCGAGAGGCGCGGGGTGACCCCTTCCTCGAGGAGGAGCCTTCCGGCGCGGTCGAAGGCGCGCACCCGGTAGGCTTCCGGCAGGTCTTCCGCGCGCCGCAGCTCGACGGCCTGCCGCGGCAGCCGGAGCGCTTGCGCCAGCCGGTCGGGTCCCGGGTAGATCTCCTGAAGGAAGCGCGTTTCCATCTCCAGGCCGTCCCCGCCGGCCTCGAAAGGACGAAAGGCGATCTCGAGGCGCACGATTCCGTTGAGGCGGCGGAGCCGCGGCAGGATCTCCTCGAGCAGCCAGGAGAGCCCGGGCTTGTAAGCGTGAAGCACGCGCAGGCGTCCCCGGTAGCCCCGGGCCCGCAGGATGCGCGCGGCGCGACGGCGGAGCGCCTGCCGTGCCGCGCGGGGTCTCCCCACCCAGAGGATCCCCTCGACCGTTCCGGATCCCGCGGGAAGCGCCCGCAGGGTCTGGAGGTGCTCCTCCGTCTCGGACGCCGGGCGCTTCCGGCGGACGATTGCGCGAGGGGCGGCGACCGGCGGCGGGGGAAGCGCCAGCGCACGCGCCGCCCGCAGGAGCGGCGGCCGCTCCGCCGCCGAAACAGGGGGCGGCCCGGCCCCGCCGATCGCCGCCGCAGCCAGCGCATGCGCCCAGGCCCCGGCGGATCCCCGACCGCTGAGAAAACGGCGTATCCGCTCAAGGCGCTCGCGAGCCCCCTGCTCTCCCGCGGAGGCGGCGGCCAGCTCCGCCCAGAACCGGAGCAGCCGGGCAAGCGGTCGCGGGCCCCCGGTGAGGCGAAGCACGGTCCCCCTCTCCCCGGCCGGTGCAGGTTCGCTTTCCAGGCAGGCCCGGGGGGGGGAATCCGGGCGGATCTTGAGGATCACCGGAGGCGACGGCCTTGCCCCGGCAGAGGAAAGCGGCAGATCGACCACGGTCGCCTCGAGCGTCAAGCGGGCGGCGGCCTCGCAAAGGGCGAACCCCACCTCCGCCGGCAGGCGCGGGGAGTCGATCGCGAAGCCGAGCGCAAGCCTCCGGCCGCGCGGGTCACCGGAAACCGGCCGGTAGAGCCCCTCCCCGGGCCGCAAAAGATCAACCGCCCCGCCGATCTCCTCGCTCTGATCCTCCGCGGCAGGCGGCGGACGAAAGAGGCGCATCCCGCCAAGCCGCCTGCCCCGGCCGTCCCGGAAACCGGCGCGGGCTTCCCGCTCTGCCGCAAGCTCGAGACTCCTCCACCCCGGGGGAGGGGCAAAACCGTTCGCCAGACAGGCGAGCCTCTTGAGAAGCGCCGCCATGGCCGGCGCCGAGCGTCCCCGAAGATGGAGCCGCCCTCGGTCCCGACGCTCGAGCCGGGCGGCGAGTTTTTCCTGCGGGTCGGGAACATGGAGGATCAGGGCGGGCCGGTGCGGGGGAAGCCCGCCCAGCGGATGGACGACCGGGGGGTCGAGGGCCGTCACCTCCGCGGCGAGTCTTGCGGCGAAGTTCGCCGCTTCCGCCCAGAGCGCGGGGTGGGAAAGACGCCGGTCAACGGCGAAAACGAGGCGGAGGCGGTCCGGCAGGCCGTCGCCGTCGCTGTCGGCGAAAAGTTTTTCGCCGGAGAAGAGACCGGCCGGCCCGGCGGCGCCGGCCGCAGAGGATCGAGGACGCAGGGCGGTCACGGCCGCAGAGGATAGCCGAGGCTTCCTTGCAGGACAAGGCCCGGGCAGTTGACGCCGGAAAAGCGCCGGGCTATTTTCGGTTCGCTCGACCGCCGCTTGACTTTATCTTCCCAAGGAGGACACCGCCGATGAAACCGATTTTGCGCATCGCCCGTCCCGTGAGCCTCATTCTTGCCGTGTACGCCTTTTTCCTCTACGGCCCGCAGCCCGCGGCGCTTGCCGCCCTCGTGGACACCGGGGAGGTGCTTGCGGCCGGGCGCGTGGAGGAAGCCCGCGGCCGCATCCGCGCCCTGCTCGCCCAGGAGGAGATCCGCGCCGCGCTCGAGCGCCAGGGGATCGACCCCGCCGAGGCCGCGGCGCGCGCCGAGGCCCTCTCGGATGCCGAGGCGGTCCGCTTCGCCGCGGCGATCGAGCGGCTGCCGGCGGGCGGAGCGAGCGCGCTGGGCATCATCATCGGCGCGCTGCTGATCGTTTTCATCGTGCTTTTGATCACCGATATTTTGGGGTACACGCACGTCTTTCCCTTCACGCGCCGCGCGCGCTGATCTCCCCGCGCGTCAGGCCCGCCTTTCGAAGAAAGATACGCCCGCCACCGCCGTTTCGCGCGGGGGCGGGCGTTTTTTCTTGAAGATCCCGGAGGGCGGGACGAGACGGCGCCTTCCTCAGCGCGCGAGCACCCAGACGGCAGCGACAACCGTGACCAAAAGCGTGAGCCCGATGGGCAGGCTGAGGGGCGGCCGGTCGAGATGCGGATCGAAGGGCCGCTCGGGCCGACCGAGGGAGCGGATGGCCGCCAACGGATGGACCGAGAGTTCGGCGACGCGCCGCGCGAAGGCGAAGGCGAGGCGGTCGGCGGCGTCGAAGACCGCGTTCACCCCGTCGACCGCCACCCGACGCACCCAAGGCGCCGGGGCGCGGAAACACCAGTCCGTGTCGAGCGAGATGAGATCATGCGGGACGAGTTTCGCACGCATCCACCAGAAGGCGAGGAAGGTAAAGACGAGGATTTGGACGGCCTCGGAGAGGTGCAGCGCCGTGTAGGGACGGTAGTTCATGGCGAAGGGAAGTTCGCGGTAGAGGGCATCGGGGAAGACCCCGTAGGCCAGGCAGAGAAAGGAGGTGAGCGCCATGGCGGCCATCATGCCCCCCGGCAACGGCCGGCGGGGAAGGGGCTCCTTTTTTTCGTGGAACCACGTGAAATAGGGCAGTTTCACGCCGACCGAGAGAAAAGTCCCCACCCCCGCGAGCAACAGGAAAAGATGCGCGATTCCATGTCCGCCCTCGTGGGCGGCGTAAACGATGATCGATTTGCTGATGAAGCCGTTGAACAGCGGGGCACCCGAGATCGAGAGCGCGCCCACCATGTAGAAGATGAACGCCCCTTTGAGCTCGGGGTAGAGCCCGCCCAGCCGGTGGAGCTTCCCCGTCCCTGTGGCCTGGAGCACTGCGCCGGCGCCCATGAAGAGAAGCGCCTTGTAGAGGATATGGCTGTAAGCGTGGGCGGCGGAACCGTTCAGGGCGAGTTCGGTCCCGATGCCCACCCCCGCCACCATATAGCCGACCTGGCTGACGATGTGATAGCTGAGGATCTCGCGGATGTCGTCGGCGAGAAAGGCGTAGATGACCCCATAGACGGTCATCACCGTGCCCATCACGAGCAGCACGGGCCATCCCGGGAAAAGGACGGCGAGCACGTAGACCGCGGCCTTGGTGGTGAAGGCGCTCAGAAAAACCGCTCCGGTCACCGTAGCGCGGGGGTAGCTGTCCGGCAACCAGGTGTGCAAAGGCACCATGGCCGCGTTGATCACGACGCCGGCGAGAATCAGCCACGCCGCCGGCGTGGCGGCCTCGGAGGCGAAGGCGACGAGGGCGAGCGAGCCGGTCTGCTTGAAGTGCAACAGGATCCCGCTCATGAGCAGGCCGCCGCCGAAGAGGTGGTAGAGCAGGTAGCGCATTCCGGCTTCCCGGGATTCCCGGTCGCGCCGCGCCCAGATCAGCCAGGTCGACCCGGCGGTCATCACCTCCCAGCAGAAAAGAAGCGTGAAAAGATCGCCGCCGCAAGCGACTCCCAGGGCGCCGCCCGCGTAAAGGAGCGCTGCCCCCTGCTGGCCCGTCTCGCGCAGGTGCAAGGAATAGATCCCGCCGAGTGTCGCGATCAAGGCGAAGATGATGGCGAAAACCCGCCCTAAGCGGCTGAACTCGAGCACCAAGAGCTCGTAGGGCCCGAAGGAGAGCCGGAAGGAGGCGCCGATGGGCAGGGCGAGCACAAGGGCGAGGGCCGCCGCCGGAAAGACGCAGCAGGCGGCAGGACGCAGCCGCCGCGGCAAAAGCGGCAGAAGCGCCGTCCCGCCCCAGAGGATCCACGCCGGCGGAAATTCAATCCCCATCATCGCCGTCCGTCCGCTCGCGCTCGTTTTCGCGCCGGTAGAAATCCGGCTCGCGGGAGATGCCGATCTTTCCGAGTCCCTTGGCGACCCCCATGAGCAAAAGACATCCCAGAGCGCCGAAAAGCGCAAAGGATCCGGGGATCGCCTCCCAGCCCTGTCCGGGGTCGACAACCTGACCGAGGACGCCGGCCGCGGCGAACCCTCCGAGGGCCGCTTTCTGCCACCGCCTCATGGCCCGCCTCCGGCGAAGGGGACGCTCTCCGGGAAAACCGCCCTTGTGCCGAGCAGGACGAGATCGAAGAGGTGGACCAGCGCGTTCGGCCGGAAACCGAGGAGGAGGGAAAGCGCCGCCGCCACGCAAAGCGGCACCACCATCCAGGCCGAGGCCTCGCCGTGGCCCTCGAGTTCCCGGCCGCCGTGGCGGAAAAAGGCTCGATGCACGATCGGCAGGAGATAGGCCGCATTCAGAAGGCCGCTCATCAGCAGCACGGCGAGCGCCGGCAGCCGCCCGGCTTCCACGGTCCCCAGACACAGGGCGTACTTGCTGAAAAAAGCGTTCACCGGCGGAAGCCCCGAGAGCCCCATCGCCCCCACGGCGAAGGCGGACATGGTCCAGGGCATGACCCGGCCGATCCCGTTGAGTTGAGAGACTTCGGTCTTGTGAAGGTTGACGTAGATCGCCCCCGCGCAGAAAAAGAGGGCGATCTTGGTCGTGGCATGAGCCGCCAAATGCAACAAGCCGCCGCTGAAGGCCTCGGGAACGAGCATCGCCATCCCTAAAACGATGTACGAGAGGTGCCCGATCGTGGAATAGGCGAGGCGAATCTTGAGATTGTCCTGACGGAGGGCGATCAGCGAGGCGAAGAGGATGGTGGCGCCGGCGAAGGCGGCCAGGATCGCGTCCAGGCCGTGGGTCTTCATCAGGGACGGCCCGAAGACGAAGCCGACGACGCGGATCACTCCGAAAACCCCCGACTTGACCACGGCCACGGCGTGCAGCAGGGCCGAGACCGGAGTCGGCGCGACCATGGCCGCCGGCAGCCAGCTCTGCAGCGGCATGATCCCGGCCTTGACCCCGACGCCGGCGATGAAGAGCAGGAAGAGCACGCGCAGGTCCGCCGCCTCGAACGCCCGGTCCGCCAGCAACCCCCCGGGGCGGAAGTCGAGAGTTCCGGAGAGGTTGTAGGTCCAGGCCACGGCGGCGATCAGCACCACGCCGGCGCTCAGGGCGTAGACCAGGTACTGCCGGCCCGAGCGCAGAGCCTCGGCCGTTTCCTTGTGGATGACCAGGGGATAGGTGGCGATGGAGAGGATCTCATAGAAGATAAGGAAGGTGAGCAGGTTCGCCGAAAAGGCGATCCCCAGGGTCGCCGACAGGCAGACGGCGAAGCTCGCGAAATAGCGGGTCTGGCTCTTCTCCCCGGCCCCGCGCACGTAGCCGATGGAATAAAACGAGGTGAGGATCCACAGGCTCGAGGAGACCAGCGCGAAGACCATCCCCACCGGATCGGCTTTGAGGTGGAGGGCAATTTCAGGGGAGATCTCCAGCAGACGGCACTCCACCGTGCGGCCCGCGAGCACCTCGGGCAGAAGGGCGAGAACGATCAGGGCTTTCGCGAAGGCCGCGGCGAGCGTCCAGAACTCCCGCAGGTTCGGCCGCCCGCGGCTCCAGAGGATGAGCGGCACCGCGGCGAGCGAAACGCCGACGGCGAACAGGGGCAAGGCCGAGGAGACGGATTCTTCCATCCGGTTTCTCTTACATCCCGCCCGGAATCATCGGGCCGATCAGGCGGTCGACGATCCAGGTATTCCCCAAACCGATCACGAGCAACGCCGAGGAAAGCGCCACCGCGGGAAGCAACATGGCCGGCGGGGCCTCGTGGCGCGCGACGGAGGTCGGCCTTTCCGCCGGCTCGATCCCCGGCCGGTCGAGGTACATCCGCTCCAAGACACGGAAGAAATAGACGGCGTTCAGCAGGCTGCTGAACAAGAGCACCCCGAGAAAGAGCCAGCGCGACTGCTCGATCGCCCCGAGGGCGAGATACCATTTGCTGAAGAAGCCGGCCGTGGGCGGCAGGCCGATCATCGAGAGGGCGGCGAGAGCGAAAGCCGCCGAACTCCAGGGCATGGCGCGGCGCAAGGCGTTTGTAAAACGCGGGATCCGGCTGTGGCCCAGGCGAAGACGCAAGCCACCGCTCACGAAAAAGAGGCTGGCCTTCATGCAAGCATGGTTGAGGATGTGCAGCACGGCTCCGGTAAAACCCAGCGCGGAGTTCAGCCCGACGCCGATCGCGATGTAGCCCACCTGGGCGATGCTGCTGTAGGCCAGCATCCGTTTGAGTTCGCTCTGGCAGACGGCCAGGATCGAGCCGTAGATCACCGCCGCCGCCCCGAGGTAGGCCAAGAGCGAAAGCAGCGGAAGCCCGCTTCCCTTTTCGCCGGCTCCGAGGAGGTAGAGCAGCACCCGGATCAGGATGTACCCGGCGACCTTGGTGCCGATCGGGGCGATGAGGGCCGTGGCCGCGGAGGAGGCGTGCGTGTAGGCGTCGGGCAGCCAGCCGTGCATCGGGAAAAGCGCCATTTTCAGGGCCGCCCCCATGAAGAGGAGCAGCAGGCCGACGGCGACGGTCGCCGAAACGTCGGTGACGGCGAGCATCCGGGAGAGATCGGCCATGTTGAGCGTACCGAGGGTCATGTAAAGGAACGCGAGGCCCAGCAGGTAAAAGGAGGCCCCGACCGTCCCCATTCCGAGATAGCGGAAAGCGGCGTAGGAGGCCGGCCGCTCGCCGACGGCGATCAGCGCGTAGCCGGCGAGCGCGCTGATTTCGAGGAAGACGTAGAGGTTGAAAAGGTCCCCGGTGATCACCATGCCCGATAGCCCCGTCAGCACGAGAAGCGCAAGCGAGGAAAACGGCATCAGGCGGTCGGGGATCTCGTGCTCCACGCTGCGCCGGGTGTAGACCACGGCGAGCAAGCCGATCCCCGTGATCACGACCTCGAGAAAAGCCGACAGCGGGTCCATCACGAACTCGATGCCGATGGGGGGCATCCAACCGCCCAGATGGTAGCTGAGGGATCCTCGCTGCAGGACGCCGGCCAAGCCCCCGAGGGAAAAAAAGAAGGCCCCGGCCGCCGCCGCCAGCGCCATCCCCCAGCCCGCCGCTCCGCGGCGCCAGCCGATCAGCGGGACGAGCAGCGCGCCGAAGAGATAGACGACGGGAATCAGCATGCAGATCTGGGGGCCGATCATGCCTCGTCTTTCAACCGTTCGAGCAGGAGCGGTTCCTCGATCGTCTCGTAGTTGCGGTAGATGTCGATGATCATGGCGAAGGATACCCCCAGGGTGACCACGGCAACGACGATCGCCGTCAGCATGAGGCAATGGGGCAACGGATTGAGGTAGAGATCGGGGTTTTCGACCCCCCGTCGGGGATCCAGCACCGGGACGGTGCCTCCGTCCTTGTAAGCGCTCGATACGTAAAAGAGGATCACCGAGCTCTGCATGATGGACATGCCGATGATCTTCTTCATCAGATTGCCTTTGAACATAATGGCGTAGAGGCCGATGAGAAAAAGCCCGGCGAGAAAAAAGTAGACGTAATGGCCGCGAATCAGGTCGATCACTTCGGCATCCGCATCCTTTCCGGCCCCTCCTGCCGGATGGTTTCCGCCTCCAGCGGCGGATCGCCTCCTGCGCCCTTACTCGAAGGTCGCCAGCACGCTGCTCTCGGTGCGACTTTCCACGATCTCGTCGTAAATGGCGATCAGCGCCATCATCACCCCCACGGTCACCCCGGCCTCGATCAGCAGGATCCCCAGGTTCCGCAAGGCAGGGGGGTCGAGCCCCGGAATCGGGAGAAACCCGTAGTTGAGAAACTCCCCTCCTCCCAGCAGTGCGGCGAGCCCCGTTGCGGCGTAAATCATCACCCCGACCGCGCTCAGGCCGACGGCGATGCCGGAGCGGAACACGACCTGGCTCATTTCCAATCCGAGGGCGAGCCGTCCGAGCATCACGCTCACCGCGAGCAGCACTCCCCCCTGAAACCCTCCGCCGGGGCTGTAGTGGCCGTGAAAAAAGACATAGAGCCCGACGAGCTGGATCACGGGCATGAGCCCGCGGATCGCCACCTGGATGATGGGGCTGGTCGAGGCCTCTCTCATGGCGTTCTCCGGCGCAGAATGAAGAGCACGGCGATCGCCCCGGTGAAGACGACGAGGGTTTCGCCGAGCGTGTCGAATCCGCGGTAATCGGCCAGAATGACCGTAACCATGTTGGGGGTCCGGGCATGCCGGTATGCGTTCTGGATGTAATAGGCCCCGGCCACCGGGGCTCCGGTGGCGTTGGCGGCGAGGTGGCTCGGGGCCTGGATATCGCCGCGCGGCGGCAAGCCGGCAACGGCGACCGCCAGCACGACCCCCAGGGCCAAAAGGAGAATCCGGTTGAGGGTTTTCAATCGAGGGTCCTCCGTGTCGTTCGGAAGATCGCCAGGATGTTGAAGATGCCGACCGCGCCCGCGCCGACCACGGCCTCGGTGAAAGCGACGTCGATCGCCCCCATGGAGACCATGAGCGCCGCGGACATGAAGCTGAAAATGTTCAGGGTGACCACGGCCGCCAGCAGGTTCTTGAGCTGCAGCGCGGTGAGCGCGGCCACGACCAGGATCACCAGAAGCAAAATTTCGATCTGCCAGTGCACGGTCTTTCCCCTCCGGCTCAGCTGCGGGTCCACGGCTTGAGGCCGTAGGCGAGTGCGCGGCGAACCATGTGGTGGGTGGCGACGGGGCTGGTGAGCGCAATGAAGATGCTGATGAGGGCGAGCTTCACGCTCACCAAAGTCAACCCTTCGTAGACGATCAGGCCGGCGATGAAGAGCATGATGCCCAGCGTGTCCACTTTCCCGGCGGCGTGGGCGCGGGTGTAGAAATCGGGCAGACGGATGATGCCGATGCTGCCGATCATCATGAAGAAGACCCCGGCGATGATGAAAGCCCCGGCGAGCAGATTCGTCCAAAACTCCATCCCGCTACCTCCTTCCGGCCGTCTGGGTGCGGAAATACTTGGACATGGCGATGACCCCGGCAAAGTTCAGGATGGCGTAGCCCATGGAGATGTCCACGAACAGGTCGATGCGGTCGTAGAGCACGCCGATCAAAAGCACGAGCGTCAGGGTCTTGGTGCCGGCGGCCGAGGCGCCGAGCAGGCGGTCGCCCACGGCAGGCCCCCGGTAGACGCGGTAGAACGGGATCAGAAGAATCACGGTCAGGGCCAAGGCCACGCCGAAGAAAAACGATTCCATCGCCGACGTTCACCACTCCTGGCTGATTCGGACGTCAAAGCAGGCGTCCGAGACGCTGTAGGCTTTCAGATACAGCCGGGCGACACGGCATTCCATGTCTCCGGAAACGAGCCCGTCGGCGACTTCCCCGTTCAGCGCATGCACCATGAAGCGGTCGCCTTCGATTTCGATGGTGATCGTTCCCGGGGTCAGGGTGATCGAGTTGCCGAGGATGACACGCGCCTGGACGTTCGCCTGACGCGAGCGGAAGAAGACGATCCGCGGATCGATCGGCATCCGGGGGTGCAGCACGATATAGGCCACATAGATCCCCGACTGCACGATCTGCCAAAGAAGCCAGAGAAGGTAGAACAAAAGCCGGTGCAGGATGATCGGGTGTTCCGTGGCCGACTCCCCGGGAGACAGCGGCAAGAGATGGAGCCGGTGATTGAGCAGCATCACGAGGGCGACCGAGAAGACGCCGTAGGCGAGATGCAGGACGTCGAACATCCCGCTCAACACGAGCCAGAGGGCGAAAAGGAGCACGGCCTGGATCGCCCGCGCGCGAAAGAGACGCCACCGCGCCCCGACAGGAGCGGGGGACGGCCGGGACACGTCCTGCGCTGGGGGAGGAGGATCGGCTTCCATCCGGCCGCACCGCAAGGGAATCTGGGGTTGCAGAGGCTCCGACGCAGCGAGAACAGAACGGCGGGGCTTCCCCTTTTCGGAGACCCGTTCTTGGCACAGCCTCCGGGCATTGTCAACCGGTCGACCGCCGGATCCGAAAAAAAACGAACCCAAACGCTTTATTCCGCAGCCGGAGGCTGATAAGGAAGCAGACGCGTTCCGTGATGCCCTTCTGCGGGAAACAAGCCATGGCCGACACCGCCGCACAGGAAGTTCTCGAACTGACCCGGGAGCTCATCGGCTTCCGCACGCTCGCCTCGCGCCCCGAGGAGATCGCCCGCGGCGTCGCCTTCCTGGAAGAGCAACTCGCCCGCCGCGGGATCTCCTTCCGGCGGCTGGAGCACGAAGGGATCCCCTCATTGCTCGTAACCCGGCCGGACGGCTCGGTTCCGGTGCTTCTGCTGTCGCACCTCGACGTCGTCGAGGCCCCCGAGGCCCTCTTCACCCCTCGGATCGAAAACGGGATGCTCTTCGGCCGCGGCAGCCTCGACGACAAATACGCGGTCGCCCTGTCGGTCGTACTCGCGGGCGAGATGCGACGGGAGCTCTCCGCCCGCGGCCTCGGGCCGGAGGCGCTCCCCCTGGGGCTGCTCATCACCGCCGACGAGGAGACCGGGGGCCGCCGCGGCGCCCGCGCCGCCCTGCCGCACCTGCGGGCGGAGTTCGCGATCGCCCTCGACGGCGGAAATCTCAAGAAGATCGTGGTCAAGGAAAAGGGGATCCTCCGACTCAAGCTGATCGCCCGCGGCAAGGCGGCGCACGGGGCGCGGCCTTGGCTCGGGGAGAACGCGATCGAGCGGCTGATCGCCGACATCGCCGCGTTGCGGCGTCACTTTGCGCTCGAGACCCCCGATCACTGGCACCGCACCATGAACGTAAGCCGCATCCAGGGAGGCAAGGCCCTAAACCAGGTGCCCGACGAGGCCGAGGCCCTCTTCGACATCCGCTACACGGAGACGGACGACGTCGAGGACCTGGTGGCGGCGATCCGCCGCGACATCGAAGGCGAGCTCGTCGAACTCGAGCGCGAGCCCCTCTTTCTCGGGGGCGAAAGCCCCTACCTCGAGCGGCTGCGCGCGATCGCCGGCTTCCCCGAGCTCGGCGCCGAGCACGGGGCGAGCGATGCGCGTTTTCTCTCCGCGTTCGGCATCCCCGGCATCGTCTGGGGCGCCGACGGCGACGCCAGCGCCCATGCCGCAGACGAGCACCTGCGGATCGACAGCCTTTTTGCGCTCCACGGCATCCTGCGGGAGTTTTTTCTCGGCCTGCTGCCCCTGCCCTGAACCTCGACTCCGATCGGCATGCAGGCCCGCGGGGAGAGCGGCGCAAGAGGGGCATGGGCCTTCGGCGGCCGCACGAACGGCCACCGGAGATGGACCTCGTCCCTTTCGGAAGGACCGCAGAACCGGGGGACGCGGCGGACCCGAGGGGCTCCGGCCTACATTCTCGCCGTCCTCAGGAAAGCTGCGGCCTCAAGGGCAACGGCGCAGCCCGTCACGACGATCCGGGTGAGGAGGATCGATCGTCCGCGCCTGCCGTGGGAGCGGACGGCACAGCTCCCTGCCGGTCCTCCCGGCTCCCGGGTTCACGGGACGACCCAGAGGGCGGCGTCTTCGAGCCCGCCGAGCACGCCGTGGGCGACCCGCCCGCCGAAGACGGAGCCGCCCGAGCCGCTTCGGCCGAGAACGATCGTGCCGCAGTCGCGCTGCCGCGCTTCCCGGAGAACCGTCGCCGCGATGTCGCGCCAGACCGTCACCGTCGCCGTTTCCACCGCTCCGGACAGCCCCGCCTCGGAAAGCCGCTGCATCGCCGCGGGGAAGAAATGCTCCATGCAGCGCCGGTCGCCGCGGGCGACGACCTCCTCGAGGTCGTGGGGGGCCTCGGCCGCGAAGTCGATCGCACAGACGTCGCGCAAACGCGGGGCGACGTGGAGAAGCACGATCCGGGAAACCGCCGCGCCGGAGAGCAGGAATGCCAGGTGATCCACGGCCCGAAGGGCGCTCTCCGAGCCCTCGACGGCGGCGAGGATCCCCGCCCCGCGCGGCGCCCCGTCCACGATCCACACCGGGATCAGCCGCGAGTGCTCCAAAAGATGCCGCGAAACGCTTCCCCCGAACATCTCCTCGAGCCGGGAAACCCCGCGCCGGCCGACCACGACGGCATCGAAGAGCCCCCCCTCGGCGTCATCGAGGATGTCCCGGGCCACCCCCCCGCGCCGCGGCCGGCTCTCGAGCTCGAGCGCCCCGGGCGCCAGGCCGGCGCGCAGCAGCACCTCGCGCGCCTCCTCGAGCAGGCGGCGGCCCGCGGACTGGTGTTTGCGGCACAGCGCCGCCAGCCGCTCCCGCGCCAGGGGATCGCGACCCGCCTCCTCCGCCAGGAAAGCCGAAACCGTGGGCTCGATGTGCAGCAGCCGCACGCCGAGCTCCGGGACGATTCCCGCCAGGCGGCCCACGTAGTCGAGCGCCGCGCGGCAGCCGGCGGAGGCGTCGATGCCGAGCAGGATTTTCTTCGCGTGCATGGCGGGGATCCTTTCGGGCGGCCTTTTCTTCGCCCTCCGGCTGTGGTAGTTTTTCGTCGGTTATCACGTCGCCCGATCCGGAGCAAGCGCCCGCATGAGCCTCGCCCCTCGCAAGCCCGCCCGCGTGCAACTCTTCGCCACCTGCCTGGTGGAGGCCTTCTTCCCGGAAACGGCGCTCGCCGTGGTGGAGCTGATCGGGCGCGAAGGGGTCGCGGTCGTCTTTCCCCCCGGCCAGAGCTGCTGCGGCCAGCCGGCCTACAACGCAGGCTTCCGGGAAGAGGCGCGCGCGGCCGCCCGCCGCCAGATGGACGCGCTGGCGGGCGAGCTTCCGATCGTCGTTCCCTCGGCTTCCTGCGCCGGCATGATGAAGCACCACTACCCGCGGCTTTTCCCCGACCCTGCGGAGCGCGCGGCCGCCGAGCGTTTCGCCGGTCGCATCGTCGAGTGGAGCGAATTCCTCGTCCGCGGGCTCGGGGTGCGCCTGCACGACACGGGCCCGCCGCTCAAGGTGACCTGGCACTCCTCCTGCCATGCGCTGCGGGAGATGGAAGTCGTGCCCTGCGCGAAGGCGCTGCTCGCCGGGCTCGAGCGGGTCGAACTCGTCCCTCTTTCCCACGAAACCGAATGTTGCGGCTTCGGGGGGATCTTCTCCGTCAAGCAGCCGGCGCTCTGCGGAGCGATGGCCGCCGACAAGCTGGCCGACATCCAGGCCACGGGGGCCGAGCGGGTGATCGCCGGCGACTGCGGCTGTCTGCTCAACCTTCAAGGCGCGATCGAGGCCCGGGGGCTCGCCCTTCGCGCGCAGCATCTCGCCGATTTCCTGCGGGAGCGGACCCGTGGCGGATAGCGCCTTCGAATCCCGGATCGAGCAAGCGCTCGAGGACGAGACGCTGCGGCGCAACTTCGCCTCCGCCCTGGGCGCTTTCGCCGCCCGGCGGCGCTCCGTCTTCCCCGACGGCCGCGCTCTCGAGCGGCTGCGGACGCAAGCCGCCGCGATCCGCGACCGTGCGCTCGCCCGGCTGCCCGAGCTTCTCGAGGAACTGGAGTCCCGGCTCACCGCGAACGGGATCCGCGTCCACTGGGCCGAAACCGCAGCCGTAGGCTGCCGCCTCGTGCTCGAAATCCTCGAGGCGCACGGCGTGCGCCGGGTCGTGAAGGGCAAATCCATGGTCTCCGAGGAAATGCACCTCAACGCCTTCCTCGCCCGTCACGGGATCGAGACCGTGGAAACCGATCTCGGCGAGTTCATCATCCAGCTCGCCGGGGAGACCCCCGCGCACATCATCGTCCCCGCCGTCCACAAGAACCGCGCCCAGATCGCGCGGCTGTTCCAGGAGAAGATCGCCGGAGCCCCCTACACCGAGGAGGTGACGGAGCTGAACGCGATCGCCCGGCGCACGCTGCGGGAGCGCTTCCGCGAGGCGGGGGCGGGACTGAGCGGGGTGAACTTCGCGGTCGCCGAGACCGGAACCCTCTGTCTTGTCGAAAACGAGGGCAACGGCCGCATGTGCACCGGCGTGCCGCCCTTGCACATCGCCGTGATGGGGATCGAGAAGGTCATCGAGCGCCTCGAAGATCTGCCGCCCTTGTTGCGGCTGCTCACGGGCTCGGCGACCGGGCAGCGCGTGACGACTTACGTGAACCTGATCAGCGGCCCGCGGCGAAATGCGGACCCGGACGGACCGCGCGAGGTCCACCTGGTCCTGCTCGACAACGGCCGCTCGGCGGTTTACGCCGATCCCGAGCTGCGCGCGACCCTGCGCTGCATCCGCTGCGGCTGCTGCCTGAACCACTGCCCCGTGTACGCGCGGATCGGCGGACACGCCTACGGCACGACCTACCCCGGCCCGATCGGCAAGGTGCTGACCCCCCAGCTCCTCGGCATCGACCGCGCGGGCGAGCTGCCCTTCGCCTCCACCCTCTGCGGGGCCTGCGAGGAGGTCTGCCCGGTGAGGATCCCGCTCGCGCACCTGCTGCGGCGGTTGCGCGCGGAAGCCGTCCGAAGTCCCGCCTCCCGCGGCGACCGGAGGGGATCGGGCCGTCCCGACCGGCTCGAGCGGCTCGCCTGGTGGGCTTGGGGGCAGGCGGTGCAGCGGCCCTCGATCTATCGGGCGATCCTCGCCGGCGGGCGGTGGCTCGGTGGACTGCTCCCGCCGGTCGGACCCCTCGAGCGCTGGATGCGCACGCACGCCGAGCCGCGCTTCTCGCGCCGGAACCTGAGGCGGATTCTGCGCCGCCAAGGAATCCCCGATGCCTGAACCCCGCGCCCGCGAACGGATCCTCGCCCGTCTGCGCGCCGCCCCGCGCGAAATCCCGCCGCGGCCGGAAGCCGAAGCCCGGCCGCCCGCCGCCCCCGGCCCGGAGACCGCGGCCGCCCTGGAGGCCGCGCTCACGGCGATGCGCGCCGAGGTGCACCGGCTGCCAGGCGGGCGCTGGGCGGCCGAACTCCGGGAGCGTCTCGCGGGTCGGGGGCTTTCCGAGCTGCTCTACTTCCCCGGCAGCCCTTGGGCGGTGGAACTCGAGGAGGCCTGGACCCCCGCCGCCCAAGACTCCCCCCGGCTCGTCGCCTGGGAGGGGGCGGTCGAGGATTTCCGGGGGCGGCTGTTTTCCGCCGCGGCCGGGATCACGGCCGCCGCGGCCGCGGCGGCCGATCCGGGAGTCCTGCTGCTTCGCCCCGGGCCGGAGGAGCCGCGGTTGCTTTCGCTCGTTCCTCCCGTGCACGTCGTCCTCGTGCCCGCGGAGCGGATCTACCCCACCTTCGAGGACGCCCTCGCGGACGGATCCTTCGCCCCGCCCCTTGCGGCGAACCTCGTTCTCGTCTCGGGCCCTTCCAAGACCGCGGACATCGAGCTCACGCTCGCCTTCGGCGTGCACGGGCCGCGCGAGCTTCTGGTCTTCATCCTCGCATGAACGGGAGGACCGACCCATGACCTTCGTTCCGCAGTCCATCTTCTTCACCCAGGGGGTGGGACACCACCGCAACCGGCTGCAAAGCTTCGAGCTCGCCCTGAGGCGGGCCGGCATCGAAACCTGCAACCTGGTCACGGTGTCGAGCATTTTCCCCCCGGGCTGTCGCTTCCTCTCCCGCGCCGAGGGGATCCGACGGCTTCGGCCCGGGCAACTCACCTTCGTCGTCATGGCGCGCGAGAGCACCCAGGAGCCCAACCGCCTGGTCGCGGCCGCCATCGGGCTCGCCCGCCCCCGGGACCGCGGCCAGTACGGCTACATCAGCGAACATCACGCCTTCGGGCAGACGCGCAAGAAAGCGGCCGACTTCGCCGAGGATCTCGCGGCGACCATGCTCGCCTCCACCCTGGGCATCGAGTTGAACCCGGATGTCGCCTGGGACGAGCGCAAACAGGTCTACCAGGTGGGGGCGCGGCACTTCGAAAGCCGCAGCATCTGCCAGTCGGCCCGCGGCCACAAAGACGGTCTGTGGACGACGGTGATCGCCTGCGCCGTCTTTCTCCCCGAATGAGAGCGCCGAAACCCGAGCCGAACGCCGCGGAAGCCGAGCTGGCGTTTCCCCCGCTGCGGGTCTCCGCCACCGTCTGGAGCCTGGGCGCTTTGTTCTACCTCGTCGCCTTCTTCCACCGCTTGGCGCCGGCGGTCCTGACGCGGGAATGGATGACCGATTTCGGGATTCACGCCGCCGGTCTGGGCCAGCTCTCGGCCCTCTACTTCTACAGCTACTGGCTGATGCAGATTCCGACCGGCATCCTCGCCGATCGCTGGGGGCCGCGGCGGCTGCTCACGGCGGGGGCGATCGGCTGCACGGCCGGAGCCCTCGTCTGCGCGCTCGCCCCGAGCGTCTTCTGGGCGGGGATGGGACGCCTGCTCATCGGGGCGACGGTCTCGGTCTCCTTCGTCGTCACCCTCAAACTCGCCGCGCACTGGTTTCCCGCGCGGGTCTTCTCGATGATCTCGGGGATCGCGCTGCTCGCCGGGATCACCGGCGCGTTGCTCGCCGGCGTCCCGTTGCGGCTGCTCGTGGACGCGATCGGCTGGCGGCCGGCGATCCTCGCCTCGGCCGGGGCGAGCGCGGCTTTGGCGATCCTCCTGTGGGCCCTCGTACGCGACGACCCCTTCGAGCGCGGCTTCCGCAGTTACGCGCCGGCCGCCCGCGGGGCCTGCGCCGACCGCCCCCGGCTTTTCGGCGACCTGGCCGAGGTCCTGGGCATCCGCAACATCCGCCTGCTGGTCCTGATCCCCGCCGGCCCGGTGGGCTGTGTCCTCACCTTCTGCGGCCTCTGGGGGGTCCCGTTTCTCACCCAGGCCTGCGGGCTCTCGGCGCCGCAGGCTGCCGGCCTGACCACCCTGCTGCTCGTCGCCTGGGCGGTCGCCACCCCGCTCACCGGTCGCCTGACCGACGCCCTGGGAAAGCGAAAGCCGCTCATGCTCTCCGGGCTCGCCGCCGCGATCGTCTGCTGGGCCGTCCTGCTCTACGGCGCCCCGCGCCTTTCGCCCGCGGCGCTCACCCTCCAGGCGGTGCTCACGGGGATCGCCTCCTCGAGCTTCACCGTCTGCTGGCCGCTCGCCAAGGAGTCGGCCCCGCTTCGCCTGACGGGGACCGTGACCGGGGTGATCAACATGGGGATCATGCTCGGGCCGACCGCGCTTCAGCCGGCGGTGGGCTGGATGCTCGATCGCTTCTGGGACGGAAGCCTCTCCGGCGGACTGCGCCTTTACGGCGCCGACGCCTGGCGGGCGGCCTGGCTGCTCCCGCTCGGCTGGCTCGCGCTCGCCTTCGGGCTGCTTCTCTTCGCCCGCGAAACCGGCGGCCGCCAGGCCGCCTGAGCCTCAGGAGCGTGTTGACAGGCCTGGCGCTTTCTTCTATGCCTCAGACCGCCAACGCCCCTTTCCCCCACAAAGAACAAAAGGAGTCGAGTCATGCGCGCAAAAATTCTCGCCTGGATCGTGGGAGTCGGGTTCGTCGCCGTTGCCTCCGCCGCGACGGCCCAGACGCAGATCAACATCGCCGCCGTCACCAACCCCGACTTCGTGCACACGAAAGCCGCCTTCTGGTTCAAGGAGTGCGTCGAGAAGGCCGCCCCCGGAAAACTCGCCGTCAACGTGCACCACTCGGCCGCCCTGGGCAGTGAAACCCAGGTCCTCCAGCAGATCCAGCTCGGGACCACCCAGATGTCCGTGTGCACCACCGGCCCGATCGAGGCCTTCGTGCCCGAGATCAAGGCCCTCGAGATGCCCTTCGTCTTTCCCTCTTACGAGGCGGCCGACAAGGTGCTCGACGGTCCGATCGGGCGTGAGCTCGCCCGAAAATTCGAGAAATCGGGGTTCGTGGCCCTCGCCTTCCTCGACAACGGCTTCCGCAACGTAACCAACGCCAAGCGGCCGGTCAAAACCCCCGAAGACCTGAAGGGGCTCAAGATCCGCACGATGGAGGCCCCGACGCACCTGGCGATCTGGCGCGCGATCGGCTCGAACCCCACCCCCATGGCCTGGCCGATTTTCACCCAGCTCCAGCAGGGCGTGATCGACGGGCAGGAGAACCCGATCGCCGTCATTTACGCCGCCAAATTGATCGAGGCCGGACAGAAGCATCTGACCCTCACCCGCCACGTCTACTCGGCGCTCGTCTTCATCGCCAACAAGGCCTTCATCGACGGTCTGCCCGCGGACCCGAAAAAGATCGTGGCCGACTGCGCGGTCTCGGCCGCCCTCCAGGGCCGCCGCTTCATCCGCGACAACGAGAAACGGCAGCTCGAGGAGCTCAAGGCGGCGGGCATGCAGGTCGTGGAAGACCCGGATCTTCCGGCCTTCCGCAAGGCGACCGAGCCCGTGATCGCCTCGGCTTCGGGCGAGGTGAAGAAACTCGTCGAGCAGATCCAACAGGCGGTCAAATAGGGGGAAGCCCGCGGTGGACCGTCTGCAGCGGCTGAGCGATTCCCTGAACACCGCCGTGGAGAGGCTCCTTTTCGCGATCGGCGCCGCGATCTGCCTGATCCTCTTCGCGCAGGTGGTCTTCCGCTACGCCGGGGCCTCGATCGGCTGGTCGGAGGAGGTGAGCCGACATCTGCTGGTGGCGATCACCTTCCTCGGCGGGACCTCGGCCTACAAGCGCGCCAGCCTGATCGGACTGCGCGGCTTCGGCCACCGGATGGGACCGGGAGCCGAGGCCGCGATCCGGGTCGCGCTCCAGGGGCTGGCGATTTTGGGCTTCGGCGCGCTCCTGTGGTTTTCGGCCGCTTACACGGTCAAGGCCTGGGAGCACACGACCGCCTCGGCCCAAATCCCCATGGGCATCCCCTTCGCGTCGATCCCGCTGGCGATGGCGATCTTTCTCGTGCACGGGGTGGCCGGCTTGCGACGACTCCGCGGGCCGAAGCGATCATGACCGTCGCCGTCCTCTTCGGGCTGCTTTTTTTGCTGATCGCGTTGGGCATGCCGATTGCGCTCGCGATCGGCTTGCCCGCGATCGGCATCATGCTCACCCCGGGGGTCTTTCCGGCCACGGTCCCGATCCCCGCCCTCGGGCAAACGATCATCCAGCTCCTCTTCGCCGGAGTCGACTCCTTCGATCTCCTGGCCGTCCCGCTTTTCATGCTCGCCGGGGCGATCATGGAACGGGGCGGGATCAGCCGGCAGCTGATCGACTTCTCCGACAGCCTCGTCGGCTGGGTGCCGGGCGGACTCGCCTGCGCCTGCATCGTCGCTTCCATGTTTTTCGCCGGGATTTCCGGCTCCGCCGCGGCGGACACGGCGGCCCTCGGGGCGGTCGTGATCCCGGCCATGGTCCGCCAGGGCTACCCGCCGGCCTTCGCCGCCGCGGTCGTGGCCGCGGGCGGTTCGATCGGGGTGGTGATCCCGCCTTCGATCCCCATGGTCATCTTCGGCTTTCTTACCAACGTGTCGATCGCCCGGCTCTTCGCCGGGGGCATTCTCGTGGGGCTGCTCTTCGGGCTCGCCTTCATGGCCGTCGCCATGGGGATCTCCTGGAAGCGAGGCTACGGCGCAAGACAGCCGTTTTCACTCGCCCGCGCCTGGAGCTCGCTTCGGGAAGCCATCTGGGCTTTAGGGGCCCCGGTGATCGTGTTGGGCGGCATTCTGGGGGGGGTCGTGACCGTGACCGAGGCGGCGGCTCTGGCCGTCTTTTACGCCCTCTTCGTCGCCATGGCCGTGAACCGCAGCCTCTCCTTCCGCGAGCTGCCCGGGATCATCTCGCGCGCCATGGTCGTTTCGGCGACGATCCTCTTCATCATCGCCATGGCCAAGGTGTTCACCTGGCTCGTCGCCATGAAGCAGGGGCCTCAGCTGCTCCAGGCCGCGATCCAGGCGCTCGATTGGCCGGCCTGGGGGGTGCTGCTGCTCGTCATGGCGGGGCTGCTGGTCGTCGGCTGCGTCATGGAAACCGCGGCCAGTCTGATCCTGCTCGTTCCCGTGCTCGCCGCGATCACCCCCCAGATGGGCGTCGATCCCGTGCAGTTCGGGGTGCTCATGGTCGTCAATCTCGCCGTCGGCATGCTGACCCCCCCGGTCGGGATCTGCCTGTTTGTGAGCTGCGGCATCTCGGGAGAACCGCTGAGCCGCGTGGCGGTGGCGGCGTTTCCCTTCGTGGGCATCGCGTTGCTGTGCCTGCTGATCTCCTGCTTCTGGACGCCCCTCATTCTCTGGCTGCCGGGGCTCATCTACTCGTAGCGTCGGCCCCGCCGCCGGGGAAGGAGCGCCGAAGCCGAAACCCTTCTTTTCGGAGCGACCCATGGAAACCTTCACGCCGGAGCAGGCGGCGGAACTCGCCGCGATCGTCGGCCGGGAGCGTTTCTCGACCGGCATGTCCCACCGCGAACTCCACCGGCACGACATCTCCTTTCATCGGGGGGTGCTGCCGGCCGGAATCGTCTGGCCGGAGTCGACCGAAGAGGTCGCGCGCCTGCTCGCCTGGGCTTACGCGCGCGAAGTGCCCGTGACCCCCTGGGGCGCCGGGACGAGCACCGAGGGCAATCCCGTACCGGTCCGCGGCGGGCTCGTCGTCGACATGACCCGCATGAACCGCGTGCTCGCGATCCGGCCGCAGGACCTCCAGGCCGACGTGCAGCCCGGGGTCCCCCGCAAGGAGCTCAACCGCCAGGCCGGCCGCCACGGGCTCTTCTTTCCGCCCGACCCCGGGGCCGACGCGACGATCGGCGGCATGATCGCGAACAACGCCTCCGGCGTTCAGACCGTGAAATACGGGGCGACCCGCGATTACGTCCAGCGCCTGACCGTGGTGCTGCCCGGCGGTCAGGCGATCCGCACGGGGACCCTCGCCCCCAAGTCCTCGGCCGGCTTCGATTTGACCCGGCTTTTCGTGGGCTCCGAGGGAACCCTCGGCATCGTCACCGAAGCGACCCTGCGGCTGGCGGGGATCCCCAGCCACATCCTCGCCGCCGTGATCCTCTTCCCCGAACTCGCCCCCGCCTCCGAGGCGGTCGCCGCCCTGATCGGCGCCGGGCTTGGGCCGGCGGCGCTCGAGCTTCTGCCCCCCGCCCTGATCCGTCTCATGAACCGAGAGAAAAAGCTCGGACTGGCCGAGACCCCCTCGCTCTTCTGCGAGTTCCACGCCGTGAGCGCCGCCGCCCTCGAGGAGACGGCCCGGCTCGCGCGCGAGATCTGCGAAGGCTTCGGGGCGGTCGATTTCCGCCACGCGACCGAGGAGGCCGCGCGCCGGGAGCTCTGGCGCGCGCGCCACGAGGCCTGGGAGACGATCCACCGCGCCCACCCCCGGAAAGAAACCCTGATCGTGGACGCGGCGGTGCCCATCTCGCGTTACCCGGAGATGGTGCAATTCGCCCAGCGGCGGGTCGACGAACTGGGCGTGGTGGGCTACGTCTTCGGTCACGCCGGCGACGGCAACCTCCATGTCGTCCTCGTCGGCGACCCCGCCGATCCCCAGGAATGGGACCGGCTCGAGGCCGTGAACCACGACGTCGTGGAGCGGGCGCTCGGCTGCGGCGGCACCTGCACCGGCGAGCACGGGGTCGGTATCGGCAAGCGCAAATTCATGGCACGCGAGCACGGCGAGGCCTACGGTCTCATGAAGCGCATCAAGGATCTGATCGATCCCAAGGGGTTGATGAACCCGGGGAAAATCTTCTAAAAAAACCGGCAAAGGGGGCAACCCATGAACGTCGCCTTCATCGGCATGGGGACCATGGGGGCCGCGATGGCCCTGAACCTCATCCGCGCGGGCCATGCGGTGACCGTCCACAACCGTACCCGGGAGCGCGAGGAGCCCCTGGCCGCGGCCGGCGCGCGGCGCGCCGCCACACCCGCCGAGGCCGCACGGGGGGCCGAGGTCGTCTGCACCTGTGTGAGCGACACTCCGGATGTGGAGGCGGTGATCCTCGGGGCAAAGGGCGTAATCCACGGGGCGTCCCCGGGAGCGACGGTCGTCGATTTTTCGACCATCCGCCCCGCGGCGGCCCGGGAAATCGCCGCCGCCCTCGCCGCACGCGGCATCGCCTTTTTGGACGCTCCCGTCTCCGGGGGATCCGAAGGCGCACGGCTGGCGACCCTCTCGATCATGGTCGGCGGAGAGGCCGAAGCTCTGGAGGCGGCCCGCCCGGTGCTCGAGGCCGTGGGCAAGACCGTCATCCACATCGGGCCGGTCGGCTCCGGCCAGATGACCAAGGCGATCAATCAGGTCATCCTCTGCGGCACCTATCTCGCCGTCGCCGAAGGGATGGTCCTCGGTCTCAAGGCGGGTCTGGATATGGACAAGGTCGTCGCCGCGATCTCCGGCGGCGCGGCCGGCTCCTGGGGGCTGACCCACCGCTCCGGGAACATGATCCACAACCGCTACCCCCTCGGGTTCCGGGTGCGGCTGCACCGCAAGGACCTGGGGATCGCGCTCGAGGCGGCGCGCGAGGTGGGGGCCTTCACGCCGCTCGCCGCCCTGGTCGAGCAGATCGAAAACGCCCTGATCGGGCAGGGGCTGGGCGACGAGGACGTCTCGGCCATGGCCCGCTGGATCCGCCGCAGCTCGGGTCTGGAATGAACGGCGAGCGCCGGCGAGGTAGCCCCGCACCGTTTCCGAAGGAGGCTTCGATGCAACTCGAAAACGCCTTCACGATGGACACCTCGAGCATCAAGTACGGCACGGGCGTCACGCGCGAGATCGGCTTTGACCTGGAGGAATTCGGCTGCCGGCGGGTCATGGTCGTGACCGACCCGGGCCTCACGAAGAGCCAGCCCGTCGGCGTCACGATGGAGGCCCTGCGCGAGCGCGGCATCGACGCCGTGCTCTACGACCGGGTGCAGATCGAGCCGACCGACCGCTCCTTCCGGGAGGCGATCGACTTCGCGCGGGAGGGCCGCTTCGACGGCTACGTCGCGGTGGGCGGGGGATCGAGCATGGACACCTGCAAGGCGGCGAACCTTTACGCCACCTGGCCCGCCGACTTTCTCACCTACGTCAATCCCCCGATCGGCATGGGCCGGCCGGTCCCCGGGCCGCTCAAACCCATGATCGCCGTGCCCACCACCGCGGGCACCGGAAGCGAGACCACGGGGGTGGCGATCTTCGATTTCCTGGAGATGGGCGCCAAGACCGGCATCGCCAGCCGCGCGCTGCGGCCGCTGCGCGGCATCATCGATCCGGAGAACACGCGCACGATGCCGCGCATGGTGGCCGCCTGCACGGGCCTCGACCAGCTCACCCACGCCCTCGAGTCGCTGACCGCGCTGCCCTACCACCGCCGCCCGGCGGCCGACCACCCGCGGCTGCGGCCGGCCTACCAGGGGGCGAACCCGATCAGCGACGTCTGGGCCGCACGCGCCGTCGAGATGATCGCGCGCCGCCTGGTCCGTGCGGTCGAGCACCCCGAGGACGACGAGGCGCGCGGCGAGGTCTTGTTGGCGGCCACCTACGCCGGCATCGGCTTCGGCAACGCCGGCGTGCACCTCGCCCACGGGATGTCCTATCCCGTCTCGGGGCTGGTGCGGGGCTATGTCCCCGAGGGCTACCCACCGGGCCGTCCCCTCGTCCCCCACGGCATGGCCGTCAGCCTGAACGCCCCGGCGGTTTTCCGCTTCACGGGGCCCGCCGATCCGGAGCGGCATCTCGCCTGCGCCCGGCTGATGGGTTGCGACACGACGGGCGCACGCCGCGAGGAGGCGGGCGAAATCCTCGCCCAGGCGTTGGTGGCGATCATGCGGCGGGTGGGCATGCCGAACGGCCTGGCCGCCGTCGGCTTCGGTCCCGAGGACGTGGACCGCCTCGTCGAGGGCACCCTCCCCCAGCACCGCGTGACCAAGCTCTCGCCGCGTCCGGTCGGGGCCGAGGAGTTGAAACAGCTCTTCCTCGAGTCGATGCGCCTCTGGTAAACGCCCGCCGCCTCGGAGGGGCCAGGCGATGGCCGACAACCCGCTCCAGAACGAAATCGAAGACCTCCGGCAACGGCTGGACATGTACGAGAGGATCTTCGAGAGCATCTACAACGGCGCCATGGTGGTCGACGCCGAGGGGTTCATCACCCATTTCAACCGGCCCTACGGCCAGTTCCTCGGGGTGGACCCGAAGGCGCAGATCGGCCGGCATTGCACCGAAGCGGTGGAGAATTCCCGCATGCACATCGTCGCCCGCACGGGGGTCGCCGAGATCAACCACTCCCAGGTCATCCGCGGCCAGAAGATGGTCGTCCAGCGGATCCCGATCCGAAAAGACGGCCGGGTGATCGCGGTCTTCGGCCAGGTGATGTTCAAGGACGTGCGCGACGTCGCCAAACTCGCCCGGGAACTGCAGCTGCTCGAATCCAAGGTTAAGATCTACGAGGAGGAGCTGCTGGCCCTGCGCTCCACCCGCTACACCTTCGAGAGTATCCTCGGCGAGAGCGAGGCGCTCCAGGCGCTCAAGCGCGAGGCGATGCGCGCCGCCCAGAACAGCTTCCCCGTTCTGATCACCGGCGAAAGCGGGACCGGAAAGGAGATGTTCGCCCAGGCGATCCACCACGCGAGCGTCCGCCGCCTGGGGCCCTTCGTGCGCATCAACTGTGCGGCCATCCCGCGCGATCTCCTCGAATCCGAACTCTTCGGTTACGAGAAGGGGGCCTTCACCGGCGCCCGTGCGGGGGGCAAGCCCGGAAAATTCGAGCTCGCCCACGAGGGAACGATCTTTCTCGACGAGGTGGGGGATCTGCCGCTCGAGATGCAGCCGAAGCTCCTGCGGGCCATCGAAGACAAGGAGTTTGAGCGGGTCGGAGGAAACCGCGTGGTGCGCTCCGACTTCCGCGTGATCGCCGCCACCAACCAGAACCTGGAAACGATGCTCGCGGCCGGCCGATTCCGCAAGGACCTCTTTTACCGGCTGAACGTGGTCGCGCTCCACATCCCGCCGTTGCGCGAGCGCCCGGAGGACGTGGTCGCCATCGCCCGCGCCTACCTCGCCCGCGCGGCACGGGAAGCCGGCCTGGGAACGGTCGGCCTCGATCCCGAGGCCGAGCGCGCCCTGCGGCGCTGGGAATGGCCGGGGAACGTGCGCGAGCTGATCCATGTGCTCGAGCGCAGCCTGCACGCCCTCGAGGGGGAACGAGTCCGGTTGATCGATCTGCCCTTTCCCCTGCAACGCAGCCCGGCGCGCGGCGCCCCTCGCCGCGGCGCCTCGCTGCGGGAGGTCCAGTCCCAGACCGAGCGGGAACTCATCTGGAACACGCTCCAGGAGACGAACTTTCACAAAGCGGAGGCGGCCCGCCGGCTCGGCATCCACCGCACCCTGCTCTACAAGAAGATCCGCAAATTCGGCTTGCCGCTCCGGCCCTCGCCCGGCGAGGCTCCCTCCTGAAGCGCCCGCCTCGGGCCGATCCCCAGCCCCCGGGCTCTCCCCGGGCGGCGGTTGACAGCCCTGCCGCTTTTGGTTAGGGGGTACAGGGGATCCAAGCCAACGCGACCGGAAGCACGGCATGATCATCGGGCTGGATGTCGGAGGGACGCACACGGACGTCGTCCTGCTGGACCAGAGCGGGCTTCTCCGGCAGGCCAAGATCCCCACGGATCCCGAGGATCTCTTCGGCTCGATCCTCGCCGCCCTTGAAGCGGTCACCGCGGGCATCCCCCCCGAGGGCATCCGCCGCATCGTTCTCTCCACCACCCTCACCACCAACGCCGTGATCCAGGGCAACATCCCGCCGGTGGGGCTGATCGTCAGCGCCGGCCCGGGCATCGACCCGGAGGCCTTCCGCACGGGAGAGGCCTACATTTGCGTTCGCGGCTCGATCGACCACCGCGGCCGGGAGGTCGAGCCCCTCGATGAAGTCGAAATCCGCCGCGCCGCCGAGCGCCTGCGACGCGAGGGCATCCGCCAGGTGGGGATCGTCGGCAAGTTTTCGGTACGCAACCCCGCCCACGAGATCGCCATCCGCGAGATGCTCGGGGAGGGGTTCGAAGGCGTCTTCCTCGGCCACCGCGTCTCCGGACGGCTGAACTTCGCCCGACGCATCGCGACCACCTACCTGAACGCCGCGGTCTACCCGCTGCACCGGTCCTTCTTCGACGCCGTCTGCGGCAGCCTTGCCGAAAAGGGGCTGCAGCTCCCGCTGCGGCTGCTCAAGGCCGACGGCGGCAACATGAAGCTCGAGGCCTCGCTCGAGGCGCCCATTCAAACCGTGCTCTCCGGCCCGGCGGCGAGCGTCATGGGTGCGGTGGCCGCGGCCGCGGGCGAAGACGACGCCGTGGTGATGGATATCGGAGGGACGACCACGGACCTCGCCGTGCTGATCGGCCGGGCGCCGGTGTTGAACCCCAACGGAATCACGATCGGGGCCTACCGCACGCTGATTCGCTCGCTGGAGACCCTCTCGATCGGGACCGGGGGCGACAGTGCGGTGCGGCTGAAGGGCGGAGAACTCGTGGTGGGGCCGGAGCGGCGCGGGCCGGCTTTGATTTTCGGCGGCCGGCATCCCACCCCGACCGACGCCATGGCCGCCCTGGGGATCCTCCCGCACCCCGAGCGCCGCCGGGCGGCCGAGGGGCTCCGGCCGCTCGCCGCGGGGCTCGGGCTCGACGTCGAGGCCCTCTCCCGCCGTATCCTCGAGACCGCCTGCCGCCAGATGCTCGCCGCGGCCGACCGTCTGGTCGAGGGCATCAACGCCCAGCCCGTCTACACCGTGCACGAGCTGATGGAGGGCTACCGCGTGCGGCCGCAGAGGCTGCTCGTCCTCGGGGGACCCGCACCCCACTTCGCCGGGACCCTCGCCGCCCTGACCCCGCTTTCCGTCCGCGTCGTCCCGCGCTGGGAGGTCGCCAACGCGATCGGCGCGGCGCTGGCTCGCACGACCTGCGAGGTCGAGTTCTTCGCCGACACCGAGCAGCGGCTCGCGCGCGCCCCGGCCGAAAACTTCCACCAGCCGATCGCGCTGCCCTACGGCATGCAGGAGGCGACCGCGCAGGCGCTCGCCTTGCTTCGGGAGAAGGCCCTCGCTCGGGGAGCCAACCCCCGGTACCTGGAAATGGAGGTCGTCGAGGCCCAGGAATTCAACATGATCCGCGGTTTCCATACCACGGGCAAGAACCTGCGCGTGCGGGTCCAGGTCAAACCGGGTTTGATCCACGGGTACGACGAGCTGCTCGCGCGCTTGGCGGCCCCGGCCGAAGCTCCCCCGGTCCGGACGGCCACGGGACCCTGAGGCTATGCTCCAGGCCAGACACCGCGTCGGGCTCGTCTTTTTCCCGGCCTACGACTGGGCGATCCACCCGCAGCACCCGGAGCGCGAGGAGCGGCTGCTCTACACCCAAGACCAGATTCTCGAGGAGGGGATCTTCGACATCGAGGGGATCTTCGAGTTCAAGCCCGACCCCGTCGTCCTCGCCGACATCCAACGCGTGCATTTCTGCGTGCCCGACCCCTGGACGGTCGCGACCGAGTCGCACTTCATCAGCGCGGGCGGCGCCAAGACCGTCGGCATGGCCGTCTGCGAAAAACGCGTCGACCGGGGTTTCGCCTTGGTTCGACCGCCGGGACACCACGCAATGCGCGTCGTCCACGGCGCCCGCGGCTTCTGCAACATCAACATCGAAGCGATCATGATCGAGTTCCTGCGGCGGAAATACGGGATCCGCCGGGTCGCCGTGGTGGACACCGACTGTCACCACGGCGACGGGACCCAGGACATCTACTGGCACGATCCCGACACGCTCTTCATCTCGCTGCACCAGGACGGCCGGACCCTTTACCCCGGAAGCGGTTTCCCCGAGGAGCTCGGGGGTCCGAACGCCTTTGGCACCACGCTCAACATCCCGCTCCCCCCCCACACGACCGAGGAAGGCTTCCTTCATGCCCTGCACCACGTCGTCCGTCCGGTCCTCGCCGAGTTTCGGCCCGATCTGATCGTCAACTCCGCCGGCCAGGACAACCACTACACCGACCCGATCACGAACATGAACTTCTCGGCGCGCGGCTACGCCGAGCTGACCGCGGAGCTGGGCGCCGACATCGCCGTGCTTGAGGGCGGTTACTCGATCGAGGGAGCGCTGCCTTATGTCAACGTGGGGATTCTCCTCGCCATGGCCGGCCTGGACTTCCGCCACGTCCGGGAGCCGGACTACGACCGGCATCAGATCCGCCAGTCGGCCTCGGTGACCGCGGCCGTGCACCAGGTCTGCGACCTCGTGCTCTCCTGCTGGCAAAAGCGCGAAAAGCTCCGCGAGCGGCGGCTCGCCGAAGGGAACCCCTACCGACGGCGCCGGCGCATTTTCTATGACACCGACGGCTTCTCGGAGACCCAGCTCGAGGAGGTGACCCCCTGCGGGCACTGCGGCGGCGCGCTGCGCATCGACTCCACCTCGGACCGCGGCGTGCACATCCTCGCCGTCCACGTGCCGCGAAACGCCTGCCCCTCCTGTCGACAGCAGGGGCTCGCCTGGTACGAGGAAGCCTCCCCGCGGCGTTTCGACCATGTCTTCTTGCAGGATCAGACGAACGACCGCTTCGAGACCAAGCCCCGGGATGCTGCCCGCCCCTAGAAAGAACGCCGCCCATGGATGAACGCCAGCGCCTGCGGTTGATCGGCCGGATGCTCGAGACCGCATCCCTCGGAGTGGCCTTCGCGGACCGGGAAGGCCTTTGGCGCGAGTGGAGCCCGGCCTTTTCCCGGATCGTGGGGCGAGGGGACGAGAAGATCGCCCCGCCTCGCCTGTGGGAATGCGTTGCGGCCGAGGAACGGCCCGCCCTCGAGCGGCGGCTCGCCGAGCTCGTCGCCTCCGGTGGCGACTCCGGGGTCTTCGAAACCCTCCTCGAGGGCCCCGAGGGGCGCCGACGGCCGGTGACGCTTGCGGTCGCCCTCGATCGCGCGCCCGACGGCGCGCCCCGGGGTTTCGGTTTTCTCCTGCTGGATCGTTCCGCGGCGGCCGAGGCCGAGGAGGAACGCCGCCGGCTCGCCCTGCACATGCAGCAGGCGCAAAAGATGGAGGCGATCGGCACCCTCGCCGGCGGGGTCGCCCACGACTTCAACAACCTGCTCATGGGGATCCAGGGAAACCTCTCGCTTTTGCGCCTGAACAAGGAAAAGGATCACCCCGACCTTCCCTATCTCCAGAAAATCGAGGGCGCCGTCGAGCGCGCCTCCGAGCTCACACGCCAGATTTTGGGCTTCGCCCGGGGCGGCAAGTACGACGTGCGCGTAACCGACCTGAACCGCCTGGTCGCCCAGACCGTCGATCTCTTCGGCAAAACCCGAAAAGAGCTCGAGATCCGCAAGCGGCTCGCCGCCGACCTTCGCCCGATCGAGGCCGACCAGACCCAAATCCAGCAGGTGCTGCTCAATCTGCTGGTCAATGCCTGGCAGGCCATGGAGGCGGGCGGCACCCTCGAGGTCGCCACCGACAACGTCGAGGTCGCGGAAAACGACCCCGAGCGGCCGCCGGACGCCCCGCCCGGCCCTTACGTGCGCCTCGAGGTGCGCGACTCCGGCGAGGGCATGGAGGAGGCGGTCCGCAAGCGAATCTTCGAGCCGTTTTTTTCGACGCGTTCCCGGGCCGAGGCGAAGGGCCTGGGGCTCTCCGCGGCCTGGGGCATCGTGCGCAGTCACAACGGCTTCATTACCGTCGAAAGCCGCAAGGGCGAAGGCTCGACGTTCCGGGTCTTTCTTCCCGCGCAGGCGGCCCGGCAAGCGGCCCCGCGCTCCGGATCCCCGCCCTCCGCCCCGCCGCGCAGGGTGTTGCTTGTCGAAGACGAGGAGATCGTCTGCGAGATCGGGGAAAAGATGCTCCGGCGCCTCGGCTTCGAAGTCCTGACCGCACGCAGCGGCGAGGAGGCGATCGGCCTCTACGCCGCGCGGCACCGCGAGATCGATCTCGTGATCCTGGACCTGATCATGCCCGGCCTCACCGGAGCCGAGGTGTTCGCGCGGCTGCGGGCCATCCGACCCGAGGTCGCCGTTCTGCTCTCAAGCGGCTTCAGCCTGAACGGCGAGGCGATGGAGCTTCTGCGGCAGGGCTGCCGCGGCTTCATCCAAAAGCCTTTCAGCCTGGAGCAGCTGCGCGCGAAACTCCGGGAAATCAGCGCCTCTCTTTGAGCGGACGCGAGTCCGCCGGAGGCTCCGTCAGCTGCGGCCGAGGGCTGCGAGCAGGTCCATCCGTGCCGCCCGCAGCGCGGGAAGCAGACCCCCGGCGAGCCCCATGAGCAGAGCGAAACCCACGGCCTGCAGGGCGATCGCCGGGCTCAGGCGGAAGCGGAAGACCAC
>CALIUY010000032.1 GCA_938048455.1 uncultured Desulfobacterales bacterium | reverse complement strand
CCATCCCCCGTAAACTCAACTGCTTCGTAATCGCCGCCGTCAACGTCGTCTTGCCATGATCAATGTGCCCAATCGTCCCCACATTCACATGCGGCTTCTTGCGCTCAAACTTCTGCTTCGCCATCGCTCTCTCCTCCGCCTGAACATGCGGAGGGCATAGTGGACACCTTATGCCCTCCGCGCTGAGACGCTGTGCCGCCGGCCGCTGGGCCGGTTACCAGCGAAAATGAGCAAACGCCTTGTTCGCCTCCGCCATCTTGTGCGTGTCTTCGCGTTTCTTCACGGCCCCGCCGCGGTTGTTGGCGGCGTCAAGCAGCTCGGCGGCCAGCTTGCGCGCCATGCCCTTCTCCGTGCGCTGCCGCGCATAGGAAATCAGCCAGCGGATGCCGAGGGCGGTGCGCCGCGAGGGGCGGATTTCCGTCGGCACCTGGTAGGTGGAACCGCCCACGCGCCGGGAGCGGACCTCCACCATCGGCCGCACGTTGTCGACGGCCTGCTCGAAAATCTTGAGCGGCGTCTCTTTGACCTTTTCGCTCAAGATGCCGAAAGAATCGTAAAGGATCCTCTCGGCGACACTCTTTTTGCCGTCCCGCATCAGGCTGTTGATGAACTTGGCCACCAGGCGGCTGCCGTATTTCGGATCCGGCCGCACGGGGCGCTCGGTGACCTCTCGTCGGCGTGGCATGGCGACTCCGTTTCCCTTCTAAAGCGCAGGCGCAGGCTTTTCCCGGCCTCGGTTCACTTGGGTTTTTTGGCTCCGTATTTGGATCGACCCTGGCGGCGGTCTTCCACCCCCAGGGTGTCGAGGGTTCCCCGAACGATGTGGTAGCGCACGCCGGGAAGATCCTTGACCCGCCCGCCGCGAACGAGCACGACCGAGTGCTCCTGCAGGTTGTGCCCCACCCCGGGGATGTAGGCCGTAACTTCCACCCCCGTCGTCAGGCGCACACGGGCGACCTTGCGCAGCGCCGAGTTGGGCTTCTTGGGGGTCGTCGTGTATACCCGCGTGCACACCCCCCGTTTCTGCGGCGCCCCCTTCAGAGCCGGGGTTTTGCGTTTCTTGTGGACGCTTTTCCGCGCCCGGCGGACCAATTGGTTGATCGTCGGCATGCATCCCTCGCCTGTTTCGATAACCGATTTTGCAAAATGGCGATATATATAGAACTAAACAAAATGTGTCAAGAATTTTCTTGGCGAGCGCCCCCCCTGCATCAGGCGGTGACCTCGAGGTCGAGGTCCTCGAACTGGGGCATGCCCGTCCCCGCCGGAATCAGGCGCCCCATGATCACGTTTTCCTTCAGCCCCTTCAGCCGATCGATCGCCCCTTGGATGCTCGCATCGGTGAGCACCTTGGTCGTCTCCTGGAAGGAGGCGGCGGAAACCCAGCTTTCGGTGCTGAGCGAGGCCTTGGTGATGCCGAGAATCAGCGGCTCGCCGACGGCGGGTTTGCCGCCCCGGGCGATGACGGCCTGGTTGGCCTCCTCGAAGCGCAGCTTGTCGACCTGTTCCTCGGGGACGAAGTCGGTGTCCCCGACGTCGATCACCTTCACCCGGCGCATCATCTGCCGCACGATGACCTCGATGTGCTTGTCGTGGATCCGCACCCCCTGCAGCCGGTAGACCTCCTGGACCTCGTCCACGAGGTACTTGGCGAGTGCGACTTCCCCCTTGATCTTGAGAATGTCCTGGGGCACGGCGGAGCCGCCGATCAAGGGTTCGCCGGCGCGGACGTAGTCGCCCTCGTAGACGTTGATGTGTTTGCCGCGCGGAATCAGATACTCTTTCTTCTCGCCGACATCGACCGGCGTGATCGTCACCTTCTGCTTGCCTTTCTTCGTGCTCTTCGCGATGGAAACGTAGCCGTCGATCTCGCTCAGCACCGCGATATCCTTCGGCTTGCGCACCTCGAAGAGCTCGGCAACCCGGGGCAGACCGCCGGTGATGTCCTTGGTCTTCGTGGTCGCCCGCGGCAGCTTGGCGACGAGGTCGCCGGCTTTGACGGGATCGCCGTCCTCGACGAGCAAGATGGCGTTGATCGGCAGGATGTAACGGGCGAACCCGGCGGATCCGGGAAGCTTCGCCGTTTTGCCTTCCTTGTCCTTGATCGAGATGCGCGGCCGGTCTTCGGCGCTCTTCGACTCGATGATCATGCGGCTCGACTTGCCGGTGACGGGGTCGACCTTCTCCTGCATCGTCCGCCCGGCCACGATGTCCCCGAACTTGACCGTTCCCTCCACCTCGCTGATGATCGGGGTGGTGAAGGGGTCCCAGATCGCCAGGGGATCGCCGACCTTGACCTTCTGCCCGTCCTTGACGGTGAGATGCGCCCCGTAGATCACCGTAAAGCTGTCGATCTCCCGGCCGGCGTCGTTCAGGATGACGAGCTTGCCGCCGCGGCGGTTCATGGCCACGTGGACGCCCTCTGAATTCCGAGCGACCTGGAGATCCACGAATTTCACCGTCCCCTCCGCCCGGGCGCGGATGTCCGCCTGCTCGACCCGCCGGCTGGCGGTGCCGCCGATGTGGAACGTCCGCATCGTCAGCTGCGTCCCCGGCTCGCCGATCGACTGGGCGGCCAGGATGCCGATCGCCTGGCCGATCTCGACCGGACGACCGTGAGCCAGATCCCGGCCGTAGCATTTGGAGCAGACCCCTTCCTTGGTCCGGCAGGTCAGCACCGAGCGGATCTTGACCGAAGTCAGGTTCGCCTGCTCGATCTTTTCCACGACCGCTTCGTCGATCTCTTGGCCGGCGCGGGCGATGATCTCCTCGCTGAAGGGGTCCAGGATGTCCTCCAGGGCGGTACGGCCCAGGATGCGCTCTCCGAGCACCTGGATGATTTCGCCGCTTTCCACCAGAGGCTCGACCTCGATGCCGCTGAGGGTCCCGCAGTCCTCCTCGGTGATCACGCAGTCCTGGGCGACGTCGGCCAAGCGACGCGTCAGATAGCCCGAGTTGGCCGTTTTCAAGGCCGTGTCGGCGAGCCCCTTGCGCGCCCCGTGGGTCGAGATGAAGTACTGCAGCACCGAGAGTCCCTCGCGGAAATTCGCCTTGATCGGCGTCTCGATGATCTCTCCGGAAGGCTTGGCCATCAGGCCGCGCATGCCCGCGAGCTGGCGCATCTGGTCCTTGCTGCCGCGGGCTCCGGAATCGGCCATCATGTAGATCGGGTTGAAGCTCTCCTCCATCACGGGGCGGCCCTTGCCGTCGCGCAGCCACGTGCCGTCGGGGGCCTTGAGCGGCTCGAGCTTCATCACCTCCATCATCTCGTTGGCGACATCGTCGGTGGCCTTGGCCCAGATGTCGACCAGCTTGTTGTACTTTTCGCCCTGGGTGATCAGCCCTTCGTTGTACTGGCGGATGATTTCGGCCACCTGCGCATCGGCCCTCTTGAGGATGCCCTCTTTGGCCGCCGGAATGATCATGTCGTCGATGCAGATCGACAGCCCGCCGCGCGTCGAATAGCCGTAGCCGATGTCCTTCAGGCGGTCGGAGAGGATGACCGTCGCCTTGGGGCCGAGGTTGCGGTAAACATAATCGACGAGCTGCCGCAGCGCCTTCTTGTCCATGACCTGATTGACGATGTCGAAGGGGACCGCGGGCACCTTGGAGAGCACTTCGAAGAAGTGGAAGGCGCGGTCGGCCTCGAGCATCGGGCTCACCTCGCCCGGTTGCAGCGCAAAGACGCGACTGGCGTCCGCCTCGCGGCAGTTGAAGACGCTGTTGAACTCATTGAAGCTCAGCCGTCCGATGTACCCTTCCTGACCGGCCGGGGCGTCGGGGCGGCGTTCCCGGCACAGCGCGGCGAGCGTCTCGCCGGCCGCCAGACGCCGGCGGGTCTCCTCGGCTTCCTCCAGAGTCGAAAGCGGCAAATGCCGCAGCTCGAGGATGTCCACCTGGGGGATGATCTCCCAGAGGAGAACCCGGCCGACGGTCGTCTCGTGGCGCTTGCCGTGCAGCCGGATGCGGATCTTGCTGTGCAGGTCCACCTCGCCGGCGTCGAAAGCCGAGCGCACCTCGGCGGGCGAAGAAAACAGACGCCCCTCGCCGCGCCGCCCGGAGACCGCCCGCGTCATGTAGTAGGTACCGAGCACGATGTCCTGGCTCGGCACGATGATCGGGCTGCCGTTCGCCGGAGAGAGGATGTTGTTCGAGGACAGCATGAGCACCCGGGCTTCGATCTGCGCCTCGACGGAGAGCGGTACGTGAACCGCCATCTGGTCGCCGTCGAAATCGGCGTTGAAGGCGGTGCAGACGAGCGGATGGAGCTGGATCGCCTTGCCCTCGATCAGAATCGGCTCGAAGGCCTGAATGCCGAGGCGGTGCAGCGTGGGCGCGCGGTTCAACATGACCGGGTACTCGCGCACCACCTCGTCGAGCGTGTCCCACACCTCGGGGACTTCGCGCTCGACCATCTTCTTGGCGCTCTTCACCGTGGAGACGAGGCCCTTCAGCTCCAGCCGGTAGTAGACGAAGGGCTTGAAGAGCTCGAGCGCCATCTGCTTGGGCAGGCCGCACTGGTGGAGGCGCAGATCGGGCCCCACGGTGATTACGGTCCGTCCCGAGTAGTCCACGCGCTTGCCCAGCAAATTCTGCCGGAAACGGCCCTGCTTGCCTTTCAGGGTGTCGGAGAGCGACTTGAGCGGCCGTTTGTTGGTCCCCGTGATCACCCGACCGTGGCGGCCGTTGTCGAAGAGAACGTCCACGGCCTCCTGGAGCATGCGCTTCTCGTTGCGCACGATGATGTCCGGGGCCTTGAGGTCGATCAGCCGCCGCAGCCGGTTGTTGCGGTTGATCACGCGGCGGTAGAGGTCGTTCAGGTCGGAGGTGGCGAAGCGTCCGCCCTCGAGCGGAACCAGCGGCCGCAGATCCGGCGGCAGAACGGGGATGACATCGAGGATCATCCAGGAGGGATCGACGCCCGAGCGCCGGAAGGCGTCGACGATCTTGAGCCGCTTGGCGAGCTTCTGGCGCTTGGCGAGCGAGTGGGTCTCGCGGATCTCGGTCCGCAGCTCGTTGTAGAGCGCCTCGAGGTCGAGCTCCTTGAGCATCTGCTTGACGGCCTCGGCGCCGATCTTGGCGACGAACTTCGATCCGTAGGTCTCGAGCGCCTCCTGGTACTTCTCGTCGGTCAAAAGCTGCCCGCGGACGAGCGGAGTGTCTTTGGGGTCCAAGACGATGTAGCTGTCGAAGTAGAGAATCTTCTCCATCGTCTTGAGGGAGAGGTCCAGCAGATTGCCGATCTTGCTCGGCAGGCTCTTCAGGAACCAGATGTGCGATACCGGGCTCGCCAACTCGATGTGGGCCATGCGCTCGCGGCGCACCTTGGACTGGATGACTTCGACGCCGCATTTTTCGCAGATGACGCCCCGATGCTTCATCCGCTTGTACTTGCCGCAGTTGCATTCATAGTCTTTGGTCGGCCCGAAGATCTTGGCGCAGAAGAGCCCGTCGCGCTCGGGCTTGAAGGTGCGGTAGTTGATCGTTTCGGGCTTTTTGATTTCGCCGTGGGACCATTTGCGGATCTGCTCCGGCGAAGCCAGCGCGATGCGGATCGCGCGGAACTTGCGCGGATCGGTCGGTTTGGCGAAGAAATCGTAGAGGGTCTCCATGCTTGTTTGCTCCTCCGCGGGGTTGCGCTCAGGACTGGGCCGGCTCGCCGCCGGGGACGCGATCGGGGTCCTCGAGCAGGCTGACGTCCAGACCGAGGGCCTGGAGCTCCTTGGTCATCACGCGGAAGGATTCCGGGATGCCCGGTTCCAGGACGTTCTGGCCTTTGACGATCTTTTCGTACATGCGCGTCCGGCCCGCCATGTCGTCGGATTTGACGGTCAAAAATTCCTGCAGCGCGTAGGCCGCGCCGTAGGCCTCCATCGCCCAGACCTCCATTTCGCCCAGCCGCTGGCCGCCGAATTGGGCCTTGCCGCCGAGGGGCTGCTGGGTCACGAGCGAATAGGGGCCGATCGAGCGGGCGTGGATCTTGTCGTCCACGAGGTGATGCAGCTTCATCACGTACATCGTGCCCACCGTGATCCGGCGGTCGAAGGGCTCGCCGGTGCGGCCGTCGTAGAGGACAACCTGGCCGGAGCGGTCGCAGCCCGCCTCTTCCAGCAGCTGCTTGATCTCCTCTTCCTTGGCCCCGTCGAAGACCGGGGTGGCCATGTGCACCCCGGCACGATAGAGGGAGGCGAATTCCTGCAGCTGCCCGTCGTCCAGACCGGAGAGCAGCTTGCGCTCCTGGGGTCGGGTGAAAATGCGGCGCATCTTCTCGCGCAGGCGGTTGAGTTTCTGCTCGCGCAGCAGAAGGTCGATCTGCTCGCCCAGCTCCTTGGCGGCGAATCCCAAGTGGATCTCCAGGATCTGTCCGACGTTCATCCGCGAAGGGACGCCGAGGGGGTTCAAAACCATGTCGACGGGGGTTCCGTCCTCGAAATAGGGCAGGTCCTCGATCGGCAGGATCCGCGAGACCACCCCTTTGTTTCCGTGGCGACCGGCCATCTTGTCGCCGACCGAGAGCTTGCGCTTCATGGCGACGTAGACCTTGACCATTTTGATCACGCCGGGGGGAAGCTCGTCGCCGCGCTCGAAGCGGCTCACTTGCTGCTCGAAGGCGAGCCGACAGAGTTCGCGCTGGTCGCGGTAGCGCTCGAGGAGCTCGTGGATCTGCTGCGTGGCCTGCGCGTCCTTGAGCACCACCCCCTCCAGGGAGGCGACGGGCACCTCGGCCAGCATTTCCGGATCCAGCTTGACGCCGGCGTTGACGAGGACTTTCTTGCCCTTCTTGATCGGAGACTGCAGCTTGTGACCCTTCAGCAGCTCGATCAACTGGGAACGGAAGACGTCCTCGATCACGGCGAGTTCGTCGTCGCGGTCTTTTTCCAGGGCGGCGATCTCCTCGTCCTCGATCATCCGGGTACGATCGTCCTTTTCCACGCCGCGCCGCGAGAAGACCTTGGCGTCGATCACGATTCCCTGGATGCCCGGCGGGACGCGCAGCGAAGTGTCTTTCACGTCGCCCGCCTTCTCGCCGAAGATCGCCCGCAGGAGTTTTTCCTCGGGGGAGAGCTGGCTTTCGCCCTTCGGGGTGATCTTGCCGACCAGAATGTCGCCCGGCTTGACCTCGGCCCCGAGGCGGATGATGCCGCTGTCGTCCAGGTTTTTCAGCGCCTCGTCGCCCACGTTGGGGATGTCGCGCGTGATCTCCTCCTTGCCGAGCTTGGTGTCCCGGGCGACGACCTCGAATTCCTCGATGTGCACCGAGGTGTAGACTCCGTCGCGCACGAGCCGTTCGCTCACCAGAATCGAGTCCTCGAAGTTGTAACCGCCCCAGGGCATGAAGGCGACGGTCACGTTCTTGCCCAGGGCGAGCTCGCCGCGGTCGGTCGCCGGGCCGTCGGCGATGATGTCCCCGGCCTTGACCTGCTGGCCGCGCCGCACGATGGGGCGATGGTTGAAGCAGGTATTCTGGTTGGAGCGCACGAACTTGGCGAGATTGAAGATGGTGACGTTCTTTTCGTTGGGATCGGCGCTCGGCGGGTGCTTGAGCACTATGCGCGAGGCGTCCACGTCGACGACCTCGCCGTCCCGCGGGGCGACCACGGCGACTCCGGAATCCCGCGCCACGACCCCCTCGATGCCCGTGCCCACGAGCGGAGCTTCGCTGATCAGCAGCGGCACGGCCTGACGCTGCATGTTCGAGCCCATCAGCGCGCGGTTGGCGTCGTCGTTCTCGAGAAAGGGGATCAGCGAGGCCGAAACGCTGACCAGCTGGTTGGGGGAGATGTCCATCAACCGGATGTCCTCGCGCGGGACGGTCGTGAACTCGCCGGCCACGCGGCAGGTAACCATCGCTTCGGCGAACTGGCCTTTCTCGTTCAGCGGGGCGTTGGCCTGAGCGATCGGTTGGTCGCGCTCCTCGAAGGCGTCGAGGAAGCGCACCTCTTCGGTGACCCGCCCGCGGTCCACCACCCGGTAGGGGGTTTCGATGAAGCCGTAGTCGTTCACCCGCGCGTAGGTGCTGAGCGAAACGATCAGGCCGATGTTCGGTCCTTCCGGGGTCTCGATCGGACAGATCCGTCCGTAGTGCGAGGGATGGACGTCGCGCACCTCGAAGCCCGCCCGCTCGCGGGTCAACCCGCCCGGCCCCAAAGCGGAGAGCCGCCGCTTGTGCGTCGTCTCCGAGAGCGGGTTGGTCTGGTCCATGAATTGGGAGAGCTGGCTGGTGCCGAAAAACTCCTTCACCACGGCGGAGACGGGTTTCGGGTTGATCAAATCGTGCGGCATGAGCGCGTCGACCTCCTGCAGGCTCATGCGCTCCTTGATCGCCCGCTCCATCCGCACCAGACCGATGCGGTACTGGTTCTCCAGCAGCTCCCCTACGGCCCGCACGCGCCGGTTGCCGAGATGATCGATGTCGTCGACCATGCCCTGGGTGTCGCGCAGCTCGATCAACGCCTTCGTGGTGAGCAAAATGTCCTCCCGGCGCAGGATGCCGAGATCCGGGGCGCTGACGATGCCCAAGCGCTGGTTGATCTTCAACCGGCCGACACCGGAGAGATCGTAGAAATTGCTCTTGGAGAAGAGGTTGTCGAGGAATTCCTGGGCGACCTCCGGAGTGGCCGGGTTGCCCGGCCGCATGCGACGGTAGATGTCGATCAGGGCCTCTTCCTTGGTTTCGACCTTGTCGAGGGCCAGGGTCTTGCGGATGGAGTCGCTGCTTGCGGCGCCGTCGATGTACAGGAGATCGAACTCCGACACGCCCGCCTCGGCCAGCCGCTCGAGGACGGCCTCGTCGAGGACGTCGTTGGCCCGGACGACCGGCTCGCCCGTCTGCGGGTGGGGGAGGGTAAAGGCGAAAGCCCGGCCGTAGAGGTCCTCCACGTTCACGGGGACCTGCTCGGTGCCGAGGGCCTTGAGCCGCTTGAGGATGCGCGCGTTGAAGGGGCGCCCCTTCTTGACCAGGATTTCCCCCGTCTCGGGGTCCTTGAGGTCGCGGCTGGCCCGCTGGCCGCGCAGCAGCTCCTCGTCGAAGACCTTGGCGTACCGCTTGTTGCCCTGCACGAGGATGCGTTCGGTCTTGTAGAAATAGGCGAGCAGATCCTCGGCGGTGTAGCCGAAAGCCTTGAAGAGGGTCGTGATCGGGAATTTGCGGCGTCGATCGATGCGGATGTAAACGATGTCCTTGGGATCGATTTCCATGTCGATCCAGGAGCCGCGCACGGGGATGATCCGCGCGCTGTAAATGATCTTTCCGCTCGAATGGGTCTTGCCCTTGTCGTGGTCGAAGAAAACCCCCGAGGAGCGGTGCAGCTGGCTGACGACCACGCGCTCGGTGCCGTTAATGATGAAGGTCCCCTTGGCCGTCATCAGCGGGATCGTCCCGAAGTAGATCTCCTGCTCCTTGATGTCCCGGATGTTCGCGACCCCCGATTCCGCATCCGTCTTGTAGACCACCAGCCGTACGGTGAGCCGCAGGGGGATCTCGTAAGTCATGCCGCGATGAATGCACTCCTCGATGCCGTGCTTGATTTCCCCGAAGCGGTAGGAGACGAACTCGAGCGAGGCGCTCCCGGTGAAATCCTTGATGGGAAACACGGACTGGAACACGGCCTGCAAACCGACCGGTTCCCGCTTCTCCGGGGGGACGTCCATCTGGAGGAAACGGTTGAAGGAATCGCGCTGCATCCCGATCAGATCGGGGATCTCCACGATCTTGTCGTTTTTGGCGAAATTCTTTCGAATCCGTTGAATCGCGGTGTTTCGTTCGGACATGGTCTCTCCGCAGATGCGTTACGGGTTAGCGGCCCTGGAGTGCGAGCCTCGGACGGGCGGCAAGGGGGCGGAAGGCTCCGCGGCTCGCCGACGCATTGCCGCCGGCCGGCCGCGGAGCCGTCGTCGGATCAGCGAATCTCTACCGTGGCCCCGGCCGCTTCCAGCTGGGCCTTGATCTTCTCGGCATCAGCCTTGGGAATGCCTTCCTTGACCGGCTTGGGCGGGTTTTCGACCAGATCTTTGGCCTCCTTCAGCCCGAGCCCCGTGATCGCGCGGACCTCCTTGATCACGTTGATCTTTTTGTCGCCGTGCGCGGTCAGAATGACATCGAATTCGGTCTTTTCCTCGGCCGCCGCCGCCGGAGCGCCGGCCGCCGGCCCTGCGGCGACCATCGCCACCGGCGCCGCGGCGGAAACCCCGAATTTCTCCTCCAGTTCCTTCACCAGCTGGGAAAGCTCCAGCACGGTCATGTTGGCAATGAAGTCAATCACATCCTGTTTGGTTACATTCGCCATGATCGGGTATCCTCCACTCCCAGTGTCCGAAGCCGGGCTTCGGAAAAAAGTCGATTTCCCCTGCCGTATCGCCGATCCCCCCGCCCTCAGGCGGCGGACGGCGCACCGGCGGAACCTTTCTTCTCGCCGATCGCGTTAAGCACCGTGAGCAGGCCGCGGGGCACGCCCGCCAGCACGCGCACGAACGAGGCGGGGACGGCCGCCATCGCCGCGAGCGCCTGAGCGAGCAGTGTTTCGCGCGAGGGCAGCTCCGCCAGGGCCTTGACATCGGCCGGCGCGATGAGCCGGCCGTCGAGCACGGCGCGCCGGATCTTGAGTTTTTTGCCTTCCTCGGCGAACTGGGTCAATATTTTCGCCGGGGCCACGGGATCCGCGTAACCGATGGCCACGGCTCCGGGTCCCTGGAACTCCACGCGCAGCGTCGCCACCGGGGTGCCTTCCGCCGCCCGGGCCATGAGGGTGTTCTTGGCGACCTTGAAATCGGCCCCCGCCTGGCGCAGCCGACGCCGCAGCTCGCTCGCCTCGGCCACGTTCAACCCCTGGTACTCGGTCAGCACGACCAGGATGGCCTCGGCGAACCGCTTGTGGAGATCCTCCACGATCTCTTGTTTCTCTTCGAGCCTCAGGGTTCTCACCTCCTTTGCGTGTCGGAGGAACCGGAGGGCACGGCGGATTCCTTCCCCCCGACCGAAGAGGAACGAACCCCTTTCGCCCGCAGGGGCGATACTGTCTCGGTAGGCCGGCGCCGACTCCGACGCCGATTAACCGCCCGCGCGTACCTACGGTCTCAGACAGACGATCTCGATGACTTCCCGACCCTTCCGGCGGGGCGACGGACTCCCCGTCAGCGGGCCGCTTCCCGTACCAAGGCCGGGTCAACCTTGACCCCGGGACCCATTGTGGTGGAAATGGCGATCCCCCGCAGGTAGGTCCCCTTGCTCGCCGGGGGCTTCATGCGCAGAATCGTCTCCAGAAAAGTCGAGATGTTCTGCACGAGCTTCTCCGCACCAAAGGACACCTTGCCCATCGGGGCGTGTACGATGCCGGCCTTTTCGACGCGGAATTCGATCTTGCCGGCCTTGAGCTCTTTGACGGCCCGGGCGACGTCGAAGGTCACCGTACCGGTCTTGGCGTTGGGCATCAGCCCGCGCGGGCCGAGGATCTTGCCGATCTTGCCCACGGCCCCCATCATGTCCGGAGTGGCCACCACCTTGTCGAACTCGAACCAGCCGCCCTTGATCTTCTCGACAAGGTCGTCGCCGCCCGCGTAGTCGGCGCCGGCATCCAGGGCTTCCTTCTCCTTTTCCCCCTTGGCGAACACGAGCACGCGCACCGTCTTGCCGATGCCGTTGGGCAACACCACGCTGCCGCGCACCATCTGATCCGCGTGCCGGGGATCGACCCCGAGCCGCACGGCGATGTCGACCGTCTCGTCGAATTTGGCGTAGGCGGCTTCCACCGTCCGGCGGACGGCTTCGTCCAGCGCCAGCCCGGAGACGGCGCCGATGCGTTTTCGGGCTTCCAAGTATTTCTTTCCGCGCTTGGGCATCTCTCTTCGTTTCTCCTTGCCGTGCACTTCCGCCGGGACCCGCAGCGCCCGCGGAAGGTTCCTGCTCAGACGACCTCGACCCCCATGCTGCGCGCCGTGCCGGCGACGATGCGGCAGGCCGATTCCAGGTCGTAGGCGTTCAGGTCGGGCATTTTCTGCCGCGCGATCTCCTCCAGTTGCTGGCGCGTGATGGAACCCACCTTTTCGCGCTTGGGATCCTTCGCCCCCTTGGCGATCCGGGCCGCCTTCTTGATCAGGACGGCGGCCGGCGGGGTCTTGGTGACAAAGGTGAAGGAGCGGTCCTGGTAGATCGTGATCACCACGGGGATGATCATCCCGGCGTCGTTGGCCGTGCGCGCGTTGAACGCCTTGCAGAAGTCCATGATGTTGACGCCGTGCTGCCCGAGGGCCGGACCGATCGGCGGGGAGGGGTTCGCCTTGCCCGCTTCGACCTGCAGCTTGACGATTGCCGTGACTTTTTTGGCCATGGAAACATCTCTCCTCGCATCGGCGGCGCCGGGACGGCCCGCGCCGCGTTACATCTTCTGCACCTGGACGAAATCGAGTTCGACCGGTGTGGCTCGGCCGAAAATGCTGACCAGCACCTTGATTTTGCCCTTCTCGTGGTTGACCTCTTCCACCGTACCGTTGAAGTTGGTGAAGGGGCCGTCGATCACGCGGATGTCATCGCCGGGCTCAAAGGAGTATTTCGGCTGCGGCTGGCGCTTGCCCGCCTCCATGCGCTTGAGGATCTGCTCGGCCTCAGCCTCCGAGAGCGCCGCCGGCCGCTGCCGGCCGCCGAGAAATCCGGTGACCTTCGCCGTGCTGTTGACGATGTGCCAGGTCTCGTCGTCGAGCTCCATGCGCACCAGGATATAGCCGGGATAGAACTTGCGCGAGGAGGTCCGGCGCTTGCCCTTGACCAGCTCCACGACCTCTTCGGTCGGAACGATGATCTCCCCGAATTTCTCCGGGTGGGGGCTCGCGGCGATGCGCTCCTGAAGGGCCGCCTTGACCTTGTTCTCAAACCCGGAATAGACGTGAACGACGTACCATTTCAGCGCCACGCGCCCGGTCCTCCCGCTATTGGAAAACGGCCCGCACGATGGTGGACAGCGCGAGATCGACGAGGCCGAGAAAGGTCGAGATCAACAGCACGAGCACGATGACGACGAGCGTCGAACCCAACGTCTGCTTGCGCGAAGGCCAGGTCACCTTCTTCAGCTCGACCTTGACCTCCCGCAAAAACTGAATCGCCCGGTGCCAGAACCGCTCGGAGGCGACCCCGGGGGTGGAGGAGGCGGAGGCGGCGGGAGGCTTCCGCAGCGCCGGGGCCGGCCTCACGGGCCGGGTTTCGGCAGGCCGTCGTTCCTCCGTTCCGGCCGGGGAGGCGGGTGGAGCCCCCGGCGACGGCGGCAGCTCCGCTTCGGCTTTCTTGCGCTTCTTCGCCCCGGCCGGTTTTTTCCGTAAGATGCGTCCCATGCCCCTCTCCGTCGTCGGACCCCTCGCCGCCTCTCTCTCCGAGGGCAGGCTTGCCCGCCGCCCACGCCTTGCGGCTGACCGCGAAAAAAATGGCAGGCCAGGAGGGATTCGAACCCCCAACACCCGGATTTGGAGTCCGATGCTCTACCGTTAGAGCTACTGGCCTGCAGACCGGACGCCGGCGGCTGGCGACCGAAGGCGGACCGCGCGGGAGCCTACGCTCCGCGCATTCGCCGCCGAGATCATTTCGTCTCCTTGTGGAGGGTATGCTTGCGGCAATGCCGGCAGTACTTCGAGAATTCGAGCTTGTCCGGCGTCGTACGCTTGTTCTTGGTCGTCGTGTAATTGCGTCGCTTGCACTCGGAGCAGGCGAGCGTGATCTGAACTCTCACCGTCTATCTCCCGATCGTTCAGGGGTTCGCAGGCGGCCGCAGACCCGGGGGGGGGTCTTCAGGCCAGGATTTCGGAGACGACGCCGGCGCCGACCGTGCGGCCGCCCTCGCGGATCGCAAACCGCAGCTCCTTCTCCATCGCAATCGGGGTGATCAGCTCCGCCGTAATCGAGACATTGTCCCCCGGCATCACCATC
>CALIUY010000031.1 GCA_938048455.1 uncultured Desulfobacterales bacterium | reverse complement strand
GCTGCTCCTCCGACCACAGGCCCACCCTGCTCTGCGCCTGGCCCCTGCCCCCCGCCTGACCCGCACCGGAGCCGCTATGCCTCTCTCCCGCCCCGCCGACCCGCTCTATCACTCGATACCGGCCGCCGCGTAGGCCGCGATCGCGCGGGGGGGGATCCTGCCTCGCTCCGGTCAGGCCCTCCTGCCGGAGGGACGCGGCCACCGCTGGGGCCCGCGCGTCTTCCTCGCCGCCCTGCTGCCCACCACCGTCGAGCATCGTGCAGATGCTCGCGGAGTAGCGCGGCGAGGACCACCTCGTCGCCGAGATCGATCCCGCCCGCGCCTCCGGCCTCGTCCTCAAGGCGGATCGGGAGTTCGACCACGGCGCCTGGATCCTCCGCCCCGTGCACGCTGCCGTCGTCCGATGGCTCGACCCCGACAGTGTCGACCTCGACGACCCCCTCCTCGCCGCCTACTGGCAGGGCGCGTTCGACCGCTCGCCGTCGCGCCCCTGCCGGGATGCCCCACGGCGTCCGTCTCCGCCGCTTGGCGCACCTGGCGCTGCCCCGAGACACGCCCAACCGTCTCGACTTCTCCCGCGCCCACCAGCGCCTCGCGGCGTGGACGATCCATCCCGACCTCGTCCCGATCTCCCTTGACCCGCCTCGACGGCGCGCGGTCGGACGCCCATCGCGCCTACGTTAGCCTCGAGGCTGACGAATACGCGCCGACGACCTCGACCTCCGCAGCGGCGACACCCTCGGCCACGCCGTCGCCATCGTCGATGGGCGCCGCCTGCCGCCCCACGCCCTCGGCCCCGACGGAGGACAGCACCGTCGACGGGCGGGCCCTGCGCCGCCGGATCTCGACGGACGCGATCCGCGACTGGCACCGCGAAGATCTACACCTTCTGATCCCAGACGACGGGAGCCGGACCCCCCAGACTCCCCCGCTCCCCGCCCGAGAGGACCCAAGCCGATGATCCGACGCGTGAAATACCCGCGCACCCTCCACCTGCCGTGGAGCCCTGGCCGCAGCGCCGACGACAAGGTCCTCCAGGACCTTTCCTCCTTCGAGGGCCGGCGCGTCGTCGTCTCGGAGAAGATGGACGGCGAAAACACAACCTGCTACCCCGACGGCCACCTCCACGCCCGCTCCATCGACGGGCGCGACCACCCCTCCCGCGCCTGGGCCAAGCGCTTCTGGGCCGAGCGCGCGCACCTCCTCCCCGAGGGATGGCGCCTCTGCGCCGAGAATCTTGCCGCCGTCCACAGCATCCGCTACGACGCCTTACCCGGCTACCTCCTCGGCCTCTCCGTCTGGACCGCCGAGGACGTCTGCCTCTCCTGGGACGAGACCCGTGCCTGGCTCAAGACCCTCGGCGTCCCCCACCCCCCCGTCCTCTTCGACGGGATCTTCGACCGCCGCACCCTCGAGCGCCTCCACGACCCGCGGCGCGACGACGCCACCCGTGAGGGCTACGTCGTGCGCCTCGCCGACGCCTTCCCCATGGACGCCTTTGGCCGCTCGGTCGCCAAGTATGTCCGCCGCGGCCACGTCCAGACCGACCAGCACTGGGCGCACGGCGCCTGGACCCCGAACGGGCTTGCCACTCCCTCCTGAGGAGACCGCCTTGACCTCCTGAGGAGACCGCCTTGACCGACGACGAGATCCTCGAGACGCTCGTCTCCGTCGTCCGGACCGCCATCGCCCAGACCGGCGCCGACGCGCACGATCCCCACTCGATCACGCTCCAGGCCGAAAACAGCCGCTGGATGGTCGCCCGCTGGGCCTTCGTCGAGGCGCGCGGAGTCGACGACGACCTCGACCGCCTCGCCGACGCGGGGTTCCTCTACGACCTCGGCACCCAGGCAGGCTGCGTCGCCCTCCGCCGCGGACGCCTCAGCCCGACCACCCTCGCTGTCCGCTTCCTCTGAGGCGAAGGATCGCTGCCGATGACCGACGCGGATCTCCTCGCCGTCGTTCAGGCCCTCGCCGACGCCCACCGGCGCGACGGCGCCTTCCGCCTGGTCTGCAACGCCGAGGGCTTCCTCTGCGCCGAGACCGAGACCGCGTGCCGGGACCTCTGGGACGGCGTCCTCTCCTGAACGCGTCCCCGCCCGCCCCGTCCTAGACGCGCGCCCGCCCGCCGCTCCGCGCTCAGACCCACCAGATCCGCCTCTCCCGACCCGACCGCACTCACCCGGTCCTGCTGCTGGACGGTATATGCGGCAGAGCCCGGATCTCCGTCCTCACGGCCGCTGACCCAACCCCCTCCACCCCTACTCGCCAAAACCCGCCAGTGCGCCGACGGCCCGGGATCTCTTTGCCCGGGCCGCGCGGCGACCTGGACCAGAGACACTCTCTCCCTCCATCCTTCCTCCGAAAGGACGACTCTCCCATGACCGACACGACTGCCCGCAAGGAAGACCGCAAGTACAACATCCTCGGCACTGCGACCGACATCACCATCTTCGAGGCCGGCCAGGGCCGCTTCGCGCGCCTGACGATCAACCGCGGCGCCAAGGGCACGCTGAAGGCGAAGCTCAGCGACAAGGCGCTGGCGAAGTTCGAGGCGGCTGGCTTCAGTGAGGGCTCGCAGGTCGACTTCTACGGCTTCTACGAGAATAACACCTGGATGGGCCAGGACGGCAAGCTGCACACCAGCAAACTGTTCCGCGTGCTGTCGGTGTCGGCGCCGAAGACGGCGGACGAAATTGCGGCGCTGAAGGCCGCGAAGGCCGCGCGCCAGAACGGCGAGATGCTGGCCGAGACGGCCCCGGCGACGACCGACGAAGAGATCCCGTTCTGATCTCCTGGGGCGGGCCCCGCGCCCGCACCCGCTTCCTCGCCCCCGATCCCTCCGCCTCTAGACCGAAAGGCTCCTCCTCCATGAGCGCCTTCTACGCGAACTCCATCGACCGTCTGACCGCGCTGCTCGAGAAGAACGACGGCATCTATGCCGCCACCGCCGACACCCTGCTCCACCACTTCCAGGGCCATACGATGAGCGACCTGCGCGCCATCTGTGAGCGCGCCCTGGCGGATGGCGTCATCGCCGGCTATGGCCACTCGACGTCCAGCGGCAAGGGCAGCCACCGCAAGGTTGCCATCGCTGCCGTCGGCGGCCCGGCCTTGTCCGGCTTCCGCCCCGGCTTCAACACCCTGCCGGACAACGCCGTCTGCTACGTCGCCGTCCATCCGGACCACGAGGGGCGCGCGGTCGTCGCCAAGTTCGGCCGCACGAACGATCCTAAAGATCGTTGCCGCGGCCTCTTCCCACATAGCCAGCGTCTGTTGTCCGAGGCGGAGATGTTCACCCTCGCCAGCGCCAACGCCAACCAGGTCGAGCAGATCCTCTGCCTGGCCTTCTCGGCCCTCACCGTGGGGGGCGAGGATCGCCGGATTCGCGAATACGTCCGCGCCCCGCACTTCCAGGGCGACCCGACGCGCAACATTGGTCAGAACGCCCGCGACCTGACCTTCGCGCTGCTGGTCGAGGCTACCCGGTTCGCGGCCGAGCAGATCGCCGATCTCGAGACCATCGACCGCCACGACCCGGCGCAGCGCCTGAAGATCGCCAACCGCCTGGTCCGCCGGCTGCAGGTCCAGTTCAACGTCCGCACCGTCCGCACCGAGGCTGGCAACCTGTCTTTTGCCCGCTGACCTCCCACACCCCAACACGTCTGACCACCGACGGCCCGGTGCCTCTTCGCCCGGGCCGCGCGGCGACCTGGACCAGAGACATTCTCTCCCTCAAAGGAGGACGCTCTCATGAGCTCCTGGGGCGGGCCCCGCGCCCGCACCTCTCTTTCCGTCAAGACCGTCTGGCGAACGTCCCCCTTCGGGCGGGTGGAGCCGAACGACGGATAGTAAGGCGCCCCTGGCGGCCGGAGCCGCCGGGGTGGACGCCGCCCACCCTCCCCAAGACCCCTCCCGTCCTCTCCGATCGGCCCGGGCCGCCGTCCCGGCGACGTTCCCGAGCCGTCTTTCAGGAGATAGACCTCTTGCGTCCGTTCGCTCGGACCTCGCTGCCTCCGCTGCCGGTGCTGCCCTTCTCGGCTGACCCGCCTGGACGGACCTCTCCCAGCAGACCCTCCTCGTTCAGGACCCGGTCACTCTGACCCGGCACGCCATCGCACATCTCTCCCTCACCGTCTGCACAGCCGAGGCTGAGACTATTTCCATCTTGCACCCGCGCGTCCAGACGCGCTGCGACTGATCCATAGGATCTCCATGGCCGGTTGCACCATCTTCGCTTTGGGGCCCCATTCCAGGACCGTGACGTCGAGATCTTCGCCGGCACCTCGATAACCTTTTCCTACCAGTCGGAGTAGACCCCGTGTATCTCCGGATCCGTCCTGACGTGGGCCGCACGCCCGGGATCCCTGAGACCTCCTGGCCCGCCCCCCTTTGGCTCGGCCTCCTTGCTGCGCTCGGCCTGCCTCACGATCCCCACGCCCCCGTTCCGGGGATCTTGGAGGGCCGGGCTCTTGACCGTCTCGCTGATGCCCTCGACGCCCCCCGGGGCTTGCGCGCCGGGCCGCTGGCGGCCCGGCTCGGGACCCTGGCCGAAGTCGTTGCCGACGCCCGCGCCCGCGGCGTTCCACTCGCCTGGGACCATCAAACCCATAGCCTCTCCGACCTCTGACGTCGCTCCAGGTGCCTCCCTATGATGTCCGGCACCTTGATCAGGAGACGGTCCCATGTTTCTCACGCTAAAACAGCCCATCGATGCTCTCGAGACCGAGGGCGCCTTGCGCGCCGTTCTCCTCGCAGGCGGTCCCATCGCCCTCGAGCACCTCGGGGACGGCGCTCTCGTCGTCCTGACGCCGGTCGCCGCGCGCGCTCTTGCCGGCACCCTCGCCCAGGATCTCGCCGACGGGCTCTATGCCCTGCCCGACGGATTCCTCCTCGTCGTCAGTGGACCTGACCTCGCTGTTTCCAAAGGCCTTAACACTCTGGCCTTCCTCCGCCGCGAGGCCCGCGACCTTGTAGGCGTCCTCGACGAGATTAATGCCCTCGCCGCCGACCTCGGCGAGCTCTGATACTCTTTTCCCGGAGAACCCCGCCGTCCTTCCATTTCTAGGCGACGCTGACCCCCATTCGCGTCCCCCAGACCTCCGCTGCAGAAGCATACTCCGATTCTACTTGCCCCCTGCGTCTGGCACGCACGCGCTTTTCCATGCCTCCTTCCATGATTCAACCAGGCCGGCGTTCTCGCCATGTCCTACACTATTGGGCCGCCTTGTAGTGCCCGCCACTCGCGCCCGAAACCACCGCTCTTCCCCAAAGGACCCCATGATCGCCCTGCCCCACGTTGTCTCCGTCATCACGACTGGAGCGATCTGCCTCGCCGAAGTGCGCTTGCCTGACGGGCGGACGCGCCTCTCCCTCTCGGACTCAGAGGGCGCCGTCGTTCTTCTGCCCGAGGGATCGCACCACTTTCTCGCTGCCCTCTTCCAGGCTGTCGCCCACGGCGTGCCTGGCCTCGACACCTACCTCCTCGCCGAGGACACCGTCTGCGAGTGTCCTGAGAATCTCATGGGGATCCGGATCCGCCAGCCCGGCGGTGAGATCTTCCTCCGACGTCGTGATCTCCCTCCGCTCGTTTGGGCACTCGATATCCGATCTGCCGCCTGTTGAGACAGACCGGGGACGCCGAGGGGCGCGCGGCACAGGCCGCGCCCCTCGGCGTGTCCAAAAGAGGATCGAAGACCATGACCGTCCAGACCCGCGTGCTCGTCTCCGCCGACGCTGGCCCGCTGCGCGCTGCCCTCTCCCTCGCCTCCTGGCCCGCGCCCGTCCTCGTCTCCCTCGAGGACACCCGGGTCGGCGATATCCTCGTTCTCTGCGCCTCTGCCGCCACCGTTCTGCTGCGCCACCTCGAGGCCTTCGCTGATGGTGCCGATGCCCCCGCCGTCCCTGTTGCCATCTCGGGCTGGGCCGTCCTCAGAGGATATTACCCAGCGATCCTCCACCTGGCCCAGAAAGGTGGTGCCCTTAACCTTGACCGCGGCGCGGCCCGCCTCGCCGCTGGCCTCCTGCGCCGACTTCTCGCCGAAGCTCGCACGCGACCGCTGGGCGAGATGATCGCCGACCGGGAGGACCAGGGGCGATGATTGCTCTCCCTCAACTCCTCGACCAGGTCGTCGCCGGCCGCTACCAAGCCGCCCTGTTGCGCACGCCCGACGGCCTGCGCCTATACCTCCAGGACGGGTGCACCGGTCAGGATGTCTGGCTTTCTCCCGCCGGCGCGCGCACCCTTTCAGGCGTCCTCGCCCTCCACCCTTTCTCGCTGGCTTCCGTTCCTCTCGGCAACCATGCCTTTGCCCAGCCCGGGCTCGGGAAGGTCGTGATTCTTCAGGACGGTCTGCGGATTGTGCTGCCCACTCACACCCTCCGCTCCGTATGCTACCTACTTGACGAGCTCGATCGCACCCGGCTGCTTCTCGAAGAGACCTGAGTGTGGTTGCCTCCCCTGACTTTGGTGTCGGCGCCACCTCATCTCCAAGAGAAAGAAGGACGACTCCGATGAAGAAGAGCTTCCCGAAGCGCGACGCCGACCGCCGCCCCGCCCCAGCCCCGCGGCTCGACCGTCGCACGGTCGTCATCGACCGTGCTCGCCACGAGATCGGCGGTGAGGAGCGCGTCGTCGAGGCGGTGAAGATCGTTGTGGTCGACCTCACCGCCTGCCGGGAGATCGAGGTCTCCTATGCGCTGCGCCTCGAAGGCTTCATTGGCGCCGCTTTCGCCAAGAAGCACGAGGTTATCAATGCCCTGAAGGATGGCAACTTTGAATCCTTCCTGCGCGATCTCGTCCCCATCCCCGAGACCAAGGATCCTGTCGATGTCGCCCCGGCCGCCACTGACGCCTGATCCGCAACAGACAAGGACGACCTCGATGGCTCAGCACCGCGTCCTCCGCAAGACCCGCGACGAAAACGCCCGTGCCCTCTTCCAGCGCGCCGGCACCGCCTCGGTTGCTATCGCGGTCGATACTCGCCCAAAGACCTTTCGCGACCGCACGCGCTATACACGTAAGGGCCGCAACGCCCGCCGCTTCTACTGACATGGAACCGCCACGGTCCGCTCCCAAATCAAAACTATTCCTAAACACGGCTCCTGGCCGCGCCTACGAGATGCGCGCGACCCGGCGCCCCAGACCAGAGGACACCTCCATGACACGCATACACCTTCTCCGCGCCCTTACCCTCCTCGGCGCTCTTGCCCTCGGCGGTGCCGTTGCCTGTGCTCCTACCACGGGTCCCAGCGGCCCCAACACCGGCGGCGGCCTCATCGGCACCAACGGTGGCGGTCTCGGCGATATCGGTGTCCGCGAGGGCATCGGTGCCGTCCTCGGCGCAGTCGCCGGTACCGTCGCTGGCGCCCAATACGGTACGCACGGAACCACTACTCGTTACTTAGCGATGGCCGGCGGCGGCCTCATTGGCGCCTTCCTTGGCCAACAGATCGGCCAGGGCCTTGATCGCGCCGCCCAAGTGAACCAGGCAAAAGCCTTTGGCCGCATGATGGCTACAGGCGCCCCGCAGCAGTGGAACGGACAGACCACGCAGGGAGCTCTGGTCCATGGCGGTTTCTATCCAATCCAGCAGCATCCAAACGGATGCCGTACTTATACTCAGACCATCGTCATCGCTGGTCGCACCCATCAAGCCGTAGGCACCGCCTGCCCCAATGCCGACGG
>CALIUY010000030.1 GCA_938048455.1 uncultured Desulfobacterales bacterium | reverse complement strand
TGCACCCGTCGCCGTAGCAGCCGGCCGCGGCCGGGTGTTTTCCGCGTCGGACCCGATTGATCCGACCTTCGACCCTCGAAGAAGACGAAAACCCCGGCCGAGGCCGGGGTTTTTTTATGCCCGAACCGAGCAGGAGGATGAGGCCGATGGCCAAGGAAACGGTGAAGAAGGTGGTGCTCTCCTACAGCGGGGGCCTGGACACGTCGGTGATCGTGCCCTGGCTCAAAAACAACTACGGCGGCTGCGAGGTGATCTGCTTCACGGCCGACCTCGGCCAGAACGAGGATTTGAGCGGCCTCGAAAAGAAGGCCGTCGCCTCGGGGGCGAGCAAGCTGATCCTGATGGACCTGCGCGAGGAGTTTCTGCAGCAGTACGTCTTTCCCACGCTGCAGGCCGGGGCCGTCTACGAGCGGGAATACCTCCTGGGGACGTCCATGGCGCGGCCGCTGATCGCGAAGAAACTGGTCGAGGTCGCCGAGGCCGAGGGCGCCGAAGCCGTGGCCCACGGCTGCACGGGCAAGGGCAACGACCAGGTGCGCTTCGAACTCACCGTGATGGCGCTCAACCCCAAGCTCCGGGTGATCGCTCCCTGGCGCGAGTGGGAAATCCGCAGCCGGGAGGACGCGATCGCCTACGCGAAGAAACACCACGTGCCCATTTCCCAGACCGAGAAGGACATCTACAGCCGCGACAGCAACATCTTCCACCTCTCCCATGAGGGCGGCATCCTCGAGAATCCCTGGAACGAACCCGAGGAGACGATGTTTCAGCTCACCGTCAGCCCCCAGAAGGCCCCCGACCGCCCCGAGGTGATCGAGGTCGACTTCGAGCAGGGAAATCCCGTGGCCCTGAACGGGGAACGCCTCTCCGCCGTCGAGCTCTTCACGCGCCTGAACGCCATCGCCGGCCGCCACGGGGTCGGCCGGGCCGACATCGTCGAAAACCGGCTCGTCGGGATGAAAAGCCGCGGCGTCTACGAGACCCCGGCGGGCACCGTCCTGATGCGCGCCCACCAGGCGCTCGAGAGCATCTGCATGGACAAGTACACCATGCGCTACAAAGACGCCGTCGCCGTGCGCTATGCCGAGCTCGTCTACAACGGGCTCTGGTTCTGCCGCCTGCGCGAGGCGCTCGACGCCTTCGTGCGCGTCACCCAGCAGAACATCACCGGCACCGTGCGGCTGAAACTCTACAAAGGCAACGTCATCATCGCCGGCCGCAAAAGCCCCTTCAGCCTCTACCGCGAGGACTACGCCTCCTTCGGCGAGGAGGACGTTTACAACCAGAAGGACGCCCACGGCTTCATCCAGCTCTTCGGGCTGCCGCTCAAGGTGGAGGCGCTGCTGGCGATCGAGGGGGGGGGCGAGAGCCGCTACCGCCGGCCGGATTACTCGCAGTTCAAGCGCGATTGAGGAGGGCAGCGTGAAGGCGCGGCTGATTCTTGCGGACGGGACCTGCTATGAGGGGCTCTCCTTCGGCCATCCCGGCGAGGCCATCGGCGAGGTGGTCTTCCATACCGCGCTTTGCGGCTACCAGGAGATCCTGACCGACCCCTCCTACCATTACCAGCTCGTGGCCATGACCTATCCCCAGATCGGCAACTACGGCGTGAACCCCCAGGACTTCGAGTCGCGCCGCATCTACGCCGCGGGCTTCATCATCCGCGAGCTCAGCCCGATCGTGAGCCACTGGCAGGCGAACCGCAGCCTGGACGAGTACTTGCGCCACCACGGCGTCCCGGGCATCCACGACATCGACACGCGGGCGCTCACGCGGCGCCTGCGGGACCACGGCGCCCAGATGGGAATGATCACGACCTCAACCGAGCCGGTCGCCGACCTGCTCGCACGGCTGCGGGCCGGGAAAACCCTGGTCGGCCGCGACATCGTGCACGAGGTCACCACCGCCGCCCCGTACCGCTGGCCGCTCAGGGAGGAAGACGCGAACGCGCCCTCGCCGCCGGCGCGAAAGCGTTTCCGGGTCGCGGTCTACGATTACGGGGTCAAGTTCTCCATCCTGCGCTCGCTTTTGCGCTCGGGCTGCATCCTCGAGGTCTTCCCGGCGGCCACCCCGCCCGAAGAGATCCTCGCCTGGAACCCCGACGGCATCTTTCTTTCCAATGGCCCCGGGGACCCCGAGCCCGTGGACTATGCCGTGCAAGCGGTACGCAAGCTCTTGGGGCGCCGGCCCATCTTCGGCATCTGCCTCGGCCACCAGATTCTGGGTCTCGCGCTCGGCGGCCGCACCCGCAAGCTCAAATTCGGCCACCACGGGGCGAACCATCCCGTTCAGTACCTGCCGACGGGAGCGATCGAGATTACCTCCCAGAACCACGGCTTCATCGTCGACATCGACAGCCTGCCCGGCGACGAGGTCGAGATCACGCACATCAACTTGAACGACCAGACGCTCGAGGGCTTCCGTCACAAGCGGCTTTCCGCCTTCTCGGTCCAGTACCACCCCGAATCCGCGCCCGGCCCGCACGACAGCCAGTACCTTTTCGATCATTTCCTTCAGGAGATGGAACGCTTTCATGCCTAAACGCAAGGACATCAAGCGCATCCTGGTGATCGGCTCGGGGCCGATCGTGATCGGCCAGGCCTGCGAGTTCGACTACTCCGGGACCCAGGCCTGCCGCGCTCTCAAGCAGGAAGGCTTTCGGGTGATTCTCGTCAACTCCAACCCGGCGACGATCATGACCGATCCGGAGTTCTCCGATCGCACCTACATCGAACCGCTCCAGGCGGAGGCGATCGCGCGCATCATCGAACAGGAGCGTCCCGACGCGCTTCTGCCCACGCTGGGCGGGCAGACGAGCCTGAATCTCGCGGTCGAGCTGGCCGAACGGGGACTGCTCGAAGAATACGGGGTCGAGCTGATCGGGGCGCGACTGGAGACGATCCGCCTGGCCGAGGACCGCGAGCGGTTCCGGAGGGCGATGCTCGAAATCGACCTCCAGGTTCCCGAGGGCGAGGTCGTCCGGAGCCTGGAGCAGGCACTCGCCGCCTCCGAGCGGATCGGCTTTCCGTTGATCATTCGGCCCTCCTTCACCCTGGGCGGCATCGGGGGCAGTGTCGTTTACAACCGCGAGGAGTTCCCCGCCGCGGCCCGTTGGGGTCTTGCGGCAAGCCCGGTGGGCGAGGTGTTGATCGAGCAGTCGGTCCTCGGCTGGAAGGAGTACGAGCTCGAGGTCATGCGCGACCAGGCCGACAACTTCGTGATCGTCTGCTCGATCGAGAACTTCGACCCCATGGGGATCCACACCGGGGACAGCATCACCGTCGCTCCGGCCCAGACCCTGACCGACGTCGAACTCCAGAACATGCGCGACGCCGCCAAGAAAATCATCCGCCGGGTCGGTGTCGAGACGGGGGGAGCGAACATCCAGTTCGCCCTCAACCGCGACACCGGCCGGATGGTCGTGATCGAGATGAACCCGCGGGTCTCCCGCAGCTCGGCGCTCGCCTCCAAGGCGACCGGTTTTCCGATCGCCAAGATCGCCGCCAAGCTCGCCGTGGGGTACCGGCTGGACGAGATCCCCAACGACATCACGCGCAAGACCCCCGCCTCCTTCGAGCCGGCGATCGACTATGTGGTGGTCAAGATCCCCCGCTGGGACTTCGAAAAGTTCCCGGGAAACGACCGGCGGCTCACCTCGCAGATGAAATCCGTAGGCGAGGCCATGGCGATCGGCCGCACCTTCAAGGAGGCGCTGAACAAGGCGCTGCGCTCGCTCGAAAACGGCTGGTCCGGCTTCCACGCCCGGGAGGAGGCTTCGATCGCGCGCCTGAGCCGGACCGCCCTCCTCGACGATTTGCGCTCGGGGACCCCCGAGCGGATCCTCAAGCTCTGGCAGGCCCTGACCCTGGGGATTTCCCCGCAGGAGCTCTGCCGCCTGACGGGGATCGACGTCTGGTTTCTCGAGAATTTGCGCCAGCTCGTCGAGTTTGAGGGAACGATCACGCGGGAGTACGCCGAGCGCAGCACGCTGCGCGCCGAGACGCTCAGGCGGGCCAAGCGCATGGGCTTCTCCGACCGGCACATCGGCCTTCTCCTCGGCAAGCGCGAGACCGAGATCCGCGCCATGCGCAAGGCGGCGGGAGTGCTTCCCGCCTACAAGATCGTCGACACCTGCGCGGCCGAGTTCGAATCCTTCACCCCGTACTACTACTCGACCTACGACGAGGAAAACGAGTCGCTTCCCTCGGACCGGCGCAAGGTGATCATTCTCGGCGGCGGGCCGAACCGCATCGGCCAGGGGATCGAGTTCGACTACTGCTGCGTGCACGGAATCTTCGCTCTGCGGGAGCTCGGCTTCGAGGCGATCATGATCAACTGCAACCCGGAGACGGTCTCGACCGACTACGACATCGCCGACAAGCTCTACTTCGAGCCCCTCACCTACGAGGATGTGCTCAACGTGATCGAACACGAGAGACCCGAGGGGGTGATTCTGCAGTTCGGCGGACAGACGCCGCTCAAACTGGCCGTGGCTTTGGAAAAGTCCGGCGTGCCGATCTGGGGCACATCGCCCGACTCGACCGATCTCGCCGAAGACCGCGACCGTTTCGGCTCCCTGCTTGACGAGCTCGACATCGCGCACCCCCAATACGCGACGGCCGTCTCCGTCGAGGAGGCGGCCGCAGCCGCCCGGCAGATCGGCTTTCCGCTCATGGTGCGGCCCTCCTACGTCCTCGGCGGGAGGGCGATGGAGATCGTCTACGATCCGACGGCGCTCGAAACCTACATGCACCAGGCCGTGCGGGCCTCCGAGGAGCACCCCGTGCTGCTCGACCGGTTTCTCGAGGATGCCTACGAGTTCGATGTCGATGCCTTGAGCGACGGCGAAGACACCGCGATCGTGGGCCTGATGCAGCACATCGAGGAGGCGGGGGTTCACTCGGGGGACAGCATGGCGGTCCTCCCTCCCTACCTCCTTAGCCGCGAGCAGCGCGAGGACATTGTCGAGGCCACGCGCGCGATCGCCGCACGCCTGAAGGTGAAAGGGCTTCTCAACATCCAGTTCGCCATCCTCTACGACACGCTCTATGTCCTCGAGGTCAACCCCCGCGCCTCGCGCACGGTCCCCTTCGTCAGCAAGGCGACGGGGATCCCGGTGGCGAAATTCGCCCTGCGGATCATGGCCGGGGAGCGCCTGGCGGCGTTGAAGCTCCGCGTGCCCGCGGAGCTGCCTTATGTCGCCGTCAAGGAGTCGGTCTTCCCCTTCGACCGTTTCGAAAAAGCCGACATTTTCCTGCGGCCGGAGATGCGCTCGACGGGCGAGGTGATGGGGATCGCCGAAACCTTCGGCAACGCCGTCATGAAGGCCTTCGAGGCGACCGGGATCCAGGTCGCCAACGGCGGGCGTGTCTTCCTCAGCGTGAACGACAACGACAAGGCGCGCATCGTTCCGATCGCCGAAAACCTCCACAAGCTGGGCTATGCGCTCGTCGCCACCCACGGGACCGCCGAGACGCTCGCCTCCCGGGGGATCCCGGTGCAACCGGTCCTCAAGGTGAGCGAGGGCAGGCCGAACGTCGTCGACGACATCAAAAACGGCGCGATCCAGCTGATCATCAACACGCCGCTCGGCCACCGCGCACGGCAGGACGAGTACGCGATCGGCTGGACGGCGATCAAGTACCGCGTGCCCTTCATCACCACCCTCTCGGCGGCCGAGGCGATCGTGCGCGGGCTGCGGGCGAGGGAGAGGCACCCCTCCGAGTACCGCTGCCTGCAGGAATACCACCGCCTGCTGTAGCCTTTCCGGGAAGAGGAGCGAGATGCGATGAGCGAAGAATTCCCCCACCCCCCGCCGGGAATCCTTCCCGAGGGGACGCGGCCGAAGGTCGCCTACCCGGAGTCTGCAAACGGCGCCGAGGCGCTCGACCTGCCGATCCGCAGGGCGCGCGTCGCCGACGTGGAGGCGATTCTGGCGCTGGTGAACGACTACGCCGCGCGCAATCTGATGCTGCCGCGCGGGCCGCAATACCTCTACGAAAACATCCGCGATTTCGCGGTGGTGGTCGACGAGGCGGCGGGCGGAGCGATCGTCGCCTGCGGCAGCCTGCACGTCCTCTGGGAGGACATGGCCGAGGTGCGCTCGCTGGCCATCCACCCGGCTTACCAGAACCGCGGGCTGGGCCGCCGGATCGTCGAGCACCTCAAAGCCGAGGCCGCCCGTCTGGGCATCCGCCGGCTCTTCACCTTCACGCTCTCGGAGGAATTCTTCGTGCGGCTGGGCTTCGTGCGCAAAGCCCGGGAGGAGCTTCCCCCCAAGGTCTGGGGCGAGTGCAGCCGCTGTCCCAAGTATTTCCGCTGCGATGAGGTCGGCATGGTGCTCGATCTCGAAAAGGAGGAACGATGAGCCATACCCGCATCCCCCCCGATCAGGCCTTTCCCTTTCCGATGCCGATGACGCTCGTCGGCGCCGTGGTGGAGGGCAAAGCGAATTTTCTCGCCGCCGCCTGGGTCACCCGGGTCAACATGAAGCCGCCGATGATGCTCGCCGCCCTGGGCCGGCATCACACGAACCGGGGGATCGAGGAACACGGCGAGTTCAGCATCAACGTGCCGAGCGTCGCGCTGCTCGCGAAGACCGACTACTGCGGCATCGTCTCGGGGCGCAACCAAGACAAGTCCCGGCTCTTCGAGGTCTTCTGCGGCGCCCTCGCCCACGCTCCGCTGATCGCCGACTGCCCCCTGGTCATGGCCTGCCGCCTGGTCGAGAAGGTTTCCCTCCCCGGAGACACCCTTTACATCGGCGAGGTCGTCGAGGCCTTCGCCGCCGAGGGCGCGCTTTCCGAGGGGCGGCCGGATCTGCGCAAGATCGACCCCTTCGTGCTCGCCATGCCGGAAAACCGCTATTTTCGGATCGGGGAGCCCGTCGGCCGCGCCTGGAGCGCCGGCAAGGCGATCGCCGGCTGAGGTCGGCCGATCGTTTCTCCCTTACGGGTTTTGCAAACCGCCCGCCGCGCGCATCCCCGACGGACCCCCCGCTCGCTTGCGGAGGCGGCTGCCGGGGATGTTCAAAAGCCGGAGATCTGCCGCGGAAAGTAGTCCTCGAGGGTCCCCTCGCGGAAGACGTCCGCCGTGGCACAGTGGAGCCCGCCCCCGAAAGCGGCCACCTCCCAGAAGGGAACCGGGATCACCTCGAAGCCCAGCCGGTCGAGCTGCTCCATCTGCTCGACTTCCGAAGCCTCGACGCAGACGGTCTGGGGGTCGAGGACGAGGAGATTCATCGACAGCCACACGCTGCAGAAGGAAAGCTTCGCCTTCTTGTCGTGGGCGGGTTTGGCGCACTCCACGATCTCCCAGTCGTTTTTGCGGAAGAGCTCGACCAGCTCGGGGGTGAGCGGCTTGCGCACGCGGTTGGAGAGGGCCAGGCCCGGCCGCAGCGGCACGAAAGTCGCGTCGATGTGCATCGGCTGGTCTTCTTGGAAAATCACGGAATGGATGCGGTGACCGGGGAAATGGCGCCGCAGCCAGTCGATCCCCGCGGCGTTGGTCACCGTGGACTGCTGGACGAAGAGGTCCCGGCCGCAGCGGGCGACGTCGGCGGCGTCGAAGCAGGGCTCGGCCTCGGTCAGGATCCAGTCGCGACGGCGCGTGCGCTCGAGCTTTTCCTCCTCGCTCAGGCCGTGGAAGATCTTCCAGTAGTCTTTTTTGTAGGTCCGTTCGGTCAGCCGGGGCTTGGGGGCCGCCTCCCAGCGGAACTCGGGGTCTTCCTGGAAGTAGCGCTCGAGAAGCGGCCGGTAGGCGAGGTACTCAAACCAGCGACTGCGGTAGGACATCGTCGCTTCCAGGATTTCGTTTCCGACCGTAAGCAGAACGTCCCGTGGAGGCATGCAGCCGAACATGCTCTCCTGCCGCCAGTCGGGAGTCTCGACCGGCCGGCTGAAATCGAGGGGGGTGGGGCGGTCGACGCGGATGCCCCTTTTTTCGAGCAGGGCGGCGAAATGGTCGAGCTGCTCGTTCGCCCGGTCTTCCATCTCCTGGGGGAGCCTCCCCCAGGTCCCACGCGGGAAGCCGTACTCGGGCCAGTCGCGGTCGACGGCGGGCTCCGGGGCCTGGACCATGGTGCCGTCGGCCCGGCCGACGATGACGTGACGCAGGGGGTCCCATTCGTTCCAGGAGCAGACCTTGGTGCGCATCGGGAAGTCCTTTCTTTCGTTGCCGGTTTCAACGGCCGCCTGCCGGCGCCGGCGGCCCGGGCGGCAACATCTTTTCCTGATCCGGAGGGTCCGTTTCAACAACGGCAGGGGGGCTCGACCTCAGGGCCCTTTCAGGTGTTTCACGAGATGGCCGAGTTCGGGGAAGATCAACCGCTCGCAGGCGAGGCGGCAGGCGTTCAGGCTGCCCGGCATGCAGAAGACGGCCGTGTTGCCGATGACCCCGGCGGTGGCGCGCGATAGCATCGCCGCGGAGCCGATCTCCTGCAAGCTGAGCAGGGCGAAAAGCGGGCCGAAGGCGCTCAGGGTTTTCGTGAACAGGGGGGCGATCGCTTCGACGGTCACATCCTGCGGGGTGACGCCGGTTCCGCCGGTCACGAGCAGGACTTCGATCCCGGGGGTTTCGGTGATTTCGCGCACCGTCATGGCGAGCGCGCCGGCGTCGTCGGGGATCACCCGGTGCAACGCCACGCGGTGACCGAGCGCCTCGGCCGCCTGGCGGATCCAACGGCCGCTTTCGTCTTCGGCGAGCGTGCGCGTCGTCGAGACGCTGACCACGGCGATCGTTACGCTGCGCGGGGCCCCGTGCCGGTGCTCGGCCGTACCCATGATCGCTTGTCCTTTCCTGGCCGGCGGTTGCGAAACAAGGATTTCTGATATCCCAAAAAGGGCCGGAGAATCAATTCGATTCCGCAAAATCCTTGAAGTCGGCCTGCGGCTTGACTATCCTCGATGGCGGGGGTGGGGGGAGCGATGCGCCAGCCCTGTACGGGCGTCATTCTGGCCGGAGGCTTGAGCACCCGCTACGGCGGCCGCAACAAGGCCCTGCTGCAAGTGGGGGGGCGCTGCATTCTCGATCGGCTCTTCGAAGTCTTCCGCGGCCTGTTTGCGGAAATCATCCTCGTCACCAACCGTCCCGAGGAGTTTCTCGAGTGGGATGCGTTCCTCGTGACCGACCTTTTTCCCGTGCGCAGCTCGTTGACCGGCATTCACACGGGGCTTTTCTACGCCCGGCAACCCCATGCCTTCTTCGCCGCCTGTGATACGCCGTTTCTGCAGCGGGGGGTGGTCGAGGCCGTCCTCGAGGGGATCGAGCCGGCCGTGGATCTCGTGATCCCGCGTACCGCCGCGGGGCTCGAGCCGCTTTGCGCCGCCTACTCGAAACGCTGTCTGCGCTCCGTGGAGGACCATCTGCGGCGGGGGCTGTTCAAGATCCAGTGGGCGCTGGCGAACAAGAGGATCCGGGAAATCCCCGAGGAAGTTTTGCGCCGGCGGGACCCCGAGCTGCGCTCCTTCTTCAACGTCAACACCCCGGAAGACCTCGTGCGGGCCGAAGCGCTGGCCGCCACGGAAAGGGCGGAGGGTGAACGATGAACCTGCAGGCGTTTGTGGACGAGATGCGCAAACACCCTCATTTCCCTCGCGCGGGGATGATCCTCGTGCACAACGGCGTCGTGCGCGAAACCTCGCGCGACGGAAAACGCGTTCGGAGTCTGCGCGTCGCCGTGGACCACACACGCCTTGCGCAAATCGTTGAGCGCCAGCGCCGTCGGCCCGGCATCCTCGATATCCGGGTCGAGATCGCCGAAGGCCGGGAACTCGCCGTAGGCGAGGACGTGATGCTTTTGGCCGTGGCGGGCGACGTGCGCGAGAACGTGATCGCCGCGCTCGCCGAGACCCTCGAGCTCATCAAGACGACGGTCACCCACAAGATCGAAACCTTCGCCTGACCGACATCAGGCGAAGAGCTTTCCCGCCAGGAACCCCGCCGCGGCGACGAGCGTGCTGAGGACCGTCCCCCAGGCCATGTCGACCGCCGTCACGACAAGCGGCCAATCACGCGCCGTCGCGAGGTTGGTCAGATCGTAGGTCGCGTAGGTGACGAGACCGAAGAGCGCTCCGAGGGCGAGGCTGCGACCGAGCGAGACGGCCTCGAGTCCCGGCAGGACGACGAAGACGAGGATTCCCAGGATGAAGAGGAGGTAAAAGAGGATCGCCGCCGTCCAGTTGGGTTCCGCCGCCAGCCAGTGTCCGAGGTGCCGGCGGTAGAAGCCGCGGGCGACCACCCCCAGCCAGAGCATGTCCGCGGCGAAAAACACGACCAGCATTGCGGCATAGATTTTGAGAACATAGAGCATGTCCGAACGCTCCTTCATCGGTCACGGTATCCGGCTCAAAGATGAGACGGGAGGGACGGAAAGCAATGACCGGCGAAGAAAAAGGGTCGTGCGCGGGACGGGCGGGGAGATCAGGGGATCGCCCCCGGGGGGGCCGCGTCGACGGGGGAGGGCAACGCGGCCAGGGTCTCCAGGCGGTGGTGGCAGTGGATCCGGTGCCCCGGGGCGGGCTCGAGCAGGGGAGGCGTGACCGTGCGGCAGACCTTCCCCAGGATCCGGGGGCAGCGGTCCTGGAAGCGGCACCCCCGGCCGTCGAATTCGGCGGCGGCCCCCTCTTCCCGCAGGCGGATGCGGGATCGTCCGCGGTCGATCCGCGGGACGGCGGAAAGCAGGGCTTCGGTGTAAGGGTGAAAGGGGGGGCGGAGGACCTGGGCGATCGCGCCCTCCTCGCAGATCCCGCCGCGGTACATCACCAACACGCGGTGGGCGAGGTGCGCGACGACCGAGAGGTCGTGGGTGATGAAGAGAAAGGCGAGGCCCAGCTCCCGGCGCAGGTCCTCCAGCAGGTTGAGCACGGCCGCCTGCACGGAGACGTCGAGGGCCGAGACGGCCTCGTCGCAGACGAGGAAACGCGGAGAGGTGGCGAGCGCCCGGGCGATACCCACCCGCTGCTTTTCCCCGCCGCTCAGCTGATGGGGGTAGCGCGAGGCATAGGACGGCGCCAGGCGCACCATCTCCAGCAGTTCCCCCACCCGCCTGCGGGCTTGCGCCCCCGAGGCGAGGCCGAAGCGCTCGAGAGGCCGCGCGATGATTTCGCCCACCGTCTTGCGCGGGTTGAGGGAGGAGTCCGGGTTCTGGAAGACGATCTGGGCCAGACGCCGCACCGGTCGGATTTCCCTCTCGGGAGCGCTTCCGATCTCCCGGCCGTCGACGACGATCGCCCCGTCATCGGGATCGATCAGCCGGAGGATCGTCCGGCCGAGTGTCGTCTTGCCGCATCCTGACTCGCCCACCAGGCCGAGGACCTCACCGGGGGCGATCGCGAGCGAGACGCCGTCGAGCGCGTGCAGGAATCTCGGCGCCCACGAGGGGCGGGGGAACTTCCGGCCGGCCGGCTTTTCCCAGCGGAGTGCGTCCCAGAAGCCCCCGAGCCGGTAGCGCTTCCTCAGATCGCGGACGACCACGAGCGGCGGCGAGGCCTTTGCCGCAGGCCCTCCTGCTTCGTCGGCCAGGGGCCGCGCGCCGCCGACGGCTTCCTCCCAGGAGACCCCGCCGATCTCCCCCACCCTCCAGCAGCGGACCGAGCGCTGCGGCCCGGGGGAGGAGAAAAGAGGCGCCTCCCGGCGGCAACGCAGCTCCCCGTAGGGGCAGCGCGGATGGAACAGGCACCCCGGGGGTGGGTCCTCAAGGTCGGGCAGGGTGCCCGGGATGGGGGAAAGCCGCTTGCGGTCGCCGACGGCGAGGCGCGGCAGGCTGGCCAGCAGGCCGCGCGTGTAGGGGTGGGCCGGATCGCGGAACACCGTTTTCGTGGGGCCCGTCTCGCAGACCTCGCCCGCGTAGAGGATGCAGACCGATTCGCACAGGCGGTGGATCACGCCCAGGTTGTGGGAGATGAAGAGGATGGAAAGCCGTCGCGAGCGGCGCAGGCTCTCGAGCAGATCGAGGATCTGGGCCTCGATGGTGACGTCGAGGGCGGTCGTGGGCTCGTCCAGAATGAGGAGCTCGGGTTCGGCGGCGAGCGCCGTGGCGATCAGGGCCCGCTGCTGCATCCCGCCCGAGAGCTGGTGGGGATAGGAACGGGCGACGACCTCGGGCCGGCGGATCCCCACCTGGTGGAGAAGGCCGATCGCCGCGGCAAGCGCCTCGGATTCCGCCAGCCCGCGGTGGAAGACCATGGGCTCGGCCACCTGGCGCCCGACGGGGATCGAAGGGTTGAGTGCCGTGAAGGGGTCCTGGAAGACGATCGCCATCGCACGGCCGCGCAGCCGCCGCTTTTCCTCGGGCGATCGTGAAAGGAGATCCCGGCCGCCGAAGCGCAGCCGGCGCGCCGAAACGGCGGCCTCCGGGCCGAGAAGGCCCAGGAGGGCGAGGGCGACCGTGCTTTTCCCCGAGCCCGACTCCCCGGCCAGCCCCAGCGCTTCCCCCGGCATCAGTCGGAAGGAAACCCCGTGAAGGGCGCGCAATACGCCGAAGCCGGTGGCGTAGGAGACGCAGAGATCCTCGACCTCGAGCAGAGGCGCTTCCGGGGGGGACATCAGGCGCCTCCGTGGCGGAGCCGGGGATCGAGCCATTCCCTCAGGCCGTCCCCCAGGAGATTGATCCCCACGACGGTCAGGCACATGACGAGCCCCGGGAAAACCGCCATCCACCAGGCCTGGTCGAGGTAGGAGCGGGCCTCGCTGATCATGAGGCCCCAGTCCGAGCTGGGCGGCTGGGCGCCCATGCCGAGAAAGGAGAGGGCGGCGCCGAGGAGGATCGCGAAGGTGACCCGGAGGCTCGCCTCCACGATGATCGGCGGCCAGGCGTTCGGCAGGATTTCGCGGAAGAGGATGTAGCCTGCGCTCTCGCCGCGGGCTCGGGCGGCGAGGATGAACTCCTCCTGCACGAGCTCGAGGGTGACCGAGCGGGTGACACGGACGATCGCCGGGATGTAGACGATCCCCACGGCGAGCACCGTTTTCCACAGGCTGGGGGGGGTGACCGCCAGGATGAGGAGCCCCAGGATGACCGGCGGGAAGGACATGAGCAGGTCCATGAGGCGCATCAGCCACTCGTCGATCCGGCCGCGGAAGAACCCCGCCGCGAGGCCCAGGGCGACGCCGCAGACGAGGCTCACCGCCGTCGCCGCGACCCCCATGAAGAGGGAGATGCGCGAACCCGCCAGGACGCGGCTGAAGACGTCGCGCCCGTATTCGTCGGTCCCGAACCAGTAGACGGCATCCGGCGCCTTCAGACGGTCGCGGATGTGGAACTCGTCGTAGGGAAACGGGGCGACCCAGGGGCCGAGCAATGCAGCCAGGGCGACCGCGAGGACGATGGCGGCGCCGGTGACGAGGTTCCCGGGCAGACGGCGTCGTGGCCTGGGTTCAGGAGGTCCGGCGGGCATAGCGGATCCGGGGGTTCAGCGCGGCGTAGAGTAGGTCGGCCGCGAGGTTGGCCAGGCAATAGATGGCCGTGATCACGAGCAGCGTGGCCTGGATGAGCGGGAGATCGCGGCGTTCGATGGCGAAGGCGACCAGCCGGCCGAGCCCGGGGAAGGCGAAGACCGTTTCCACGACCACGATCCCGCCGAAGAGCCAGCCCACGTCGATCGCCAGCACGGTGATCGTCGGCAGCAGCGCATTCCGCAGGGCGTGCCGGAAGAGGATCACCCGCTCGGGCAAACCCTTCGCGCGCGCGGCGAGCACGTAGCGGGAGCGCAGCGTTTCGAGCATGGAAGAGCGGGTCAGCCGCGAGACGTGGGCGATCAGGGTGAAGGTGAGGGTGAGGGCGGGGCCGATCAGCCGTGCGAACCAGTTCCCGAAACCCTCGCCCATCGGGCTGTAGCCCCCCGAGGGAAGCCAGCCCAGCCAGCGGGCGAAGACGAGGATGAAGGCGATCCCCCAGAAAAACTCGGGGACGGAGATGCCCAGGTAGGAGAAGACCGAGACGGCGTGATCGACCGGTCGGTTCTTGCGGACCGCGGCGATCACGCCGAGGAGGATGCCGACCGAGGCGACGAGGACGAAACTCAGGGCCGCGAGCACGGCCGAGCGGCCGAGCGCCTCGGCGAGCACCGGCCCGATCGGCCGTTCCATGATGAGCGACTGGCCGAAATCGCCCCGGAGGATATGCGAAAACCAGCGGCCGTATTGAACGACCAGGGGATCCTTCAGCCCCAGGCGGGTCTCGACCGCCTCGATCGCATCGGCGGTGGCGAACTGCCCGAGGATCATGCGCGCCACGTTTCCCGGGAGCACCTGGGTGATCGCGAACAGCAGAACGGACATCACCCACAGGAGAAGGACGATCAGGGCGAGCCGCCGCAGCGTGTAGAGAATCATGTCGCAGGCTCCGCGGCCGGGTTTCCGGCGCGAAGGAGCAATCCCCCGGCGGGGCGTTTCCGCCCCCCGCCGGGGGCCGAAAGATGGGGGTTACTCGAGGGTCACCTGGCGCACGTCGAACCAGAGCATGGGGTTGGAACGCAGCCCCTTCACCTCTTTGCGGAAGCCGTCGACCTGGTTGACGACGTAGGGCACGACCGAGGGCGGGTCCTCGGCGACGACCTGTTGCAGTTCGCGGTAGAGCTTGCGCCGTTCCTCGACCGAGGCGGTCTGCCGGGCCGTGTCCAGGATGCGGTCGACGCGCTCGTTCTGGTAGTGCCACAGCCCCGTGTTCCAGGACCCTGAGCTGTGGTACCAGGGGTAGAGCGAGGTGTCGACGGTCGGGCGGCTGAAAAAGCCGTTGATCGAGAAGGCGGCCTTGCCCTCCACGTCGGCCAGGAACTTGTCCCAGGGGACGCGCTGGATGTTCACCTTCACGCCCACGGCCTTGAGCATGTCGCGCACGGCCAGCCCCAGCCGTTCGCGCTCCGGCCGGCCCTCGGGGACCATCAGGGTCGTCTCGAAGCCGTTCGGGAGGCCCGCCTCCGCGAGAAGCTTCTTCGCGGCGGCCGGATCGGCCTTGAGCGGGATGGACTCGTTGAAGAAGGGGTGGCTCGGGGGGATCGGCGTGAGGGTGGGGCTGCCGTGCCCGAAGAGGGCGATTTCGGCGGCCTGGGCCTTGTCGATCCCCAGGAACACCGCCTTGCGCACCTTCGGGTTGTCGAAGGGGGCGATGCGGTTGTGCATGATGATCCCGTCCCAGCTCGAGGTGGGCACCTCGTCCACCACCACCTGGGGGTGTTTCTTCAGCCGGTCGATCGCCTCGAGGGGGAGCTTCCAGACGGCGTGGACTTCCCCGGTCTCGAGGGCGGCGATGCGCGTTGCGCTCTCGGGGATGACCAGCAGCGTGACGGCATCCAGCCGGGGAAGTCCGGTCTCGAAGTAATCGGGGTTCTTCACGAGTTCCACGCGATCCCCCGGTTTGAAGGACTTGAAGCGGAAGGGGCCGGTGCCGACCGGCTGGGTGGGCAGTTCGGCGATCCGCTCCTTGGGGACGATGCGCGCCTGGCGCTCGCCCAGAATTTCGGGGAATGCGGCGTAGGGCAGAGAGAGCGTGAACTTCACGGTGTAGCGGTCCGGGGCTTCGATCTTTTCGACCATCAGGAAGTTGACCCGCGCCGTGGAGCCGGTCGCCTTGTCCTGAATGCGCTCGATCGTCGCCTTCACATCCTCGGCGTCAAGCTCGCGGCCGTGGTGGAAACGCACTCCCTTGCGCAGGTGGAACGTCCAGGTCTTGAGATCGGGGCTCGCTTCCCAACGCTCGGCCAAATCCGGCTGAACGCTCATGTCCGGAGCGATCCGGGTCAAAGCGTTAAAGACCATGAACATGTAGAGATATTCGTCCCCGCTCTTGGCTTTGGCCGGATCGAGCGTGTTCAGGTTGGCGGTAAGTGCGATCTTCAGATGGCCGCCCGCGGCTGCAAGCCGGGGAAGAAAACAGAGGCCCAGGAGGAAAACGAGGAAAACGGCCGTCACTTTACGCATGATGCGCCTCCTGAAATTAGGGGTGGGCGAAGGATCGAAACCGCGGCGGGAGCGTCGCGATCCGTCTTCACGAAGACTCGCAAAATACTTGTAACCGTGCAGCTGTTTCGTGTCAATTACCACCAGCGCTGCAGCCAGGCGATCGTCTCCTGAAGCGGCAGCGCTTCGGCGAAGCGGATCAGGGCCGGGATCTTGCCGATATCGTCCATCGGGAAGGTGCTTCCCGCCGGGAAGACGGGGCAGAGCCGGTGGTAGCGCTCCCCCAGGATCTGGCGGCACTGGTAGTCGGCGATCCCCGCGGTCCCGTCTAGCATGAGGTTGACCAACGGTTTCGCCCACTGGGCGTATCCCCAGTCGTTCGCCTTGCCTTTGATGTACTGCAGGTTGAGGCCGGTTCCGAGCGAAAGCAGCCGCACCTCCTCCAACATGGGCGGGGTTCCGTGACGCCGGTCCTGGGTCTGGGCGAGGGCGCACATGGCGGGGTTGTTCGCGTAGACCCCGCCGTCGATGTAGCCGTCGACTGAGGGGAAATAGGTAGGGGCGGCGCAGGTGTAGAGGCCCACGTCCGCCGCGCGCATTCCGGCGTCGGTCCCCGGCCCCGGCAGGTTATGGAAAAGCTTGGGTTTCCATTGCCGTCTGTCCGGGTCGGGGTCCTCGTTGTCGAGGTCGAAGCTCGTGATCAGGACCGGCTTGCCCAAGTCCCCCAGGGTTGTCTCGCCGAAGAGGCGGCGCAGCTCGCGGCGCAATCCTTTGATATCGTACTCGGCCCCGCGCAGTTTTCCCAGGTCCACGAGGTCATCCAACCAGGAGTCGTCGAAGATCACTTGTGCCTTCTCTTCGTAGAGCCGGCGGATCTCGGCCAGGTCGATCCCGCGGGCGATGGCGAGCGCGATCAGCCCTCCGGTCGAGGTCCCGGCCAAGAGGTCGACCTGAGAGAGAAGGGCTTCGAGTCCCGGGGTGGTCATGAGCCGCTGCAGAATCACGGTCGGAAGCAGACCGCGGATGCCGCCCCCGTCGATGGAGAGGATGCGGGTCGTCGCCATGGCAGGCTCCTTTCCCTGTGCGCGGCTTCCCTTCAGGAAGCGTTTGGCGGCGGAGACCCCCAAGGGAGGATACGGGTCACCGCGGATCCGGTCCCCGCTCGCGCCATTTTTCCCGCGGCGGGTTGAAATAGCCGAATTTCAATTCCGGGAATTCCCGGCGCACCGCCGCCAGGAGCGCCCGCATGCCGAAGGGGATCTCCGGCCGGGCGACTGCGGCCATGGCCTCCCGGTAGCGCAGCGGGTCGTAGTTTAGGTTGCGCCACTGGATCATCTGTACCGGGTGACGGCGCAGGAAGCGGCACAGCGCCTTGAATTCCGAATCCGTGTCGGTGAAGCCCGGGGCGTTCAGATAGTTGATGGCGACATAAAGCCCGCGCGTGAGGGCCAGGTCGATGCTCTGCAGCACGTCCCGGAAACGGTAGCCGCGGGGTCGGAAATAGGCTTCGTAGCAGGCGGGGCGCAGGCTGTTCGCGCTGACGCGGATGCTGTCGAGTCCGGCCGCGCAGAGGCTCGCCAGCGCTCGGGGGAGGCTCGCGTTCGTGTTCAGGTGGATCGTGCCCCGTGTCGTTTTCTCGCGGATGCGGCGGATCGCCGGGGCGATCACCCGGGCGGCGGTCAGCGGCTCGCCCTCGCATCCTTGGCCGAAGCTCACAATCGGCCGGGGCGCGCGCTCGATGTGCGCGAGGGCGACCGCGGCGATTTCCTCCGGGCGGGGCGTGAAGCGGATCCGCTCCTGGGTGCAGGGGATTTCGCCCTCCGGCTGGTACGAGAGGCACCCCAGGCAACGCGCGTTGCAGCTCACGGCGGTGGGCAGGGGGGCTTCGTAGCGTCCGAGAAAGAAATTTTTCCCCGCGGGGCAGCCGTAGAGGAGAGCGCAGGTCTCGAGATGTTGCCGGAGGCGGTTCCGCGGCAGGATCCGGCGCAGCCGACGCACCCCGGCGCGCACCGCGGCAAGCGGCATGCGCCGCAGATCCTGACGCGGCTCCCAGTCGACGCGCACCGCGGCTGCCCGGAACCGTCCCCCGCCCCAGCCGACCGCACCGTAGCAGAAGAGCGGAAGCGTCCGTGCCCCTTCCCGTTCGCGGTATGCCGGGGCCCAGGTGGCGACGACCCCCGGGGAATTGAACGCCGCAACCGGCACCAATGGGGTATCGGGCGCTTCGGGATGGGTGGGGACCGCCTCGAGTCGCTTCCTTTCCCGGTGGTAGAGAAGCGGCACGCGGTCCGGCAGGACAAAAAGCTCGCTTCCTTGGGGAAGCGGGATCGTCTCCGCGAGCTCGAGCGGCGCGAAGACCCCTCCCGCCATCCCGACCGCGGCGTATTCGGGTAGATCGAAAATGCGGCCGCCGGGATCGGCGACCAGGGCGGCGAGATCGTCGCGGGATGATCGTTTTGCGTCCATCGGGGTCGGGCTTCGGCCGCGGGCCGTTGTCTTCTCTTGTAGAAGGGGGGAAGGGCCTTGTCAAAGGGGGGCGGCTCTTGACCCGACACAACCCCGATGCTAATCCCGGGCGAAACCGTTCCGCCGCCGCGGATGAGGGATAGGCTCGCCGGCGATGAGAATTGCGCCCGACAAGGTGATGGGGCTGGAGGAGGCGGTCACCCGCTTCGTTCCCGACGGGGCCCACCTGTCCATCGGGGGGTTCACCTGCAACCGCAACCCGATGGCCGCGGTCTACGAAATCATCCGCCAGCGGAAACGAGGTTTCCACCTTTACGCCCATTCGAACGGCCAAGGGGTGGACGAGCTCGTGGGGGCGGGCTGTGTCGCACGCATCGAGATCGCTTACGCCGGCACGGGACGCTTCGCCCCGACCTGCATCCGGTTCCGCAAAGCCGTCGAATCGGGCGGCATTCAGTTCGAGGACTATTCCAACTACCAGATGACGCTCCGCTTCCTCGCCGGGGCGATGGGCGTCCCCTTTCTTCCGACGCGCTCGGGCCTGGGAACCGACATTCTCGCCCGCTGGGGATTTTCCGAGGCGATGCGTGCGGCCGACCCGCGGCTGCCGAAGAAGAAGCTCGTCGTCCTCGAAAACCCCTTCGGCGATTGGGCGGAAACCGAACGCGTGGTCCTTGTGCCCGCGATCCGGCCCGACGTCACCCTGCTTCACGTCCAGAAGGCCGCCCCCGACGGCACCTGCCGCATCGCCGGGCTCGCCTTCGCCGACGTGGAGCAGGCCCGCGCCGCGCGCCACGTCGTCGTGACCTGCGAGGAGCTTGTGGGGCCGGAGGATCTGCGCGACGAGCCCGAGCGCAACCAGATCCCCGGGGTGGTCGTCGACGCCGTGGTCCATGTCCCCTACGGCGCCTACCCCACGGCCTGTTACCGCCATTACGACTACGATCCCGTGTTTCTGAGCGACTACCGCACGGCGGCGACCGACGAGGGGCGCTGGGCGGAATACCTCGAGCGCTGGGTCTTCGCCCTGCGGGACCAGACCGCGCGCATCGCCGCGGTGGGCCCGGAGCGGCTCTCCGCCATCCAGGCCGACCCCCGCACGGGATACGCCACCGGCCTCAAGCGCTGAGGCCGGATTCCGCCATGACCGGGAGACGGCCCATGGAATACACCCGCCGGGAGCTGATGACGCTTGCCGCCGCGCGCAAGATCCGCGACGGCGAAATCGTCTTCTGCGGCACGGGGATCTCGATGCTCGCCGCCATGGCGGCCAAGCACATCTACGCCCCCAACAGCGTGATCATCTTCGAGACCGGGGCCGTCGACTCGCGCCTCGAGGAGATCCCGCTCGCCGTCGGCGACCCCCGGGTCATGTACGGTGCCTCCTCGTGCACGGGGTTGGCCGACGCCTTCGCCCTCATGCAGAACCCGACCACCGGGCGGCATGTCGTCGGCATCCTGGGGGCGGCGCAGATCGACCGCTTCGGCAACCTCAATTCGACGGCGATCGGGGAGTATCTCCACCCCAAAGTGCGCTTTTCGGGAAGCGGCGGGGCCTGCGATGTCGCCTCCTTCGTCGACCGCACGATCCTCTTCATGCAGCACGAGCGCCGCAAGTTCGTGAAACGGGTCGATTACCTCACGAGCCCCGGCTGGCTCGACGGGGCGGACGGCCGACGCCGCGCGGGTCTGCCCGGCGGGGGTCCGGAGGCCGTGATCACCGACCTGGCGGTGATGGCCTTCGACCCGGAGAGCCGCGAGATGTTCCTCGAGGCCTGGTACCCGGGGGGAAGCCCGCAGGAGGTTCTGGCGCACATGGAGTTTTCCGTGGAGGTCTCGCGTGCCCGCGAGCTCGAGCCTCCGAGCCCGCGCGAGCTCAAGATCCTGCGCGAGATCGTGGATCCCCAGCGGCTGATCTTGGGGTAGAAAGCGCCGGCTTGCGGGCTGAACCGAATGCCGGCCTTTCTTTAACCCCGACCCCCCAGGCTTCCCGGATGTGCCGCGGCGATCCCCCGGCGGGCCCGGGGATCCCTTCGCTTCCCGGCAACAGGAAACCTGAGGGTTTTTCCCTTCAAGTCGAGCGGCCGATTTCCTCCAGCCCCGCCTCCAGGATCGAAAGCCCCTTTTCCAGCTCGGCGTCGGTGATGACAAAGGGGGCGAGCACGCGGATGACGTTGCTGTAGGTGCCGCAGACGAGCAGGATCAGGCCGCGCTCGAGGCAGAAGGCGGCGAGCCGCTTCGCCTCCTCGGCCGCCGGCGCCCGCTCCGTGCCCCGCACGAGGGTGAAGCCCAGCATCGCTCCCAGCCCGCGGATCTCTCCGATCTGCGGAAAGCGTTGCCGCCACATTTCGAAGCGCGCCTTCAGTTTTTCTCCGAGCCGGCGGGCTTTGCCGAGCATGTCCTCTTCCTCGAAGACCTCCAGCACGGCAAGGGCTGCGGCGCAGGCCACGGGGTTTGCGCCGTAGGTGCCGCCCAAGCCCCAGGGGTGCACGGCATCGAGGATCTCGGCCCGGCCGACCACGGCCGCGATCGGCATGCCGGCGCCCAGGCTCTTCGCCGCCGTAAGCAGATCGGGCGCGACGCCCCAGTGCTCGATGGCGAACATGCGTCCCGTGCGCCCCATGCCGCTTTGGATTTCGTCGGCGACGAAGAGAATGCCGTGCTCGCGACAGATGCGAACGAGTTCCTGAAAATAGCCCGGAGGCGGTGCGATGAATCCCCCTTCGCCCTGGACCGGCTCGGCCACGACGCAGGCGACCGCTTCGGGATTCACGTGCTGGAGAAAGAAATCCCGCAGCTTCTCCGGCCCGGCCGTGTCGCCGAAAGGCATGCGGTAGATCTCCGGGGCGAAGGGGCCGAAGCCGAACTTGTAGGGCTTGACCTTGCTCGTCATCGTCATCGTGAGCAGCGTCCGGCCGTGGTAGGCGTTTTCGAAGACGATGACCGCGGGGCGTTTCGTGTAGCAGCGCGCGATCTTGACCGCGTTTTCCACGGCCTCGGCCCCGCTGTTCACGAAGAGGGCTTTCTTGGGAAAGTCGCCCGGGGTGAGACGGCAGAGCTTTTCGGCCAGCCGCACGGCGACCTCGTAGGGGCTCACCATGAAGCAGGTGTGATGGAACTTCTCGGCTTGCCCGCGGATGGCCGCCACCACCCGCGGGTGGCAATGGCCGATGTTCATGACCCCGATGCCGCCGCCGAAATCGATGTACTCGCGGCCCTCCACATCGCGCACGATCGCCCCCCGGGCGGAGGCGACGTAAAGGGAGGTGAGGCTGGCGACGCCGGCCGAAATGGCCTTGGCGCGGCGTTCCTGGAGGCTCGGGTTGGTGAGGGGGAGGGGCGGCATGGATTCGTTCTCCTTAGGCAAGGGGGTTCAGATTCCCAGATAGGCCGTGCGGACGTGGGGGTTTCCGAGGAGATCCGCAGCCGGCCCTTCGAGCGCGATCCGGCCGTGCTCGAGCACGTAGCCGCGGTGGGAGAGCTCGAGCGAGTGGCGCACGTCCTGCTCGACCAGGAGCACCGTCGTACCCTGCGCGGCGATCCGCCGCACGGTGTCGAAAATGCTGCGGATGAGGATCGGCGCCAGCCCGAGCGAGGGTTCGTCGAGCATGAGCAACCGGGGCCGCGCCATCAGCCCCCGGCCGATGGCGAGCATCTGCTGCTCGCCCCCGGAGAGGGTCATGGCCATCTGCGCCGTCCGCTCCTTGAGGCGCGGAAAGAGGCCGAAGACCATCTCCAGGGTCTCTTCCTCGCAACCCGCCGCGCGGGGGCTGTAGGCGCCGGTCCGCAGGTTGTCCTCGACCGACATCAGCCCGAAGAGCCGGCGGCCCTCGGGGACATGGACGACCCCCTCGGCCACGATCCGCTCCGGCGGGAGATTCTGAATGGGCCGGCCGTCGAAACGGATTTCCCCCCGCCGCGGGCGGAGCAGTCCCGAGATCGTGCGCAGCAGCGTCGATTTGCCGGCGCCGTTTCCGCCGATGATGCTCACGACCTCGCCCTCTTCCACATGCAGCGAGAGCGCGAAGAGCACCTGCACGTCTCCGTAGCTCACCTCCAGGCGATCGACCTCAAGCAGCGCCATAGTCCTCTCCGAGGTAGGCCTTGATCACGCGATCGTCGCGGGCGACTTCCGCCGGGAGGCCCTCGGCGATCTTGTGCCCGAAGTGCAGAACGGCGATGCGGTCGGAGAGCGCCATCACGGCGCGCATGATGTGCTCGATCACGAAGAAGGTGATCCCCGAGTCCCGCAGGCGGCGGATGACCTCCACCATCTCGTCGACCTCGGTCGGCCGCAGCCCCGCCATCACCTCGTCGAGGAGCAGAAGCCGCGGCCGGGTGGCGAGCGCCCGGGCGATCTCCAGACGTTTGCGGTCGGCGATCGTGAGGTTGGCCGCGCGCACGTGAGCCTTCTCCTCCATGTGCAGTGTTCGCAGGACCGCGAGGGCGCGTCGCTCGGCTTCGGCGAGCCGGGAGGTGGTGGCGAAGGCGCCCACGGTCACGTTGTAGAGCACCGTGCGCGAGGCGAAGGGTTTGACGATCTGAAAGGTGCGGGCGATTCCCAGGCGGCAGAGTTCCCAGGGTTTGCGGCCCTCGATCCGTTTCCCTTGGAAGACGATCTCCCCGGAGGTCGGCGGGAAGACACCGGCGACGCAGTTGAAGAGGGTCGATTTTCCGGCGCCGTTCGGCCCGATCAGGCCGACGATTTCGCCGGCCTGCACCTCGAGGCTGAAATCCTCGACGGCGCGGATCCCGCCGAAGTGCTTGCTCACGCGATGGAGCTCAAGCAGTCTCATCCCCCCTCCCCCGTCCCGAAGAGGCGCTGCATCCCGCGACGGTAAAGGCGCGTGAGCGGCTCCTGCAGGCCGCGCGGCTGGTAGAGCATGACGAGAATGAGGACCACGCCGAAGATGACCAGGTGCAGCCCGGGCAGGGTGTCCCCGAAATGGATACGCGAGAAGTCGCTCACCGGCCGGAGCAACAGCGCGCCGAGCAGCGGGCCGGCGATCGAGCCGCGGCCGCCGATCAAGGCGATAAAGGCGATTTCGAAGGAGATGTCCAGGCTCATGACGCTCTTGGGATGGATGTAGAGCGTGAACTGGGCCCAGAAGGTGCCGGCGAGCGAGGTGAGAAAGGAGCTGATCGCCATGGCGATCAGCTTCAGCCGGGCGACGTTGATCCCCAGGGACTGCGCCGCCTCGGGTTCCTCCCCCCCGGCGGCGAGGCAGTATCCCAGCTTGGAGCGCGAAACCGCCCAGGTGATTCCTACCGCCAGCACGAGCATCGTCAGGATGATGTAGTAGTAAGGCTCCTTCTCGGCGAACATCAAGCGGCCGAAGCCGACCTCGAGCGGCGGGATCTGCAGCCCCCGCGGCCCGTTCAGGCGGAAGGGCCCGAGCCGGTCGAGGTTTTCGACCATGACGCGCAGCCCCTCGGCGAAGGCGATCGTCGCCAGGGCGAAATAAGCCCCCCGCATCTTGAAGGTGGGCAGCCCGATCAGCACCCCGACAATGGTGGAAATCATGCCGCCCAGGATCATCCCGATCCAGGGGCTTAGGCCGTATTGAAGCGATAGGACGGTCGAGGTGTAGGCCCCGATGCCGACGAAGGCGGCGTGGCCGAGCGGCAACACGCCGGCGAAGCCGCCGACGAGGTTCCAGCTCGTCGTGAGGTAGGCGTAAAGCAGGAGCAGGATGAGGATGTGGAGGTAGGTCGCGCTGCGCACGACGAGCGGCAGGGCGAAGGCGAAGGCGAGCAGGAGCAGGAGCGGCGCCCACCGCAGGAGAACGGGGCGGCCGGACGCCGGTTGCCGGGTGACGGTCGAAGCGTTCACCAGTCGTACTTCACGCCGAAAAGGCCCGAGGGCCGCAGGAAGAGAAAGCCCAGGAACAGGCCGTAAACGATCGCCTCGGTCCAGGTCGCGGTCATGAACTGCGGTCCGACCGATTCGATCACCCCGATGATCATCCCGCCGAGAAGCGCCCCGCCGATGCTGCCCAGCCCCCCCAAGACGACGATGATGAAGCATTTGATGTCGAAGAGCACGCCGACCGTGGGAAAGATGTTGTAGAAGGGAACGAGCGCCACCCCCGCCACGCCGGCCACGGCGGTTCCCAGGCCGAAGGCGATGTTGTAGATCTTGTAGGGGTTGATTCCCTGAAGGCTCGCCGCGTCGCGGTCGAGGCTCGTGGCGCGTACGGCCCGACCCATGCGGGTCTTCTGCAGGAAAAGCCAGATTAAGGCCGCGGTGGCGACGGCCGCGCAGAACCCCCAGAGCTTGGGCACCGAGATGAGCATCTCCCCGGCTTCGATCATCCGGCCGCGCAAGGGGTTGTCCTGGATGTTGCGGTACTGCGGTCCGAAGACGAGCAGGGCGAGGTTGTCCAGGATGTACCAGACGCCGGTGGTGACGATGATGACCGTGATCGGCTCGCGCACCTCGCGCTCGGCTTTGAAGATCGGCTGGATCACAACGGCCTGGAGCAGGTAGCCGAAGGCGAACATGAGCGGCAGGACGAAGACCAGGGCGAGGTAGGGGTGGACCCCCGTCAGCAGCACCGCCCAATAGGCGGCGTACATTCCCACCATAAGGAGCGAGCCGTGAGCGAAGTTGATCACCTTGAGCACCCCGAAGATCAGCGTGAGCCCGAGGGCGGCCAGCCCGTAGATCGAGCCCATGAGGACCCCGTTGATCGTGTCTTCGAGGAGATGGATCATGCCTTGCGTCGCGCGGGGCGCCCGCCTCCCGCAAAGGGGCGCCCCTTTCCGCTCAAGGGAGAATTAGGGGATCGGAAAGACCGGCTTGTAGCCCGCCCGGCGCGAGGCCTTCGGCCAGACGGTGATCCGCTCGAGTCCCTTGCCGAGATCGTTCACCTGGACCATGACCAGCGCGGCGTGCTTGTTCTGCCCGCTTTCGTCGAACTCGATCGCGTCATAGCCCACGATCATCGCCGGCCCCTTCGTCAGGCGCGTCTTGGCCAGCGCGTCGCGGATCGCCCTGGGGTCGGTCGAGGCGGCGCGCTCGAGGGCGTCGGCCAGGACGTACATGGCCGCGTAGGCGTCGACCGACTCGCCGGTCAGGTTGTAGCCGTAGAGCTTCTTGAACTTTTCGTTGGTCTCCTTCGCCCCCGGCTTGTTCACGTCGGTCTCCCACTCCACGATGTCGAAGAGGTAACGGGCGTTCTTGCCGGCGGCCTTGAGATACGAGGGGTCGGCGTGCCCGCCGCCGCTGGCGACGATCGCCTTGGGCTTGACCTTGTATTCGGCCATGGTGTTCGTGAGCAGAATCGCATCCGCCGCGTTCGAGGTGAGCAGGAGCACATCCGGGTTGGCGCGCTTGATCTTCTGGACGACGGGGCTCAAATCGGTCGCCGTCGAGGGGTAGGGCTCGTCGAGCACGACCTTGTAGCCGCCCGCCTGGGCGTGCTTCTTCCAGCCCTCGGCGAAGCCCTTGCCCCAGTCGCCGTTTTCGTAGACGAAGGCCAGCGTCGCAACCTTGGCGTTGAACTCGGCCTGCAAGTCTTTCAGGAAGGCGAACTGGTCGCGGGTCCACCAGCTGTCCTTGGCCGCGATGCGAAAGACGTACTTGAAGCCCTGCTCGGTGATCTTGTCGGCGACCGAAACCGGGACGAGAAAGGGAATCTGGTAGCGCTCGGCTACGGCGGAAACCGGGTAAGAGACGGCGGAGTTCCAGGCGCCGGTCAGGATATGGACCTTCTCGGTGTTGATGAAACGCTCGGCCTCGGCGACCCCCTTTTCGGGCTTGGACTCGGAGTCGGCGTAGAGCATCTGGATCTTCGCTCCGCCGAGCGACTTGATCCCCCCGGCGTCGTTGATCTCCTGGACGGCCATGTCCTGGGCCTGTTTGTTCTGTAGACCGACCGAGGCCGAGGGGCCGGAGAGGGGCAGGATGTTTCCGACCTTGACGACGGCCTGCGCCGGGGCTTCCGCAGCGGCCCCCAGAAGCCAACCGCAGCAGGCGATGGACGCGACGAGGATGCGAACGATCTTCATGGCGTTCCTCCTTTTTTCGGCCTTCGAGGCGTTCGGAGTCAGGCGGCAGGGAATGGTTCCGGGAAAGGGGCAGTCGCCTTTGACTCCCGCCTCTATCACTGCGAAAAGCGCCGATCAAGGGGGAAGAAAAACCTCGCCCCTTTTCTTGACAGCCCTCAAGGGCTCTGCGATAGTCCGGCCTGCTTTCTCCACCCCGCGGTTCGCCAACCCATTCCCTGGAGGTGGCCCATGGTCCGCTCGCGAATGCTTCCCTGCGTCAACCTTTGGCTTCTCGTCGTGCTCGTTTTCGTCCCCGGCGCGTCCTTCGGGGCCGAAAAATCGATCAAGGTCGGCGTCTACGGCGGCTATTTCAAGGATTCCTTCGACAAGCACATCTTCCCCGATTTCACCAAGGAAACCGGCATCCAGGTCGAATCCGTGGCCGAGCCGACCGGCGAGGCCTGGCTCGTCCAGCTCGAGCAGGCCGCCAAGGCCGGGGTCGCGCCCGCCGACGTGAACATGATCGCCCAGACGCCGATGTTGCGGGGGCAGAAGACGAACCTCTGGATGGCGCTCGACCTGAACAAGATCCCCCACCACAAGAACCTGCTGCCGGTCTTCATCCACAAGTACCCCGACGGCCGCGTGGACGGGATCGGGGCGGTCTCCTGGTACATCACGCTGGTCTCGAACACCCGCGTTTTCCCTCAGGCGCCCCAGTCCTGGGCCGAGATGTGGGCGGCCGACAAGAAGGACAAGCTGGGGCTGCTGGCGCTCGCCTCGAACTCCTTTCTGCTCGAGGTGACGGCGACGACCTTCTTCGGCGGGACGAAGCTCCTCGACACCCGGGAGGGAATCCAGAAGGCGCTCGACAAGCTCGCCGCGCTCAAGCCCAACGTGAAGCTCTGGTACCGTGACGAGGCCCAGTTCGAGCAGGCGCTCAAGGCGGGCGAGATCCCCATGGGCCAGTACTACCATGACGTCGCCACCCTGGCCGCCAAGGAACACCCGGTGCGCTCGACCTTCCCCAAGGAGGGCGGGATTCTCGACTCCGGCATCTGGGCGGTGACCCGGGCCTGCAAGAAAGTGGAGGAGGCCCACGTCTTCATCAATTACATGAGCCGGCCCGACATCCAGAAGAAGCTCGCTCTCAAGGTGGGGACCGCGCCCACCGTGAAGCGCGAGCTGACCGGCCTGACCGACGCCGAATTCGCCGCGGTCTCAAGCGAAATCCCGCCCATCGTGCCGCGCTACGACATCTATACCGGCGAGCGGAGCGACTGGATCAACCAGAAGTGGACGGAGATGATCACCCGCTGACGGCGGCGATCGGAAACCTTGACCCCTTCCGCCCGGAATCCGGGCGGAAGGGGGGCTCCGGAGCATGCCCGGACTTTACCTCGAAAACATCGAAAAGCGCTTCGGCGGGGTCGTCGCCGTGCGCGAGGTGACGCTTGAGCTCCCGCAAGGCCGTTTCGTTTGCTTTCTCGGGCCCTCGGGTTGCGGCAAGACGACGCTTTTGCGTCTGATCGCGGGACTCGAGCGGCCGAGCCGGGGGCGCATTTTTCTCGACGAGGAGGACATCACCGAGCAGCCCGCCCACCGCAGGCGCTTCGGGATGGTCTTCCAGTCGCTCGCCCTCTTTCCCCACCTCACGGTCGAAGAGAACATCGCCTACAGCCTGAAGATCCGCAACGTCGCCGCCGCCGAGCGCCGCCGCCGATCCGAGGAGCTGCTCGAGCTCGTGCGGCTCCCGGGCTACGGGGGCCGCGGCATCGCCCAGCTCTCCGGCGGCCAGAGGCAGCGCGTGGCGATCGCGCGTGCGCTGGCGATCGAACCGCGGCTTTTTCTTCTCGATGAGCCGCTCTCCGCCCTCGACGCCAAGCTGCGCGAGGAGATGCAGCTCGAGCTCCGGCTGCTCCAGCAGCGCCTCGGCATCACGACCATCCTTGTCACCCACGACCAGCGCGAGGCGATGAGCCTGGCGGACTGGATCGTGGTCATGGGAACCGACAACCGCGTGCACCAGACGGGAACCCCGCTCGAAATTTATCGCCGGCCGGCGGATGCCTTTGTGGCGGGCTTCATCGGGACAAGCAATCTGCTCCGGGGGGTGTTGGGGAAGGACGGCCGGGTCAGGGTCGGCGGGCTGGCGCTGCGGGTCGAGACCCTTCCCGCCGGGATGTCCCCGGGCGGTGAAGTGACCCTTTCGATCCGGCCCGAAGAAATCCCGCTTCTTCCCGGCGGGCGGGAAGGGGAGAACCACCTCTCCGGTCGGGTGACCTTCGTGCGTGATGTCGGGGCGAGCATCGAGATTCATCTCGACTGCGGGGGGATTCCCCTCGTGAGCGCCTCCACGCCGAAGAACCGACCCGACCTCCGCCAGGGAGATGCGGCGACGGCCTTCCTGCCGCCCGCCGCCTGTGTGGTGCTGGCCCCATGATCGCCGAGCGCCCCCGCGGAGCCCTCGCCCGCCTGCCGCTTCTTTATCCCGCGGTGGTCCTGATCGTCTTTTTCGTGATCCCCTTCGGCATCATGCTCGCGGTGAGCTTTTTCCGGCGCGAGCCGGGCGGTTTCTATCTGGCCGAATTCTCGCTCACGAACTACGCGAACCTCTTTACCGCCCTCTTCGGCCGGGTGCTCGCCTTCTCGCTCTTCATTTCGGCCTTCTGCGCGCTTCTCTGCGTCGGACTGGGGTTCCCCTTCACCTATCTCCTCACCCGGATGCCGCGGCCCCGCCAGGTCGTCTGGCTGGTCCTGCTGGTGTCGGTTCTCTCCCTTTCGGCGGTGATCGTCGCCTTCGCCTGGTCGATCATGCTCTCGCAGACGGCGGGGGTCTCGAACCTCCTCGTGCGGCTGAAGCTTCTTGCGGAGCCCCGGAGCTGGTCCCCGGGCTTCTGGGCGCTCGTCTGCGGCATGGCCTATCTCGCTTTTCCCTATACCGTGCTCGTCCTCTATCCGCCGCTTGCCCGGCTCGACCCGCACCTGCCGGAAGCCGCGCGCACGCTCGGGGCCTCGCCGCTGCGCACCTTCTTCACCGTGGTCGTGGGCTCGCTGCGCCGGGCGATCATCGCCACCCTGGTCATGGTCTTCGCCTTCAACCTGGGAACGTATCTTTTGCCTCAGATCCTGGGTCGGCCGCAGCACTGGACGCTCTCGGTGCTGATCACCGACGAGGCGATCTACCGCTCGAACCTGCCGCTCGCCGCGGCGATGGCCGTCTTCTTCATGGTGGTCAGTCTCGCGCTCGTGGGGCTGGCGATGCTGGGCGGGCGGGGCCGCCCCGGGGAGGAGGCATGAGCCGCATGTTGCGCGGAGTCTTTCTCGGCCTGATCGGGCTGTTTCTCCTCAGCCCGATCGTGGTCGTAGGCGGGGTCTCGCTCAACGCGAAAAAAGCGCTCTTCTTTCCGCCGCAGGGGGTTTCGCTCGTTTGGTACGCCGAGCTTTTCGGCGAGCCCGAGTGGCTGATCCCCATCGGCAACAGCCTCGCGATCGCCCTTCTCTCCAGCCTCGGGGCGGTCTCGATCGCGCTGCCGCTCAGCTATGCTCTCTGGCGCTACCGTGTCTTTTACGCGCGAGTGCTTTTTCTTTTGGGCATCGCCCCTTTCATGCTGCCGCCGGTGATCACCGCACTCGGCTTTCTCGCCTTCTGGGCGACGGTCGGGCTCTACGGGAAGATGGTCGCGACCGTGGTCTCGCACGCCGTCTTCTTCGTCACCCTCCCGCTCGTCACGCTGTCGCTCGGCTTCGAGTCGATCGACCGCGAGATCGTCGAGGCGGCCCAGGTCCTCGGGGCCGACGCCCGGGAGGTCTTCGGCTCGATCGTTTTCCCGATGATCCGCTCCTACCTCGTCTCGGGCTTCGCCTTCGCCTTCGTGCTCAGCCTGAACGAATACATCGTGGCCTACATGGTCGCCGGCTTTACCGTGGAGACGCTTCCGATCAAGATCTTCAACGCACTCCGCTACGGCTACACCCCGGTCATGGCCGCGGTGACCCTCGTCTTCGTTTTGCTTGCGGCCCTCGTCTTCGGCCTGATCGGGCGTTTCGGGGATCTCCCGCGCCTCATGGGCGCGCTCACCCCCGAGAGCCGCAACTCCTGAACCGATCGGGGACGCCGGACAATGAAGGTCGCCGTCTGCCAGGCCGCCGCTGTGGCCGGGAGCAAGGAGAAAGCGCTTGCGATTCTCGCCCGCCAGGCGCGCCGCGCCGCTTCCGACGGGGCAGGGCTGCTCGTCTTTCCCGAGCTTTTCCTCACCGGCTATGGGGGCGGAGGCGCCCTCGCCGCGCTTGCCGAGCCGGCAGACGGCCCCTCGGCCGCCCGGGCGGCGGCGATCGCGCGACGGGAAGGCATCGCGATCCTCTACGGGTTCCCGGAGCGCGAGGGGGATCGTCTTTACGACGCGGCGTTGCTGGTGGACCAAGAGGGTCGGAGGCGGGGCGGCCACCGCAAGCTGCACCTCTACGGCGCGGAGGAAAAACGGCTTTTCACCCCCGGGGATGCCTGGACAATCGTGGATCTGGAGGGCTGGCGGATCGGGGTGCTGATTTGCCTCGATGTCGAGTTCCCCGAGGCGGTGCGCCGCCTGGCGCTTGCCGGAGCCGAACTCGTCCTCGTGCCCGCCGCTCTCCCCCGGTCGGGGGAGATCGTCGCCCGCTCGGTCGTGGCGGTCCGGGCCTTCGAAAACCAGGTCTTTCTCGCCTACGCCGACCTGTGCGGCGAGGAGGGCGGGATCGCCTTTTGCGGCCGCAGCGCGATCGTCGGCCCGGAGGGGGATGTCCTCGCCCGGGCGCGGGGGCGAAAGCCCGGCCTGATTGCGGCCGCGCTGGATCGAAGCCGGCTGGCGGCGGCAAGACGGTCGGTCTTCTATCTCGCCGAACGCCGGCCGGGTCTTTACGGGAAAGGCGCATCGAGCCGGGCGGCCGATGCTTTCCCTTTCGCGGCCTCGCCCGGCCCAGCGGTTCGGATCGAGGTTTGCCGCAGTATGATCTGGCAGATGACGAGCACGCTCGTCATCTGCGGCCGAAGCGCCCTCGTCGTCGACCCCGGCGTTTTCCCCGCGGAAGTGGAGGCGATCCGCCGCCGGATCCCGGCCGGGGTAAAGGTCGAGGCCCTGTTCTTCACCCATGCGCACTGGGATCACGTCGTCGGTCATTTCGCCTTTCCCGGGGTGCCGGTCTATGCCTCGACCCTCCTCGCGCGTTCCGTCGCCGAATCGGGGAAGCTTGCCCGCGCGGCGCTGGAGGAGGCGCGGCGTCACGACGGCGAGTGGTACGTGGAGCGGCCGGGAGGTTACAGCTGGCCGCAGGAGCTGCGGGGACTCGAGGACGGCTTCCACTTCAACGTGGGCGATCTCGACGTCGAGGTTCTCGGACTGCCCGGCCATGCCCCCGAGGCCTTGGGCCTGCGGGTGGAGGGGACCCTGGTCGTGGGCGACTACCTTTCGCCGCTTGAGATCCCCTTCGTGGACGACCTCGAGGCCTACCGCCGCACCCTGCAGCGGCTGCTCGGTTTGCTGACCTCGGGGATCGAGCGCGTGATCCCGGGGCACGGACCCGAGCTTTCCGCGGCGGAGGCCCGGCGCATCGCCGGGGAGGATCGGCTCTATCTCGATCGGCTCGCCCGCTGCCGCGAAAAGGGCGACGCGGAGGCGGCCCTCCGGATTGCCCTGCCGCGCGCCGCGGATGCGCCGGGAATGGCGGGGCATCACCGCGGCAATTGCCGTCGGGCGGGCCTCGTCATTCCTGGGGGTGAAAGCGGCGGATGATATAGCCCCCGGATTTCTCGTCGGATTCGAGCTCCAGCAGGCCGCGGGCGGCCGCCTCCTCGAGGAGCCGGTTGAAGGAGCGGAACCCGTAATAGGACTCGTTGAACCCGGGCCGGCGGCGCTTGAGCGCCTGTTTGACCATCGAGCCCCAGATCTTTTCTTCCGCGCCGCGCTCCTCGGCGAGCGCCTCGAGCGTCTCCATGACGAGGGCGAGCGCCTGAGGCGTTTTGTCCTCGGCCTCCGGCTCGGTGACGGCGGCCGCGGCCTTTTTGCTCGCCGCGGCGCGCGCGGGCTTGCGCGCGGGCTTTGCGGCCGCCTGCTTTTTGCGCACGAGGTCGTCGTAGTAGATGAACTCGTCGCAGTTGGCGATCAAAAGATCCGAACTCGAGCTCTTCACCCCGACACCGATCACCTTCTTGTTGTTTTCGCGCAGCTTGCTCACGAGCGGCGAGAAGTCCGAGTCTCCGCTCACGATCACGAAGGTGTCCACGTGGGACTTGGTGTAGCAGAGATCCAGGGCGTCGACGACGAGCCGGATGTCGGCCGAGTTCTTTCCCGACTGGCGCACATGGGGGATCTCGATCAGCTCGAAGGCCGCCTCGTGCATCGTGGCCTTGAACTCCTTGTAGCGTTCCCAGTCGCAGTAGGCCTTCTTGACGACGATCGTGCCCTTGAGGAGCAGCCGTTCGAGCACCTTGCGGATGTCGAACTGGGCGTAGCGGGCGTCCCGCACCCCCAGGGCGACGTTTTCGAAATCGCAGAAGACGGCCATGATGTCGGTCTGCTCTTTGCTCATGGAAACGACCTCCCGTTGCGCCGGGGAAAGAGGTTTGCCGCGGTCAGCGCGGCTGCCCGGCGAGAATGGATGCCCCGCAGAGGATCATCAGAATGGAGAGCGCTTTCGTCCAGCTCATGCGGTCTCCGAGGATGAGGCCCGCGAACGTCACCACGAGGATGCCGCCCCCGATGATGATCGGCCCGCCGATCGAGACCGGCAGGCCTTCTTTGTAGGCTTTGAGAATGAAGAAGTCGGCGAGCAGAACCGAGAGGCCGGCTCCGATGCAGAGAAACACCGCCGGCACCGAGAACTCGGGGCGACCCTGGCGCAGAAGCGGCAGAAAGAGGATCAGCCCTGCGCTGAAGGCCGTGATCTCGGTGATGAGCGCGCCGAGCAGGGGATGCATCTGCCGCGAGGCGGCGGAGATGAAGACGTTCCAGAGCCCGGTTCCGAGGGCGCCGATCGCCACGTAGATCATCCGGGTCAGCATCGGGGGTCCTTTCGAGGCGATCCGGGTGCCGCCTTGCGGCGGAAGCCGGCGCGAGCAGGGCGCCGGGCGTTCAAGAATTCTCCGAGCACGGTCTCCAGGTCGGGGAGGCCGATTTCCTGCAGGCGGTAATGGACGCGGGTTGCGGGACGGTGGATGGGGATGAGGCGGCCGAGATCGATCGGGGTGCCGATGACGACGGCGTCGCAGTCGCTGCGGCGGATCGTCGCCGCGAGATCCTGAAGCTGACGCCGGCCGTAGCCCATGGCCGGGAGCACGGCGCCGATCTCGGGGTAGATGCGGAACGTCTCGCGCAGCGTTCCCACGAGAAAGGGCCGCGGGTCGACGAGGGCGGCGGCGCCGAACTTGCGTGCGGCAACGACCGCCGCGCCGAAGGCCATGCCTCCGTGCGTTAGGGTCGGGCCGTCCTCGACGGCGAGCACGCGCTTGCCGCGGATCACCGCGGGGTCTTCGACCGTGATCACCGAAGCCGCCTCGATCACCGCCGCGCGCGGGTTGTCGCGGGCGATGCTCCGCCGGACGGCCTCGATCCCCTCCGGCGGGGCGCTGTCGATCTTGTTGATCACGACCGCATCGGCGAGCCGAAGGGTGACGTTCCCCGGGTGGTAGAGCCGTTCGTGGCCGGGACGCAAGGGATCGACGACGGTGATCATCCGATCCGGCCGGAAAAAGGGGAAATCGTTGTTTCCGCCGTCCCAGACGATCAGGTCGCAGCCCTGCGGGTCGTTCTCCGCCGCCCGCAACACCTCGGCGTAGTCGACGCCGGCGTAGACGACGTTGCCGCGCGCGAGGTGGGGCTCGTACTCTTCCCGCTCTTCGATCGTGCAGCGGTGGCGCTCGAGGTCGGCGGGAGCGGCGAAGCGCTGCACCCGCTGGCGGGCGAGATCCCCGTAGGGCATGGGGTGGCGCACGGCGACCACCCGCAACCCGCAGGCCAGAGCGATCTCGATCACGCGGCGCGAGGTTTGGCTCTTGCCGCAGCCGGTCCGCACGGCGCCGACGGCGATGACGGGCTTGCGGCTTTCGAGCATCGTGTCGCGCGGGCCGAGCAGCGTGAAGCTCGCCCCCGCCGCCTGGACGCGTGCGGCCAGATCCATGACGTGCTGGCAGGAGACGTCGCTGTAAGCGAAGACGCACTCGTCGGCCGAGAGACGGCCGATGAGCTCCTCGAGCTCCTCCTCGGCAAAGACGGGAATCCCCCGCGGGTAGAGTTTCCCCGCAAGGGCCGCGGGGTAGCGCCGTCCGGCGATCTCGGGGATCTGGGTCGCGGTGAAGGCCACGACTTCGAAGGCGGGATCGTTGCGGAAGCGCACGTTGAAGTTGTGGAAATCGCGCCCGGCGGCTCCCAGGATGATCACCCGTCGGCGGGTCATGGTCTTGGTCCCTTTCAGGCGATGAGGCGGGTCCCGGCTTCGCCGCGGACGGCCGGCTCGATCTCCTCGATGCGGCAGATGATCCCGGGGTTTCCGGTCGCGCGGTGGAATTGCAGGATGGCCTCGACCTTGGGGCCCATGGATCCCGCGGGAAACTGCCCCCGGGCGTGGTGGCCGGCAAGCTCCTCCGCCCGGACCTCCCCCAGCAGGCAGGCTTGAGAGGTGCCATGGTCGAGACAGACGCCGGGGACGTCGGTGGCGATCACGAAAAGATCGGCGCCCAGGTCTGCAGCCAGTACCGCGCTGGCCAGGTCCTTGTCGATGACCGCGTCGACCCCGCGGAAGGTGCGTTCCTCGCGAACCACGGGGATGCCTCCCCCGCCGCAGCAGATGACGATGAAGCCCATCTCGATCAGTTTTTTGATTTCCCGGTGCTCGACGATTCCCAGCGGCCGCGGGCTGGCGACCACGCGACGAAAGCCCTTGTCCGTCCGTACCGTCGGGTAGGGCAGGCGGCGGGCTTCCTCCTCGGTATAGAAGGGACCGATCGGCTTGGTGGGGTGACGGAAGGCGGGGTCCGCAGGATCGACGACCACGTAGGAGATGAGCGAGACGAAGAGCTGCTCGGTCATGACCCCGATTTCCATGAGCGCCTCGTCGAGGGTCGACTCGATCATGTAGCCGATCTGGCCCTGGGTCATGGCGACGATGATCTCGAGCGGCATGCGCGGCACCGCGCGGCAGCTCTCCTGCTGGAGCAGGAGGTTTCCCGCCTGGGGGCCGTTGCCGTGGGTGATCACGATGCGGTGTTCGCGCGAAAGGCGCGCGATCTGCCGCATGGGGATCTTCAGGTTGGCGAACTGCTCCTCGGCCGTGCCGCGCTGTCCCTTGCGGATCAGGGCGTTGCCGCCGAGGGCGATCAAGAGGAGCTTCGGGTCCATCGGCTCACGCGCCGCCGACGAGCGTGGCGACGAGGATCGCCTTGATCGTGTGCAGCCGGTTTTCGGCCTGGTCGAAGACGATCGAGGCCGGCGATTCGAACACCTCGTCGGTCACCTCCATCGCCTCCAGGCCGAAGCGCCGGTGGATCGCCTCCCCGATTTCCGTGTTGCGGTCGTGGAAGGCGGGCAGGCAGTGGAGGAACTTGCAGCGGGGATTGCCCGTGGCGGCGAGCGCGGCCGCATCCACGCGGTAGGGGGCGAGCAGCCGGATGCGTTCCTCCCAGACGCTTTCCGGTTCCCCCATCGAGACCCAGACGTCGGTATAGAGAAAATCGCAGCCGCGCACCCCCTCCTCGACCGAGGAGGTCACCCTCAGGCGGGCGCCGCTTTGTGCGGCGATCGGCTCGACGGCGCATCGGAGCGCATCGGCCGGCTGGAGCGCCGGGGGGGCGACCACCCGGAAATCCATGCCCATCTTGGCGGCGGCGACCCAAAGCGAGTTGGCGACGTTGTTGCGGCCGTCGCCCAGGAAGGCGAAGGCGATCTTCGCGAGCGGCCGGCCGGCATGTTCGCGCATCGTGAGGAGGTCGGCGAGCGCCTGGGTGGGGTGGAACTCGTCGGTCAGGCCGTTCCAGACCGGCACCCCGGCGTAGCGCGCGAGCTCCTCGACCCGCTCCTGGCTGAATCCGCGGTACTCGATGCCGTCGTACATCCGTCCGAGCACGCGGGCCGTGTCGCGGATCGACTCTTTTTTGCCGAGCTGCGAGCCGGCGGGGTCGAGATACGTGACGTGCGCCCCCTGGTCGTAGGCGGCGACCTCGAAGGCGCAGCGCGTGCGGGTGGAGGTCTTCTCGAAGATGAGCGCGATATTCTTGCCGGCAAGCCGCGGCCGCTCCCGGCCGCTTTTCTTCTCTTCCTTGAGCCGGGCGGCGAAGTCGAGCAGATGGGCGATTTCTTCGGCAGTGAAATCGAGCAGTTTTAGAAAGTGTCGGTTCTTGAGATCCGTGGCCATGGAACAGCCTCCTGCAAAGCGGAGCCGATACCGGAGCAGAGACCTCCGGGAACAAAGAAACGGCCCGGTTTTCAAACGGCCGTCGCCGGCGACGCTACCAGAATCCTTTTATGCTTTCAACCGCTTCCTCCCGCTTTACGGTGCAGGCGGGACAGGCGAAGTTTCCCAAATGTCTCCCGCATCGCAATTGCCCGCCCGATGAATCGCCTCCGGTTCTCTGTCTGCCTCGGCTGTTGTCTCTTCGCTCTGGCGGCGGTCGAAATTTCCGCACCCGCTCGGCGACGGTTTCCGTCGAGTTCAGGCCGGCACAGACCGAGATGGAAGAACAAGCTATCCCTCATTCGGCGGCCGGTCGGCTTCTCCCCGTCGAAAACCGGCTCCTGCCGAGCAATCGGCCGGCTCGCGGCTCGATCCGGTTGACTCTTCCGGCGCGATCGGCGTAAGGGGACACTCAGGATCGCACTTCGTTTCCGGAAAACGGAGGAGAAAGGGCGATGGGCATTCCCCAACCGTTGACGCTTCAGCAAGCGGATGCGGGGCTCGAAGGCCTCTACCGCGACCTGCACGCCGCGATCGGCAAGATGCCCAACATCTTCGGCGTCATGGCGCATTTCCCGGCCGCGCTGAAAACCTTCATCCCCTTTTACACGGCGGTCATGACCCAGGGCAAGGTGCCGGCGCGTCTGAAGGAGCTTGCCTACCTCAAGGCGGCGAGCATCAACGCCTGCCGCTACTGTATCCAGGCGCACACCGCCTCCGCCCGGCAGGCGGGGGTGAGCGAGCGGCAGATCGAGGACCTTCGTTTTTACCAGATCAGTCCGGCCTACGACGAAAAGGAGCGGGCGACCATCCGCTTCGCCGATCTCGTCACGCGCGGGGCGGCGGCCGTCGACGCCTCCGTGCTCGACTGGATGGGGAAATACTACGACGAAGCGGAAATCGTGGAACTCGTTCTCGTGATCGGCCTGGCCAATCTCGTCAACCGCTTCAACGACACGCTGCAGATCGAACCCGACCTCGGCTGAAAGCGGCTCCCGCCTCCGGGGACGATCGGCCCTCGAGTTCGGCCCGGCGCTGCAGGAAAGCCCGTACCCGCCCTTCTTCGACGCGATGTTCGGCCCGCCCCCCCTTTTTGAAGAAGCTTCCCACGATGAAGCCCTGGGCTTGGGCATGAAAGTGCGCGAGGTTTTCCGGGGTGAGCCCGCTGCCGACGAGAATCGGAAGCCGGCAGCTCGCCCGCACGGTCAGCAGCGCCGCCGGGTCCGCGGCCTCTCCGGTGCGCCGGCCGGTGACGATCAACGCGTCGGCCAGCCCCCGCTCTTCGAGCTCGCGCGCTTCCGTGGCGAGATCCCGCACGACGAGGGGGACGGCGTGCTTGACGCGCAGATCGGCGAAGATCAGGACCGGAGATTCCAGGAAGGACCGACGGCGCAGCGTCTCGTGAGCCCGGCCCTCGAGGATGCCCGGGTCGCCGACCGCGGCGCCCAGGTGGACGTTCACGCGGATGAAGTGCGCGGCCGCCGCGGTGGCCGCCGCCAGGGCGGCTGCGGCGTCGTTTCGCAGGACGTTCACCCCGACCGGGAGGCCCGAGGCTCGGACCACCTCGCGCGTCACCGCGGCCATGGCGGCGACGGTTTCGGCGGGGACGCGGTCCGGAAAGAAGGGCATGTCGCGGAAATTCTCGACCAGCAGGCCGTCCACGCCGGCCCGGCGATAGATCTCCGTCTCCTCCAGGGCCGCCTCGTAGACGCGGTCGATTTTTCCCGCGTAGCGCGGGGATCCGGGAAGGGCAGGCAGATGGATGCAGGCGATCACGGGCTTGCGGCCGCCGAACAGCTTCCGCCAGCTCCTCAAGGCCGCCCCCCTTATTGGCAGCGGCCGCGCAGGTCGATCGGCCAGACGTCGATCACCCGCTCGGCCCGCGTCACCACGAAGTGATCGAAGAGATTCACCGTCGGGTCGCAGTGCGAGACGATGAGTTCGAGTACCGATCCGGGAGCGGGAAGCAGGCAAGCGCGGTCCGGGGCGACGAGTCTTCCGTATTCGTCGCCGAACCATTCGTACTGCAGGCGACCGTAGTCCGGGTGGATCACCCGCGGCCTTCCGCCGTCGCGGTAGATCGCCTTGAGCCCCGCGTCCACGGTGACCTGCCGGCCGTGGGGGCCGCTCACGACCGTGGTGAGCAGGGTGAGGGCCGGGGCGTAGTCGGGTTCCTCCGAGCCGTCGGCCGACTCCACGGCAAGGTACTCGGCGTCCATGAGGGCATAGGATCCGGCCTGGAGCTCGGTCAGCTCGGGCACCGCGAGATCGATGCGCGCGGTGCCCGTGCCGGCGCCGCTCAGGATGTCGCAGGAGGGCGTCCGCGCCTGAAGCTCGCGGAATACGGCCGCCGCCTGCCGCAAGGCCTCCCGGGAGGCGAGCTTGCGGTCCGCGTAGCGGGGGATGTGCTGCAGGTGGCCGGCGTAGGCCTGTAGGCCGCGCAGCCGCAGGTGGGGGCTTGCGAGGATCTTCTGCGCCAGCGCGGCGGCGCGCGCCGGGGGCACTCCCGTGCGGTGCTGGCCGACATCCAGATCGAGCAGCACATCGAGGCGGCACCCCGCCTCCGCCAGGCGCGATTCCAGAAGCTCTACCCCCGCCGCGTCGTCGACGACGGCGATCAGAAAGGGGGCGCGCTCGAGCAACGCGACCAGCCGGTCGGTCTTGGTGCGGCCAGCCACGGGTCCGGTGAGGAGGATCCCCGAGATTCCGGCCTCGACCAGGGCCTCGGCCTCGGCGATCTTGGCCGCGCAGACGCCGATCGCGCCGTTGGCGATCTGCATCTTGGCGATCATCGAGCACTTGTGGGTCTTGGCGTGCGGTCGCAGCGCCTTGCCCGCCGCCTTGACCCGGCTCTGCATTTTCTGCAGGTTCTCATCCAGGCGGTCGAGATCGATCACGAGGCAGGGGGTATCGAGCTCCGTTTTGCGGCGTCCGAGGGCTTCCCGGAGATGCGTCGTCATCGCTCAGAGCCCCTTTTTCTCGAAGAAAACAAAACACAGCAAAAACACGGCGGCCAGCGCCGGGATGACGACCCAGGGGGAGAGGCCGAGCACCCCCGGCAAGGTGATCTTGCCGAGATTCCCCCAGGCCAGAAGCGTTTTTTCCAGCCGCGGGTAGGCTTCGGCGTAAAGGGCCGCTCCGGTCATCATCCCCAGGATGGCGAAGATCGCATGCCAGCGGCCCTCGGCCACCGCGCCGACCGAGGTCCCCGGGCAGAAGCCCATCACCGCCCAGCCCAGGCCGAAGAGGATCCCGCCCAAAAGGTTCGCTCCGAGTTGGGTGGCCTTGGGGTTGAGGGCCGCGAGCTTGAGATCCACGGCGGCCTGGATCCCGATCATCCCGACGAGAATGGCGGACATCATGAACTTGAGGATGGTCATATCCTCCAAGCGCATGGCCGCCACCTGCTTTTCGAAGCGCAAGACCCGACCCTGCTGGAGCAGGGCTCCGAACAGGATCCCCGTGATCAGACCCAGCCACTGTTCGCTCATCTGCGGCCTCCTTTCCCGCCGTAGACCCAGGCGGCCATGAGGACCCCGGCGCCGAAGAAGCAGGCGAGCGCGATGAAGCCGCTGACCGAGAGCTGCATCAGTCCGCTCAGCCCGTGGCCGCTCGGGCAGCCGTCGGCCAGCCGCGCGCCGAACATGGCGACGATCCCGCCCAAGAAAGCACCCACGGCGCGCAGCGCCACGCTGTCCCCGAAGCGCTCGCGCCAGATCGGCGGCACCGCCTCGAGGCGAAAGCTCCCGTCCAGGATGGAGGCGGCGAGCGCGCCGATGAAAATGCCGGCGATCAGCATGAACTGCCAGTCGATCCGTATTTTTTCCTTGGCGAAATAAGGGTTCTGCCGCACGTGTTCGGGATCGACCGCCTGTTCCACGAACCCCGCGGCGCGCACGAAGGTGGTCGAGGCCCCCAGGAACTGGGTTTTTCCCAGCACCCGGGTCGTGACCACGACGGATACGGTCGCCAGCACCCCGACCAGGGCGCCGGCGACATAAGGCCTCCAGTCGACGCCTCGTTTCATGGGTCCCTCCTGATCCTGAAAGGGTTGGACCGCCCCAGACCCCCTCTTCTTTAGACCGATTTTTCGCGGGGCTCAACCGCAAAGCCGGTTCCTGCCTTCGCAGGCCAGGAAGAAAGCCGCCGGAAGGCCCCCTCGGCCGTCAGGCGCCGGGTCGGTCGTGTGGCGGTCCGCCGCGGCGCCGAGTGGTTGCAGACCCCCTCGGGTTCTATTATGGAACATCCATGAACGGCACGAGATCGACCGCAGCCGCCGAAGCGGAATCCTTTTCCTTGTCGCCCCGGGAGGTGACCGCCGCCCTCGAACGGGCCCGGGTTCCCGAGCATTCGGTCCCTTTCATGGCGGCCGTCTCGGGAGGGGAGCCCTTCGCGTGCGGAGACTTTCTTTTTTACGCCCGCGAAGACTGGCTGATCGCCGTGGGCTACCCCCTGGGAGAAGAAGACGCGGAAAAAGATTTCGAGGAAGCCCTCGCCGAGGCCCTGCGGCGCACGCACGCCCGGGACTGTTGGGCCATTGCCCCGCGGCTTCCGTCGCGGCTGGCCGACCGGCGCGTGGAGTCGGACCGCTATTATGTGCTTTCCCTCGCGGCGCGGATCCCGCCGCGGCTCGAACGGGCAGCCGAACGGGCGGAGGCACGGCTGGCGGTCGAGGAGACGGTCACGTTCGACGCCGCCCACCGCCGCCTCTGGGCCGAGTTTCTGAGCCGGGTCGCTCTTCCGCCGCGGGTGCGCGAGCTCTATGCCCGTACCCCCGGGCTCTTGGGGCGGACGCCGGGGCTTGCGTTGCTCAGCGCCCGCGACGCCGAGGGGCGCATCGCGGCCTGCCTGCTGATCGACCGCGCTCCACGGCGCTTCACGAGCTACCTCCTCGGCGCCCATTCCCGGGCGCCCTACACCCCGTATGCGACCGATCTTCTCTTTCGGGAGATGATCCGCGCCGCACGGCGCGAAGGAAAGGACCATTTGCATCTCGGACTGGGCGTGAACGACGGGATCCGCCGTTTCAAGGAGAAATGGGGGGCCGCACCCGGTCCGGATTACGAGATGGCCTCCTGGCGGGAGGGCGAAGGCTGGCGGGCGGAGGTGAACGATCTGGCGCGCGTCCTGGCCCGGCTTCCGCGGGAGCCCGTTTCCCGGCACGAGTTTCTCGCCAGCTTGCCGCGGGAGCGGCGCTACGCGATGCTCTGGGAGGTCGAGCGCGAGGGACGGCGCTCTTTCCTCGGGGGGACGGCGCATTTTTTCGGCTTCCGCTTCGAGCGCTCCTTCCGCCGGCTCTTCGAAGAGGTGGAGACGGTCCTCTTCGAGGGCCCGCTCGACCCGAAGAGCCTGGAAGCCGTGGCCCGGATCGGCCGGACACCTCCCGCCGGGGGGCCGCGGTTGGCGACGCTCCTGGCGGAGGAGGAGATCGCACGGCTCGAGCGGGTGGTCTGCGGCCCCCGGGGAAGGTGGGCGCGGTTTTTCGGTTTCGAACACCCCGATCCGCCCGACGTGCGCGGACTGCTCACCGGGACCCGACCGTGGTATGCCTTTTTCTCGCTGTGGGCCGCGTTTGTCGCCCGCCGGGGCTGGAAGGAGTCGGTCGATCTCGAGGCCTGGCGGATCGCCCGGGAGATGGGCAAAACCGTGATCGCCCTGGAGACCCTCGAGGAACAGATCGAGACCCTGGAGGGGATCCCGCTGGCCCGCATCGTGAACTTTCTTCGCGGCTGCCGCCGCTGGGGCCGGATGATGCGCCGCTACGAGCGGTTTTACCTCCAGGGCGAGCCGGAGCGTCTCTTCGGGACGAGCATCGAGTTTCCGACCCGTACCGAGCTTGTGATCCACCGCCGCGACGCCCGTTTTCTCGAGCGCATGCGGCCCTACCTCCTGCAGGGAGGAGGCGCCGTCTTCGTAGGCTCCGCCCATCTGATCGGGCTGCGGGGGATGCTGGCCGAGGCGGGCTTCCGCGTGCGGAGAAGGCGATGATCGGCCCGGATCGGCTCGAGCGGGTTTCGGCCGGGGCGGTCGTCCCCGAACAGGTGGTCGCCTACGTGCGGGCCGTCACCGGGGCCGTCCCCGCACTTTTCGGCTCCTGCGTGGGTTACCGCAGCCGGGAGAGGATCGTCCTGGTCGGCTATCCGCTCGAGGACCCGCGGGACGAAGACCGCATGTCCCAGGCGGTGGGAGAGGCGCTTTCCGTGCCGGGAGTCACCCGGATCACCGTCCTGGGGCCCGCGCGGCCGCGGCAAGCCCCGCCGTCGGCGGAAAGCCGCGAGGATGTCTACTTCGCGCTTCCGCTCCCGGCGCCGCCCCGGGGCGCGAAGCTGCGCCACCTGTTGCGGCGCGCGGCCCGCGAGCTCTACCGGGAAGAAGGGGACTTCTTGGGTCGCGAACACCGGGAACTGATCGGCCGCTATCTGCGGGAACGCGCGTTCGCGGAGGGAACACGGCTCATTTTCGAGCGCATCCCGCAAGTGCTCGCCGCCTGCGCCGAGGCCCGCCTCTTTTCCGCGCGTCTTTCCGACGGGCGGCTCGCCGCCTTCGCCGTGGGCGAGTTTTCGGCGCTCACGACCGCCTTTTTCCTCTTCAGTTTCCGCAATCCGGAGCTTGCCCCGCCGGGAAGCGCCGATTTCGCTCTCGCCGGCCTCATCGCCGAGGCGGAACGCCGGGGGCATGCGCAGGTGAACCTCGGGCTCGCGGTGAACGAAGGGGTCTCGTTTTTCAAGCGCAAATGGGGCGCTAAACCCTTCCTGCCCTGTGTGGAAACGAGCTGGGTCTTGAGCCCCCGGCCCTCGGGCCTCGGGCGCTTCCTCCGCGAGCGTCTCGGGAGGCGGCGATGAAACCCAAGGGCGGCGATCCCTTTCTCGACCGCTTTGCGGCGCCCGGTTTAGGGGAGACCTTGAAGGAGGCGCTCCTGGGGTTCCGGCGGCCGCTCGCCTGCGTCCAGGTCGAGGTGACTTCCCGTTGCCCCGGCCGCTGCCGCTATTGCCCCCGCACCGTGCTCCGGGACGCCTGGCGGGGAGGCGATCTCGACCGCGAGACCTTCGGACGCCTCTGGCCGCTTCTGCGCCGAAGCCAGCGCGTGCACCTGCAGGGCTGGGGAGAGCCGCTCTTGCACCCGGAGTTCTTCACCTTCGCTGCGCTCGCACGCCGCGCGGGCTGCCAGGTGTCGACCACGACCTGCGGCTTGCACCTGGACGGGAACTTGGCCCGCCGGATCGTCGAAAGCGGCATCGATGTCGTCGCCTTTTCGCTTGCCGGAAGCGACGCCGCGGCTCACGAGGCCGCGCGCTGCGGGGTCGACTTCGAGCGGGTGCTCGCGGCGGTGGAAACCCTGCAGGCGGAGCGTAGAAAAAGGCAGGCCGTGCATCTGGAGATCCATTTCGCCTATCTTCTGCTCTACTCCGCGCTCGATTCCGTGGCGGGGCTCCCCGCCCTCATGGAACGGCTCGGCGTGCATGCGGCCGTTGTCTCCACCCTGGATTTTCTCCCCGACGCCTCGCTTGCCGCGGAGGCGATCCGGCCAGGGGAGGAGGAGAAAATCGCCCGCGCGGCCGATGTCCTCTCCCGGGCGGCGGCGTCGGCCCGCGCCCGCGGGCTCGCCTTCGACTATGCGCTTCCCGTCTGCGAGATCCGCAGCGCTCCCTGCCGCGAGCGGGTCGACCGGACCGTGTTTGTGGCTGCCGACGGGACGCTCTCGCCCTGCGTCTACCGCAACATCCCGGCCGACGCCCTCGCGGAGCGGCGGCTCGTCTTCGGGAAGATCCCGGCGGAGGAACCGGTGGCGATCTGGGAAAAAGAGAGCTTTCGCCGCTTCCGGGAGCGCCTGGCGGCGGGTGACCCCGACCCGGTTTGCCGCATCTGTCCCAAGCGTTTCGGAAACGCCTCCGGGGGAGGCTGAGCGCGGCCGGGGGCCGGCGATGTTGGCAGAGAAAGGAAGGATGCGATGCACTACGACACCGCGCTGCGCGGCTACACGGCAAAACGGATCGAGGAGATCGACTCCGCCGACATTCTGGTCGGGATCCCCTGCTACAACAACGAGGCGACCATCGCCCACGTGATTCAGATGGTGAGCCACGGGCTCGCCCGCCATTACGGGAGCCGGCGCAGCGTCGTCTTCGTGGCCGACGGCGGCTCAACCGACGATACCCGTGAGGCGGCCAAGGAATTCCAGCTCAAGCCCTGGCAGGAGAAGATCGTCTCCATCTACCGCGGGCCGGCGGGCAAGGGGACCGCCCTGCGCTCGGTGTTCGAGGCCGCCTGCCGCCTCAACGTCCAAGTCTGCGCCATGGTGGATTCGGATCTGCGCAGCATCACCCCCGACTGGGTAAAATACCTGATCGACCCGGTGCTCGAGGGCGGATTCCAGTTCGTCGCCCCGGTCTACCTCCGGCACAAGTACGACGGGACGATCACGAACAACATCGTCTACAACCTCACCCGGGCGCTCTACGGCAAGCGTATCCGACAGCCGATCGGCGGGGATTTCGCCATCTCGCGCGAGGTGGCGCGGTTCTACATCGACCAGGACGTGTGGTTGACCGATGTCGCGCGCTTCGGGATCGACATCTGGATGACGACGACCGCGGTCACCCAGGGCTTCCGCATCTGCCAGTCGAACCTCGGGGTGAAGATCCACGACGTGAAGGACCCCGGCCAGCATCTGGGCCCCATGTTCCGACAGGTGCTCTCGGCGCTCTTTTCGCTGATGGAACGCTACGAAAGCCACTGGCGGAGCGTGCGCGGCAGCGAGCCGGTCCCGACCTTCGGCTTCGCGGGCTCGATCGAGCCCGAGCCGGTCAAGGTGAACCTCGATCTCCTCGTGGATCTCTTCAAGACCGGCTACCAGCAGTTTTCCCCCCTCTGGCGGGAGGTCTTCGATCCGGAGAGCTTCCAGCAGATCACCGCCGCCGCCTGCCGCACGGTGCAGGACTTCCACCTGCCGACCGAGGCCTGGGTGCGGATTCTCTACGAGATCGCCGCCACCTTCCGCTCCTGGAGCGTGAACCGCGGCAAACTCCTCGACATGCTCACCCCGCTCTACTTCGCGCGCGTCGCCTCCTTCGTGCGCGAAAGCGGGAACCTCTCCTCCGAGGAGGCCGAGGCCCTGGTCGAGGAGCAAGCGCTGCTCTTCGAGGCGCAGAAAGACGAGCTGGTTCGCCTCTGGGATGCAAAGGCCGTGGCGGCGAAGAAGGATCTGGAACCGGAATCCTGCCCGAGCCCGGCCTGAGCGGCTTCCCCTCAGTTGCGGCGGCGGGCGAGGTCGCGGCAGGCCTGGGCGATGTGCCGGGGGCCGAAGCCGTGTTTCTCGAAGAGGTAGTCCGGGTCGGCCACCTCCCCGAAGCGGTCGGGAACGCCGAGACGGCGCACGCGCACGGGGTGGTGCTCGCTCAGGATCTCGCACACCGCGCCGCCCAGTCCCCCCAGGATGCTCTGGTTTTCGACGGTGACGACCGCCCCCGTCCGGCGGGCCGAGGCGAGAAGGCTTTCCCGGTCGAAGGGCTTGATCGACGGGTAATGGAGCACCTCGACGCCGATCCCCTCGGCGGCAAGGCCGCGGGCGGCATCGAGGGCGAAGCGGGTCATGTAGCCCGTCGCCACCAGGGTCACATCGTCTCCCTCGTGCAGGCGGCGGGCGCGCTGCGGGTCGAAGGCGACGTCTTCGGGGAAAAGCGGCGGCACCTTGAGCCGGATCAGCTGCAGGTAGGTCGGCTGGCGGGTCGCGGCCATGTGGAACAGAACCGCGCGCAGCTCGTGGGCGTCCGCGGGGCTGTAGACGTGCATGTTGGGCATCGCCCGCATGATCGCGAGATCCTGGAAGCACATGTGGGTCCCGCCGTTCGGACCCTGGGTGATGCCGGGGGAGGTGCCGACGATCTTCACGTTGTTGTTGGCGTAGGCCACGCTGATCGTGATCTGGTCGTAACAACGCCGGGTGGCGAAGGCGGTGAAGCTCGAGCAGAAGGGGATCTTCCCCTCACGCGCCAGCCCTGCGGCGACCCCGATCATGTTCGCCTCCTGGACCCCGCAGTTGATGAAGTTCGCGGGGTGACGCGTGGAGACGATCGGGATCGAGGCGTCGGCCTTGCCGAGGTCGGCCTCGAGACAGTAGACGTCGGGGTTGCGCGCGATCAGCTCGCTCAGCGTGTGCGCGTAAACGAGACGCATTTCCATGTCGGCGAAGTTCGGTGCGGCGGGCGGCGTCATGGCTCTCCGGCGGGTGCGTTGGATTCCCCCGGCACGAAGGGAAGCCTCAGTAGGGCAGCTCGAAGCGGCACTCGAGTCCTTCCATCAGACGGCGGTAAGTCGCCTCGTCGGGGATTTTCACGTTGTGGCAATCGACCAGGCCTTCGGTTTCGCGGTTCCCCTTGCCCTTGACCGTGTGGGCGATGATCATCGCCGGCCGCCCGGTGACCTCGCGTGCCCGGAGCAGGGTCGCGTGGATGTCGTCCCAGTCGTGGCCGTCCATCTCGAAGGTCTCCCAGCCGAAGGCGCGCCACTTGTCGGCGAGCGGCTCGAGCTCGAGCACCTCGGCGGTGCGGCCGTCGATCTGCATCTTGTTGTAGTCGCAGATGGCGATCAGGTTGTCGAGGCGCTGGTGGGCGGCGAATAGGGCGGCCTCCCAGATCTGGCCCTCGTTGCTCTCGCCGTCGCCGATGATGCAGTAAACACGGTGCCTTTTGCCGTCGCGTTTGGCGGCAAGGGCCATGCCGCATGCGCAGGAGAGGCCCTGCCCCAGCGATCCGGCCGTCATCTCGACCCCGGGGGTGAGGATCTGGTCCATGTGGCTGGGAAGCCGGGTGCCGTTGCGGTTGATCGTGCAAAGCCAGGATTTGGGGAAGAAGCCCTTATAGGCGAGTGCGGTGTAGACGATCGGCCCGGCGTGCCCCTTGGAGAGGATCAGCCGGTCGCGGTCCGGCCAGTCGGGCTCCTCGGGCCGCAGGTTCAGAATGCGGAAGTACAGGGTGATCACGATCTCGACGAGACTCATCACCCCGCCGAGGTGTCCCACGCCGGAGCGACAGATGGCGTCGGTCACGACGAAACGGAATTCGGCCGCGAGCCGATCGAGCCGCTCGCGGGTCCAGGCTTCGTTTTCCATGCACTCCTTCCGCCGGTCGCTAGGTTTTCGCCAAAGGCTTGGGGGAGGCGCGGCCGGCTTGAGTAACAGAAATCGCACGCCCTTTCAAGGCCGTTTTCGGCCATCCGCCGCCGCCTCCTTCAGCGGGCGGCGGCGATTTCGCACAGCAGATCGTAGAGCGCATCGGGCGTCATGCCGTTCGCGCCGGGGGTCGCCTTCAGGGTTTCCTCGGGGCGGGCTTGGAGGCCGCGGGCGGAGAGCAAGGCGATCCCCCGTTCGACCTCCAGGCCGTAGCGCCGGCAGGGCTCGGCGATCGTCTGCTGGCCGGTGCCGGGGGGAGGCAGGGGGGGCAGGTCCGCGGCTCCCGCCGCGGGCCTTTTTTCGGCCGGCTGCACGATCCGGTAGACGGCCTGGGGGGAGATCCGGTTTTTGCGGGCGATCTCGAGAAGGGTTTCCTTCTCCTCGAACGCGACACCCGCCTCGCGCAGGAGCACGCGGGCCTTCGTCTCGTCGAGGTTCGCCTTGGCGAGGAAGGAGGCGAGCGGCGAAAGCTCGGCATGCCCGTAGGGCGGCTCGCCGTGAATGCGGGCCGCCCGGTCTTTGAGGGCCTCGTTGAGATCGATCAGCCAGCGGAACGGGGGCACCTCGGCCCCGGTTCCCAGAATGGTGACGGCGGTCAGGGCGAGGGCGAAGCCGAACTCGGCAGTGAGGATGCGGCGGCGGCGGTTCTTTTTCAGGTAGGCGAGGATCGCGCTCCAGTTGTAGTAGACGTGCAGGAAGATGCTCAGAAGAAAAAGCGTCCCGCCGGTGATGTGCAGGTTCCCCCACACGGTCTTCGAGAGCCCCCAGAGCCGCCAGTCGGCCCAATAGGCGACCCGCCCCTGGGGGGCGATGTTAGACCACAAGGCTTGTGATCAGCAGCAGAACAAAGGAGGTGAGCGCGGTAAGCGAGGTGATTTTGCGCAGGTTCACGATTCCCGTCTCCTTGGGCAAGAGAAATACGACCCGAAACAGTAATCCATCCGCCTTCGCTTTCAAGACGGCGGCTTTTGCCGTGGCCGGCGGCGGCCCATTGCGGCCAGGGCGCTCAGCAGGCAGCCCGCGCCGAGGCTGCCGAAGGCAAGCCCCCAGGCCAGCGGCGCCCCCTTCCCTCCGGCCGCATCGAGAACCGCGCCGAAGGCGACCGGGGCGAGAAAACCGGCCCCGAAACCGGCGAAGGAATAAAAGGCCATGACCGCCCCCCGGACGTGGGCGGGGGTCGCCTCGATTAGACCCGCCGTCAAGGCGGCGGATTCGGACATCACGGCGATGTAGTAGAGCGCCAGCACCGCGAGCATGGCCCCGGCGGAGAGGACGGTCGAAAATCCGGCGCCCCAGGAAAGCAGACCGGATGCGGCCATGGCGATCGGGATGAAGCGGCCTCGCCCCACGCGCATCGCCGTCTCGTTGCCGAGGATGCTCGCGGGAATTCCCAGAAGGTTGATCAGGGCCGCGGCCTCCGTCGCCGCCAGCCCGGGAGGGGCGGCCGCGGCGAGGCTGTAGCCGAAGAGGAGGAAGGCGACCATCCAGGAGCGCAGGCCGAAGAGCTCCCAGCAGTGCGCCGCATAGCGCAGCAAGAAGGCCGAAACCCCGGGCAGGCGGAGCACCGCGGGGCGGGGAAAGAGGGAAGGCTTGCCGCTGGCGGGCGCGGGAGGGGGGAAAGGAGCAAGGGTTCCCCGCACCAGCGCCGCCGCCGCCAGAGGGCCGACGGCAAGGAGCGCGAACACGCCGGGCCAGGAAAGGAGGCGGCCGAGCCACCCGGCGAGCAGCAGCGACAGGCTCGTGCCGATGCCGAAGGCCGAAGTGTAAAAGGAAATGTAGCGGCTCTGCCGCGGTCCGCCCACGCGGTCGGTGAGCGCCTTCAGACCGGGCATGTAGGTGCCGGCGAGCCCCGCTCCGCCAAGGAGCTGGAAGAAGACCGCGCTCGCCAGCCCCGAGGCGAGGGCGGCGAAGCCGGCGAGGCTTGCCGCGGAAAGAAGACAGCAGCCGAGGTGCACCCGGCGGGCGTCGATGCGGTCGGTGGCGGCCGAAAGAAAGAAGACGGCCGTCATGTAGCCGGCGAAGAAGGCCCCGCCGATCAGCCCCGCTTCGGAGCTCGAAAGGCCCCAGAGATCGCGGAGCGGGGCAAGGAACACCGGGTAGGCGGCGAAGCCGGTCATGCTGAGCACTTCGGCCAGGCACAGCCCGATGACCGTGCTTCCGGGCTTCGTGCCCGTCTGCTTCGCGCCGTTCCGAGGGCCCACTTCCATGATCCGTTCGATCCTAGCGGAATCACCGGTGAAAGAAAAGCATCGGCCGCCGTTGCCGAGGCGGCCCGGGATCGGCTATACCCTGAACATGGAGATTCTGGGGTGGGCGTTGGGGGTGCTGCTGGTCGCCGCGGGGCTCGTGGGGGTGGTGGTGCCGGGCCTTCCGGGGACCCCGCTCGTCTTCGGCGGGCTCCTGCTTGCCGCCTGGGCGGACGGCTTCCGCCATGCGGGGACGGGGACGATTCTCGTGCTGGCGGCGATGACCGCGGCATCCTTGCTGATCGACGTTCTCGCCGCGGGCTGGGGCGTGAAGCGCGCGGGGGCCGGCCGTGCGGCCGTGGTCGGGGCCATGCTCGGGATGATCGTCGGCCTCTTCTTCGGCCTGCCGGGCATCCTGATCGGACCCTTTGCGGGTGCGCTTGTGGGCGAGTTCATCGCGCACCGGGATCCGGCCCGTGCAGGCCGGGCGGGGGTCGCGGCGTGGATGGGGTTCGTGGTGGCGCTCGGCGTCAAGGCGGGCCTCGTCTTCGCCATGATCGGCGTCTTCGCCGCCGCCTTCATCGGCTGAAGGCGGCCACCTCGGGGTCGCCTTCCACGAAGGCGAGCGCCTCCTCGAGGATCGATAGCAGTTCGTCCACCTCTTGCTCCCCGATGACGAGCGGCGGACCGAGAAGCAGGTGGTCGCCGGCGACCCCCTCGACGGTCCCGTGGCCCGGAAAGACGATGAGGCCGCGTTCGAGGCAAGCATCCATCACCCGCTCCGCGAAACGAAGCCCGGGGGGATAAGGCTCCCGGGTTTTCCGGTCGCGCACGAACTCCACCCCCGCCATCAAACCCAGCCCGCGCACATCACCGATCGAGGTCCGGCGCCGGGCGATCTCTTGGAGCCCCGCGAGCAGCCGCGCCCCCTGCCGGGCCGCGTTTTCGGCAAGCCTTCTCTCCACCAGCCGCTCGAGCATGAGGCAGCCCACGCGGCTTCCGAGCAGATGGCCGCAGCAGGTGTGGACTCCTTCGAAAGCGGCCCCGCGGCGCTCCACGTCCGCAGCGAGCGCCTCGGCGATCAGGCAAGCGGCCATGGGGAAATAGCCGGCCCCCAGGCCCTTGCCGGTCGCGATCAGATCCGGCGTGACTTCCCAGTGGTCGATGGCGAAGGGCCGTCCCGTGCGCCCCAGGCCGCACATTACCTCGTCGGCGATGAAGTGCACGCCGTATCGCGTGCAGATCACGCGCACGAGCTCGAAGTACCCCGGCGGGGCGGGCACGGCGCCGAGCGCCGCCCCGACCACGGGCTCGGCGATGAAGGCGGCCACGTTTTCGGCTCCGAGCTGCCGGATGGCGGTCTCGAGCGCCCGGGCGCAGAGAAGCCCGCAGGCGGGGTGGGTCTTTTCGAAGGGGCAGCGGTAGCAAAAGGCGGGCGGGATATGCACCCCAGCCGCAAGTTGCGGCAAGTGTTTCCTTCGCCTGCCGGTGTGGCCGCCGCAGGCGAGCGCGCCCAGGGTGTTTCCGTGGTAGGACTGCCAGCGGCCGATCACCTGGTGGCGGCCCGGTTCCCCGCAGGCGAGATGCGCTTGGCGGCTGAACTTGAGGCAGTTCTCCACGGCCTCGGAGCCCGAGCTCACGGCGAAGACCCTCCCGAACCCGGGCGGGGCGATGCGCACGAGCCTCTCGGCGAGCTCGAGGTAGGCCTCGGAGTGCGAGCAGTGGAAGGGGTTGTAGGCCAGGGTGCCCGCCTGGCGGGCGATCGCCTCGGCCACCGCGGCCTCCCCGTGGCCGAGATTGCAGACGAGCGAGGAGCCGCTTGCCCCGTCGAGGTAGCGTTTGCCCTCGGCGTCGAAGAGGTAGACCCCTTCCCCGCGGACCATGCAGGGGTTGCGCTGCGTGAGATGACGCAAGACGGCCTTCGGCACGGCCTCAGCCCTCCTCGGGGAAGATTTTCCCCGGGTTGAGAATCCCCCGGGGGTCGAAGAGCTCCTTCACGCGCCGCATCCAGGCAAGGCTCGCCCCGTGTTGAAGAGGCATGTAACGGCGTTTTCCCAGCCCGACCCCGTGCTCGCCGGTTGCCGTTCCGCCCAGCGCGATCGCCCGGTGCACGATCCGGCCCGAGACCTGCTGCACGAGCTCCCACTCCGCGGGGTCGTCCCGGCGGCCGGCGATGTTCAGGTGGACGTTCCCGTTTCCGGCGTGGCTGAGGGTGTAGGCCGTAAGCCCGTGGGCGCCGACCTCGGCTTCCATGGTCGAGAGCAGTTCCCCGTAGGCCGTGAGCGGGACGGCGACGTCCATGACGAGGATGCGGTGTTCGGGGTGGTTGCGCTGGATCATCTCCCCCAGCCCATGGCGCGCCCTGAAGATGCGGTCGCGCTCGGCGCGGCCCAGACCGGGCCGGAAATCAAGCCCGCCGGATGAGGCGCAGATCTCGGAGGCGGCCTCCAATCCTTCGGCGAGCTGGCTTGCGCTTGTGCCGTGGAACTCGAGGAACAGCGTGGGCGAAAGCGCAAGAGCCAGATCCTCCTCGCGGTTCATGAGCGCGATGCATTCCGGCCCGAGCAGCTCCAGGGCGGCGGGGTTCAGCCCGGCGCGCTTGATCTCGAAGACCGCCCGGGCCGCGGCCGCGATCGAGGGAAAGGTCGCCACCGCGGCCGAGACTTCGGCCGGGGCGCCGACGAGACGAAGCGTGGCCTCGACCACGAGGCCGAGGGTGCCCTCGGAGCCGACGAAGAGGTGAAGCAGCGCGTAGCCCGAGGAGCTTTTGTTGGCGCGGGTGCCGAGTTCGAGGATCTCCCCCGAGGCGAGCGCCACCACGAGCCGCAGCACGTAGTCCCGCGTCGAGCCGTAGAGGACCGTGCGCGTGCCGCTTGCGTTGTTGGCGATCATGCCGCCGATCGTCGCCCGTGCGCCGGGATCCGGGGGGAAAAAGAGGCCCGTGTGCCGCAGCCGGTCGTTCAAGTCCTGGTAGACCACCCCGGGCTGCACGTCGGCCTGGAAGTCCTCCTCGCGCACGGCGAGGATGCGGTTCATGCGGCTGAAGTCGATGACGAGGCCGCGGCAGACGGGAATGGGGTTCCCCTCCAGGCTCGATCCCGAACCCCAGCCGACGACGGGGATGCGACGACGATCGGCGTGGCGAAGGATGCGCGCGGTTTCCTCGGCCGTCTCCGGCCAGAGCACCACTTCCGGCCGGCAGGCGGGGTGCGCCGACTGGTCACGGGCGTGGAGATCGAGTTGCGAGTTCCCCGTGGAGATGCGCTCGGGCGGCAGGATCGTCGCGAGTTCCTCGAGATCTTCGGCAGTGACCGGCGTGTAGGGTTTCATGCCTTCCAGGTTCCTCCGCAGCAGAGCAGTGACATCCATTCCGATGGGCACATAGCACGAAAAACGTCGGCAAGTCAGCTCCGGGCGGATCTTGACACCTTCCGGGTGATCGCATAGGGGAAGCGAGCACAATCCTTCAAAAGAAAGGAGGATTTCCATGCGCCCGAGCGTCGTGAAGATCATCTTCGTCCTGGCTCTCGTCAGTTTGGCTTGCGGGTCGGCCTTCGCCTTTCCGAACAAGCCGATCACCCTGATCGTCCCCTACCCGGCGGGCGGGGCGACCGACGTCGTCATCCGGCCGCTCGCCGAGGCGGCCGGGAAGATCCTCGGCCAGCCCGTGCTCGTGGAAAACAAGGGCGGCGGCGGCGGCGCCGTCGGGGTGGGCTCGATCATCGGCAAAGAGCCCGACGGCTATCTGCTCTCCGTCGTCGTGACGAGCCTCCACCGGGTCGCCCACATCAACAAGCTTGCCTTCGACACCGTAAAAGACGTCACCCCCATTCTCCGCGTGGGCGGCTACCTCTACGGCATCCTCGTGCAGCCGGATTCCAAGTACAAAACCCTCAAGGACTTGATCGAGGACGCGCGCGCCCGGCCCGGGCAGGTGAGCTACATGGCCTCCGGGATCGGCACCGGCGGCCACATCGCCGCCGAGGAGATGGCCGCGAACGCCGGCGTCAAGTTCAACCACCTGCCCTCGAAAGGCGACCAGGAGTCCTCGGCCGCCCTCTTGGGGGGACATGTGGATTTCATCTCCACCACCTCGGGATGGATCCCGCTCGTCGAGGCCGGAAAACTCAAGCTGCTCGCCACCTACGGCCAGGAGCGCGTGAAACGCTTCCCCGACGTCCCCACGGTCCAGGAGGCCGGCTACAAGGTGGTGCACAACTCGCCGATCGGGATCGTCGGTCCCAAGGGGATGGCCCCCGAGCGAGTCAAGGTGTTGCACGACGCCTTCCACAAGGCGCTCTCCGACCCCGGCTTCCTCAAAGCCATGGCGACCTACGAGATGCCCGTCCTCTACCAGAACACGGCCGACTTCGCGAAGTACTGGGCCGCGGCCTACGAGGAGGCGGGCATTCAGGCGAAGAATTTCCTCAAGCCGTAGTCGGGCCGCCTTGCCGGGCATGAAACGGGTCTGGGTCATCACCTACCTCGTCTGGGGCGGGGTGGCGCTCGCCGCCGCCGCAGAGGCCGGCCGACTCGGCTTCGGCACCTTCGGCCGGCCGGGGCCCGGATTTCTGCCCTTCATCGCGGCGGCCGCCCTGGGAGGGCTCGCCCTGATCGGCCTGATCCGTGCGGCGGCCGGGCGCGAAGAACCGCAGGCGAAGGCACTCTTCCGCGGTGCCGATCTCTTGCGCATCGGCGTCGTGGCTGGAGTGCTTTTCCTTTATGTGCGGGCTTGGGAGATCTTCGGCTTTCTGCCTTGCACCTTCGTGCTGCTCCTCTTTCTTTTCCGCTGCGTCGAGCCGCTCCGGTGGCGGACGGTGTTTCTGGGAGCCCTCTTCACCCTGGCCATGACCTACATCCTCTTTTCGGTGCTGCTCGGCGCGAGGCTGCCCGCCGGAAGACTATGGAGCTCTTTGCTGAATTAGGAACCGGCTTCGCCGTCGCCCTGGAGCCGACGAATCTCTTTTATTGCTTTCTCGGCTGCCTGATCGGCACGCTCGTCGGCGTGCTTCCGGGTCTCGGGCCCACGGCGGCCATGGCCCTGCTGCTTCCGGCCACCTTCCACGTTCCGCCGGTCACGGCGATCATCATGCTTGCCGGGATCTACTACGGCGCCATGTACGGCGGCTCGACGACCTCGATTCTCGTCAACATTCCGGGCGAGGCGGCCTCGGTGATGACCTGCCTCGACGGCTACCAAATGGCCCGCCAAGGAAAAGCGGGGCGCGCGCTCGGCATCTCCGCCTTCGGCTCCTTCATCGCCGGCACCCTGGGGGTTCTGGGCTTGACGCTGATGGCCCCGCCGCTGGCCACCTTCGCGCTCAAGTTCGGGCCCCCCGAGTATTTCTCCCTCATGTGCATGGGGATGGTGGTTTTGAGCTTCCTCACCGGGGAGTCCATGGTCCGCTCGCTCATGGCGGCCTGTTTCGGGATCCTTTTGGGGACGGTGGGGACGGACACGGTTTCGGGCTCGGTTCGTTTCACCTTCGGCCTGGTCGATCTGATGGACGGGGTCGGGCTCGTCCCGCTGGTCATGGGGCTCTTCGGCGTCTCCGAGGTCATCCTCAACCTGGAGCAGCACATCGACCGCGAAATCTTCAAGACCAAAGTGAAGGGGCTTTTGCCCACGCTCGAGGACTGGATCCAGGCCAAGTGGGCGCTCCTGCGGGGCTCGGTGATCGGCTTCTTTCTCGGCATTCTGCCGGGCGGGGGGGCGGTGCTTTCCTCCTTCGTCGCCTACGCCGTGGAGAAGCGCTTTTCGCGACACCCCGAGCGCTTCGGGACGGGGATGATCGAAGGGGTCGCCTCGCCCGAGGCCGCGAACAACTCGGCGGCCCAGGCGGCCTTCATTCCGCTGTTGACCCTGGGGCTTCCGGCGAACGTGGTCATGGCCTTGCTCTTGGGGGCGCTGATCCTGCACGGGGTGACGCCGGGTCCGCTTCTGCTCACCAAGAACCCGGAGATCTTCTGGGGGGTGATCGCGAGCATGTACGTGGGAAACGTCATGCTCCTCGTCCTCAACCTGCCGCTCATCGGCCTTTGGGTGCAGCTCTTGAAGATCCCCTACCCCTTTCTGATGCCGGCGATCGTGCTCTTCTGCATCGTCGGCTCCTACTCGGTCGCCAACAGCACGACCGACGTCTACCTCATGCTCGGCTTCGGGGTGGTGGGCTATCTCTTGAAGAAGCTCAAGTTCGACGCCCCCCCGCTCGTTCTCGCTTTCGTCCTCGGCCCGCTCGTCGAGTACTACTTCAAGTCCGCCCTGATGTTCTCGCGCGGAAACTTCGCCGTGTTCGTGACCCGGCCGATCAGTCTCGTCTGCCTGCTCATCACGGCGGCCATCCTTGTCGCCGCGGTCCTCTCCGCTTTCCGCCGGCGCTCCGGGGGCCTGATCCCGAAAGAGCCCTGAAACCGCTGCCTTCAGGAAACAGAGCGCGCTCGTGACCGGCGGCCGAGTGCAGAATCCATCTGCGCGGGCGAAAGCCGCTCTACCGCGGCGTCGGCGCCGCCTCGTGGAAACGGATCAGCCCTTCCTGGGCCACGGAGGCGACGAGGGCGCCGCGGCGGTCGTAGACCCGGCCGTGGGCGAGGCCGCGGGCGCCGCAGGCGTTCGGGCTGGCCATGGTATAAAGGAGCCACTCGTCCATGCGGAAGGGCCGGTGGAACCACATCGCATGATCGAGGCTGGCGACCTGCATCGCCGGCTGCCAGAAGCTCTTCCCGTGGGGGTAGAGCGAAGTGACGACCAGTCCGTAGTCGGAGGCGTAGGCGAGCAGATACTGGTGTACGGCGGGGTCGTCCGGCAGTCGGTCGATCGCCCGGATCCAATGGTGGCGGACCGGCGGTCGCCTTTCGGGGGCGAAGGGGTTCATGGGGTTCACGGGGCGGACCTCGATCGGCCGCCGGCAGAGCAGTTTTTCGCGCAACCCCTGCGGGATCTGTTCGGCGATCGCGCGGGCGAGCTCGAGTTCCGAGGGCAGCCCCTCGGGCCCGGGGACTTCGGGCATCGGATCCTGGTGTTCGAAGCCCGTCTCCGCGAGCTGAAAGGAGGAGGAGAGGTTGAGAATCGCCACCCCTTTTTGCACGGCCACGACCCGCCGCGTGGTAAAGCTCTTGCCGTCGCGGATGCGGTCCACGTGGTAGACGATCGGCCGCCGCACATCCCCGGGTCGCAGGAAGTAGGCGTGCAGGCTGTGGGCGCGGCGACCTTCGGGAACCGTGCGGTAAGCCGCCGAGAGGGCCTGGCCGAGAACCTGCCCGCCGTAGACGCTGCCCAACCCCAGGTCCTGGCTTTGGCCGCGGAAGAGGTTTTCCTCGATCGGCTCGAGATCGAGAAGCGACAGCAATTCCTCGAGGACGTGGGGACTGCAATGGATTTCCAAGAATTCACCTCCCCTTCGCCGCCGGATGGATCCGGATGGCGCAAAGATCGGGCACTACGTGAGGGGTGGCCGCCCGCAGGGTTTCCTCCGAGGCGATCCCCCCCAGGACTCCGATGGCCGCGACAAGACCCGCCCGCTGCGCCATCTCCAGATCGGTCGGCGCATCGCCCACCATCACCGCCTGCGCGGCGGAAACGCCGAGTTGCGCGAGCAGAAAAAGGATCGCCTCGGGGTGCGGCTTGGGACGGCTGACCCGGTCCGCGCCCACGAGCGCGTCGATCCGATCTTCGAGCCCCAAGACTTGCAGGGTGAGCCGCGCCCGTGCGGTCAGGTCCTGCGTGGCGACCGCCACCCGACATCCCCGCGCCCGTAAAGCCTTGACCAGCGGAATCGCCCCCCGGGCCGGGCGGATGAAAGGCTTCGGGTCCCGGGCGGAGAGCTCGTCCACGGCCGCGAAAACTTCCCGGCACAGGACATCGGCCCGCGGCCGGCCGATTCGCTCCAGGTAAGCAACGGCCGCCTCGAGAACCTCCCGACGCGTGCGGATCCCGGCCGGTCCCTCCGGCCGGATGCGGCGCGCGGCCACGTCCACGCCCAGGGCGCGGACCAGACCGGCTTCTTCCTCGGCGGTAAGGCCGAGCGCCTCTCCGAGCCGCCGGGCACGCTGGAGCACGGTTTGGGAGATGTAGGGATAGAGTTCGATCAGCGTTCCGTCCTTGTCGAAGATGACCAGACGGACGCCGCGAAGGATGGCGGGGCCGATTTCGAGGTCGACCATTCAGGCGAACTCGGCGAGGATCTCCTTTTCCACGCGGAAAAGGTGGGCGATGAGGGCGGCGCGGATCCACATGCCGTTTCGTTCCTGCCGCCAATAGGCCGCACGTGGGTCCTTGTCCACGGCGACCTCGATCTCGTAGCGCCGCGGCAGGGGGTGCATGATGACGCAATGGGGGGAGATTCGGGCGAGGTGCTCTTTTTTGAAGTGGTAGGCGGGATAGGTTTCGCTTTCGCTCCGGGGGTCGCTCGCGTACTCGTTCTGGATGCGGGTCATGTAAATCGCATCGACGTGGGGCAGGATGCTCTCGAAGTCGTCGGTCTCGGTGAAGGGGATCCCGTGCTTGCGCAGGAACTGCTTGATGTCCTCCTTCATCCGGTAGACTTCGGGGGAAACGAAGGTGAGGCTCACCCCGCGATAGTTTTTCATGAGGTAGGACAGCGAGCGCACCGTCCTCCCGCGCTTGAGGTCCCCCACCATGGCGATCCGCTTGCCGTCCAGCCCGCCGGTCGCCTGGAACTCGCGCTCCAGGGTGTAGATGTCGAGCAGGGCTTGCGTCGGGTGCTGGTCCGGGCCGGATCCGCCGTTCAAGACGGGAACCGGCCGCTCGGTCTGGTTGAGCACCCAGGCCGTCTTTTCGGCGAAGCCCGCCTCGGGGTGCCGGCAGACGATCAGGTCGACGTAGCTCGCGAAGGTGCGGATCGTGTCCTCGGGGGATTCGCCCTTGACTTCGGAACTCGTGCTCGTCCCCCGGCTTTCCGAGACGCGCAGGCCGAGGAGGTAGCAGGCGTTCTGAAACGACAGAAAGGTGCGCGTCGAGGGCTGCACGAAATAGAGCATGGCGCGCTTGTGGGGCAGAAGACGGCTGAGGAGAAGAGCGCCGCTTTTGGTTTTGGCGAGAAGCCGGATCCGGTCCGCCAGACGGCACAGGTCATCCAGAAAGCGGCGATCGAACTGCTGGGCGAAGATCACATCGAAGATGCGCCCGTCCTGGCGGAAAAAATCAAGCTTTTCATCGACCGCTTTGCGGTAGAATTCATCCCATCCTTCGTAGGTCTGGCGCGTGGTTTCGGCGATTTGCTCCATGGGGTTCCTCGAGCCGGCGGTGAGGGTTGAGGGCGGAGGATGCGGTGCCGGTTCCGTGCAAAAAGCGGGGCGATGATTTCAAAAATCTCGAGGGGTGTCAAGAAAAGGACGGAGTCGGGCGCCGGCCCCCACCTGCTTGCCCGATCGCGCTCAGGGCTTAGCTTACGTCCAACGAAAGAAAGAATCCCATGACCTGGCAAAGAAACGTCGGCAACGGTACGTTTGCCGCCTGCGCACCGTCGCTCGTGCTCGAAGCGATCCACGAGGAGGTGCGGCGCCATCTTTCCCACGAAGAGCTCGAGGGCCATGCCGCGCCTTCTTCGTCGTCTCTTGGAGCCCCCGATCACCGTCGGCCGTGAATTCGGGGCCGCGCCCGAAACGGTGTGGGATCTTTTGACCGACACGCGCCTGTGGCCGTGCTGGGGTCCGAGCGTGCGTGCGGCCTATTGCTCCGAGCGCCGGATCGGAAAAGGAACTCGCGGCTGGATCCTCACCGCCTTCGGCCTTGCGCTTCCCTTCCGGGTGACCGCATACGAAGAGGGCCGCTTTTGGGCCTGGAAAGTCGCAGGAATCCCCGCCACGGGGCACCGGGTCATCCCCCTCGGTCCGGAATCCTGTCGCCTCCTCTTCGAGCTGCCGCGGCTCGCCGCACCCTACGGCGCGGTCTGCCGTCGGGCCGCTCGCAACCTCGCCCGGCTGCTTGCGGCGCCGGACAGGGGTTTGACGTCGGCCGAAAGGCGCTTATGTTGAATCATCAGCGGCAAGCTGAAGCGAAAGAAACGTTTGAGATGGGAGAGAGGAGAGATGGACGCTGCAAGCTGTGACCGCGAGCGTTTTTCGAGCCGTACGATCGGCCTTTTCTTTCTGGGGATCGCGGTGGTGCTCTTTGTCGTCGGGCTCGTCATCCTGCCGGTGGTGGGATTCATCTTCGCCGTTCCCCTGCTCGTCATCGGGATCGCCATGCTGATCGCTCCCGAGAGCAAGGCCTGCAAGCTCATCCGCCGCGGCCTGAGCGCCGGCTAAACCTCGGCTGTCGAAACCCGACGGAGCAATGTGGCCCGGCCTGGCGGCCGGGCCACGTTTTTGGGGAGGGGCAGGCCGAACTACCCGAGGATCGCCTTGAGATCGGCCTCGGCCGTACCGATGGGCCGGATCCCGAAATTCTTGACCAGCACATCGAGCACGTTCGGGGTGACGAAGGCCGGAAGCGAGGGCCCGAGGCGGATGTTCTTGATGCCCAGGGAAAGAAGCGCCAGCAGGATGCAGACCGCCTTCTGCTCGTACCAGGAGATGATCAGCGAGAGCGGAAGCTCGTTCACCGCGACGTTGAACGCCTTGGCGAGCGCGGTGGCGATCTGCACGGCCGAGTAGGCGTCGTTGCACTGGCCGATGTCCAGAAGCCGCGGAATCCCCCCGATATCGCCCAGATCCTGGTCGAAAAAGCGGAACTTGCCGCAGGCGAGGGTCAGCACGACGCAGTCCCGGGGGACCTTTTCCACGAACTCGGCGTAGTAGCTGCGGCCGGGTTTGGCCCCGTCGCAGCCGCCCACGAGGAAGAAGTGCCGGATGGCCTTGTTTTTCACGGCCGCGATCACCTGGTCGGCGACCCCGAGCACGGCGTTGCGCGCGAAGCCGACCGTGACCTCCTTGCCGGGCTTGTCCTCGGCGAAGCCCGGAAGTTCGAGGGCGCGGTCGATTACGGGTTTGAAGTTCCGGTCGGCGATGTGCGTGACCCCCGGCCAGCCGACCAGGCCGCTCGTGAAGATGTTCCTCTTGTATTCCTCCTTTGGCCGCTGAATGCAGTTGGTGGTCATGAGAATCGCGCCGGGGAACTCGGCGAACTCGCGGATCTGGTTCTGCCAAGCGGTTCCGTAGTGGCCGTAGAAATGGGGAAAGGCCTTGAGCTTGGGGTAGCCGTGGGTGGGAAGCATCTCGCCGTGGGTGTAGACGAAGATGCCCTTGCCCGCCGTTTGCTTGAGGAGTTCTTCCAAGTCCTTCAGGTCGTGACCGGAGACCAGGATCGCCTTGCCCTTCTTGTGCCCGAGCGGCACCCGCGTCGGAACGGGGTGGCCATAGGTTTTGGTGTTTCCGGCGTCGAGGAGTTCCATCGCCCGGAGGGCGATGCGGCCGCAGTCGAGGGCCGTCTGGATCCAGCGGTCGAGGGGCAGGTCCTTGCGGTGAAGCGCGGCCAGCGCTTCATGGACGAAAGCGAAGACGGCCTCGTCCTGCTCGCCCAGGATCTGCGCGTGGTCGGCGTAGGCGCACACGCCCTTCACTCCAAAGAGCACGGTGTGCTTGAGCGACAGGATGTCGGGGCTGTCCGCGGGGTAGGAGTGCAGGCCGCGGGATTCGGCCTGTTTGACCATTTCCTCGGCCGTCTTCGCCGGCTGAAAGGATGCGGCTTCGCCTCCGGCATCGGCTCTGCCTCCGGCCGCCTTGACTTTGGCTTTCAGAGCTTCGCGCAGCTCGACCGCCCGGTGGATCAGCTCCACGAAACGCGCGGGATCGAAATCGACGTTGGTGAGGGTGGAAAAGGTCGCTTTCAGGGTGAATTCATTGACTTCGGGATCCGAGACATTGACCTTCCGGCCTTCCACGGCGACCTCGGAGAGGCCGATCAGGGTGTAGATCAGAAGATCCTGGAGGGCCGCCACGTCGGGCTGCTTGCCGCACACCCCGAGAACCGTGCAGCCGGTGCCCTTGGCCGTCTGCTCGCATTGGTAACAGAACATTGGGTAGCTCCTTTCGCTGGGGGTTGGAACCGTTTTTCGACCGATCCGGGCGGCAGCTTAGCGCAACCGGCGCGGCCGGCGCATTGATCTAAATCAAGTCGGGCACGGATCGAAGAAAAAGGTCCGGGAAGAAGATCGACCGGCGGGCGGGCGTTGATCCGGCGGAGGAACTCTGCGATATTGCCTCCTCCCGCCGCCCGCCGGCGGTTGATTTCGACACCCAAGGATTTTGACATGCCGCTTGCCCAATGGAAAGAAGCCGTGCTCCAGGAGGTGGCCCGCGCCTGCCGGACAGCCTTCGGCCGCGACCCGGAAGGGCTCGAGGTCGGCTATCCTCCGGAGGTCGAGCTGGGCGATTTCGCGGTCGGCTGCTTTCCTCTGGCGCGGCAGTTCCGCATGAGCCCGGCCGAGATCGCGCGGCGGATCGTCGAGGCGGCCGCCCCCCGGCCTCCGGTCGCCGCGATCGGTGCGAGCGGGCCCTACCTCAACGTGACGCTTCTGCCCGACCACCTCTTTGGCGTCTCGATCGCCGCCCTGCGCGAAGCGGGCGGGCGCTACGGAGATTCCGCGGCGGGGGCCGGCCGGCGGGTCATGGTCGAGTACCTTTCGCCCAACACGAACAAGCCGCTTCACCTCGGACATCTGCGCAACGCCGCTCTCGGGATCGCCCTTGTCCGCCTTTTAGAGGCGACCGGCCACCACGTGATCCCCGCCATCCTGATCAACGACCGCGGGGTGCACATCTGCAAGAGCATGCTTGCCTGGCAGCGCTTCGCCGCCGGGGCGACCCCCGAGTCCGAAGGAATGAAGGGCGACCACTTCGTCGGCCAATGGTACGTGCGTTACGCGGTCGAAGCCGAGAAGGACCCTTCGCTGGAGGCGGCCGTGCAGGAGATGCTCCAGCGGTGGGAGGCGGGGGACCCCGAAACCCTTGCTCTCTGGAAACAGATGAACGGCTGGGTCTACGCGGGCTTCGAGGAGACCTACCGCCGCTTCGGGATGCGCTTCGAGGTCTTCTACTACGAGTCCGACACCTACCGGCTGGGAAAGGACGTGATCGCCGACGGCCTCAACCGCGGGGTGTTTGCCCGCGACGGGCGCGGCAACGTTGTCTTCCCGCTGCCGGAGAAGCCCTTCGGCCGGGAAAAGGACGGCTCGCTCAAGCGGGTCACGGTGCTGCGCGCCGACGGGACCAGCCTTTACATCACCCAGGACATCGGAACCGCCATCCGCAAGGTGACCGAGCACGCGCTCGACTCTTCGGTCTACGTCGTGGGGAGCGAGCAGGAGCACCACTTCCAGTGCCTCTTCGCCATCCTCGAAGCGCTCGGGTTCCCCTGGGCGCAGGCCTGCCGCCATCTCTCCTACGGCATGGTTTATCTCCCCGAGGGCAAGATGAAGTCCCGCGAGGGCAAGGTGGTCGATGCCGACGATCTGATCGCGGGAATGGTCGAGCTCGCCGCCGAGGAGATCCGCCGCCGCGATCCGGAGGGGCGGCTCGCCGAAGAGGAGATCCGCCGCCGCGCGGAAACGATCGGCGTGGGGGCGATCAAGTTCTATTTGCTCCGCGTGCGGCCCGCGCAGAGCATCCACTTCGACCCGGCGGAGTCGATCTCCTTCGATGGTTTCACCGGACCCTACTGCCAGTATGCCTACGCGCGGATTTTCGGGATTCTCGAAAAGGCGGCCGAGCGCGGGGTTTCCGAAGCGGGGGCCGACTTCGGTCGGCTGGGGAACGCCGAAGAGAAGCTTTTGCTGCGCCACCTGCTGGAGTTCCCGGAAGAGGTCGCCGCGGCGGCCTCCGAGTTCAGCCCCGCGCGCCTGGCGACGCACGTCTTTCACACGGCGCGCGCCTTCAACCAGTTCTACAACCGCCACGCCGTCCTGCAGGCCGAGAGCCCCGCCCTCGCCGCCGCCCGCCTGGCTCTGATCCACGCCACCGCGCTCGTCCTGCGCCGCGGTCTCGAACTCCTCGGGCTCGAGGTCCTCGAGAACATGTAAGCCGCCGCGCCGGCGGCGATGCGCTTACGCTTTTTTCCCTTGGGCTTCCCGATCCGGGCGCGATTCTTCTACGCCTCAGCCTGTGCCGCACGGATCGCGTCCGGCTCTTCCGCCTGCCGCTGCGGGCGCTTGCTTCGGCCTGACGGCCGCCCGGTCCCCCCCGTCGCAACCCGGGGCTCAGAGCTCTTCGTGCTCGTAGAGCTTGCGCTCCTTCATGATCATCGTGCCGATCCCCTTGTAGGTGAAAATTTCGAGCAGGATGCAGTGCGGGATCCGGCCGTCGATGATGTGGGTGCGGGTCACGCCCTTTTCCAGGGCCTCGATGCAGCCCTGGACCTTGGGGATCATCCCCCCCACGATGACCTTGCGCTCGATCAGCTCGTGGACTTCGGCGATGGTGAGCGCGGAGAGCACCCGGCCCTCCGCCTGGACCCCCTCCACGTCCGTGAGAAACATGAGCTTCTCGGCCTTCATCGCCGCGGCGATCTCGCCGGCGACCTCGTCGGCGTTGCAGTTGTAGCTCTCGCCCCCCGCTCCCACCCCGATCGGGGCGACCACGGGGATGTATTCGTCCCGGGCGACGAGGGAGAGAAGCGAGGTGTTGACGCGGGTGATCTGGCCGACTTGCCCGAGATCGATCGCTTCCCCCTCGCTCGAGACCGCCTCGCGCCGGGTGCACTCGATCAAACGGCCGTCGATGCCGCAGAAACCGACGGCCTTGCTGCCCTTCTGGTTCAAGAGCGAGACGATCTCCTTGTTGGTCTTGCCGACGAGCACCATCTGCGCGATCTCCATGGTGGCGGGGTCGGTGACGCGCAAGCCGTTCACGAAGCGCGAGGGGATGTCGAGCTTGTCGAGCATGCGGGAGATCTCGGGGCCGCCGCCGTGCACGAGGATCGGGTTCATGCCGATGAACTTGAGCAGCGTGATATCCTCCATCACCCCGTGCTTGAGCGGCTCGCTGATCATCGCGTTGCCGCCGTACTTGATGACCACGGTCTTGCCGTAGAGCTTCTGGATGTAGGGCAGGGCCTCGATCAGGATCTCGGCCTTGCGGACCAGGCTGTCCATCTCGGTGCATTCCATGGCGTCTCCTCCCGGGGGCGATGGCGGCGCAGGCGACCGCAGGCTTGCGGCCATTGGGGGACTAAACCGCAGCGGAAGCGGGGTTGTCAACCGACCCTTGGGGAGGAAGCCTTCAGCGCCCGCGTCGTTTCCCTCTTGACCTTTCCCGGCGCACCGGATACAAACAAGCATGCCTGTCAGGTTGTCAGACAACTCCAAGCTCCGCCCCGCCCGCCGCTTTCCCGACCAGCTGGCCGCGTTGCTTTCGCGCCGGATCGCCTCCGGGGCCCTGCCGCCGGGGACCAAACTCCCCTCGGAGGCGGCACTTGCCGCGCGCTTTCGGGTCAGCCGCTCCGTGGTCCGGGAGGCCCTCTCGCAGCTCAAATACGAGGGTTTGCTCGTCTCGCGCCAGGGGCTGGGGGTGACCGTGGTCGGCGAGGCCGGGCGCCGTTCGTTCCGGGTGGGCGAAAGCGAGCGGCTGAATCCCGAGGAACTGAACGACGTCTACGAGATGCGGGCGATTCTCGAAGCCGAAGCCGCCGCCCTCGCCGCGCTGCGGCGGACCCCGAGCCAGCTTGAGCGTCTTTCCGCCTGCCTGGCGCGGATGGCCGACGCGGTGGCGCAGGATGCCGACGGTACGGAAGACGATCTCGCCTTCCACCGGGCGGTCGCGGCGATGAGCGGAAACCGCGTGCTTCACAGCTTGATGGACTTCCTCCATGCCCGTCTGCGGCAGGTCATCCGGACCGCACGCTCCCACTCCCGCCGCACGAGCGGCTTGCCGCCGCTGGTGCAGCAGGAGCACGAGATGATCTTTGCGGCCATCGCCGCCGGCGATGCGGAGGGGGCGCGGCGGAGCTGTTTGTCGCATCTCCAAAACGCCGCCCGGCGTCTGGGCCTTTCCCGCGGCGCCGGGCGAAGCTCGGGAAAGGAACCTCCGGCCCATGCATGAGGTGAGCAGCCGGGCCGTAGCGGCGGCCGATTTCAACTCCGTGCGGCGCGTGGAGGGATTTGCCGCCATCCGCGAAGCCTATCCCGCTTACCTGACCGACGAGTCCAAGTTCTCCTGCAAGCCCTTCGATTTCCTCTTTTTCCCGCGCCACGAAGCCGAACTCTGCGCTGTGCTTCAGGAAATGGGGCGACGGGGAATCGGCGTCACGATCGCCGCGGCGCGCACGGGGCTGGTCGGAGGCTGCGTCCCCCCGGGGGGAGCGCTCGTTTCGCTCGAGGGTTTCGACCGGGTGACGAAGATCGCCTGGGACGAGTGGGCGGGCGAGTGGCGGCTGCGGGCCGAAAGCGCCGTGAGCCTGCGCACGATTGCCCGGCAGCTCGCCGAAAAACGGTTCCCCGATCTCGAGCGTTCCGCGGATGCGCGGATCCGGGAGGCCTTTGTCTCCTTCCGGCAGGACCCGCAGAGCTTCTTCTACCCTCCGGACCCCACGGAGATGAGCGCCTCGCTCGGCGGCACGGTCGCGACGAACGCCTCGGGGGCGCGCACCTTCCGCTACGGGCCGACCCGCGCCTGGGTGCGGGGGATCCGCGTGATGCTGGCCGACGGCGAGGTGCTCGACCTCGCGCGGGGCAAAGTGTTCGCCTCCCCGGCGGGAGAGTTTCTCATTCGGGATTCCCACGGCAGGGACCGGCGCGTCAGGTTGCCCTCCTACCGGATCCCCCCGACGAAGAACACGGCCGGCTTCTTCACCGCCCCGGCGATGGATCTCGTCGATCTCTTCATCGGCTCGGAGGGCGCCTTCGGGATCATCACCGAGGTGACCGTGGGGTTGCTGCCGCGCACACCCAAAATCTCGGTCGTTCAGTTTCTTTCCTCCGACGAGCAGGCGATCCGCCTCGTGCGCGCCCTGCGCGAGGACCCGCGCCTGCGGCTCGATTTCCTCGAGATGTACTCCGAGGCCGCGCTCGGGCTCTTGCGCGAGCGTCAGGCGCGCGATGCCCGCTCCGTCGGGACCCCGCCGATCCCGCAGCGCGCACGCTCGGCCCTCTTCTTCGAGCTCGACTTCGATCCCGCGGCCGGCCCCGCGGCGAAGGAAGCCCTCGCGGAGGTGCTCGCCTCCTGCGGTACTTCCCCCGCGGACAGCTGGGCCGCCTACGAGCCGCGCGAACTCGAGCGGCTCAAGCATTTCCGTCACATCCTTCCCGAAACGATCAACGCGATCATCGCCGAGCGCAAAAAAAAGCACCCCGGGCTGCACAAGCTCGGCACCGATCTCGCCGTCCCCGACGAGCACTTGGAGACCATGTGGGACTTTTACCGCGAGTCGCTCGCTCGGGCCGAGCTCGAGTGGGTGGCCTTCGGCCACATCGGCAACAACCACCTGCACATCAACATCCTGCCGCGCGACATGGCCGACCTCGAAAAAGCCCTCGACCTCTACGGCCGCTTCGCCGAGCAGGCGGTCGCCTTCGGCGGCACGGTCTCGGCCGAGCACGGGATCGGCAAACTCAAGGCGAAGTTTCTGAAGGCGATGTACCGCGAGGAGGAAATCGAGCAGATGCGTGCCGTCAAGCGCGCGCTCGACCCGCAGGGGCTGCTCAACCCGGGAAACCTCTTTGAGACATCGCCCTGCGCGCTGCCAGGCCGCCCGTGACGATCTGCGGTTCGCAGAGGGGTTCAGGAGAGGAACGCGAGGGTCGGTGATACCGTCTTGCCCGACCCCGAAACGCCGAGGAGGAGAGAGAGATGAGGAAAAGCAGAGCGGAAAAGGGTTGGGCGTGGATTGCGGCCGTGGCGGTCCTTCTGCCGGGGATTGCCTTCGGGCTCGAGAACATCAACATCGCCACCGCGACGACGGCCGGGGTCTACTACCCCATGGGCAACGCCATGGCCCAGCTCTTCAATACGAAGATTTCCGGCGTGAAGGCCTCGGCTCAGGCGACCGCGGGCACACCCCAGAACATTCTGCTCATGCAGAAAAAAGAGGCCGAAGTGGCCTTCGCGCAAAACGGGGTCGCCTATTACGCTTACAACGGGCTTGAAATGTTCAAGAACAAGCCGGTCAAGATGCTGCGCGGGATCACCCACCTGTATCCCAACGTGATGCAGATCGCCGTCGCCGCCGACTCGGGCATCCGCTCGATCAAGGATCTGGAAGGCAAGGCGTTCGTCCCGGGGGCGGTGGGGAGCGCCACCGAGGTGAACAGCCGGGAAATCCTGGGTCTCTACGGGCTCGATTACCGCGAGAAGAAAAACGTGAGGGCCGATTACCTGGGCTACGGCGAGGCGGCCAGCGCCCTCAAGGACGGACGCACGGCGGGCATTCTCATCGCGGGCGGTCTGCCCACGGCCGCGGTGATGGATGTGGCCGCCTCGGTCAAGCTGCGGCTGCTTTCCCTCGAGCCGGAGAAGATCCGCGAGCTCGTCGAAAAGATGCCTTGGTACTACGAATTCGTGATTCCCAAAGGGACGTACATGGGCCAGGAGGAGGACGTGCGCACCGTCGCCGTCGCCAACATCCTGATTTGCCGCGAGGACCTGAAGGAAGACCTGGTCTACCGCTTCACGCGGACGATCTACGAGAACCTGGCCGACCTGGTCGCCGCGCACAAGGCCGCCCAGGGCATTCAGAAGGAAAACGCCCTGAAAGGCATGACCGTTCCGTTGCATCCCGGCGCGGAGAAGTACTACCGCGAGATCGGTGTCGTGAAGGAAACACGCCTCTCCCCGCAGGGGTGACCCCCGGGCCGGAAGGGGGCACCCCGGCCGCCCCGAACGACGGCGACGGCCACGGCAGGGGAAGCGGCGTTGCCGAAGCCTGAGCACGAGGATCACGATGACGATTGACAAGCAGACGATCGAGGCCTTCCGCCGGGACGAGAAAACCGAGAAAGCCGAGCAGATCGCCCGCAAGTACGATGCCGAGTCGCGCTACCGAAAACTCGCCGGGCCGGCGGCGGTGGCGGTTTCGACGATCGCCGTCGCGATGTCTCTTTTTCATCTCTACACCGCGGGGATCGGGCTGCTCGAGGCGATCAAGCAGCGAAGCATCCACCTCGGCTTCGTTCTGGTGTTGATCTTTCTTCTCTACCCGGCGCGCCGCCGCAGCCCCCGTGAGCGGGTTTCGTTCTGGGATTATGGGCTGGCGGCGCTCGCTCTCGCGGTCGAGATCTACCTGCTCACCCAGTACGACCGTATCGCGCTGAGCGGCGGGGTGACGAACACGCTCGACATCGCCATCGGCGGCATCCTCTGCCTGTTGGTGCTCGAGGCCGCCCGGCGCGCCACGGGCATCGAGCTTCCGATCATGGCCGTGCTTTTCGTGCTCTATGCGCTTTACGGGAACTTCATCCCGGGGCAGTTCGGGCACCGCGGCTATTCGCTCGAGCGGATCATCGACCACATGTTTCTCACCACCGAGGGGATCTACGGCGTCGCGCTCGGGGTTTCCTCGACCTACATCTTTCTTTTCATCCTTTTCGGCTCCTTCCTCCAGCAGACGGGGATGGCGCGCTTCTTCAACTCGCTCTCCATGGCCGTCGCCGGCCACACCGCGGGCGGGCCGGCCAAGGTGAGCATTTTCGCCAGCGGCATGCTCGGCATGATCAACGGCAGTGCGGTCGCCAACGTCGCCACCACGGGGGCCTTTACCATCCCGCTCATGAAGGGGGTCGGCTACCGCCCGGCCTTCGCCGGCGCCGTGGAAGCCGTCGCCTCGACCGGCGGCCAGATCATGCCGCCGGTCATGGGGGCGGCGGCCTTCGTCATGGCCGAGTTTCTGGGCGAGTCCTACACGACGATCATGATCGCCGCCGTGATCCCGGCCTTCTTCTACTATTTCGCCGTGCTCTGCATGGTGCACCAGGAGGCGCGCAAGATCGGCCTGCAAGGACTGCCGCGGGAGCAGTTGCCAAGCCTGGGGAAGACCCTCCGGGCCCAGGGGCATCTTTTGATTCCGATCGTCGCCATCGTTCTTCTGCTCCTGCGCGGGATCACCCCGCTCTATGCCGCCTTCATCACGATCTTCATCACCATCGCGGCGAGCTTTTTGCGCCGCGAAACGCGGCTCACCTTCCGCGGCTTGCTCAGAGCCCTGGAGTTCGGCGCCCGGGGCGCCCTGGGGGTCGCCATCGCCTGCGCGGTCGTGGGCTTCGTCGTGGGGGTAAGTTCGCTCACCAGCCTGGGCCTCACCTTCGGCGCGAACATCCTGGGCCTCTCCCAGGGGATCCTCTTCGTGACCCTCGTGCTCACGATGGTCACCTGCATCATCCTGGGGATGGGGCTGCCGACGACGGCCTGTTACATCGTCGCCGCCACGATCGCCGCCCCCGCCTTGATCAAGCTGAACGTTCCCCCCCTGGTCGCCCACTTTTTCGTGTTCTACTACGCTTGCCTCTCCAACCTCACCCCTCCGGTCTGCTTGGCGGCCTTCACGGGGGCGGGGATCGCCGGGGCGCCTCCCTACCGCGTGGGCTGGATCTCGACCCGGCTGGCGATCGCGGGCTTTCTCATTCCTTACCTCGCCGTCTACTCGCCGATGTTGCTCTTGACCGGCGAATACACCTTCCTCCGGCTCGTTCCGGCGCTGGTCACGGCCGCCGTGGGGCTGGTCGCCGTCAGCGGGGCTTTCGAGAACTGGCTCTTCCGCGGCTGCAGCCGGATCGAGCGTTTGCTGCTCTTCGTCGCCGCGGGCTGCCTGATCGTCCCCGAGGCGCTGACCGATGCCGTGGGGCTCGGATGCTTCATCCTGGTGGTGGCCCTGCAGAAAGGGATCCGCAAGCCGGCGGTGCAGACCGCGGGTTGATCGCGATCCGAGGGACGGAGGGCCCATGAAAATCCTCGTCTGTGTGAAACAGGTGCCGGAGATCGCCGATGTGCGGGTCAACCCCGAAACCGGCACCCTGATCCGGGAAGGGGTGGCCTCGATTCTGAACCCTTTCTGCGAATACGCCCTCGATCACGCCGTGCGCCTGAAACAGACGCACCCGGGGACGGAAATCGTCGCCCTCACCATGGGGCCGCCGCAAGCCGAGGCCGTGCTTACGCGTTGCCTCGAGCTCGGGGCGGACCGCGCGGTTCTCGCCTCGGACCGACGCTTCGCCGGGGCCGACACCTGGGCGACGGCGCTGACCCTGGCCGCGGTGATCCGTGCCACCCACCCCGATTTCGATCTCCTCCTCGTGGGCAAGCAGGCGATCGACGGGGACACGGCTCAGGTCGGTCCCGAAACGGCCGAAATCCTCGGCATCCCCCAGATCATGTACGGGGTGGAGATGGCCTTTGCGGCGAACGGCAGGCGCATCCGCGTGCGGCGGGAGGTCGAGTCCGGCTACGAGGTGGTTGAGGCGCGGCTTCCGGCCCTCGTCTCGGCGAGCAAGGGGGAGCCGCTGCGCCGCATGCCGTCGCTGGCCGAGGTGATCGCCGCACGCCGCAAGGAGATCCGCCGCCTGGGCGCCTCCGGGCTTCCGCTGCAGGAATCCGAGCTGGGGCTCTCCGGCTCCTACACCCAGGTCGTCAAGGTCTTCCCGCCGCCGCCCAAAAAAGGGGGCCGGCGTCTCGAGGGACTCGAGCCGGCGGAGGCCGCCCGCGCGATCGCCGCTTTCCTGCGCGAAGAAGGGTTCATCGAGGGCTGAAGCGCCATGCTGAAGATCGACCACGAAATCTGCAACCGCTGCGGCCTGTGCCAGAAGACCTGCCCTTTCGGCGCCGTCGCGGTCGCCGGCGAACGGCTCGCCGTGGACGAACGCTGCACCCTCTGCGGCGCCTGCGTGAACGTCTGCCCGCAGTCGGCCCTTGCCATCGAGCGCCGTCAGGCCTCCCCCGAGGAGCTGTCCCGCTACCGCGGCGTCTTCGTCTGGGCCGAGTGCGAGACCTCCGAGAATACGCTCCGGCCCCGCCGCGTGGTCTATGAGCTTCTCGGACGCGGCCGCGCCCTCGCCGACCGGCTGGGGCAGGCGCTCACGGCCGTCGTCCTGGGCGATTCGCGCCTGGCCGGCCTCGAGCGCCTCTGCCATCAGGGGGCGGATCGGGTGCTCACCTGCCGCCACGAGCTTCTCGCCCGGTATTCGACCGATGGGTTTGCGACCGTGCTCTCGGCCGTCGTGGCCAAAGAAAAGCCCGCCGTTTTGCTCTTCGGGGCGACCCCGAACGGCCGCGATCTCGCCCCGCGGGTCGCCGCGCGCTTGCGCCTCGGGCTTACCGCGGATTGCACCGGCCTCGAGATCGACGCGGCCGGGCAGCTCGTGCAAACGCGGCCCGCTTTCGGCGGAAACATCATGGCCAGCATCGTCACCCCCTACACGCGGCCCCAGTGCGCGACCGTGCGCCCCAACGTTTTCGCCGCCCTGCCCGCCGATGACCGCCGGCCGGTGGTGATCGAGGAGTTTCCCGTTCAGCTCGCCAAGGCCGCGATCCGCACCCGGGTGGTCGAGACCGTGGAGATCCCCTGCGAGGAGGCGAAGCTCGAGGAGGCCCGCGTCATCGTCGCCGCCGGCCGCGGGTTGGGGGACCCCGCCCATCTCGAGCCCCTGCGCGGCATCGCCCGCAGCCTCGGCGGAGCGCTCGCCGGCTCGCGGGCGATCGTGGAACTCGGCTGGATTCCGCATACCCTCCAGGTCGGCCAGTCGGGGACCACCGTGGGGCCGGATCTTTATATCGCGGCCGGGATCAGCGGAGCGATCCAGCACGTGGTGGGCATGAGCTCGGCCCGGCGGGTCATCGCCATCAACACCGACCCCGAAGCCCCGATTTTCAACCTTGCCGACCTGGGGGTCGTAGGCGACGCCCGGGCCATTCTGCCGCGGTTGCTCGAACTGCTTCCCGCTCCGACCTGCAAAGAAACCCGATGAAACGAGACCTGCACCCGCTCTACTGGGAACCCGAAATCGAAACGCTTCCGCGGGAGCGCCTGCTCGCCCTCCAAGAGGAGCGGCTGCGGCGGACGCTCGCGCGCGCCGGACGATCCCCCTTTTACCGTCGCCTCTTCGCCGAGGCGGGGGTGGCGGTGGAGACGATTCGGGGGCTTGAGGATCTCGGCCGGCTTCCGCTGACGACCAAGGATCACCTGCGCGCGGGTTATCCCTTCGGGTTTCTGGCGCTTTCGCCTGAGGAGGCGGTCCGCCTGCATTCCTCTTCGGGAACGACCGGGAGGGCCACCGTGGTCCTGCACAGCGCCGGCGATCTCGACACCTGGGCCGACCGCCTGGCCCGCTGCATGTACATGACCGGGGCGCGGGCCTCCGATGTCTTTCAGAACATGACGGGCTACGGCATGTTCACCGGGGGCCTGGGCTTCCATTACGGCTCCGAGCGTCTTGGGATGCTGACCGTCCCGGCCGGTCCGGGCAACAGCCGCCGGCAGATCCAGTTCATGCAGGATTTCGGGACGACCGTCATCCATGCCATCCCCAGCTATGCTTTTCGGCTGCTGGCGGTGCTCGAAGAGATGGGGATCGACCCCCGGCGCGACCTGAAGCTCAAGACCGCTTATCTCGGGGCCGAGCCCTACTCCGAAGAGACCCGCCGCCGCGTGGAGCGGGAACTCGGCGTGCGGGTGTTCAACTCGTACGGTCTCTCCGAGATGTCCGGACCGGGGGTCGCCTTTGAATGCCCCGCGCAGAACGGGATGCATATCTGGGAGGATGCCTTCCTGGTCGAGGTGCTGGATCCCAAGACCCTCCAGCCGGTCGCCGAGGGCGAGGAAGGCGAGCTCGTGCTCACCACGCTGGATCGCGAGGCCATGCCGCTCATCCGCTACCGCACGCGGGACCTGACGGCGATCCTTCCGGGCCCCTGCCCCTGCGGCCGCACCCACCGTCGCATCGACCGCATCAAGGGCCGCTCCGACGACATGTTCATCGTCAAGGGGGTGAACGTCTTCCCGATCCAGGTGGAGACCCTGCTCATGGGCATGCCCGAGGTAGGGCGGAACTACCGCATCGTGCTCGACCGGGAGGGGGACCTCGACGTGATGACGGTCGAGGTGGAGGTGCAGCGTGAGGTTTTCCAGGGGGACGTGAAGAGCCTGAAGGCCCTGCGCGAGAAGATCCTCGCCGCGCTCAAAAGCGAGATCCTCTTCACCCCCCGCGTTCAGCTCGTCGAGCCCGGGGCCCTTCCCCGCAACGAGGGCAAGGCGGTGCGCGTCCTCGACCGGCGGCCTCAGACCTGAAACCCCGAGGAGCCTCCCATGACGGCTTGGCATCTTTCCGTCTTCGCCGAAAACCGACCCGGACGCCTGGAGACCCTCACCGGGATTCTCGCCCGGGCCGGGGTCAACATCCGTGCGATCAAGATCTCCGACCTGGGGGAGCACGGGGTCGTCAAACTCCTGGTGAATGATCCCGATGCCGCCCTGCAGGCGCTCACGGAAGCCGGCGTGGCGGCCTCGAAGCGTCCGGTGCTCGTCATCGCCGTGGAGGACCGACCCGGCGGCCTCCATGCGGTGCTCGGCGTACTTACCCGCCGCGGGATCAACGTCGAAGACGCTTACGGCTTTGCCCGCGACCGGCGGGCGATTCTCGTGATCGAGGTCCCCGACCTCGCCGCCGCGGTGGAGCCGCTCTGTTCGGCCGGCCTCCACCCTCTCTCCGCTGAGGAAGTCTACAATCTCTGATCGTCTCCCGCAGCGGCGTTGGACCATCCCCGGTCGATTGCGGGAGACGATTTTCCGGTAACGATTTCCCCGCTCATCCGTTATGATGGATGCGTGGACTCGTTTCAGGACTTTTACCGCAGCCAGCGGCAGCCGCTTTTCGCCTATCTTCTCCGCAGGACAGCGGATCCGTCGCTGGCAAACGACATCCTCCAGGAGAGCTTCACCCGGCTCTATGCCTCCTATCCGGCCGAACGCTGGAATGTCCGGCTCCTCTTCACGATCGGCCGCCATCTCCTGATCGACGCGCTGCGCCGGCGGAGGCGCGAGGCCGATCCGCCGCAAGAGGAGGAAGCCGTCGACTCCGGGCTGGAAGAGCGACTTCTCGCCCGGGAAGAAGCCCGGCGGGTGCTCGCGGCCATGCAGCGGCTGGAGGAGGAAGAGCGGGATCTCCTGGCGCTGGTGGCGAGCGGGGGTCTTTCCTACCGCGAGATCGCCTCGCTGACGGGGCAGAGCGAGGGAAACATCCGGGTCAAGGTCCACCGGGCGCGCTGCCGCCTGCGAACCCTTCTCGAATCGGGAACCCCATGAACACGATCCTGATCAGCCAGTTCATCGACGACGAGCTTGACCTGGACGAGAAAAAAGCCTTCGTCCGGGCCGTGCAGACAAGCCGCGAGTATGCCGAGGAGGCGCTTTCGCTGCTCGAGCAGGAAAAATGGCTGCGGGCCGAGCCGAAGGCCGACCTGCCCGAAATGCGCTTTGTCGAGCCGTGGCGCGTCCGCCTGCGAAACATTCTGCAGCCCTTCGCCGCTTTCGCCGCGGGTGCGGCGGCGGTGATCCTGTGGTGGATTTTCATGCCCGCCGCCCCGGTCGCAGAGGCCCCGCGACCCCACCGATTCGTGCTCTACCAGCCGGAGGCGGCCCAGGTGGAAATCACCGGCAGCTTCACGGGATGGCGAAGCCTCCCGATGAAGCGGGCCGGAGGCGCAGGCTACTGGGAGATCACGCTCGATCTGCCTCCCGGCGAGCACCGCTTCAGCTACATCGTCGAGGGCGAAAGGCGTCTGGCCGACCCGACGGTCGCGCTGCGGGAACAGGACGATTTCGGCGGCGAAAATTCGATTCTGGAGGTGACCCTTTCCTCTTGAAACGACGGGTTTGGGGGATCCTCGCGGCGGCGCTTCTGGGATGCGCGGGCTGCGCGCGGCATTTCCTGGAAGAGGGGGAGGAGGCCGTCGTGATCTATTTGCGGGCGCCGGAGGCCCGGGAGGTCCGCCTGGTCGTGAGCGCCGAGGCCGTGGAGGACATCCCCGCCGAGCCGGCGGGCTTCGGTCTGTGGCGGGCGCGGCGGGAAGGCCGGGGCGAGTTCCGCTACAGCTTCCGCGTGGACGGGAAAATCGAGCCCCCGGACTGTCTGATGCGGGAAAGGGACGATTTCGGCTCCTGGAACTGCGTGTTCGATCCCCGCGCCGTCCGGAGGAGATGAGCAAGACCATGAGGCACAGACGAAATGTTCTGGGATGTTTTTTCCTTGCCGCGCTCGCCCTCGCCGCTTTCCCGCCCCTCGCCCCCGGGGCGGAGGTGGAGCCGGGGTTCCTGGAGCAGCAGGCGCGGCGGATCAGCCGCCTGGGGATCCCGGCGGCGGAGGCCGGGCGACTCGCGGAGGAGATGGGGCAGGCCGGTTTTTCCCGCGAACAGCTCGAGGCGGTGGCGGCGCTCCTCGAGCGGGCGCAGAGCGAAAGATTGCCCACCCGGCCGATTCTGCTCAAGGCGTTCGAGGGGCTATCCAAACGCATCCCGCCGGAGCGCGTGATCGGGGCCCTCGAAGCCGTCCGCACCCGCTATGCCCTGGCTTACCGCCTGGCGCAAACGATCGCCGGCGCCGAAGCCGACATCTCCGCCTTCGGGCAACTTTTGGCCGAGAGCCTGGCCGCGGGACTGAACGAGAACGACGCCCAGCGTACGGTCCAGACTCTCAAGGAGACCTCGAGCGGACAGCGCCGGGATTCGGCTACGGAGCTCGCCGCGGCGGCGCTCAGGATGCTGCGGGATCTGTCGCGTTTCGGCGTTTCCTCCGATCTCGCCGCCGAGGTCGTCACGCAGGCCCTCGCCGCCGGGCGGGATGCGGTAGGGATCGCCGGCATCCACCAGTCCTTTCTCGACCAGGCGCGCTCCCAATCCCCCCAAAGCGCCGCCCAGGCACTGGCGCACGGGCAGGCGCCGCAAGGGGCTGCCGGCGGAGCCTCGCCTTCCGGGGCGGGAGGCGGTCCCGGAGGATCTGGAGGGGGGGGCGGTGCCGGCGGAGCGGGAGGAGGCGGTGGCGGCTCCGGGGGCGGTGGGGGGCCGGGAGGAGCACGCTGAAGCCCATGCGCGCCGGCTGTAACAAGTGCGGAGGTTCATCGTTGAAGAGGCAAACGGGGTTTTCCGACGGCATGCCTTCTCTGGACCCCGCAAATCTATCGCTGAGAAAGGGATTTCGCGCATGAAGAAAACGTCCTGGATTGCGGTTTGCCTGCTGTTGTCGCTTGTGGTCGCCATCGCGCCCGTTTGTGCCAGAGGGGGAGGCGGCGGTGGGGCTGGAGGAGCTGGAGGAGGTGCCGGAGCTGGAGCCGGAGGTGGAGGAGGTGGAGCCGGAGCCGCCGGTGCCGGGCCTGGACCGGGGGCTTCGGCTGGACCCGGACCCGGAGCCTCGATTGGACCCGGCCCGGGCGCTTCGGTCGGCCCTGGCCCCGCAGCGGTGATCGGGACGCCGGCGATTCCGGGGACGGCGAAGGGCAAGGGGTTCGGCTACGGTCCGGGCGACGGAACCGGAAACCAGGGCCTCGGTCCTCAGGACGGCACCGGATATGGAGCGGGACCGGGAACGGGGCAGGCGGCGGGTTACGGTCCGGGCGATGGGACGGGCAACCAGGGCACCGGGCCGCAGGACGGCACCGGCTTCGGAGCGACCGCCAAATGATCGGATAAAGAAGAGCGAGGATTCGCGCGCGGGAGGCCCCCTGTTCGGGGGCCTTCTTTTTCAGCGGTTCAGCCGGTCGAGAACGGCATCGACCACCTCGCGCGTCCCGGCCTTTCCGCCGAGGTCGGGGGTGAGCGTTTTGCCCTCCGCGGTGACCGCCTCGATCGCCTTCATCAGAGCGGCTCCGGCCTCTTTTTCGCCCAGGAAATCGAGCATCAGCGAAGCCGACCAGAGGGTGGCGATGGGGTTGGCGATGCCGCGGCCGGCGATGTCCGGGGCCGAGCCGTGCACGGGCTCGAACATCGAGGGGAAGCGGCGCTCGGGGTTGAGGTTCCCCGAAGGGGCGATGCCGATCCCGCCCGCGCAGGCGGGGCCGAGATCGGAGAGGATGTCGCCGAAAAGGTTGCTGGCGACCACCACATCGAACCAGTCGGGGTGTTGGACGAAATGGGCCGAGAGGATGTCGATGTGGTACTGGGCGGTGCGCACGTCGGGGTACTCGGCGGCGATCGCCCGGAAGCGCTCGTCCCAGAAGGGCATGGTGTGGATGATGCCGTTGGACTTCGTGGCCGAGGTGACATGCCCGCGGCGGCTGCGGGCGAGCTTGAAGGCGAAACGCAGGATCCGGTCCACGCCGAGGCGGGTGAAGACCGATTCCTGGACGGCGATCTCGCGTTCGGTTCCTGCGTAGAGACGGCCGCCGATCTGGGAATATTCTCCTTCCGTGTTCTCGCGCACGATCACGAAGTCGATGTCCCGCGCCGTGCGGCCGGCGAGCGGCGAGCGCACGCCGGGCAGCAGCCGAACCGGCCTCAGGTTGACGTACTGGTCAAACCCCCGCCGGATGGGGATCAGCAGCCCCCAGAGCGAGACGTGGTCGGGCACCTCGGGGTGGCCCACCGCCCCGAGAAGCAGGGCATCGAAGGGGCGCAGCCGCTCGAGCCCGTCCGGCGGCATCATCGTCCCCGTTTCCCGATAGTAGGCGCAGGAATAGGGGAACTCGGCGAAGTCGATCCGAAAACGAAATTCGACGGCGAGCGCCTGCAGCACCCGCACGGCTTCGGGGACGACCTCGCGGCCGATGCCGTCTCCGGGGATCAAGGCGATGCGATAACCCATGGCCGATGCTCCAGCGGGAGGCTGTTTTCAGCTCGGGGGCCGCAAGCCTCGGCGGAGGAAGGCTTGCGGCCGCACCGCTCGCTTCATCCGTTCATGGATTCCCGGATCAGCCGGCCCAAACGACGGGCCCCTTCCTCGAGGTCCGGGATCTCGAAATAGGCGAAGCTCAGGCGCATGCAGTTGCCGAGCGCCCCGCGGTTGGAAAACCGGGGGCCGGGCATGAATTCGAGGCCGCGCTCGAGGGCGTGGGGGAGAAGGGCCTCGGTGTCGAGTCCTTCCGGGAACTCGAGCCAGACGAAGAACCCGCCGCCGGGCCGGCGGAAGCGCACCTCGGACGGAAGTGCGGCGTGCAGGGCGGCGCACAGGGCGAACATCCGCAGGCGGTAGGTCTCTTTTAGAAAGCCGAGGTGTTTTTCCACGAGGCCGTGCTCGAGGGCGCCTCGGACGATTCCCGAGGTGTAGGGGTTGAGCCCGCCGCCGCTGTCGAGCAGACCGCAGGCGGTGATCCGGCGGATGTGCCGCGGGTCGGCCTGCAGCCATCCCAGGCGCAGACCGGGAGCAAGGATCTTGGAAAAGGAGCCGATCGAGACAATCTCCGCCTCCCGGCAGAAGGAGGCAAGCGGCGGGGGCGGCGGGGCTTCTTCATAGACCAGAGGATGATACACCTCGTCGGCGACGACGAGCAAGCTCCGCTCCCGGCTGAGCCGAGCGAGCCTGAGGCGCCGTTCGGCCGACAGGCAGCGGCTTGTCGGGTTGTGGTAGGTGGGGATGGTGTAGAGAAACGCGGGCTTGCGGACGGCGAGCGCCTCGGCGACGGCCTCCACCACGAGGCCCTCTTCGTCCATGGGCAGCGCGACGGGTTTGAGCCCGTGGTCGGCGAAGATCTTGCGGGCGAGAAAGTAGGTCGGCTCCTCGACGAAAATGGCATCGCCGCGGCGGGCGAAGAGCGTGCAGACGAGGTCGATCGCCTGGGAGGCGCCGTTGGTGACGAGCAGCTCGTCGGGATCGACGGGGGTGCCGTAGAGGGGGCGCAAAAAATGCGCCAGGGCCTCGCGGAAGCGACTTTCCCCCTGCTCGGTGCCGTAGGAAAGGAGCAGCCGTTCGGGGTCGGCGCCGGCGAGGGCGGCGGCGCGCGCCATGACCTCGAAGGGGAGCAGCCGGGGCGAGGGCTGGCCGATCGCCAAATCGATCCGGCCGGGGGGAATGACCTTCTGCGCGGACGAAGCGATATCGGGCATGGTTTTCGGGGCTCCTCCGTAGCCGGAGATTTCTTTCCCCTATAGATCAGAGGTCCTGGCTTGTGAAGAGCCGCGGAGGGGATCGGCCTCAGCTGCGGGTGAGTTCCGCCTGGATCGCCGCGGCGAGGCTCTGCACGGTGTAGGGTTTTCTCAGGTAGCAGCCCGCCCCCAGTTGCTGGGCGATCCGTACCCGCTCGGTCTCGGCGTACCCGCTGGTGATGATCGCTTTCTGGTGGGGGTGCAGTTGCTTCACGCGATGCAGGGTCTCCAAGCCGTCGATCCCCGGGTCCATGATCATGTCCAGGACGAGGAGATCGACCTTTTCGTGTCGCAAGAATTCCACCGCCTGCTCGCCGCTTTCCACGGCACGCACGTCGTAGCCCAGCTGCCCGATGATGCTGACCGCGATCTCCCGCTGTTCCTTCATGTCGTCGACGACGAGCACCTTTTCTCCTCGGCCCCGGAGGCCGTCGAGGGAAGCCGCCGAGCTTCGGAGGGGGCAGGACTCGCGGGTGGCCGGGAGAAAGACGGTGATCACCGTTCCGCGGCCTTCGGTGCTCTGTACGTCGATCGCCCCGCGGTGGTCCTCGACCGTACCCCAGACGACGGCCATGCCCAGCCCCGTTCCGCTGCGCCCCATTTTCTTTTTGGTGAAAAAAGGCTCGAAAATCCGCTGCAGGTCTTCGGAGGGGATTCCGATGCCGGTATCGGTCACCCGCAGGACGGCGTAGTCTCCCTCGCGCAGTCCCCGGCCGGCGGGCGGGGCGTCGAAGTGGACGTTTTCGGTGGCGATCACGACCTTGCCCCCTTCGGGCATCGCCTCGGCCGCGTTGGAGACGAGGTTCATGAGGGTCTTGGAGAGATGGATCGGCGAGCCCAGGATGTTCAAGAGATCGGGGTCCAGCCGGGTCTCCACCGCGACCTGCGGGTGGAAGGCTTTCAGCCGCAGGTACTCGGGGCTGACCAGGTATTCCTCGACGAGAAGGTTCAAATTGACGATCTCGAAAGTGGGCACGCCGCGCCGCGCCAGGGTGAGGAGATCTTGAACGATGGCCGCGGCTTTTTTCCCCGATTCGCGGATGACCTCGAGCGGCCGCCGCAGAGGGCTGTCCGACGGCAGATCCATGAGCAAAAGATCGGGATAGCTGATGATTCCCGACAGGACGTTGTTCAGGTCGTGGGCGACCCCTCCGGCCATGGTGCCGAGCGCTTCCATCTTCTTCGAGCGGGCCAGCCGCTCCATCAGCTCGCGCTTTTCTTCCTCGGCCCGACGACGCTCGGTGATGTCGCGCGTGACTCCCAGGATGCCGACGGGCGCGCCCCCCTCCTCGAGCAGGAAGGAAGCGCTCACCTCGGCGGGAACGATGCGGCCGTCCTTGTGGAAAAGGTCCACCTCCAGGGTGACCGAACGTTCAAACGTGCCGCTCTGGCGGCCGAGCTCGAGTTGCCGGGCGAGCTCGCGGCGGGCGCGGGCGAGGGATTCGGGGGTCATCAGCTGCTCGATCTTCAGCTGCCGGTGCTCCTCGGGGGTGAACCCTTGGAGGACTTGGATCGAGGGGCTGACGAAGGTGAAATGCAGCTCGAGATCCGTCATCCAGATCACATCGCGCACGTTTTCGGCAAGCAGGCGGTATTTCTGCTCGCTTTCGCGCAAGGCCTGCTCCGAGGCTCGGCGCACGGCGATCTCCTCGCGCAGCTTTTCCCGCGTGCGCAGCAGATCGGCCCGCTCGTCCTTCAAGGCCTGGGTTGCGGCGAGCGTCTTGAGGTTCATGGACTGCAGCCCGTTGACGAGCACGGCGACGGAGATGGCGGCGACGAGATTGAGAAAGATGAAATTGGCCCCGGCGCTGAAGGCGAGGACGGCGCCGATTTCCTCCGGCGGGGCGGCAAGCAGTCCCCGCAGGGAGAGCCAGGCGAGAATGAGGATGGCCGCCGTGTTCATGCCGATGGCGATCAGGGCGGCCCCGATCCCCAGCAGGACTCCCGCCAGCACGCTGAAAGCGAAGAGCCAGGCGGGGCCGCCGCTCAGGAACCCCGCCTGGGAGATGACCGTGATCCCCACGAGAAAGGGCAAAAGCAAGGTGAGCCCGGCGCGCCTGCGGAAGGCAAGGTCCCGCAGGAAGAGAAGCGAGGCGCAAAGCATCGCCGCCAGGACGTCGAAGACGGCGAGTACCCAGAGCCCCTCGCGGAGGGCGAGATAGAGGGCGGGGACGAGCGCAAGGATGCAAAGCGCCGTGCTGGCGGCGAGGATGGAAAGCAGGATCCGTTCCCGCCAGCGGGTGAGGCCGTCCCCCTCCGCCTGAGCATCGCTACGGCTGCCGAAGCGGCCCTCGATGAACTCGATCACCCGCTGCAGCCATTTCGAAGAAGACATGGACGTCGCCTGAGATCGGTTCCGGGCCCGCAAGGGCACAGGGTCGGTTCGAGGCCGCGACCCAAAGGTCCAATTATACCACGATGATTCTTGCGGGGGAAATCGCTCCTACGACTCCCTCGGCGAGACTCAGGGAAGGACTCCGGCGAAGAGGGCCTCCACCGCAACCGGCCGTTCGATCAATCCCTGAGTGCGCAGGATCTCCTCGGTTTCGCGCCAGGCGGCGGCGTCGATCCGGCCGAAGGCCGAGGGGGGATCCGGGACCATGAGGCGGCGCGTGACCGCGAGCTGGCGGCGCACGATCGCCGCGGGGGTTTCGGGGTCGGCGTTCCGCAGAACGCGGACCGCCGCCTCTTCGTTTGCCGGATCGAGCGCGTCCCGCCAGGCCTGCAGCAGGGCGGAGAGAAAGCGGCTCACCGTCCGCGGGCGGCTCTCGAGCATCTGCCGGGTGGTGACCACGGAGTTGGCGACGAAACGCACGCCCCAGGGATGCGGGTCGAGAAAGGCGATCTTCTCGCCCGCCTTTTCGAGGCGCTCCCCGATGATCGGCGCCTGCGCGTTGATGTAGAGCGGCCAGAAATCCACTCGGCCCTCGTAGAAAGGCGTGTAGTCGTAGCGCACGCTGAAGAGGCGCACCTCGCCCTCGGCGATCCGGTGGCGCGCCAGCAGGGCGCGCAGGATCGTCTCGTCGTTTCCGCCGAAGGTGACCCCGATCGTCTTGCCGCGCAGGTCCGCAGGCTCCCGGAAGGGGCTGCGGTCGGGGCGGTAGATCCACTGCAGGGGGTTGACCTGGAAGAGCTGGGCGAGCACGACGAGCGGGGCGCCCTTGGCCGCCGCCCGCAGGACCTGGTCGGCCGAGGCGACCCCGAAGTGGGCGTGGCCGAGCTCGAGTTCTTTCAGGGCATCCCGCTCGGGCCCCCCCGGTTTGACGCTCACCTGCAGCCCCGCGCGCGCGAAATGGCCCTGCGCGACGGCATAGAGATCCCCCACGGTGCTGACGTTGTAGAGCCATTTCAGGCGATACTGGATCTCCTTGACATCCTCTGGCGGGGCGCAACCCGCGACCAGGCAGAGCCCAACGAGCACCATCCCCGGCCTCAGCCGGAAAAGAGGGCGTCCCGGATCCCTCATGGACCCTCCAGCTTCCTTTGCAACGCGATTCCCAGCCGCTCGAGCAGAACGAGCCAGAGCGAAGTGCCGATGCCGATCAGCAGGAGCGCAACCAGGATCTTGGCGAGATCGCTTTGGTACAGGGCGATGCGGATGCGGTAACCGATGCCGGCGGTGGCGGCGATGAACTCGGCGACGATCGTTCCCACCATGGCCAGGGTGGCGCTTCCGACCACGACGGTGTTGAGTTTCTGCAAGTTCTCGAGAGCCCGAATCTTGATCTGCAACCGCCAGGTCATACGGCCCGTCGCCTCGTAGAAATGCTCGATCTCGCGCACCGGCTCGGAGAAGATGCCCAGAAAGGAAAGCAGCAGGGGAAAGTAGCAGATGAGGGCGGCGATCAGCAGCCGCGTCACCAGCCCGTCCCCCAGAAGGATGAAGAGAATCGGGGCGACGGCGACGATGGGGTAGGACTGGATGTTGAAGGCCGCGGTGCGGATGAACCCCCCGACCCAGTCCTTGAGCCGGGCGATCACGGCGACCGCCGCGGCGAGGAAAATGGAGAGCACGTGGCCCAGAACGGCGACGCCGAGCGTGTTCAACACGGCGGCGGCATAAGCCGTCCCATACACGTGTGCGGTCCGCAGGATCTCCGCCGGTCCCGGAATGACGTAATCGGAGAGCCGCAGCGCGATCTTGAACAAAAGCAGCAGGCCGACTCCCGCCAGGTAGAGGATGAAAAACTGGGTGATGCGTCTATGCAGCATGGACGATCGCCAGCATGGCGCGCTCCAGCCGGGCGGGATCGGGCTCCGCGCCTTCGCAATGGTCCCCGCCGGGAATGGTCACGATCTGGGGCTGTTTCGACCGCCCGCGCAGGACGAGGACTTCGCCGCAGAAGCGGGCCACCTCGGCGACGTTATGCGAAATGTAGAGAAAACAGCGTTCGGGAAACAGCGCTTTCATCCGCAGGATGATCCGTTGCCGGGTCGCCTCGTCGACGTTGGCGAGGCTTTCGTCCATGACCAGCAGGTCGAACTCCTGCAGGAGATAGCGCACCAGATTGGCGCGGTTCTGTTGCCCGAGCGACAGCCGAGGAAAACGCGCCTCGACGAGCGTCTGGATGTCGAAGATCTCGAGCAGGGTATTCAGGCGAGACCTTCCGGTATCCGAGGCGGTTTCTTCGAAATGCCGCCGCAGGCTCACCCAGCCCGGCAGGCGCTCCAGGTTGTAAGTGTAAAGGACGCGCTGCATCCCCTGTGCGGCGAGCGCGCCGCGGCGGGTCGGAAGCATCCCGCTGATCAGCCGTGCCAGTGTTGATTTTCCGACCCCCGAAGGGCCGAAAAGGGCATGGAATCCCGGACCGCGGATGCAGAAATCGAGACCCTCGAAGAGATCGGCGGCGGCGTTCGGGTAGCGGTAGGCGATGTCTTTTCCCACGAGCTTCACGCCGCATCCTCCGCGCAGGAAAACCCGCTTGCCCGGATGTTCGCCTACGACCGGGTTCCAGCCACCATACCAATCCGATTGTCGTTTCTCAAGGAGGCCGTCGCCGCTTGCCGCGGCCCCCGCCCCCGCGGTATACCCGGTCACCTCTCCTCTGTAGGGCTGAGCCATGCCTCCTTTCTCCTCGCGCCTGCAATGGCGGTTCTCCGCGGTGATGATCCTGCCGCTCGCCGTTCTTCTGCTTGCCGCCGGTTTCACCGGTTTTCTGCTGCTGCGCGATCTTCTGCTCGCCCAGTGGCGCGAGTCGGCGATCCTCAAGCTCGAGCGTGCGGCGCACATTGCGGACATGCATCTGGGGGGCATTAAAGAGGCGATCCGTCTCTTCGAAGAGGCTCCGGTCGAGCTTCCCGAGGAGGCCTTCCGCCGCCTGGCACTTGAGCGTCTGATGCGTCAGCAGGGCGTGGTCGAAGTGCGGTTGGACTGGGAAAAAGCGACACCCTCCGCGGGGAGCCCGCCTGCCGGGAGGCCGGATGCCGAGGGGCGCGGGCGGAGGATGGGGCGTTACGCGGGCGCAAGAATCCGCGGCGTGAGCCCTCCGCGGTTTGATCCGCGCGACGAGCACGGCACCTTCGAGGTTCTGGCGGAGTTCCTCGACGAAAAAGGGGCGGTCCTGGGGCGGCTGGCGGCGGTGGTCGACTTCGACTTCATTTTCCGGCATGTGGTCGAAAGCGCCTGGTGGCAGAGCCACAAGGCCTTCCTGGTCGACGAAACGGGAAGGATCCTCATCTGCCGCACTCCCTCCCCCGCCGACGTTTTCGGCGCAAGCGGCGATCCGCTCGAGCAGGCGACCCTGGAGGCGATGGGACAGGCCCCCTCGGGAACCCTGCTGGGGGCGGGGCTGCCGCCGTGGGAGGTGAGCGGTTTTCACCGCCTCCGGGAAGCCCCCTGGTTTCTGGTGCTGATCGCTCCCGGCCGCGAAGTGCTCGCCCCGATCCTGACCTTCCGTAACGTCTATCTCCTCTTCTCGATCGGCCTGGTGGTGATGATCGGCGGCTTGATCTCCTGGGGGATGGGCCGCTTGGCCGAAGAGATCCGGCAGGTGGCCCGCGAGGCGATCCGCCTGGCGCACGGCGAGTTCGGCGATCCCCTGCCGGTGCGGCGCCGCGACGAAATCGGCGAGATGATCCTCAGCTTCAACCGCATGAGCCGTCAGCTCCGGGAGCGTCTCGAGCTCAAGGAGGCGCTTCGGCTCGCCGAGGAGGTGCAGCGCAACCTGCTTCCCGCCGCACCCCCCGAAATCCCCGGCCTGGACATCGCCGCGCGCAGCCTCTACTGCCAGGAGACCGGAGGGGACTACTACGATTTCATCCCCCGAGGCGGGGAAAGCGGAAGGCGTTCCTGGTGCGTCGCCGTGGGCGACGTCGTCGGCCACGGCGTATCCGCTGCGCTGCTGATGACGACCGCTCGGGCTTTCCTGCGCGCCGAGCTCCGGCGGCCGATCGATCTCGACAGGGCGCTCGCCGAGACGAACCGCCTGCTCTGCCGGGATACGATCCTGAGCGGGAGCTTCGTCACCCTCGCCGTGTTGGAGATTTTCCCCTCTCCGCCCGGCTTCGCCTGGACCGGTGCCGGACACGATCCGCCGTTTTTTTACGATGCCGCCGGGGGCCGCGTGCACCGTCTGAGCGGGGCCACGGGCGTCGCCCTGGGCGTGGCGGAAGAGGCGGTCTACCGGGTGACACCGCTTTCCGGCAACCGCATCGGGGACGTGATCCTGATCGGGACCGACGGGATCTGGGAAAGCCGAAATCCCCAGGGGGAACGTTACGGAAAAGAGCGGCTGGCCGAAACCCTTGTGCTTCATGCCGCGCTGCCGGCGGAGGGGATCCTGCAGGCGGTGCTGGAGGATGTGACGCGCTTCCGCGGGGATTCCCCCCTGGAGGACGATGTCACGCTCGCCGTGGTGAAGGTGGTTTCCGGGCCGTGGGCAAAGCTTGCGGCGAACGGGCGAGCAAGCGGTAGAGGATGAGGCCGGCGGCGATCATCGCGGCGCAAAGCATCTGCCCCCGGGTCAGGCCGCCCCAGCCGTAGCCGATGTGCGCATCCGGCTCGCGGAAAAACTCGACCAGGAAGCGGGCCGTTCCGTAACCGACGAGATAGAGGGCGAGCATCGCCCCGCGGGGAAACCGCCGGCGTCGCAGGGCCCACAGGAGCGCAAAGAGAACGAGCCCTTCCAGCAGAGCCTCGTAGAGCTGGGAGGGGTGCCGCAGGGCGCGGTCGGGCGCGAGCGGAAAGACCATGCCGATCGGCGACGCGGTCACCCGGCCGTAGAGCTCGCCGTTGATGAAATTGCCGATCCGCCCGAAGGTGTAGCCCAGGGGAGCGGCCGGGACGACGAGGTCGGAGGCCTCGCGCAGCGAAATTTCCTGCCGGCGTGTGTAGATCCAGGCCGCGGCCAGGACCCCGATCAGCCCGCCGTGGTAGGACATCCCCGAAAAACCCGTGAAACGGATCCCCTCGGAGAAATCGAAGGGCAGCACGATCTCGAGCGGCCGTTCCAGGTAGTAGCCGAGGTTGTAGAAGACGACATACCCCAGCCGTGCGCCCACCATCAAGCCGATGATGACCCAGGTGAGAAGGTCGGTGGCCTGCGCGCGGGTGATGGAAAATCCCGGTTCGGTTTTCAGCCGGTGCAGGACGAGGAGGTAGGTGATCGCGAAAGCGACCAGGTACATCAGGCCGTAGTACTGCAACCGGAAGGAGCCGATCGCGAAGATGACCGGGTCGATCCGCTGGGGCAGGCTCTGCCACCAGGTCCAGAA
>CALIUY010000029.1 GCA_938048455.1 uncultured Desulfobacterales bacterium | reverse complement strand
GTCTGCCAGTCCTCGGGCAGGCGGGCCCCTGGCGCGTGGGCCGCGGTCGTTTCTTCGCTTGGGTAGTGCCGGCGGGACCACGACCACCGCCGACAGGATGGCGGCTGCGCATATCAGTCGAGCCCGCGTCGGTAGGACCGGCCTGGGACGCGTTGCGGCCGGTGCTGGCGCGCCGAGGCCTGGGCGGGCAGGCGGCGCTTCCGGAGGCTGTGGTAGCGCACGCAGAGCCTCTCGAGCCTTCGACAGGGGCGATGTTGACGGTTTTTGCGGATGGAGTCGGGGAGGACGGCGAGGCGCAGGCGCTGGCCGAGGCGCTGGAGCGGGCCTTGGCGGAAGCGGGCTGCGCCCCGGGGATGCCCGTGCTCTCCGACCGTCCGCTGCCGGGATCCGCCTATCTCTCTGTGCGCTGTGATCCGCCCGAGGTAGGGGCGGGGGAGGGGCGGCTCGATTACAACGCATTGTCGCGCCCCGGCCCCTTTTGGGGGACGCGCTTGGGGGTCGGGCTGCCAGTTTGGGCAGACGTGAGGCGGCTCTTGGAGGGGATTGCGGGGCCGGACGTGCTTTGGGAAGCCAAGGCCGAGGGCTGGCAGGCGGAGGGTCCGCTGAGGACGCTACGAGCGCTGCGCCGCGGGCTTGCCGCAGGCGGGGTCACGGCGCGCTTGGGCCTGGCGACAGGACGGCCAGCAGTGTGGGTGCCAGCGGAGGCGGCCTCGGCGGTACAGGCCGCATGGCATGCGTGCCGAGAAGGGACAGACGCGTGGCGGGTGGCGCTGATCCTGCGTGTGTCTGGAGCGGAGGTACTGCCGCGTGAAGGAGACGCATTCCCCCCGCGCGTGTCGCTGCCACGCCTGGAGACGGCGGCCGAGGCGGAGTTGGTGGCACGGCTCTCGTCGGGAGGTCTGGCGGTGTGGCGTCTGCGATCTGGCCCACTCGAGGTGCTGGTCCCAGGGCGCATGGCGGCCGACGCCTTCGAGGCGGCCGTTGGGGAGGAGGGAGACGCGCTGGCGGCGGAAGAAGTGTTGCCGCTAGAGGAGATGGAGCCACTGCCGGCGATGGCAGGTCCAGCACCCACGCCTGAACCGGTGCTCGTCCGCGACCGGCCGCGGCGGCAGATCCGCGCTCGCGTGGCGCAGAGAGATCAGATCCAGGCGCGGCTGCAGGCTGCGGCCGCTATGGCGGCAGCGCGGCGACGGGAGGAGTTGGGAATCGTGTCCGTAGCGCGGCGCGCAGGGCTCGATCGCCTGCTGGTACCGCGGGAGCGGGAAGCAGGACTGCTGCAGACCGAAGAGGATCCGCGCGCCTTGCTGGCCGAGATTGGGCTGGCGCTAGAGGCGGCGAGCCGCCTGGGCGAGGAGGCGATCAGCCGGGCGCGAATACAGGAAGCCCGTGGGGCTGCGCTGTCGATCGGAGCGATGTCGCGACGCCCCGATCTCTCGATGGCGCGGGCCTTCGCCGGCGTACGCCGGGTCGAGGGAACGGTGGCGGGGATGGCGCGGGAGATGGCGGAGTCGTCTGATCCCAACGCGCGCGAGGCGGCGTCTCGCCTGGAATCACTGGCCTGGAGGGCGCGAGCACGGATCAACGCCGGACCACCGAAGGTCCATCTAGCGCTGACAGCAGAGGAGGAGGCGCGGCTGAGGCGGCTGGCGGGCCGCTGAGGGAGGTTGCGGCGGGATGAAGATGGTCTTCCCTGCGGCCGGAGAGATACCATCTGCTAGAAAGCCTGGGCGACGACGACGCGCCCAGCCCTGGCGGGCGGTTTCCCCCTCGCCGTCCTGCCGAATCCTGTGCTGGTGCCTATGGGTCTCGGACGGTCCTCCGTCCGAGACCCGATTTTTTCCTGCCCTGCTGTATGCCCGCTGGGCAACTCCATGTGGAGAGTATGGAAGAGCCCGCAACCTGTAGCAAAATAGAACTGTTGATGTTTGCTACCATCGACCCCGTCGGGGCCGGCGGCGACGAAGCGTCGGGGATCCGCGTTAGCGGGCTTGCACCGGCGAAGCTGTAGGCACAGCGCCCGGCGGCATCGGCACCACCGAGGCCAGGGCGCGCCGTTTTGGAAAGGAGCAGATACGAAGGGAGGAGTGGCGTGCAAATGCTGGGCCAAGGGGTTCGGGGTGTTCGAGTGAATCGCGCTGCGGGAGCTGCGCATCGAGGTGGAGGATTGGGGGTTCTGGAGATCGCCTGCGCCGAGCGTTTCCTGCCGAAGCGGAGCGAATGTGGCGCGGTGAGGGCAAGTTCGGAGCGCTGCTGTGTGTCGCAGACGATCCGGTGGCGGCGGCGGAGGAGGTGTTCGCGTCCATTTCCGCGCTGATCGCCAGGCGATGCGCGAACGGTCTGAGCAGAGGGGCGGATCAAGACGCCTTGGCCGTTCGGTGAACTGCTGCGAGGAGACCCAGACGGGGTTGCCGCGCAAGTAGCGTTTTGGACATGGCGAGCAAGGAGAGGGCCGTGAGACCCTGCCGCCTTAGGGCATGGCCTGGAGGATTTCGGCCCGGCGGCGATCGCGCTCGGCGGGGCTGACATCAAAAGCGATCTCGAGCAGCATACCGACCACGATCGCATCGAAGAAGCTCGGCTGAGGCAGGCGGATCGCGCGCGGTGCTTGAGTCATACAAGTCTCGTCAACAAGCAGGGTGTCGGTGCGCAACACAATGGGCAGACCGGACCAGCGGGTCAGGGGCTCGTACAAGACAGTGCAGGTCTCTTGCAGTCTACCGAATTCGTCGGGTTGGGGGACGCGGAACCGGGCGAGGAAGTCCCAGGAGACATCGAGCCAGGGAGTTGCTTTGGGGTCAAGAACCTGACGGCGCAGGAGGACGCGGGGCAGGATCTGGAGATCCAAGAGAGCGTCAGGGCCCTGGGCGGGTTCGAAAGGGGCGCGGGCTTCGGCAAGATAGGCGTCGAAATCGAACTGGCAGAGCTCGGCGAGCAACCTATTCCAAGGCGCGAGAGCAAGGAGGAGGGCGCTGGCGGTAGTCCCGGCCTCGATCTCGACAGGGGCGTAGAGGCGGGCGAGAAGCCCAGGGGCGCCGGAGGCTTCGAGCGCGTCGAGGGGCAAAAGTTCGGGACGGAGGTTGGAATCGCGGTCGAGGGCAAGGCGGCGAACGTAGAGTCGGGCGTCGCGTCCGAAGAGAAGGGTTCCCATAGCGAGTCTGCAACTCCGGTGGCCCCGCCGTTGTCCGCGGCGTAGGCGATGATGCGGTCACCAGTGAGATGGGCGCGCCGTGGCGTGAGGGAATAAGTAGGGGTTCAGTCGAAGTGGAGACGCGCGGCCAGGCGGATCAGGGCGCGCTCGGCGGCGGCAAGGCCCCAGGGGCCGTCATCGCCGACCTCGACGGGTAGGCCGGTTTCGGCAAGGCCAACGACTGGCATGAGGTTCTCGGGCAGGCCGAAATCCTCGATGGCGAGCCCGTCCGCGTCCGCACCCGAGCGCAAGCCTTCAGGAATCCGGGCCTTGAGGGGGCCGGGAACGCCGGTATAACCGGCCACCAGCAGGCCACGGGCGAGCGCAAGCGCGACCTCGAAGATGGTGCCTGGATCGGCGTGGGGGCCACGGAAGGGGGAGAGGTTGGCGAGCATCCCCTGGCAGGCGGCGATGCGCTGAAGGTTGGCGAGGTAGATGCTGCGCGCGTCGCCAGCGAGGCGATTGCCATCATCAGCGGGGAAGACGCCCTCGAGGCCAAAACGGGCGCAGAGGGCGATCTTGGCCTCGGCGAGCCGGCGGGCGTCAGGATGAAACACCTCGGGGCCGGCCAGGTAGATTCTTAGGATCACGGCACAGCGCGCTCCAGTAGGGATCGGTCTCGAGCCGGCAGGTCAGCCATCGCAGTCAGGAGAAGGGGACGGATCGCTTCAGGCGCAGGAAC
>CALIUY010000028.1 GCA_938048455.1 uncultured Desulfobacterales bacterium | reverse complement strand
GCGCTGAGAGAGGGGTCGGCGCGGAGGTCGGCCATCTCGCGCGGGTCTGGATCCGCGACAAGGACGTCACGCGCAACCTCGCCATGGCGGAGACGCCACAGGCCAGGAGTCGGGTCGGGAAGGACGGCCTCTGCGATCCCTGGTCCGGCTGAGACGAGCGGCAGGGAGAGTATCCGCCCGTCGGGCCCCTCCGCCTCAATCGCGCCCGTGGGCGTGCCAGTGGCGTCGCGCCGGACGGCGCGCCAGGTGCCGCCCTCGCGCACGAGCCGTAGGTCCTGCTCCTCGAGGTCGGGCTCGCGCAACAGCCAATGAACGAGGCGCCGGCTCAGCTCAAGCTCCGGCCCCCCGCCCTCGTAGCCGCGCCCCCACCACCAGATGTGGTCGGAGGCCAACGCTGCAGCACGGCCCTTGCCGACGTCGGCGAGCGTCAGCAACGCTGTCCCGTCTGGGGCCGTCAGCAGCGTTCGCGCGCCCGGCGCGGGCGTGCCGGAGACGCGCCGGCCCCACGGCCCCCAGTTGTTAGCGCCCTCGAGGCCGCGCAGCACCGGATGGGCCGGAGCCGCGACGCGAGGCACGAAGAGCGTCTCCACAGACGGACCCGGTGTAAAGGGGAGGACGGAAGCTAGAGCGCCGATGGCGATCGTGTGTTCGCCCGCCGCCTCCGGACCGAGGACGGCCAGCAGTGCCCCGCCCTCCTCCTGCACGCGGCGCGCGAGGCGCTCGATGTAGGCGGGTGGCAGCAGGCCAGGTAGGTTCCGGAACCGGTCCAGCACGACAAGGTCGAAGGTCGACAGGCTCTCCTCGAAGAGCTCGCGCACAGGGAAGGGGATGAGCGATAGTTCCTCATGAGGCGTCGCGTCGTGCTGCTCAATCGTGCGCAAAATCGTCAAATGGACGAGGTCGATAGCAGGATCCCCGCGCAGGATCCGCCGCCACGCCCGCGTTCCCGGATGGGCCTCTCCCGAGAGAAGCAGTACGCGCAGCCGGTCGCGCAGTGCTGGGATCTCGACCGCGGCGCGGTTGTTCGCCGTTCCGGCTTCTCCAGGAAGCGTCGGAGCCTCGATACCAATGACGAGCGTGCCGGCACGGTCGGGAGTGAGCGGGATCCGGAATGGCTCGCCAGGGCGAACTTGCAGCCGATCGATCCCGCCGGCCGCGCCTGTGATCCGCACCTCCACTGCCGGCCCGCCGGCGGGAGCGCCGAGGTCCTCGACCACAGCCTCGATCTCGAGGGGACGCCCGACGATAGCGTAGGCCGGGGGCGAGACAATACGCACGCGCCGGTCGAAGCCGCCCGCCTGGCCGGGCAGGAGCAGATGGATGGGTACGCCGGCAGGCAGGGTCCCGTCTGCGGGCGGGGCCAGCTGGCCGTCAGAGAGCAGGATCGCTGCCGACAGGCGTCCTTTGGGCACGGCCGCGGCGGCGTCGGCGAGCGCAGCCGCCGGATCCGTAGCGGGCGGCAAGCTCCAGATATCGAGGCCAGGCATGACCGCAAGGCGGCGTAGCACGGCGGCCTCGGCGGTTTCCAGCACTTTGGCGCGACCGGGTAGAGCCGAGGAGGGCGTCTTATCGCGCAGCACCAGCACGACGTCGGCGCCTTCAGCCGCGACGCGCCGCTCCCAGGTGGGGCCGGCGAGGAGGACAGCGAGCGCCACCCCCGCTCCGGCGCGCAAAACGGCACCGGGGCGTCGGGAGAGAAGGGAAGGCCCGAGGATGAGAGCGGTGGCGAACACTAGGGAGGCCAGGAGCGGCCAGGGGAGCAGCGGGTCGAGGACGATCATCGCGGTTGCCCCAGACGCTCGAGGATCGTGCTAACATGGACCTGGTCGCCCTTGTAGTTCCCCGTCAGGGCGTAGAGGACGAGGTTGACGCCGAATCGCATCGCCTGCGTCCGCTGCGACTGGCCGCCGGGCAGAAAAGCGGCAAGAGGGCGTCCGTCGACGTCACTGGCCCAACCGAGCGCCCAATCATTGGCGCCAACGAGGACGGGAGTAATCCCGTCCTGTGTCGGATCCGGCTCGGCTACGATCCAAACCGGCGCGCCCGCGAGACGCCCCGGCTGGCCATCGCGCAGCAGGAAGAAGGTCTGGTTCAGCACGTGGTCGGCCGGCACACGCGCGAGCGCCGGTAGACCGAGAGCGCGTATAACCCGCTCGAGCGCAGCGCGCGCCTCCGGATCCGTCCCCCCGTCGCGTGTGTCGAGCACGAGCAGCCCATCGCGTGCCATGAAGGCTCGCAGGGCCTCCGCCGCCGCCGCATCCACCTCGGCCCCCGGCCGCACCGCCCAGTAGAGGATTGGGTATAAGGCCAGCGGGTCTCGCCCTGGCCGCACGGCTGCAGGCTCCGGATCCAAGCGAGCGCTTGTACGCCGGGTGCTCTCCTCGGCAACACGCCGCAGCCCCAGCGCCACGATTCGATCGATCTCGGCGTCTCCACTCGCTACGTACGCCAGGCGCGGCAGTATCTGCGCCGGGGCCCCGCCCTGTGCCCTGGCAGGCACGGGCGTCGCCGCGAGGAGGGCGAGGAGGATGGCCGCCGCCGTTCCCCGCCTGGGCAGCCAGCCGTCGCCGCGCAGACGCAGGGAGGCGAGGTGGTCGGCGAGAAGCGCGAGGAGGGCAAGGGCAGCCAAAATCCCGGCCAGCGGCGTAGGCGGGGTTCCGCCGTCAAGCCCCTCGCGGCGCTCGGCGGGCAGGGGGGCAGGCACGACCGGATCGGCCAGCGCCGGGCCGAGGCTGCGAGCGACGCGCGTGCCGTCAGCGGTCGTCCAGATCCCAGGTGGCGCCTCGGGGGACGCCGGAACGGAGGCGAGTTCTCGAGCCGGAACGGCGCGGGCGGCGCCCCCAGCGGGCATGGGGCGGCCGAGGGCGTCTATGGCCTCCGTTAAACGGGCCGGGCGCGGATCCATGATGGCGCCGCGCCCCTCCGAAAGGGCAGCAACGCGCTGGATAAGCGCTGGGAAACTGGCGCTCAGCGGCAGGTCGGACCATCCGGGGACGGAGGGGACATGGACAAGGATGACGCGTCCACGCCCGAGTGGAGCGGCCGAGACGAGGGCGGCGCCGTCGTTGAGTCGGATCCACACCTCCGGCCGCGCCTCGGGCTGCAAGAGCACATGGCGCAGCACAGTGGCGTCAGAGGCGGCCGGGACCCCCTCAAGCGGACCTTCGCCCGCGCCAGGACGCGGCGGAGGGCTCCAGGCGAGACCCCCGTCAAAGGCCCGCGCGCCGCGGCGCAGCGCGCCCGGCAGAAGCGGTTGTTCGGGTGCCTCGGCAACGGCAGGGCCAGCGAAGCGGAGCAAGGTGCCCCCGGCGGAGACCCAAGCTTCGATCGCTTGCGCCTCGGCGCTGCCGACCACCAGCGCTCGGTCGGGCAGCACGGCGAGGCGGATCTCGGGACCGAGGAGATCGACGCCGCCGACCCGGTGGGCCGGACCGAGCGCGCGACTGGAGTACCAGTGCGCGCCCGTCAGGGGCCGAAGGTCGTCGGGGGAGCCGAGAAGCAGGGGAGCTGCGCCAGTCCGGGGCGGTAAGATCGCTTGGGCCGCGGCCTCGGGACGGCCCTGGATTCGCAGGCGCTCGGCTTGGCCGGCGATCGCTGGGGGGATCCCGTCAAGGACGACCCGTCCGGCCGCGGTCCCCTCAGGAAGATCGATGGACGCCCGTCCGAGGATCCGTCCCCCCGCGGCCAGCGCCTCGACCGTCCAAGTCTCGGCCCCTGTTCCGATCCGGCGGATTCTGGCAGCGAGGCGTCCGCTCACATCCGTGTCAGGGGAGAGCAGGACCGGAGGCGGGCCGCCCTCGACGAGAGTCAGAGGGCCGAGCGCCGAGAGGCGCCGGGCTAATGCCGCCTCGCCTTCGGTGCCCGCGCCACCGCGGATCCAGACGGAGCGAAGCGCGGGCAGATCGGATAAAGCATCGGCGGCGAGGTCGGGGCGCGCGGGCCAGGGCATCGGGCGCAGGGCGCGGATCTGGTTGATGGCGATATTGGCGGGCAGCGGGCCTTCCACGAGCGGCGGGGTCCCGTCTGGGCCTGGCGCGAGGCGCAGCAGGCGCACAGGCGCCCCGACAACGCCCGCAGTCTCGACGATCGCCGCCGCGCGGGCCACGCGCCGGTCCCAGGCGGGAGCGGCGGACCAGCCGTCGTCGAAGACAAGCAGCAGCGGCCGGTCCATGTCTACCCCTGTGCCGTCGTGGTCCAAGCGGGGTGCGGCGCAGGCAACGACGAGAACGGCGAGCGCGGCCAGGCGTAGCGCCAGAAGCCAGGGCGGAATCGCGGCCGCCGGCGGCTGGGTCTCAGCGATCTCCTTCAGCAGGCGTACAGGTGGGAAGGCGATGACCTTGGGGGCGGGCGGCGTCGCGCGCAGGCGCCGCCACAGGAGCGGCAGCAGCAGGAGGCCGAGCAAGGCCCAGGGGAAGGCAAAAACGAGGGGGCCGAGCGTCAGCATGCCAACCTCGGGAAGTTGCAGTACGGGCTCATGATAGGCGCTCCAGATGAACCCTGGAACCAAAGTCCCGCTGCGCAAGCGTGAGCCAAGCGGTGGCGAAGACGGCCTTGGTCGCGTCGGCTTCGGCTGGGATCTCCAGCCACTGATAGGCAGTGGCGTGTCCCCCCGAAGGAGCGGCCAAATGCAGCGCCCTCTGGAAAGCCAAACCGACGAGCACCGGGCTCTTGCTCAGCCGCCCCCCAGGATCTTCGGCGGCTGCCCAGGTCACAAGCGACCTAAGGGTTGCTGGGCCCGCTCGTTGCGGTAGGCGTCGAGCGTCCGCCCGACTCTGGCTGGCCGCATGGACTGCCGTCATGGCGGCGTCTGGATGAAGACATTCGGCGCTGCCACGCGGCGCCCACCCCGTCCGGAGACCGGCGTCGAAAGAGCCAGGGGGCAGTCGGAAACGCCCGTTGAGCGTCCAAAACTGTCGTGTTCTGCTCAGCAGCACCAACCGGATCCCGATCTCCTCTCCGACATAGAGGAGAACGAAATCGGGCGGCTCGATCCCAACGCGCCGGAGACGCGGCAGGATTATAACATCAGACTCCGCATAGAGCAGGCGGGCGAAAGGGAGGTCCATGACCTCCAGGAAATGGGGCGATTAGGCCGCCTGGCGGTTGGCCTGTGGGACGAATCTACGCAGGAGATCGACGGGCAGCGTCGCCAGGTCCGCGAGGATTGCGCCGAGCACGCGGCACCGGTGGGCCTCGGCGGCGACGCGAATCTCCTCGATTGCGGTACGCGTCGGCAGCTCGGGGGTGTGGATTACGGGCGAGGCGGCCACCTCCTTGAGGGCGGCGCGCGTGCGGGCGAAGAGCATTGTTGGAACTCCGGTCGAGAGAAAAAATGCGGGGAGAGACAGAATCGAATATGGGACAGCAGGACTATCTTTTCTGCTGCATTGCAGCATAGAATCGGTATTTCTGCTATGCACGTTTCCTCTGGTGTCTTCCGCTCGGATCACGCGAAGGCGTCGAGACCTGTGGCTTGGGCCACAATGTTACCGACGGTTTCCGAGGCGCCGAGAGGAAGAGGCTGAACGCTTAGAAAAACTCGGGCTTAGAGGCGCGGGCAGGGGATCGCGCCGTAGGCTTGACCTGAGCGATCGAGGTCGCTTGTAGCGGAAGATGTTGTCTTCTCGTGGGGTGACAGGAGCAGTAGATCGGTAGCACTTTAGTTACTGCCGATTGCGGTCGACTACGTACTAGGGCACGTCGTGGAGATGGGCCTGCCCATGCCCATTGATGTTTTGTACCTCGTCGTGCCAAGGCGAAGTGGTATGCGTCCTGCTTCGCTCTGCTTGACGGCCAGGGCGTCCTGAAGGGCAATCTGCATTAGTTCGAGCGTGAGGGGTGGGCGATGGGTGTTGTATCAGGGTATCGTTGATCGCGTTTCCCTTGTGGCGGCGGGCGTGTGGTCTTTGGACTGGAGGATAGGCGCTCGGCGCGCCTGGGCAAAGTTGGGTGGACGGACGGGCTTGCGCCGCCCAGATCGAAGGCCTCAGCCGTGAAAGGCCTTTTGCGATGGACCATGACCCCGATCTGTTACGGGCCGACCTCGAGGTGCTGGCGCGTAAGGCGATGATCCGGACGCCGCGTCTGCATATCGTGCCGGTCGAGGCCCCGATTGGCGCCGTCCTCGCCCTGCCAGGGCGTGGCGATGTCTTCATCTCCCGCGGCCTGCTGCGTAAGCTCGACCGGGCCGAGGCGGCGGCGGTCTTAGCTCACGAGGT
>CALIUY010000027.1 GCA_938048455.1 uncultured Desulfobacterales bacterium | reverse complement strand
GAACGGCCGGGGCTGGGCCAATGTGTCGCTCGGCTCGCTAGACCCGGCGGGTGTCCTCCGCCAGCCGGGCGGGAGTTTGGCCTGGACGGGCGAACAGGTGCCGCGCGAGCCGGTCGACATCACGGTGATCGTGGACGAGGGGAACCTCATCGGCGAGAGCAACCGGCAGAACAACACCCTGACCAGGCGTCTCACCCCATAAGACGGAAATTCGAAAATCCGTTGGGCAGCCCGCTCCCGGCGCGAAGGGGTTTGCGCGTCCCTGGCGCAGGGAGCGGCTTTTTTTTCACAACCGAGTCTCAGGATTCACCTCCGGGGTGTCCCTGCGGGGTCAAACCTGGTATGCTTCGGCAAGCCCCGGGCAAACTGAGGGTTTCCGGCTCCGGAGGATGGGTTGGGAAATGCGCAAGCAGCCGACGTCCGCGCTTTGCTGGCGTGGGCCAATGTGTGCGTGATCTGGGGGACGACCTATCTCGTGATCCGCATCGGGGTGAGCGAGGTGCCCCCGCTGCTCTTTGCCGGCATCCGCTGGCTGATCGCCGGGTTGGTCTTCACCGCGGCGCTGCGGCTGCGGGGGGCGCCCTGGCCGCGCGGGGGCGAGATCGGCCACCTCGCGGTGGTGGGGATTCTGCTGCTCGGATTGGGAAATGGACTGGTGGTCTTCGGCGAACAGTGGGTGGCCAGCGGACCGGCGGCGCTCATGATCACGACGACACCGCTGGTCATGGTCGCCATCGAGTCGTTTCTGCCCCGCGGGCCGCGGCCGAACCTCGCCGTGGTTGTCGGGCTTCTTCTGGGCCTGGCCGGTGTGGTGCTCATCTTCGGAGTCGATCTCCAAGCGTTCGCCGACCCCGGAAACCGTGCAGGTTTCCTTTCTCTCCTCGGGGCGGTCTTCTTCTGGTCGCTCGGGTCACTCTACGCGAAGTATATGCGGCTTGCGGTCCATCCCTTCATGGGCGCAGCCGTGCAGATGGTCATCGCCGGCGCGGCCCTTACCCTGGCGGGCTGGGCGGCAGGCGAGATCCCGCATCTGCACTTCGAGCGCCGCGGGCTTTCCGCCCTGGCCTACCTGGTGATCGTCGGCTCCTTCGTGGGCTACCCTTCCTACATCTACGCCGTGGCGAAGCTTCCGCTCGCCTTGGTTTCCACCTACGCCTACATCAACCCCGTGATTGCCGTCTTCCTGGGATGGCTGGTGCTCGATGAGCCCCTGGGCCTGAAGACCTACGCCGCCGCAGCCCTGATCCTGCTCGGGGTTTACAGCGTAAAGAGGGGCGCCGCCCGCGGCTGACCCCACGGCCGCTTTTCCCCTCCTCCTGCGGCGTCATGACGTTATGGCCGCACATAATAATATGACAATGGACGTCCCCTGATGGCTGAAGGGTTGACAGGGGAAAAATCTTTCGATTAAAAAGGCTTCCAACCCTGCGGTAGAAGCCGCTTCCCAAAGCGTTCCTTCAAGCTTTCCGCCCGATTTCCGGCGGATAACCAACCGAGTTTAAGGCCACGAAGGCCGATCCCCCGCAACGGGGGGCGGCCACGTGGCCTTTTTTGTTTTCCAACGCGCTCAACCCCTGCAAGGGGGACGAGTGCAATCACGGCCGCCGCCTGCGGATGAAGGCTATTCGCATGAGCAAACCGCTCTTCGTCTTCGTCATCCATGCCGCCTTGACCGAATCCCTGGCAGAAGGAGCGGCACTGTTTCGTCAGGTGCACGGGGATCTCCTCAGGGTTCGGCTGTTCGCCACCCACGAGATCGAGGAGGAGAGCATCGGGGCTCTGACGGTGGCCGAAAGCCTCCGGGCCGCCGATGCGGTCTTTCTGGACATCCGCGGCGGCGGCAAGGCGGCCGGCATCTGCGGCCGCGTGCTCCCCGAAACCCGCCAGCCGGTCGTGCTCCTCCTCGGAGGCGCCCCGGAGATGATGGCTCTTTTGCGCCTGGGCTCCTTTTCGCTCGCCCGAGTCATGGCCCGAGCCGAAAAGAGGCGGGCCGCGGGCGGCCCGGCCCGCAGCCCGAACATCGCCGCCATGCAGCGGCTGACGGCGATCCTGGAGAAGGCCGGAAGCCTCCTGCCGGTCGGTCGGCTCAGGCACGGCCGCAACTGGGCGCGGATGATGCGTTACTGGAGCCACGGCGGCGCGGAGAACGTCAAGAACCTGCTCGCCTTCGCCGCGAAAGAGTACGCCGGAATCAAAATCCCCCGGAAGATCCCCCCGCCGGTCGAACGGCCGGATCTCGGTATCTACGATCCGCTGGCCGACCGGTTTTTCGACAGTCTGGAAGCCTTTCGCCGCTTCGGAGGGCTTCAGCCGGGCCGTCCCGCCGTGGGGCTGCTCTTCTACGGCGGGATGCATTTCGGGCAAAGCGTCGTTCCGGCCCGCTGCCTCGCCGAGCGGCTGCGGGCGGCCGGCATCGAGGTTTTGCCGGTCTTCGCCGGCGCCGCCCACAACCTCGCCGCCGTCGAGCGCTTCTTTCTCGCCGGCGGATCGCCTAAGGTCGAAGCCGTCGTCTACCTCCAATGGTTCCAGCTCACCTCCTTTTCGGCCGCCCCCCCCGAGGCCGCCGTCAACCTGCTTCAGCGGCTCGGCGTGCCGGTCTTCAGCGGCTGCCCGATGTACGGCCGGGAGATCGCCGCCTGGCAGGCGAGCGACCAGGGGCTCTCTCCCGTCGAGACGCTCACCACCGTCATTCTGCCCGAGCTGGACGGCATGATCGCGCCCATCCCCACGGCGGGCCTCGTGTCGGCGGCGACGGACGCGGTGGAAGGGCGAACGACGCGGGTGGCCGCCATCGAGGAACGCGCCGAACGGCTCGGCCGCCGGATTCGGCGCTGGATCGGGCTGCGCCGCAAGGCGAACAGCGAAAAACGCATCGCCTTCATCATCTACGACAACCCCCCGGGGGAGGAGAGTCTCGGCTCCGCGGCCTATCTGGACACCTTTGCCAGCCTGGAAAAGCTCTTCGCGGAGATGCTTCGCCGCGGCTACCGGATCGAAGGGCTGCCGCCGCAAGGCGGGTTGCACGAGTTTTTGCTCGGCCGCCGCCTGGTCAACTCGCCCCGCTGGGGAGGGGAGGAGCAGGCGCTGCGTCACGGATTCGGCCTCGAGCTGGACGATTACCGCCGGCTGCTCGACGGCGTGCCCTCCGGCCGCGAGGTGATCGGCGTCTGGGGGGAGGCGCCCGGGGAGATCATGGTCGGCGCGGGTCGGATCGTGCTTCCGGCCGCGGTGTTCGGCAACGTGCTCCTCGGCCTGCAACCGGCCCGCGGCTATCATGCCGACCCCGACAAGATCAGCCACGACCAGACCCTCCCGCCCCATCACCAGTACCTCGCCTTCTACCGCTGGCTGGAGCAAGAGTGGAAGCCGGACGGCATCGTGCATGTCGGCACCCACGGCACCCTCGAGTTCTTGAAGGGCAAGGAGGTGGGGATGAGCCGGGAGTGCTTCCCCGACGCCCTGATCGGGGAAACGCCCCACCTTTATTTCTACCACGTGGTGAACGCCTCGGAGGCCACCATCGCCAAGCGCCGCAGCCTGGGGGTACTCGTCAACTACAACTCCCCCTCGTTTACGGCCGGCGGTCTCTACGAGGAGTACGCCGCCCTGGATGAGCTGATCGCCGAGTGCCTGGAGGCGCGGGCGATCGACCCCGCCCGCGCCGCGCGGCTCGAGCAACGGGTGGCGGCCAAGGCCGCGGAGCTGCACCTGGCGGCCGAAAGCGTGGCCGCCGTCCAGGAGGAGCTCACGCTCATGAAGCGCTCCATCATCCCCAAAGGGTTGCACATCCTGGGCGAAGGAGCGGCCGAAGAGGACCGGATTGCCTTTGCCGGCTTTTTTCTGCGCTACGACCGCGGGGAGACCCCGAGCCTGCACCGGCTGCTCGCCGAGGCGCGGGGCCTGGACTACGAGAGGCTGCTTTGTCCCACCCGCGCGGCCGCGGCCGATGCCGCGGCCGACGCGGCGGCGCTCGCCGCCATCGATCAGGAGGTCGGCCGCATCGTGCAGCGTGCCTGGCGGCAAGACGAGTTGCCGCCCGAGGAGCCGGCGCGCACCGCGGTCGCGAAAGCGCTCGAAGCCGCCCGGAGGCTTGATGGCGCCCTGGAATTCGAGCATTTCTTTGCGGCTCTGGAGGGCCGCTACGTGCCGCCGGGTTTGGGGGGCGACCCCCTGCGCAACCCCGAGGTGCTGCCCACCGGGCGCAACTCCTACCAGTTCGATCCGCGCCTGGTTCCCTCCGAGGAGGCCTGCCGCCGCGGGCGGGAGATCGCCGAAAATACGCTCGCCGCCTACCTTCGCCTCCACGGCGACTACCCCAAGACAACCGCCGTGATCCTCTGGGGGTTCGAGACCACCAAAACCCGCGGCGAGACCGTGGGCCAGGTCCTGGCCTATTTGGGGGTGCGGATCGCCTCCGGCTCCACCCCCTACCACAAAAGGCTCGAGCCGATTCCGCTCGCCGAGCTCGGACGGCCGCGGGTGGACTGTTTGGTCCAGATCTGCGGGTTTTTCCGCGACATGTACCCCAACGTGCTCGAGATGCTCGACCGCGCCTTTCGGCTGGTCTCCGATCTGGAGGAGCCCCCCGAGCAAAACTCCGTCCGGCGCAATACCCTGCACCAGAAAGAGGCGCTGAAGGGCCGGGTGCCGGAGGAGCGTCGGGAGAAGATCGCCGCCGGCCGGATCTTCGGCCCGAAACCCGGCGAGTACGGAACGCGGACCATCCAGCTGATCGAGACCGGGGCCTGGAAGCGCGAGGAGGAGATCGCCGATCTCTTCTCGGCCACCATGGGCCACCTCTATGCGGACACGATCCACGGCGAGCGCCGGCCGGAGGCCTACCGCGGTCGACTGGCCGAGGTGGACCTGGTCAGCCAGGTCCGCGACAGCCACGAATACGAGATCATGGACCTCGACCATTACTACGAGTTTTTCGGCGGCCTCAGCCGCACGGTGGAGGCGCTGCGGGGCCGCGCCCCGGCGATGTTGATCTCCGATACGACCAAGGAGGTGATCCGCACCGAAACGGTGGGAGAATCCCTCCATCGGGGCATCCGCACCCGGCTGCTCAACCCGGTCTGGATCGACGCCCTGCTCGCCCACGACGTCCACGGCGCCCAGAAAATCAGCGATCGGGTGCAGTATCTGATCGGCTTCGCCGCCACCACCCATGCGGTGGAAAACTGGGTCTGGTCGGCCGTGACCGACCGCTACGTGCGCGACGAGGAAATGTTCCGCCGCATGGCCCAAAACAACCGCTTCGCCGTGGAGGAGTTGCTCAAACGCCTGGCCGAGGCCGAGGGCCGCGCTTACTGGCAGGCCACGGAGGAGGAGCGCGCCCTGCTGCGCAAGCGCTATCTGGAACTGGAAGAATGGATCGAGGAGAAGACCGAACCGTGACGACATCCACCTGGACGACCCGCGAGTATGTGTTCGCGGCGATGACCGCCGCCGCCTTGCTGCTGGTGGCGAGCATCCTCATCCCCTTCACCCTGCCGCTGCGCATCCCCGGCCTGGCCAACGCCGTAAACGGCCTCTTCGGATCGTTCTTTCTGGTGATCGGCCTGATCCGGCTGCGGCGCCCGGGTTCGCTGATCCTCATCACCGGAATTTACGCTCTGGTCTGCCTCGCCATTTCACCGGTCATCTCGGGGTTTGTCATGGCCGGAGGGATTCTGGGAGAGCTCGTCTGCAGCTCTCTCTTCAAGGGCTACCGCGGCACGCTCGCCCCGGTCTGCGGGGCGGTCTTGTATCAGATGGGCATGTTTCCGGCCGCGATGCTGCTCTCCTTCTGTTTCCTGCCGGAGCGCTACGGCGAGATCGCCCTCTGGGTCTTCATCGTCGCCGAGGCGGCCATTTTCGCCACCGCGTTGACCGGCAGCCTCTTGGGGCTCAAGGTGGCCAGAGAGCTGGCCCGGGCCGGCCGGCTGCGTCTGGAGGCCTGAGAACGGTGTTCTGGAGCGAGGCAAGCCGCCGGACCGTGATCCACCGGCTGCATCCCTTCGTCAAGATGGCGGTGGGCATCGGTTTTACCGGCTTCGCCCTCTGTTTGCGGGAGCCATCCGCCCTCGCCCTGCTCTTGGGTTTTTTGCTGAGCACCTTCGTCATGGCCCGGCTGCGACCGAGCGGACGGCGGATTCTCTTCGCGGCCCTCTTTCTCGGTGCGGTCACCGGCCTCAATTTCTGGGCCGCCCGCGATCCCTCCCATGCCGCGGCCTACTGCCTTCGCCTGGCGGTCTTCCTCCTGGCCATACCGGTTTGCGCCGGCACCACCGCTCCTCAAGAGCTGACTCGAGCGCTGGCGCGGACCCCGCTACCCCCCGGGATGGTGGTGGCGCTGATGCTGGTATGGCGCTTCTTTCCCCTGATGGCGGCGGAGGTTCAGCAGATGCGACAGGCGGCGCGTTTGCGGGGCCGCGCCTGCGGCGGCGCTCTGACCCGTCTGTACCGCGGCCTGGTGGTGCCGATGGCCTTCTGCGTTCTCGACTATACCGACCGGATCACGCTGGCGCTGGAGTTGCGGGGGTTTTCGCCCGAGGCCGGGCGCACCTGCCGCCGGCAGCCGGCCGCCGGGGCGGCGGATGCAGGCTTCCTTCTGCTGGCGCTGGGAACCGTTCTGGCAGCCGGGTGGCTGCAGTGGGGAGGCGGTGCGCCATGATCCACGTCGAGGATCTGCACGTGTATTACCCGGACCAGCCGCATCCGGCCTTGCGGGGAATGTCGCTCACGGTGCCGCCCGGCCAGACGGTGCTGGTTTCCGGCCCGACCGGCTGCGGCAAGTCGACCCTTGGACTCGCCCTGTGCGGCGCCATCCCCGCTTTGATCGCCGGCAGGATCTCCGGTGCGGCCCGGGTCAACGGCGTCTGCTCCGCCGAACGGCCGGTGCGCGCGACGGCCCGCGAGCTGGGGTTCCTGCTGCAGGATGTGGCCTATCAGACTTTTACGGACCGGGTGAGCGACGAGGTCGCCTTCGGGCTCGAGAACTTCGGCGCCTCCGAGACAGCGATGGAGGTCCGGATCGCCGCCGCCCTCGAGCAGGTCGGAGCCGCCCACCTGGCGGCGCGGCGCCTCTCCTCCCTTTCGGCGGGCGAGCGGCAGCGGGCGGTGCTGGCGGCCTTGCTGGCTCTCGATCAACCGCTGCTCATGCTGGACGAGCCGCTGGCCTATCTCGACCGGGAGTCCCGGCGGCGCCTGCTCGCGTTGATCCGCCGTTTGGCGGAGGCCGGCAAAGGCATTTTGATCTTCGAGCATCGCCGGGACCTGGTTCGGCCGGCGGCGGCGACCGAGGTCTGCATGGAAGAAGGCTGTCGCGCGAAAGAGAATGCCGACACGCCGGTCCTCCCCGTTTTCGCCCCTTCGCGGCCCGGCCCGGAGCGACTGACGATCAGGGAGGCGGCGATGGCGTGGCCGAACTCCGTCAAGCCCCTCTTTGCGGGCGTATCGCTGACCGTCCGCGCCGCCGAAAGCGTGGTGCTCGAAGGCGAGAACGGCAGCGGCAAGACGACCCTTCTTTCCATGGCGCTCGGGCTGCTGCAGCCCTCGGGCGGGGAGATCACCACCAACGGAGAGGATGCCCGGCGGACGCCGCCCGCACGCCTGGCGCGGGAGGCGGCGCTCATCTTTCAGCACCCGGATCATCAGCTGTACCTCTCCCGCGTCGGCGATGAGGTGCGGCTGTCGGCGCCGGATGAAACCACCGCGGCGTTCGAGCTCGAAGCCATGGGCCTCGCGGAACTGGCCCATCGCCATCCGCGCAGCCTCTCCATGGGGCAGAAGCGGCGCTTGACCGTGGCGGCGGCATTGGCCCGCCGCCCCAAGCTGCTGCTGCTGGATGAGCCCTCCGTGGGCCAGGACGACCGCAGCCTGGCGCGGGTCCTGCGGCGTCTGGATCGCTTCGTGCGCGAGGGCGGGGCGCTTCTCACCGCCACCCACGACGAACGGGTCGCCCGGGCGCTGGGGCACCGGGTCTATCGCCTTGAGGACGGGATCCTGCGGGAGTCGGCACCGTACACCGAGTCGGAGCTGGCGGCCCCGGCCGCCGTGAAAGAGCGCCGATACTGAGGCGTCAAACCAAACCCGAGAAGGAAGGGGAAGGAGGATTGCGGCGATGAGACGACGCGGAGGCTGGATGCTTTTTTTCTTCCTGTCGGCGACCGGAGGCTGCTGGCAAACCGGGTGGGCTGCGGAGCCCGCCGCCGAGTTGGAAGCGATGGTCGTCACGGCCACCCGCAGGCCCACGACCATCCAGAACGCCCCGGCCGTGGTGAACGTGATCACCCGCGAGGAGATCGAGCGCACCCCGCACCGTAACCTGGCCGAGCTGTTGGAGACCCAGACCGGCATCTACACCTTCCAGCCCCAGGGGACCGGCATCGTCACCCCGCCGGACATCCGGCTGCGCGGCACCTTCGGCACCGAGCGGGTTCTGCTGCTGGTCGACGGCCAGCCCTTCGACGATCCCTACACGAACTACTGGTATTTCAGCCAGGTCCCCCTCGAAGCCGTGCAGCGCATCGAGATCGTGCGCGGCCCCTATTCCGCCCTCTACGGCACCGGCGCCCTGGGCGGCGTCATCAACGTCATCACCCGGGATGGATGGGGCCGCAAAGGGGCCGATGCCTCCTATGCCATCCGCGGGGGCAACTTCGGCACCCTCGAGTCGGTGGCTACGGCCTCCGCCGGCGACGGCAAGCGTTTTTCGCTCGCGCTTTCGCATCAGTATTTCGAGACCAACAACTACGTTCTCAACGACAGTGAGCGGGCCAAGCGATCCATCCGCGACGGCCTCAACAACCGCGCAAGCGACCAGAACCGCGTGCACCTCAACGGTCGCTTCGACCCCGTCGATCGCGTCAGCCTCAACTTTTCCGGCGGCTATTTCGGGATCGAGACCGGCTTCGGCCATTCTCCCATCAACGGAGCGGAAAAGATCAACGAGCTGACCAACTATTACGGCAACCTGCGCGGCAGGGCTTACGCCGCCAAGGATGTGGAGCTTTTCTTCGGGCTGGATTACTTCTGGCGCGACCGGCCGACCGACGGCGACACGGCCCTCGACCAGACAACCGTCGTCCGCAGCGTCAACACGAACAAGGCGCAGCGGCTGCGCGGCCAGGCGGGGGCGCACTGGAGCGTGACCGACAACAACGTGCTCAGCCTGGGGGCCGAGGCCTGGCGGATTCAGGCCGAGCAGACCATCCAGGACCGCAGCGGAAACGATCTGGCGGTCTTCTACCGCCCGGCGGGCAGCCTGGACACGGTCGAAAACAATTATGCCCTGTTCCTCCAGAACGATCTCAAGCTTTTCGACGGCGAGCTGGAACTGATCGCCGGCCTGCGCTACGACAACTACGGCGACACCGGCGACGCCTTCTCGCCCAAAGGGGCCCTTCTCTGGCACTATCTGCCGACAGGCCGCGTCAAGCTCTCCGCCGCCAAGGCCTTTCGGTCGCCCAGCATCAGCGAACGCAAATCTCCCTTCTGGAACCTGACCGTTCAGCCCTATCCCTTCCCGGTCGTCCCCCCTCCGGGACAGGGCTACTTCGCCGTCAGCTACGAGTCCAACGAGGACCTCGACTCCGAGACGTTGTACAGCTGCGAGGTGAGCCTGGAGAACGAATTCTTGAACCGCCGGCTGTCCACGCGCATCACGCCCTTCTACGTCAAGGGCAAGGACTTCATCAGCACGGTCAACCGGACCGACACGACGGCCCCCGGTTTCTTCGTCCCCTTCCCGCCGCCGGGAAGGGGGGTCAACTTCTCCACCCTCACCCGAGTCGAGAACATCGACGAAATCTCCATCAAGGGGCTGGAGTCGGAGGTGACCGCCCGGCCGCTGCCGGAATTGACCCTTTTCGCCAACCATCTTTACCAGGACGGCAAGAACGAGGAGAACAACACGCCGCTCGATTTCTACCCCAAGAATGTCTTCCACACCGGAGCCCGCTGGTACAGCCGGCACATCAACGACGTTGTGGGCGTCGGCGGCTCCGTCGTCGGCCGGTATCTGAGCAGCTACCACTATACCGCTCTCGGCGGTCGGGACACGGGCACCCTGCACGGATACACCACGGTGGACCTTTTCTTCGGCCTCGATTTCTGGCAGAAACGGATTTCCCTGGCGGCCGGGATCCAAAACCTCCTCGACGAGGACAAAAACTACAAAACCTCGGAGAGCGTGCTCCCGGAACGCAACTATTTGATCGGGATCGGCTTCCACTATCGGTTTTGAGAGCATGTGCAGCGAACCGTTCATGCCGGGCGGGAGTTGCTCGGGGTGAGGGCGGCGCTCTTTCCCTTTTCCGCGATCGTGGGCCAGGAGCGCCTCAAGACCGCCCTCCTCATCGGGACCGTCGAACCCCGGGTCGGAGGTGTGCTGGTCCGCGGGGAGAAGGGAACGGCCAAATCGACCGCGGTCCGGGCGCTCGCCGCACTCTTGCCGCCGATCGCGGCGGTGGCGGGATGCCCGCTCGCCTGCGACCCCCGCGCACCCGCCGGGCTCTGCCCCGTCTGCGGGGAGGCAACCGGGCGGCGGCCGGCGGCGGTCCTGCGGCCGGTGCGCGTTCTGACCCTGCCGCTCAACGCCACCGAGGACCAAGTGGCGGGCGGCATCGATTTCGAAAGGAGCCTGCAAACCGGCAGACGGCTGTTTCAGCCGGGGCTGCTGGGCAAGGTCCATCGGGGCATTCTCTACATCGACGAGGTGAACCTCCTGGACGACCACCTGGTCGACATCGTGCTCGATGCCGCCGCCTCGGGCGTCAACCGCGTGGAACGCGAGGGCATCTCCGTTCAGCACCCGGCCCATTTTCTGCTGGTGGGCACGATGAACCCCGAAGAGGGGGCGCTGAGACCCCAGCTGCTCGACCGCTTCGGGCTCTGCGTCGACGTCGTGGGCGAGGCGGACCTCGAACGGCGGCAGACCCTGATGGCTCGCCGCGAGGCCTTCGACGCCGACCCCATCGGCTTTGCGGCCGCCTGGCAGACGGAGGAGCGAAGGCTGGCGCAGCAGATCGCCGCCGCCCGAGAATGTCTCCCCGCCGTCACGGTATCCGCCGCCGATCGGTTGGCCATTGCCGCCCTGTGCCGGGCGGCGCTCTCCGCCGGGCATCGAGCGGAGCTGGTTTTGGAACGCGCGGCCGCGGCCCTGGCCGCCTGGAACGGGCGCGATCGCCTCGCGGCCTCCGACATCGAGACGGCGGCGGAGCTGGTGCTGATCCATCGCCGGCGGCAGGCGCCTGCGGCGGCCGAGCCTCCCGGCCGCCATGCGCCGGAATCGGCCGAGGCCCCGCCGGAGCAGCCCGGATCCGAGCGGGTCGAGGAGCGTCCGCCTCGCGCCGAGGGGGGATCCCCCTCGCCCAGCCGGGAGGCGCAGATCGAGGAACGCATCTTCGCCGTGGGAGCTACCTTCAAGGTCAAACGGATCGCGCCGGCGGCCGATCGCAGGGCACGGCGCGGCGTCGGCCGTCGCTCCGCCTCGCGCACCCTCCAGCGAACCGGACGGTATGTCCGCAGCCGGCCCGGGGAGCTTCCCTGCGACGTGGCGCTCGATGCCACGTTGCGGGCCGCCGCCCCCTTTCAACGGCTGCGGCGAGGGAGTCCAGGGCCTGCCGTGCGGATCTTGAAGAGCGACATCCGCTGCAAGGTCCGCGAGCGGAGAATCGGCAGCGAGGTGATCTTCCTTGTGGACGCGAGCGGCTCGATGGGTGCCCGTCGGCGGATGAGCGCCGCCAAGGGGGCGGTCATGAGCCTGCTGCTGGACGCTTACCGCATGCGGGATCGGGTGGCCCTGGTCGGTTTCCGGCGGCAGACGGCCGATCTTCTGCTGCCGCCCACCAACTCGGTTGCCGTGGCCGCCCGCCTGCTGAAGGATCTCCCTACCGGCGGCCGCACTCCGCTGGCCGCAGGCCTTGCCTGCGCCTACGATCTGGCCCGGCGGCGCCTGTACAAAAATCCGCTGCTGCGGCCGATCATCATCACCCTGACCGACGGCCGCGGCAACGTATCCCTGAAGCCGAATGCCTCCCCCGTGGAGGAAGCGCTTTCCATCGCCGCCAGACTTCGGGCCGACTCCCGCATGACCTGGGTCGTGGTCGATACCGAGTCCAACGGCTACATGCGCCTCGGTCTGGCCGGAAGGCTTGCCCGGGCGCTGGGCGCTCGACTCTTCAGCATCGACAGCCTCCGCGCGGACGACTTGATCCGGGTGGTCAAGGAGATCCAACGTGAATAGTCACCCCGTGTTCCCCTTTTGCGCCATCGTCGGCCAGGAAGCGATGAAACTCGCCCTGATTTTAAACGTCATCAACCCCTCCCTCTCCGGGGTGCTCATCCGCGGGGAAAAGGGCACGGCCAAATCGACGGCGGTGCGTGCCTTGGCTGATATTTTGCCTCAAATCGAGATCGTTTCCGGCTGCCCCTTCAACCTGCCGCCCGGCGGAGAGGTGGATTGCTGCGCGGGCTGCCCCAACCGTGCCTGCAGCGAGGCGCTGCGGCAGGGCGGCGCAGCGGCGGCGACGAAACGGGTGCCGGTGGTCGAACTGCCGCTGGGAGCCACAGAAGACCGGGTGGTGGGCACCCTCGACATCGAGCATGCCCTGCGCACGGGAGAGAAACGCTTCGAGCCGGGTCTGCTCGCGGCCGCCCACCGCGGGATCCTCTATGTGGACGAGGTCAACCTGCTCGACGACCATCTCGTGGACATCCTGCTCGACTCGGCCGCCATGGGGATCAATACGGTCGAGCGGGAGGGGGTCTCTTTCACCCATCCGGCGCGCTTCGTCCTGGTGGGCACGATGAACCCCGAGGAGGGCGAGTTGAGGCCCCAGCTGCTCGACCGCTTCGGGCTCTGTGTCCGGGTGGAAGGCATCGACGACCCCCTGCTGCGGGTCGAGGTCATGGAGCGGCGGGCGGCCTTCGATGCCGACCCGGAGGCCTTCTGCCGCCGTTACGCGGCGGAGTCCGCTCGGCTCTCGGAGCGGATCCACAGCGCCATGAAACGCTATCCCAGCGTCGTGGCGGGCCGCGAAGAGATGCTGGCCATCGCTCGGCTCAGCCTCGCGACGGGGGTGGACGGGCATCGGGCCGACATCGTCACCTTGAAGGCCGCCAAAACCCTCTGTGCCTTCGAAGGCCGCGCGGCGGTGGAGCGTGCCGATATCGACCGTGCCGCGGAAATGGCGCTGCCGCACCGCCTCCGGCGCCAGCCCTTCGAAGGGGTGGAACCGTTCACTCCCCCCGCGGAGCGAAAGGCGGCTTCGTGAGCGCGCTGGCGGTCGAGGGCCTGACCAAGCGCTTCGGCGAGCGCCTGGCGTTGAATGCGGTCGGATTCTCTGTGGAGCCCGGTGAACTCTTCGCCTACCTCGGCCCCAACGGGTCGGGCAAGACGACCACCATCCGCATCCTCACCCGCCTCACCCGGCCCACCTCCGGCCGGGTGCTGCTGGAGGGCCGTGATCTTCTGGCGGAGGGCCCGGCGGCGGTCCGACGCGTCGGGCTCGTGCCGCAGACCCTCAACCTGGATCGCGATCTTACCGTCCGGGACAATCTGGACCTGCACGGACGTTTTTTCGGCATGCCGAAGGCGCGGCGGCGGGAGCGGATCGCCGAGCTTCTCGCCTACGCCGGGCTGGAGGATCGTGCCGCAAGCCCGGTCAAGGAGCTCTCGGGCGGTCTGCAGCGTCGGGTCATGATCATCCGCGCGCTCGTCCACGAACCGCGGATCCTCTTTCTGGACGAGCCCTCGATCGGGCTCGACCCGGCCATCCGCCGCCAAATCTGGGCCCTGATCAAGAAGATCCAGAAGGGGGGGACCACCGTCTTCCTGACCACCCACTACATCGAGGAGGCCGAACAGCTCGCCGACCGGGTGGCTTTTTTGTGCGAAGGCCGCCTGACGGCGATCGACACCCCCGCTCGCTTTATCGCCGCGATCGGCCGTTGGGCCGTCGATCCCGCCGCCGGCGAGGGGATGGAACCCCTCTATTTCAACGACCGCCGCGCCGCCATCGCCGCGGCCCAAGCCGGCGAGGGGGGCTTCCGACTGCGGGCGGTCAATCTGGAGGATGCCTTCTTGCGGCTGACCGGCAAGCGGGTGACGTCATGAGCCACCAGATCTGGGCGGTCTATCTGCGTGAGCTGAAAATCCTGAAAACCCGTCTGCCGATGACGCTCGCCGCGGCCGGCGTCACCCCGCTGCTCTATTTCGTCGCTTTTGGCATGGCCCTGGGCGGAGGGATGACGGTCGACGGCGAGGACTACCTGCGTTTTCTGCTGCCCGGCCTGGTGGCTCTGAGCTCGACGACCCAGGCCTTTTCCATCGCCGGAGAGATCAACATCGCGCGGTTCTACTGGAAGGTGTTCGAAGAGATTCAGGCCTCACCGGTCCGGGATTGGGCCTATGTGGCCGGCGAGACGCTGGCCGGGGTGACGCGCGGGTTGATGGCGGCGGTGGGGATCCTGGCGCTCGGACGGCTCTTCGGGGTCCACCTCGGGCTCGGCCCCTTTTTCTGGATGGCGGTGCTGCTGAACAGTCTCGTTTTTTCGGCCTTGGCGGTGGCCCTCGCCATGTGGGTCAAGGAGCATGCGACCCAGATGCTCTTGAACACCTTCTTCATCACCCCGATGGCTTTCCTGGGCGACACCTTCTTTCCGTTGGACCGCCTCCCCCAAGGGCTGCAGGCGGTGCTTTACGCCCTGCCCATCACCCATGCCTCCCGGGCCATCCGCCGCGCCGCGCTCGGCGGCACGACGGATCCGATCGCCCTGGCGCTTCTTGCCCTGATGTTCGCCGTCTTCTTTTTCCTGGCGACCCGGCTCGTCCAGGCGGCGAGAGATTGAATCCCACAGCCGATCGGCCGCGCCGCGCGGCATCTCGAAGAATCCCCGGATATGGAAAGTTTTTTCCTGATGGGTCCCCGCGGCGCGGGGAAAAGCACCTGGCTGCGCTCCCATTTTCCGGACGCGCATGTGATCGAGTTGCTCTCGGAGCAGAAATACCAGCAGTTGCTGGCGAACCCCGCACTCTTTGCCGGAGAGGTCCGGGCATGGAGGGGGCAAACGGGGGGGGACGAAATCGAGCGCCTGCCGCAGCTGCTGAACGAGGTGCATCGCTTCCAGGAGGAAAAGCGGCTGCATTTTGCGCTGTGCGGTTCGAGCGCCCGAAAACTTCGGCGCGCCGGCGTCGATCTCCTCGCCGGGCGAGCCGTCAACCGCGCCATGCCCCCCTTTCTTCCGGAGGAGATCGGAGCGGGCTTCGATCTCGACCAGGCGCTGCAAAACGGCCTGCTGCCGGTCGTATGGGATTCCGAGGATCGGGCCGACAGGCTTTCCGCCTACGCCCGGTTTTACCTGAAGGAGGAAATCCAAGCCGAGGCCTTGGTGAGGAACCGGAGCCCTCTGGGAGAGTTGATGTCTTCCAATTTCCGGATCGGCTGCTTTCGTCTTTCAGGCCATGAAGGACACCGACCTTTTTCCGATGGCGTTGGGGCTTGATGCGCCGTGGCAAGTCAGCAAGGTTGAGTTACGCTTTCGAGAGCCGGATGACCATGATGATCGATTTTCCCAAAGGTAGTCGGTTTGGCTGTCCGGTCTGCGGTCAATCGGACGGTCAGGCCTAAAACAGCGAGGTGCCCTTTAACGGCCTCGAACACCCGCTGCGCCCTGTCGCTCACTCGGCTGAGATTCAAGACCCCTACGATCGCACCTCGATCATCCTTCGCGCCCCGCTTGACCCCCTCGGATCGAAAGCCGAAAGCCACCCCGCGGGCTTGCTGTACCCGCAAGCGCTACTCCATGCCCTCCCCTTTCGCCACAAAAGCTCTTCTGCGAGCATTGCCGGCGGCTGATCCCGACGGTCGCTTTTTTCCTCCCCCTGTGGCAGCATGACGGCATGTTGGCGCATAATAATATGAAAATGGACGTCCCCTATTTGTTGGCGGGGGACATCGGGGGGACGCGGAGCCGGCTTGCGGTTTTCGCCTCCGGCCTCGATCTTCGTGCCCCGGTCGCCCAAGCGGAGTTTGCGAGCGCGGCTTTCCCCGACTTGGAGTCCCTCGTGCGGGCCTTTCTGGAAAAGATCCAGGTGCGGATCGAGTGCGCCTGCTTCGGGGTTGCCGGCCCGGTGCGCGAGGGTCGGGCGGCTCTCACCAACCTCCCCTGGATCGTGGATGCGGAAAGGCTGCGCGCGCAATTCGGTTTCGAGCGGCTGCGGCTCATGAACGACGTCCAGGCGCTTGCCGCGGCCGTCCCCCGCCTCAAAGAAGACGACTGCGTGAGCCTGCAAGCCGGGCGACCGGCGCCGGGCGGGACGATCGCGGTCGTAGCGGTGGGGACGGGCCTGGGGGCTTCCTTTCTCACCTGGGACGGCACCGGCTATCGCGCCTTCCCTTCGGAGGCGGGCCACGGGGATTTCGCTCCCGCGGATCCGCGGCAGGCCCGATTCTTCCTTTTTCTGCGCGAGCGCTTCGGCCATGCAAGCCGCGAGCGTGCTTGCTCGGGAACGGCGATCCGCCACATCTACGCGTATTTGAAGGAGGAGGACGGAGTCTGCACGTCCGGAGGTCTCTCCGCGAAGATCGCCGCGGCGACCGACCCCGTACCGCTGATCCTGGACAACGCCCTGCGCGAGGAGCCAAGCGACCCGCTCTGCCGCGACACGCTCGAGCTCTTCGTCTCCATCCTCGGAGGCGTTTGCGGAAGCCTCGGCCTGGATTTCTTTGCCACCGGCGGTATATTTCTCGGAGGCGGCCTTCCCCCCCGAATCATCGCTCTGCTGCGGGGAAAGCCGTTTCTCCAAGCCTTCCGGGCGAAGGGGCGGATGGCGGATCTGCTGGCGGAGATCCCCGTGCGCGTGATCATGAACCCCGGCGCCGCTCTCCTGGGTGCAGCCCGCGAGGCGATGAGCGCCTGCCGCCGAGGCCCAACACCTCCCGGCGGGGGGAAGGATTTGGATCGATGAACCACTCGGCAGCGCCGAAACAAAGCGCCTCAGAGAAGAAAGGTCTTGCCTTCCGCGCAGCGGCGCTTCTGGCCGTCGTTGCGGGGGGAGCCGCGGCCCTGTTCAGCCTGGATGTCCAGAGCACGCTGCAGGCGGTTCTCGGTTGGGTCGCCGGTGTGGGCCCGGCGGGGATCGCGCTTTTCGTCGGGCTCTACATCGTCGCTTGCCTGCTCATGCTGCCGGGATCGATTTTGACCCTGGGGGCGGGCGCCCTCTTCGGGCTTCTTCCGGGCTTTCTTGCCGTCTTGACCGGGGCGTCCCTGGGAGCGGCGGGCGCCTTTCTGACCGGCCGCTACTTGGCGCGCGACTGGGTGTCCAGGAAGATCGGCGCCGACCCCCGCTTCCGCGCGGTGGACGAGATCGTGGGCCGCGAGGGCTGGAAGATCGTGCTCTTGACCCGCCTCTCCCCCCTCTTCCCTTTCAACATCCTCAATTATTCCTACGGCCTGACGCAGGTTCGCCTGCGGGACTATTTCTTTGCTTCCTTGACGGGGATGATTCCGGGGACGTTGCTCTACACCTATTTGGGTTCTCTGGCCGGAGACCTGGCGAATTTGGGGGCGGGGCGGGCGCAGCGCACGCCGGCCGAATGGGCGCTCTACGGGGTGGGTTTGCTTGCGGCCGCGGCGGTGACCGTGTTCGTGACACGACAAGCGCGGAAAGCGCTCGCCCGCCGGATCTCCTGACCAGCAGGGGATTCGGGGCACTCCGGCGTCTACGCGAAAGCATTTGTAAAATCGATAAAGCAGTTATCGCTCCCGTAAAAGCTTTCTCGGGTTCCCCTGAATCATGGTTCTCAATTCTTCATCCGAGAAGCCCAGACGCTTCATTTTCCCCAAATAAAAGCAGAATCCTTCCACCGGTGGGCCGTTGGACACCTGCCCGAAATCGGAGGTCAGAATGACGTTTTCTACGCCGATGAAGCGTATCTGTTCGGCGATCCAATCGAGAGAAACGGATTTCGGGCAACTGTCGGTAACGGCAAAGAAGCAATGCTCAAGGAACGCCCCCAGCCGGGCAGCCTCCTTCTGCTGCTCCAGGCTCATGGCATTAACGGACTCCGAGACATGGGTGACGAGGAGCCTCTGAATGCCGAAGTCGACGGCGCTTCTAAGGAGCAGAAGGGATTCCACGGGCGAGAGGTGACCGGTCGCCATGACGGCGTCATGTCGGGCGATCAGTCGTAAAATCGCTTCACTGTCTTGGTGAAGTTTTCCGTTTTCATCCAGAATGGAAAGCCCTGAATAATCGGGGGTCGGCAGCGGGAAAGCCGTTGGGGGTTTCCCGGCCCCCCAGATCGCGATGTGGTTTTTCGCCCCGTAGGTTGGAAAATAAATGACGTCGGTACCTTTGCGCAGCGCAGATTCCACGGCACAGGGGTTGAGGCCTCCGACCGGAGGGTTGAGGGCCAGTGCGCTGAAAAAACGCACAGAGCCGGGCGACATCTCATTCATGGTAAAGCATCGACCAACCGTGGGGGCAGTGTGATCTTTGATCAAAAGCCCCGCCATGCCGTACTGTGCCGCCGCTCTGGCCAACTCCGGCAGCGTCTGGGCTCGGGGCACCACATCCGGAACGGCATGAACATGCAGATCAAACGCGCCTTGCAAAAGTTTTTCAATCTTCAAAGCCTTCCTCCGAATACAAGAAACACAGATCTACTTGCTTCTACCGGCCCATAAAAAGCAGGGGAAAGAAAAGGGATATTTCGGGAATGTAGGTGATAAGAATCAGTCCAAGAAGAGATACCATCAAGAAGGGGATCACGGCCGCGCTGACCTCGTCCATGGTCATCCCCGTTATGCTCTTGGCTACAAACAGATTGTAGGCAAACGGAGGGGTGATATAGCCGATCACGAAATTGACCACGACGATCGTTCCAAAATGAATCGGGTGGATACCGAGTTTCAAGGCGATCGGATGTAGAATCGGTGCCAGAATCACAATCGCCGCCGGCGTATCCAGCAACGATCCGATGACAAGAAATAAGACGTTAACAAAGATGAGAAAAATGATCTTGTTCTGCGACATGTCCATGATGAATTGGGCGCCGACGTCCGGAATACTTAAAGAAGCCATCAGCCAAGCCAGAAGATAGGAGGCTCCGATGACAAACATGATCATGGCCGAGGTGGTTGCCGTCTTCTGCAGGCATTCGAAAAGGCCTCGAAGCGTCAAGGTTCGGGTGACGAAAAATCCGACGAGGATGACATAGATGCTGCCGATGGCACCGGCTTCCGTAGGAGTGCAAACTCCCGTATAAATTCCTCCCAGCACAACGCCGGGAGCGATCAGCGCCAGTTTTGCTCTCCACATCGCTCGAAAGATGCGCGGGAGCGACGGCCCTTCTTCGGAAACGGGGACTCGTTCGATTTTCGCCTTGATAAAGCTGAGGGCCATCATCAAACTCGCAAGCAGAGCCCCGGCTCCCAGTCCTCCGAGAAAAAGCTTGGCAATCGACACTTCGGCGACGACGCCGTAGATAATGAAGGGGATACTGGGGGGAATAATGGGTCCGAGGATTCCCCCCGCCGCGGTGGCGGCTGCGGCAAAGCGTAAGGAATACCCCTTGGAAACCATTTCGGGAATGGTGACGGTCCCGATGGCGGCGACGGTAGCGGGCCCGGAACCGGAGATCGACGCGAAGATGCCGCAGGCGATGACCGTTCCCATCGCCAGACCGCCGGTCAGATACCCCACCAGCTCATCGGCAAAGGCAACGAGACTTCGGGAAATCTGAGCTCGATCCATGACCGTTCCCAGGAGCACAAAAAAAGGAATGGCCAGATAGGCGAAGTTCATGATCCCGCTCAGAAAGGTTTGAGCGAACATCATGAGATTTTGCTCGGTAAGGATAAGGCCGATGAACCCGGATAGTCCCAGGGAGAATCCAATGGGAATGCCCAGAACGATCATGAAGATGAACAACGCAAAGAGGATGACGGCGATCAGTGCCGCACTCATGGTTGTATCGACGACCTTTCCGGTGACCTCACGAGTTTATAAATATTCAGTTGGGAATAGAAAAGGATCAGCACCCCGCTGATCGGCAAAGAAAGATTGAGCCAGAGAACAGGGACACCTGCGGCGGGAGTCCTCTCGGAAAGAAACATCAGGGCGTAACGATAACCGTAGAAAATCATCAAAAGAGAAAAGAGGGCGATCGAAATCTGAGTAAATGCCGATAAAATTTTAGTGCATCGCCGATTGAGACGTTTGATGAAATAACTGAATTCAATGTGTTCCCCGCTTTGGGTGAGCAACACGACGCCGAGGAGAGTAAACCAAACAAAGATGATTCCGGCGATTTCCTCCGGCCAGGAAAGAGCTTGACCGACAACATAGCGAAAGAAAACTCCGGTTCCGATGAGAAAAACGAGCAGCCCTCCGAGAAGAGCGACGATATAAGAAAGAACCTTTCTCAAATAGAATTCTATCGCATCCAACATGGTCAAAGATCCTGCGGCTTTCGAAAACAATCGGCCGTCGCCATTGAACGATGGTTTTGCGAAGCGCGAAAGCTTCGTCATGAATCCATCCCCGGACCGACGAAAAACGGAAACGGCAGGTCAACCCCTCTTCCTGATGAAGGATTCGTTCCTTGACGTTGCGAGATGGTCGCAAACCCCTCATCACGGAGGATGGCAGTGATCAGGGGAAGCCGATCAACATCCCTCATTTCGAGGCGGCGTCGCTCGCATTCAGAACGGCCTGGAGCACATCTTTTCCGATCTCTTCCTCAAATTGCTTGTACATCGGCCTTACCGCATTCTGGAAGGGCCTCTTGTCGGCCACCTCATTGATCACCATCCCGGCCGCCTTGAGTTTTTTCAGTGTATCCTCGTTGATGCCTTTCGCCGCACTGCGCTGATAGGCGGCTGCCTCCTGGGCCGACCGCTTGAAGATTTCTTTCTCTTCCGCAGAGAATTTCTTCCATCGTTGTTCCGAGCACATCAAAATCAAAGGAGAGTAGGTGTGGTTGGTCAAGGAGAGGTATTTGGCCACTTCATAAAATTTGTTCGCATAAATAACGGACAGAGGAATTTCGAGTCCATCCACGACCTTCTGTTGCATGGCGGTGAAAACTTCCCCCCAGGGCAGGGGAACCGCGTTGGAACCCAGCGATTGGAACAGCGCGATGTAAATGGGGGTGGTCATTACCCTGAACTTGATCCCCTTGGTGTCTTCCGGAGTGTTGATGGGGCGCACATTGTTGATCATGTGCCTGAATCCGCCTTCGGAAATCGCCAGGCCCACAATCTGGAGTCTATCCAGCTTGGCCAAAACCATTTTCCCCGCCTCGCCATCCAGAACCTTATGCGCAACTTGCTCGCTCGGAAAGATGAAGGGCAAATCGAAGACCATGAAGGATTTCACGAAGGCCCCGGTAGGAGCGTTGGTGATCACTCCGAAGTCCATCGTTCCCATGGTCAGATTCTTGATCATTTCGTTCTCGTTTCCCAGTTGGCCGCTCGGGAACAGCTTCAGCTTGTATTTCCCTTGGGTATAGCTTTCGATCAACTCGCCGAATTTTTTCGCGGTGATGAAATACGGATCGCCTTCGCTTGCAGCCGTGACAAATCCCAACTTGAGTTCTACCGGCTGCGCTTTCGACTCAGAAACCGAAGAAAAAAGGAAAACGGAAAGCAAAGACAAAATAGAGGCAAACCGCAGAAAAGGAAATGGGCTTTGCGTTTTCATTTGCTCCTCCTGTTGGTTTTTTTGATGAGGACATGATTGCGATCGACGGTCGAAAAAGCGGCATGGTTTCGGAGCGGCATGTTGCTCCGAGGCCGTGAATCTCCGATCCTGCGGATGACCAGCCCGGAACCTGCCGCTGGACCTCGCTTCTTGGAAGAACCGGCGACCGGGCCAAGCTTCGAAACGAACCGCATAGGCCAATCGAAGTGGCGGACTGTTACAGACCTCATCCGAAGTGCCGCCGTCAAGAGCCAGTGGACCCGGGGGTGGAATCTCAGGCTTCCGGATGACGGGCACCCTCCGGGTAGTTCCAGTGATGGGGCGGAGAGCCTCCGATCGGAGATCGAAAATGGGCGATCGCATCACCTTGGAGGCAGCCGAGGTAGACGGTTCGCAGGTCGCTTCCCCCGAAAGCGATGCTGGAAATGTTTTTGAGAAAGCGCCCTCCGCAACGGTCGACATGGATTCGACCCAGTTCCCCTTTCTGGTAAGCCTCCTCGCACCAGGCGACATGGGCCGGATCGGAATCCTCGAGAACAATCTGCGAGGAACCGTCCCGACCCACACGGATGATCCGGTTGCTGACGATGCTGGTAATCCATACGCCGCCTTCGACATCAAAGGCCAATCCATCGGGGAAGGTCCCCGGCCCGAATTGAGTCACGGTTTCCCTTTTCCCCAGCTGTCCATCCGCGCGGATGGGAAAGCGGGATAATCGGCGGGCAAACGTTTCATTGACATAAAGCCAATTGCCGTCAGGACTGACGACAGCCTCATTCGTGAAACCCAGGTTGTCGGCAACGATCCGGCTTCCCGCCCGATCTTTCAGGACAATAAAGCCGTCGGCGACATCCGCTCGAAAAGCGAGACTCCGGGGTCGTTTCTTCGTGCTGACCGTAGCCCAGATCCGTCCGTGGCGGTCTTCATGGACGAAATTGGTTGGCGGGAGCTCGACACCGTCGGCTTCCACGAGGAAGGGCTGGAGGGTTCCATCGCGGCGGAGTTCGTATACGCCCCCCTCGTTCTCGCCGAGATGCGCGATGAGAAAAGAGCCGTCCCGTCTCAGAGCGATCCCGTTCGGATGGAGGATGCGGCTTCCTGGAAGCCGTCCGTGGTAGATCTGTAGCGAATCGTCCGGCTGGATGTGGGAAACGCCGCCGCGGGCATCGGAAGCGTAAAGATCACCCGCGGCGGTCGTCAGCACGCATTCCGGCCGCACAAGTCCACGGCCTCTCCACCGCAGGTCCTCGAGAGAAACGGGAAATCGGGCCGCGGCTTCCTTTTTGACCTCATGCGATCGGAAGGAAATCATGGTCAGGTCCTCCCGGTCGCCATGCCACCGTTCGGCCAGAACCGCAAATGCCCCTTGGAGCCTTGGTTCCTCCGCGGCTTAAACGATGCCCCGCTCACGCAGTTCACGAATCGTTTTCGGATCGATTCCCAGGCCGACCAGGATCTCATCGGTATGCTGTCCCAAGTCCGGGGCCGGTCGCGAAACGCGGCACGGCGTCTGATCGAATTTCACCGGAAAACCCAGCATCTTGACCGTCCCATGGCCGGGGTGATCGACTTCGAGCAACATCTCCTGGTGCAACACCTGAGGATCGCTGAAGACATCGGCCATGTTCATGACCGTGCTGCAGGGGACTCCATGCCTGTTGAGGTGTTCAATCCAGTAGGCTTTGGGCTTCTGCTCGATCACCTTCTGAACAACGGCCTTGATCTCTTTGCGATTCGCCATGCGAAGATCATTGTTCGAAAATCGAGGGTCATTCCGAAGCTTCTCGAGTCCAAGCGCCGCCAGGAATTTTGTATAGACCTGATCATTGCTCGGCGCAATGGCCACCTCGCCGTCGCTGCAGCGGAAAATTCCATAGGGAGCGACTAAGGGATGATCGTTTCCGGTCCGCACGGGGAGCTTCCCGCTGGCCAAATAGTTTGCGGCCATGTAACTGAGCATGCTGATCAGGCCGTCCACGAGGCTCGTTTGCACTTCCTGGCCCTGTCCGGTCCGCTGGCGGTGAAAAAGAGCGGCCACAATGCCGAAGGCGGCGTATAAACCGGCGACCAGGTCACTGATGGGCACTCCGGCCCGCATCGGCTCCTCGCCTTCCTCGCCGTTGACGCTCATAAAGCCGCTCATGGCCTGCGCGATGAAATCGAAGGCCGGTCGATCCTTGTAGGGGCCCGATTTGCCGAAGCCGGTGATTCCGCAATAGACGATATCGGCCTTGAGCTCGCTCAAGCGCGGGTAATCAAAACCCATCTTGCTCATCACGCCCGGCCGGAAATTGTCCACCACCACATCGCTTTCGCGGATCAGGCGGGCGAGAAGGTCTTTGCCCTCGTCGCTGTAAAGATTCAGGGTCAGCGATTTCTTGTTGCGGTTGTAGGAGGCGAAATACCAGCTCAAGCCGTTGCGGATGACCCCCTGGGCTCTAAGCGGATCCCCCTCTTTCGGGGGCTCGATCTTGATCACTTCCGCTCCCATGTCCCCCAGCAACATCGTGCAGAAAGGTCCGGCGATGATCCGAGTCAAGTCGACAACACGAATTCCGTTGAGCGGCATGCACCCTCCATTACATCAAGCTGGGTAGCCAGGTGGTGAGTGGTGGAAAATAGGTCACAAAAACGAGCACCACCAGAGAGACGAACAAGAAGGGAATGACCTCGCGTACCAGCGGCCCCATGGGGATTTTCCCGATCGCCGCGGAAATGAACAGCAGCAGCCCGACGGGGGGTGTGAGCATCCCGATCATCAGATTGAAAACGCAGATCCAACCGAATTGGATCGGATCTACCCCGATTTGCAAGCCGATCGGAATCAGCGCCGGCAGAGCGATGATCATTGCGGGTAGGGGTTCCAGCAGACAACCGAGGAAGAGCAGAAGGGCGTTGATGACCAGAAGGACGACCCGAGGGTCCGAAGAGATTGCGAGGATCGCCTGGGCGGCGACCAAGCTGATCTGTGACTCGGCGAGCAACCATGAAAAAATCCCCGCCGCGGAGAGGAGAATCAAAATCACTCCACTGGTCAGTCCCGTCTGATAGAAAAGTTCCGCCAGATGGCTCCATTTCAACTCGCGGTAAACGAACATCCCCACCAGCAAAGCGTAGACCACAGCCACACCGGCCGCTTCGGTGACGGTCACGATACCGAAGCGGATCCCCCCCAGGATGATCAAGGGCATGCAAAGGGCCCAACTTGCATTCAGGGTGGCCCGCAGTCGGCTTTTCCAGGAGTAACGTTCTCGCTGCGGATAATTGCGTTTCCGCGCAACAACCCAGCAAATGCCCATGAAGCCCGCCCCGATCATCAATCCCGGGATCACCCCGCCCATGAAAAGCTTTCCGATCGACTGGTGCGACATCACACCGTAAATCACCATCGGAATGGAAGGCGGGATGACCGGTCCGATCAGCGCCGCAGCGGCGATCACCGCCCCGGCATAGGCCGGTTCGTACCCTTCTTGTTTCATGGCCGGAATCAGGATGGAGCCTGTGGCCGAGGCGTCGGCAACGGCGGCTCCGGAAATCCCGGCCATCGTGACGTTGGTGATCACCGCCACCTGGGAAAGCCCACCTCGGAGATGCCCTACCAGCGTAAGAGAAAAATCGATCAGCCGTCGGGTGATGCCTCCTTGATTCATCAATTCGCCGGCCAGGATGAAAAGGGGAATGGCAACCAAGGTGTACTCGTCGATGCCGGCCACCATTCTCAAGGGCATGATGCTGGGATCGACCTGACGGCTGGACTTGAAGAGAATTCCCAGATAGGAGGCCATGCTCATGGAAAAGAACACCTCCATTCCCATGAGCATGAGAACCAAAAAGGTCACGAACAAAAAAACAACCACCTCAGCGCTCTTTCCGCAGTTCCCGGAATCCAAAGATTCCATGACGGTTCAAGATGCGTAGGGCGACAAAAAGCAGCATGAGCAAGCTTCCGGCAAAAATCGACGAGTAGATCGCCGCATAACTGAAGGGGGTGGCGATGATGTGTTGAAAAGAGCCGATGCGGGTGACCTCGTAAGCTTTGGCGCTGAAGACGGTGAGAAAACAAAGCAGCAGCAGATCGAGGACCGTGGCGTTCCATTTGGCAGCGTTCGGCGAAAGACGCCTCACAAGGACCTCGATACGGATGTTTTTGTCCTCGCGAACGGCGACGGCAGCGGCCAAAAAGGTCAGCCACACCAGAGCGATTCGGGACAACTGATCGGTGCCCGTAAAGGGAGAGTGCATGACGTAGCGGGCGACCACCTGAATGAACGTCAGTGAGAGGAGAAGCACCATCAGCAGTGCAATGAAAGCCCGCAGGATCCTTTCCAGCAAGTTCAGCCCTTCAGCCATCCAACGCGTCATGGCTGTCTTTCGATCCCTTTGTGGCGGTCGCCGCCGAGAGGCAGCGCCAGGTTGAGGTGGAGCAATCGTCCTCTGGTTTGGAGATCACGGTTGCATGGAAAGGATCTTGGGGACCATTCCCTCGGGCCAGCTTTTTCCCTCGAAGCCGCGATGGACGTTGGCCCATGCTTTTCGGAAGGCCTCACGATCCGGAACCGTGTACGTGCAGCCGCTTTTCTTGAGGATGTCGATTGCCTCTCGATCCAGTTGTTCGACCAGATCCGTAGCGATCTGTCCGGCTTCTTTGGCGGCCTCCTGGAAGATCTTCCTCTCTTCGGTTGTCAGCCGGCCCCAAAGTTTTTCGGAGATGAACCAGCCGGTCACTTCATAGGCGTGATCCGTGGCCGACCAGAACTTGGCCACCTCATGGAATTTCATGGGGATGGCCAGATCAAAGCCGTTGTCCTGTCCCTCGACGACGCCTTGCTGCAAGGCCATGTAAATCTCGGTCATCGGCAAAGAGGTCGGCTTGACATCAAGCGCACGGAAGGTTTCCAGAAAGATCTCCATTCCGGGAATTCGAAGCTTCATCCCTTTGAGGTCTTCCGGACGCTGGATAGGACCGCGGGTGGTTTGGATAGCCCGCGGAGACCGGGCGCCATAGGCGGAAAAAATGCGCACACCGCTTTCTTGGGCCCCTTTTTCGTAGATGCTCTGAAAAACATCGCTGTTGAGAATCCGCGTTGCTTGCGACTTGTCCTTGAAGAGGTAGGGCACGTAGATGACGGCCAGCGGGCTGTAGGATTTGAGATAAATGGCCGAACCTAAACCGAAATAGCCCATGTCGATGGTGCCCATCTGCATCGCTGTCAGCGTCTTGGAGATGTCCCCCAGCTGGCCATCGGCGTAAACGAGCACCTCGATCTTGCCTTGAGACTTCGATTTGACGATGTCGGCAAATTTCAGCATGGCCTTGTGCCAGGGGCTGTTGGTGGCCGAGATGGTGTTGATCTTCAGCTGCAGCGGCGATGCTTCGCTGGGATGGGCGATGGCGCCGCAGCAGACCAAGAAGGCGACGATGGAAACGGCCAGCCGCTGGTTCATGTTTCCTCCTTAGGCTCTGGGTTTCTCGAACAGAGGGTGGCGCCTGCTGCGCGGGCCGGCCTTCATGACCTGACCGGGCAGAGGGCGCCCGATGACCTCTTCCACTTGCCGGGCGACAATGATGAGCTGTTCGAGGTCGATTCCGGTATCGATACCCAGCTCGTGGAAAAGATAAACGAGGTCTTCCGTGCAGACATTCCCCGTCGCTCCGGGAGCGAAGGGACAGCCGCCCAATCCTCCTACAGAGGATTCAAATTTCGTCAGACCGAGTTGCAGCGCCGCATAAACATTGACGAGACCGATTCCGCGGGTGTTGTGAAAATGAAGCGCAAGTTCGATCGCCGGAAAGTGCTGCAACAAGAACTCGCAGGTCCGCGTGACGATCGGGGGCGTCGCCATTCCGGTCGTGTCGCCCAGCGTGAAGTGATGAACCCCCGATTCCAAGAGTTGTTCGATCATGTTCGCGACGCGCTCCGGGGGAATATCTCCTTCGAACGGACATCCAAAGGCGACAGCGATCCCGGTGGTGACCGGAATGCCCGCCCCCCGCGCGATTTGAATCACCTCGCGGAATCCCCCCAAAGACTCCGCGATGCTCCGGTTGACATTCATCCGGTTGTGGCTTTCGCTGGCGGAGACGAACGTGACCATTTCGTTGACGCCGGCCGCCGCCGCTCGTTCAGCGCCGCGCGGGTTGGGGACGAGCGCCGCTACAGAGACCCCGGTCGAGCGATCGACACCGGCGACCACCTCCGCCGCGTCCCTCATCTGGGGGATGGCCTTGGGGGAGATGAAGGAGGTCACCTCCATGCGTCGGAAGCCGCACCGAACGAGCGAGTTGATGATCGCGATCTTTTTCTCCGTGGGGATAAAGGCCTTCTCCATTTGAAAACCATCTCGAGGGCCTACTTCAACCACCTGAACGCTCGTCGGCCAATTCACGGTCCGGCTCCTCTGAATTTCATGCGGGATGAACCGGCGCCTCACCCCGCGGAAGCGAAACGGCCAGCAATTCCGCTTTCGACTTTAAGAGCTGGAACTGCCGTTCGGCGCTCTTTAGAACATGCTTACGGGCAAGACGCCCGGCACCTGCGGCATCGCGGCGCAACATGAGATCCGCAATCCGATGGTGTTCGACATGGGATTGAATGATCTTCTTTTCCGATCGGAGAAGAATGCGACTTACAATGAGAAGCTTTTCATTCAGGGCTTTGATGATCCCACAAAGAATCTCGTTTTGGGTCATAACCGCGATGCGGTAATGGAATTCCACCGCCAGATCGAGGTAATTTTCGAAATCCTCGCTTTTCAAGGCGGCGTCCATTTTTCGAATCCAAGCGCGAAAATCATTCAACTCCTCTTGGGAGGCCGTCTGGGTGGCCAGCACGGTCGCCGGTCCCTCCAGAAATCCTCGGACTTGATACAAGGAACGAATCTCATCGAGACGCAGATCGCAGATAAAATATCCGCGACCGGGCCGGTGGAGGACCAATCCTTCCTGCTCCAGCCGGCTGAGCGCCATGCGGATCGGCGTGCGGCTGACGTTGAGGTCTTTTTGGAGATCTTCCTCGAGAAGGTTTTCGCCGGGGGGATAAAACAGCCTTAGAATGCGCTGTTTCAGCTCGGCATAGGCGTTCCAAGAGAGAGGCGCCGACGGAGGGGACATTTTGCGGGATGGTTTTGGATCCATTTTGGATCCATGATTAATCCACAAAATGATCCTTGTCAAGCGATAGCGCCTCTCGCTCCAGAGGGGCCGGTAGCCGATGAAATCATGGGAACGGCGATGTCGACGGGAATCGTGCGGCCGACCGCGTGAAAAGCGCCGGGCGAAATCGGAGACCTTGCGGACCCCGTCGATGATCGGTGGAAGGGAGCCTTGGCCTGATCGACAGCGTCAAGCCCGGGGACGATCCTCAAACCAGGCTGCCGAACGGTCTTGGGGCGTGCTTATTACCCAAGCATTGTAGAAGACTTCGAGCTCCCTGCGGCAGAATCCACGGGGGCTTTCGCACCTCAGGAGCTGTACTGTTTCGATTCGCTTGGCCGGCTCTTCCCAAACGCCGGCCGATGCGCCCGCGTTGCGTTTGGGCGTTGCCCCCTGGTCTCGACCTTCAGCAGGGGGAAATGATATAATGATATATAAATGGACGTCCCCTAATCTGAGGAAATCCGCTGCGAGCTGATCGGGTTGAACTCCCTCCACGGGGAAGAGCTCTCCTCCGGCCACGAGCCCTACGAGGTGCGGCTGAGGGTCGCCGCGCGCACCCGCAGCCGCGAGGAGGCCCTCCGCATCGGAAACGAGGTAGAAACGCTCTACACCAACGGGGCGGCCGGCGGGGCTGGCGCCTTGAAGGCGGCGCGCGAGGTCGTGGCCATCGTCTCCGCCCTCATCCCGCGCAACCGCGTCCAACCCCGCATTCATTACGAGGTGACCTGAAATGAAGCTCCGCTAGATCGCCCACTCCCGCACTGGGGACAAGGGCAACACGGCGAACATCTCGTTCATCGCCTACGACCCGGCCGATTACTCGCACCTTGTGCGCCATATCACGGCCGAGCGCGTGAAGGCGTTCTTCGCGGGGATCCTCCGGGGCGAGGTCGTCCGCTACGAGCTCCCGAACATTCATGCCCTGAACTTCGTCCTCCACGACGCCTTGAGCGGCGGCGTGACCCGGACCATCGCCCTCGACCTGCACGGCAAATCGCTGAGCTCCGCGATCCTCTCGATGGAGATCCCAGACCGCTGAGGCCGCCCAGCGCCCCCCGGGGGGGGTCAACCCCTTCTACCCGCGCCGGCCCGTTTAACCAAATCCATGGCCGGGCCTTGCGGGCCCGGCCTTTTCGTTTGTAAGGCTCCCCGCGCTGCCCTGCTTTCCTCCCTCCCCCGGCCCTCCAAGTGTCCCCCGAAGAGGCTCCTGTCCGTGCTGTGCACCAAGCCCGGAAGCATTCCCGGAAAGCAGGGTACATCGACGAGAAAGTGATATAACAATGGACGTCCCCTGATTGCGGGGCGGGGCGGATGGGGGTAACCGGATCTATCACGAGATGACCGCAGTCGACCTGAAGGTGGGGAAAACCGGCTGGCTTCCGCACTATATCCTCGCCGACGCGCGCGTCTTCGACAAAATGGATGATTCGACCTGGCAGAAGATGCGCAAGACGGCGGCGGA
>CALIUY010000026.1 GCA_938048455.1 uncultured Desulfobacterales bacterium | reverse complement strand
GTTTCGCACCTCGTCCTTGATGCGTTTGACGTGCCCGCGGCCCAGGCCCTTCACCTCGCAGCCGAGCTCGAAGTAGCGGCGGATGCGGTCATCGTCGAGGATGCCGAAACAGTCGATCACGGCGCAGGGCTTCCCCGTCATGCGGACGACCGCATCGGGATCCAGCTTGAGGAAGGGCTCGTGGCGGACAGCGAAGACGACGGCATCGGCTCCTTTCAGGGCCGAGGCCAAGTTTTCCTGCATGGCAAGTTCGCGCAGCCGCTCCTGGTTGCGAAAGAAGCGGGCAAGGGACAGGCCCGGTGCGGGGTAGCTGTCCTGTTTTTCGAGCTCCCACCAATGCTTGAGGTAGGGGTCGTGGACGACGACGTCGGCGCCCATTTCGGTCAATTTGCGCACGATGACCTCGGAGCCGGAGTAGCGGGTGTCGCCCACGTCCTCCCGGTAGGAGGCCCCCAGGACGGCGATCTTGGAGGCGGCCACGATTTTCCCCATGTTGCGCAGCGCATCGCGGACGAGCTGCGCGGCGTGCATCCCGCGGGTGTCGTTGATGTCGATGGCCGCGGGGGTGATCCGGAAGATGTCGTCGGTGAACCCGAGAAGCGTGTGGTAGGACCAGAAGCCCAGGCCCCCGTCCTTGGGCAGACAGTAGCCTCCGATCCCGGGGCCGGGAAAGAGGATGTTCGAGTGCGTCGGCCGCACCTTGATCGCCTGGATCACCTTGATCAGGTCGACCCCGTTTCGCTCGGCGAACACGCTCCACTCGTGCATGAAGGCGAGAAGGGTGGCGCGGTAGGAGTTCTCGACGATCTTGCAGGTCTCGCTTTCGATCGGACGGTCGAGGACGGTGAGCGGAAATTTCTCCACGTTTAAAATCTCGCTCAGGAACCGCACCACGCGGTGGCGGGCTTCCTCGTTGATCCCGCTGCAGACCCGCCAGAAGTCGCGGATCGAAGAGACGTAGTTTCGGCCGGGCATGACCCGCTCGAAGGAGTGCGCGAGCACGGGCTCGCACCCGGAGAGGCCGCGTCTCTCGAATTCTTTTTTGATGATCGGGTAGGCGATGTATTCGGTCGTTCCCGGCGGAACGGTCGTTTCGATCAGAACCAGGCAATCGGCCGGGATTTTCTCCCCGATGATCTTGAGACACTCCTCGAGGGCTCCGATTTCGGCTCGGCCCCGGCGCACGTCGCCTAAGGCCTCCTTGTGGTAATCGCATTGGACATCGACGATGACCACGTCGGCAAGCGCCAGGGCTTCGTAAGAAAAGGTGGCGGTCAGGGTCTTTTTCTCCAGAACACAGCGCCGGACCATCTCCGGCACCTCGGGATCCTCGGATTCGACCGGGGGAAGGCCGCGGTTGAGATAGCCGATCTTCCAAAACGAGCGGGGGGAAGGCCGCTGCATGCCGATCACGAATTTCGAGGGTCTGCCGGTTTTGCGGTCGGCTGCATCGGCCACGACCGCGGCCATCACCGCACCGACGAAACCGACCCCCATCACGACGACGATCTCGCGGCCTTGTTTTCTTTCCTCGGCCACAAGCCGCTTGAGGCGGCGGTTTTCCCGCTCGTAGTCCTTAGGTGTGGGCAGGGGGAAAATCTCCCCCCGCGGACAGACGGAGACCTGGTTTTCCGATTTCTCTTCCGCCTTCGATGATTTGCTTTTTCCCGCCACGATCGATCCCGATCCTTTCCGTTCTTATTTTTAACCCACGTGCTTGTAGAGTAACGAGCCGATCAGCCGGAGCGCCGGGATGGGAAGCCGGCGAAAGAGAGAAGAAAAGCCAGGCGCCCCGTTTCTCTTTTCCACAAAGCAGGCGCGCTTGAACTCGAAGCGGTGGTAGCGGATCTCCCCCTCTTTTGCCCCCCAGCTTCGCTTGAAGCGGGCCAAACCTTCGTTTTCCTTGTCGGTGCGGCCGAAGTGGAGGCTTCGGAACCCCTGCTCGCGGAACCGGCGGATCGCCTCCCAAAAGACGAGGTTGTTCGGCCGAAGCGAAAGGAAGCGTTTCTCCGAGGCCCCGAACTTGTAGAGCACCTGATTTCGATAAAAGAAGAACACGGCCCCGGCTGCCGGGGCTCCTTTGGAGACGGCTGTGGCGAGAATCCCCTGACCCGGGGCGATGACCCGGTTGTGGATCTCGCGAAAGAAACGCCAGGGCTGGGGGGGAAGGCCATGGTCACGCCGCGTCTTGCAGTGCATACGGTAGAAAACCTTCATTTCTTCCAGCCCCGAGGTGAAGCGGAGCTCGAGATTCTCTTTTCTTGCTTTCTCGATGTTGCGGCGGGTCGAGACATGAAGGGCGCGGTAGAGATCCTTTTCTTCCCGCTCCAGGCTCAACACGTGTTCGAAATAGCTTTCCGCCGCCGGGGTCTCCGGGGGAAGAGGCGCCCCGCGGAGCTCGATTGAGCGCCAGCCGCGCTCGGCCGCTATGGCCTTCGCCCGCTCGAAAAGCATCGCGAAGCCGGCCTCGTCGGGAGCGAGCACCCTCGCCAGATCCGAAAAGGGAAGGGATACCCCGCGGTTGCCGGTAAGCGGACTTCGCACCTCCATCAGCGAAAGCAGCCCGACAGGGTCCCGCCCGGAGCGCAGCAACAGGTAGAACGGCCGGTAGCCGTAGGTGAGGGAGAGCACTTCGGCCCAGGCGCGGCCGTGAAAGAAAGAGACTCCGTCTATGGGGGCGATGAGATCGTCCCAAACGTTTCGGCTGCAGGGGTCGACGACCTCGACCCCTGTTAAGGGCACGGCGATGTGCGGCAAATGGCGGGCTGCCTGCTTCAGAGGAAACGCAGAATCCGGGCGGGATTCCCGGCGACGACGGCGCGGGGGGGGACGTCCTTCGTGACCACGCTTCCCGCCCCCACGATCGCCTCCTCGCCGACGGTGACCCCGCAGAGGATGGTGGCGTTCGAGCCGATCGAGGCGCGCTCCTTGATCACCGTGGGGACCACCTTCCAGTCGGCCTCGGTCTGAAGCGTTCCTTCACCGGTCAGCGCCCGCGGGTAGGGGTCGTTGATGAACATGACGCCGTGGCCGATGAAGACGCCGTCTTCGAGGGTGACCCCTTCGCAGAGGAAACTGTGGCTCTGAATCTTGCAATTGTTCCCCACGGTGCAGCCCTTCTGGATTTCGACGAAGGGGCCGATCCGCGTGTGATCGCCGATCGTGCAGCCGTAGAGATTCACGAAATCCTGGAGCACGACCCCCTGACCGAGCCTGACGTCGGGGGCGATGCGGCGGTTGGAATTTTCTTCCATGTTAGAGCTCGACCGGAGCGCCTTTCTGCTTGAGCGACTTCTCCGCCGCGACCAGCACCTTGACCACCTCGAGGCCGGCCCGGCCGCCGGTGACGGGCTTGGCCTTGCCCTCGATGCAGTCGGCGAAGCTCTCGGCCTCGACGGCGAGCGCCTCGCGGTCATCCAGGCGCGGGGCGTACATGTCGCCCACCCGGTATTGCACCTTGAGGTGGTAGAGCTCCTCGCGGCTCACGTTGACATCGACCCCCTTGTCGTAGACCTTGACCTTTTCGGAGGGCTCGGTGTCGTCGTAGAGAATCATGCGCGCGGTGCCGCCGATCAGCGTGCGGCGGATCTTGACCGGGCTCACCCAGCTCACGTTCACGTGGCCGACGACGTTTCCTTCCATGTAGATCGTCAGCAGCGACTTCGGCACGATCCCGTTTCCGTAATAGTGGCATCCGGTCGCGGAAACGGCGAGCTTGGGGAAGGGCATCAGATGATCCATGATCGAGAGATCGTGGGGAGCGAGATCCCAGAGAACGTTCACGTCCTGCTGGAAAAGGCCCAAGTTGACGCGCGTCGAATCGTAATAGATCAGATCGCCCAGCTGCCGCTGGTTGATCATCTCCTTCATCTTGCGCACGGCTCCGGTGTAGACGAAGGTGTGGTCGACGAGCAGCGCGCGGTTTTTCTTCTCGGCAAGCTCGATCAGCCGTTCGGCTTCGGCGACGGTCTCCGTCATGGGCTTCTCGATCCACACGTGACGCCCGCTCTCGAGAGCCTTGGCGGCAAGATCGTAGTGGGTGGAAACCGGGGTCGCAACGGCGACGGCATCCATTTCCTGCCGAAAGAACTCCGCCGGATCCGCGGTCAGCAGGGCCTGCGGATAAAGCGCCGCCGCGCGCTTGAGCCGGGATTCGGCCCGGTCGCAGAGAGCGACCAGCCGGAAGCGGCCGTTGGCGTTCAGGTTGCGCGCCAGATTGGGACCCCAGTAGCCGAAACCGATCAGCCCGACGCGGATCATCGCCCCGCCCTCCCTTCCTGGAAATCGCGGATGCAGGAGGCCACGTAGTCGATCTGCTCCGGGGCAAGTTCGGCGTACATGGGAAGCGAGAGCAAACGATCCGCGAGCTGCTCGCTCACCGGGAAATCGCCGCGGCGGTGGCCCATCGCCGCGTAAGCCTGCTGCAGATGGAGCGGAAGCGGATAGTGAAGGCCGGTGCCCACGCCTTGCCGGCCGAGATGCTCCCGCAGGCCCTCGCGGTCGTCGACGAAAACGACGTAGAGGTGATAGACGGGATCGATCCCGTCGGCCGGTCGATGAAAGGTGAGCCCCGGGATGCCTTCGAGAAGCTCGTCGTAGCGGCGCGCGTTCAGCCTGCGGGCGCGGTTCCACGCTTCGAGAAAGCCGAGTTTCAAGCGCAGCACGGCCGCCTGCAGGGCATCGAGCCTGCCGGTATAGCCCTCGGTGTCGTGGACGTACTTGCGGCTTTGGCCGTGTTCGCGCAGCATGCGCGCGCGGCGGGCGACCTCGGGGTCGTCGGTCACAAGCGCCCCGGCGTCGCCGAAGGCGCCGAGGTTCTTTCCCGGATAGAAACTGAAGCATCCGACCCGGCCCATGCTGCCGGCGCGCTTCCCCCGATAACGCGCGCCGTGGGCCTGGCAGGCATCTTCGATGACCGTGAGTCGGCGGCGGGCGGCGATTTCGAGGATCGGATCCATGTCCGCAGGCCGGCCGTAGAGATGGACGGGAATCACGGCGCGCGTCCGCGGGGTGATCGCCGCCTCGAGCCGCGCCGGATCGAGGGTCGAGGTCGCGGGATCGACATCCACAAAGACGGGCCGTGCCCCGGCCTGGGTGATCGCCTCGGTGGTGGCGATGAAGGTGTGCGGTACGGTGATCACCTCGTCGCCGGCTCCGATCCCGCAGGCAAGGAGCGCAAAGCGCAGGGCATCCGTCCCGGAGCTCACCCCGACGCAGTAGTTCGTCTCGCAGAAGGCGGCGAACTCTTCTTCGAAGGCCTCCACCTCGGGGCCGTTGATGAAGGCCGCCTGCTCCATGATCGC
>CALIUY010000025.1 GCA_938048455.1 uncultured Desulfobacterales bacterium | reverse complement strand
ATCGCAACGCCTATGTGCCCCAGAAAAGCGCGCTTGTTGCCGATGTAAGTAATGAGTTGTTTCGATAGGTAGTCGGGATCCTCAGCAATTGGTTTTTCTCCCCAAAGCGACAGTTGTCTGTTATCCCTGACGAATAGGGTTTGTTCTTCACTCACGACATCCTCCGGTCGTTCTCGTTTGGCGGTTAAGGAAGCTGTGCATAACTGGCCGCGCGGGTACATAGCTGCGTTGAGCGGTGTTAGCTCAGGCACAAGGCCCGCTTTTCGAAGGAGGTCGTTCACATCTCAGTCCTTTCGACCATCCCGCAGAGTGGTGTCGTGCTCGATCCGCTCAGAGGCTGTGGAACGAATCTGGTTTTCGCAAGGACGCACAGCTTTTGCGCGATTGGCATCGACATCGAGAAGGACTTTTACCAGGCGATGGTGGGGCACTTCGGAGAGCTTGGCCAAAGCAAAAGTTAAACTCCATCGACGCGCAGAAGGAAGCGGACCATACCTTTATCGCCAGCCAACGCACTGATGGCTGAATGTAGGTGGGCGACAATACCGACGACGCCTGCTCGGGCAATCCGGGCCCCGACGGTTGGGCCGACATCATCAATGATGGCCAGCAGACCTGCGAGATCGTTGGACGCGGACAGCATCATCAACACTCATCGGATCCCTGCTCGTCGACGCGGGCGGGGATCTTGTTGTCCACTGCCTCCCCCGTGCGCAGACGCCCCGGCCGCCCTACCTCCATTAAACAACCTTCCGACGTCGGTCCCATCTCCTGGCGTATGTCCGCGTTCTCCGTTGTCCCTTCCGGACGCACCCCCACTGCGCAGGCTTGGCGTGCGATCCTCGCTCTTCCCCAAGTCGCCCAGCCGATGGCAGCTCACGGTATGGCGCACCTCTCTGCCAACCTCCTACGACGCTATGCAGAGCCGCGTCTTCTCGTCAGCTTCGACGCGCGCGAGAAGCTTCCTCCCGCTCTGCGCGGAACGGATCCGCGCCACGCTGACTACACGATCCTGGCCACTTCCTTTTCGAGTTACGCCCTCGTCACTGGAGACGGGTGGTATGACCTGCCCGCGCCAAGCACTATTGTCGAGGAGCGCTGGTCTCCCGATGCCCTCGATAACCTTCAGACGCTTTGTGCGGACGTCGCTAACGAAGCGCAGGCGATTCATGTCGCTGACGCTACGGGTATCCTCGAGCACTTCACCGGCGAGGATCGGATCCGCTGGACCATGTCTAGCCGGGAGCGTGCCGGCCCCTTCTCGTACCTTTTTCATGGCGCAGAAGAACGGACGCACCTTGTCCAGACGGACGGCGTTCAAATTGAGATCGACCGTGGCGGCGAAACCGCTGGCGCCGTTTATCTCATCGAGGCCAAGAAAGGTCGTCCCGCTAGCCTCAATATCCGTCAGCTTTACTACCCAGTACGCGCCATGAGCGCCGGCGGCGGCCCTCGCCGCCAGGTCTCAAAGCCCATCGTCCCCCTTGTCCTGCTCGTCCACAACCGCGCTTACACGCTGCTCCGCTATACCTTCGACGACCTGGACCACTACCACTCATTGCGTCTCGTTGCCGCCCGACGCTACGTTCTCGCTCCTCCTGCGGAGCCCCTTGCACCGGCGGATCTGCTCGATAGCGTGCGTCCCGTCCCGTCCCGCGCGCCCGTGCCGACGGGCGATCCCGATGCTGCTATCGCTGCCCTCGAAGCCGTCGCTGACGGCGTACCGCCCGAGGATGGCCTGCCCCTTGCCCTGGCTGCCGGACTCCTTAAGGTCAACAATGACGTCCTCTCCATTTCGCCGCGCGGCGATCTCCTTCTTTGCGCCCAAACGCCGGAGGCCCGTAACACTCATCTCGCGCGTGCCCTCCTGCGTCATCCCGTCCTCCACACCGCCTTTGCCCGACGCCTGGAGGCCGGTGCCCTCGCTCCTGAAGAGGTAGAAGAAATCCTGGCCCGCGCTTCTGTCGCCGCGCACCCCAAGACAACGACGGAGATTGTCTCCCTCGTCGAGGCCCTTGTTAGGCGCCCTTACGCTCAAATCTAACCTGCCGAAGACGCTGCATGTCCTCCTTCGACCGAAATGTCTCCTTTGAAGACGCCTGCATCCGGCGTATCGTTCGCCACTTCGTGCCGATCCTAGCAGACGCCGGACTCTCCCTCATGCTCGTCCAGCGCACTCAGGACGAGACTCGTAAGCAGGGCCTCGTCCGCGATCTCCAGAAGGCTATCGGGGATGCCATTCTCCTCAAGGGGAACAGGATCCACCGTACGGTGGACTTCAAGTGCGAGCGCCGCTCCTCCCGCAACATTTTCGTCGAGACATACTCTAACCTCGACCTCGAGGGACATCTCGCGCCAGGATGGCTTCACCACCTCCAAACCGACGAGATCTGGTATCTCTTTGCTGACACCGGTGCGCTCCACCGCATTTGCCTCCCCTCCCTCCGCGCCTGGCTCGGCGAGGTTGTCCCCGTCCACGGCGACCCCTCCGGCCGCCGGCAGGTCCGTCTGATGGGCTTCCGCGAGGTTCTCCAGCAGACTCACGCTCAGCCTAACCGCACCGTTGGACGGCTCATTCCGCTCGTCACCCTCGAGGCCGCCAGAACCTCGGAAGGGCGGAAAATTGTCCTCAATTCCTACGTCCTGCCCCCCCTCGGGCCTGAGACCCCGGATGAGACTTCTGCGGCAATCCCCTCGCCCTAATATCCCCGAAAACGCGGCTTCCCCGAAGAGCTCCCACCCTATATGCGACCCTTTCTAAAGTGGGCCGGCGGTAAACACAAGCTGGCCCCCCTTATTACCCCCCACCTACGGGGAGGCCGACGCCTCGTCGAGCCTTTCATGGGGTCCTGCGCGCTCTTCCTCGCTTCCGACTTCGAGGAGGCGTTGCTCTGCGACATCAACGCCGACCTCGTCTCCCTCTACACGATCCTCCGAGACGAGGGCCAGGATTTCATCGACGACGTTCGCGGCCAGCTCTTCGACGGCACTCGCAACACCGAGGCCGCGTTCTACGCCCTGCGTGAAGAGTTCAACGACCCTGCCACCGATGCGCGTCGACGGGCGATGATCTTCGTCTATCTCAACCGCCACGCCTTCAATGGCCTCTGCCGCTACAGCGCTAAGGGCGCCTTCAACGTCCCCTTCGGGAGCTATAAGAGCGTCCATTTTCCGGGCGCTGAGATGGCTGCCTTCGCCCAGCGTACTCGCGGCGTGGAGTTCCGCTGCCAAAGCTTTGAAGATACTTTCGCTCAAGTCCGCGAGGGTGACGTCGTCTATGCGGACCCCCCTTATTTTCCCCTATCCCCCAGCGCATCTTTCACCGCTTATGCTGCCAGCGGATTCAGCCTTGCTGATCAAATCCGCCTGGCTGAGCTCGCTCGTGACGCCGCCCGGGCTGGGATCCTGGTCGCCATCTCCAATCACGATACCGACGAAGTCATCGCCCTCTACGAGGGCCTTGGCGCGGACTGCTCCGTCCGTTTCCAGGTCCAGCGCAATGTCTCAGGCTCAGGCGATTCGCGCAAGAAGGTCGGCGAGGTCCTCGCCCTCTTCCGCCCTGCCTGACCCCCTTTTCTCTTCTCCGGCTATGGTAGCTCAAAGCCTAGCGGTACTAACAGCAAAAATATCGCCATTACCGCCGTCGATGGCCCAGCCCTGATCGGTTTCCGGCCTGGATGGCCTGGATTTGGTACTTCCGACAAGGGGATTTGCTACGTCGCCGCCCATCCGGACCATGAGGGTCGTGCGACCGTCGTGAAGTTTGGTCGGACCTAAAATCCAAAGAGCCGCCGATACTCCCTTTTCCCCTACAGTCAAAACTAGCCGCGCCGGCGGCGCGACCTGGCGAACGCCGCCAGGGACGCGCTTTCCCGCCAGACGCTCCTGCGCCTTGGCGACACATCTCTCTCTTCCATCGACGGAGAGGAAGGCTACCTCGAGGCCGCCATCGATCCCGATGGCACCGTCCGCGATCTCCAGTCCGACGAGACCGGGCAGAACAAGACGCGCGGCCGCGAGAGCGACCACGTGTTGGCCAGCGCCCATCTCCACCAGGCCTTCCGGTAGGCGGTAGAGGCCGCCGTCGTGGCTTCTTCTCCGCGCCTACGGCGCCAGGCCCGCCACGGCCTACCCGACGGCATCCTCCTCGTCTCCCTCTATCTTCCCAGCACCTTTGATGGGCACAGCGTTTGGATCGGACAGACCGACGGCACCAATGGTCGGCGCGTCCGCTTCTACGAGCGCTTCAACAATTGATCGAAAGCCGGCCGCACGCTCGGGCGTCTAGGCACGGACCTGGCCCCTTCCTCCCCAGCTCCTTCCCGAGCGGGCGGACGTCCGTCGGACGACCGTCCGCCCTCTTTCCAGGAGATCTCTCCATGCGCATCCTCCTCGCTGCTCTCCTCTTCCTCTCTCCGGCCACCGCGCTGGCGCAGCGAATGACTGTCTACGACTGGAGCGCTGCCATCAACCTTGGATTCGGAGTGCTCAACCAGATGATGGGAATCCAGCGGCAGCTGCAGCAGAACAACGGCTACGGCTCGCCCTACGGCGGCCACGGCTTCGGCGCGCCCGGCTGGCATCTGCAGGGCAGCCAGCAGGGCTGGGGCCAGGTGCCCACCTGGGGCCCGTCCTGCCAGCCGCAGCTGATGCAGGACCAGATGGGCCGGCGCGCCATTGTCGATCCCTGCACGGGTAACGTGCTGCAGTGGGTGCGTTGATGCCCAAGGCGGTCGCTGGGCCGGACGAGGCGGCGCTCGCCGGCCTCTTCAAGGCCTCGGGCCTGCGCAACGACGGATCTCGGATCTGGCTGCGCTGGTGCCGCCACCTCCACGCGCAGCGCGTCGCAGACGGCTTCTCCTCCGGCCTCCAGGCCATCTCCCCCGACTGGATCCGGCCCGCCGACCGGCAGGCTCTCGTCGAGGCCCTGCTCGCCGCCGGCGCCGATACCGCCGCGTCGGGCCGCACGGGCGCGGCCCTCCTGCGCCAGGATGGACGCGCCGCCATCCGCCATGTTCTCGACCATGCCCGGCCGACCCTCTCGATCCCGGGCTACGTCCGCGCCGCCCTCGCCGCCCTGCCCGGCGGTGACCCCGTCGGCGTCGGCGATCCCCGCTTCTCCGCCCATGAGCGCCTAGCGCACGCCGCCCGGCTTCATCTCTCTCGTTTCCTCCCCGCCCCCCAGCCCGGTCCCGGACCCCAGCGGCTCCTCTACGTCCGCACACAGGGGCACATCCTCCTCCTCGAAGACCGTCCTGATTCCGCCCTCCCCCGGCTGCTCAGCCTCTACTGCTGAGCCCGGGGCCCTTTTCATTCGGGACCGCCTTGCGCGGTTTTCTCCGCACCGAGATCGGGCGCATCCTGAACCGGCTAGTCGCTGAGGGCCATCCGAAGGAACTGGTCCTCGAACGCCTCGACGTCCGCACTCCAGACCTGTCGTGGCGGATGAACGCTATCCTGCACACCTGCGGACGGTCGATGGACACTATCAGGCTAGATCACACAGCCCCTAGGGCTGGTGTCATCCCTGATTTCACGGATGCCTCGCGGCGTTCGGATGAACTCTCACCACGGCCAGCGACACCCCACCGAAGCAAGGGTTCGTCGTTCGTGGGCCGGCGGGGGCAAGGCTAGCCACGTTTCTGGTGTCACGTCGACCCGCAGCACCATATGTGGTGCCCGCTTAGTGCCCAGCTCACTACTTCCACACCCGCTACGTCCGGCCCGATTGGTCGCGCCGCTTCCTGATGACCACCCAGATCGGGACGCATCGGTTCTATCGCCCCGCTGACCCCTTTTGAGCCCCAGGCGCCTAGACCCGGCGGGCCGCGATCACCGCTGCGGTGGGTGCTGTCTGTCTCGACCGCACAATCCTCCAGGCCCACAGCACCGCCCTCACTAGGCTGCCATGGTGCTTGCACGCCTCGTCGCCGTGATGGACCTCCTCGGCCTAGCTCCCCGACCGCGCGTCGGAGAACTGCGCGCGGGCGGGGCGCCGATCTTCTTTTCTCCCAACACAAGAATGAGGCCGCCCAATCGGGCTGGGCCTTCCCAGACTATGGCTTCGTGCGCCACTGAATGCCTAACGGCATGGTTCTTGTCGAGGGCCAGAAGATGTCGAAGTCCCTCGGCAACTTCCTGACCGTTGGCGACCTCCTCGCGCGCGGCCCGTGGGCGGCGGTGGCGCTGCGCCTGCTGCTGATCCAGACCCACTGGCGTCCCGCTCTTCATCGAGGCCACCTTCGACGGCGCGGCCTGCGAAATCGAGGATCTCGCGGTCGACGAAGAGGAGTTCTTCCATGACGCCTGACGCCGCCGAAACGCAACTGCCCATCGAGTGGCTGCCAGCGCACTTGCGCCTCCACGCGTACCGTGCGATCCAGGCCGAGACGATGGCGCTCCTCGTCGAGGTTTACAAGGCCACACGCGCCGGGCAGGAGGCGCTCATCTCGGCGCTGGCCGCCGAGCCCCCGACGGCCATTGCCGACGCGCTCGACCGCCTCATCGAGGCACTCGCGCCGCTGCAGGCCAGGGCCCGCGCTGTTCGCAACCTCTGCGAGGACCGTCGCACCCCACGCGAGCGCGGCCAAGCCCGCTGGGGCAGCCTAAATGCCCAGGACGCAGACGTCCAGGATCCGGTCCCGCGCCTCCTCCGAAAGGCCACTCACGCCGCGCGCGGTTGACCCCGACTTCTTCCACTATCCTCCAAAGTGCCCTTCCCTCCGGGCAGGGACCCCGACAGCGAGCGGCAGCCGCCCTGTCGCCCACGATCGGCAGGCGCAGAGGCAGAGCATGCGCCAGGTCGCCCAGTGCTTAGGCGATCGCGGACGCGCTAGCCTGCCCCTCCATCTCTCCGAGAACGACGCATGACCTTCCGACCGGAAGGACCCTCCTCCATCGCCAGCGTCGAGGTTCGTCCTGTCCTCGTCTCCTGACGCGCGGCGACCGCGTCCTCCCGCCGTGATGGCGCGATGCCTCCAACACACGCCCCATCCTGTGCTGGTCGGATGGCCTCTGATGGCGCGTCGCCAGCCCCATCGACACCCCCGGGGACGCCCGCGCGCGGATCCTCCACGGCCTTTCGGCCGACGGCATTTCCAAAAAACCCCACCTGCGCATCTCCATTGCAAAGCGCGCCGCCGCTATCGACGGCGCCCTTCGCGCCACCCCTCACGCTCTGGATCTCCGATGACCGTCCAAGACGCACGTTACCTTGTTCTCGACAGCGACGGCCGCCGTGTCGGCCGGATCCGCCGCGTCGGCGGCGCCTGGCATGCTTGGCGGCGCATCGGCCTCGGGCGCGAGCGCGCCCGGTTTCGCACCCCTTCCCAGGCCGTCCGATGGGCCGCGGAGGCCGCCCGCAGCCCCTACGCGCTTCCGTCCTCCCTTTCGGCGCTACCCCACACCGCCTGGATCCTCTCCCCCATCGTCGTCCTCGACGGCGTCTCGCTTCACCATGTCGTCCTCACCCCGACACTGCGTCGGGCCACGACCCTCCGGGTCGGTCGTAACGTCTGTGACAACACCTTCCGCGGCCACCGCGGCGGCGTAGCGCTGCGCGGACGCACCCTCCTCTTCCGCTGGCGCGACGACCCGAACGGGGACGACGCGCAGGATCTCCTCCTCGGCCCGCAGGCCCGGGATGCGACCTTCCGCCCCGACGAAGCCCTCCTCGGTCCCCGCCACCGCCTGCCTGCCGCCGCCGTCGCCCGCGTCCTTCTCGGGATCCCCCCCTGGGAACCGGCGTGGCCTGCTACGCGTCACCTACGCCTGCGCTTCGGCGTCCTCGCCCGTGCCGCCCTCGACGCCCTCGAGGCGACTCCGCGCCCGCCAGCTCTCCGGATCGCTCGGCCGCGTGCAGCCTCCTGATCCCTTCCCCGAGACCCTCCACTCGCAGGTCTGGCTGATCGAGTGCACCGGCTGCCTCCTCCTCGCCGCCGCCAGCGACACCCTCCTTCCGCTGGCCTGGCGCTGCGCTTCGCGTCCCTGAGGGCGCAGCGCCCATCCCCCCAGCCCCCTTTTCTCCCTCCCGTTGCAGGACGGCCCAAGATGCCCTTTCCTGCCCTCTCCGCTGCCGAGGCGGCGCAGCTCGGCACGCCCGGGTTCCCGACGCGGGCCGAGTGGGCCGCGATCCGCCCCCGCCTCTTCGCCCGCGCCGCCCTGCTCCAGCCGAGCCTGCGCCCCGAGATGACGACCTACACGCCCGGCGAGACGCTCGGCCTGCTCGATCGCCCCGAGGTGGCTGCCTGGCGGCGGGTGCTGGGCGGGATGGGCGCGCCGCGCGGCACGCGTCTCGTCGTGCTCGTGCCCTGCGCCAAGACCAAGCCCTGGGCGGACGCACCGCGGGGGCTCTACCTGGCCTAAAACCGGATCCGCGCGGACCGCCCGGAGGGCTTCCACGGCGGCCCCTGCGGCCTTCCCTTCGTCAAGAAGACCTGCCTGGCGCTGCAGAACCTCGCGGGCTGGCTCTTCCGGCGCGGCGCGGCCGTCTCCTGCGAGACGATCGTGCCGGCGGACTACAACCTCCACCGCGTCCTCATCGACCTCGGCGCCCTCGCGCTCTCCCCCGCAGGCCATGCCGCCCTGCGGGGGCCGCTCCTGCGCGGCTGCGATCCGTTCGTGCGCGAGGTGCGCCCGGCGTGCGTCGCCGCCTGCGGCGCCGCCGCCCACGAGGCGGGGGTCGCAGACGCGGCCATCGATGCCGCCCTGTTCCGGATCCTCCGGGAGGGCCGGGGCTTCCCCGCCCGCGCCGTGCCGGCCATCCCCGTCCTCACCTTCTGGTTCTGAGAGAGCGGCGCGCGGGGCGCACGACCCGATGCCTCGCTCCTCAAGGGGAAGCCCTTGCGGCGCGCCAAGACGCGTCCTGCGCCACCGACCACCGGAAGGACACCAAGATGCGCGATCCCCTCGCTTGCGCCCTGCGCCACCTCCGCGCCCTCATGCCAATTGGGGCCCTCACCGCCGTCAACGGCCAGGGCCGCGTCGCCTTCGTCCTCGAGTCCGGACGCCTCCTGAGCGCCTCGGCGCAGCCCCTGCGCCTCGGACGCGACGTCTTCGACGACGCCCGTCTCCGACGCCTCTCCGCCTGGCTTGCCGAGGATCGCGGACGCGGCCTCCTCGTCGGCGACGGCCTGGCGCTCCTGGACGCCCCCGGGCGCCGGGAGATCTGCCTCCTCCGGCGGACCCCTCCCGCCGGCCCCCGCACGCCCGCGCCGCTCAAGTTCTGTGGCGCGCAGACGCGCCGGTGGATGCGCCGCGTCGCGGGCTCCCTCGGCCAGGGCGACGCGGTCCTCTACCTCGACCGCGGCCACGGCCGCCTTGCCGCGCGCGCCGCCGGGGGCACGCCCTCGCCCTGGCTGGACCAGGCCATGGAGGGACGCGCCGCCCGGCTCGAGCGGCTGGGTGGCGTCCTGCTGCTCGTCCTCGCCGACGGACGGCCCGGCCCCTGGCTCCTCGACGTCGCCTTCGCCTGCGCCGACACCCCCGACGCCCGGAGACGCCACTCATGCCCCGCTCCTTCCTCCGACGCCTGACGCGGGACCTGGCCCCGCGGCGCGCCCTCGGGGGCGTCGCCAGGACCTGGCCGAACGGGCTTGACGGCGCCTGGAGCCGCGCCGACGGCCACCCGCTCGATCCCCTTTCCGCCCATCTCCGGATCCCGCGCCCCCTGCGCGCCCGCACCCTCCTCGCCGTTGCCGAGGCGGCCTGCGCCCTCCTGCCCGGCTTTGGGCTCGCCATGGCTTAGACGTTCCGGGACCGCGTCCCCTTCTCCTCCTCACGGACGCCCAGAGGAGCCCCCCGTGCCCCCGCTCATGCGCCTGCGCCTGCACGCCTGGCACGCCCCGCGCTCCACCGACGTGGCGCCCCTGGCTCTGTGCCGCGCGCTCCGGACCGAACAGATCCGCATCGTCTCCCTCCAGCCTCCCCTCGACCAGATCCTCCTCCTCGCCCGCACCCCTGGCGGCCCCAGCGCCTGGGTGCTCCACCAACCCCGGGGAGGGTTCCAGCGGCGCTGGTCCGCCAACCTGCTCGTCGGACGCGCCGCCTTTCTCCGCCGCCCCCCACCGCCCCGCCCCGGCGCTCCGCGAGGCCCTGGCGGGCCTGCCGCCGCTCCTGCCCGACTGCGCTCGCCGCCAGAAGGGCGTGGCATCCCCGCCGTCCTGGCCAAGATCCTCTTCCCGACGCTCGCGTCGCCCGGCGACCTCCCCGATCCGTTCGTCTCCATCTACCCCATCCTCGCGCTGCGTCACTTCGACGCCCGCCTCCGCGAGCACGCCGCCTACGGCTTGCGCCTCCAGTGCGACGCCCAGGGACGGACCCGCCTCGTCCTCTGGAGCGACGCCAGATTCTTCACGAACCCCTCCGCGGACAAGATCCGCAACGCCAAGGTCGCTCCTACGATCGCCGATGCTCTTGAGACCGCGGCATGCTGCCGCGACGGACGCGCTACGCTTGACCGCGACGGCGCCCTCCACCTCGCCACCCTCGACGCCGGCGGCCCCCAGGCCGCCCGGCTCCCCGGCCGGGTCAGCCGCGTCGACGTCCGCCTCCCCAACCGAGGCCTCGGCTTCGGCGAGGCCTGCCCCAGACCTCCCGATGGACGCGCTCTGCTTCTCCTGCCTGGACAAAACGCTCCAGCCCTCTCTGGCCATCGCGTCCTTGCCTTCGTCTGACCGCGCCACGGCCACCGGATTTCCCTAGACCAAGCCCGCCGCGATCCAGGGCCTGCGCACTGGCCCCCTTGTACTCCGGCGAGAAGACAACGTCTATCTCCTGCCTACCGAGGATGAGGGTCTGCGGATTTCCTTCTGGCCGCTCCCTCCGTCGGTCTGGCAGCGGGAGAAGACAGGGCAGGACGACCGAGCGGCTTGAGCTGTCCGCCCGGTCGTCCCGGCGCAAGACGGACAGACGACGACCGCGGCAAACACCACTCCCGGCGGCAGCACGCCGGCGACGCCCCCACTCCCCTCGCCGCCGGGCGGCCCTCAGCCGCCCGCCCGGACGGCGGATCCCTTCCAGACAAGGACAGAGCTCCCAATGCCGATCAACACGAACCCGATCTCCCCGGCCGACGCGCTGAACATCCTGAAGGCCATCTCCCTGATGCCGAACCCGCCATCGGTGATGCTCCACGGCGCGCCGGGCATCGGCAAGTCCGAGATCGTCGCCCAGCT
>CALIUY010000024.1 GCA_938048455.1 uncultured Desulfobacterales bacterium | reverse complement strand
GATGGTGATGCCGGGGGACAATGTCTCGATTACGGCGGAGCTGATCACCCCGATTGCGATGGAGAAGGAGCTGCGGTTTGCGATCCGCGAGGGCGGCCGCACGGTCGGCGCCGGCGTCGTCTCCGAAATCCTGGCCTGAAGGCGGGCGCGTCCATGATCATGAACACGAAAATCCGGATCCGGCTCAAGGCTTACGATCACAAGCTGCTTGACCAGTCGGCGGCGGACATCGTCGATACGGCGGTCAAGACGGGCGCCAAAGTGGTCGGGCCCATTCCGCTGCCGACGCGCATCAGCAAGTACACGGTGCTGCGCTCGCCGCATGTGGACAAGAAGTCCCGGGAGCAGTTCGAGATGCGCATTCACAAGCGCCTGCTCGATATCCTCGAGCCCACCCAGCAGACGGTCGACGCGCTGATGAAGCTGGATCTCTCGCCGGGCGTGGATGTGGAGATCAAGTTGTGACCCGGAAACGCCCCGGCGCGCTGCCGGAGGGCCCTTGCGGCCGGAGGCCGGGCCGGGGGCGGAGTCCGAAGGACGAATCGCGATGACGTGCAAAGGATTGATGGGGAAAAAGCTGGGGATGACGAGCCTCTTCGCCCAGGACGGCCGAGTGACGCCGGTGACCGTCATCCAGGCCGGGCCCTGTGTCGTGACTCAGATCAAGCGTAAGGAAACCGACGGCTACGACGCGCTGCAGCTCGGCTTCGAAGAGGTCGCCCCGCGGCGCGTGACCAAGCCGCTCCAGGGCCATCTGCGCAAGGCCGGCGGAACCGGCTTTCGGCACCTCCAGGAATTCGCCGTCGAGGACCCGGGCGCCTTCCAGGTCGGCCAGCGCCTCACGGTGGATGCCGTGTTCACGGTCGGGGAGCGGGTGAACGTGAGCGGACGGAGCAAAGGCCGCGGCTTCTCCGGCGTAATCAAGAAGGAAGGGTTCAGCGGCGGGCGGACGACCCACGGCAGCAAGTGCCATCGCATTCCCGGATCCATCGGTTCCAGCGCCTGGCCCTCGCGCGTGATCAAGGGCAAGGGTCTGCCGGGACATTTCGGGTTCGAGCGCAAGACGGTGCAGAACCTGGAGGTCGTCGACATCCGGCCCGAGGAGAACCTGATCCTGCTCCGCGGGGCCGTCCCCGGTCCCGCTTCGGGGCTGCTCGCCATCCGCAAGCCGAAGATCGAGCGCCGGCGGTGAACGGAGAAGGCTTTCGGAGACGAGGGGGGAACATGCCTGGCGTGGACGTTTGCAACATGGAGGGCCGGCCGGTCGCCCGGCTTGAGCTTGCCGAGTCGATCTTCAACGTGGCGGTCAAGCCGCACGTGCTTCACGACGTGGTCACCCTGCAACTCGCCAACCGGCGATCGGCGAACCCGCGGGTGAAGCATCGCGGCGAGGTGACCGGCAGCACCCGCAAACTCTACCGGCAGAAGGGGACCGGGCGGGCCCGGCGCGGGGACATCAAGTCGCCGCTTCTGCGCGGCGGCGGCGTCGTCTTCGGTCCCGACGGCCGGAGCTATGTGCAGCGGCTTCCCAAGCAAGTGCGGCGTTCGGCGTTGAAAATGGCGCTCACCTCCAAGCTGCAGGAGAATGCGCTCGTCGTCCTGGAGCGCTTCGAACTGCCGGAGGTGAAGACCCGCGCTTTCGTCTCGGCGCTCAAGGCGCTGAACCTGCGCAACGCGCTCATCGTCACCGCAGGGCGGGACGAGGGGCTGGAGCGTTCGGCGCGCAACGTCCCCGGCGTCAAGGTGCTGCCCACGGCGGGACTGAACGTCTATGACGTCTTGAAGTACGAGACCCTCGTGCTTCTGCAGCCGGCCGTCGCCGCAATCGAAGGGAGGCTGAGCGCATGAGGTACGCCGACATCATCATCCGGCCGCTGCTCACGGAGAAGACCAACCTCCAGAAGGAGCTCTACAACCAGGTTTCCTTCGAGGTCGCCCGCGACGCCAATCGGATCGAAATCCGGCGCGCTGTCGAGGAGGCCTTCCGCGTGCGCGTCGCCTCTGTGCGTACGCAGCAGATCCGCGGCAAGGCCACCCGGCGGGGGCGGGTCCAGGGCAAGCGCCGCGACTGGAAAAAGGCGATCGTGCGGCTGATGCCGGGCGAGCGGATCGACTTCTTCGAGGGGGCCTGAAGAGGAGCCGAGCATGGGACTGAAAAAGGTCAAACCCACCTCTCCGGGGCGCCGTTTCCAGACCTACGACGACGGGTCCGAGATCACGCGCCCCGAGCCCGAAAAGAGCCTGCTCGAGCCCCTGCGCAAGAGCGGAGGGCGGAACGTCTACGGCCGGGTGACGGCGCGCTCGCGCGGCGGAGGGCACAAGCGGCACTACCGACGCATCGACTTCAAGCGCGACAAGGACGGCGTTCCGGCCCGCGTGGTCGGCATCGAGTACGACCCCAATCGGTCGGCGCGCATCGCGCTTTTGCAGTATGCCGACGGCGAGAAACGCTACATCCTCGCCCCGGTGGACTTGAAGCCCGAGGATCGGGTCGTCTCCGGCCCCGAGGCGGATATCCGGCCCGGCAATTGCCTGCCGCTGCGCCACATCCCGCTCGGGACCCAGGTCCACAACATCGAGCTGCGCGTCGGCCGCGGCGGGCAGCTTGCGCGCAGCGCCGGCAGTTACGCCCAACTCATGGCCAAGGAGGGCGATTACGCGCTGCTCAAGATGCCCTCCAACGAGGTGCGCAAGGTGCTGCTCGACTGCCGGGCCACGGTGGGGCAGGTGGGCAACCTGCAGCACGAAAACGTCTCCATCGGCAAGGCGGGCCGGGCGCGCTGGAAAGGCCGTCGCCCTCACACGCGGGGGGTGGCCATGAACCCCATCGACCATCCGATGGGCGGGGGCGAGGGCAAGTCCTCGGGAGGCCGGCATCCCTGCACGCCGTGGGGCAAGCCGACCAAGGGGCACAAGACGCGCAAACGCAAGCCGAGCGATCGGCTGATCGTGAAACGCAGATCCTGAGGTCGTCCAGGCGGCGCACGGGCGGAACAACCCGCGCGCCGCGGGGCGCCGGCGCGAGAGAGGATGGCCGATGTCCAGATCGTTGAAAAAGGGGCCTTTCGTTGACGGCAGCCTGCTGCGGAAAGTGCAGCAGGCCCAGGAGGCGCGCAGCGGCAAGGTGATCAAGACTTGGTCGCGCCGCTCGACGATCGTGCCGGAGATGGTGGGGCTGACGCTCGCCGTGCACAACGGCCGCAAGTTCATCCCCGTGTTCATCTCGGAGAACATGGTAGGGCACAAATTGGGGGAATTCGCCCCGACCCGGACCTTCCACGGCCATTCGGGGGACCGGAAGTCGAAGGCGGCCTGATCGCGGGCCGGGCGAATTCGACGGCGAAAAGGATGAGGGCGCGATGGAGGCAAGAGCGCAGGCCCGCTACATGCGGATTTCTCCTTTGAAGGTGATGAAGGTTTCGGCCGCCGTGAAAGGCAAGCCGGTCGAGGCGGCGTTGAGTCTGTTGAAGTTCATGCCGCAGAAAGCGGCCAAACATCTCGAAAAGCTCATCCGCTCGGCGGTCGCCAACGCCGACCGGAAGCCGGGAATGGATGTCGACCGCCTCGTGGTGAGCACCATCCGGGCCGACGACGGGCCGATGCTCAAACGCTGGGGCACGAAAGCGCGCGGGCGGGGAACCCGGATCCTGAAGCCGACCTGCCATGTAACCGTGGTCCTCTCGGAGCCGTCCACGGAGGAATGAGGAGGGGGAGCTTGGGCCAGAAAGTCAACCCGATCGGATTGAGACTCGGCATCGTCAAGACGTGGGAATCCCGCTGGTTCGGCGGCCGAAACTACGCCCGGTATATCCTGGAGGATCACCGGCTGCGGCAGTTCATCAAAAAGAAGCTCTACCACGCCGGGGTTTCGCGCATCGAGATCGAGCGTTCCGCCAAGCGCATCCGGTTGCGGATTTTTACCGCGCGGCCGGGGATCGTAATCGGCAAGAAGGGCGCGGAGATCGCGCTGCTTAAGAAAGATCTCGAGAAGTTGACCGCCCACGAGGTGCTGATCGACATCCAGGAGATTCGCAAGCCCGAGGTGGACGCCCAGCTTGTGGCCGAAAACGTCGCCATGCAACTCGAGCGCCGCGTGGCCTTCCGGCGGGCCATGAAACGTGCGGTGCAGTCGGCGATGCGCTTCGGCGCGCTCGGCATCAAGGTCATCTGCTCGGGCCGCCTGGGAGGCGCGGAAATCGCCCGGACCGAGTGGTACCGGGAAGGCCGCGTGCCGCTTCACACCCTGCGGGCCGACATCGACTACGGCCAGGCCGAGGCGAAGACCACCTACGGGGTGGTCGGGGTGAAGGTGACGATTTTTAAAGGCGAGGTCCTGCGCAAAGACCAGGCGACGGCGGAAGCCGCCGCCTGAGGCCCGGGGGTAGGCAACGATGCTCAGTCCCAAGAAGGTGAAATACCGCAAGCAGCAGAAAGGTCGGGTGCGCGGCGTCGCCCGCCGCGGGGCCATGCTGCACTTCGGGGAGTTCGGTCTGCAGGCCGTCGGCTCGGGCTGGGTCAACGCGCGGGAGATCGAGGCGGCGCGCGTGGCGATGACCCGGCATGTCAAGCGCGGCGGTCGCATCTGGATCCGGATCTTCCCCGACAAGCCCTACACGAAAAAACCGGCGGAGACGCGCATGGGCAAAGGCAAGGGCGCTCCCGAGGGTTGGGTCGCCGTGGTGCGGCCCGGACGTATTCTTTACGAGATCCAGGGGGTGCCGCGGGATCTCGCCCTGGAGGCGCTGCGCCTGGCGGCGCACAAGCTCTCCGTGAAGACCAAGTTCGTGGAAAGGAGCGAGGCGCGATGAAAGCCCGGGAGATCCGCAATCTCACGCCCGAGGAAATGCGCCGCAAGCTCGAGGAGACGAAGCAGGAGCTCTTCAACCTCCGCTTCCAACACGCGATCGGGCAACTCGAAAACAAGGCGCGGCTCCGGCAGGCGCGGCGCGACATCGCCCGGCTGGAGACCGTCCTGAACGAAACGACCCGCAAGCCGGAATCGGCGAAGGCGTAAACGGCAGGCCATGAAAACACGAGGAATGAAACGGCAGGTGGTGGGTGTCGTGGTCAGCAACCGGATGGACAAGACCGTCGTCGTGTCGGTCGAGCGCCTGGTGAAACATCCGGCCTACCACAAGTACATCCGGCGGCGGGCCAAGTTCGCCGCTCACGACGAAAACAACGCCTGCGGCATCGGCGATCGCGTGCAGATCACCGAGTCGCGGCCGCTCAGCCGGACGAAGCGCTGGCGGGTGAGCCGGATTCTCGAAAAAGCGGCCTGAGGCGAGAGGCGAAAGGACGACGGTCATGATCCAGGTGGAGACCCGGCTGAAGGCGGCCGACAACTCCGGGGCGAAGGTGCTCTACTGCATCAAGGTGCTGGGGGGCTCCCGGCGGCGGTATGCGACGGTGGGCGACGTGATCGTCGTGTCGGTGAAGGAGGCGATCCCCAACGCCAAGGTGAAGAAGGGCGATGTGCACAAGGCGGTCGTGGTGCGGACGAAGAAGGAAGTGCGCCGTCCCGACGGATCCTACATCCGCTTCGACGAGAATTCGGCGGTGCTGATCAACCAGGCCAAAGAGCCGATCGGCACGCGCATCTTCGGTCCGGTGGCGCGCGAGCTGCGGGCCAAGCGCTTCATGAAGATCATCTCTCTCGCCCCGGAGGTTCTCTAACGGCGGGAGGGCGCGGGTCCGCGCGCACGGGGCCCCGGAGACGGCAGAGGGCCGGCAGACGGCCGGGAGACGGCAGATGAAATTCGACAAGGTCGCCATCCGCAAGGACGACAAGGTGAAGGTCCTCACCGGCAAAGACCGGGGGAAGATCGGCAAGGTCCTCCAGGTGTTCCGCAAGAAGGAGCGCCTCCTGGTGGAAAAGGTCAACCTCATCAAGAAGCACACGCGGCCGAGCGCCAAGAACCGCCAAGGCGGCATCGTCGAGGCCGAGGCGCCGCTCCACTGGTCCAACGTGCTGTTGATCTGCAACAAGTGCATGGCGGCCACCCGCGTGCGCTTCCGGACCCTCGAGGACGGCAAAAAGCAGCGCGTCTGCGTGAAGTGCGGCGAAGCGGTCGAATCCTGACGAGGCGGGGAGTACAGCCATGTCTGCGCTCAAAGAGCGGTACGAGAAGGAAGTCGTTCCCAGGCTGATCGAGACCTTCGGTTACAAGAACCGGATGCAGGTCCCCCGGCTCGTGAAGGTCGTGCTGAACATGGGGCTGGGCGAGGCGATCCAGAACATCAAGATCCTGGAGAGCGCCGCCGAGGAGTTGAAGGCCATCGCAGGCCAGCAGCCGGTGATCACCAAGGCGAAGAAATCGATCGCGGCCTTCAAAGTGCGGGAGAACATGCCGATCGGCTGCATGGTCACGCTGCGCCGCGAGCGGATGTACGATTTCCTGCAGAAGCTGATCAACGTCGCGCTGCCGCGGGTGCGCGACTTCCGCGGGGTTTCCGCCAAGGCGTTCGACGGTCGCGGGAATTACGCCCTGGGGATCCGGGAGCACATCATTTTTCCCGAGATCGACTACGACAAGATCGACAAGATCAAGGGGCTGAACGTCTGCATCGTCACCAGCGCGCGCAGCGACGAGGAGGGCCGCGAACTTCTGCGGCTGCTGGGGATGCCGTTCCGCAATTGAGGCGCCGCCGGCCCGCGGTCGTGCGCGGAGGGCGAAGGAGGATCCGTTGGCAAAGAAGTCGATGCGGTTGAAAGCGTTGCGAACCCCGAAGTTCAAGGTGCGGGCCCACAACCGCTGCCCGATCTGCGGGCGCCCGAGAGGATACCTGAGGCGCTTCGGCGTCTGCCGCATCTGTTTCCGGACGCTTGCCTCATGGGGCAAGCTGCCCGGGGTCACGAAGTCCAGCTGGTGATGCCCGCGCGAAGCCAGCGCATCGCCCGCCGGAACACAGGAGGACAGGAATGGCCGTAACCGATCCCGTCGCCGACATGTTGACGCGCATCCGCAACGCCGCCAAGGCGCGATTCGTGAGCGTCGATGTCCCGGGTTCCCGACTGAAGGTGGAGATGGCCCGGATTCTCAAGGAAGAGGGGTTCATCAAGAATTACAAATTTCTCAAGGACGGCAGGCAGGGCATCCTGCGGGTCTATCTGAAATACGGTCCCGGCCAGGTTCCGGCCGTCCAGCGCCTGGAGCGGATCAGCAAGCCGGGCCGGCGGGTCTACGTCAAGGGCGGCGAGATCCGTCCCGTGATGAACGGGCTGGGGATCTCCATCCTGTCGACTTCGCGCGGGGTGATGAGCGACCGCCAGGCGCGCAAGGAAAATCTCGGCGGGGAGTGGCTCTGTGTCGTGTGCTGAGCGGCGCCGGCCGTCGAGCGAGAAGTCAGGGGGGCAGGGTATGTCTCGGGTTGGCAAAAAACCGATTCCGATTCCGGAAAACACGAAGATCACCTACGCCGACCGGAAGCTGACGGTCCAGGGGCGAAACGGCATGTTGGCGCGCGAGATCCACCCGGCGATGGAGCTGGAAATCGCCGACGGCGAGGTGCGGGTGCGCATCGGCCGGGAGCTCAAGAACGCCCGCGCCCTCCAAGGCCTGACCCGGAGCCTCGTGGCGAACATGGTGACCGGCGTCTCCCGGGGGTTCGAGCGGCTGCTCGAAATCAACGGCATCGGCTACCGCGCCGAGCTCAAAGGACGCACGCTGGTCTTCCAACTGGGCTATTCGACGCCGAAAGAGTTCGATCTGCCCGAAGGCATCCAGGCGACGGTGGAAAAGAACACGCTGATCCGGCTCTCGGGCATCGACAAGGAGACCTTGGGACGCACCGCGGCCGCGATCCGCCGCCTGAGGCCCCCGGAACCTTACAAGGGCAAGGGGATCAAGTACGCCGAGGAGCGGATTCAGCGCAAGGCCGGCAAGACCGGGACCAAGTAACCTTCCATCCGCCGCAAAGGAGTCGGGGAACGTCATGGGTGTGAACACGAAATCGGAAATGCGGCTGAAGCGCAAGCGGCGCATCCGCAAGCGCGTCCTGGGGACGCCCGAGCGGCCGCGGCTCTCCGTCTTCCGCAGCGCCCGTCACATCTACGCCCAGCTGATCGACGACCGCAGCGCTTGTACGCTCGCGGCGGCGAGCAGTTGCGAGAAGGCCGTGGCCGAAGCGGCCGTGGGGCGGAAAAAACGCGAGAAGGCCCTGCTGGTGGGCAAACTCATCGCCGAGCGGGCCCGGGCCCGGGGGATCGAGAAGGTGGTCTTCGACCGCAACGGGTTTCTCTATCACGGACGGGTGAAAGCCGTCTCCGACGGGGCCCGCGAGGCGGGGCTGCAGTTCTGACATCGGTCCGGCCCGCGCGTGCGGAGCCCAAGGAGGAAGAGCCTTGTTCAAGCAGCAGGACAGCGAGCAGCAGTGGATCGATAAGGTCGTCAGCATCAACCGGGTCGCCAAGGTGGTCAAGGGCGGCCGCCGGTTCGGATTCAGTGCGATCGTGGTCGTGGGAGACGGCCGCGGATCCGTCGGCTACGGGTTGGGCAAGGCGAGCGAAGTCCCCGAAGCCATCCGCAAGGGCGTAGAACAAGCCAAGAAAAACTTGATCCAGGTTCCGCTGCGCGAGGGGACGATCCCCTCGGAAATCCTCGGCCGCTACGGAGCGGGGTGCGTGCTGTTGAAACCGGCGAGCCCCGGCACCGGACTGATCGCCGGCGGAGCGGTACGCGCCGTGCTTGAGGCCGCCGGGGTTCAGAACATCCTGACCAAGTGCCTGGGATCCCACAACCCGCACAACCTGGTGCGGGCCACCTTCGCGGGGCTTTCCCGGCTGGAGAGCCCGCAGCAAGTCGCCGAGCGGCGGGGGATCGCCGTCGAGACGCTCGCCTGAGGCGGGGCGGCGTCGTTCAATGAGGAGCGCATGGCGAAGACGTTGCACATCACGCTGGTGAAGAGCATGATCGGAAGGCCCGAAAAGCACCGCCGGGTGCTCCGGGCGCTCGGCCTGCGGCGGATGCATCAGACGGTCGAACAGCCGGATCTCCCCGCGGTGCGCGGCATGATCCACGCCGTCCGCCACCTGGTCCGGACCGAGGAGAAAGGCGCATGAAACTGCACGAACTCAAGCCGGCCGCCGGTTCGCGCCGCAAAGAGAAACGCGTGGGCCGGGGGGTGGCCTCCGGCTGGGGCAAGACGGCGGGGCGCGGCAACAAGGGGCACAAGGCCCGCTCGGGCGGCCAGACCCATCCCGGATTCGAAGGCGGCCAGATGCCGCTCCAGCGGCGGTTGCCCAAGCGGGGCTTCAAGAACCCCTTCCGCAAGGAGTGGGCGGTGGTCAACCTGCGGGATCTCGCCGGCTTCGAGGCCGGCTCCGTCGTGGATGCATCCGCGCTTCTCCGGGCGGGGCGGGTGCGCAACATCCGCGACGGCGTCAAGCTGCTCGGCGAGGGGGAAATCCAGACCGCCCTCACGGTGCGGGTGGCCAAGGTCAGTCGCAGCGCGCGAACCAAGATCGAGGCCGCGGGCGGGCGGGTCGAGGAAACGGCATGATCGGCGGGCTGACCAACATCTTCCGCATCCCCGAACTCAAGCGGCGGGTCCTCTTCACGCTCGCGATGCTCATCGTCTATCGCGTGGGCGTCCAGGTTCCGGTGCCGGGGATCGACAGCGCGGCGCTCGCCGCCATTTTCGCCACCGCACGGGGGACGCTGCTCGGGCTGGTGGACATGTTCTCGGGGGGGGCGCTCGAGCGGCTCTCCGTCTTCGCCCTCGGCATCATGCCCTACATCAGCGCTTCGATTATCCTGCAGCTGCTGACCGTGGTCGTTCCCCACCTCGAGCAGCTGAAGAAGGAGGGCGAGGCCGGCCGCAAGAAGATCACCCAGTACACGCGCTACGGCACCGTGGTGCTCTCCCTGATCCAGGGGTTCGGCATCGCCGTCGGCCTGGAGACGATGACCGCGCCCGGCGGGGCGGCCGTGGTGATGTACCCCGGCTGGGGCTTTCGGCTGCTCACGGTGATCACGCTCACGGCCGGAACGGCCTTCATCATGTGGTTGGGTGAGCAGATCACCGAGCGGGGCATCGGCAACGGCATCTCGCTCATCATCTTCACCGGCATCGTCTGCCGCCTGCCCGTCGCCATGGGGCAGACTTTCACCCTGATGTCCACGGGGGAAATCGGCATTTTCCTCGTTCTGTTCCTGCTCGTCCTCATGGTGGCCGTGGTCGCGGCGATCATCTTCGTCGAGCAGGCCCAGCGGCGCATCCCCGTGCAATACGCCAAGCGGATCATCGGCCGCCGGCTCTACGGCGGGCAGAGCACGCACCTGCCGCTCAAGATCAACAGCGCGGGGGTGATACCGCCGATTTTCGCCTCCTCGATCATCATGTTTCCGGCGACGATCGCCAGCTTCATCAAGGTGCCCTGGATGCAGACAATCGCCGACGCCATCCGTCCGGGGCATGCGGTCTACGAGCTGCTCTACGTGGGGTTCATCTTTTTCTTCTGCTACTTTTACACGGCGGTCACGTTCAACCCCACCGATGTCGCCGACAACATGAAAAAGGCGGGCGGCTTCATTCCCGGGATCCGGCCCGGTCGGAGCACCTCCGAGTACATCGACCGCGTGCTGTCGCGCATCACCTTGGGCGGCGCCGTCTACGTCTCGGCGGTTTGTGTCCTGCCGTCGATCCTGATCACCCAGTTCCACGCGCCGTTTTACTTCGGCGGTACGGCGCTCTTGATCGTGGTCGGGGTGGCGATCGACACCGTGGCGCAGATCGAAAGCCACATGCTGGCGCGGCACTACGAGGGATTCTTGAAGGGCGGCGCCGGACGGATCAAAGGGCGGATGTAATCGCCGCCGGGACCGAGGTGCGGAGCGGGACGATGCCGAAAGAAGAGGCGATCCGAGTCGAAGGCGTGGTGCTGGAGACGCTTCCCAACGCCATGTTCCGCGTGGAGCTGCCGAACAAGCACCGCGTGCTCGCGCACATCTCCGGCAAGATGCGCATGCATTTCATCAAGATTCTGCCGGGCGACAAGGTGACGCTCGAGCTTTCCCCCTACGACCTCACCCGGGGCCGCATCGTCTACCGGTCCAAGTAGCGCCGCCGGCCGCCGATCGAGAGGAGAAGGTTTGGCCATGAAAGTCAGGGCATCCACCAAGAAAATCTGTCCCAAGTGCAAGATCGTGCGGCGCAAGGGAATCGTGCGCGTGATCTGTGAAAACAAACGTCACAAACAGAGACAAGGATAAGGAGGGCCCGAGCCTTGGCACGGATTGCGGGCGTCGACCTGCCCCGAAACAAGCGGATCGAGATCGGACTGACCTACATTTACGGGGTCGGGCGGTCCACGTCGCGGAAGATTCTGGCGAAGCTGGACATCGATCCGAATCTGAAGACCGACGAGTTGACCGAGGCCCAGATCAACAGCATCCGCAAGGTCCTCGACAGCGAGCATAAGGTGGAGGGCGAGCTGCGTTCCGAGGTCTCCATGAACATCAAACGTCTCATGGACCTCGGCTGCTACCGCGGGCTGCGGCATCGCAAATCGCTGCCGGTCCGCGGGCAACGGACCCACACCAACGCCCGTACGCGCAAAGGGCCCCGCCGCGGGACGATCAAGAAAAAAGTCGTGACGAAGAAATAGGCCCCCGCCCGCCGGGACGCCCAGGGGGAAAAGCGAGGAGCGATGGCCACCAAAACGACCCAGAGCAAGAAGAAGATCAAGCGCAGCGTCGCCAGCGGCGTCGTCCACATCCAGTCCACCTTCAACAACACGATCGTGACCGTGACGGACACGATGGGCAATACCGTCGCCTGGTCAAGCGCCGGCGTGCTGGGCTTCAAAGGGTCCCGCAAGAGCACGCCCTTCGCCGCGCAGGTCGCCGCCGAGGATGCGGTCCGCAAGGCCATGGAGGCGGGGATGAGGAACGTCGAGGTCTACATCCAGGGCCCCGGCCCGGGACGCGAGTCCGCGCTGCGGGCCTTGCAGAACACCGGGATCCACGTGACGGCCATCAAGGACGTCACCCCGGTGCCGCACAACGGCTGCCGGCCGCCCAAGCGTCGGCGGGTGTAAACCGGGCTTCCGGCCGCTCGCCGCGGCCGGCCCGGAGACGAATCGAGCAAGCGAGAGGGAGGACGCTTTGGCCATTCATCGGGGATCGGACTGCCGGATCTGCCGGCGGGAGAACATGAAGCTCTTTCTGAAGGGCGACCGGTGTTATTCCGACAAGTGCGCCTTCGACCGCCGTTCCTACCCGCCCGGGGAGCACGGCGAGCGACGGGGACGCAAAACCTCCGACTACGGTATCCAGCTGCGGGAGAAGCAGAAGATCAAGCGGATCTACGGGCTTTCGGAGAAACAGTTCCACCTGTTCTTCGAGCGCGCCGATCGGCAGCGGGGCATCACCGGGACCAACCTGCTGGTCGCCCTCGAGCGCCGGCTGGACAACGTCGTCTACCGTCTGGGCTTTGCGAATTCGCGCAGCCAGGCGCGCCAACTCGTGCAGCACCGCCATTTCCTGGTGAACGGCCGGCGCGTGAACATCCCCTCCTTTCAGGTGAACGTGGGCGATACGGTGGAGGTCCGCGAGGGCAGCCGGAACGTTCAGGTCATTCAGGAGGCGCTGGATGCCGTCGTGCGGCGAGGGGTACCCCCGTGGTTGGACCTGGAAAAGGAACGCCTCCGCGGCGTGGTGAAGAGCCTGCCGGTGCGCGAGGATCTGACGATGCCCATGCAGGAGCAGCTCGTGGTCGAGCTCTACTCGAAGTAAACGATCCCCCGAAGCGTCCTGCAGGGACCTCCCGCGAGGACTCGACACTCGAGGCGACGAGGAGAAGCCACCATGCCCTCTGATGCATTGTTTCACATCAACTGGCAGCAGATGATCCGGCCGGAGAAGATTCAGGTCACCAGCAACCCCAGCTACGGCAAATTCGTCTGCGAGCCGCTGGAGCGGGGATTCGGCATCACGCTCGGCAACGCGCTGCGAAGGGTGATCCTCTCTTCGCTGTACGGTGCGGCGATCACCTCGGTGCGCATCGACGGCGTGATGCACGAGTTCAGCGCCATCCCGGGGGTGCTGGAGGACGTCTCCGAAATCCTGCTCAACCTCAAGGAAATCCGCTTCAAGGTGGAGGATGCCAAGCCCAAGGTTCTGCGCATCGAGGCGACGGGACCCTGCGAGGTGACCGCCGGCGACATCGCCTGCGAGGACGGTCGCTGCGCGGTGCTCAACCCCAAGCAGCACATCGCGACCCTTTCGGAGAAGGGGGCGCTGAAGATGACGATGACCGTCAAGGTGGGCAAGGGCTACGCGCTGGCCGAGGCGAACAAGGAGGAGGACGCTCCGCTCGGCACGATCCCGATCGACGCCGTCTTTTCTCCGATCCAGCGCGTCAACTACGTCGTCGGCAACGCCCGGGTCGGGCAGCGGACCGACTACGACAAGCTCACGATGGAAGTCTGGACGGACGGCAGCCTCGCCCCCGAGGACGCGGTCGCCTACGCGGCCAAGATCCTCAAGGAACAGATGAACATCTTCATCAACTTCGATGAAGGCCGGGAACCCGAGTCGCGCAAAAAGATCGATCTCGGCGAGCAGCCGAGCTTCAACGAGAACCTCCTGCGCAGCGTCGACGAGCTCGAGCTCTCGGTGCGCAGCGCGAACTGCCTGAAGAACGCCAACATCCACAAGATCTGGCAACTCGTGAGCAAGACCGAATCGGAAATGCTCAAGACCAAGAATTTCGGGCGCAAGTCGCTGAACGAGATCAAGGAGGTCCTGGCGGAGATGGGCCTCTCGCTCGGGATGAAGCTCGAGGGCTTCACGCCGCCCCCCGAGGACGGCGAGGAGGAAGGAGAGTAACGCGGTCCCATGAGACATCGCAAAGCCGGACTCAAGCTGGGGCGCAACTGCGGTCACCGCAACGCCCTGTTCCGTAATCTGGTGACCTCGCTCTTCAAACACGACCGGATCCGCACCACCGACACCAAGGCGAAGGAGATCCGGCGCTGGGCCGATCGGTTGGTGACCCTGGCCAAGCGGGGGGATCTGCACGCCCGGCGCCAGGCGCTGGCGGTGATCCGTGAGCCGGCGGTGGTGCACCGCCTCTTTGAAAAAGCGGCCGAGCGCTTCGGTCGGGTTTCCGGGGGCTACACGCGGATGACGAAGCTCGGCTTCCGCCCCGGCGACGGCGCGCCGATCACGCTGGTCGAACTGATCGGCGGCGCAGACGAGGAGAAGAAGAAAAAAGGAAAGAAGCGGGCTGCCGTGCGGCGCAAGACCGCCAAAGCCCCGGCGGCGGCGAAAGAAAAACCGTCGGCACCGGAAGCCTCCGCCGAAAAGAAAGCGAAGCCGAAGACCGTGCCGGAATCCCCGCCCCAGGCGGAGTCTTCGGCTCCGGCCGAATCGGAAAAGTCCACCTCCGCCTGAGCCCAACCCCGCGAGGCGTCATCGCCTGCGCGGCGCGGCGATCGTTCCCCGACGCTCCGGCCCGCTCTCAGGGGCCGGAGTTTTTTTTCGCGCGCACCTTTTCCGCCGCTTCGCGGGCCGCCGCGGCGAGCTCGGCGTTGGCGGCGGCGGCGGCGTAGGCCTCCAGCCGCGGCAGAAACGCCTCCGCCGCGATCTCTCCGAGAAGGTAGAGGAGATCGCCCTGGACGTGCTCGGAAAGCGAAGCGAGTCGCTCCGTCAAGGGGGCGATCGCCGCCGCCGCGAGTTCCGGATCGCGCGCCTGGATTTCCTCGACGGTCACCATCGCTCCCAGCCGGACCGGCCATTCCTCGCGGCAGAGCAATTCCCCCAGCGCCGGAAAGACGCTCTTGGACTCCACCATCCAGGCGGCGAGCCGCCGCGCCTCCCCCTCCTTCAAGAGCCGCTCGAGCGAGGCGGCGGAGATCTCCCGCGGGTCCCGGTGGGAAGCGACGCGCAGGACTTCCTCCGGATTCACGGCGCCGACCCAGCGAAAGCGTTCGTCGAGCAGCAGGGTGGGAACCGAGCGCACCTGCCGTTCCCGGAAACGGCCGGGCTGGCTTTCGGCGTCGACGACCTGCAAACGAAGCCAGGGGGATCCGTGGACCAGGGGGAGGAGAAGACGCAAGGCCTGCGGGCAGAACGCGCATCCGGAGGAGACGAACAGCTCGAGTTCCGCGGGCGGCGCAGGTGAAGCCGGAGCTTCGAACGCCGGGCCGACGGCCTTCGTGTAGGACTCGCCGGCCAGGATTTCGAAAAAAACGGGCAGTTCGCGGTCCCGGGGCGCCCCGAGGAAACGGATCCGATCCCCGGGCACCAGGGCCGGGAGATCTCCGGCGGCCGGGGAGCGGCGATGCAGTTCCAGCTGCGGCATCCAGGCGAGCAGGGCGCGGCAGAATTCTTCCAGGGATGCCGCAGGATGCGCCTCGTCACTCTCCAGGCGGAGCGCCGTCCCCACCGGGATGCGGCGGGATGCTTCGCGGATCGCTTCCTCTTCACGGGCATTGAATCGAAACGGGGCATTCACTTCTTCAAGAGGCCCTCCCGGCGTCGTCTCTGGGTGCTTTTTATCCGCCTCCGCCGCCCGGTCAAGAAAATTCCGCTTGCCGCGCGAGCTTCCGCTTTGCGCTTGACAAACGCCGGTTAAGCTGTTTTATAGCTGTAAACAGCTTTTGGAGAATGAACGGTATTTATTCAATGCAGAAGGAAAGGAGGGAACGATGAGCCAAAGGCATTCGTGGATGAGGCGGGTGATCTTTGCCCTGGCGTGGATCATGCTGTGCACCGGGGCCGCCGAAGCCCAGCAGAAGTCGCCGCTCGATGCCTGGAAACCGGCCTTCGACCCGTCGGGGGCGAAGTTCCGCGTGGTCGTCTCCAACGTCTCCTCGCCGGCCATCAAGGGGGTCTATGCCGGGTTTGCGATTCGTGACGAGCTCTGGAAGCGGACCAACGGACAGATTTATTTCGAGTACAAACCCTTTTCCATGCTGGGCGGCGAGGTCGAAGTCCTCAACCAGCTCAAGATGGGGGCGATCCAGGGCATGGCCGTCAGCTCGGTCGCCTCGACCAACCTCGGCCCGCGCTTCGGCGTCGTCAATCTCCCCTTCCTCGTCGACACGTTCGAAAACCTGGACAAGTTCGTCGAAAACAAAAAGCTCTTCGATCACTTCCTGAACGCCATGGAGCACCAGGGAATCATGGGGCTCGACATCACCGGGTATGGCAGTTACGGCTGGAACACGAAGATCCCGGTGAAAACGCTCGGGGATGCGAAGAAGGTCAAGTTCCGCATCGCCGAGGCCGAGGTGAATCGCCTGACCTATAACGCCTGGGGCCTGAATCCCGTGGTCATGCCGTGGCCGGATGTGCCCATGGCCCTCAAGCAGGGCGTGATCGACGGCCTGGATCACACGCCCATGGTCTGCAACATCACCAAGAAATTCGAGGATGCGAAATACTTCACCCAGCTCGATTACGCTCAGGGGCTCTTCATCTGGATCTTCAACAAGGCCTGGTTCAAATCGCTGCCCGCCGATCTGCAGAGCGTGTTCGTCAAGACGGTCAAAGACGTTTGCGCCGACATCCGCAAGCAGACCAAGGCCCAGGAGCTGGAGGAAATCAACAAGGCCAAGGCCGCCGGGGTCACCTTCCTGCGGCTGCCGAAGGAGGACATGGACACGCTGCGCAAACTGGGCGACCCGGTCCACTACAAGTACTCGAAGGAAATCAACCAGCTCCACCCCTCGGATACGTACCGGCCCGCGGATTTCCTGAAAGAGGTGCAGGAATTCCTCGGCTACCGCAAATGATCTGATCCCCACAAGCGACGACGAAGAGGAGGCTGGCCGCCGGCCTCCTCTTTTGTGTTCCTCCGCGGAAAGGACAGGAGAATCATGACCCGAGGGTTCCGGCGGATCGACCGCTGGCTCAGCCTGTTCGAGGAATGGACGCTCTTTCTCAGCGTGCTCGCCGCCATGATCGCGCTCTTCTTCAACGTGATCCTGCGGTACGGGTTTTTCTACTCGCTTGCCTGGTCCGAGGAGCTCGTGCGCGAGGTGATCCTGTATACCACCTTCGTCGGCTGCAGCGCGGCCATCCGCAGCCGCGCGACCGTACGGATCGACGCCCTGGTGCAGCTGGTTCCCCGCTTGCAATACCCGCTCGCCCTCTTCAGCCACGGCGTGCACCTGCTCTTCGCGGCGATCCTCATCTACTACGGGATCCAGCTCTGCGCCCTGCAGGTGAAATCGGGCCAGAGTACGCTGATCCTGAATATCCCCACCGTCTACCTTTACGCCCTGCTTCCGCTGCTCGGCGTGTTGATGACCCTGCGCGTGCTGATGATGGCGACGGTGGACATCCGCGCGCGGCGCTCCGCGGCCGAGCGCTGAAGACGCTCCCCCCGAGCTCGAAACCAGACGGAGACGGACATGGAATTCAGCGTGATCGCGATCCTGCTCATCCTGCTCGGCGCGCTCGCGGCCTACGTTCCGGTTTACATGAGCCTTTTTTTTACCGGCCTGCTCGGCTTTCTTTTTTTCGCCCCGGATCCCCAGCCGCTTTTGATCACGCAGAGTTTCTTCAAGAGCATGGACAACTTCGCCCTGGTGGTCGTGCTTTTCTTCATCCTTTGCGGCAACATCATGACCGCCGGCAGCATCGTGGAGAAACTGATCAAGGTCGTCAACACGCTGGTGAGCTGGCTTCCCGGCGGGCTGGGCATGGCGGGGTGCCTCGGTTGCGGGCTCTTCGGGGCGATCTCCGGCTCCACCGTCGCCACCGTCGTCGCGCTCGGCGGCTTCATGATCCCGGCGCTGATCCAGAACGGCTATCCCCAGAAGTACTCGATCGGCCTGATGACCACTTCCCCCAATCTGGGGATCATCATCCCGCCCAGCATCAGCATGATCCTCTACTGCATGATCACGAACGTCTCCCTCCAGGGGCTGTTTCTCACGGGCTTCGTCCCCGGCGTCCTGATCATGACGGCGGTCTGCGTTTACTCCTACCTGCTTTTCCGCAACGACACCGTCCTCGTGCGCCTGCCCGTTCCGGGGTTCCGGGAGGTGCTTTCGACGTTGCGGGAGGGCTTCTGGTCGCTCATGCTCCCGGTGATCATCTTCGTGGGGACGTTTTCGGGAATGTTCACGGCGAACGAGGCCGCGGTCGTCGCCTGCGTCTATGCCTTCACGGTCGAGCTGTTCATCCACCGGACGATGAAATGGGGGGATGTGAAGAAGGTGATCGTCAATTCGGCGGTCACCTCTTCGACCCTGCTCATCATCGTCGCCGGGGCGACCTGCTTCGGCCGCTACCTCACCTTCGAAAACGTGCCGGGGAAGATCGCCGAGGCGGTGATCGAGAACATCACCTCCCCGGCGATGTTTCTGCTGGTGATGAATCTCTTTTTCCTCCTGGTGGGGATGTTTCTGGACGTGATCTCGGCCACCCTCATCGTCGGCCCGGTCGTCATCCCGCTGCTTCCGACCTTCGGCGTCGACTTCATGCACTTCGGCCTGCTGATGACGGTCAATCTCGCCATCGGCTACTGCACCCCGCCGGTCGGGGTGAGCATGTACATCGTCGGGGCGATCACCAACAAGAACATCCTCTATGTCGCCCGGGCGGTGGTCCCCTTTTTGATGATCCAGCTCGGGGTTCTGTTTCTGGTGACCTATCTGCCCGATCTGGTCCTGTGGCTGCCGAAATGGATGGGCTTCTGGGAGGCGATCGAGACGAGCGCCCCCGCCTTGTAAAGCCGGGCGGCGGGATCGGAGAGGGCCGCCGGTTTCGTTGACTTCCCCGGGGGGCGCGGCTATGATCGCGCGCTGTTCCGCGCGCTTCGTTGTCGGTATGCGGCGGGAGTTGCAACGAATCCTACTTTCGAGGAGAGAAAGACGCCCATGGATTTCGCGTTGTCCAAGGAACTGGAGATGCTGCGCAAGGCGGTGCGCGAGTTCGCCGAGAAAAAGATCGCCCCCTTCGCCGACGAATGGGACGCCAAGCATTACTTCCCCTATCAGGAAGCGATCCGCCCGATGGGCGAGCTCGGCTTCTTTGGCACGGTCATCCCCGAGGAGTACGGCGGCGAAGGGCTGGGGTTTCTCGCCGCCATGATCATCAGCGAGGAAATCGCCCGCGCCTCAAGCTCGCTTCGGGTGCAGATCAACATGCAGACGCTCGGCTGCGCCTACACGATCTACAAGTACGGCAGCGAAGCCCTGCGCCGCAAGTACATTCCCCGGCTCGTCAGCGCGGAGTATCTGGGAGGCTTCGCGATCACCGAACCGGATGCGGGCTCGGATGTCATGTCCATGAGCTCGACCGCCGAAGACCGCGGCGATCACTGGCTGGTCAACGGATCCAAAACCTGGATCTCGAACGCCCATGTGGCCGATGTCCTCATTTTCTACGCTTACACGGACCGCTCCAAGGAGTCCAAGGGACTTTCGGCCTTCGTGCTCGAGCCCAAGAACTTTCCCGGCGTGCGCACGACCCAGCTCGACAAGATGGGCTCCCACTCCTCGCCCACGGGCGAGGTCTTCCTCACCGACTGCCGCATCCCCAAGGAGAACATCCTCGGGGCCCCCGGCGACGGGGCGCGGATCGTCTTCAGCTCGCTCAACCAGACGCGGCTTTCGGCCGCCGCCGGCGCCGTGGGCCTCGCTCAGGCCTGCCTGGACGCCGCCGTGAAATACGCGAACACGCGCAAGCAGTTCGGAAAGAAGATCGGCGAGTTCCAGATGAACCAGGACCTGATCGCGCAGATGTCGGCGGAAATCGAGGCCGCGCGGCTTCTCGTCTACAAGGCCGCCTGGGCGAAGGACCAGGGGCGGCTCGACAACGGGCTCGATGTCGCTCAGGCGAAGTACTTCGCCGGCGAGGTGGTGACCCGCGCCGCCAACTACGCCATGCGCATCCTCGGCGCCTACGGCTATTCCACCGAGTATCCCGTGGCCCGGTATTTCCGTGACGCCCCGACCTACACCATGGTCGAGGGCTCGGCGAACATCTGCAAGTGGATCATCGCCCTCGATCAGCTCGGCATCCGCAAGGCGAACCGTTAGGAAAGGAGTGCGCCGCATGAACATCGTCGTTCTCGTCAAGCAGGTTCCGGACACGGAGTCGCTCGTCCAGATCGCCGCCGACGGGGTCTCGATCCGCAAGGAAGACGTCAAGTGGATCATGAACCCTTATGACGAGCTGGCGGTCGAAGAGGCGTTGCGCATCCGCGAAGCCCGGGGGGGAACGGTGACCGTGGTCTCGCTCGGGGGGGCGCGGGTCCAGGAAACGATCCGCACGGCGCTCGCCATGGGCGCCGACAAAGGCGTTCACATTCAGGACCCCGCCGCCGAGGGCGGAGACGCCCCGGCGACGGCACGGATTCTCGCCGCCGCGCTGAAGACGATCCCCTTCGACCTCATCCTCTGCGGTCAACGCGGCGTGGATGAGGACAACGGGCAGGTCGGCCCGGCGGTGGCCGAGCGGCTGGGCATTCCCCACCTCGCGCTCGTGGTGAAGGTCGAGCTGCTCGACGGGCGCGTGCGCGGTCACCGTCTCGTCGAAGGCGGGACGGTCGTGGTGGAGGCCCCGCTGCCGGCGCTCATCACGACCCAGCGGGGACTCAACGAGCCGCGCTATGCGTCGCTGCCGGGGATCATGAAGGCGAAGAAGAAACCCCTCGAGGTGAAGACCCTTGCCGATCTCGGGGTCGATCCGGCGACGGTCGGCGCGGCGGGGCGCAAAATTCTCGTTCAGGCGCTCAAGCTCCCGCCCACGCGCAAGGCGGTGCGCATGATTACGGGGGAAACGCCGGAGGCCGTCGCGGCCGAACTGGTGCGGGTGTTGCACGATGAGGCGCGGCTGATCTAGCCGCCGGTGAGAGGAGGCGAAGATGGCAGACGGAATCGTGGCCGTCACCGAGCAGCGGGAAGGAAAATTCCGCAAAGTTTCCTACGAAGCGGTGAGCGAAGGCCGTCGCCTTGCCGACGCGCTGGGGACGAAGCTGACCGCGGTGGTGATGGGCTCCGGCGTCCAGGGGCTCGCATCCGAATTGGCCGCCTTCGGGGCGGACCGGGTGCTCGTGCTCGACGACCCGGAGCTCGCCGATTTCCGCGTGGAGGCTTACACCGAGGCCCTGACGCAGGCCCTCGCCGCCGAACCGCCGGCGGTCGTCCTGTTCGGGGCGACGGTGCAGGGGAAAGATCTCGCCGCGCGGTTCGCCGCGCGGCAGGATGCGGGGCTGGCGATGGACTGCACCGCGATCCACCTCCAGGACGGCGCTCTCGTCTTCACCCGGCCGATGTTCGGCGGCAAGATCCTGGCCGAGGTGAAGATCGCCGGCTCGCCGCAGATCGCCGCCGTGAGGCCGAACGTCATGCGGATCGAACGGCGGCCGCGGGAGGCTGCCGTGGAGACGCCCGCGCTGTCCTTGGGGGCGATCCCGACGACGGTCGTCGAGCAGCGCCTGGATGCCTCCGGCCGCATCGAGCTCTCCGAGGCCGACATCATCGTTTCCGGCGGGCGCGGGACCGGCGGCAATTTCGCTCCGATCGAGGAGCTGGCCGCCGCCCTCGGGGCCGCGGTCGGGGCGTCGCGATCGGCCGTGGACGAGGGCTGGCGCAAGCATTCCGATCAGGTCGGTCAGACCGGCAAGGTCGTTTCCCCCACGCTCTACATCGCCTGCGGCATCTCCGGAGCGATCCAGCATCTGGCCGGGATGTCGAGCTCCAAGGTGATCGTCGCCATCAACAAAGACCCCGAAGCGCCGATCTTTTCCAAAGCCGATTACGGGGTCGTGGGCGACATGTTCCAGATTCTGCCCAAGCTGACCGAAGCCGTGAAAGCCCTGAAAGGTTGAGTTTCCTTTATGGAACGCGAGCGGCTTGAATTCGACGTCGTGATCGTCGGTGCCGGACCGGCGGGGCTTGCCGCGTCGATCCGCCTGAAGCAGCTCGCCGCGGAAACGGGCCGGGAATTCGAGGTCTGCGTCGTCGACAAGGCCGCGGCGCTCGGCGCGCACAGCCTGAGCGGTGCGGTGATCGACCCGCGGGCGCTGCAAGAGCTTTTGCCCGATTTCCGCCACCGCGGCTGCCCGATCGAGGAGGAGAACCTCCAGGACGCGGTCTTCTACCTCACGGCGGACAGAGCCTGGCGGCTGCCCTGGATTCCGCCCTTCCTGCACAGCGGGGGGGCTTTCGTCGCGAGCCTTTGCCGGTTCTGCGCCTGGCTGGGTTCGATCGCCGAGGAGATGGGGGTGAACCTTTTCCCCGGATTCGCCGCCGTCGAGACCCTCGGGGACGATTCCGGCCGCCGCGTCGTGGGGGTGCGCACCGGCGACAAGGGGGTCGACAAGCAGGGCCGGCGCAAAGGGAACTTCGAGCCGGGGGTCGATCTTCTGGCGAAGGTGACCGTCTTCGCCGAGGGCCCGCGGGGCAGTCTCCTGCGCGAGGCGGCCAAGCGCCTCGGCCTCTTCGAGGGGCGGATGCCTCAGGCCTTCGAGACCGCCGTCAAGGAAGTGATCGAGCTGCCCGAGGATTCGCCCTGGCTCGGATCCCCCGAGGCGGTGATTCACACCTTCGGCTTTCCGCTGGGGTTGCGGACCAAGGGGGGCGGGTTTCTCTACCGCATGGCGGAGCGCCGCGTTTCCCTCGGCCTGGTCGTGGGGCTCGACTACACGGACCCGATGTTCGAACCTTACGAGGAGTTTCTGCGCTTCAAACGGCATCCCCTCGTCGCGCGGCGGATCGCCGGCGGCCGGGTGCTGCAGCAGGGGGCGAAGACGCTTCCCGTCGGGGGCTGGTACAGCATGCCGCGGCTTTTCGCCGACGGCGCCCTGGTCGTCGGCGACTCGGCCTGTACGCTCAATGCACGCCGCCTGAAGGGGGTGCATACGGCCATGAAATCGGGGATGCTCGCCGCCGAGACGATCGCCGAAGCGCTCGCCGCCGGCGCAACCGGTCCCGCGGCCCTCGAGGGCTACCGGCGGCGGCTGGAGGAGAGCTGGCTCGGCGAGGAGCTGCGTGAGTCGCGGAACTTCAGCCAGGCCCTCTCGCGGCCGCCCGCCTCGCGGGTCTTCCACCTCGGGGCCCAATGGCTGAGCGGGGGCCGCGGGCTGGTCGACCCGATGCCGATCCACGAGGACTGCGCCGCGCTCAAGCCGCGCTCGTTCCGGGAGCCGGCGCCGGTCGGCGACCTGGACGGCACGCTCTACCTCGACAAACTGACCGGGGTTTATCTCTCCGGCACGCGCCATGAGGAGGACCAGCCCTGTCACCTGCACATCCCCCGGCCCGATTGGTGCACCACCCGCTGCTGGGAAGAGTATCGCAGCCCCTGCACGCGTTTTTGCCCGGGGCAGGTTTACGAGATGAAACGGCAACCGGACGGCAGGCCGCAGCTCAAGCTGAACCCCTCGAACTGCCTTCACTGCAAGACCTGTGAGATCAAAGACCCGTTGCGGAACGTCCTCTGGAACTGTCCGGAGGGGGGCGGCGGACCGAACTGGACGATCCTCTGATTTCCCGGGGGACGATCATGGGCGACGAGGTGATCGAAAAAACCCGCCTCACGGCCGAGCTGTACTTCCGCGGGGTGGGCGAGGAAGAGCGTCCTTACGAGCTCTGGAAGGCGTTCGACCGCGATCTGGCGCGGGAGCTGTCGCTGTTCATCACCGGCCGCATGTACGCCCGCGAGCGCATCCCGCACCCCGTGCGCCAGCTTGTCACCGTGGGATGCCTCACCGTGCTCGGACGGCTCGAAGAACTCCGGCTGCACATCGCGGCCGCCCTGAACGTGGGCTGCCGCCCGGAGGAGATCGCCGAGGCGATTTTCCAGTCGATGGTTTACGGCGGCGTTCCGGCGGGCAACCAGGCGCTGAAAGTGCTGCGCGAGGTGCTGATCGATCGCGGTCTCTGGGAGAAGAAGCCTTGAGCGGGGGCGTCCTTCCTCTTTAGCCGGTCAACCCCAGCAGTTCCCCCAGCTTGCGGGTCGTCCAGGGTGTCGCGGTCGGCGGACCGCCGAGAAGCTCCCGGCGCGCGCGCAGGAGAGGGATCGATTCGCGCCGCCACATGGCGCCGATCAGCAGCCCCGCCGCGTCCGCAAAGCGGCCGATCGCCTGGCCGCCGACGATTATCCCTTCCTTCAAGATCACCCGCAGGTAGTCCTCCCCCGCCTCGCGCTCGATGATCTCGAGTTGGCCCAACTCGCACTGGGTGGCGCGGGTCGTCTTGCCGAAGCTGACGGCATGGGTGTCGAAGAAATGGGCGCGGGCGAAGGCCCAGGCCCCGGGGTAGGCGGCGGGCTCACCGCGGAGATTGCGGACGACGATGCGGGCTTGTTCGATCGCGTTGTGCTTGAGCTGGAACATGGCATCCTCGCCCGTGCAGGCGTCGACCGTCTCGACGCAATCGCCGCAGGCGAAGATGCCCGAAACGCGGGTTTCCAGGCGTTCGTTGACGCGGATGCCGCGTCCGACCTCGATGCCCGCCGTGCGGGCGAGGGCGACCCCCGGAACGATTCCGGTGGCGAGGACGACCGTGTCGCAGGCGATGGTGCGGCGGTCGGTGACGACGGCGGCGACCGCTTGCGTCCCCTCGATGCGGAGCACCCTCTCGCCCGTGAGCGCCGCGATCCCGCATCGTTCGAGCCGCCGCTTGAGCCGACCGGCGGTCTCGGGATCGAAGAGCGCGGGCAAAATCCAGTCCATCACCTCGATCACCGTCACCGCATAGCCGCGTTTTTTGAGCGCTTCGGCCGCCTCGATGCCGATCGCCCCCGAGCCGATGACGACGGCCGCGGAGCCCCGATGCCGGTCGAGCCGATCGGCCTCGGGAAGCTGCTTGCAGCGGTGCACCCCCGGTTTGTCGATGCCCGGGATGGGGGGGACGAAAAGGCTGCCGCCGTGGGCGAGAACGAGGCGGTCAAACGCATACTCCCTGCCGGAGCTTGTGTGCACGCGGCGCGCCTGCGGGTCGATCGCGACGGCCGCATCCCCCGTCTCCAGACGGATCCCGGCGGAGGAGTAGTCCTCGAAGCGCCGGCGAAAGACGCGCGGCCGCGGAACATCGCGGCCCAGGAAATAGGGCAGCGAGCAAGGATCGTATTCGGGAACCTCTTCCGCGGAGAGGATCGTGATCTCGTCGGCGGATCCGGCGCGTCGCAGGCCGAAGGCCACCTCCCCGCCGGCGATGCCGTTGCCGATGATCAGGATGCGCATCGCCGGCTCCTCGGGGGCGACCAAACATGCCGCAACGTCCGGGCGGCGGCCCGCGAACCGCGGACAAAGAGCTCCTCGGGCCGGACCGCCTCGAGGGCGCCGCAGTCGCGGCAGGCGGCCACACACCAGGGCCCGCCCGGTTCTCCGGCGCACCGATCGCAGGTCAATGTCTTGCCGTCGTCGGGGCTGACCGTCGGGGCCCCATAGGGGCAGATGTAAAGGCAGGCCCGGCAGCCGATGCAGGACTCCTCGTCGGTCACCACCGCCCCCTCGGCGGTTCGCAGTCGGGCGTTCATGGGGCAGGTCTTGAGGCAGGGGGCGTCCTCACAGGCCTGGCAGAGCACGGGGATGAAGCCGGTACGGCGCGGCAGGGGTAGAATGCGGATCCGCGAGCGCTGCGGCGTGGGGATGCCGCAGTGGACCATAGAGCAGGCGATCTCGCAGCGGCGGCACCCGCTGCAACGCTCGGCGATCACGTGGATGAGGGTATTGGGGGCCGATGGCTCTTTCATGTTCAGGCTACAATGTAGCTATTTTATATCTTGCAAAATTTGTCAAGCTGAATTAAGGGCATTTTCATCCCGCGGAACGGACGGCATTCGTCGCGAGAGCTCGGCTTCCTTTGGTCCAAGCCTCGGCCGGACGATTTTCGATTTCTTATCGTCGTTAGGGGATACTCTGCTTCCGGGCAGCGGCCTGGAGCGACCGGCAAGGAGGGTGGGAGGGCCCAATGAAACTCAAGCAAATCGTGGTTTCGATTGAAAACGCCCCCGGACGGCTTCACGAGGTCTGCGAGGCCCTTGGCCGCGCCGGCATCAACCTGCGGGCGCTCAACCTCGTCGACACCGGCGAGTTCGGCCAGCTCCGCCTGCTCGTCTCCGATGTCGCCACCGCCCGGCGGGTGCTCATGGGGCTGCAGATCCCGGCTTACGTGAACGAGGTGGTCGCGGTCGAGATCGAGGACCGGCCCGGAAGCCTCGCCCGCCTGCTCGAACCCTTGACCGCCGCTCAGGTGATTGTCGTTTTCATGTACGCGTTTCTGCGCTTTTCCTCGAGCCGTGCGGTGATGATCTTCCGGTTCAGCGACAACGATCGCGCCATCGAGATTCTCCAAAAAAGCGGCGTCAAGATTCTCGACGCCGAAACTTTCGGCATTCTGGACAGCGCGAGCTGAGCGCCGCGGTTGCGGCCCCGATCGAGGGGAAAGCGAGCGTGCCCGAAGAGATTTCCCTCCACTCCACCCGCACGCCGCCCGCCGCAGAAGCGGAGGGTCCTTCCTGCGAGGACCGGCTGCAAGCGTCCGCCCGGAGCGCGGAGAAGCGCTACCGGGAGTTTCTGCGCTTTCTTCCCGTGCCGGTTTTCGTCTTCAACCTCGACCACACCGTCTCCTACCTCAATCCCGCATTCGAGAAAGTCTTCGGCTGGACGCTTGCGGAACTCGAAGGCAAGCGGGTTCCCTTCGTCCCGCCGGAGTGCCGGAAGGAGACCCGGGAGGGGCTGCAAAGGCTGCTGCGCGACGGGGTGATCCACGGTTTTGAGACCCGGCGGCTGACCCGGGACGGGCGCCTGCTCGACATCGTGATCGACGGCGCGATCTTCTACGACGAAGAGAACCGACCCGCGGGACAGGTGATCACGCTGCGGGACGTTACCCGCGAAAAGCGCGCCGGCCGGGTAAACGAAGCCTTTCTGCGCATCTCGCAGGCGCTCTATGGCATCCGCAGTCTCGACGAGCGGCTCGAGTTCATCACGCGCGAGGTGCGCGAGCTGCTCGACGTCGAGGGGGCGAGCGTTATCCTCGTCGACGAGGAACGCCGGGAGTTCTTCTTCCGCCAGTCGGTTTTCGATGTCCAGGAAACCGGCCTGCGCATGAAGGAGATTCGTTTCCCCCTCGACAAGGGGGTGGCGGGGGAAGTCTACCGCACGGGAAGGCCGCTCAGGGTCAACGACACCTCCCGCAGTCCTTTCTTTTACGCCCGCGTGGATGCGGAGGCGGGCTATCACACTCGCAGCATGCTCGACGTCCCCCTGTTCACCCCCCGGCGCATGATCGGGGTGCTCTGCGCGGTCAACAAGAAGGGGGGCGGGTTCACCGAGGAGGACGAGGCGCTGCTCTCCTCCCTGGCGAATCTCGTGGCGCTGCCGATCGAAAACGCGGCCGTGAACGAGGCGCTCGGCCGCACCCTCGAGGAGGTGCGGCGCATGAGTCGGGCCAAGGACCGCGTCATCCACCACCTCTCCCACGAGCTGAAAACGCCGCTTTCGGTTCTGGCGGCTTCGCTCAACCTGCTCGCCCGCGGCCTGCCCGAAGCGGAACGCGCCCGCTGGGAGAAAACCTTGGAGCGCGCCCAGCGCAACCTGCAGCGTCTCTTTGACATGCAATACAAGATCGACGACCTTCTGCAGGAGCGGGATGTGTCGACGCACCGGCTCCTTTCCGTGTTGCTCGACCGCTGCGCCGACGAGCTCGAGGCGCTGGCGGCCGAGGAGATCGGGGAGGAGGCGTTCACCGAGCGGCTGCGCCGCCGTATCGATCACCTCTTCGGCCCGCGCGAGGCCCGCCCCGAGCGCATCGACCTGCCGCGCTATGTGCGGGAGCTGGTCGGAATGCTCCGCCCCCGTTTCGCCCACCGTGCGCTCGAGGTTCGCTTGCTCCTGGAACCTGCGCCCGCGGTCCGGGTTCCGGGGGAGGTGCTGGGCAAGGTCGTCGAGGGGCTGCTGCGAAACGCCGTGGAAAACACCCCCGACGGCGGAGTGATCGAAGTCGTGGTCGCTCCGGAGAGCCGCGGCAGTCGGCTCGAAATCCGCGACACCGGGATCGGGATGACGCCGGAGACGAAGGACCTGCTCTTCGGAAATTTTTTTGCATCCATCGAGCCGCTGCAGTATGCTACGCGCAGTCCTTACGATTTCCGTGCAGGCGGCAAGGGCTTCGATCTGTTGCGCATGCAGATGTTCGCCGAGCGCTTCGGCTTCGAGTTCGAACTGCAGACCGAGCGCTGCCCGAACCTTCCGGCCGAGGCCGACCTCTGTCCGGGGCGGGTGGAGGATTGCCGCTACGCGCGCGAGGTGCGCCCCTGCGTCGATGCCGGCGGAACGCGCGCGATCGTGCGCTTTCCGGCGGCCGGGGAGGAAGACCCCGCCGCGACCGGTCAGAAGAAGGCCCTTCCCGGGGAAGGTTCCTGAGCGCAAAGCCCCCGAGGGGGTTGGAGTCGATGATGACGAAGTCGCCCCATTCCGAGAGCCCTTCCCGCCAAGGGAGTTTTTTCCAGGAGCTGAGCATCGAATTTCTGATCCACGAGCTCAAGGACCCGATCGCGATCATCGAAACCGGGCTGCGCGCGCTGCTCGAAAAATCCGAGCAATTCGGACCGCTCACGGCACGTCAGCGGAACACCCTCCTGCGCAGCCTGCGCAACACGCGCAAGGCGTGGGGGTTGCTGAACGCGTTGCTCGAAATCGGGCGCTCGGAGGCGGGCTGTTTCGCCTGCGGTCGCTTCTCGCCGAAGGAATCGTTGATGCGGGCCATGCGCGAGGCGCTGGAGACGGTCATCGGCCCTTCGGCCGAGGCGCTCGGCACCTTCCAAGACCCTGCGCGCCTCCAGGCCCTGCTCGAGGCGAACCGGCTCTACCTGCAGGTCGGCTCCGCAGCCGAAGAAGCGGAGGCGCTCCAGGATGAAACCAAATTTCTTCAGATCTGCGGCAACCTGGTGAAGAACGCCCTGCACCACCGCCGGGAACGGGTCGAGGTCCGCTTGGAGGTAAGCGGCGGGCTAATGGAAATCGCCGTCGCCGACGACGGACCGGGGATCGACCCGGCGCATCATGAGCTGATCTTCCGCCGCTATACCCAGGTCCAGGAATGCTCGTTTCTTGAGCGCAAGGGGCATGGCCTGGGACTTGCCGGCTCGCTCGTCCTCGCGCGGGCGCTGGGCGGTGACATTCGCGTCGCCAGCCGCAAGGGAGAGGGGGCCGTTTTTCGCTTGACGCTGCCGCTTCAGTTTCCCGATCTTCCCCGGCAGTCGACCTGAGCTTTCCTTCGCGGGGCGGATCGGGCGTAGAACCGGTGCAACTTCGGAGGCGCAGACCTCCGAAGAGGAGGGGGTCATGACGATCGATTCGGTGCTGCGAGGCAAACGCATCCTGGTGGTGGACGACGAGGAAGATATCCTCGCGACGATCGAGGATCTCCTTGCCGGAGCGCACATTGTGACCGCGCGGGATTACGAGACGGCTTCCCGCAAAATCCAGGAGGAAAGCTTCGATCTCGCCGTCCTGGACATCATGGGGGTGAACGGGCTTCAGCTTCTCGAGGAAGCCGTGGCCCGCGGCATTCCCACGGTGATGCTGACCGCGCACGCCATTCGGCCCGAGACGCTGCTTGAATCCATCCGCAAAGGAGCGATCTCCTACCTGCCCAAGGAGACGCTCTCCCAGCTGGACACGCTGCTCTCCGAGCTTTTCTCCGCTCACGAGCGCGGGGAGCCGACCTGGAAGCTGCTTTTCGAGCGGCTGGGAGACTTTTTCGACCAGCGCTTCGGGCCCGGATGGAAGGACAAGGACGGCGAGTTCTGGTCCTCCTTCAGTCGCACCTACCAGATCAGCCGGGGCATCCAGGAACGCCTCCGGCAGGATCCGCGCGTGCGCGAGCGCGGGATCTGAGCGCGGAGCTACAGGAAAGGAATCGGCTTTCCGGTGCGAAAGGCGAGCGCCTGGCAGACGGCGATCAGGCGTCCGCGGTCGTCGAGGAGGCGGATCTCGTAGGAGGCGGTCCGCTTCGTTTTGGAGATCTCGTGCGCCTCGGCGGCAAGTCGGGCGCCCGGATCGGGGCTGGCGATGTAAGTGACGTTCACGTTCATGGCGACGGCGACCGTGCCGTCGGACTGGGCCGCGGTTTCAAAAGCCTCGTCGATCAGACCGAAAATGGCTCCCCCGTGCGCCCGTCCGTAAATGTTGTCCTGGCGCGACGGATCGTAGACCATCTCCACCCGGGAGCGGCCGTCTTCCAGGAAAACAAGCTCGATCCCCAGCTCGCGCGCAAAAGGCTCCCGCAATACGGCATTCCGGATCGCCGCTCGCACCCGCTCCTCCATCGCCTCCTCCCGGAGAGTCCAGGTTAACCTATCATGAAAGTTTACCAAAGAAGCGTTCCGCCGGCAAATCGCCGCGGACCCTTTCAAGAAATCTATTTCCTTGACAATACGGTTTGGCGGGAATAAAAATACATTGTAGCTGCTTTGTGATTATGATATAGCTAGCCTAAATTTCATCCGTCCTTCCGGTCGTGAAGGAGGATGGCCATGGTGTTTTGAGAAGGGCCGGGCGGGGCGCTGTCCTCTGGTGTAGGACGCCTTGAGCCGAACAAAGCCGTTACACCGTTTTCGGCCGCCGCCGACCCGAGTTTCAGGAAGGAACGAACGATGCGTTATGCCGAGACCGGATTCCAGCTCGAGGTTGATCTTTCGCGGGGCAACATCGAGCGGGTCGAGACCGATCCGCGCCTGACCGAGCTTCACCTGGGCGGGCTCGGGACCAACGCGCGCATTCTCTGGGAGCGGATGCCGCCGGAAAACGATCCGCTTTCTCCGGAGAGCGTGCTCATCTTCAGCGCCGGGCTTCTCGGCGGCACCCCGGCGACCGGGGCCAACCGCACCATCGTGTCCGCCGTTTCGCCCCAAACCCGCCTCATGGCCTATTCCATGATGGGCGGGTTCTTCGCCCCGGAGCTGAAATACGCGGGCTACGACAAGATCGTGTTCCGCGGCCGCGCTCCCGAGCTCGTCTATCTCTTGATCCACAACGACCGCATCGAGATCCGTGACGCCCGTCATCTTGCGGGCAAGGGGGCGATCGAGACCGCCGAGAGCATCAAAAGCGAGCTGAAGGACCCGAACCTGCAGGTGGCGGCGATCGGACTCGCCGGCGAAAACCGTGTCTATTTCGCCTCCATCGAGCATGCCCGCTCCAGCGCCAGCCGCGGCGGCCTGGGGGCGGTCATGGGGAGCAAAAATCTCAAGGCGATCGCCGTGCGCGGGACCCGGGATCTGCCGGTGGCGCGGCCGGCGGAGTTCATGGAGCTGTGCCGCGAAGTCTTGCGTTACATCCAATGGCGCCGGGACAATCCCGTCAAGGGGGTGCCGGCCATTCTGGCGGGGATCGGCTCGCCCCAGGAAATGGCCATCCACGACGAGGAGTGGCACACCACCAACTTCGCCTGGGGAAATGCGCGTCATCGCCGCAAGGATTTTTGGACCCGGGAAAACGAGGAGCGCTGGCGCCGCAGTCAGGAGCAGGCCATCGAACGGCTCATCTCTTGTTACAACTGCCCGCTGAAGTGTGGGGCGATCGTGCGGTTTCCGGCCCTCGGGATCTCGAAGTACATGATGAAATGCTACTCCAAGCTCACCTACGTCATGGGGGCCATGGTCGACGATCTCGATTTCGGATTCCGCATCGCCGGACGCGCTCAGGAATACGGCGTCGACGCTTACACCACGCCGCAGGTGATGGCTTTCGCCATGGAGCTGCTGGAGGCCGGCATCCTGACCCCGGCGGATGTGGAAGGAATGCCCGAGAACCACGAGGAGAAGTTCTTCTGGCTGCTTGACCGGATCGCACGCCGGGAGGGTATCGGCGAGGTGCTGGCCGACGGGGTCTATTGGGCCGCGCGGCGCATCGGCCGGGGGGCGGAGGCCTTCGACCACAACACGATCAAAAAGCACGAGCAGATCCCGATCAAGCTCGGCATGCTCAATCCCATTTACTTCATCATGTATGCGACGGGCGAGAAGATCAACATCACCCAGATCGAAGGGCAGATGCCCCAGATGCCCTTCGAGACCCGCGAGGAGCGCGAGGAGTTCGTGCGCGACTGGATCCAGGTCCCTCACGAGCGCTTCAAGGAGTATTTCCTCAACTGGGAGCCGCGCGGGGAGCGCGCCTTTCCCCATTACCCACCGCCGGAGGTGACCTGCGAACTCGTCGAGTGGCAGGAGATGATGCATTACCTCGACGACGCGCTCGGCATCTGCGCGGGACTTTCTTCTTTTCCGATCAAACCCCCGTACCACATCCACAACCTGCCGCCGCTGGTCTCCGCGGCGACGGGAATCGATTACGACGAGGAGACGCTGTGGCGGGCGGCCAACCGCAACCGCACGCTGGTCCGGGCCGTCAACAACCGGCTCGGGCTGCGGCGCCGGGATGAGAAGCCCCCGGAGGATCACTGGAAAAAACGCTTCCCCGAGCTCGAGGCGCGGCTGCTCGAAACTTATTATCGCTACAAGGGCTGGAACGCCGAGGGGGTGCCGACGCGCGAAACCCTCGAGCGCCTTGAGCTGGGCGATGTGGCCGAGGAGTTGATCCGGCGGAAGGTCCTGCGGGAGGAAGCTCCGGCCGCCGTCGAAGCCTGAAGCCCCGCCGCGGCGGAGCCGTACGAAGGAAGGACATCGTGAAGGCCGAAACCCCCAAAAAGAAAAAGGTCGTCAAGACCATCCGCATCGATGTCGACAAGTGCAACGGCTGTCGGGCCTGCGAGATGGCCTGCTCGACCTTTCATGCCCGGCCGCGGTATGCCAGCAACAACCCCGCGCGATCGCGCGTACGTGTGCTCTTCGACCCTCTGCGGGATCTCTACGTGCCGGTCTATGCCGGCGATTACGCGCCGGCCGAGTGCTGCGGCCGGGACCGCTACACGATCGAGGGCAAGCAGTACGACGAGTGCGGCTTCTGCCGCGCCTCCTGCCCCTCGCGGGACCTCTTCAAAGAGCCCGACTCGAAGCTTCCTCTCAAGTGCGATATGTGCCAGGATGACCCCCAGCTTCAGGAGCCGATGTGCGTCCAGTGGTGCATCACCGATGCCCTCACCTACGAGGAACGCGAGGAGGAAGTCGAGGAAGAACCCGCGCCTGCGCAGGAGCTCGAGGTCGGCCTCGAGGCGCTGGCCGACAGGTTCGGCATGGATCAGCTCTTGGAGGCCGTCACGCGGATGTCGGCGGCGAAAAAGCCCTAAGCTCAAGAGGCTCGAGGCGCATGGCGGACAATCTGGCCGATTACCAAGAAATCGTCGAGCTCATCCGCACCCACGGGGGCGAGGCCTTCAAGCGCTGCTTCCAGTGCGGGCTGTGCGACGTGGTCTGCCCGTGGAATCGGTTCCGGCAATTCAGCATGCGGCGTATCGTACGCGAGGCCGCCTTCGGTCTCACCGACATCGAAAGCGAGGACCTCTGGCGCTGCACGACCTGCGGCCGCTGCCCCCAGCAATGCCCGCGGGACGTGCGACAGATCGATTCCGGCACGGCGCTGCGGCGCATCGCCACCGAGTACGGGGTCTTTCCCTCCACGGCCCGCCCGATCCGGGGGGTGCGCGGCAGCCTGATGGCCGAGGGAAACCCCCTGAACGAGCCGCGAGGCAAGCGGGCCGCCTGGGCCGACGGCCTCGGGGTTCCCTCCTTCACCGAGGGAACCGAATATCTCTATTTTCCCGGCTGCTACCTCTGCTACGACCCCCGGCTCAAAAAGGTCTCCCGAGCCACGGCGCGGTTGCTTCTGCGGGCGGGGGTCGATTTCGGGATCCTGGGGGAGCAGGAGAACTGCTGCGGGGAGAGTATCCGCAAGGCGGGCGACGAGGAGGTCTTCAAGCGCCTGGCGCGGGAAAACATCAAGGCCTTCGTCGACCGCGGGGTGAAAAAAATCCTGGTCTCCTCTCCCCACTGCTATCACACCTTCAAAAACGAGTACGCCGAGTTTCGCGTCGCCTTCGAGGTGATCCATATCGCCGAGCTTCTGGCCCGGCTGCTGGTGTCGGGGCGCCTGACCTTCGCCAACGGCCGCGCCCAGACGGTCGCCTTCCACGACCCCTGCTACCTCGGACGGCACAATGGACTTTACGAGGCGCCGCGGGAGGTGCTCCGGCGCCTCCCCGGCGTCACGACGGTCGAACTGCCCGAATCGCGTGCCGACAGCCTTTGCTGCGGCGGCGGCGGCGGGCGGATCTGGATGGAGACGCCGCGGGGGGAGCGCTTTTCCGATCTGCGGCTTGCGCAGGCGATCGAGGCCGGCGCGGGCGTTTTGGTCACCTGCTGCCCGTATTGCATCGCCAATTTCGAGGACAGCCGCCTGAACACGGGGCTCGCGGAGAAGATCGAGATCCGGGACCTGACGGAGCTGGCGGCCGAAGCCCTCTAGCGGCTTCGGGAAAAAAGCTCCGACAGCGTATGGCCGACCGACGGCGGACGGCTTGAGGAAAGAAGGTTATGGCAAACGGATCGACGCTTGAGGGAAAAATTCAGGATCTGTTTCGGACGATGGGCAGCCATCGGTTCGGAGACGTGCTGGTCGTCGGGGGGGGCATCAGCGGCATCCAGGCTTCCTTGGACCTCGCTTCCGCCGGGTTCCAGGTGACCCTGGTGGATAAAGGACCGGCCATCGGCGGCCGTATGGCCCAGCTGGACAAGACCTTTCCGACCAACGACTGTTCGATGTGAATTCTTTCCCCGAAACTGGTCGAGGTCGGCCGGCACCCCAACATTGAAACCCTGACGCTGACGGAAGTGGACCGCATCGCCGGTCAGGCGGGCGACTTTACGGTCACGCTCACCCGCAAGCCCCGCTACGTCCTCGAGGACAAGTGTACCGGCTGCACGACTTGTGTCGAATACTGCCCGGCCCTCTGCCCCGACGCGTTCAACCAGGAATTGTCGAAGAGCAAGGCGATCCATATTTACTACGCCCAGGCCATTCCGCTGATCGCCTACATCGACGAGAGCTGCCTTTATCTTCAGGAAAAGAAATGCCGCATCTGCGAAGCGGTCTGCAAAAACGAGGCGATTGACTTCCGCCAGAAGCCCGAGACGATCGAGATTCAGGTCGGCGCCGTCATCCTCGCCCCCGGCTTCGAGCCCTTCGACCCGCGGCCCGTCGAACGCTACGGGTACGGTCGAATGGCGAACGTCGTCACCAGCATGGACTTCGAGCGGCTGATGTGCGCTACCGGCCCTACCGAAGGCGAGATTCGGCGGCCCTCCGACGGCCGGCACCCCCGTAACCTCGCCTGGGTGCAGTGCGTCGGCTCACGTCGCGTCACCCCAGGGGAAAACAGCTACTGCTCGGCCGTCTGCTGCACCTACACCCAAAAGCAGGTGATCCTGACCAAAGACCACGATCCCGAGGCCGCCTGCACCGTCTTCCACAACGATATCCGCTCCTTCGGCAAAGATTTCGAGCGCTTCGCCCGGAGAACCGCGGGCCTGTCCGGAGTCCGGTTTATCCGCAGCTACGTCTCGATCGTCCGCGAGGTGCCCGGCAGCCGCAATGTCGTCCTGCGTTACGCCACCCCCGCCGACGGGGTCCGTGAGGAGGAGTTCGATCTCGTGGTGCTTTCCGTCGGGCTGAATCCGCCGGCCGACGCGATGCGGCTGGCGGAGCGTTTCGGCATCGAGCTCGCCCCCAGCGGTTTCTGCCGCGTCGATCCGGCGGATCCCCTCCAGACGAGCCGTCCGGGGATTTTCGTGAGCGGAGCTTTCCAGGGGCCGATGGACATCCCCGAGTCCGTCTTCGCCGCGAGCGCGGCAAGTGCCCGCTGCGGCGAGCTGCTCTCCCGGCGGCGCGGCCGCCTCACCCGGGAACGAACCTATCCGGCGGAGAAGGACACCGGAGCCGAGGAACCGCGGGTCGGGGTCTTTGTCTGCCACTGCGGGGCGAACATCGGCCGGGTGGTGGATGTTCCCTCCACGGTCGACTATGCCCGCAGCCTGCCGAACGTCGTCTACGCCCAGGAGCAGCTCTTTTCCTGTGCCACGAACTGCGCCAGGGAAATCACCGAGTTTGCACGCGAGAAAGGCTTGAACCGGGTGGTCGTCGCCGCCTGCAGCCCGCGGACGCTCGAACCGCTCTTCCGCGACACCTTGCGCGAAGCGGGGCTCAACCAGTATTTCTTCGAAATGGCCAACATCCGCGAGCATTGCTCGTGGGTCCACGCGATGGAAAAAGAAGCCGCCACGCGCAAAGCGAAGGACATCGTGCGCATGGCGGTCGCACGGGCAAGCCGGCTCGAGCCGCTGCAGGAATTCCCCTTGCCGGTGAACAAGGCCGCCCTCGTGGTCGGCGGCGGGGTCGCCGGCATGAGCTGCGCGCTTTCGATCGCCGCTCAGGGACATCCGGTGCACCTGGTCGAGAAGGAAGACCGGCTCGGAGGTCTGGCCCGGCGGCTGCACACCAGCCTCGACGGTATGGACATTCCGGCCCTGGTGGAGGATCTCGTGCAGCAGGTCTACCGCCATCCTGAGATCCACGTCTACACCGGGGCGAGCATCACCTCGTCTTCGGGCTACATCGGCAATTTCCTGACCCGGGTCAGCTCCGATCGCGGGACGGTCGAGATCCGGCACGGGGCGACCGTGATCGCCACCGGTGCCGCCCTCTACCGCCCGACCGAGTACCGCTACGGGCAGGACGAGCGGGTGCTCACGCTGCTCGAATTGGAGGAAGCGATCGCCCGGGGCGAGCAACGGGTCGTCGGCGCGGGAAGAATCGTCATGATCCAATGCGTCGGCTGCCGCAACGAAGAGCGCAACTGGTGCAGCCGGGTCTGCTGCAGCGCCGCGATCAAGAACGCGCTGCGCTTGAAGGAGATCAACCCGGCGGTGGATGTGACCATCCTCTACCGGGACATGATGACCTACGGGTTCCGCGAGGATGCCTACCGCGAGGCGGCCGAGCGCCGGGTGCGCTTCATCCGCTTCGAGCCTTCGGACCCGCCGCGGGTCGAGGCGGTGGAGGAGGACGGGACGAAGCTCTTGCGGGTCTCGGTGAACGACGAGATCCTCGGCCGCACACTCGCCGTCGATGCCGATGTGCTGGCCCTCGCGGCGGCCGTCGTTCCGGCGGAGGACGCCCCGGAAATCGCAGGCCTGTTCAAGGTGGCCCTGGGGCCCGACGGTTTCTTCAAAGAGGCGCACGTGAAACTCCGGCCGGTCGAATTTGCCACCGACGGCGTCTTCCTCTGCGGGATGGCCCATTATCCCAAGCATTTGCCGGAAACGCTCAAACAAGCCCGCGGCGCCGCCGGCCGAGTGCTGACGCTGCTTTCCCGCGACACGATCGTCGCCTCCGGAGCGATTTGCGAAGTCGCCGAACGCAAGTGCATCGGCTGCGGGGCCTGCATCGCCGCCTGCACTTACGGCGCCATCGAGTTTCGCGAGACCGCCTCCGGCCGCAAGGCCGTCGTCAACCCGGTCATCTGCAAAGGCGACGGCCTGTGCAACGCCAAATGCCCCACCGGGGCGATCGTTCTCAAACACTTCACCGACGAGGAGCTGTTCGGTCAGATCGACGCCGCCGCGGCCGAGGCGGCCGCGGCGCAGCGCAGCTGAACCTTTCTCCGGAAGGGAACCCTCGATGAACGCGGAACGTGCCTTCAAACCGAAAGTGCTGGGCTTGGTCTGTCACTGGTGAGCCTACGGCGCGGCTGACCTGGCTGGAGTTTCCAGACTGCAATATACGACGGAGTTTCGGCTGATCCGGGTGATGTGCTCGGGAAGGGTCGATCTCGCCCACGTGATCCGCGCCTTTCAAAACGGCATGGACGGAGTATACATCGGCGGCTGCCGTTTGAACGAGTGCAATTACATCACCCACGGCAATTACGATGCCCTCGCCATGGTGCTGCTCGGGAAAAGAATTCTCGAGCACATCGGGCTAAACCCGGATCGACTGCGGATCGAATTCATGACCTCGGCGGACGGGATTTTGTTCGCCGACGGGGTGAACGAATTCGTCAAAACCATCCGGGCCCTCGGTCCCCTGGGCCGCAGCGAGGGCCTCGCCGAAGGGGAGACCGCCGCGCGGTTGTCCGGGGTCGCGAAGCTTGTCCCCTGGATCAAGCTCGCCAAGCGGGACAAGCTTGCCGCGCGCCTGACCCGCGAGGACGATCGCGAGCGGCACTTCACCGCAGCCGAAATCGAAGCGCTATTCCGCGAGGTTCCCGCCTACTTCATCGATCCCGAGAAATGCCAGGCCTGTACGATCTGCGGCCGCCGGTGCCCGGTCGAGGCGATCGACGGCGGCAAGAACCGCATTCACGTGATCGACCAGGAGCGCTGCATCAAATGCGGCACCTGCCTTGCCGTCTGCCCGGAGCGCTTCCAGGCGGTGCGGGTCGCCGTCGGCGCGCCGCCGCCGCCGCCTCCGACCGAAGAACAGCGCACTCTCGTCCGCCGCAAAAAAGCCGCCGCCGACTGAACCCTCCATGACGGACCGTCCCCGGGATACCGACGAGCCGACTTCCGCTTCTTCCCGCAGCGTCCGACGCCCCGTGCTCCATCTGGACGCCGCAGGGGCCAAGGCGGATTCCCGCGAGCTGATCGGCGAGGAGCCGCTTCTCTTCCGCATCGAGGGCTCCGCCTACGCGGCGGTGATGCGCACGCCGGGCGAGGAGATCGCCCACGCGGCGGGTTTTTGTCTGGCCGAAGGCCTCGTGGAGGCGGCCGAGGATTTCGCCGGGATCGGCTTCTGCGCCGATCTTGACCCGAACGTGGTCGAAATCCGACTCCGGCCGGAACGCGCTCGGGCCGTCGCTCCCTTGCTGGCGCGCCGCGGATTTCTCAGCCAGACCAGCTGTGGGATCTGCGGCAAGCAGATGCTCGAGGAGCTGATGCAGCAGATCAAGCCTCTCGCTCCGGCGCCTCTTCCGGCGAGGGGCGTTCTGCGCGAGGCGGTCCGCTCCCTGCTCGCCAGGCAGCAATGCTACCGCAGCACCCGCGGCTCCCACGCCGCTTTTCTCGTGGACCGGGAAGCTCACGGGCTCGCTTTCGCCGAGGATGTCGGCCGGCACAACGCCGTCGACAAGGCGGTCGGAAAGCTTCTCCTCGAACGGAGGCTGGCGGAGGCCTCCCTGCTCGTCCTTTCCTCCCGCGTCAGCTACGAACTCGTCCAGAAGGCCGCCCGGGCTCGGATCGGTGCCATCCTCGCGCTTTCCCGGCCGACGGCGCTCGCCGTCGAAATGGCCCGCAAGCTTCATCTTGGCTTGCTCTGCGGCGAGGGCGAAGAGGGGTTTCTCGTCTTCAGCGGCGAGGACCGCCTCGCCGAATGATCGGCATCGCGGGCGCCCTACCCGCCGCACGCCGCGGAGCCCTTCCCTCATCCCCCCGCTAAACGCCGGATTCCCTCCTTCACGAGCAGGACTCCGTAGGCCATCAGGCAAAGGCCGAGCAGCGCCTGGATCCGGCGGAAGGCCTTGCCCTCGAGAAAGCCGCGCGATCGATCGACCAGGCGCGCAAGCGCGATCTTCGAGCCCACGAGAAAGAAGAAGAAAGCGCCGGCGAATGCGGCCGCGTGCAGTCCGGAGCGCGCACCGGCCTCGAGCAACAAGGGCGTTCCCACCCCGACCCAGAAGATGTAGGGGTTCGGGTTGAGAAAATTGGCGCCCATCCCCCGCAGCAGGGCCCGGGGGGCGGGGGAGGCCGGAATCCCGCCCGGCCGCGGCGGTCGAAGACTCTCCCAGCCGAGGTGAAAGAGGTACGCGGCGCCGAGAAGGGCGATCCCGCCGAGGAGCGCCGGCCGCTCCGCGAGCCGGTCGAGCAGAAAGACGGCGAGGACGATGATCGGCAGATCGGTCAGCAAAGGGGCAAGCGCGACCATCAACCCCGAGCGCAGGCCGTGGCGCAGAGTTTCGGAGACGACGAGCACGGTCAGCGGCCCGGGCGAGAAGCCGGCGGCGAGCCCCAGCACCAAGCCGCGCAGCAGAAGGTCTCCGGGGAAAATCTCCATCGCAAGCGGTCAGCCGAAAGCGACGTCCAAGGTCATCATGGCGGCGAAGCCGAGCATGGCCCCCAACGTGGCGAAATCGCTGTGCTTTTCCTGCCGGGCGGCGGGGATCAGCTCCTCGACTACGACGTAGATCATCGCACCGGCGGCGAAGGCGAGCGCAAAGGGCAGAATCGGCTGGATGAAAACCACGGCCGCCGCTCCCAGCACGCCGGCCGCCGGTTCGACCATGCCCGAGGCCTGCCCGAGCCAAAAGCTTTTGCGGCGCGAGATCCCCTCGCGCCGCAGCGGGATGGCGACGGCGGCACCCTCCGGGAAATTTTGGATGCCGATGCCCAGGGCGAGCGCCACGGCGCCGGCGAGCGAAACGGAGGGGAGATCGGCGGCGAGCGCGCCGAAAGCGATGCCCACCGCCAACCCCTCGGGAATGTTGTGGATCGTGATGGCGAGCACGAGCAGGAGGCTCCGGCGCCAGGAGCTGGGGAGCCCCTCGGCGCTCTCCCGCGGCAGGCCGGCATGCAGGTGAGGAAGCAGACGGTCGATGCCCCAGATGAAAAGACCCCCGGCGAGAAATCCCGTAACCGCCGGGATCCATGGAGTCCCCCCCCCTTCCTCGGCCATCTCGATCGCCGGAGCGAGAAGCGACCAGTAGCTGGCGGCGATCATCACGCCCGAGGCGAAGCCCAGCATGCCGTTCAGCACCTGCAGGCGGATTTCCCGGAAGAAAAAGACGAGCCCCGCTCCGAGAGCGGTCAGAAACCACGTAAAGAGAGTCGCCAGAAAGGCCTGCAGGATGGGGGAGAGAGAAGCAAAGCCTTCGATCATCCGCGCCTCCGGTGATTTTCTCTCTGCCGTGGGATTCCCGGGAGACCCGGGCCGTGGACAGGCGGCTGCCGGTCGGATCGCCCGGCCAGCGGGAGATCCAAGGGGTCACCGGTTTCGGGAGCGCGCTCCAGGTGTATCGCTCCGGCGGGGCATGCCTCGGTGCAGAGCCCGCAGCCGAGGCAGCGCCCGGGGTTCAGGCGTGCGCGACCTTCCTTCAGATCGATCGCGCCGCACGGGCAGCGCGCGCGGCAGGTCCCGCAGCCCCGGCACGCGGCGTCCTCGATGCGCGGTCGATATCCCGAGGGGGCGAGCATGGGGATCCCCCTTCTCCAGGCCTGGAGGGCGCCGCAGCAACAGGGGCAGCAGTTGCAGATCGCATAAAAGCGGCCGAGCATGGCCTCCTTGAAAAAGGCATGGTGCACATTTCCGCGTTGCCGGCAGGCGGAGAGCACGGCGAGGGCTTCCTCCGGCGAAACCCGACGGCTGCGCCGCGGGTGATGATCGGCGACGAAAGAGGCGAACGGCTCGCCGACGATGATGCAGACATCGAGCGGCAGGCAGGGGTTCGACCGTGCGCTGCGGCAGGGGCAGTCGAGGAGAACCAGGTGGTCGGGGTGTTCGAGGATCAGATCGCGCGCCCGAGGGTAGGGGAGGACCGTTTCCAGCCGGGGCAGGTGAAGCGGTTTCTCCAGCGTCACCAGACGTCTGGCGGCAGGCGGCAGGATGACCTTGCCGTGGTAGCCGTCGGCGAAGGCGCGCCCGAGGACGCCCGTTCGCCGGGGGCGCTCAAGGTGTCTCCGCTTTGGCCACCGACGGCAGAGGGGGTGTGCCCCCGTGGCGAGGGCGATGTAGGTGTAGGGAAAGCGGATATAGGCCCAGGCGTGGAGCCATTGGCCGAAGTTCCAGCCGAAGCGGCGGCGGAGGGCCTGGAGAAAAGAGACGGTGGAGGGCAGCGGTTGCATCGTCCGACGAACGTCCCCGGCGGCCAACCCGTCGCGGTGGCGAAGCGCATGGCGCACGGGTGGACGGTAGCATACGCCGATTGCGGCCGGTTCGCAATCGAAGAGATCCGATCTTGTTTTCCGGGACGGCTGCCTTTATGGTATTCGAACCCAGCGAAAAGCGGAGATGCCCATGGCGAAAGGCTCCCCTGACCCGGAAGAGATCATCGCGGAGGCGTTCGCGCGGTTGCCGCCGGATGAACTGAATGCGCGGATTGGGGTTCTCGTGCGCCGGGAAGTCGAGGCCCGGATTCTCGCCCCCCTTCTGGCGGCGCTGGAAGCCCGGTGCGGCCGGGAGCCCGTGGTCGAGACCCTGACCCGAGTGATCGAAGCGGCGGCGAGGCGCCAGGGCGCCGAGCTCGCCGAGCGGGCGGGGGGCAGGTCGCTGATCCACTTTCGCCGGGCGATGGAGCCCTGGATGCGGGGCGGGGCGATCGAAGTCGAGCCGCGGGAAGAAAGCGAAAGCGTATGGGCTTACCGGGTCACGCGCTGCCGGTATGCGGAACTGTACCGCGAGCTCGGAATCCCCGAACTCGGCGTTCTTCTCTCCTGCGCCCGGGACGCGGCGCTCGTCTCGGGCTTCAATCCCGCGATCCGTCTCGACCGCGGCCCGACAATCCTGGAGAGTGCCGCGAGCTGCGATTTCTGCTACCGGCTTCGGCCGTGACGCCTCGGGGAGCTTGACCTTGAACCCTTCCTTTGGGCTTCCGGAAGCCTTCCCCCCCGTTTCCCGCCGCTTGCAGACGGCGGTTTTTTTCCTGGTCGCCTCGGGCTTCACGAACATCTACCTCGTCCAGCCCGTGCTTCCCGTGCTCCAGTCGGAATTCGGCGCCGGAGAAACCGCGGCTTCTTTCGCCGTTTCCGCCGTGATCCTGGGGATTGCGCTCGCCAACCTGCCTTTCGGGCGTCTGGCGGACCGCCATCCCGTTCCGCCGCTGATCCTCGCCGGGGGCGGGGTCGTCGCCGGGTGCAGCCTGCTTTGCGCGCTGGCGCCTTCGCTGGAGGTCCTGATCGGCCTTCGTTTCCTGCAGGGGCTCTTTTTGCCGGCGCTCACGACCTGCATCGCCGCCGATCTCGCCCGCCGCCTTCCTCCGGCGCGGCTCAATGTGATCCTCGGATCCTATGTCGCGGCGACGGTCGTGGGCGGGCTCGGCGGACGCTTGGTCGGAGGTTGGATTCATCCCCTTCTCCACTGGCGCTGGGGGTTCGGGGTCTGCGCCGGGCTCACCGCCCTGGCGACCTTGCTCGCCCTCCGGGTCTTGCCGCGCGAGGGCGGGCGAGGGCGAAACGAACCGGGGATGGAACCTGCAATCTCGGCTCTGCTCCGGCGTCCGGGGCTTCAGCGGCCGATCGCGGCGGGATTCGGTGCGTTTTTCGTCTTCTCGGCGCTCTTCAACTACCTGCCCTTCTACCTCGCCGGCGAGCCTTTTCGGGCCTCGACCGGCCGGATCACGAGCCTCTATCTCGTCTACCTTCTGGGGGTGCTCATCGCCCCGCTCTCGGGGCGCATCAGCAACCGCTTCGGAAACGGCGTCACGATGGCGGCCGGCGCGGTGGTCCTGGGAGGTTCTCTTGCACTGACGCTCGTTCCGTTCTATACCGCCGTGATCCTGGGCTTGTGCGGGGCCTGCCTCGGTTTTTTTTCGGTGCATGCCGCGGCGGTGGGCGCTCTGAACCGCAGGCTTGAGGCCGGCCGGGGTCGGGCGAACGCGCTCTACGTTCTGGGCTATTACCTCGGCGGGACGGCGGGCATCACCCTGTGCGGCCAGGCCTACCAGGGGGCGGGCTGGGGCGGGGTCTGCGTCGTCGGCGCCGGAATGGCGCTTGCGATCTTCGGACTCGGAATTCTGGAGTTGCGCCGGCCGGAGCCCGGGACGAAGAAAAATCTCTACGAAGGAGAATCCACGCCATGCTCTGGGTGACGCGTTCCCATATCGATTTCTGCCGCGCGGCCTGTTCCTGGCTGATCGCCCGCTTCATCGATTCGGACGCCCAGTTCATTTTCGTTCCCCAGAGCGAAGTCCTGCCCCTGGCCGAGCGGGAAGGGGCGATCCCTTTCGATGTTCCCGGCGCCGGTCTCTACCGCCAGGGGGAACTGTCCACGTTTGAAGCGATCCTGCACAATTACAATTTGACCGATCGGGCGCTTCAGCGGCTGGCGAAAATCGTGAACGCCTCGGAATCCGGCAAGCCCGAAAAAGACGCGGTGGCGGCGGGGCTGGAGGCGATCGCCGTGGGCTACAGCGTGCGCTACCCGGACGATCTTCAGAACCTGGAACACCAGTTCGAGGTCTTCGACGCGCTCTATGCCTGGTGCCGCTTGGGGGTGGCGCGGGAAAAATTCTGGAACTGAGGGCTCATCCCCCCACCCGCAGCCCGACGGTGCGGCCGTCGCGCAGGTTGACCAGCCCCTCCTCGCAGATCCGCAGGTACGGGATGGCGGCTCCCGTCAAGGTGACGAGCGTGAGCAGCGGATCGGGAAAGTTCGCCCCCAGCTCACGCAAGGCGGCGTTGAAGGTTTCGAACTCCGCCGCCAGTTCCGCGAGCGGCCGGTCGGCCGCCAGACCGAAGACGGGAAGCGGGATTTCCCTCTCCTGGACTCCCGCCCCGCGCAAAACGGCCCCGCCCTGAAGCTCGGCCACGCGGTTCACCGCGGCCGCCATCGCTTCTTCCTCCGTCCCGACCACGACGATGTCCGGTCCGTCCCAGGCCGCGCTGCAGGCGACCGCGCCGCGGGAAAGCCCGAAGCCGCGGAGAACGCCGGTGAAGAGCTTTCCGGGCCGTACGGCGCGGTCGACCGCCGCGACCTTCTGGAATTCCCCTCCCGCGGGAAGACGGAGCTCCCCTTCCCGTACCGGAAGCCGAAGATGGCGCTCCGCGGTCACCAGGTCGCTGACGAGCTCGATCACCCGCACCTCGGCCTCGATCGGCTCCGGAAAGCCCTGCAGACGAAAGTCCTCGGCCGTGAGTCGCCGCGGCAGGTGCACGGTGTTCAGGCTCCGCCACGAGAAGGCATGTCGCCGCGGGCTGCAGGCGAGCCGGCCCGCCTCGAAGAGGATCCTGCCGCCGCAGATCACGGTCTCGGGCCGGAAATCCGCGAGGTCGGCCGTGAGCACGAGATCCGCCAGACGGCCCGGGGCGACGGCGCCGAGCAGGGAATCGAGCCGGAAATGCTCGGCGGGGTGGAGGGTCGCCATCCGCACGGCCTCGAGCGGCGGGATCCCGGAGGCGATCGCACAGCGAAGCGCCGCGTCGAGCCCCCGCCCCGCCACCCAGTCCCGGGGCGAGAGCCCGTCGCTGGCGAGCGCCAGGCGCCGGAGGTCGACTCCGGCCTGCCGGATTTTGGCGATGGCGGCGAGGTCGCGGCGGATGCCGCCTTCGCGCGCGAGCACATGGACCCCCGCCCGAAGCCGCGATAGCGCCTGGGGGGCGTCGATCGGCTCGTGGCAGGAGGAAACCCCGAGCGCCAGGTAGGCGGCGAGTTTGTTCCCCGCGGCTCCCGCCGAATGCCCCTCGACGAGTTTTCCCGCCGCAAGGGCGGTCTCGATGGCCGGGAGATAAACCGCCGGATCCTGCAGCACGGCCTGCCAGTAGGATTCCCCCAGGCCGAGGACCTCCTCGCGGGCGACCAGCGCCTCGAGATCCGCGGCGGCGACCCCCCGGGCGGCCGTGCTGATGGACACCATGGCGGGCGCCGTCGCCAGGAACCGGATCGGCTGATCGGCGAGGGAGGCGAGAAACTCGAGCACTCCCGGGAGGCCGGCCACGGGATAGGGTTCGAGCGTTTCGGTGACCATCGTCGTCACCCCGGAGGCGATCGCATAGGGGACGATCTGCGATGCACAGGCGATCCAGGCGAGGTGGGTGTGAGCGTCGATCAGACCCGGCGTGAGAAACCGTCCGGCGGCGTCGATGCGGCGCGTGTGCGGCCCGATGACGTCCGCGGTCTCCCGTGCCACGCGCGCGATCCAGGGCCCCCGCACGGCCACCGCGCTTTCGGGCTCGATCTCTCCGGTGAAGACGTTGACCAGGCGGGCGTTTTCGATGACCAGATCGGCCGGCTCCCGGCCGAGCGCCGTCTGCATCAGGCCGAGAAGCGTGCGACGGTCTTTGGCGGGAAAAGGCGAGGGCATGCGGGCTCCTTTCAGCAGACGAAAACCTCGACCGGGACGCGGCTCAGCAGGCGTCCTCCCTCGGGGGTCACGCGAAAGACGCTTTCCACGCCGGCGGCGAAACGGCCCGCGAAGACGAATTTCGGCTCGAGGGCCAACACCATGTCCTCTTCGAGCGGCGTTTCATGACCGCGCGCGAGAAAGGGGGGTTCGACCAGCTCGAGCCCGATGCCGTGGCCGACGAAGCGGACCTTGTGCCCCGGCGGGCCGAGGAAGCTCTCTTCATAGCCCAGGGCGGCGGCGAAGGTCACGGCCTGCTCGAACAGCGCCGCGCCCGTCACGCCGGGACGTGCGGCGGCGATCAGCCGGTCGTGCAGCGCGATGGCCGCGCGGCAGGCGGCCATCGCTTCCTCGGGCATGCCGCCGACGGCGAACATGCGTGCCTCATCCAGGTGGTAGCCGTTCTTCACGGAGCCGAAGTCGACGAGAACCGGCTCGTGCGGGCGGATCCGCCGCGGCCCGGCGCCGGCGGGAAAGGCACAGGAAGTGCCCGAGCCGGTCGCCGGTGCGTCCAGCAGACCGGGGCGGCCGCCGTTCGGCCCGCTCAGGACGTGGCCGGGATAGCCGAGCGCGTTGAACCCGCGCACCCGAAGCACTCCGGCATGCCCCCGGCGGCGGCTGAAGGCCTCGGCCTGCGCGGCGAACTCCATCTCCGTCATGCCGGGGGCGAGAAAGCGGCGCATGAATTCGAAGGTGCGGCGACTCATCTCGGCGGTCGCTTCGAGTTGCGCGATTTCCCAAGCCGACTTGCGGCTGCGGAGCCGGAGGATGCAGGGGGAGATGTCGCGGATGTCCTGCGGCGCAAGGAGATCGCGGAAGAACCGGAAGTCGTTCACCGGCAGGACGTCGAGTTCGAGGCCCAGCCGCGCCGGAAGCCGGCCGAAGCGTTTTTTCAAGAGCTCCGGGATGCGGCGTACGCTTTCGATCGGTACGATTTCCGCAAGCGGAGATTCCTCGCGGGCGCGGGGAACATGGCGCCGCACGAAAAGCAGCGCGGGTCCCTGCGCGGGAGCGAAAAGAAAGGCATCCTGGGCGGTGCCGGTGAAATAGAAGCGGTCCACCGTCTGAACGAGAAAGGCGGCTTCGAGCTCTTCGGCCCCGAGCGCCTGCTGCAGGCGGGCGAGCCGATCCTCGATTTCCACGGCGGGCACCCGGAAAGAGGGCTCCTCCGGAAGATCTTCGTTTTCGATTCCTTCGGGCATCAGCTCCTCGCCAGGATTTCCTGCAGGCGACGCGCGGCGCTTTGTGTTTCGGCCGCAATCGATTCCAGGGTGCTCCCGGTCATCGTTTCCGCCAGGCCCACCACCCAGAGGGCGAGCGGCAGTCCCGCCGGCGATCCCAACGCCACGGCGACGGCGCTCACCCCCGGCAGGTATTCCTCCCGGTCGACGGCGAAGCCCCGGCGGCGCGCCGTCTCGAGCTCCTCGAGGTAGCGGCGGCGGTCGGTGATCGTGCGCGGCGTGTAAGCCGGCAGACCCTGTTTGCGGATCAACGCCTCGGCGCGCGAACGCGGCAGGCCGGCCAGGAATACCTTGCCCACGGCTCCGGCGAGGATCGGAATGGAGGTCCCCGGCGGCGCCGAGATCTTGAGCGGCTTGCCGGCCTCCGCCGTGGCGACGATCAGCCCCCGCGAGCGGCTCAAGACCCCCAGGCAGACCGTCTCCCCGATGCGGTCGCGCAGGGCGTCGAGCACCGGCTGGGCCTGCTCTCCGATGCGGAAGAAGTTGCGGCTGCGGAAGGCGAGCTCGACGACGGCCGGGCCGATGGCGTAGCCGCGGCGGTGGGGGCTTTCGTAGAGGGCGTCGCAGTCGAGCAGGGCCCGGATCAACCCGTGGAGCGTCCCCTTGCTGTAGCCTAAGCGTCGGGCGAGCTCGCTCAGCGTGACCGGGCCGCGTGCGGCGGCCACGGTCTCGAGCAGCCGGAAAGCCCGGGACACCGCCGGGGCCCGATAGACGCCGGACCCGGCCGGCGGGGTTTTTTGATTGTTCATCATAGTGAACAAATTTGTATCCGTATTTATCCCGGCTGTCAACCGGAAAACGCTCGAGCCTCTGCTGTGTCCACTAAATACAATGATAGAAGGCTGATCCGTTGGATCAAACCTCTTGACACGGGTCGGCGTCCTGCTATACTGAAGCCCATAATGTTCTCTATATTGAACATACGGCATCTGCCTTCGGGCGGCCGCCGAGGTCCGTTTTTCCAGGAAGGAGGGCTCGATGAAAATCCACAAAATCAATGAAGGCCCCCGCGACGGGGAGGTGCGTTGCTTGACCTGTTTCCAGCGCTTCCGCCCGGCACTGGGGGTCGATCGTGCCCGCTGTCCCCAATGCGGCATGGAGTGGCGCATCTCTTGGCCGTATCCCAAGACGGCGCGGGTCCGTGGCCCGGTGTGGGAGAATTTTCCTCTCGGCAACGAGGAAAACATCTGAAAGGAGACCGCCATGGCGCTCAACCGCAAGATCGCCTTCATCGACCTCACCACCGGCCAGACGCGCACCGAGCCGATTCCCCTCGACTGGCGCCGAAAATACATCGGGGGGCGAGGTCTCGACGCCTATCTCCTTTACACCCATTGTCCGGCCCAGGCCGACCCGCTGGGGCCGGAAAACGTGCTTTTGATCAGCGCCGGGCTGCTGGTCGGCACCCTGGCCTCGGCTTCGGCCCGGACGCACATCATGGCCAAATCGCCGCTCACGGGACTTCTGGGATCGGCGAACATGGGGGGATTTTTCGCTCCCGAGCTGCGCTGGGCGGGATTCGACCATCTCGTGATCCGGGGGCGGGCGGAGAAGCCCGTCTATCTCTACCTCCACAACGGGGAGATCGAAATCCGCCGCGCCGAGAACCTCTGGGGAGCCGGCGTCTACGACACCCAGGATCTCCTCCGTCGCGAACTGAATGATCCCGAGACCCAGATTCTCTGCATCGGGCAGGCGGGCGAAAACCTCGTGCGTTTCGCCAATGTCATGACCGGCCGCAAGAACGCCGGCGGCCGCACGGGCATGGGCGCGGTCATGGGGGCGAAAAACCTGAAGGCCGTCGCCTGCCGGGGCACCCAGAGCATCGCCATCCGCTACCCGCAGGAGGCGCTCGAGTACAACAAGCAGATCATCGACCAGGTGGTCTCGACGAAGGTCTCGCAGATCATGCAGCGCTGGGGGACGGGCTTTATCTTCGGCGTCACGAACACCACGGGTCTCGTCCGTTGTCGCAACTTCCAGTACAACCAGCTTCCGAACAGCGAGGACATCGAGTGCGAAAACCTCGACAAGGTCTCGATCGGGTTGGACGGATGCTTCGGCTGCCAGGTCCACTGCCGCCATCGCTACATCATCCCCGAAGGGCCCTATGCCGGGACCTACGCCCAGGGCCCGGAGTACACGAGCCAGGGGGCGTTCGGCGCCGAGGTCGGCTGCCGCAGCCTGAACACCGTGCTGGTCGGCAACCACCTCGTGAACGACTACGGCATGGACACGCTCGAGGTGGGCAGCATGATGGCTTGGGCGATGGAGCTCTTCGAAAAGGGCATCTTGACCGAGAAGGACACCGGAGGACTCCGGCTCGCCTGGGGGGACGACGAGGCGGTGATCGAACTCGTCAAACGCATCGCCTTCCGCCGGGACATCGGGGACATTCTCGCCGAGGGCCCGCTCCGGGCGGCGGAGCGGATCGGTCCGCAGAGCCTGCCCTACCTGATCCACGTCAAGGGCATGAGCAACCTTCACTCCGACGAGCGTCCCACCCCGGCGCTCGCCCTCAACATCGCCGTCTCCAGCCGGGGCGCCGACCATCTCCGGGGCCGTCCGGCCATCGATCTCTACAACCTTCCGCTCCCGGTGCTCGAGCGGGTCTACCGCAACCCCGACGGGTACACCGGCCCCCTCACGAACCGCTACTCCGAGTACGAGGGCAAACCGCGCATGGTCCAGTGGCAGGAGCTGGTGTACATGGCGGTCGATTCCTTGGGCGTCTGCAAATACCATACGGTGTTCCTCAGCCCCAATCACCCGCAGTTCCAGGAATTCGCGCGCCTGATCTACCTGAACACGGGCCTGGAATTCGGCGAAAAAGAGATCTGGGACATCGCCGAGCGCTGCTACACGATCGAGCGTCTTTTCAACCTGCGCGAGGGCATGACGCGTAAAGACGACTGGCTGCCCGACCGCTACTTCGACGAGCCTACGCGCCTGGGGCTTCCCGTGGCGCGCGGCAAGTGCATCGACCGCGAGAAATTCCGGGCGATGCTCGATGAATACTACCGCCTGCACGGGTGGGACGAAAACGGGGTTCCGACCCCCGAGACGCTCGCGCGGCTCGGAATCGCCGAACCGAAGCCGGCCGCTTGAAGCGAAGCCGCGAGGAGGGGATCCCATGGGAAAGAAAATCCTGATCACCGACCCGGAGAAGTGCACCGGCTGCCGGCTCTGCGAGATCGTCTGCTCGGTGAAACACGACGGGGTGAGCAACCCGGCGCTCGCCCGCATCCATGTCGTCAAGTGGGACAACGAGGGCTTCTATCTCCCCATGCGCTGCCAGCAGTGCCGCGAGGCTCCCTGCCTCGCCGTCTGCCCGAAGGGTGCGATTTCGCGGAACGAGGCCCTCGATTGCGTTCAGATCGACTACGAGCGCTGCATCGGCTGCAAACTCTGCGTGCAGGCCTGTCCCTTCGGGGCCATGGGCTGGGACGCCGAGCGCGGCCGCGTCTTCAAGTGCGACCTCTGTCAGGGCGACCCCCAGTGCGTGCGCTTCTGCGACATGAAGGCCGTGGACTACGTGGAGGCGGACCGCCTGGGCTGCGTGCGCATGCGGGAGGCCGGCGAGCAGTACTCCGCCCTTCTGCGCCGCTTCGGGAGGGGATGAATGAAGGTGATCGTGGAAACGCTCGGGCTGCCCACGCTCGCCGCCGTCCTGGGCAAGAAAACCGAAATCGAGCTTCCCGACGGGGCAAGCCTCGAGGATCTGGTCGGGCACATCGTCTCGCGTTTCGGGCCCCGGGCGCGCGAGGGGCTTCTCGACCGCGAGGGAAAACTCGATCTCACGATCCAGATCCTGCTGAACGAGGAAGGCTTCGTTTCCCGCGGCGAGCTTCCCACGCGGCGGCTCCGCGAAGGAGACCGGGTCCGGCTGATGCTCCTCGTCGGCGGCGGGTAGAAAGAGGCGGCGGGAATGGCGCGGCGTTGCGCGGGGTCGGAAGCCATGCTATGGTGCGCCCCGATTCGATCCCTTGCGAGGAAAGGAGCCCCCGATGGAGATTCAACGGATCCTGTGGCCGACCGATTTTTCGGAAAACGCCGCCGCCGCGCTTCCGCTCGTCACCCAGCTCAGCCAGAAATTCGGGGCCGAAATCCACATCCTCTACGTCATGAAAGACTACCCCGCCTTCGGCGCGCACTACGGCCAGTTCGACCCCGAGGAGTGGAAAAAGATGCAGGAGTGGGAGAAAAAGACCGCCGAAGGGCGGCTGGCCGAAATCTGCGACAAGTTCTTGAACGAGTGCCCTCTCTACATCCGCCACATCGCCGTGGGGGAGCCCGCCAAGGAGATCCTGCGCGTGATCGAGCGCGAGAAGATCGACCTCGTGGTGATGGCCAGCCGCGGAAGCGAAGGCCACTTCAACTTCGGCAGCGTGGCCGAGCGCGTCCTCAAGTGCACGACGGTTCCGGTCGTGATGATCCCCGTGTAAGCGGCCCCTGCGGCCGAACCCTCCGATCCCCCCGATCGGCGGTTTCATCGCCGCCGACGGCAAAAAGAAACCGGCAGCCGCCGGGTCTCCCCGGCGGCTGCCGGCGCGGTCGCCTCTCTTCGGGCTTCAGCCGATCCGCAGCACGAGAGCGGCGGCGGTGTCGCCTGCGGCGCAGCCGGCGAAGAGCAGGTACCCCCCGCCCTTCATCACCACCTCCTCGATGCCCTCGATGATCAGCCGCCCCGCCGTCGGCCCCTGGGGGTGGCCGTAGATGAGGGAGGAGCCGTAGTTGTTCATCCCGCGCATGACGTCGATCCCGAGTTTGCGGGCCAGGAAGACGTCGTTGGCGGCGAAGGGGTTGTGGGTCTTGATCGCCGCGCACTGCCGGGCGTCGATGCCCGCCCCGTCGAGCGCCATTTTCGCCGCCGGGTAGACTGCGGCCGCCATGAAGGCCGGTTTGGTCCGCGCGTAGCCGTAGGAGACGACCCGGATCTCGACTGTGGGGTCGGCGCTGAGCGAGCGGGCGCGCTCGCGCTCGGCGACGATGATGCCGCAGTGGCCGTCGGCGGGGTGGGTCTGGCTGCCGTAGGTCAGCACCCCGTTCGGGAGCACGGGCTTCAGTCGGGCAAGCCCTTCGGCCGTGGTTTCCATGACGCCCTCGTCGGCCTCGAGCAGAACGGTCTCCTTCTTGGAAACGCGGATCAGGACCGGGAACATGTAGCGCTTCTGGAACTCGCGGTCGTTGGCCAGCGCCTCTTGATACTGGCGGTAGCGCTCGAGGGTGACCGCATCGCACTCTTCGCGCGAGATGCCCTCTTCGCGGGCCACGTTCTCGGCGGTCTGGATCATCGCCTGCCCGGCGAAGGGGTCCTTGTTGAAGTTGTCCATCATCCAGTTTTCCGAGATCACCTGACCGCCGGGGCCGAGGGGGTTCGGCCACACCACGTGGGGTCCGTTCGAGCAGCGGTCGGTCATGAGGCAGAAAGGGGCCTGGAAGAGGCCGCACTCGACGCCCATGGCCGCGGAATAGACGGCGACCGTGGAGGTGGAGCAGGCTTGACTCACCCAGATCCCCGGCACCCCCGTCGCGCCCATCAGGGCCGCCGCCCAGGGGCCGCCGTAAAAGCCCTGGTGCTGGTGGACCGTGAGCCCCAGGTACACGTAGTCGAAGGTCCGGGGATCGATCCGCTTCTCGGCGAGCCAGCGTTTGGTCGTCTCGGCCGCAAGCACGATGGCGTGTTCGTTCGCCATCGTGCCCTGCCAGCGGGCGAAGGGGGAACTGAAATAGCCTTTGTAGGGGATGTAGGCTTTGTTCAGCATGGGACGACCTCCTCGGGGTCAGCGCTTCGGCGTGCGCAGTTTCTCTTTGAGGATCCGGTGCAGGATTTTTCCGGTGGGGGTGCGGGGCATCTCCTCCGGGGAGATGAAGACCACCTCCTTCGGCCGCTTGTAGCCGGCGAGCTTGTCGCGGCAGCAGCGCAGGATCTCCTCGGCGGTGATGCGCTGGGGATCCACCCCCGGCTTGGGGATGACGACGGCGGTCACCTTCTCGCCCCACTTCTCGTCGGGAACGCCCACCACGGCGCAGTCGAAGACGCATTCGTGGCTGCCCACGACCTCCTCGACCTCGCTCGGGTAGACGTGTTCGCCGCCGGTGATGATCATGTTGTCCTTGCGGTCGACGATCGTGAAGAAGCCGTCCTCGTCGCGGCGCGCCATGTCGCCCGCGGAGAACCAGCCCTCGTGGAACGCGGCGCGGGTCTTTTCGGGGTCCTTGTAATACTCGCGGAAGAGCATCGGTCCGCGCGAGTAGAGCTCGCCCACCTCCCCGACCGGAACCTCGCGCTTGTCGGGGCCGAGGAGCCGGACGAACTCGGTGCCGAGCGACTCGAAGCCGATCGAGCCGAGTTTTTCCAACTGGTATTCGGGTTTGAGCACGGTCACGATCCCCGCCTCGGTCGAGCCGTAGGCCTCGTAGAGCTGGACGCCGGGAAAAAACTCCAGGATGTCGAGCTTCATCTTGCGGCGCACCGGGGCCGAAGAGCAGAGCAGCTTGCGGATCGAGCTGCGGTCGTGGCGGCGGGCTTCGGCGGGGGCGTTCAGGATCAGATTGTAGTGTGTCGGAATGAGCGAGATGAAGGTGATGCGCTCGCGGGCGATGATCTCCAGAATCTCCTCGGCCCGGAAGGAGCGCGCCGGATGGATGTAGACCGTGCCGCCGATGTAAGTGAAAGTGAAGGTGAAGAAGGTGGAATTGATGTGGCACAGCGGCATGACGTTCATGCAGACGTCGTGCTCGCTGAAGCCGAAATCGACGGCGTTGATCAGGTAGAAGGCGATGTGCGATTCGTGCGTGCGCACGACCCCCTTCGGCCGCCCCGTGGTCCCCGAGGTGTAGATCAGGATCCAGGGGTCCTCGGGCCGGACCGGCAGGTCGGGCTCGGTCTCGGGGGCCCCGGCGATCCATTCTTCGTAGGGCCGGTAGCCCTCGGCGCGCTGGCCGACCACGATGTAGCGGTCGGCCGGGATGCGCGTCAGCCGGGGGCGGATCGGATCCACGGTGGGCAGGAAGTCGTCGTGCACGACGAAGGCCTCGGCGTCGGCGTGCTGGGCGATGTATTCGACGTCGGAGGAGATCAGCCGGAAGTTGATCGGTACGATGACGATCCCCGTCTTCGCCGTGGCGAGGTAGAGCTCGACGATCTCGATGCTGTTTTCGAGGAGCACCGCGACCTTGTCCCCCGGTTGCAATCCGAGCTCGAGGAGCCGGTGCGCCAGGCGGTTCACCCGCCGGTTGACCTCGGGGTAGGTGAAGGCCCGGCGGCTGTCCTTGAGGGCGACCGTGCGGGGGAATTTCTTGGCGTTCACCTTGAGAATCTGGCCCAGGTTGAGCCATGCCGCCGCCATGGGATCGCCTCCTTCCGTTGCGGGTACCTTGCCTTCCTCCTCAGCGGAGGGAAATCCGGACATCGGCCGCGACCGCCCGGTCGGCGAAAGCCAATACCGGGTTCAGATCCATTTCCTGGATTTCCGGGTGATCGATCAGCAGTTGGGAGAGCCGGGCGATCATCTCCACCAGCGCCTCGCGGTCGACGCCCGGCCGGCCGCGCACCCCGTCGAGCAGGGCTTTCGCCCGGATGCCCTCGAGCATCTCCCGCGCCTCGGCGGGGCTGACGGGGGTGAGGGCGAAGACGGCGTCCTTCAACACCTCGACCAGCACGCCGCCCAGACCGAAGACCACGGCATGGCCGAGACCCTCTTCGGCCTTGGCGCCGAGGATCAGCTCCAAGCCGCCGGGAAGGAATTTCTGCACGAGAAAGCGCAAGTCCGGCTCGTCGAAGTCTTTCTTCATCTGCTGGGCGGCGCGCTTCACCGCGGAGGGGCTTCCGAGATCGAGCACCACCCCGCCGCGGTCGCTCTTGTGCAACAGCCCGGCCGCATCGGCCTTGAGGACGACCGGAAAACCGATCGCCGTTGCGGCCTCGGCCGCCTCCTCGGGGGTTTCCACCGTTTTCCAGCGGGCGACGGGAATGCGGTAGGCCTCGAGCAGCCGGTAGCATTCCGCGGCGGTCAGGCGGTGGCGTCCCGCCGCGCGCGCCTTCTCCAAAATCCGCACCCCCTTGTCCCGTTTCAAGTCGCCAAAGGAACGCGGCGTGCGCGCCGGGCGCTCGCACAGGGCCCGGTAACGCACGAGGGCGGCCATGGCGCGGGCCGCCTCGCCGGGAAGCGGAAAGCAGGGCACTTCCCCCTCGCGCAGGATGCGGACGACCTCGGCCCATGGCTTCGGATCGGTCATCAGGTTGCAGACGATCGGCTTGCGGCGTTCGCGGTTCACGGCCACGATCTCGCGCGCGATCGCCTCGTTGTCCACGAAGAAGGGGGTGACGAAGTTCACGAAGACTCCGTCAAAGCCCTCATCGTCCATCATTGCCTCCAGGCAGGCGCGGTAGTGCTGGGCGGTTCCCGTGGCCAGAACGTCGACCGGGTTTCCGACCGAGGCTTCGGCGTAGAGCGCCGTTTTGAGCCGCTCCTGCGTCGGGGCGGAAAGCGGCGGCAGCGTGCATCCGGAGGCGACGAGCACATCGGTGGCGATCACCGCCGGCCCCCCGGTGTTCGTGATGATGCCGATGCGGTTGCCGCGGGGGATCGGCTGAGTGGCGAAGGCGACGGCGGCCTGGATCAGATGCCCCTCGTCGCGGAAGGAGAGGATCCCGGCTTTGTCGAAGATCAGGTCGGTGGCGATGTCCTCCTTGGCGAGCCCCCCCGTGTGCGAAGCCGCCGCGCGGGCGCCCTCCTTCGTGCGGCCGGCCTTCATGGCGAGCACCGGCTTGCGGGCGGCGACCTCGGAGGCGACCTTGAGGAAGTTCGCCGGATCGCGCAACCCCTCGACGTAGGTCACGATCACGCGCGTTCCCTCGTCGCGGCCGAGGTAATCGAGGATCTCGGGGATGGTCACGTCGACCGCGTTGCCGTTGGAGGCGTAGATGCGCGTTCCGACCCCCATCTGGGCGAAGGCCTGGTGGATGACCTCGGCGACCCCGCCGCTTAAGGCGACGATGGAGATGAAACCGGGCTCGGGCCGCGTGAAGGTGAAATTGCAGTAGGCGCGGATCGCCGGGTCGGTGTTGATGATCCCCTGGCAGTTCGGGCCGAAGATGCGGATCCCGTGGCGGCGCGCGCGTTCGAGAAAGTCTTTTTGGATCGCCTCCCCCTCGGGGCCGGTTTCGGCGAAGCCTCCCGAGTTGATGATGATGTGCTTGACCCCTTTCTTGCCGCAATCGTCGACCGCCTGGGGCACGAACTTCGCCGGGATGACCATGTGGACGACGTCGATCCCGTCCGGACAGTCGAGAATCGATTTGTAGGCTTTCAAGCCGCGGATCTCGTCGGCGTTGGGGTTGATCGGGTAGATCGGGCCGGTGAAGCCGAAATCCATCAGGTTCTTGATCACGCGGTTGCCGATGGAGAGCTCCTTGGTCGAGGCGCCGATGACGGCGACCGAGCGGGGCCGAAACAGCGAATCCAGCATGGCGTCCTCCTTAGAGGTTATTTGCGGCGCTCTTCGAGCTGCTCGATGAACGCCTCGACGTTCGTCTTGGTCTGCTCGTCGGAGATCAGCCGCAAGTCGTTGAGGTCTCCGTTGATGATCAGGCTGGGGATGCCCGTTTCCTTTTCCAGCCGCTGGGGCATGCCGTAGCGGCAGTTCGAATTGTTCGGGCAGGTCTTGGCGTCGTGGTAGATGATGCCGTCCACTTGGAAGAAGGAAAGCATGCGGCGGATGTATTCCTCCTTGGCTTCGTCGGAGCGGACGATGAAGAGTTCGGTGTAGGCGCGCGCCATGCTGGTGATGGGGTCGTTCGGGTCGAGCGCCGAAAAGATCCAGCTGTTGCAGTAGGTCGAAGCGAGCACGTTGGCGTGAAGCGCGGCGAAGAGCTGGGCATGGGCGCTCAGCCGACCCCAGACCGGCATGCCGTCCCAGTAGATCCGGAAGCGCTCCTCGTCGACCGCCCCCTCGCGGCGGCGGATGCGCTCTTCGAGCTCTTCGAGGAGCTTGCGGTAGACTTCGACCGCCTGGGGCGTGCCGCGTCCGACGACGGCGGGGCCCATCAGCGTCGTGCCGTCGAAGAAGGTGATCGGCGAGGGCCGGGCCGCGGCCGTGTCGAGGATCTGTTTCCAGAGCTCGGAGCACTGCCGGGAGAGGTCCACCGCGCGGCGCAGGTCTTCCATCTCGAAGCGCCGGCCGGCGACTTTTTCAAGCGGCGGGATCAGGGCTTCGAGCTGCTTGGCGATCGAGACGATGTGCCGGTCGGTCACCTCGTCCACCCCGCGGTAGGTGTGCACGCCGAGCACCGGCGCGTTGAACTTCTCTCCGTACCACACAAACCAGTCCTGAACGTCGCGGCACTGATTGGTGTTGTAGACGAGCACGTCGGGTCGGGGGATGCTCTGGATGCCGAAGGCCTTCTGGAGCGGGGTCACGCCGCGCAGAAAGGCCCCGATGTCCGCGGTGAGGTACGAGCAGATGTCGGGGGAGTAGCCGATGGCGTTCGCCTCGGGGATGAGATCGGTCGCCATGCGCGTCGCTCCGAGCATGGCCGAGTGGGTTTCGGGGAAATAGACGAGAAAGCCCAGCGCGCGCAGGATTTCGGCCGGGCCGACGCTCGTGCACCAGGCGATCTTGGGGGAGCCGGCGCGCGCGGCGGCGTCCAGCTCGAGATAGTAATCGCGCATGAACCGGTTGATGTCCGCGGCGGCGGCGAGTTTCTTGCGGGGGGCTTTTTTCTCTTCGCTCATGACAACCGGACCTCCATCGAAATCCTAGGGTTGAGGGGTTACGATTCCCGGAATCCGCTCCGGGCGTAGAGGGCCGCCCCGATCGCCCCGGTGAACTGCGGGTGCGGGGGGACGAGGACGGGGCGACCGATGAGCTCCTCCATCATGCGGACGAGGTAGGGGTTGTGGGCGACGACGCCTCCGGTCATCACGACCTCGGCGGTCAGGGAGTCCATTTCCACGATGCGCTTGATCATGCTGTAGAAGACGCCCTTCACGATGTCCTCGATCTTCTTGCCGTGGCGGATGTGCTCGAGAACCTCGGTCGCCGAAAATACGGTGCAGAAGCTCCCCAGGCGCACCATGTCCGCGGAACGCTCGGCCATGGCGTTCATGCGCTCGAGGGGGATGTCGAGGCGGGCGGCCATCTCCTCCAGGAAAGCGCCCGTTCCCGCGGCGCACTTGCGGTTCATCTTGAATCCCGTGCGCCGACCGGCGGCGTCGAGCTTGATCACCTTGTTGTCCTGGCCGCCGATGTCGATCACCGTGATCGCCCGCGGAAAGGCGTGGTAGCAGCCTCCCGCGTGGCAGCCGATCTCGGTGCGCTGATCCTGGGCGTAGCGGACGTTCATGCGGCCGTAGCCGGTGGAGACGGCCCGCGCGATCCGTCCGGGCTCCCCGCCGGCCATGGCGAGCGCCTCGGTGAGGCAGCCGTCGGCGGTCGCCGCGAAATCGGTGCCCGACTTGCGCACGGCCAGGCCCCGCAGCCGGCCTGCGGCGTCGATCACGGCGACCTTCGTGCGCGAGGAGCCGACGTCGCAGCCGACATAGAGCGCCTCTTCGCTCATGGTGTCCGAAAACCGCCGTTCATGACCCGATCCGGCGCTCGAGGCTGGACTCCAGCCCTTTGACCAAGGCGCGCATCACCCGGTTGAACGGGGCGTCGAGACCGGCGCGCTCGGCGTACTCGATGAACTTGCCGTTGATGTAGTCGATCTCGGTGCGCCGGCCGGCCTCGACGTCCATCAGCATCGAGGGCTTGTGATCGCCGGCCCCGCGCATGTAAGCCATCGCCTCCTCGAAGTACTCCCAGCCGAGCGGGATCTCGTTCGCCCGGGCGATGCGGATGCACTCCTGGACGAGCGCCTGGACGATGGCGAAGACGATCGGGTCGTTCATCGCGCGCGACATCGTCAGGCGCGTCAGGGCGCAGACGGGGTTCATCGAGGCGTTCATGACCGTCTTGCGCCACACCATGGAGACGATCTGGTCCGTGTGCCGGGTTTCCAGCCCGCAGGCGCTGAGCGCTTCGGCCACGGCGAGCGCGGCCGGCCGACCCGCGGGGTCGAGCTCCTGGAGGAAGTGCGGCGGGTGGTGAAACGGGATGCGCACGCGGCCGGGGGCGATCAGCCCGCAGCCGTAGTTGACGACCGCACGCATCACCCGGCCCCGGCCGAGCGTGCGGGCGAGCTCCCGCTCCGTGTCGATTCCGTTCTGCCAGCTCACGACGTAGCGCTCGGGGCCGAGAAACCCCTCGAGCGCCGAGGCGATGAGCGGCAGCGCGTTCGCCTTGACGGTGATGAAAATGACCTCGGGGTCCCAGGCCGCCAGATCATCGACCCCCGGGCAGGTCCGGGTGACCGCCTGGCGGAAGGATTCGGCTCCCTCAAGGACGATCCCCGGGTCGAGGGCCGGAGCCAAAAGCTCGGGGATGACGTCGCAGAGGGTCACCTCGTGCCCGCCGCGGGCGAGAAAGGCGGCCACGATGCAGCCGACCGGGCCGGCGCCCACGACGGCGAAACGGCGCGGGCGGAAAGAGCGGGGATCGCTCATGGCAACCTCCGGAGGCGGCGCATCCCGGGCTCAACGGAACTGCCGGGGCCGCTCGTCCACGACCCGCAGCGCCTTGCCCTCGCTGCGGGTGATGAATTTGGGCTCGACGATCTCGACGTCGACCCCGATACCCATCATGCCGCGGATGTGCGCCATGACCTTGGCGGCGACCTCCAGGCGCTTTTCGGGGCCGGCCTCATAGACGTCCTTGCGTCCTTCCACCTGGACGATGAGCTGGTCGAGGTAGCCCTTTTTGCGCACGACGAGACGGTACTGGGGCTCGACTTCGGGGATCTCGAGCAGCAGCGACTCGATCTGCGAAGGGAAGACGTTCACCCCGCTGATGATCAGCATGTCGTCGGAGCGGCCGTAGATTTTGTCCATCTTGACGAAGGTGCGGCCGCAGGCGCAGGGTTCCCGCCGCAGGCGCGTGATGTCCTTGGTGCGGTAGCGGATCATCGGCATGGCGCGCCGTTGCAGGGAGGTGAAGACGAGTTCCCCCTTTTCGCCCAGCGGCAGGGGCTCGAGCGTCTGGGGGTCGACGATTTCGGCGATGAAATGATCCTCGTTGATGTGGATGCCGTCCTGAACCTCGCAGTCGAAGCCGACCCCCGGCCCGCAGAGTTCGGTCAGGCCGTAGGCCTCCTGGGCCTTGATGCCCATGCGTTCCTCGATCTCCTGGCGCATGGCCGTGGACCAGGGCTCCGCGCCGAAGACCCCCACCCGGAGCGGCAGCGCACGGATGTCGACCTTCATCTCGACGGCGCGCTCGGCGATGGTGAGGGCGTAGGAGGGCGTGCAGAAGAGGGCGGTCACCCCGAAATCCTTCATGATCGTGATCTGCCGTTCGGTCAACCCCGAGCTCGTCGGCACGACCGTACAGCCCAGACGCGTCAGCCCCTGATGGAAGCCCAGACCCCCGGTGAACAACCCATGGCCGTAAGCGTTTTGCGCGATGTCCTCGGGCCGCACCCCCGCCGCCCACAGGTTTCGGGCCATGAGCTCGGTCCACTGTTCCAGGTCTTCGGCCGTGTAGGGGCCGGTGATCGGCTTGCCCGTCGTGCCCGAGGAGGCGTGCACGCGGACGACCTCCTTGAGCGGCACGGCGCAGAGCCCGAAGGGATAGTTGTCGCGCAGATCGTTTTTCACCGTAAAAGGCAGCCGGGCGATGTCCTCGAGCGCCTTGATCGCTTTCGGGTTGACGCCGGCCTCGTCGAACTTGCGGCGGTAGAAGGGGACCCGTTCGTAGACCCACTCGACGGTTTCCTTGAGCCGCCGGAGCTGAAGCTTCTGGAGCTCCGGAAGCGGCAGGGTCTCCAACTTCTCGTCCCAGTATTTGCGCTCGCTTTTCTTGTCTTCTTTGCGCGCTTTGAGCACCATGGTCGTCTTCTCCTCCCCGTCCTGGCCTCCGGGGCCCGCTGTTTGGGGTCTCGGGGCGAAGATGAAAGCAGCCTGGCCGTCGCCGCCGGCATTCAAGCGGCGTTCTCCCGTGCGGCGGCGGCCCCCGCCTGGAAGGCCCTGCGGTTGACCTCGAGCAAGTCGGGCTTGATCTTCTTCTCCATCGCCGTGTGCACGGATGCGGCCTGGATCGGCAGCAGGCCGGTTTCGACCAGGCAGCCGAGCAGCACCATGTTCACGGCCAGCACGTTTCCGGCGTCGCGGGCGAGGGCGGTGGCGTTGAAGGCGATCAGACGCGCCGTTTTTGCGCGGATGATCTCCTGCAGCCGCTTGAGGTCCGGGTAGACCCCCTGCCCGATATTCACCGTGAAGGGCATCAGGGGGGCGAGGTTGGTGATGACCGTGCTTTCGCGGTGACATTTGCCGAGCGCGCGCAGGGTCTCGGCCGGCTCGAAGCCGACCAAAAGATCGGCCTCGCCGTCGGCGATGATCGTGCTGTGGCCGGGCCCGAAAATCAGGGCCGATTCGACGACCCCGCCGCGCTGGGCCATGCCGTGGATTTCGCTCATGCGGATCGGGACCCGGTCGATCAAGGCGGCTTCGGCGAGAATGGAGGAGGCGAGAAGATTCCCCTGGCCTCCGACGGCGACAATGACGAGGCGCGTGGTCTTCATGGGTCATTTCTCCGCTGTTTCCCGGGCCGGGACGATCGCGTGCTCGGGGCAGATCTGGGCGCAGAGGCTGCAGCCGGTGCACAGGTTCGCGTCGATGTGGATGCGCTCGTTCCAAATGTAGAAGGCCGGACAGGCCAGTCGCGTCATGCACACGCGATGGTTCTTGCACTTCTCTCCGACGCGGAAGGGCTTGCCGCGCGGCAGCTTCAGGCTCTTGGCGTAGAGGACGCAAAGTTCCTGCGAGATGACGACCGAGACCCCGGGGAAGGAAAGCGCCTCCTTGATCTGCTCGATGCTCTTCTTCACGCGGTAGGGCTTGATCACCGTAACGTGGGAGACGCCGATGCCGCGCACCACGGACTCGATCGAGACGCGACCGTAGTTTTCGAGCTTGAGCTGCTTCATGTCCACCCCCGGGTGGGGTTGGTGGCCGGTCATCGCCGTCGTTCCGTTGTCGAGGATCACGAGCGTGAAATTGTGGTTGTTGAACACGGCGTTGATCAAGCCCGGGATTCCGGCGTGGAAGAAGGTCGAGTCGCCGATGAAGGAGACGACCTTGCGGCCGCTCACCTGGGAAAAGCCGCCTGCGGTGCCGGTCGAGGAGCCCATGCAGATGAGGTAGTCGGCCATGGAGAGCGGAGGGAGCAACCCCAGCGTGTAACAGCCGATGTCGGTCGGGTAGACCGTCTCGAGGCCGAGCTCTTCGGCCGCCTGGCGCACCTCGTAGAAGGTCGCCCGGTGGGAGCAGCCCGCGCACAGCGTCGGCGGCCGCTGCGGGATGGCAGGAAGGTCGGAGACGTCGACCGCCGGCCGGCTGCGGTCGGGCACCCCGAAATAGCGCGCCGTGACGCGACGCACGGTCGAGGGGTCGAGCTCGTAGAGCCGCGAGAAGAGATCCGGCGCCTTGCCGCGGATCGGCAGGGTCAAGCCCGCTTCCTGGGCGTGGGTTTTGGCCGCCTCCTCGAGGTAGGGCTCGCCCTCCTCGACGACGAGCGCCTTTTCGCTGCCGCGCAGAAACTCCTGGATACGCCGCGCCGGCAGGGGGTGGGAGAAGCCGAGCCGCAGGATGCGCACGCGGTCGGCGATGCCGAGCTCGTCGAGTGCATCCTTGACGTAATTGTAGCTCACCCCGCTGCAGAGCACGGCCCAGGGGCCTTCGCCCTCGATGAAGTTCCAGGGGGAGCCTTCGGAGAGGGCCTGCGCGCGGGCGAAGTTCTCGAGAAGCTTCACGTGAAGCCGGCGCGAGACGGCGGGTACCGTGACGAGGTTGAGCGGGTCCCTGACGAACCGCCCGCGTGTCGCCCGGGGGCGGATCTCCCCCAACGTGATGACCCCGGAGGAATGGTTGATGCGCGTCGTCGTGCGCAACAGGACCGGCTCGGCGAGCTCCTCGGAGAGCTCGAAGGCGTAAGGAAGCATGCGGTGGGCCTCCTCGACCGAGGAGGGCTCCAGCATGGGCAGCCCCGAGAGCTTGGCGTAGTAACGGTTGTCCTGCTCGTTTTGGCTGGAAAACATCGCCGGGTCATCGGCGGTGAGGATGACCATGCCGCCCTTCACCCCGACATAGGCGAGGGTCATGACGGCGTCGGCGGCGACATTGAGCCCCACGTGCTTCATGACCGCCATGCTGCGCACGCCGCAGGCGGCGGCCGCTGCCGCCACCTCGACGGCGACCTTCTCGTTGGTGCAGTACTCGAAGTGCAGGTCACACTCCCGGGAGATTTGGAAAAACTGCAGCGAAATCTCCGAGGAGGGGGTTCCGGGGTAGGTGCTCGCGAAGGCCACTCCGGCCTCGATCGCCCCCCGGGCGATCGCCTCGTTTCCGAGAAGGAGCATCTTCTCCCCGGGCCGGTCGATCAGAAGTTTGTGCATCCGTCGCTGTCCTTTCTGCGCATCGGGGTTGGGCGGTTCAGGGAACCAGGATCGGCCGCTCGCGGATCCGACGGCCGTGGACTTCCTCGAAGATCTCGTTGATCCGCGCAAGCGGAAACTCCTTCACGAAAGGCCGCAGGGCCACCCGTCCGTCGAGCACCAAACGGAGCACCGCCGGGTAGTGCTCGGGGACGCAGCCCCAGTTGCCGCGGGCCGAGGCGTGGAAGGCCATCAGGTTGGAGAGCCGGATCGTCACCGTGTCCATCGTGAAGCCCACGACCGCCAGCGCGGCTCCGTAAGTGAGCAGCCCGAAGGCGGTCTGCTGTCCGGCCGCGGTGCCGGAGGTCTCGAAGATCTTCCACTCCGTGCGGCGGCCGCCCTCTTTCTTCACCGTCTCGGTGAGCGCGGCGCGCAGGTCCTTGAAGGGCATCTGGCCCGCGTGGAAGGTCGCCGCGCAATAGGGGGCGATCGCCTCGAGCTTTGCAGGGTCGATGTCGACGGCGAGCACCAGCGCCCCGAGCGCCCGGGCGATCTGCACCCCGAAGCCTCCCACGCCGCCGACGCCGATGAACACGGCGGTGTCCCCCGCCTGGAGCCGCGATTCGAGGATCGCCTGATACGGGGTGGTCACGGCGTCGGCCACCACGGCCAGTTCCGTCAGCGTGACTCCCGAGGCGCCCGCAGGCCGGCCGTCGGCATCAAGGGGCACCTCGCAGAGCGGGTCGGCGGGGACGACGATGTGACTGGCGAACCCGCCGGGGATGTCGTTTCCGGGCATTTTCTGCCGCGCACAGATGTTGCCTAAGCCGCGGCGGCAGACATCGCAATCCCCGCAGGGCATGACCGCGGGCACGATGACCGCCTTGCCGAGCCAGGACTCGGCCCCCGGGCCCGCCGCTTCGACTTGTCCGCTGATCTCGTGTCCCAGGGTGAGCGGAAGCGCAGACTTGGTGCGCACCCCGTCGTAGAAGAAACCGAGATCCGTGTGACACACCCCGCAGCCCATCACCTTCAGCCGCACCTCGCCGGGGCCGGGCGAGGGCAGGTCGGATTCGATCCGCTGCAGGGGTTTTCGGGGTTCGACCATCTGCCAGGAGACCATCTTCATGGCGCACCTCCCCGCGGGAATGGATGAAGATCAGGCTCCCTTGAACTCGGGTCGTTTGCGGCCGAGCGAGGAGAGCCCCTCGAGCGCATCGGCGGTGGCGAAAATCTCGGGGAGCTTGGCAAGCTCCAGCTCGATCGCCTCGCGCAGGGAAAGCCCCGCCTGGCGGTCGATGATCTCGCAGGCGAGCCGGAGCGCAATCGGGGCCTTCGCGCTGAGCGCCTTCCCCACGCGCTCGACCGCAGCGGCGTCGAACCCCGCGGGCGTCCGGCCGGCCAACAGCTCGGCGAGCGGCGCCGGGGCGAAGAGGGCCTGAAAGACCCGGAAGCGCTCGGGGATCGGCCGCGGGCGGTACTTGTCCGGAGCGCCCGTTTCGAGGAGCCCCGCGATCGCCGCGTCCACTTCGGCCGGTTGGACGAGGCGGCAGGCGATCCCCAGCTCAACGGCGTCCCGCGCGGAAATCGGCGCGCCCGTGCAGGCGAAGTACTTGGCGAGTTCGGGGCCGAGCTGCCGCGCCGTGCGCAGCATGCCGCCCAGGCCGGGGTAAATGCCGATCCCGGTCTCGGGGAAAGCGAGCGACCCGGCGGGCGTGGCCAGGATCGCCCGGCAGGCGAGGGCGAGCTCGCTTCCTCCGCCGAGGGAGAGGCCGTCCAAGAGAGCGATCGTGAGCTTCGCGGACTCCTCGATCGCGAGCAGCAGTTCGTGCCCGCGGCGCGTGAAGGCGACGATGTCGGGGATCTTCCCCGCGCGGATCTTTTCCACGAAATAGCGGATGTCGGCCCCGGCGACGAAGGCCTTGCCGGCGCCGCAAAAGACGATCGCCCGCACGCGGGGATCGGCCTGGGCTTCGGCGAAGCGCTCGGCCAACTGCTCGACCACGGCTTCGTTGAGCGCGTTCATCGCCTCGGGCCGGTTGATCGTGACGAACGCGACCGGCCCGCGCACGGCGAGATCCACGAAACGAAAGCGGAAGGGCTTTCCTTCGCGACGCTGCTTCTCAAGCAGCGCCGGCATCCGGAAATCCGGATAACGGCGGCAGATCGCCTGCACGAGCTCGTAGGTGCGCTCGATCCCCAACCGGTTCATGATCTCGAAGGGCCCCTCGCTCCAGCGCAGGCCGATCTTCGCCCCGCGGTCGGTGTCCTCGATCGAGGCGACGCCCTCGTCGACGAGCGCCGCGGCCACGCCGAGACAGACGCCGTGGAAGCGGTCGACGAGCGGCGGGATCTTTTCCTCCTCGAGCGGACCTTCCAGGTTCCAGTTTTCCTTTTTGTCCATCTGCGCCTTCAGGGCCGCGCAGGGGGCGTAGAAGGGGCCGAGCTCGTTTCCCAGGGTCGTTGCGGCGTGGACGGCGATCGGAATGCCGGTCACGTTCATGAGCTGGAAGGGGCCCATGCCGATCCGGAAGGCGCGCTTTCCGGCCTCCTCGATCGTGGGGATGCCGGCCAGGCCTTCCTCGAGCATGCGTGCGGCCTCGTTCAGGAAGGGGACGAAGAAGCGGTTCACGGCGAAGCCGGGGGCGTCCTGGACGAGGATCGCCGTCTTGCCGTGCAGCCGCGCGGCGAGCAGCGAGGCCTCGAGCGTCTGCGGGCTCGTTCCCGCGTGGGGGATCACCTCGAGAAGGCGGTTTTTCGCCGGGTGATAGAAGTAATGCAGTCCGATGAAGCGATCCGGGCGGGAGGTCTGGGCGGCGAACTCGCGGACATAGAAACTCGAGGTGTTCGTGGCGAGGATCGTCTCCGGTCGGCAGATCCCATCGAGCTGGCGGAAAAGCTCGGATTTCACCTGCTTGTCCTCGAAGACGGCCTCGATCACGAGGTCGGCGTCGGCGAGCGCCCGAAAATCCGTCGTGCCCTGGATGCGCCCGAGGATCTCTTCGACCTGCTCGGGCTTGAAAAGACGGCGCTCAACCCCCTCCTGCAACAGGCGGCGGATGGTCTGGATCCCGCGGGCGACGAACTCGTCCTTCAGGTCGACCATCACGACGGGGATCCCCTCCTGGGCGAACTTCTGGGCGATCCCGCTCCCCATGTTCCCGGCTCCCACGACCCCCACCTTGCGGATTGCGGACATCGGCTGCGCCCTCCCTCAGCGGTTTTTCCAGATCGGTTTGCGCTTTTCCTCGAAGCTGGCGATCCCCTCGAGGGTATCCTCGGTTTTCATGAGCGTGTGGAGAAAAAGATCGCTCACCCCCTGAAGGGCTTGGTTCGGGGGCAGCCCCAGGTGGCGCTTCACGGCAAGCTTGTTCAGCCGCAGGATGAGAGGGCTCGCCTGCTGGAGCTCGCCGACGAGCGCCTCCACGGCGGCGGCAAGATCCAGGTCCTCGACCGCGCGGGTCACGAATCCGAGGCGCGCCGCCTCTTCGGCCTCGTAGCGCCTGCCGGTCGTGCAGATCTCGATCGCCCGCGCCGGTCCGACGAGAATCGGCAGCCGGACCGCCGCGTAGGGGGGGAAGAAGCCGAGCTTCACTTCGGGTTGCCCGAAGACCGCGCTCTTGGCGGCGATCACGATGTCGCAGGCGATCGCCGCTTCCATGCCGCCCCCGAGGCAGGCGCCGTGAACGGCGGCGATCGTGGGGACTTCTTGATGTTCGATTCCCTCGAGCAGGCGGTTGAAGACGGCGATCATCGCGTCGACTTGCGCGGGTTTGTGATCGGCGACTTCGACCCCCGCGCAAAAGCTCGGTCCCTCGGCGGCGAGCACGAGGGCTTTCAGGTCGCGGTCGGCGCGCAGGCGCTCGAGCACGCCGCAGAGCTCCTCCATCATGGCGAGGTTCAGCACATTGTGCTTGGGGCGCGCAAGTTTCAGCCGCGCAACCCCGCCCTCCGTCTCCAGCCGGGCAAAGGACAGCGCACTCATCGTTTTCCCTCCTTGACGGGCCGACGGCCGCTTTCGCGCGGCGGTTCTTTTCAGGCTTTCACGAAAGCGTAGCTCAAGCGGTCGCCGGGAAGCCGCTCCACGCGGACTTTCATGGGCAGTCCCACGGCGAGCTCCTCCTCGGAAACGGCGCGGTCGACGCGGCCGAAGACCTTGTACCCCCCGAAGTCGAGCAGCGCGATTGTGTAAGGGACGTCCTCCTGGAACCCGGCCGGTCCGAACGCCAGGCGGCTCCAGGAAACCAGGCGTCCCTCGCCCTCGACCGCAAACCACGCCATCCGCCGCGAAAAGCAGCTCCGGCAGTCGGCACACGGCGGGAAGAAGACCTGCCCGCAATCCCGGCAGCGGGTTCCGGCCACCCGGCCTTCCTCCAGGTGCGCGATGAAGTCGTTGACGCGGGTGATCCCCGTGAAGCCGACCGTTCCGAAACGCCGGAAACGGTCGTCGAGTCCGGCTTCGCTTTTTTGGCCCATGGACGTCTCTCCTACTCGATGCCCAGGATCAGCACGTTGCCGTAAAGGCCCACCCCGCCGATGTTGTGCACGAGCCCGATCCGCGGCTCCTTTACCTGCATCGCTCCCGCCTCCCCGCGCAGCTGAAGCACGATCGTGCGCACCTGGCTTCCGCCCGTCGCCCCGATCGGGTGTCCCTTGGAGAGGAGCCCCCCGTCCACGTTCACCGGGATTTTCCCCTCGCGGTAGGTCGCCCGGTTGCGGATGAGCTCGCGGCCGCCCCCCGGCTCGGCGAAGCCCAAATCTTCGTAAGCCATGAGCTCGGCGATCGTGAAGCAGTCATGGACCTCGGCGACGTCGATGTCATCGGGGCCCACGCCTGCCATGCGGTAAGCCCGTCGCGCGGCCTCCCGGGCGACCGAAAGCCCGGTGAAGAGATCGCGGCCGGTAAGATTGACGCTCGCCGAGGCCGAGCCGACCCCAAGGAGCCAGACCGGCTTCTTGCGGCAATCGCGCGCCCGGTCTTCGGCGGCGAGCAGCAGACAGGAGGATCCGTCGGCGTTCGCGCAGCAGTCGCCTACGCGCAGCGGACTGGCCACCGGGCCGGCCATACGGTCCTTCGGATCGGCGAGTTGCGCCGGCGTCACCTCCTTGCGGTAGACCGCCTTCTCGTTCAGCCGGCCGTAGACGGAGGACTTGACGCGGATCAGGGCAAGATCCTCGAGGGTCGTCCCGTAGGCCGCCATGTGGGCGCGGGCGTACATGGCGTAGTAGGCGGGCATCATCGTCCCGAAAGGGCTCTCCCACTGGATGTCGGCGCCGCGGCCCATGCGCTCCTGCGATTCGGCCGAGGAGATCTCGGACATCTTCTGAAAGCCGATCACGGCGACGACGTCGTGCTGGCCCGAGGCGATCAGCGCGGCGGCAAGCCGCACGCCGGTCGTGCTCGAGGAGCACAGGGTCTCGACGTAGAAGGTGGGCTGAGGGTTCAAGCCGAGGTATTCGGCGATCACCCCGGCGGGGGAGCGCTGCCGGTCGTACTCGGGAGCCGAACAGACGATCGAGGCGTCGATCGCGGCGGGTTTCAGCCCTCCGTCCTCCATCGCCTCGCGGAAGGCCTCGAAGGCGAGTTCGCGGATCGAGCCCGGATAGGCCCGCACGAATTCGCTCTGCCCGACACCGATCACGGCCACGCGTCGCATGAGCACCTCTGCGCGGAAAGGGGGCGGAAGGGAAGCCGAGCCGCCCGGTTCGAACTCGGGGCGGCTCAGATGTACTGGCCGCCGTCCACCTTGATCACCTCGCCCGTGATGTGCGCGGCGCGCTCGGAGGCGAGAAAGACGACCAGCCAGGCCAGATCCTCGGGGCGGCCGATGCGCTTGAGGGCGCTTTCGGCCAGGGCCATCTCGACGATCTTGTCGCGGGATTCCGACTCGCGCAGCATCGCCGTCTCGATCAGCCCCGGGGCGACCGCGTTCACCGTGACCTGGAAGGCGCCCAGCTCCTTGGCCAAAGCCTTGGTGAAGCCGATAATGCCGGCCTTGGAGGCCGAGTAATTCGTCTGGCCGAACTTGCCGCGCAGACCGTTGATCGAGGTGATGTTGATGATGCGTCCGGACTTCCGCTCCTTGAAAATCGGAGCCACATGCCGCGTGAAATTGAAGTAGCCCTTGAGGTTCACGGCGATCACGCGGTCCCATTGCTCCTCGGTCATCTTCCAGCTGACCGCGTCCCAGTTCATGCCGGCATTGTTCACGAGAATGTCGAGGGCGCCGAACTCGCCGACGGCGGTCTGCACCACGCGTTCGGCGTCGGCGAAGCTGGAGATGTCGCAGGGCAGGGCGAGCGCCCGACGGCCCATGGCGCGGATTTGGCGTTCGTAGTCCCGCGCCTCGGCCTCGTGCCGGCGGTAAGTGAAGCAGACGTCGGCCCCCTCCCGCGCGAGCTCGAGCGAGATCGCCGCCCCGATGCCTTGGGAGCCGCCGGTGACGAGCGCCTTCTTGCCTTCGAGCAGCATGGGTCCTCCCTTCTTGCGCTCACGAAGTCTTCGGCCGGGCGAGCACGGCGGCCATGAACTCGGCGTCGAAAGCCGCCCCGGCCGCCTGGCGCCGGCGGTACTCGAGGAAATCGATCACGTCCCGGCCGGTGATTTTCTTCGTGTTGAAAGCATGGAAGCCGAGGAAGGCCTCGAAGTTCATGTTGGCCGCCAGCCAGTGGCGGTTGATCACCTTGGCCTGGTCCCAGAAGAACTTCTTTTTGAGGCGGATGCCGTCGATGCTCTTATGGAGGCAGTTGGGGAAGAGGTTGGCGTAGGTCCAGACGATGCGGTTCACTTCGGCGTCGAGCAGGCGGAAGTCGATTTTCGCGTTTTTCACGATCTCGCGCGCCTTTTCCGCCTCGGGGCCGGTCTTGAATTCGCCGTAGACGATCTCGCCGTCCTCGAGCCAGGTTTCGGTGACGACGGCCGGGTTGCGCTGAAATCCCTTGTCGGTCTGGATCACGGGGACGCACTTGGCGATGAGCCCCAGGCGCTTCATCTTGTAGGCGCTCCAGAGCTCACAGGAAATGCAGTTCCACATGGCGAGCTCCATGGGGAGCATCCAGGGGAGAAAATCGGTGCTTCCGCCGTCGGGGGCGGACCCGTGGCGCGGTCCGGCCTGGCCGAACACGGCGAGATCGCTGGCGATCGTCGTATCGCAGGCCATGCCGATCTCCTGGCCGCCCGCAACCCGCATGCCGTTCACGCGGCAGATCGTCGGCTTCTTGCAGTTGAGGATCCCGTCGACCATGGCATTGAAAAGGTCCATGTACGTGCCGTATTCGGTCGGCCGTCCGGCGTAGTACTCGGCGTATTCCTTCGTGTTGCCGCCGGTGCAGAAGGCTTTGTCGCCGACGGCGGTGAAGATCGCCGCGACCACGGAGGGGTCGGCCGAGGCGCGCTGGAATCCGGCGATCACCCCCTTGATCATCTCCGTGGTGTAGGAGTTGTACTGCGCGGGGTTGTTGAGCACGATCCAGACGGTGTAGAGATCGGGGACGGCCTTGCCCTGGGGGTCGAAAACGGGTTTCTTTTCGAAGATCACCCCCGGGGCCTCTTTCGAAAAGTGCTCTTCGCCGTATAGAAAATGGTCTTTGAGCCCCCCCGACTCCCGCGGAAGCCAGCTCAGGTCGGCCATCTTTCCCTCCTCTTTCCTGCGATCGGTTTTTGCGGTTTTTTTGAACCCGGGTTTCGAGGCTGCGGGCGTCACCTCAGAGAACGCCAAACGAAATTTAGAATTTGGATAGCTATATATTAGCTACAAAGCGGCTGTGTCAAGGAAAAAATCGGGTCTTCCGACCGTGCGTCGCAGAATTCTCTTTTTCTTGACTTCTCGACGTCTTGCATGGTTACTTGACCTCCCGGAGGCGGGAACCCTCTTTTCGTCTCCGGAGCCGCACCTGAGCCTGGGAGGGATCGCGACGTGAAATACCCCAAGGAGGTCGTTCTTACCAACTGTACCGAGGTGAGCATCCGGCCCCTCAATCCCGAGGATGAGGATCGGCTGCGCGCCTTCTACGACGAGGTGCCGGAAATCGACCGCTGGTACATGCGCTTCGATGTGCGCGACCCCGAGGTGATCCGCGGCTGGTGCCGCGGCGGGCCGGAGGTCTTTTCCATCATCGCCGAATGCGGCCCGCGGATCATCGCCCACGCGCGCCTGCACACCCACCGCTTCGGCTGCTACCATCACCAGGGGAGGCTGCGCATCATCGTGCTCCCCGATTTTCGGCACAAGCGCCTGGGAAGCTGGATGCTCCTCGATCTCATCCGCTATGGCATGGAAAAAGGCCTGCGCGAGGTGCGGGCCGATTTCGTGGTCGGCGTCGAGGACGCGGCCATCGAGTCCGCCCGCAAGCTGGACTTCTTCAAGAAAGCGCTCCTGGAGGACTTCGTCATCGGGCCGGAGGGCGAGCTGCACGATCTGTTGATCATGACCAAACAGCTCCACAAGGACTGGGGGGATTTCTGAGCCGGCCGATGGGTTCGTTTCCGCAAAACGAGATGCTGCTCACCACTCCCGAGGGGGAGCTCCGCATCCGCTCCTTCTGCACCCCCGAACAGATCCGTCGGCTTCACTTCGATGGCCATTTCGGAACCCACGCCCACTATCGCTCGCTCTACACGAAACGGGAGAGTCTCGAGAGAATCGCCGCCACCCCGGATGCGAGCGTCGTTCTCGCCGTCGCCGAGGCAAAGCGCATCGTCGGCTTCGGGGTCCTCGCCTACCCGGATCCCGAGGAACGCTGGGCGCAACTCGGGCCGCTGCTGATGGAGGTGAACGCCGTGGAGGTGAGCCGGCCCTTCCGCGCCCACCGGATCGGAAAGGCGATCGTGGAAATGATGATGGTTCACCCGCTCATCGAGGAGAAGATCGTCTATTTCGTCGGTTATTCCTGGACTTGGGACCTCGACGGAAACCGCATGAGCGCCCAGCAGTATCGCCAGATGATGGAGCGGCTCTTCGAGCCCTTCGGTTTCAAGGAATACGAAACGAACGAACCCAACCTCTGTCTCAAACCCGAAAACATCTTTATGGCCCGGATCGGCGCCCGGGTCTCGGCCGAGGATCAGAACCGCTTCAAGTGGTTGCGGTTCGGCATGACCCCGTAAAGGAGCCTTCGGTGCAAAAAGAGCGGCGCGTCTATCGCAACGGCGTGTTGATCGGCTGGGAGGAGGCGACCGTCCATCTCCTGAGCCACAGCTTCGCCCGAGGGGCGACGATCTTCGAGGTCCTGCGCTTCGATTCGACGGCGCGGGGCCCGGCCCTTTTCCGCCTGCACGAGCATGTCGCGCGCTTCGAAAACTCCGCCCGTCTGCTTTCCCTGCCGCTCGCCCAGGATGCCGCGATGCTTTGCCGTGCGGTGGCCGAGACGGTGGCCGCAAACGGCCTGCCCCGAGGCATCGTCAAGCTCGTGGGCTATCATGCCGCGCCCAAGCTCGATGTGCTGCCGCCGGAGGGTCCGCTCGACATCGCCGTCTTCGTTCTCGACCCGGCGGAGGACCTCCATCTTCCCCCGGCGGATTTCGAGGCCGGGGTGACGGCCGTCATCGCCGAGACCCGCAAGCTCGACCCGCGCACGGTGCCGGTTGCGGCCAAGGCGGCGGCAAACTACCTGAACGGAATGATGGCCGTCCTCGAGGCCCGACGCCGCGGGGCCGATCTCGCCCTCCTGCTCGACACCGAGGGTTTTCTTGCCGAAGGGGCGACCGAGTCGATTTTCCTTGTCCGCGAAGGGGTGCTGCGGACGCCGCCCCTGGGGGGGGTCCTCGATTCCATCACCCGCCGCTCGCTACTGGCGGTCGCGCGCCACCTGGGGATCGAGGCCCGGGAGGAGCGGCTTCCGCCCGCAACACTCTTTTCGGCCGAGGAGCTCTTTTTCGCCTGCACCCCCTTTCCGGTGATCCCCGTGCGGCGGATCGAATCGCGCGAATTGCCGCACGCTCCCGGTCCCGTCGCCCGCCGGCTTCACCGCGCGATGAACGACATCGCCGTCGGCCGCGAGCCGGCCTTCGCCTCCTGGCTGTATCCCATCCTCTGAAGCGACAGGGCGATGATGCGGGGTTGTTTGAATTCATGGGCACATTCGATTTCCCATTGCTGCGGCATCTCGAAGAAGGCACACCGGTTGTTCTGGCGCGCTTGATCTCCCGAGGGTCTCCGGGCCCGCGGCGGACGGGGGCGACGTTGCTCCTGACCTCGGGGGGAAAGGTGCAGGGAACGGTCGGGGGCGGACTCCTCGAGCAGGCCGTTCTCGCGCAGGCCGGCCGGATCCTGCGCGAAGGAAGGACCTTCATCCTGCACCCCGAGACCGAGCCCGCTGACGAGGCGGGCTGCGGCGGGACGGCGGAAGTCTTCCTCGAACCTTTCTTCCCCGGGGATGAAGAGCTGATGCGCCTTTTGCGCGCCCGAGAGGAAATCGTGAGCCGAGGAGAATCGGGCCTGCTTGCAACCCGCATCGTGGAGGGAATCGCCCGCCCCCCCCGCGCGTTGATCACGCCCGGGGACATCTTCGAGGCGGGGGGCGCACTTCCTCCCGGGGTGCGCCGGGCGCTTGCCGCCCGCCTGCCGCTCTCTGCCCCTCGGCTCGAAACCTTGGCTGGGGAAGCCGAGGGCGCCTGGCTTCTCTATCTCGAGCCGGTCACACCGGCGCCTGTGCTCCTCTTGCTCGGCGCCGGCCATATCGCCGCGGCGCTCGCTCCGATCGCCCACCGTCTCGGCTTCCGGGTGTGGGTCGCCGACACGCGTCCCGGGCTTGCGGATCCCGGCCGCTTTCCCGACGCCGAGCGCGTGCGGGCGGGCAGGGCGGCGGAGCTTCTCGCGGAGCTCTCCCCGGAGGAGCGGCCCTATGTCGTGATCGCCGGGCCTACCCACGAGGCGGACCGCGAGTGCCTGCGTGCGGCGCTCGAGAGGGAGACCGCCTATCTCGGGATGCTCGGAAGCCGCCGCAAGCGCGAGTCCGTCTTTCGGGCGCTGCGGCGCGAGGGGCTCGCCGAGGAGAAGCTTTCCCGCGTGCACTGCCCGGCGGGGCTTGCGATCGGGGCGGAAACCCCCGAGGAGATCGCGGTCAGCATCGCCGCCGAGCTCGTGCGCGAGCGCGCGGCCTTCCGCGCCGCCCCGCAGACGGAGGAGCCCCCGGCCTGATGGTCCCTTCCCCGCACGCCGAAGGCCCGGCGCCGGCCGCGGAGCCCTTCCGGGGGCATCTCGGGGCGCTTACGCTGCTGACGCTTCTTTTTTTCCTGAATTTTCTCTCGCGGATCATCCAGGCGCCGCTTCTGCCCGCCATCGAGCAGGATCTTGGGATCTCTCACGCCCAGGCGGGCGCGCTCTTCTTTTTTCTCGCCGCGGGCTACTTTCTTTCGCTCTTGGGTTCGGGGTTCGTCTCGGCGCGGATCGGCCACCGTCGAACGATGATCCTCTCGGCGGCGGCGACGGGGCTTGCCCTCGGGCTGACGGCGGCTTCGAACACGCTGTCCGGACTGCGCCTGGGACAATTCCTCGTGGGGATCTCCTCCGGGCTCTACCTTCCCTCGGCGATCGCCACGATCACCGGCTTTGTGCCCTCCCGGCACTGGGGCAAAGCGATCGCCATCCACGAGGTCGCCCCCAACGCCGCTTTCGTCCTGGCCCCGGTTCTGGCCGAGGCGCTTCTTTCCGTTCTGTCCTGGAAGGGGGTGCTCGCCGCTTTGGGGGCGGGCTCGATCGTCGGGGGAGCCGTGTTTCTCCTCTGGGGTCGCGTGGGCGGTTTCGCCGGGGAGGCGCCTTCGTTCGGCCCGCTGCGCGCTCTGGCCCGCAGCCGCAATTACTGGTTCATGGTGCTGCTCTTCGGTCTGGGGATCGGCGGCAGCATGGGGCTGTACACGATGCTGCCCCTTTTCCTGGTGAGCGGCCACGGCTTCGAGCGGGTTTGGGCGAACGGGTTGATCGCCTTGTCGCGGATTCCGGGAGTGCTCGCCGCCTTCGGCAGCGGTTGGCTGACCGACCGTTGCGGTCCCGGCTGGACGATCGGGTTCGTTCTTTTCGTGAACGGCCTTCTGACCGTGGCCCTGGGGATCGCCCCCGCGGCCGTCGTGCCCTATCTCGTGGCCATCCAGCCCGCGCTCGCCGTGTGCTTCTTCCCCGCGGGTTTCGCCGCGATTGCCCTCACCGCGCCGCCGGCCGCGCGCAATATCGCCGTCTCGCTCGTCACCCCGTTCGCCTTTCTGCTCGGGGCCGGTGCCCTTCCCTCGCTCATCGGTGCCTTGAGCGAAGCCGTTTCCTTTCCGGCCGGTTTTGCGGCGGCGGGGCTCTTGATCGGCGCCGGGGCGGTTCTCCCGCGGGGGCTTCGGTTCCGCTGAAGAATCAGGGGAGAACGATCAGATCCGCGACCAGCTCCCAGAGGTATTTCACTTCCAGCCCGGGCATACCGTATGCGTCCCGGAGGCTTTCGAGCTGGGCGTGGCAGCTGTGGCAGGGGACGACGATCGTTTCGGCGCCCGTGGCCCGGATCTGCTCCATCTTGCGGCGCCCGTAGTGGAGGCGTTCCTCGTTGTACCCCGTCACCAGGGTTCCGCCGCCTCCGCCGCAGCAGACCTGGAAGGTGCGGTTGGGGTAGAGGTCCACCCACTCGGGGACACATTGCCCGAGGATCCAGCGGGGCTCTTCGAAAAATCCGTGTCCGAAGCGTCGCTCCGCCCTGCGGCCGTAATTGCAGGGGTCATGGTAGGTGACGCGCCGGCGGAAGCGTGAGGAGTCCAGGCGGATGCGGCCCTCGCGCAGGTATTCGACCAGGAGGTCGAAGACCGTGACGAAGCGGAAACGCCGGAGCGCTTCGGGGTAGTGCCGTTCGAACCCGGACCGGGTCGCAAGATAGGCATGCCCTCATTCGGGCCACAGCAAGGTGTCGATCTCCAGCTCCTCCATCCGCCGGAGGATCCGCCCCGCCATGACCTTCATCGCCTCGTCGTCGCCGGTGAAGTAACCCCAGCTCGTTCCCTCCCAGTTCTCCGAAGAGACCGTCCAGCGTTCGCCCGCCGCATGGAAGATCTTCCACCAGTGTTTGAGGTCTTCGGTGTGGGTGTTGACGAGTTTGTTGTGAATCGTGGTGAGCAGGCGCGCCCCTTTGCGGTCGACGGCGACCTCGAAATTCTCGTAGCCTGCCTCCTCCCGGATTTCGGAGGCGACGTCCTCGAGGATGAAAAGGTAGTCCTCGCGGGGGAGCCGCAGGTTGTTGCCGGTTTCGAGCGCGGCGGCAAGGCCCTGGTGCAGGATGCCGGGCACCCGGTCGCGTTCGCGCCGCGAACGCACGCGGCGCAGCAGATCGGCGATCTCCACTCCCATGGGGCAGAGGGCTTCGCATTTGCCGCAGAGGGTGCAGATCCAGGGCCAGCGGGCTTCGACGAGCGCCTCGATCCGACCCAGCGCGGCGAGCCGCACGACTTTGCGCGGATCGAAGCCGTCGATCCCGGCGACGGGGCAGGAGGAGGAACAGATCCCGCAGGTCATGCAGGTTTCCTGAAAATAGGACCAGTCGGCCGGGCAGGAGGCTTGCGGGTCCAGGAGATCTTCCGTCGGGCTCATCTCAGGCTTCCTTTCGAACCGCGGGGTCGGGGGCTTCCGTGCCCCTTCCGGTAAGTTGTTCCGCAAGGCTTCTGACCGCCGTTTGGGCTTCGGCGGCCATGTTCGCGGCCAGCGTTCTCCAGGCGAGGCGGATTCCGCCCAGCTGCGCGCGTTCGAGAAAGGCGCGGCTCTCCTCGGCCCGCCGCAGGGCGAGCCGGTTTCCGTGACCGGAGTGGCAGTTGCCCTCGTGGCAGGTGAGGACGAGCACCCCGTCGCTTCCCGCGGCGAGCGCCCGGCGGATCGTCTCCGGGGCGAGCGCCCCGGCGCAAGGGAGCTCGATCAGCCGCAGATCGGCCGAGGGGACGAGTCCCGCCGCGCGGGCCTCCCGCAGCGCGGGGCCGGCGGAGCGGCTGCAGGCGAAGACCGTCATCCGCGGCGCCCCCGACCGGGGGGGGCTCGCGGCGAGGAGCCGGGCAAGTGCCGGACGGTCGAAGCCCTCCAGGCGGATCGCCTCACGGGGGCACTCCGCGGTGCAGACGCCGCAGCGCTCGCAGGCTGCGGGAAGTATCCGCGGCCGTTCGCCTTCCAAGGCGACGGCGCGGTAGGCGCAGAGCCGAAAGCAGGTCAGGCAGCGGATGCAGCGTCCCGGGTCGATCGCCGCCGCGCTTTGCGGATCCTCCTCGCCCGCAAGGCTCTCGAGGACGGCGAGCGCCGCATTGGCGGCCTCGACGGCCGGCTCCGCGCCGGGGCTGCGGCCGGGACCGGCGACGAGGATGCCCCGACGGTTGGTGCACACGGGCAGGCGGTGCACGTTTTCGGACTGGAGAAACCCGGCGGAGTCCTCTTCGAGTCCGAGAACACGTACGACCTCCTGCGCCGCCGCAGGGGGACGGCAGGCCTCGTCGACGACGACGAGATCCGCGACGAGAACGAAGTCCTCCCCCGAGGCCGGGTCGGTGAAGCGGATCTCGGTTTTTCCGTCCGCCAGCGGCCGGAAGGCAGGGCGTTCACGGTCGAATTTGAAAAAACGCACGCCCGCCGTGCGGGCGCGGTGGGCCAAGGCCTCGAGCCCTTCGGCCGCCACCTTCAAGTGGCCGCAGAGGACGAACGCCCGCGCGCTGCCCCGCGAGGCGATCTCGAAGGCCGCGGCCATGACCCGGCCGGCGGCCTCGGGGCGGCTTTCGCGAAGAAGCCCCTCGAGGAAGACGACGACCGGTACGGCCGAGTCGGGGGGGAGGGGCGGAAAGTCCGCCGAACGGAAATCCGAGAGGCTGCGCACCGAGTCGCCGGGGGTGAGCCCGTAATCCGAAAAAAGCGGCACCTTGCGGTCCGGGAAAGCCACGACGATCGCCTTCGGCCGTCTCACGAGGATGCCGTTCGGGGTGGTGAGGCGGACTTCGAAATCCCCCGCCGCCCCCTTGCAGGAAAGAAGCCTTGCGCCGGAAAGCACCTCGAGGGGGGGCGCCTCGGAATCGGCCCAGAGATCGAAGGGCGGAGAGGGCTCCGCGGCGGGGGAGGCGATCGTCACGGGGAGGCGCGACGATGCGAGGAGCCGCGCCGTCTGCCAGGCGATCCGGTCTTCGCCGAAAAGAAGAACGCCGGCTGCGCTCATCGGAGACCCTCCACCGCGGCCGCCGCAGGCTCCGGGGAAAGAGTGATCTGGACCCGTCCCAGTGCCGCTAGCAGCCGGAAGGCGGCGCGGCGGCTGTCGGCGATCGTCTCGGCGATCGTCATCGGCCGCCGCACGGCGCCGGCCGCAAACACGCGCGCCCCTTCCTCCGCGGCCCATCCGAGGGGATCGAGCGGCAACCCGAGCGCCTCCGCCGTCTCGGGCAAGTCCGCGGGCGGCTCCATGCCGGCCGAGAGCACCACCAGGTCGAAGGTTTCCTCGAGGCTGCGGCGGCTTGCCTCGTCGAACCAGGAAAGCCGCACGCCTCCGTCTTCCGTGCCGAAGGCCTCCCCGGGAACGGCGCGGATGAGCCGAAGGTCGCGGCGGCATTCCGCAAGGAAGGCGTCCGGCTCCCGCCCGACGCTCTGGAGATCGATGTAAAAGACGGTGATCGCGGTTTCCGGGTGCCGGTGCCGGATCTTGCGCGCCGCCCGCAGCGTGGCCGCGCAGCAGAAGGTCGAGCACCACAGGTGCCCGATCTGGGCGTCGCGGCTGCCGACGCATTGGAGGAAGGCGATCCGGCCGGGTGGGCGGCCCCCGAAGCATCGAAGAAACCCCTCTGCGGACCGCAGCCGGTCCTCGAGCTCGAGCTGGGTGATCACGTTCGCATAAACGCCGTAGCCGAGCGGTTTCCGGGCGGGGTTGAAGACGGAAAACCCCGTCGCCAGAAACACCGCCGCCGCTTCCGCGGTCGTCGGCACGCCGCCTGCGGCACAGGCGGATTGAATCTCGCAGGCGAAGCGATCGCCCGCGCGGCGGATGCGGGCGAGGCTTCCCGTATGAACGGCGATCCGAGGATTTTCGCGCACGGCCTGCAGCGCGGGTTCCAGCAGGCAGGCCCCGCAGTGGACGCAGCGGTCGGTCGCCTTGCAGGAAAGCCTTGCCGCATGTCCCCCCAGGCGGCTTGAGCGCTCGACGAGGCTGACGAACAAACCGGCGCGGGCGAAGACGGCGGCGGCCGTGAGCCCGGCCATTCCGCCGCCCAGGACCAGGACGCGGGGGCAGGAGGCAGAGGAGGAAGGCGAGGAAACCGGAGGGTTCATTTGACGATCCGGGCGATTTCCTTGAAGACCGGCCCTTCGGCCGCGCGCAGCAGTTCGAAGAGGGCCGTTTCCACGCTGGTGAGGTGTGCCCCGGCGTCGCGCGCTTTTTCGAGGCCGACCGCCTTGTCCGCGGGGTTGCGCGAGGAGCAGGCGTCGACGACGATTTCCACATGGAAACCCGCGGCGCGAAGTTCGCAGGCGGTCTGGTAGATGCAGACGTGGGCTTCGATCCCGCAGAGGAGCACACTGCGGCGTCCGCTCTGACGCAGAAGATCGCCGAAAGCGGCGCAGCCGAGGCAGCCGAAGCTCGTTTTCGGGATCGGCCGCAGCCCCTCGAGCCGGCGGGCGATCTCCGGCACTGTAGAGCCGAGCCCTTGGGGGTTCTGCTCGGTGGCGAGCACGGGAAGGCCGAGCGCCCGCGCTCCTTCGATCAGCCGTCGGGCGCGGTCGAGCAGGACCTCCCGGTCGGGCATCGCGCGCAAAAGCCTCTCCTGCAGGTCGATCACCACGAGCAGGCAGTCGTTTCGCTCCAGCATGGCCGCAGGCTTCCTTTCCACGACAGGGTGGCACGTCTTTCATAGAAAGCCTGCGGGCGGCTGTCAAATCGGAAGAGGGCCCCTCCGGTTGCGGAAGCCCGCCTGCGGCGCTTGCGAGACCTCGCCGCCGGAGCGGTCGGCCTTTCTTGCCAGGTCGGACGCCGCTCTGGTAGACTGCCTCCATGCTTTCAGCGGATCGTTCCGCGCGACCGCGGCCGCCCGGGCCGATGATCCTTCTCGAGGACGTCCACAAGTGGTACGGCGAATTGCACGTGCTGCGCGGGATCGACCTCGCGGTTCAACCGGGGGAGCGGATCGTCGTCTTCGGCCCCTCGGGATCGGGGAAGTCCACCCTGATCCGTTGCCTCAACCGTCTGGAAGCCCATCAGCGGGGCCGGATCGTCGTCGACGGCATCGAGCTGAAGGAGGGGGTGCGCCATCTCGAGAAAGTGCGGGCCGAGGTGGGCATGGTGTTCCAGGAGTTCAACCTCTTCCCGCACCTCACGGTGCTCGAGAATTTGACCTTGGGGCCGATCCACGTCCGCGGGCTCGACCGGCGGCGGGCCGAGGAGATCGCCCGCGCGATGCTCGAGAAGGTCCACATCGCCGATCAGGCCCACAAGCATCCGGCGCAACTCTCCGGGGGGCAACAGCAGCGGGCGGCGATCGCCCGCAGCCTGTGCATGGAGCCGCGGGTGATGCTCTTCGATGAGCCCACCTCGGCGCTCGACCCGGAGATGAAGATCGAGGTGCTCGACGTCATGACCGAACTCGCCCGGGAAGGCATGACCATGATCGTCGTCACCCACGAAATGGGATTCGCCCGGCGCGCGGCCGACCGCATGGTTTTTCTGGAAACGGGCAGGATCCTCGAAGAGGGCCCGCCGGAGGCCCTGTTCCACCGACCCCGCTCGGAGCGGACGCGGCGCTTTCTCGAAAAGATTCTCCACTGAGGTTTCATGGATCCGCTGGTGGCCATCCTGGGGCGGCCGAACGCCGGAAAATCGACCCTGTTCAACCGGTTGACCCGCAGCCGCGACGCCCTGGTGGACGATCTGCCCGGGGTGACCCGCGACCGCCATTACGGGCATGCCGCCTGGAACGGGGTTTCCTTCGGCGTGGTCGACACCGGCGGGTTCATCGAGGGGGACGCGTTCTCGGAGGAGATCCGCCGCCAGATCGAACAGGCGGCCTCCGAGGCCGACCTGCTCGTTCTTCTCTTCGACGGCCGCGCGGGGCTTTCGCCCTTCGACCGCGACCTCGTCGATCTCGTACGGCGGATGGAGAAGCCCCGGCTTTGCGTCGTGAACAAAATCGACGGGCCGCGGGACGAGGTGCGCCTCGCCGAGTTCCACCGCTTGGGGCTCGAGGAGATCCATCCCCTTTCGGCCGAGCACCGTTACGGGTGGAACGATTTTCTCGACGCCCTGGTCGCACGCCTGCCGACCCGCGACGTCCCGCCCGCGCCGGAGCAAGAGGAGCGGCCCGTCGCCGTCGCCTTGGTCGGCCGGCCGAACGTCGGCAAGTCCTCGCTCATCAACCGCATTCTGGGCCGAGAGCGGATGATCGTCAGCCCGATTCCCGGGACGACGCGCGATGCGATCGACATCGACCACGAGTGCGGAGGCCGGCGCTACCGCCTGGTCGACACCGCCGGCATCCGGCGCAAGTCCGCGGTGGAAGCCCGGCTGGAGAAATTCTCGGTCTTGAAGGCCTTGCAGCGCCTCGAGCGCTGCGACATCGCGCTGATCGTCATCGACGCCTCCGAAGGGATCGTGGAGCAGGACCTCACGATCGCGGGCTACGCCCTGGAGCGCGGCTGCGGCTGCATCCTTCTGGCGAACAAGTGGGATCTGGCGGCGCGCGAAAGAACCTCCGAGAAGGCCTTCCTCGATCAGCTGCGGGAGCGGGCGGGCTTTCTCTCCTTCGCCCCACGGCTGGCCGTTTCCGCGCGCACCGGAAAGGGCGTGGGCAAAATCTTCCCCCTCGTCGACCGCGTGGCCGCCCAGTACGCCGCGCGCATCCCGACGGGAAGGCTGAACCGGCTGGTCGCCGAGGCGGTCGCCCGCAACGCCCCGCCGCTCCACCGCGGCCGGCCGGTCAAGATCTATTACGCCACCCAGGCGGCGACCCGGCCTCCCTCGTTTGTCGTCTTCGCCAACCATCCGCCGGCCCTGCCGTCCTCCTACCGGCGCTACCTCGTGAATCGCATCCGGGAGGAGACGGGGCTTACGGCGACCCCGATCCGGCTGTGGGTGCGCGAGCGGGAACGCCGTGCCGCAGGAGGCTGAAGACCGCATGGAGCTCTTCGACCATTTCGCCGGCCGTGAGGCCGAGGTCTCGGCCCCGCTCGCCGAACGCATGCGGCCGCGTCGGCTCGCCGAGTTCATCGGCCAGCGGCGCGCGGTCGGCGAGGGATCCCTTTTGCGCCTGGCGATCGAACGGGACCGCATCTTCTCCATGATTCTGTGGGGACCGCCGGGATGCGGCAAAACGACGCTCGCGCGGCTGATCGCCGCCGAAACGCGGGCTCACTTCATTCACTTTTCGGCGGTGCTCTCGGGGGTGAAGGATATCCGGGCGGTGATCGAGGAGGCGCGCGAAGAGCGGCGCATCCGGCGCCGCCGCACCGTCCTCTTCGTCGACGAAATCCACCGCTTCAACAAAAGCCAACAGGACGCCTTTTTGCCGCATGTCGAATCCGGCCTGATCACGCTGATCGGCGCCACTACCGAGAACCCCTCTTTCGAGGTGATCGCCCCCTTGCTCTCCCGCTGCCGGGTCGTGACCCTCGAACGGCTGGGGGAAGGGGATCTCGCGGCGATCGCCGCGCAGGCGCTCGCCGACGAAGAGCGGGGTTTGGGGAAACTCCGCCTCCAACTCGCCCCCGAGGCCCGCCAAGTCCTCGTGCGTGCGGCCGACGGCGACGCCCGCGTCCTGTTGAACACGCTCGAGATCGCCGCGGCGATGGTCCCGCCCGCAGCGGGACCGGAGCCTGCGGTCATCCCGCGCGAGGTGCTCGAACGGGCGCTCGAGAAGAAGGTTCTCCTCTACGATCGCCAGGGCGAGGAACACTACAATTTGATCTCCGCGCTCCACAAGAGCCTGCGGGGCAGCGATCCGGATGCCGCGCTCTACTGGCTGGCGCGCATGCTCGCTGCGGGGGAAGACCCCCTTTACATCGCCCGGCGCCTGGTGCGTTTCGCCTCCGAGGATGTGGGCAACGCCGATCCGCAGGCGCTGGCGCTGGCGCTCGCGGCGATGGAGGCCTTTCGTTTTCTCGGGCCCCCGGAGGGGGAGCTCGCGCTGGCGCAGGCCGCGGTCTATCTCGCCGCCGCTCCGAAGAGCAACCGCGTCTACCTCGCCTGGGGGCTCGCCCGCGAGGCGGCCGAGAATTCGGGCTCCCTTCCCGTTCCCCTCCATCTCCGAAACGCCCCGACCGGCCTGATGCGGGAACTCGGCTACGGCCGGGGCTACCGTTACGCCCACGATTCTCCCGAGGGCTACCTTCCCCAGGAGCACCTCCCGGAGGAGTTGCAGGGCCGGGTATTCTACCGGCCGAGCCCCCACGGGATGGAGCGGGAGATCGCCGCGCGCCTCCAGCGCTGGCGCAGGCTGGGCGCCCCGACCGCTTCCCCCCCCGCGGGGGACGGGCGCGTTGACCCGCAGGGGAAGCCGTGATAGCCATGGCCTGGGGGGGGGAACCACCTTGAGAAAGCGCATGCGGAGTGGACCGGGCGGGCGGAACCGGAACCCATCGAGGAGGAGGCGAACATGAACGAGGTGGTGATCGTAAGCGGTGCGCGAACGGCGATCGGCTCCTTCGGGGGCGCACTGAAGGATGTCCCGGCGATCGATCTCGCCGCCCTCGTCGTGCGCGAGGTGCTCAAGCGCGCCGGGCTGCGGCCGGAGCCGAGCCGGCTCATGCAGGAGGTCGCCCCGGAGGCCCTGAAGTCGCAGGGCCGGATCGAGCTGGAAAAGAAGGCGGGGGAGTGGGACGCCGCGGCCCGGCCCGTGGCCGTGGACGAGGTCATCCTCGGCAACGTGCTCCAGGCCGGACAGGGGCAAAACCCCGCGCGGCAGGCGCTGATCCGGGCCGGGCTCTGCAAGGAGACGCCGGCGATGACGGTGAACAAGGTCTGCGGCTCGGGCTTGAAGGCGATCGCCCTGGGGGCGCAGGCCATCCAGACCGGTCAGGCCGAGATCGTGGTGGCGGGCGGCATGGAGAACATGAGCCTCGCGCCCTTCGTCCTGCCCAAGGCCCGCTGGGGCTACCGCATGGAACTCTCCGGCAAAGGGGAGATCCTCGACCTCATGGTCTTTGACGGCCTCTACGAGATCTTTTACGGCTACCACATGGGGGTGACGGCCGAGAGCATCGCCTCTCTGTACCGGATCAGCCGGCGGGAGCAGGACGAGCTCGGGGTCCTCAGCCACCAGCGTGCCCGGGCGGCGATCCGGACGGGGCTCTTCGCCGAGGAGATCGTTCCGGTCGTGATCCGCGACCGCAGGGGCGACATCGTGGTCGCCACCGACGAGCGGCCCATGGACACCGATCTGGAGAAGATGTCCAAGCTACGACCGGCCTTCAAGCCCGACGGGACCGTCACCGCGGGCAATGCCTCCGGGATCAACGACGGAGCCGCGGCCGTGCTGCTCATGAGTGCGGCCCGGGCGAAGGAACTGGGGCTCAAGCCCTTTGTGCGCATCCGCTCCTTCGCCGCAGGCGCCCTTGACCCCGCCTACATGGGCCTCGGCCCCGTTCCTGCGGTGCGCAAGGCGCTCGCCGCCGCGGGGCTGAAGCTCGCCGACATCGACATGATCGAGCTGAACGAGGCCTTCGCCGCTCAGGCGATCGGCTGCATGCGCGAGCTGGGGCTGCCCAACGATCGGCCCAACGAACTCGGAAGCGGGATCTCCCTCGGCCACCCGATCGGCGCGACCGGGGCCCGGCAGACGGTCACCGCCATGCACCACATGCGCCGCAAGGGGTACCGCACCGGGCTGATCACCATGTGCATCGGCGGCGGCATGGGGATGGCGATGGTCGTGGAGAGCTGCTGAGACGGATGGGGATTTTCCCCTTTACACAGGTCTCCCTATTTGATATTGAAAGTAAAGTTAAGGGGTTGTGGAAGGAGCCGCTGGGTATGGACGCTGCGCGCAAGCTGGGTATTCTGGTCTTTTGTGCCGTTCCGGCCATCATCGGCGGCGGAATCGTCTATTTCGCCTCCGACTCGCTGACCGCCGTTGCGATCTACGAAATCCTCCTGCTCGCGGCGGCGGGGGCGTTCGTCAGCCGCTGACGGTCTTCGGCCGCGACACCACCGGCCGTCCGCCTTTCCCCGACGCCGGGGCCGGGGCAGGCGGCCGGTGCCCATCCGGACGCGGATCTCGAATAGACCCCGCCTTCCCGCCGTTTCCCCGATCGAGCCCGCGCATTCGGTGAACCGACGGCGTCCCGGGGGAGGACGAGCCCGTGGGGGCGAACCCGGCACGCCGTTTTGCGGCACCCTCAGCGCCGGCGGCCCGGAAGGTCCCTCGACGGAAGCAGGCCCATGGACAAACCGCTCGAAGTCAGCATCGAAAAGGAGATGAAGAAGTCCTACCTCGATTACGCGATGAGCGTAATCATCGGGCGGGCTTTGCCGGACGTGCGCGACGGCCTGAAACCCGTGCACCGCCGCGTCCTCTACGCCATGGGGGAGCTCAAGAACGACTGGAACAAGCCCTACAAGAAGTCGGCCCGCATCGTCGGCGACGTGATCGGGAAATACCATCCCCACGGGGATGCGGCCGTCTACGATACGATCGTGCGCATGGCGCAAGGATTCTCCATGCGCTATCCCCTCGTCGACGGGCAGGGGAACTTCGGCTCAATCGACGGCGATCCCCCGGCGGCCATGCGTTACACCGAGATCCGCATGCAGCGCCTGGCGCACGAGATGCTCGAGGATCTCGACAAGGAGACGGTCGATTTCGTCCCCAACTACGACGGCTCGCTCACCGAGCCCGCGGTCCTGCCGGCGAAGATCCCCAATCTGCTGATCAACGGCTCGGCCGGCATCGCCGTCGGCATGGCGACCAACATCCCGCCGCACAACCTCACCGAAGCCGTGGACGCGCTCTGTGCGCTGATCGAAAACCCGAGCCTCGACGTCGCGGCGCTGATGCGCCATCTGCCGGGCCCGGATTTCCCGACCGGCGGGATCATCCACGGCCGCGAAGGCATCCGCGAGGCCTACACCACCGGCCGCGGCATCATCCGCGTGCGCGCCCGCGTCACGGTCGAGGCCGACCCGCGGGGCGGGGCGGAGACGATCGTCGTCACCGAGCTTCCCTACCAGGTGAACAAGGCGAAGCTGATCGAGCGGATCGCCGAGCTCTCGCGCGAAAAGCAGATCGAGGGGATCCGCTACGTGCGCGACGAATCCGACCGCGAGGGGATGCGCATCGCGATCGGGCTGAAGAAGGATGCCGAGCCGCGGGTCGTGCTGAACCAGCTTTACAAGAACACGCGCATGGAGTCCACCTTCGGGGTGATCTTCCTCGCCCTGGTGCACAACCGGCCGGAGTTGCTCACCCTGAAGGAGGTGCTCGAATACTTCATCCTGCATCGCAAAGAGATCGTCGTCCGACGCACGCGCTTCGATCTCGCCCGGGCCGAGGAGCGCGCGCATATCCTGGAGGGCCTGAAAATCGCCCTCGAGCACCTGGACGAAGTGGTCGCCCTGATCCGGGCTTCGGCCTCCCCGGCCGAGGCCCGGGAGCGGCTGACCGCCCGCTTCGGCTTGAGCGAAAAGCAGGCCCAGGCGATCCTCGAGATGCGCCTGCAACGGTTGACCGGGCTCGAGCGCGACAAGATCCTCGAGGAGCACCGCCAGGTGCTGCTCGACATCGCCCGCTACCGCGAGATCCTGGCGAGCGAGCGGCGGGTGCTGGCGATCATTCGCGAGGAGCTGCTCGCCGTGCGCGAGCGGTTCGGCGACCGGCGCTTGACCGAGATCATCGACGAGACCCCGGAGATCTCCCGCGAGGATCTGATCGCCGAAGAGGATATGGTCGTCACCATCTCCCGGCGGGGCTACATCAAGCGCAACCCGATCACCCTTTACCGCAGTCAGCGGCGCGGCGGAAAAGGGCTGATCGCCATGGGCACCCGCGAGGACGACTTCGTCGAACATCTCTTCGTCGCCTCGACCCACCACTGGTTTCTCTTCTTCACCAACCGGGGAAAGGTCTACTGGTGCAAGTGCTACGACATTCCCCAAGCGGGCCGCCTGAGCGCGGGCAAGGCGATCGTGAACCTCCTTGAGCTCGCCGAGGGCGAGCGGCTGGAGACGGTGCTCGCCGTGCCCGACTTCGCGCCGGGCGCCTTCGTGCTCATGGCGACCCGGCGCGGGTTGGTCAAGAAGACCGACATCATGGCCTTCAGCCGGCCCCGGAGCGGGGGCATCCTCGCCATGCGTCTCGACGCCGACGACGAGCTGATCGCCGCGCGCATCACCGACGGCACGATGAACGTCTTTCTCGGCTCGGCGAACGGCAAGGCGATCCGTTTCCACGAATCCGACGTGCGGCCCTCGGGGCGGACGGCGGGCGGGGTGCGCGGCATGAGCCTCGAGGAGGGGGATGCGCTGGTCAGCCTCGAAGTGCTGAGCCACGGAAGCACGCTCTTTACCGTGACCGAAAACGGCTACGGCAAGCGCACCTCGATCGACGAGTACCCCGTCCACCGCCGCGGCGGAAAAGGGGTGATCGCCATCAAGACCAGCCCCCGCAACGGCCGCGTCGTCTCCATCCTCGTCGTGGACGACGCCGACGAGGTCATGCTCATGACGAGCACCGGCAAGCTCATCCGCACGGCGATCCGCGAAATCTCGGTCATCAGCCGGAACACCCAGGGGGTCAAGCTGATCGCGGTCGAGCCCGGGGAGCGGGTCGCCGGGGCGGCGCGGCTGGCCGAACGGGACGAAGAGGAGAAGCCGGCCGCCGAGCCGGAGCGGGGCGATGAGCGCGAAGACGACTGAGGCAGGCTCCCCCCTGCGGATCGGGGTTCTCGGCGCCGGCAGCTGGGGCACGGCGCTCGCCGATCTGTTGGCGACGAAAGGCCACCGGGTCGATCTCTGGGCGCGCGAAGCCGAGGTCGTGCATCAGATCAACCACGAGCACGAAAACCGCATCTTCCTGCCCGGCTTCCGGCTCACCGAGGGCCTTGCCGCTTCGGGCGAGCTTGCCGCCGTCGCCTCCGGCAAAGACCTCCTCCTCGTCGTCATCCCCTCCCACGCCTTGCGGCAGACGATGCGGGCGCTCTCCGGATCGATTGCGCCGCAGACCGATGTCGTCTCCGCCGCCAAGGGGATCGAGACCGATACCTTGTGCACCCTCTCGCAAGTCCTCGGCCAAACACTCGGGCTCGGTCCGGAGCGGATCGGCGTGCTGTCGGGTCCGAGCTTTGCGGTCGAGGTGGCGCGCCGTTTTCCCACCGCCGTCGTCGTCGCCTCGTCCGACCCCGATCTGGCCCGTCGGGTGCAGCACACCTTCGCCACCCCGGTTTTCCGCGTCTACACGAGCGACGACGTGATCGGGGTGGAGCTGGGGGGGGCGGTCAAGAACGTGATCGCCATCGCCGCCGGCATGATCGACGGCCTCGGCATGGGCCTGAACACGCGCGCCGCCTTGATCACCCGCGGCATGACCGAGATCCGCCGCCTGGGAAAACGGCTGGGAGCGAACCCGCGGACCTTCACCGGGCTCGCCGGTTACGGCGACTTGATTCTCACCTGCACGGGGGAGCTGAGCCGCAACCACACCCTCGGCCGCCGCATCGCCGAGGGCCGCAAGCTTGCCGAGCTTTTGGCCGAAACCCGCAGTGTGGCCGAGGGGGTGCATACGGCGCGCGCGGTCCATCAGCTCTCCGTAAAGCTGGGGGTCGAGATGCCGATCTGCCGGCAGGTCTACCGGATCCTGTACGAGGACCTGCCGCCGTCGGTGGCGCTTGCGGAACTCATGACCCGCAACCTCAAGCCGGAGCTGGATGACGAGTGAGGAACCGAAGGGCGAAGGATATGGGGGACGAAGCCGGCGGGCCCCAGCTCCGACCGGTGACGGCAGCGGAAGGACGTCTCGGCCATCGACGGCGGCTGCGGGAGCGCTTTCTTGCCGGAGGGCTCGAGGGCTTTCTCGACTACGAGGTGGTCGAGCTGCTCCTCACGCTCGCCACCCCGCGGCGGGACTGCAAGGCGGCGGCGAAGGAAGCCCTTGGCCGGTTCAAAACCCTGCCGGGGGTGCTCGAGGCCGCGCCGGCCGAACTGCTCGCCGTTCCGGGGATCGGCCCCAAAAACGCCTTCGGCATCCGGCTCGTCAAGGCCCTCGCCGAGCGTTACCTGGCGCAGCGCGCCGTAGGCCGCGATCCCATATCCAACCCGGTGGAGCTGCTCGATTACCTGAACACGGCGATCCGCGACAAGAGCCGGGAATGCTTCGTCTGCGTCTTTCTCGATGCCCGAAACCGAGTGCTCGCCATCGAAACCCTCTTCGAGGGGACGCTCACCGCGGCCTCCGTCTACCCGCGGGAGGTGATCCGCGCCGCTCTCGGCCACCGGGCCGCGGGCCTTGTCTTCGCGCACAACCACCCCTCGGGGGAGCCCCGGCCTTCGGCCGAGGACCTCGCGATCACGCGGCAGCTTCTTTTCGCCGCGCGTGTGATGGGGATCGCCGTCCACGAACACCTGATCATCGGCGCCAAAGGCGCCTTCAGCTTCGCCGAGCAGGGGCTGATCGAGCGCCTGCGCGCGGAATTTACCGCGGTTGCGGAATCCTGCAGCCGCAACCCGATGGAAGCCCCGGCAAGCGGGTCCCCGAGAAGCTTCGGGCGTGAAGAATCGATCTTTTGCGATTCGCGCCTTGCGGTTCAAGCCGGGAGGGAAAATGGCCGATCCTGAACCCAGTTCGCCTCCCGAATGTTTCGGGAGGCTCGAGCGGGTGTTCCCGCTGGGCGAGGACGGTCTGCGTCACAGCCCGCCGGCGTGTTTGTCCTGCGCCTGCAAGACCGCCTGCCTGCGCCATGCGCTCGAAGGGGAGGGGGGATACCGGGTGCGCGAGGAGCGCCTGCGGCGAGCTTGGGAGGCAGGGACGATGCCGTTTTGGGAGCGTTGGGCGAGAAAGAAAACGCTCAGCGCCGCCGCCGGATCCGCAGGCGGAATCCGGGGCCGTCTCTTCCGCCGGAAGCGTACGGCAGGCGAGGTCGGGGATTGAAGCCTCCGATGCCAAAACCTTCCTCCCTGGGCCGTACGCTGCTCTTCCTCATCGTCGGTATTTTCCTTCTCTCCTGTTTGGCCGTCTTCGGGTTTTTGAACAGCGGTCTCTGGGACCGCATCCTTGCCTACCACGATCTGCTCACCGATCGCGATTGGGTCCGTCAGGCCGTCGAGCGCTCGCCCTGGACGGCGGCGGGAATCCTGGTGGGTCTTCAGATCGGCCAGGTGCTGCTGGCGCCCATTCCCGGCGAGTTGACCGGTTTCATCGGGGGATACCTTTTCGGAGCGCCGGTCGGCTTTCTTCTCTCGACGCTGGGGCTGACGATCGGCTCCATCATCAATTTCGGCATCGGCCGGCTTTTGGGCGAGCAGGTGGTGCGCAAGCTCGTTCCCTGCGAGACCTACGAAAAATACAACCAGATGGTCCAGTTCCGGGGGATCCTGTACATTTTTATTTTTTTTCTCATCCCGGGATTCCCCAAGGACTACCTCTGCATGTTTCTCGGCTTGACGACGCTGCCCCTGCGCGTCTTTTTCGCCGTCTCGACCATCGGCCGCGCCCCCGGCACCCTCGCTCTCAGCTTGCAGGGGGCCTCGGTCTTCCAGAAGGACTACATCCTTTTCGTCATCATTACGGCGATCAGCCTGGTGCTGGCCGCAGCGGCCTTTTTGTACCGCGATGCGCTCTACCGCTGGATGGTGAACCACCAGCGCAAGCGGGTCTGCCCGCCGCCCGAGGGATGAAGGAAGCGGGCCTTTCGTTTCCCAGATCGCCGTGGTAAGGAGGAAGGCGCGGCGGACCTTGCCGGGTTGTCCTTGCGCGAAGGGATCCTGCGTTGGCCTACTGGAAATACCGCGAAGAACTCAGTCTCGCCCACAAGCTCCGGCGCTCCTACTATGAACTTCTCCGGGACGACCTGGACCAGTTCCTCATCCAGTATGCGCTCGTCGATTCCTACCAGAACTTCGTCGGCCGCGGGATCAGCTACCCCTTCGTGGAAAAACGCGAGCTCAAGCCCCGAGCGCGGATCCCCGAGCAGGAATACGAGCTGCATCATGTCTTTCTGGTGATTTTTCTCGAGGATTCGATCTCCCCCGAGCACAAGAAATACATCCGCTTCTTCGAGGAAAACCGCACGACCAAAATCAATCTCATGCGCGCCGAGGCGGGCTTCTCGCTTCTCGAAGGGGAACGCCAGGCCCGCTACCTCGACTCGATCCACTTCCGCAATTTCATCCGCCAGCTGCTGCCGATCGACTACGCCCTTCTCATCCAGCGTGATCCGGCGGTCAAAACGACGCACCGCTATTTTCTCTCCCATTTCCACGTGCGCATCGACTGGCCGATCAGCGAAGCGGCCGAGGATCTCGGCCGGAGCCTGCGCTACATCTCGAAGGAGCTTTATGAAAGGGGCGAGAAATACGCCGAGGATTTGCAGCGCAAGTTCTTTGAATACTACAACCAGCCCTTCATCGCCGGCGGCCGCCGCACCGCGGCCGTGGTCGCCTCGCAGTACCTGCGGCGCATCCCCGGCATCCACACCGTCTACGTGAGCAGCAGCGCCTCCCGCGCCCTCATCCGCATCTGCGAACGCGGAGTCTCGAAGATCGTGCTGATGAAATTTTTGAAGACCGACCTCGAGCAGATCGCGGCGGCCAACCAGCTCTCCTTTCATAAGGTGAAGAAGTATTATGTGCTTGCGCGCGAGGGAAAGGAACGCGTGCTCCTCGTACAGGCGACCTACGCGCTCACCACCCCGGCCCGGCCGCCGGAGGACGGCAAACTGCGCGATCTCAAGCCCGACCTCAACTGGCTCTCCGTGGGCGAGCAGCACATCCTGCCCAAGCCCGGTGTCTGGAAATACCCGCCGCTGCCCGTAAACGTGATTTACACTTAGAGCTCTTTCTCCTGCCGAGCGTAAAGGAACGCCGGCACACCTGCTGCCGGAGCGGGATTCGGCCGGGGGGAGGAGGACCGGGGTCAGTAGACGCCGCGGAAGCCGGTGAACTGGTCGTAGCGCGGGTTCATGGTGAGGCCGTACTCGTCCTTCCCGAAGAAGCGGAATTCGATGTGGGCGGGGTCGATCGTGCCGTCGGCGGTCGCGTTTTGGGTGACGGTGAAATAGACGGTGGCCGTCAAATTTTTATCGTCCCAGGTGACGGCGATGGGAAGAGGCGAGAGCTGCACCTCGGTTGCCGGAACCGGAAGCCCGAAGTTGTAGGCCTGGCCGGGGCCTTCGCCTGCGGCACGCCCGATCCGCCAGTTGGCCGGGTTCTCGATCGCGGCCCGGTCCATCGCCTTGCTGAAAGCGATCTGGATGGACAATGTTTTCGAAGCGTTGGGCTGTGCGAGGTATGAGCCGAAAGCCACCACCGGCGTCCCTCGGCCCATGGGGAAGGGAAAGCTGCCCCCGGAGAGGGCAAGCACCATCCGCGGCGGATCGGCCCGGTAGATGTAGTCCTTGAGCGTCGCGGCGAGCTCGTTTTGCTCCAGTCTTTCGAGATACCTTGCAATTTCGGATGCTTCTTCGATCTCCCGCAAATCCGCACGCGAAAACCCGATCTGCAGTCGTGCTTCGTGCAGGTTGCCGTCCAGCGACAAGGCCCGCTCGAACTGCAGGATGGCGGCGTTGTGTTCGCCTTTGCGCCGCAGGAGCAATCCCATCCCAAGGTAGCCCCCCGCTTCCTTGGGCGTAAGCCTTTGAATTTCATTGTATTGCACTTCCGCTTCAGCGTAGCGGCCAAGCTCGATCAAGGCTTGGCCCAGGGCGTAGCGGTTCGCCGCCGAGGGGTTCACGCGGACGGCCTCGGCGTACTGGGCGCGCGCCTCCTCGAATTTTTTGTCGGCGAAGTAGATGTTTCCCAGCTTGACGCGCAAATCGTCGCGGTAAGGGTCGATCTGAATGCCGGAGAGGTAGGCCTTGACGGCGTTTTCCTTGTCGTCGAGCGCGAGATAGGCCATGGCGAGGAACTGCGCCGCATCGGCCGCGAAGGCCGATCCCCTTCCCAAGCCCACCGCCCGCTTGAAGTCGGCGACCGCCCGCTCGTAGTCCTTCTGCACGTAGGCGTCGATCCCGCGCTGCAGCGCCGC
>CALIUY010000023.1 GCA_938048455.1 uncultured Desulfobacterales bacterium | reverse complement strand
GGCCTGGGCTATCGGGTGACGCGCTGGATGACGCTTCGGCTCGCCTACCAGTTCAACAAACTCGACTCGGAGAACACCACCGACGACTACGAGCAGCACCGCGTCTACGGGACGATCACCCTGCAGCCCGACCAGCCCTGGCGCTGGTAAGGGCGGCTGTGGGTGCGGAAAGGACCCATGGGCTGGTTGGACATCGACGCCGAGGCGGAGATCGAGCGGATCTGCCGCCGGACGAGAGAGATCCTCGCGAAAGTGCTCAAGCGGCGTGGTCTGGTCGTCGCCGTCTCGGGGGGGGTCGACAGCGCGGTGACCCTTGCGCTGTGCGTCCGGGCGATCGGCAAGGAACGCGTCGTCGCTCTCTTGATGCCCGAGAGGCACTCCGCCGAAGACACTCCGTCTTTGGGTCGGGTTGCGGCCGATACCTTCGGCGTGCAGGCGATCGAAGAGGACATTACGGCCGTCCTCGAGGCGGCGGGCTGCTACCGCCGCTACGACGAGGCCGTCCGGAGCGTCATTCCCGCCTATGGGGACGGCTGGAAATCGAAGATCGTGATTTCGGGAAGGGCCGATAAAAACCGCTTCAATCTCTTCTACATCGTCGCCCGCGCCCCGGATGGCGAGATGATTCGGGAGCGGCTGCCGCTCGAGGCTTACCTCGAGGTGGTGGCCGCCACCAATTTCAAGCAACGCACGCGCAAGATGATGGAGTACTACCACGCCGACCGGCTGCACTACGCGGTCGCCGGCACCCCGAACCGACTCGAGTACGACCAGGGGTTTTTCGTGAAGAACGGGGACGGTGCGGCCGATTTGAAGCCGATCGCCCACCTGTACAAGACGCAGGTCTACGCGCTTGCCGGCCGTCTCGGGGTGCCCGAGGAGATCCGCCGTCGGCCGCCGACGACCGACACCTATTCGCTGGCCCAGGGGCAAGACGAGTTCTACTTCGCCGTTCCTTACGAGCAGTTCGACGTCTGCCTTTACGCCAAGAACCACGGGATTCCCGCCGAACAGGCCGCGCGGGAGGCGGGGCTGACTGCGGAAGAGGTCGAGCGTGTTTTCCGGGATATCGAGGCCAAGCGGGAGGCGACCCGCTACCTGCATCTGGCGCCGCTTCTGGTCGAGGCAGTCCCGGAGATCCGCTCCTCGTGAGCGGGAAACAACAAGGAGGGTTTTCGAAGCGTGACGGCAACGAGGGTGGAAGCGGTGAATTATCGTGACGAGGTCAAGCGGTTCATTGTGGACAATTTCCTTTTCGGCGACAGCGAGGGGTTCGACGAAAACGCCTCTTTTCTGGAAAGCGGGGTCATTGACTCGACGGGGATCCTTGAGCTGATCACGTTCCTGGAGGAAACCTACCGGATCCGCGTCGAAGACGAAGAGCTCATCCCGGAAAACCTGGGGTCGCTCGACGCCGTGACGCAGTACCTGAAACGCAAGCTCAACGGCGGATCGGCCGGATAGAAGGCGGCGGTGGGATCCATGGGAGCACCCTGGCTTGTGCACCATTTCCTGGAAGACGCTGCGAGGCGTCATCCGGGAAAAACCGCTCTGGTCTGCGATGACCGGCGTTTGACCTACGCCGAGATCGAAGAAGCCGCGGCGCGGCTGGCACGGCGCCTTGCCGAGCTGGGGGTGCGGCGGCAGGATCGGGTGGCGATCTTTCTGGACAATTGCCCCGAAGCGGTGATCGCCTTGTTCGGAGTTCTCAAGGCGAAAGCCGTCTTCGTAATGCTGAGTCCGACCCTCAAGCCGAAGAAGCTGAACTACATATTGAGAGACGCGGGTGCCGTCGCCCTGATCACGCAGCCCTCCAAACGGGCTGTGGTCGAGCAAGCCCTTGAGGGTCTGGAGACGCGCGGGCACCTCCTGTGGGTTCCGGCACCCGCACAAGAGCCGATCGCTTCTGCGACGCCCTGGGAAACTCATTCCTGGCAAGAGCTCGTTTCGGAAGAATCCGGACGACCGTCGCCTGAGGCTTTTCGGGCGCCGGCCCGGAGCCAGGGCATCGATCTCGACCTGGCGACGATCATCTACACTTCCGGTTCTACGGGCGAGCCCAAGGGGGTCATGTCGACCCACGCCAACGTGCTTGCCGCCGTGCGCAGCATCACGGGCTACCTCCAAAACGACGAGCGCGATGTGCTCCTGGCGGCGCTTCCGCTTTCCTTCGATTACGGCCTCTACCAGGTGCTGATGGCCTTTTTCTTCGGCGGGACCGTCGTCTTGGAAAAATCGTTCCTCTTTCCGGTCAAGGTGCTCGAAAGGGCGGCCGCCGAGCGCGTGACGGGCTTTCCCTTGGTGCCCACCATGGCGGCGCTGCTCCTTCAGCTGGGCGATCTCACCCGGTTTGATCTCTCTTCGCTTCGCTATTTCACGAACACCGCCGCCGCCCTTCCCGTCGCTTACATTCGGAAACTGCGCGAACTCTTCCCGCAGGTCACGATCTACTCCATGTACGGGCTGACCGAGTGCAAGCGGGTCTCCTTTCTTCCGCCGGAGGAGCTCGATCGCCGACCGGACTCCGTGGGGATTCCCATCCCCAACGAGGAGGTCATGATCGTGGATGAGGCCGGAAACGAGGTCGCCCCCGGCGTGGTGGGCGAACTCGTCGTGCGCGGCTCGAACGTCATGCCGGGCTACTGGAACGCCCCCGAGGAAACCGCCCGGCGCTTCCGGCCCGGACGTTATCCCGGCGAGCGCCTGCTCTACACCGGAGACCTCTTCCGACGGGACGAGGAGGGCTACCTCTACTTCGTCGCGCGCAAGGACGATCTCATCAAGACCCGGGGCGAGCGGGTGAGCCCGCGCGAAGTGGAAAACGCCCTTTGCGAATTGGAAGGGGTGGCCGAGGCGGCCGTAATCGCCGTCCCCGACGAAATCCTGGGCAGCGCCATCCAGGCCTTCGTGGTCCCCAAGGCGGATGCGAATCTTACCGAGAAGGACCTGTTTCGTCATTGCAAGCGGATGCTCGAGGAATTCGCCATCCCCAAGTACTTCGTGATCCGCGAAGCCCTGCCGCGGAACGCCTCCGGAAAGATCGACAAGCTCGCCCTGAAGGC
>CALIUY010000022.1 GCA_938048455.1 uncultured Desulfobacterales bacterium | reverse complement strand
GTTTCTCCTATCGGTCAATTGCCTTTCTGACTTGAATCTCTTTTTCCCCTCCCTTTCCGTTCATCGCCCGTGTCGCTATTCACTTACCCTCCGACCCTTCATGCCCCGGTTTAAGCAACCAGCGTGCCAGAACAGGCCAATGACCTCTGGTAGAGATTCAACATCTTGATACTATTTACTTTTATATTTCACCTGATTTCGCGATGCCGAGGTGAGAATGACCCTAACCCCGTCCTGACCGGACAATTTGCGGCAAGGGGAAGGACAAATTTTGTCAAAGCAGGGTTTATTCGAGGCCGAGCTTTTCGAGCCGGTAGCGGATGGAGCGCAGGCTGATGCCGAGCAGTTCGGCGGCGCGGTTTTTGTTTCCGTTTGCGACCTCGAGGGCCTTCTTCAAATAGGCGCGCTCGATTTCCTCCAAAATCGCATCGAGCGCGACCCCCTTGACGACCTCGTCCAGATCGAAACGGCGGTCCTTGATGCCCTCGATCCAGCGGCGCTTGTGGACGGAAAGAGCCAGGCTGTCGGGAAGGATGATGTTGGTCGAGGAGAGCGCAACCGAGCGCTCCATGAGGTTCTCGAGCTCGCGCACGTTTCCGGGAAAATCGTATTTCATCAGCATGTCAAGCGCATAGGAGGAGAGCTTGCGGATCTCCTTTCCCATCTCGCGGGCGTATTTTTCGAGAAAGTGCTGCGCCAACGGCCGGATATCCGCTTTCCGCTCCCTGAGGGGCGGCACTTTGATCTCGATCACGTTGATCCGATAGAAGAGGTCCTCCCGGAAATTGCCGGCGATCACTTCCTTTTCGAGCTGCTTGTTGGTGGCCGAGATGATGCGGATGTCGACGGCCACATCCTCCGCCCCCCCTACAGGCCGGATCACCCGCTCCTGAAGGGCACGAAGCAGCTTCACCTGGATAGGAAGGCTCAACTCACCGATTTCATCTAAAAATATCGTCCCTCGGTGCGCTTCCTGGAAAAAGCCGGTCTTGTCCTGGGTCGCTCCCGTGAAGGAGCCTTTTTTGTGCCCGAAGAGCTCGCTTTCCATGAGGGTTTCGGGGATGCCGCCGCAGTTGATGGCGACAAAGGGCTTGTCGCGGCGGTCGCTTTGGTCGTGGATCGCGCGCGCGATCAGCTCCTTGCCGGTCCCGCTCTCCCCGGTGATGAGGACGTTCGAGCGCGTCCGGGCGACTTGGGCGATCATCTGGTAGATGTGCTGCATTGCGGGACTGACGCCGACGATCTTCCCGAAATGAAGGCTGCGGCGAAGTTCCCCCTTTAGCGTCTCCTTTTCCTTTTCGACCGTGCGCAGCTCGAGCGCCTTTTCCACGGTCTCGAGGAGCTCGTCTTTGTTGAAAGGCTTGGGGACGTAGTCGTAGGCCCCGAGGTTCATGGCCTCGACCGCGGTCTCGGTCGAGGCGTAGGCCGAGATCATGATCACCACCGCTCCGGGATATAATTCCCGGGCGGCTTTCAAGACTTCGAGTCCGGAGATGTCGCCCAGGCGGATGTCGCAAAGGAGGAGATCGAAGCCCCGTTTCTCGAGGATGGAGACGGCTTCCCGGCCTCCGGCGGCGGTCTCGATCCGGTAGCCCTCACGGCCGAGCATGTAGCTCAAAAGCTCGCGCATGCTGAGATCGTCGTCGACGACGAGAATGGCCGCCTTTGCCGCGCTCATTTTCCCCTGAAAGCGTCCTTGCCGTATTCGTAAACGATCCGCCCCCCGACGATCGTCGCCACTGCTCGGCCATATGCCGGCATGCCGATAAATGGGGTATTCCGGCTCTTCGAACGGATCAAGTCCTCGGTAATCACAAACCGTGCCTGCCGGTCGATGATCGTGAGATCGGCATCATATCCCGGAACTATCCCACAATCTTTTCCTAAAATGCGCAATGGGTTAACAGATATTTTTTCAATCAAAACTTCAATAGACAGGATCTTCTCCTCGACCAGGCCGAGGCTTAAAGCAAGCGCGGTTTCAAGCCCGATCACGCCGTTTGGCGCTTCGCGCAGCCCGGCAGCCTTTTCGGCCGGAGCGTGGGGTGCATGGTCGGTGGCGATCACATCGATGGTTCCGTCGGCCAGCCCCTCGCGCAGGGCCTCGCGATCCCGCGGGCGGCGAAGCGGGGGGTTCATCTTGGCGTTTGCCCCGTGCCGGCGGACGGCCTCTTCGGTCAAAAGAAAATAATGCGGGGCCGTCTCGGCGGTGACGCGAACCCCGCGGGACTTCGCCTCGCGGATCGCACGCACCGACTCGGCCGTGCTCACGTGGGCGATGTGTACGGGGGCGCCGGTCAGCTCGCTCAAGGCGATGTCGCGCAGCACCATGATGCTCTCGCAGGCGTTGGGGATTCCCGGAAGCCCAAGCTCCGCGGCCGTCGGCCCCTCATTCATGACCCCTTCGGCTGCAAGATAAGGGTCTTCACAATGGGCGATCACCGGAAGGCCGAGTTCGGCCCCGATTTCAAGGGCACGCCGCATGAGCCGCGAGTCGACAAGCGGCCGGCCGTCGTCGGAAAGAGCGGCCGCCCCGACGGCTTTCAGCGCCGCATGATCGCAGAGTTCGCGCCCCTCGAGGCCTTTGGTCACCGCGGCGGCGGGGTAGACCCTTGCAAGCCCCACTTGCGCGGCGCGGGAGAGGATATGGCGCGTCACCTCCGGCTCGTCGTTCACGGGCCTTGTGTTCGCCATGCAGCACACCGCCGTGAAGCCTCCGCTCACGGCGGCGCGGCAACCGCTCGCGATTGTCTCCTTGTGCTCGAAGCCCGGCTCGCGCAGGTGGACATGGAGGTCGACCAGGCCGGGGGTGACGATTTTCTGGCGGGCGTCAAGAATTCGATGCGGGGCACCGGCATCCTCCGGGGGGGGCGGCCCGGTCCCATCGCCGCGATACACGGCGGCGATCCGGCCGTCGACGATCAAAATCTCTCCCGGGCCCACGTAACGGCCGGGGTCGACGATCGTCCCGCCGACGATGCGGATCCTCATGGGGCCCCTGCCCCTTCAGCGAAGGAGGTTCGCGAGGCGTCCCCAGCGGATGCGGAAGCCTTCGCTGTCCCAGGACCAGTAGATGATGAACGCCTTGCCGCTCACATCCCGAAGCGGCACAAAGCCCCAGAAGCGGCTGTCGAAGCTTTCGTCGCGGTTGTCGCCCATGACGAAAAGATGCCCGGCGGGAACACTGACCGGCCCCAGGTTGTCCCGCGGCCGCAGCGTCCCCGGCATGATGTGCGGGTCGGTGAAGACGCCGACGTCGTGATTGAGCCGCTGGTGGTTGACAAAGATCACCTTGTCGCGGATTTCAACCACGTCCCCGGGAATTCCGATCACGCGTTTGATGAAGTCCTTGCGGGGATCGAGCGGGTACTTGAACACGACGATGTCGCCCCGCTCCGGGGATCCCACAGGCAAAAGCACCGTGTTCAGGTAGGGGATTTTCACGCCGTAGGCGAACTTGTTGACGAGGATGTGGTCGCCGATCTGCAACGTCGGCTTCATCGACCCCGAGGGGATTTTGAACGCCTGGACGACGAAAGTGCGGATGAACAGGGCGATCAAAACGGCGATGAAAATCGCCTCGGCGTTTTCGCGGAAGCGGCTGCGCCGCAGCGCAGAAGGTTCTTTTGTGGGAGCGGAAGAGGATTTCAAGGCTTGCGCATCACCTTTCACCGTGCAATCCCAGAGGCAGGACCGCAATCAGCTTCCGGCCTTCTCGAGAAGCAGCCGGCCGAACTGCAGGGCCAGGTTGCCGTAGACCCCGGCCGTTAGGTCATCGAGCACGATCCCCCAGCCGCCGGGGAGCCGGCGCTCGATCAGGCGCGCAGGCCAGGGTTTTAGCACATCGAACGCCCGAAACAAAAGAAAACCGGCGGCCATGCCCCCGAAGGAAAAAGGCATTCCGGCGAGCGTCACGAGCATCCCCGCCACTTCGTCGATCACGATCCGGGGGGAGTCTTTGCACCCCAAGGCCGACTCGGCGCATCCGGCGATCCACACCGCCGGCAGCACGAAACCCGCCGCCGCCGCCAAGGAGCCGGCCTCCCCCAAAAACGAGATCCCATAGCAGGCCGGAACAGCAAGAAGGGACCCGAAGGTCCCCGGTGCGAACGGCAGGCGCCCTACCCCCAGCCCCGAGGCCAGGAAGACCGCGAGGCGCTCCGAAAAACGCATGCGCCGCTTGTACAGGCCGCCCCTTTCTTTGTCAAGCAAGCCTCGGACCGTGTGCCGGATCCTGCGAGCCGCTTCTCGCGGCTTCGCGGAGCAGGGTCTCGTAGACCTCCCGCAACGGGATCCCGCGGGAGCGGGCGATTTCGCGGCAAGCCTCGAACTCGGGAACCAGGCGCCTTACTCCCTGCGGGGAGACGATTTGCTTCATCGGCACCTGCCCGAAGGAGGAAACAAAGGAGACGATCTCGCGGCGCAGCGCCAGGCGCTCGGCCGTCTCGAGGCGCACGCCCAGGGTTGTGCTCTCCTCCAAAAGAAGGCGGGCGATGCGGGCTTGGTGCTCCGGCCGGCAGAGAACCTGGATCAGGGTGCCGGGTCGGTTTTTCTTCATCTGCGCCGGAACCCAGAGCACATCAAGGGCCTTCTCGGCGAAGAGCCGCTCCATGAGGTAGCCGAACCATTCGGGGTTCATGTCGTCCACCGCAGATTCGAGGACCGCAACCTGCTCGCAGAGAACCCCCTCACCCGCCGCAAGCCCCGTCTCAAGCGGCTCGCCCAAAACCAGCCGCAAAAGGTTGGGGCCGGGCTTGAGGCGCAGGCTTCCCGCGCCGTAGCCCGCACCCCGCAACACCATCGGCGGCAGGGGCCCGAAACCGGCACTCAGCGAAGCCACGATCGCCGCTCCCGTGGGGGTGGTCAGCTCGGCCTCGACATCCACCCCGTAGGTCGGCACCCCTTCAAGAATCTTCTGGGTCGCGGGTGCCGGGATCGGGATACGTCCGTGGCGGCAGGAAACAAATCCCCGGCCGTTCGGGATCGGCGAGGCATAGACCGCCTTCACGCCCAAGTATTCGAGGCCGAGCGCGCACCCCAACACGTCCACCAGCGCATCCACGGCGCCGACCTCGTGAAAGTGGACCTCCTCCGGGGCGCAGCCGTGAACGGCGGCCTCGGCCACCGCCAAGCGGTGAAAAATCGCCAGCGCCCTCTCCCGGACGACCTCCGCGTAAGGAGCGGCGGTAATCAGCTCGCGGATCTCGCCGAAATGGCGGTGCGGGGGGGCGGGATCGATCATGCGGACCTCGATGCGCCGGCCGCGGATCCCGTTTTCGGTCACCGCGCGCTCTTGGATCTCAAAGCCGCCGAGCGGAAGCGCGGCCAGCCTCTCCCTCAGCCAGCCCAGCGGCACGCCGAGATCGATGAGCGCCCCGAGGGTCATGTCGCCGCTCACACCGGAGAAACAGTCGAAGTACAGGATCATGCCCATCCCCTTGGTTTTCCCCCGCCTTGATTGACAAATCGGCGTCCTGCGCTAAAATGGCTCGTTGATCGCGGAAGTGCGCAGCGTTCTGGTGAAGCTCCCGGACTTCAAATCCGGTGTGGGGCGCTAACAACGTCCCGGGTGGGTTCGATTCCCATGCACTTCCGCCATTTTTTTTGTGCTTTCAGCTACCCCACCCTGAGATTTCTATCCAGAAACCACCCAAAACGCAAAGGCGATAACCGCCGACCCTGATGAGTCCGGATTCCCCGTCGGCCGGCAATGCCGAAGGGCGTTCCCGCTCGTAATCTCGTGCCCGGTCGCAAACCCCAGAGGCTTCCGCTGCAAGATGTCCACAATGATGCCTGTCGGATACCGGCGGTTCCATTCTCAGGTTTTCCCTGCGCCTGTCTTCCGACCGGAAGACTGGAGACGGCGACCGGACTTTAACCCTTGATTAATTCTTGTTTTTCAAATCTGCCCAACCGCTTTCAACCATAGCGGCAAGCGGCGCTCCATTCGCATTCCATCAGGTTGATAGGCTCGATGCTTTCCCGGGGAGTCCGCTGAGGAGGCCCATTGGGGGAAACGCTACCCAGGCGTTCAGGAGAATGAGTCACTGCTTGTTTAATTTTCTATGTAACGGCAACCAGCAGCCGATTGCCGGTCTGTTTGGATATCGTTGCTTTTTCGACCTGTTTCGAATAGAATTAAAGAAAGAAGACGGAGATTCGGTGCGTTTTCGCAATTGGCTTGCTACAACCGTTCTATCCAAGGAAGGCGGATCCTCTCCTCATGCTTAGCGCGCGACTTGCCGCCCAGAGGCAAAGATGCCATGCTTCCAAGTTGCGGAAAGAAAAATGCCGTTTCACGGGGTGCCGACAATTCCTCCCCTAACCCTGTTACGTTCTCTGCCGACACCTGCGGTCTCCCCTCCTCCATTCTGGATGCGCTCTCAGCCCACATCGCCGTTCTAGACATCCAAGGAACAATTATTTTCGTCAACCGCGCGTGGAGAAAATTTGCCGAGGCGAATCACCCCGATCCCGATTCTGTGTGTTTAGGAGCAAACTACTTTGAAGCATGCAAGCGGGCCCGGGGGGAGGATGCGTCTCATGCCCAAAAGACCCTCGAGGCGCTCCAGGACCTCCTGAACGGCAAAAGAAGCAGCTTTTCGATCGAATACCCTTGCCATTCCCCTGAGGAAAGACGATGGTTCTCCGCCAATTTCATGGCCTGCTACGAAAATGAAGAATTAAGGCTCGTGACCGCTCACGAACTCATTACGGAAAAAGTAATCGCCCGTGAAAAACTTCAAGCCGAAGCCCAAGAATACCGTCTGATGTTTGACGAAGCGGGCGATGGCATCATTATTCGTGACGAAACAGGAAAAATTCTTAGGGCCAACAACATCGTCGAAGAAATTTTCGGCTATAGCCTCGAAGAGCTTTCCCATCTTAAAACGCAAAACCTCCTTCATCCTTACGATTTACAATCATTTCCCATTGAAGAGATCAACCGCCGCTGCCGGGCCGGGGAGACGCTCAGGCTGGAACGGCGCTGTTTCAAAAAAGACGGCAGCAGAATTTTCGTCCAGATCACGATTCGCCTGATCAATCCGGAACGAGGGCTTTTCCAAATCCTGATTCGGGACATCAGCGACAAAAAGCGCACAGAACAGGAACTCCAGCGGCACGCAGAGATCCTGCAGACCGTGTTCGATAACCTGCCGGCGATCATCTTTCTCTTAGACCCTGAGGGCAGAATGATTTTATCAAATCGAGCCTTGGAGACAGTCCTGGACTTACAAGCGAATGAAATCGGCGGTTTTCGGGAAAGCATCTGCGAGAATCTCTTTACGGAAGATGCGGATAAATGGAGATTTTTGGATCTCGTCTCCCAGGCGACGGGAGAATGGGTCGATTTCAGAGCGAGGACGAAAAGCGGTCGAATCCTTGATACCATCTGGGCCTTCATTCGCCTGACCGATGGATCCACGTTGGGAATCGGCCAGGACATCACCGCGAGAAAACAAACTGAAGAAGCTTTAAAAAAGGAGCACCTGAAACTCCAGCACATGGAGGCCGAGCTGCGCCTTGCCCAAAAACTGGAAGCCGTCGGACAGCTGGCCGCCGGCATCGCCCATGAGATCAACACGCCGATGCAGTTTGTCGGCGACAGCGTCCAGTTTCTGCAATCAGCCTTCGAGGACCTGATGACCCTTTTTTCCGAATATCGATCCTTCGCGGAAAGGGGCTGCACTATCGACTCCCAAAACGACCGTGTCCAGGATCTCAAACGCCGGGAAGAGGAGCTCGACCTGGAGTACCTTCTGGGTCAGATTCCCCGGGCCTTGGAGAGAAGCAACGAGGGGATCAAGCGGGTAACGACCATTGTGCGGGCGATGCGGGAATTCGCCCACCCCGACCAAAAGGAAAAAGAATTAGATGACATCAACAGGATTCTGCAAAACGTTCTTACCGTCTCGCGTAACGAATACAAATACGTGGCCGAGGTCGAAACCGATTTCGATGACCATCTCCCTCCGGTGATGTGCCATGTCGGGGAAATCGGCCAAGTTTTCCTCAACTTGATTGTGAACGCCGCTCACGCCATCGGGGATGTCGTTGCGGGGACCGAGCGCAAAGGGCTCATCCGCGTCAGAACCCGTTTAAACGGCGATCATGTCCTGATCGAAATCGAAGACACCGGTACCGGCATCCCGAAGGAAATCCACCAGCGGATTTTCGATCCGTTCTTCACCACCAAACCGGTAGGGAAAGGAACCGGACAAGGGCTGTCGATCGCACGTTCGATCGTTGTAGACAAACACGGCGGCAAGATCGGTTTCGAATCCGAGGTCGGCCGTGGAACGGTATTCCGCATCGAACTCCCCGCCGGGGAGAGAGGGGGATAGCGATGGCGGACGAAAAAAAACGCATTCTTTTCGTGGACGACGAGCCCAGAGTCCTCGAAGCGCTGAGGGATCTGTTGCGCCGTTACCGGAACAAGTGGGACATGGTCTTCGTCACCAGCGGTGAGCAGGCGCTCGTTGAGACCGAAAGAAGCCACTTCGACGTCGTCGTCTCCGATATGCGCATGCCCAAAATGGACGGCGCTGAACTTCTCCATCGCCTCCAGAAAACAAAACCTCACATCGTCCGGATCGTTCTTTCCGGCTACTCGGAACTCGAGGCCGCCATGCGGGCGGTCCCTGTGGCGCACCAGTTCTTGGCAAAGCCGATAGAGCCCCGAAAATTGGAAAGCGTGATCGAGAGGGCTTGCAACCTTCAGGCCCTCCTTCAAAATGAGGAGATCCGCTCTCTGGCCAGCAAGCTCAACAACCTCCCCTCGGTCCCCAAACTCTATGCAGATCTGAACCGTATTCTCGCCAGTGAAAAAGCCAGCACCGAACAGGTGGCCCGGCTTGTGGAACAGGATCCCGCAATGTGCGCCAAGATCCTCCAACTCGTCAACAGCTCGTTTTTCGGGTTCCCGCAAAAAATCAAGAGCGTTCGAAGCGCGATCGCTTATATCGGAACCAACATGTTGAAAAATTTGGCCCTGTCTGCAGGGATTTTTAGACCGGGCGAGGCCCACGCGCCGTCGGCCGCCTTCTTGGAAGCGCTGCAAGCCCATTCCATGTTCGTGGCGGCCCTAAGCACGAAACTGCTGCAAGAGAAAGACGACCTCAAGGTTGAGGATGCTTTCATCGCCGGGATTCTGCACGATCTCGGGAAACTGGTTCTCGCCGTTGAGCTTAGAGAAGAGTACGCATTACTTTTGAAAGATGATCAAGATGCGAAGTTTTCGATTTCCGAAGCGGAGAGGCAGGTCTTCCGTGTCTCGCATGCGGAAATAGGAGCCTATGTAATCGGCATTTGGGGCCTGCCTTACCCGATCGTTGAAGCGGTAGCCTATCATCATTCACCGTCTTTGATTGCTCCGGAAGGAAGGGGTCTGCTGGACGCGGTTTTCATCGCCGATTGCCTCTTTTACGAAACCTCAGGCCAAAACCCGGCAAAGGCTGAATTTTATTCCAACCAACTGGACGCCTACCTTGAGGCCATGAACGGGAAGGGATTCTACCCAACCTGGAAAGGTCTGGCCGATCAAATCGCGACGGCGATCACTCCGTAAGGCGCACCCGATGAAAACTTCTTTGGTTAAAATTCTTTGCGTCGACGACGAACCCATGATTCTGGAGAGCCTCGAATCGGTTCTCCGAAGAAAGTACAGCGTCTTCACAGCAAAAAGCGCCAGCGAAGGCCTTGCGCTCATTCAACAGCAAGGGCCTTTTGCGGTGATTTTGTCGGACATGCGCATGCCCGGCATGGACGGAGCCAAATTTCTTGCCAAGGCGAGAGAAATCGCCCCCGACACCGTAAGAATGCTTCTTACCGGCTACGCGGAGATGTCCGCGGCCATCGCGGCGGTCAACGAAGGGCAGATCTTTCGCTTCTTGACCAAACCTTGCCCTCAGGTGCTTCTTCTCTCCGCCATGCGGGACGCCGTTCAGCAGCACGAACTCATCACCGCGCAGAAAGTCCTTCTCGAGCAGACGCTTCGAGGAAGCATCCAGGCCCTCATCGATATTCTTTCCCTGTCCAACCCCAGGATCTTCGGCCTGGCGACGGGCATTCGCGAGTCGGTCCGAGAGATGGCCTTGGGGGTCGGCCTGGAAGAATTGTGGGCGGTCGAAGTCGCGGCGATGCTCTACCACATCGGCTATATGATCCTTGTTCCGGAGATCGCGGAAAAAGTCCACAGCGGAGTAAAACTCGAGCCTGCCGAGGAAGAAAAGGTAAAGATGCTTCCCAAAATCACCGAGCAGCTCCTGGAGGACATTCCCAGATTGGAGCCGGTGCGAAGCATCATCCGCAACCAGTCCAGGCCGCGCCTTGCAACAGCGAAATTGAACCGGAACGACGCTGTCGAAGTCGGAACCGAGGCTTTGCGTATAGCGCTCGCCTTCGATCAACTCATCAAAAGCGGCATGTCCGAAGATTCAGCTCTTTCGCTGATGAAAAGCCGCAACACGGTCTACGATCCGGAACTTTTGGATGTCTTCTCTTCTCTGAAAAATCTTCAGTCGGGCCTCAGGAACCTGAAGGAGATCAAAATCGCCGAAATCAAGGCGGGGATGATCCTGAACGACGACTTGAAATTACGGGGCGGAACGCTTCTCGCCCCTCGAGGATATACGGTTACCCAAAGCTTTATCGAAAGGATACGAGGGTTTCCAGCCGATTCGGTGAAGGAGCCGATTTGCGTGGTCGTCAAGACGAAAGAGGGGTAATCTCCCATGCCAACCGTTGAACTCGCTGCCAAGCAGGAGGAGACAAAGCCCTCCCTTTGTCGATCTCCGCTTCGCCCGCGAATCCGACCTTGAAGCTTTGCTTCTCTGAATCCGCGATAGGATCGAATCCAGCTGCCGCGGTGGCTATCCCGCACAGCGCGGTCGAGTTCCCCAGGGCCTATCCGTGGGCGGGAAGAGGACCTTGCAGCGCGTCCGCAACGGTCTGGTGGCGCCCCTCGAGAAAAAAGGCCGCTCGAGGTCGAGCAGAATATCGCCGGCGACGCCCCGGCCCTCAGGCCAAACCCACCGAAAGGCACCAAAGCGATCTCCTTAAGCCTCCGCGCTTTCCACTATAAGCCGCGGATACTTTTCGAATCTGAAAAAGCGAAAAGGCGGCCAGAAACGGGCGGGTTCATCTCCCCTGCCCTTTCGCCCGGTTTATTCCCGCCGCCGACCTCCCTCCTCGCCCGAAAGCCCCTCGAGGAAGGCGCGCACGTTTTCTCCTAAAACGTCATGGTTGTAGCCGCCCTCGAGCAGCGCAAAGCAGCCCGCCCCGAGCCGTTTCGCCGCCTCGCGGACCATCCCGCCGATCGCCCGGTAATCCTCGGTCGCAAGCAGCCCGCCCCAGTCTTCGAGGTGGTTGTCAAAGCCGGCGGAGACGGCGATCACCTCCGCCTCCACGCGGGCAAGCGAGCGTTCGATTTCCTCGAGATACGACCCGCGGCCGGCCGCGGCCGGGTTGTGGATCGAGACCCCCGGCCGGGAGCCGAGAATGTCCTCCGTCCCGTCCCCGTAATGCAGGTCGAAGTCGAGGATGTGCACCCGGCGGGCGAGCCCGCGGGCGGCAAGCGCCGTCACGGCGACGGCCATGTTGTTGAAGAAGCAGAAGCCCCAGCAGGAGTCGCGCGAGGCGTGGTGACCGGGCGGCCGGATGGCGGCGAAACAGGGCTCCTGCATCCCGATCTCGGCCGCGCGGATCGCCCCGCCCGCGGACAGGGCGGCGATCTCGTAGAGGCCGAGCCGACGAATGTGTTCAAGGTGGCTGGCGCTGTGGGCACGCAAAAGATCGGCCTCCCCGGCCGGCTCGGGCGTGATCCACGCGACATCCGGCCCGAGACCTGCAAGAGCGGCCTCCATCCTTCCCGGCGCGGCCGCGGGGTCGGAGGCGTAGACCGCGTGAAACGCGGGATGAAAGACGACCTTCATGCCCCCCTCCTTTCAGCTGCGCTTCTCCAAGCGGGCCACGGCCTCGATGTGGAAGGTGTGGGGAAAAAGATCGACGGGCTGAACTTCGAGGGTTTCGTATCCTTCCTGAAGCAGGGCGAGATCGCGGGCGAGTGTTGCCGGGTTGCAGGAGACATAGACGATCCGCCGCGGACCGAGCCGCAACAGCTCGCGCACCACCTCTTTGGCCATGCCCGCGCGCGGCGGATCGGCGATCACCACCGCGGGATTCTCCTCCAGCGCGGCGAGGCCCTCGAGGATATCCCCCTCATGAAAGCGGCAGTTTTCGATGCCGTTCAGGCGGCAGTTCCGTATGGCGTCTTCGACGGCGCTGGCACCGATCTCGATCCCCACGATCCGGCGACAGCGCTCGGCGAGAAAGACGGGGATGGTCCCCGTTCCGCTGTAGAGATCGACCACGGTCTCCCCGCCTTCCAGGTTGGCGAAGGCGCGCACCGTCTCGTAGAGCCGCTCGGCGCCGCGCGTGTTGGTCTGAAAAAAGGAGTTCGCCGAAATCTCGAAAACGAAGCGGCCGATGCATTCGCGCAGGGAGCGCTCTCCGCACAAGGGGTGCTCGATCTCGCCGACCGCGATCCCCGCCCGGCGCGCGGTGACGTTGTTCACCACCGAGACGATTTCGGGAAAGGTGGCGACAAGTTTTTCGGCGATTTCGGACAGAAGCGGCGGATCCGCCGCGGCGGTGACGAGATTCACCATCCAGGCGCCGGATGAAACCGCGTTTCGCAGGACGGCGAAGCGCCAGAAGCCTTCATGACGTTTCAGCCCGTAAGGCGGCCTGCCCGAAGCCAAAATCAGACGGCGGATTTCCGCCAGGATCCGGTTTCCCGCATCGGGCTGAAGCAGACAGGCCTCGGTGTCGAGCACCTTGTCGAAGGTCCCCGGAACATGCAGCCCTAAGGCGAAGCGGCGATCGAGATCCGGGTCGTCGATCTCGTCGGGCAAAAGCCAGCGACGGTCGCTGCAGGTGAACTCCATCTTGTTGCGGTAGGCGAACACGGCGGGGGAGGCGATCGCGGGGTGAACCGGAACTCCCTGCATCCCCCCGATGTGGGCCAGCGACTCGGCCACGGAGCGCCGTTTGTATTCGAGCTGTTTGCCGTAAGCGAGAAACTGCCAGGTGCAGCCCCCGCAGACCCCGCTGTAGCGGCAGGGGGCGGGGATGCGATCCGGGGAGGGGGCGAGCACCTCGAGCAGGCGCGCCTCGGCGAAGGATTTCCTCCGCCGCACGATCGCCAGCCGCACCCGGTCGCCCGGAACGGCCCCGTCGACAAAGACCGCCAGCCCATCCCAGCGGAAGATCCCCCGGCCGCCGTAGGCGATCCCGGTGATCTCCGCTTCGAGAACGATATGGCGTTTCCGGGGCATCGCGTCTATAGATTTAGGAAACTTGAGCCCGTCCCGCAACCGGCGGGAAAACCTGAGCCGCACTGGAAAAGCCCATGCCGATCCCCGTCCGCTTCGAGGTCGACGGCCTGCTCCTCCGGGGGGATCTCCACCTGCCCGCGACCGCCTCTCCTCCTCCGCTCGTCATCGGGGCGCACGGCCTGCTGAGCGACCGCTCCTCCCCGAAACAGACTGCACTCGCCCGCGCCTGCCACGAGGCCGGTATCGCCTTCCTGCGGTTCGACCACCGCGGCTGCGGCGAAAGCGATGGCACCCTGGCCTCTCCCGCTTTGCTGGAAGAGCGCTGCCGGGATTTGCTGGCGGCGATCGCAGCAATGCGCCGTCGCGGAGGTTTCGGCGAACGGCTCGGGCTCTTCGGCAGCAGCATGGGCGGAGCGGTCTGCCTCCAGACCGCAGCCGCGGAGGCGATCGACGCGCTCGTCGTTTACGCGGCACCGGTGCGCTCCGCCCCTTTGCGCGCCGCCGCCCATCGCCCCGGAGTCGATCCCGAATGGAAGCGCCAGGCGGAGCTGCTGGGCGCGGACTTCGATCTCGCCCCCGTCCTCGGCCGCATCCACCATGTGCTCGTCATCCACGGCGACGCCGACGCGGTCGTCCCCGTGGACCACGGCCGGGAGGCGGCGGACGCCGCGCTGCCGCCGAAGCGCCTGATCGTTTTGCCCGACGGCGACCACGCCCTCGGCGATCCGCAACATCAGGAGCTTTTCCTCCGCGAGAGCGTGCGGTGGCTGAGAGAGCATCTACTGCCGGAGGGATAGCTCTTCACCGGCGAGGAAAATCCGCCGGATGCGCCGCAGGCTCGACGGGATTTCCTCCGGTCCGCCCTCGAGCACCAGAAGGCTCGCCTCGGCGCCGGGACGGAGCCCTCCGCCTTGGAAGCCGCAAAGCTCCGCTCCGACCGCGCTTGCCGCCGCCACCGCCTCGCCGACGGAAAAGCCGGCCTCCATCAGCAGCCGCATCTCCTCCACCACGGCATCTCCGTGGAGGACCCCGGGACTTCCGGCATCCGTCCCCAGGGCCACCTTCACGCCCAGGCGTCGCGCCCGGGAAAGCTGTTCGAGCTGGTGATCGAGCGTGCGCCGGGCGACCAGGGCCTCGCGGGAGCCCGCCGGAGCCCTCTCCGCGCAGACGTGGATGGGGACCAGGGTCGGCACCCAGAAAACGGCGGCATCGGCCAGGGCCGCCAGGTTCTCGCGCCCCATGAAGAAGCCGTGCTCGATCGAGCGCACCCCCGCCAGGACGGCGCGGGCCACGGGTTCAATCCCGTTTGCATGCACCATGACCGCAAGGCCGCCGAGCGCCGATGAACGCACGAGGGCGGCAAGTTCTTCCGCGCTGAACTGCGGAGCGGTTTCGCGACCGAAGGCGACAAGACTGTTCAGCCCGGAGTTGACGACCTTGACCGCCTGCCGCCCCTGAACCTCCGCCTCCAGGGCGGCCGCGGGGGAGACCCCCGGGGATAGAGCTCGCCCGAGAATGGCGCCGTAGCGCCCCGGTCGGTGGAAGGCTTGGCCGGCGGAAAGGACGCGCAGGGGACCGCTTCCGGCCGACTTCCGCGCAAAAGCAAGCCCAAGTCCTTGCGCATCGCCTGCGTCCCGCACGGAAAGAACGCCGTGCGATATCAGCCGTGCGGCGTTTTGCCGCATGCGCGCCTCGGCCGCATCCGGGGAAAGAGCCGCGCCGGCGGAGGCGAAGCCGTCGAAGGCGAGATGAACATGGCTGTCGACCAGGGTTGGAATGACGGTGCAGTCGCGGGCATCGAGGACGCCGTGCGGCGTTTGCGGCGAAGCCTGGGTCCGGGGGAATTCGTGAATTTCCCGTACGATGCCGCCTGCGATCTCGAGGCGAAGGTTGCGCCGGGGAGGACGGCCCGTGCCGTCGATCAGCCAGCCGGCGAAGAGGGTGAATCCCACGCCGCTCTTTCCGGAAGCCACGGCTTGCCTACCTACCCCTCCTCGAGAGGCATCCCCGACAGGACCCTTCGCAGAAGGTCGAGCGCCTTGAAGGCGAAAACGGTCTTGTTGCGCGAGCGCCGATCGTAGTCCAGCCGGAAGCGATAGGCCTGCGGGCCGACGCCGGGGCCGCAGAGGCCGATACACACGGTTCCCACGGGTTTCTCCGCGCTCCCGCCGGAAGGCCCCGCGATTCCGGTGGTGGAAAGCCCCCAGGTGGCGGCGAAAACCCGCCGGGCCCCCTCGGCCATCCCGCAGGCGGTCTCCTCATGCACGGCCCCGAAGCGCTCGATGGTCTGCGGGGAAATTCCAAGAAGCGCGGTCTTCGCCTCGTTGGCGTAGGCGACGATGCCGCCGCGGAACCAGGCCGAGCTTCCGGGAATCTCGGTCAGAAGATGCCCGAGAAGCCCCCCGGTGCAGCTTTCGGCCAAAGCGAGGCTTTGCCCGGTCTCGCTCAGCCGTCGTCCCACCACTTCGGCGAGCGTCGCCTCGTTTTCACTGAAGACGACCGATCCCAGGGCCTGCCGGGCCCAGGCTGCGGCTTGGTCGAGAATCCCCCGCACCTTGTCCTCCGGTCTGCCCGCGGCGTAGAGCTTGACCTGGATCACCGGAAAATGAGCGCGCAACCCCAGTCGCACTCCCGGGACGGCGGCGGAAATCCCCTCCAACCGGTCGCCCACGCGCGACTCGGTCATGCCGAAACAGGAGAGTGTGCGCACGAGGCGGTAGTCGCGCCGCCCGCCTGCGGCCGCGGCGATCCGCGGCAGCACTTCCGCGGAGAGCATGCGGCGCATTTCGTGGGGAACGCCGGGCAGGAAAAAGAAGCGGCAGCGGCCGATCGTGAGCGCAAAGCCCGGTGCCGTGCCGACGGGGTTGGGGAGCATCTCGGCCCCTGCGGGCAAATAGGCCTGCTTGCGGTTGGAGGGGTTGAGCGGACGGCTGCGGCGGCGGAAGAATTCTTCCAAGGCGGCAAGCGCGCGGGGCTCGAGAATCAGCCGCAACCCGGCCGCAGCGGCGGCCGCCTCGGCCGAAAGGTCATCCACCGTGGGGCCGAGACCGCCGGTCACCACGCAAACATCGGCCCGCTCCCCCACCTCGCGGAAGACTTCGACCAGGCGCCCAAGATCATCCCCCAGCCCGTGGAGGCGCACGACCTGGATGCCGTTTTCTTCGAGCTGCGCGGCGATGTAGGCCGAGTTCGTATCGGCGAGCGCTCCGGTGCGGATTTCCTCTCCGGTGGCGATGATTTCGGCGATCATGGGAGAAATGGCCGACCTCGAGCTTCAGCCGGCGGGCTCGAGAACGAACATCGAGGGCGTAACCGGCACACCGGCCCAGTAACGTTCGACGACCAGAACGAGGGCGTTTTCACGTTCGTCGGCCACCCGCACGCGAAGCGGCACGCGGTAGCCGTCGACCTTCTGCATCTCCAGAAACTGGACCAGAAGCACCAGCCGGCCGGCGGCGTCGTAGAGTTGGGTTTCGCGCACCTCGGTTCGCTCCTCGTTCAGGAAGAGCGCCTGGCGGCTTCCGTCGGGAGCGGAAAGCAGCAGAAGGTGGCCGGGGGCGGTGCCGATCGGCTGGAAGCGCTCGACCCGTTCCGCCCGCAGGGGAATGCGACCGCGCAACAGGGCGAGAATGTCGCTGGCCGCAAGCGGCAGCGCGAGCACCCGCGAGAAATCCGGGTCGCCCGAGCGGATCTTGCGCACGGGTGCGCCGGGGACCGTCGTCTCCTGGTAGTAAAAGGTCTCGCCGTCGCCGGCAAGGCGCAGCGCGGGAAAGCCGGAGGAAAAGAGGACGAGGCTCAGGCGCCGCGGCTCGGAGCCGATCCAGGCGATGCGGTCATCCATCTGGACCCGCCCCTCGCGCCGGACCGTGAGGCGGCCGATCCCTTTGCAGGTGACCAGGGTCTCGTTGGTCTTGCGGATGGCTGCGAGAACCGTTTCGGCGTCGCGGAGAACCGCAGGATCGCTCACCGGGGGGCCGGGAAACGGCTCGGGACGCTCCGGAAGCGCCGCACAGGCCGTCAGGCCGAAGGCCGCGGCGGCAAGCAAGAGCGTCACCGTCACGCCGCGGAGACCGGCGCTCTGTTGTGCTGGCCTCCCGTTCACCGCCGCTCCTCCCGGAGGCGCCGGATTTTCATCTGCAGCTCCTCCTTTTCCTTTTGCTTGTCCGGATCGGTTTCTTTGTCCTTTGTTCGTTGCCGGATCTCCATTGATTTCTGATAATAGCGCAGGGCGTTCGTGCGGTCGTCGAGTTTGAGGTAAGCGTCACCGACATGCTCCAGGATGACGGGGTCGTCCTTGACGAGCTCGGAGGCTTTTTTGAGGACGCGAAGCGCCTTTTCGTACTCGCCCTTCTTGTAATAGACCCAGCCCAGGCTGTCGGTGATGTAGCCGTCTTCCGGCTTGTGCTTGAGGGCCTCGAGGATCAGCCGCTCGGCTTCCTCCAGGTGAATCCCGAGATCGGCATAGGTGTAGCCCAGGTAATTCAGGGCCGTCGCATCGTTCGGGTCAAGCTCGATCGCCCGTTTCATGGCCGCGATGGCCGCCTCCTTGTTTTTCATCTTGTCGTGGACGACCCCCAGCCGAAAATGGAAGCGCGCGTTCTTTTCGTCCTGGGCGACCGCCTGTTGGAGCAGCGCGAGGGCTTCCTCGAACCGCCGCGCCTCCTCGTAAAGGGTGGCGAGGTAATATTTCAGGTCGGCGTTCTGCGGCTGGGAGCGGACCTGCTCCGCCAGATGCTCGCGGGCTTCCTCGCCTTTTCCCTGCTCCTGCAGGATGAAGGCGATGTGCACCGAGGCGTCCTGGTGGAAGCGCGAAGCCGGCGTCACCCGGCGGAAGGCCTCCAGCGCCTCCCCGTGGCGTTTCATCCCGAAGAGGCAGAAGCCCCGCAGGTGGTGCAGGTCGGGCTGATCGGGAGCCCCTGCCAGCATGCCCTCGAGGAAAAAAAGGCTTTCCTCGAACCGCCGGGGATCCACCCACCCCTGGATCAGATGGAGAAGGATCTCGAATTCGCCGCGGCTGCGCTCCCCCAGGCGCCGCAGGATCGCCTGCGCCTCGGCTGTCTCGCCCGCGGCGCGGTGCAGGAGCGCCGCATCGAAGAGCGCGCGCCCGTTGTCCGGGTCGCGCGCCAGGATCTCGCGGACGACCCGCACCGCCTCTTCGCGCCTGCCGGCCTCGCGCATGATTTTCAGCACTTCGAAGAGCGGCTCGGTGCTCTCGGGGTCGGCCTGGGCGCTGCGGCGGAAAGCGGCCTCGGCCGCATCCGGTTTGCCGCGGGCGAGATACAGCCTTCCGAGCAGGAAATGGCCGGTGTAGGATTCCGGAAACCGCTCGACCATGCGGTGGAGAACACGCTCGGCGCTTTCAAGGTCGCCGCGCTCGAGGTGCAGGTTTGCGGTCACGGCGTAGACCTGTTCCTGCTGCGGGTCGAGCCGCAGCACGGTTTCGTAAAGCTCGAGCGCCGCGGCCGTCTTTTTCTGCGACTGCAGGATCCCGGCCTGAAGGATCATCCCCGCCGCATCCCCGGGATGGCGCGCGCGAAGCTCTTCCAGAACGGCAAGCGCCTGGCCTTCCTCCTTGTTCTGCAAATGAAGCGTCGCCAGCTCGCGCCGCAGAAAGGGCGAGTCGGGCTCGGCGGCGATCGCCTCGCGCAGCAGGACAATCGCGCGATCCAGTCGCCCGGCGCGGCGCTCGCCCTGAGCGGCGAGAAAGTAATAGTAGGCGCTCTCCGGCCGGTGGGCGACCTCGCCGATCACCTGCGCGGTCGAAACCGCCTGCGGCGGGGCCGGCGGCGGTGCGGCGCAGCCGGAAAAGAAGAGTCCTCCGATGGCGAGCGACAGAAGCAGTCTGGGTGCGGGCTTCATGAGGGCGATTCCCGGGTTGCGGGGGGAAAGCTCCGGACGGGGAGGGGGTCTCATTCCGTTCCGGAATCTTCCGAATAGGATGCGAAGTCGGGGAGCTCGTTTTTGAAAAACTCGCGCATCTTGCGGATGATGTTTTTCTCGATCTGCCGCACCCGCTCGCGCGAGATGCCGTAGCGGTCTCCGATCTCCTGAAGGGTGACGGGGTTGTCGGAGAAGATGCGCAGCTCGAAGATCTCGATCTCGCGCGGCGTCATCCGCTTGCGAAACTCGTTGATCTTGTTGTGCAACAGCAGCTCGATCTCCTTTTTGGAGACTTGGTCCTCGACCGATTCGGTCTGCGTGCTCACAAACTCGATGCGCTCGGTGTCGGAGTCGTTCTTGACCGGGGCGTCGAGCGAGACGTCCCAGCCGTCCAGCCGCTGATCCATGTCCACCACCTCCCGCTCCGAGACGCCGAGACGCTCGGAGAGGAGCTTGGGCTTGGGATCGAAGCCCTGCTCGATCAAACGATGCTTTTCCTTTTTGAGCTTGAAGAACAGTTTGCGCTGACCCTGGGTGGTCCCGATCTTGACCAGGCGCCAGTTGTCCATGATGAATTTCAGAATGTAGGCCTTGATCCAGAAGGAGGCGTAGTAGGAAAACTTGACGTTTTTGTAGGGGTCGAACTTTTTGACCGCCTGCATGAGGCCGATGTTGCCCTCCTGGATCAGATCGAGCAGGTTCTGCATCCACACCCGCTGAAATTCGAGGGCGATCTTGACCACCAGCCGCAGGTTCGCCGTGACAAGGGCGTAGGCGGCCTCCTTGTCGGCGTACTCCTTGACCCGGATGCCGAGTTCGCGTTCCTCCTCCCGCGTGAGCAGCCGGTACTTGCTGATCTCGGAGAGGTACCGCTGCAGCGGGTCGAACTTGACGAGCGCCTTCTCGGAATCCTCGGAGGAGGAAGCCGCCTTGTTCGGAAGCGTCGGCGAGGAGGAGACGGAATCGGGCTCCGGCGCCGGTCGGACTGCTTCGGAGGCCGCCGTTTCGACGACGCTCTCCTCGAACGGCAGCCCTTCTTTCGAGGCCGTCGAAGAAAGAAGTGCCTGCTCCTCTTGCGGTGCGGTCACGGGGGCGGGAGCGCTGGTCTTCGGCCGCCCGCGCGTCTTCGCCGCGCGCGATGGGGCGGCGACCGGCCGCTTGGGCTTCGCTGCGGGGACGGGTCTTTGGCCCGGAGTCCTTTCCGTGAAAGCCTTGCGGGCCGCCGGTTGGCGCGATGGGGTTGGGCCGGATTTCTTCCCCGCGGCCCGGACCGGTTTTCGAACGGCGGTCTGCGAGCGGGCGGAGGGTGATTTCCGATCCTTTTTTGGGGCGGATCCCCGAGAGGGACTCTGGGTTTTGGTCGGCTTCTTCTTCATGAGGCGAGTTGCCTGCCCGCTGGACGCGCGCCTTGCGGTGTGTTACAGGGCGAATTCAGGCGCCTGTAGCTCAGCGGGATAGAGCAACGGACTTCTAATCCGTAGGCCGGGGGTTCGAATCCCTCCAGGCGCGCCAGCCCAGGTTTCATGCTCCCCGACGGGCCACTTATACAAAATGGGCGCCCAAGAGTTCAACCGAAATCTGAAACCGATCTACCGATGAACGCGGTCAGCGACATCTTACGACTCCTGAGCGTGCTCCTGGGAGCGGCGATTCTGGGCAACTGGTTCCTCTCCGAAGTGCGGGCCGCCCGCCGGCGTGGACGGCCGTGGTACACGGCCTACTTTTCGGCACCCGGCGTGCTCATCCTCGCGGCTCTCGCCTTTCCCATCCTCTGGTGGCTTTTTCGTCGTTAGCCGATGTCGGGCGAGCGGCGATTCGCGGTCGCACGTAGGGGTTTTTTTAATCATTTCGGAAGTTCCGGTTTCTTCCCCGTGCGGCGCCTTCCAGTCCGCCGCGCAGGGCCGGGAACAAGGCGAGCGATCCTCCCGGCGGGAAGCGGCCGCAATTCAAGTCTCCCCGTCCCGCCGTCGATAATTCTTCTCAAGGGCAGACGGGCTGTTTCACGGTGCCCAGGAGGAGGACATCCATGGCCGAAACCCGTTTGGTGTTTCTTGAGAACATCGAGTGGTTCGACGAAAGCGGCAAGCAGCTCGTGCAGCGCATCCCCGCCGAGGGGTCGGCGGAAATCAAGTGGGGCGCCCAGCTGACGGTGCGCGAAAGCCAGGCCGCGGTCTTCTTCTACAAGGGCAAGGCCGTGGGCGCCTTCGGTCCGGGACGCCACACCCTGCGAACGGGGAACATCCCGCTGCTCACGAAGCTGCTGAGCGCCCCCTGGGCGTTCGACAGCCCGCTTCGCGCCGAGATCTACTTCGTCAACCTCAAGGTCTTCACCAACCTCAAGTGGGGAACCCGCGATCCGGTCGCCTTCCGTGACACCGAGCTTGGCCTGGTGCGGCTGCGGGCTTTCGGCGTCTTCAACCTCCAGGTCACCCAACCGGTGCTCTTCGTCAACCGCCTGGTCGGCACCCAGGGGGCATTCACGACCGCGGAGGTCGAGGAATACCTGAACCGGGTGATCGTTTCGCGCCTAAACGACTACCTCGGCGAAAAGCTCGACACGCTTCTCAACCTGCCTTCGCGCTACGACGAGATCTCGGCCGGACTGGCGAAGCGGCTCGAGGAGGATTTCGGCCGCTTCGGCGTCCGCCTGGAGGCGCTCTACGTGAACGCGATCACCCCGCCGCCGGAGGTGCAGCAGGCGATCGACGACCGCAGCCGCATGGGCGCTTTCCAGGATCTCGAGCGGCTCATGCAGCTCAAGGCGGCGATGGCCATGGAAAAGGCCGCCTCCGCCGGCGAAGGGGCGGGCTCGGGCATGGGAACCGCGCTGGGGCTGATGCTGCCGGCGATGTTCGCGCAGGTTTTCGCCGCCGGCAAGCCCTCCGCCCCGCTCCCCCCTGCGGGAACGCCGGCTTCCACGGTCTGTCCGGAATGCAAAAGCCCCGTCGCCGCGGATGCGAAATTCTGCCCCCAATGCGGCCACCAGCTGATGGTGTTCGACCGCTGCGCCCGCTGCGGCAAGAACCTCACCCCGGCCGCGCGCTTCTGTCCGCGCTGCGGGCTGGAACAGGGAACGCGGCCCCAGAAAAAGTTCTGCCCCCACTGCGGAGCGGAGAACCTGGCCGATTCCGTCTACTGCAACGACTGCGGGGAAAAGCTTTGAATGTCCGGGTGGAGGATCGAAACCGCCTGTCCCCAGTGCGGGGCACCGACCGATCTCGAGGAAACCGAGCGCCTGGTCACCTGCCCCTTCTGCCGGGTGAAATCCTTCCTCGTCGGCCGGGACGGGTTCCGCTATCTTCTGCCTTCGAAATCGACGCGGCGGCAGGATCTCCTCTACGTCCCCTACTGGCGCTTTAAAGGGCTTTTCTTCGCCTGCCGTCAGGCCGGAGTCGAGCACCGCTTCGCCGATGTGAACGAAATCGCCCTTGCCCTTTCTTCCCTGCCGCGCACGCTCGGCCTTCGTCCCCAGGGCCTGCGGCTGCGCTTCCTCACGCCGCAGGCCGAAGGCCGTTTTCTTCCCCCGGAGCGAAGCTTGGGCGACGCGATGACGGCCTTTCTGAGCCGCCTGCGCAAGCCCCACGAACGCCCTCTCCTTTGCACCGCCCACATCGGCGAGTCGATGGGGCTTCTCTATGCCCCCTACGGGATCGACGGTCCCTTTCTCCTCGATGCGGTTCTCGATCGCCCGTTGAGCATCCGCACCCCTCCGGAGCTCCTCTCGCTTCCGGTGGACGATCTCCGTCCGGCCGCCGGCGTGACGTTTCTTCCCGCCCTCTGTCCCGACTGCGGCTGGGACCTGGAGGGCAGCCCGCAGGCGCTCGCCCTGCATTGCCGCAGTTGCCAGAGCTCCTGGATCCCTTCCGGCGAGCGGCTGACGCAGGTCTCTTCCTGCTGCGCAACCGGCGGCGATCCGGGCTCGTTTTTTCTCCCCTTCTGGGAGATCGGCTGTGAGCTGCGCGGGATCGAGCTGCGCACGCGCGGCGAGCTGGCCCGCGCCGCCAACCTGCCGGCCGCGCCGCGGAAAGAATGGGAAGAGGAGCCCTTCCGGTTCTGGGTTCCGGCGTTCAAGATCCGAGCGGAAAATTTCCTGCAGCTCGCCAAAGCCCTCACCCTCCATCCATTGACCGGGCGGCTGGAGCCTTCCCTTCCGGGGCCGCGCCATCACCCGGTGACCCTGCCGGTGGAGGAAGCCTGCGAGAGCCTCAAGCTGATCCTCGCCGCCTTTCTTCGGCCGCGAAGGGATCTTCCGGAGAGGCTCGCGGCGGTCGAGATCCGCCCCGAGCGCTTCCGCCTCGCCTATCTTCCCTTCCGGGAAACCGCGCACGACTGGATTCAGCCCGAAGCGAAGATCGCGGTCAACCGCAACATCCTCGGGTTGTCGGCGAATCTTTGAGCGGCGATCCGGGTTTCAACAAATCCAGGGAAGGAGATCGGCGGGGGACGGCAAGAGGAGGCGCGCCCCGGACTCCAGGAGTTCCTCCGCACCGCGGTATCCCCAGAGGGCCCCCACGGGAAAAAGACCTGCCGCGACGGCCGTCTGCATGTCGACGGCGCTGTCCCCGAGGAGGAAGGCTTTTTCCGGAGCGACCCGCAGGGCGGCGAGCAGCTCCCGGGCGCCGCTGGGGTCGGGTTTGCGCGGACGGCCGGGAAGCGCCCCGCAGACGATGCGGAAGCCTTCCTCCGGCAGCAGCGCCTCCAGGAGGCGGCGGGCCGCCTCTTCCGGCTTGTTCGTGAGCACGGCGAGCGCAAGGCCCGCCCCGCGGCATGCCGCCAGAAGCTCGCGCACCCCCGGAAACGGACGGGTGCGCTCCAGACAGCCTCGGGCGTATTCCTCGCGCATTTCGCGCACCCGCTCGGCGAGGAGTTCTGGGGGAGGAAGCGGCCGGGGAAGCGCGCGCCGCACCAGCGCCTCGATGCCCTCGCCGACGAACTCCCGGTAGGCCCGCGGGGGGTGCTCCGGGAGCCCGTGGCGGCGAAGAACGCCGTTCATCGCGCCGGCGAGGTCCTCGAGCGTATCGAGCAGCGTCCCGTCGAGGTCGAAGATCGCCGCCCGGAACCGCATCCGCTGTTCTCTCGTTTCAAACGAGCCCCTGGTCGAGGAGCGCCCGGACCACTTTGAGAAAGCCCGCGATGTTCGCCCCGGCCAGAATATTGCCGGGGCGACCGTAGCGCTCCGCCGCCTCGAGGCAGGTGCGGTGGATGTCTTTCATCACCGTCTGCAGCCGCCGCTCGACCTCCTCGCGCGTCCAGGTCAGCCGCATGCTGTTCTGGGCCATCTCCAGGCCCGAAACGACGACCCCGCCGGCGTTCGCCGCCTTGCCCGGTGCATAGGCCACCCCGCGCTCCTCGAAGAGACGCACCGCATCCGGCGTGGAGGCCATGGAGGCCCCCTCGACGACGAGGCCGACGCCGTTTCCGGCGAGGTGCTCGGCATCCTGCCGCTGGATTTCGTTTTCGGTCGCGCAGGGGAAGGCGCAGTCGGCCGGGATTTTCCATAGCGGGTTGTGGTCGAGACGCAGATCGCGCTCGAGGTACACCGCCTGGGAGTACTTGTCGACGTACTCGCCGATCCGCGCCCGACGGATGTTCTTCAGGCGCTTGATGAATTCGATTTTGTCGGCGTCGAAGCCTTCCTCGTCGTAGATCGCCCCGCTGGAATCCGAGAGACTGACCACTCGCGCGCCGAGCTCGACCAGCTTTTCGGCGGTGTGCTGGGCCACGTTTCCGGCCCCCGAGACGAGGCAGACCTTGCCCGCAATGCTCTGCCCGCGCGCGGCGAGCATCTCGCAGGCGAAGTAGACGACTCCGTAGCCCGCGGCCTCCCGCCGCAGCACGCTTCCCCCCCAGTCGAGGCTTTTCCCGGTGAAAGAGCCGCTGAACTCGTTTCTCAGCTTGCGGTACATGCCGAAGAGAAAGCCGACCTCGCGGGCGCCCACGCCGATATCCCCCTCGGGGATGTCGGTATGCGGGCCGATGTGGCGGAAGAGCTCGGCGACGAAGCTCTGGCAGAACCGCATGATCTCCGTGTCCGATTTGCCCTTGGGGTCGAAATCGGAGCCGCCGTGAGCGCCGCCCATGTTGAGCGGGGTGAGGGCGTTCTTGAAGACGTTCTCGAGGGCGAGCGATTTCAAGATGCCGAGCGTCACCGAAGGGTGGAAACGAAGGCCGCCCTTGTAGGGCCCGATGGCGCTGCTCATCTCGACGCGACAGCCCCGGTGGACCTGGAACTGCTGTCGGTCGTCCATCCAGGGAACCCGGAAGAGGATCGTCCGCTCGGGTTCGAAGAGCCGCTCGAGAATGGCGTTCCGGCGGTACTCCGGGTGGCGCTCCAGCACGGGGGCGACCGATTCGAGCACCTCGGTCACCGCCTGGTGAAACTCCTTTTCCCCGGGGTCGCGTGCGGTGAGTTTTCGCAGGATTTCCGTCATGGGAGATCTCCTTTTCGGGAACCCGCCGCGCGGGGCTCAGCCGTCGATGATGGCCAGAGCCTCTTCGCGGAAGGCGTCCATGACATAGGGAATGCCCGTGACCCGGGCGCATTCTTCGGTGAGGGAGACGAGATCGCGGCGCTCGATGTAGCGCACGGCCCAGCTTCGTGTCCCGGCCATGAGCTGCTGGAGCCCGACCCGGATCTTGTCGGTCGCGTTGTAGATGCCGATCGCCCCCAGCGGGAACCGGTCCACCTCGGTGCCGTACTTCTCCCGCAGCAGCTCGTAGTTCATGAAGATCTCCTCCTTGGTCATCCCGTAACGGGAGACCGTTTTGGGAAGCCCTTCGTCCTCGCCCCGGAGCCATTTCTCGGCGTTTTTGCCGACCATCCCCGGGATCATGAGCGCCCGGCCCATACAGACCGCCTTGCAGTACGGGGCGCCCAAGGCGAGCGCCTTGAAGACGTGGTCCTCGGAGGAGAACCCGCCGGCGAAGGCGATATCGGGCACCCGGCGTCCCGAGCGGGCGAGCCGCTCGCAGAGCTCCCAGGCCATGGAATGGAGGTAGAGCGAAGGGATCCCCCACTCGGCCATCATGCGCCAGGGGCTCATGCCCGTGCCTCCGGGTGCGCCGTCGATGGTCAAGAGATCGATCCCCGCATCGCTCGACCAACGGATCGCCATGGCGAGCTCACGCATGGGGTAAGCGCCGGTCTTCAGCGTCACCCGCTTCGCCCCCAGCCGCCGCAGGCGCTCCACCTCGCGCGCGAAGCCCTCGGCGTCGATGAAGCCGAGCCGGGAATGGCGCTCGAACTGTTTGAGGGGCCCGGCTTTGAAGGCCGCCTGGTTGGCCGGCAATTCGGGATCGGGGGTGACGATGTAGCCGCGCTTCTTCAGTTCGATCGCCCGCTGGAGCGAGCTCACCTTGATCTCGCCGCCGATGCACTTGGCGCCCTGACCCCATTTGAGTTCGATGGTCTCGACGCCGAGCGTTTCGATCGCATATTCGGCCACCCCCAGCCGCGTGTCCTCCACGTTCATCTGCACCAGGATATCCCCCCAGCCCTCGTGGTAGCGCCGGTATTCGCGGATGCGGCGGTCCATTTCGGGGGATTTGACGATCCGTCCCTCGGCGTTCAGCTCGAGTTCGGGGTCGATGCCGCAGACGTTTTCGCCGCAGACGATGCTGATGCCGCTGATCGCCGCGCCGACGGCGAAGTGTTCCCAGTTCTTGCGCGCGATGTCCGTGCTGCCGAGCGCGCCGGTGAAGATGGGGATCTTCATGCGCACCTTGTGCTGCAGCCCGAATTCGGTCTCCGTGTTCACGTGGGGGAAGGTGGCGATATCGGGATCGGCGGCCACCCCCTTGGCGCCGAAGGCGTAGCCGAGAATGTTGAGGTGCGAGTAGTCTACGGGGTAGTCCTTGTCGGCTCCCGCGGTCACGCTGCCGAAAGGCTCCGGGTAGAGGACTTCGCGTCCGCGGAACGTGGCGCGAAAGAGATCGCAGTTGCCGCGGCAGCCGTCGATACAGCGGCTGCAGATGCCGGACTGGGGCACGACATTGCGGGAACGATTGGCGGTTTGCAATGCCTCGTTGGCATTGGGGCGATGGAGGTTCATCTCGGTTCTCCTTTCTGCGGCCAGCCGCGGAAGCGCACTCCGGACTCGATCCGTCGAGGGTCGACCCGGCTTTAGGCGTCGTATTTCTAAGGAATGGGCGAGCGCAAGAGAAGCGTCCGGAACGGAAGCAAAAAATCCGCCACCGTTCGTGCCCGCGTTGTAAAACCTCATCCCGGGCTTTGTCAACAAACCGCCCGCGCGCGGCGGATGAGGCCCATCCGCTGGAATCGGCTCCCCGTTCGTGCTACCCAGAGGATGACAGGCGTCGACCGGCCCCGATTCCGGCCGGGCCCATCGCCTCCGAGCCATGAAAACCCCACCGCCCCTTTCGTCATTGATCGATCGTTATCTGGAGCATCTCCTCGTCGAAAAGGGCCTTTCCCCGGCCACCCTTTCCTCCTACGGCGCGGATCTGCGTCGCTATGCCGATTTCCTCGCCGCCGGCGGGGTGACGAGCGTTTCCGGCGAGGATACCGCCCGCCTCCTGCAGTATCTGATCCACCTGCGCGCCGCGGGACTGGGCTCCCGTTCGCGCGCCCGGCACCTGGTTTCGCTGCGCTCCTTCTATGGTTTTCTGCTCCGCGAAGGGGTGCTTTCCGCCGACCCCACCGCACAACTCGACGCCCCGCGCGTTCCTCTGCGCCTGCCGGACACGCTGAGCCGAGCCGAGGTCGAGCGCCTGCTCAACGCCCCCGGCGACCGCCGGGCCGCCGACCTGAGGGATGCGGCCATGATCGAACTCCTCTACGCCGCAGGACTGCGCGTCTCGGAGCTCGTGTCTTTGCGGCTGCAGGACATCGATCTCGAAGCGGGCTTCGTGCGCGTGCTCGGCAAGGGCTCCAAGGAGCGGGTCGTGCCGATCGGCAACCCGGCGCGGGAGAAGATCCGCCTCTATCTGGAGCGGGCGCGCGGGCCGCTGCTCAAAGGCCGGGGCAGTTCCTTTCTCTTCATCGGTCGCGCCGGCAAACCGCTCAGCCGCCAAGGATTCTGGAAACGCCTCCAGGCTTACGCCCGTGCCGCGGGAATCGAGCGGCGCACCACCCCTCACAGCCTGCGGCACTCCTTCGCCACCCATCTGCTGGAAGGCGGCGCCGACCTGCGGACGGTGCAGATCCTTCTGGGGCATGCGGATATCGCCACCACTCAGATCTACACCCATGTCAGCCGTGAGCGGCTGAAGGAATTGCACCGCCGCCATCATCCCCGAGGATGAGCGCCGGCGAGAGCGCCTTGACAGCCTCGGGGGCTTTCCCTAAATGAGGTAGCCATCCTCCGTCCTCGGCCACCCGTGCGGCCGGGCGGCAGACCGACGATAGACCGATGGCCTTGATTGAACCCCACGCACCCGCCGCAACCGCCCGCTTCCGACCCGGGGGGCCCGAAGCGGAGCCTATGGAGGCGGAGGCTCTCGGCCGCTCGCTTCTCGAAGTCACGCGGCCCCTTTTCCTCGTGCGCCGCGGCGCAAAGCTCTTCCTGGCCCGCTCGGGGACGGTCGGGTTCGCTCCCGTTCCGGAAGGCGAGGCTGACGGGCTGCCGCTGGTCGCCTGGGTCCCCCCCCTGCATCCCGAGAACCTCGGCGACCCCGCCTTTCGTGCCGCCTATGGGCTGCGCTATGCCTATGTGGTGGGCGAGATGGCCAACGCCATCACCTCGGTACGGATGGTCCAGGAGGCCGGAAGTGCGGGGATGATCGGCTTCTTCGGGGCCGGCGGCCTGCTTCCCGCGGAGGTCGAAGAGGCGATCGGCGCCCTCCAGCGCACAAGCCCGCCGATTCCCTTCGGCGTCAACCTGATCCACAGCCCCGGCAACCCGGAGCTGGAGAACCGCCTGGCGGAGATCTTTCTCGACCACGGCGTCACCGTCGCCAGCGCCTCGGCTTTCGTCGAGCCGACCCCTGCGCTCAGCCTCTTCCGGGTACGGGGCATTTACCGCCGCCCCGACGGCCGCATCGTCTGCCCCAACCGTCTCATCGCCAAGATCTCCCGCGTGGAAGTGGCGCGGCGGTTTCTCGCTCCGCCCCCGGCGCGCCATCTCGAGATCCTCGTGGCCCGAGGGGCCCTGCGGCCGGAAGAGGCCGAACTCGCCGCCCACGTGCCGCTCGCCGAGGATCTCACTGCCGAGGCCGACTCCGGAGGTCACACGGACAATCGGCCGGCCATCGCCCTGTTGCCCACGATCCTCGCCCTGCGCGAGGACTGCCGCCGTGAGCACGGCTACGCCCACCTGCCCCGGGTCGGTCTCGCCGGCGGCATCGCCACCCCGCTTTCGGGGGCCGCGGCCTTCGCCATGGGCGCGGCCTTCATCATGGTGGGCTCGGTTCACCAAGGCTGCGTCGAGGCCGGAACCTCGGAGGCGGTTCGCCGTCTGCTCGCCGAAGCGGGGCAAGCCGACGTCGCCATGGCCCCCGCGGCCGACATGTTCGAACTCGGGGTCAAGGTCCAGGTGCTCAAGCGCGGCACGATGTTCGCTCAGCGTGCGGCAAAGCTCTACGAGCTGTTCAAAGACCACGAGCGCTACGAGGAAATCCCCGCGCCCCAGCGCGCGGTTCTCGAGAAGGATTTCTTCCGTCGCTCCTTCGAAGAGGAGTGGGAAGCGACCCGCGCTTTCTTCCGCAAGCGGGATCCGCGGCAGATCGAGCTTGCCGAGCGCAACCCGCGGCACAAGATGGCGCTTGTCTTTCGATCCTACCTGGGGCGCTCCTCGCGTTGGGCGATCGCAGGCGAGCCCTCGCGGCGCATGGACTATCAGATCTGGTGCGGCCCGGCGATGGGCGCCTTCAACCAGTGGGCGAAGGGAAGCTTTCTCGAGGACCCCGCCGAGCGCCGCACCGTCACCGTAGCCGCCAACCTCCTCTTCGGCGCCGCCGTGGCCGTACGCGCCTCCTGGTTGCGCAACCAGGGGGTCGCCGTGCCGCCCGAAGCCGCGGTGCTCCGGCCTCTTCCCCTGGAGCGGATCGAGGCTCTGCTGGGGGGAACCCCTTTCACCCCGGCCGGGTCGTCCGGCGAGTTGCCATCCGGGGACGAATCGGCTATGAGCTAGTGTTTCCGGATTTATCCCCCGCAAATGGCCTGCAGCCGAACCCTCCTGGAGGTGAAGGGGAGATCGAATTCGAGGTGACCCGCACGGTGAATCGTCGCCCCACCGCCATCGTGGGCATGGGATGTTTTTTCCCGCAATCGTCCGGCTTGAGAGGCTATCTCCGGCTGCTGATCAACGGCCGGGACGCCGTGGGCGAGGTCCCCCCGACCCACTGGTCGCGCGAGGACTATTTCGATCCCGACCCCCGCGCGCGCGACCGCGTCTACTGCGCCCGCGGCGGGTTTTTGACGCCCGTCGACTTCGACCCCACCGCCTTCGGCATCCCTCCGACCCTGCTCGAGGCGACCGACACCTCCCAGCTGCTCGCGCTGCTCGCCGCCCGGGCGGCGCTCGAGGACATGGGGTTGTCTTACGATCCCGCGCGCACGAGCGTGATCCTCGGGGTGACGGGCACCCAGGAGCTGGTGATTCCGCTCAGCTCCCGCCTCGGCTTTCCCCGCTGGCGACGGGCCCTCGCCGCGGCGGGGGTCCCCGATCGGACCGCCGAAGAGGTGATCCGCCGCATCTCCGATTCCTATGTCGAGTGGCAGGAAAATTCGTTTCCCGGCCTGCTCGGCAACGTGGTCGCCGGGCGCATCAGCAACCGGTTGAACCTCGGAGGCACCAACTGCGTGGTCGACGCCGCCTGTGCGAGCTCGCTGGCCGCCGTGCACATGGCGCTCCTCGAACTCGAAACGGGCCGTTGCGATTTGGCTCTCAGCGGCGGGGTCGACACGCTGAACGATATTTTCATGCACATGTGTTTCGCCAAGACCCAGGTCCTTTCGGCGACGGGAGACGCCCGGCCGTTTTCGCAGCACGCCGACGGGACGGTGTTGGGCGAAGGGGTGGGGATTGTCGTTCTGAAGCGCCTCGAGGACGCCGAACGCGACGGAAACCGGATCTACGCCGTGCTGCGCGGGCTGGGCTCCTCCAGCGACGGCCGTTCGCAGAGCATCTACGCGCCGCGGCGCGAAGGCCAGGTCGAGGCGCTGCGCGCCGCTTACGCCGAGGCCGGGGTCGACCCCGGCACCGTGGGCCTGATCGAGGCCCACGGCACGGGAACCCGGGTCGGCGACCGGGTGGAGTTCGAGGCCCTCTGCGAGGTGTTCGGAGGCGCCGGAGCCCCCGTGGGCCGCTGTGCGCTCGGCTCCGTGAAATCCATGATCGGACACACCAAGGCGGCGGCGGGTGTGGCCGGTCTGATCAAAGCCGCCCTCGCGCTGCACCATCGCGTGCTCTTCCCCACGCTCAAAGCCGAAGAACCGGATCCCGCCTTGAACCTCGAGACCTCCCCTTTCCACCTGAGCCGCCGCGCTCGGCCGTGGTTTTCCCGGGAGGGCGCGCCACGCCGCGCGGGGGTGAGCGCCTTCGGGTTCGGCGGAAGCAACTTCCATGCGGTTCTCGAGGAACACGGATCCTCCTGCCGGGAAATCGCCTGGGACGGCTCCGTCCAGATCTTCGCTTTTTCGGCCGGGTCTCCCGCGGAGCTTTTGCAGGAAGTTTCCGCGACGGCCGCAGATCCGAAGCTTTCCGCCACCGGGGAGGGCTGGTCGCGGCTCGCGGCCGAAACGCGCGCCCGTTTCGACCCGAACGCAGCCTGTCGGCTGCTCTTTCCTGCCTCGGATGCCGGGGAAGCGCGGGAGCGGCTTCAGGCCGCCCGGGAGCGGCTTGCACGCGGCGATTCCCCGGCCGATCCGGCCGGCCGCGGCGTTTGCTATGGGGAAGGCTCGCCCGCGGGGGCGCTCGCCGTCCTCTTTCCCGGGCAGGGATGCCAATACCCCGACATGGGTCGCGAGCTGATCCTGCGTTTTCCGGCGGCGCGCGAGGCGCTCGAGGCCGTCCAGCGCGCACTCGCCCTTGATCCTCCGCTGGGGGATCGGATCTACCCGCCGCATCCGCCCGGCCGCCTCGATGAACAGCGTCTCCAGGCGACCGAGCTTGCCCAGCCGGCGATCGGCGCGGTCAGTCTCGCCCTTTGGAAGGTGTTGCACGCCTTCGGGCTATCGCCGGCGGCCGCCGCCGGTCACAGCTTCGGCGAGCTGACGGCGCTTTGCGCTGCCGGCCGGATCGACGAAAAGACCTTCGGCGTCCTCGCCCGGGCCCGCGGACGGGCGATGGCAGGGTCCCCCGCCGGATCCATGGCGGCCGTCTTCGCCCCGCTGGCCGAGGTGGAAAGGGCGATTTCCGAAACCGATCTTCCGGTCGTGGTCGCCAACCGCAACGCTCCGCGGCAGGCGGTGGTTTCCGGTCCCGCGGATGCCGTGCAGCGGCTGACCGAGACCCTCGGCCGGCGCGGCCTACGGGTCGTGCCGCTCCCGGTGAGCGGGGCCTTCCACAGCCCGCTCATGGCCGGTGCGAGCCGTGAATTTGCCGCGGCGCTGGAACGCGCCGATTTCGTTCCGTCCGCACTTCCGGTCTTTTCCAGCCGCACGAAGGCGCCCTTCCCGGCCGAGGCGGACGCCGTCCGCCGGCTGCTCGCCGCGCAGATGCTCGCCGCGGTCGATTTCATCGGTCTGATCGAGGCGATGTACGCCGGCGGAATCCGCACCTTCGTCGAGATCGGTCCCCGGTCCGTTCTCTCCGGGCTGGTCGCCGAAATTCTGGACGGTCGACCGCACGGGGCCTTCTCCGTGGATTCCTCCTCCGGACGCAAGTCGGGGCTTTTCGATCTGGCGACGGCTCTGTGCCGCCTCGGCGCTTTGGGTCACCCGCTGGACCTCTCCCGTTGGGACCCGGGGAAGCCGGAGGCATCCTCCCTGAGCCGCCTGCGCATTCCGATCTGCGGAGCCAATCTGGGTCCTTCCGCCGACCGGGCGGGCGAAAACCCCCTGCCGCCGGTTAGCCCGCGGCGTACCGGAGCCGACGACGCCCGCAATCCGGAGGCTCATCCAGAGCCGTTGTCGAATTCATCCCGTCTTCGAGAAACGCCCATGACAGACGAATCCTCCCCCGTCCCGGAAACCCGACCGGCGGAAGAACCCCGCCGCAGCCTTGAAGAGGGTTTTGAGGCCATCCGCCGAATCCACGAGCAAACGGCCCAGGCCCACGAAAAGTTCCTGGACCTGCAGCGCGAGACCACACAGGCGCTGCTGGAGCTGATCCGCAACTCGAGTGCGGCCAGTTTCTCGGCGATCAGGCCCCCGCGTCTTCCCGAGGAATCCAGCCTCGCCCCGCCCGTACCTTCCCGCTCCTTGGACGCCTCTTCCGGTCGAGATCCTTGGTCGATCCCTCCCGCGGTCGAACGGCATCACTCCTCCTCCCCCTCTCCGGCTGCAGGGACCCCCACCGCCGCCGCCCAGGAAGACCCCGCCCTCCCGGCCCAACCCGCCACCCGGAGCCCGGATGCCCCCGACGCCGCAGCCTTTCAAGCCGTACTGCTCGAGGTGGTCAGCCGCCTGACCGGTTACCCCCCGGAGATGCTCGGAGTCGACATGGACATCGAGGCCGACCTCGGCATCGACTCCATCAAACGCGTCGAAATCCTCTCCGCCCTCGAAGAAAAAATCCCCGGCCTGCGCCCCGTCACCCCGGAAGACATGCCCCGGCTCAAAACGCTCTCCGCCATGGTCTCCTTTTTCACCGACCGCCGGGCCGCAGAACCCCCAGCCTCTCCGGCTGCAGGGACCCCCACCGCCGCCGCCCAGGAAGACCCCGCCCTCCCGGCCCAACCCGCCACGGTGGTGCGGACCGCCCCGCGGCGGATCGTCGTCTTGGAGCCGGCACCGGAGATCGACCCGGCCGACTTCCAGCTGCCTGCCGGGCGCAAGATTTTCGTAACCGACGACCGCTCGGGACTGGCGCGGGCGGTTCTCGATGTCCTGAGCGATCTCGGCTTGAGCGCCGTCCTGGTAGCTGCCGACATCTTCAACCATCGGCGCGACCTTCCCCCCGCCGCGGGGCTGATCTTCCTCGCCCGTTGCGACGGCGAAGACGGACAGCGCGAACTGCGGGACGCCTTCGAACTCACCCGGCGTTTGGGTCCGGATCTGGTCGAAAGCGCCCGGCTCGGGGCGGCCTTTTTGACCACCGTCAGTCGCCTGGACGGGGCCTTGGGTTTCAGCGGCCGCAGTCTTTCTCGGCCGCTCCAGGGGGCGCTCGCCGGCCTGGCCAAAACCGCGGCGATCGAGTGGCCCGAGGTCGTCTGCCACGCCCTGGATCTCGACCCCGACTGGCGGGATCCGCGTGCCGCCGCACGGGCCCTGGTGCGGGAAGCGCTGCATCGCGGGCCGTTGGAAGTGGGTCTCGGCCCGAACCGCCGTCTCATCCCCCGGCTGGTGCGCCGCGACGATCTCGCTTCCGGCCCCCTGCCGCTTGCGGCCGGCGAAACCGTGATCGTCAGCGGCGGAGCGCGGGGCATCACCGCCGCCTGCGCCGTGGAACTCGCCCGCCAGGTGCGGCCGGCCCTGGTGCTGCTCGGCCGGACTCCGGAGCCGGAGCCCGAGCCTTTCTGGATGCAAGGGTTGCAGGAGGAAAACGAAATCCGCCAGGCCCTTCTGCGGGAGGAGTTTTCCTCGTCTTCGACCCGGCCGGCGGAAGCGGAGAAAAGGCTCCGCAACCTGCTTGCCGCCCGGGAGGTCCGGAACACCCTGCAAGCCCTGCGGGACCTCGGGGCGCCGGCAGCCTATGTCTCCGTCGACGTGCGCGATCCCGTCCGCCTGCGGGCGGTCATTTCCGAGGCCCGCGATCGCTTCGGCCCGATCCGCGGGCTGATCCACGGGGCGGGCGTGCTGGAGGACCGCCTGATTCTCGACAAGACCCTCGAGCAGTTCGACCGCGTGATGGGCACGAAGCTCGGCGGCTTCCTGGCGCTGCGGGAAGCTTTGGCGGATGAAGAGCTTCGCCTGCTTGTTCTTTTCTCCTCGGTGACGGCGCGTTTCGGAAACCGCGGCCAAGCCGACTATGCCATGGCCAACGAAGCGCTGAACAAGCTCGCCCGCGCCGAGGCGCAGCGACGACCCGGCTGCCGGGTCGTCGCCGTCAACTGGGGGCCCTGGGATTGCGGCATGGTGACTCCGGCCATCCGCCGCGAGTTCGAACGCCGGGGGGTCGAGCTTCTCTCCGCGTCACAGGGCGCGGCGTCGCTGATCGCCGAGCTGCGCCGGCCCCCGGAGGAAGAGGCGGTCGAGGTTGTGATCGGCGGGATGAATCGGCGTCAACGGCTGACGGCCCTTGCGCCCCGGAAGGCTGAAGGCCTGCGGCCCCTGATCGAGCGCCGCCTCGACCTGGAGAGCCATCCCGTGCTGCGGGCTCACGTGTTGGGCGAACGCGCCGTGGTGCCGCTGGCGCTGATCGCCGAATGGCTGGGCGAAGGCGCTCTGCACGAAAACCCGGGGCTCGTGCTCGACGGATTGGAGGAGATCCGCCTTCTCAAAGGCATCCGCCTCGAGGCCGCACCCTACCGGGTGCACATTTGGGCCGGCAAGCCCCGCGCGCGAAACGGAGGTTTCGAGGTCGACCTCGAGCTGCGCGGCGGAGGGGGAGAGGAGTCCGCCAAGACGCTCCATTGCCGGGCGCGGGCCGTTCTCGCCGAATCCCACGCCGCTCCCCCCGTCTATCGCCTTCCCTCGGGGCTTTCCTGCAATCATTACCCGCGCTCCCCCCGCGAGGTCTACGAAGCCGTTCTCTTTCACGGCGAGGCGCTTCAGGGATTGCGCTGGATTCAGTGTTGCACCGCCGAAGGCATGGTCGCCGACGTCGCCGCCGCCCCCCGGCCCGAGTGTTGGGTCGAAAGCCCCTTTCGCCGAAGCTGGCTCGGGGACCCCCTGGCCCTCGATGCGGCTTTCCAGATGGCCAGCCTGTGGTGCTGGGAAATGAAAGGCGCGGTCTGCCTCCCCAGCGGCGCATCCTCGTTTCGCTTGTACCGTGGGCGATGGCCCGAGGAAGGATGCCGCGTGGTGCTCGAGATCCGCGGCGCAAGCGATCGAAAATTGCGAGGCGATTTCGTGTTCCTCGACGCCGGCCACCAACCGATCGCCCAGCTTTCCGGCTTCGAGGCCGTGATCGACCCTGCGCTCAACCGGGCCTTCAAGCCGGGCGGCATCCGCGCGGCGCCTCTCGCGGCCGGGGAAAAGGTCGCGGTACCGGAAAGCTCCGTTCAATCCGGCAGCAGATCGTAAAAATAGCGCATCACGTCGGAGCGGGTGAGGATGCCGAGCATGCGGCCTTCCTGCACCACCGGCAAACGGCCGATGTCGTGCTTGACCAGCAGCCGGGCCGCATCCTGAACGTTTTCCGCCGGGCTGACCGTGACCACCTCGGTCGCCATAAAGGCCTTGACCGGGGACTTGAGCTGAGCGGGCTTGCGGATTTTGCGGAAATCGCGCCGGGAGATCATGCCCACAAGCCGGCCCTCCTCCACCACCGGAATTCCGGTGATCCCTTTGTCCCGCAGCAGGGCGGCCGCCTCCTCCATGCGGGTCGAAGGCGCGACGGTCCAGACCGGATAGGACATGAGGTCGCTGATCTGCACGGCGGCCCGGCCGCCTTCCCGGAGGATCTCGAGGATCCGCCGCTCGATTTGCTCCGGCGGCAGATCCCGGAGGTGAACCGAGCCGGCGCGGGGATGCCCCCCGCCGCCCAGCCGCCGCAGGATCGCCCCGACATCCACGGAATCCGACTGGCTGCGGGCGATCACCATGGCGCGGCGTGCGGACGGGTCGTGAAAAATCCCGAAGGCCGCATCCACGCCGAGGATTTCCATGTACATCCGCAGCACGACGGCGAGCCCGTCCACCTGGCCTTCCACCTGCGTATGCGGGATGCTGATCCGGTGGCCGTTCACCCGGATACGCCGGGCTTTCTCCAACATGCGGAACAGGATCGCCTTGTGCCGCTCGCTGTAGGCCGGGCGCAGAAAACGGTTCAGAATGTCGAGGTCCGCGCGGCGCTCGAGCAGCCAGGCCGCGGCGTAAGCATCCTCAGCGCGGGTCGAGGGAAAGCTCAAGTTCCCCGTGTCTTCGTAAATCCCCGCGAGAAACAGCGTCGCCTGCATCGGGGTCAAAATCTTGCGTGCGCTGCGCAGCTCGCGCACCAACAGGGTCGTCGTGGCCCCCACTTCCTCGATCACCCGATGCCGGGCCGAAATCGTCCCCCCGTCCCGGTGATGGTCGATGACCCAGAGATCGAGATCCTCCCGGCCTTTGAGCGGCTCCATCCGCTCCAGCCGGCTCCAACAGTTGGCATCGACCACGATGAGCCGCTCGACCTCCTCGTAGGGAACCTCGGCGGCGGAAAGGGTCGCGAAGAGGTCTTTGTGAATCGAGAGAAAGGCCTTGACATTGGGGTTCAGCGTACGGGGGAGAACGGCAAGGGTTCCCGGAAAGACAAGCGTCGCCGCTATGGCGGAGGCCAGGGCGTCGAAATCGGCGTTTTTGTGGGTGGTGACGATCTGCATGGCGCAGCCGAGGACACCGATGCCGCATCGGACCGTTTCAGTATAGCACGGGGCCGCCCGCGCACCAAGCCGTGCGCGGCGCCGGATCCCGGTTGACAGGAGCACGCGGCTGTTCGATAGTTACCTGCGCGGCGGGCGGAGGCGGGGCGAATGAAAAAGGCGATTCTTTCCGTTCTGGGACGCGACCGGCCGGGAATCGTAGCCGCCGTGGCGCGCGGCTTGCTGGAACTCGACTGCAACATCGAAAACGTGAGCCAGGCGATGCTGCAGACCGAGTTCGCCGGCATCTTCCTCGTCGCCATGCCGGAGTCCGTCACCCTCCGGCGGCTTGAGGCGACGCTCGCCGCCCGGCTCGAACCCTTGGGATTGCAGATCGTGGCCAAGCCCTGCGCCTCCGCCGCGGAGGAAGAGACTCCGCCCCCTTCAGAGCCCTTTGTCATCACCAGCCGCGGGCCGGACCGTAAGGGACTGGTCGCGCACGTCTCCGAGGTGATCGCCCGTCACGGGGTCAACATCACCCGGCTGCAGGCCGTCTTCAAGGGCGGCTCCCAGCCGGGCGACAACCTGATGATCTTCGAGGTCGACGTCCCCGAAGCGGTCGACGCCGGCGCCCTGCGACGCGAGCTGAACGCGGCCGCCGAGCAACTCGGGCTGGAGATCAACCTCCAGCACCGCTTCATCTTCGAGACCCTCCACCGCATTTAAAGCCTGTCGCCATGCTGACCGAGCGCGAAATCGTCTCCACCCTCGAAATGGTCAAAAACGAGCACCTCGATGTGCGCACCGTGACCCTGGGCCTGAGCCTCTTCGATTGCGCGGGCGACGAGCTCGGCACCGTTCGCCGCCGCATCGCCGAGCGCATCCGGCGCCCGGCCGAAAGGCTCGTCTCCGTCTGCGATCGCATCGGCCAGAAATACGGCATTCCCGTGGTCAACAAGCGAATCGCCGTCAGTCCGATCGCCGTCGTGGCCGCGGCCTTCGGCGCGCCGGAAATGGTCGAGATCGCCCGCACCCTGGATGCCGCCGCCCGCGAGGTCCGCGTGGATTTCATCGGCGGTTTTTCCGCGCTCGTCGAAAAAGGGATCGCCCGCGGCGACCGCGCCCTGATCGAGGCGATCCCCGAGGCTCTGGCTTCGACCGAGCGCGTCTGCGCCTCGGTCAACGTCGCCTCCACCCGCTCGGGCATCAACATGGACGCCGTCCTGCGGATGGGGGAGGTGATCAAGGCCGCCGCCGAGCGGACCCGGGAACGCGACGGGATCGCGTGCACCAAACTCTGCGTCTTCGCCAACATTCCCGAGGACATCCCTTTCATGGCCGGGGCTTACCTCGGGGTCGGCGAGGCCGACGCGGTGATCAACGTCGGCGTGAGCGGACCGGGCGTCGTCCGCAAAGCGATCGACCGCGCGCTTGCCGAACAGCCCGGCCTGGACCTGGGCGGCCTCTCGGAAATCATCAAAAAAACCGCCTACAAAGTGACGCGGGTCGGGGAGCTGATCGGACGCGAAGTCGCCGAGGCGCTGGGCATCCCCTTCGGGGTGGTGGACCTCTCGCTCGCCCCCACCCCCCAGGTGGGGGACAGCGTAGGGGAGATTCTTCAGAGTCTGGGGCTCCTCGCCATCGGGGTCCCGGGAAGCACGGCGGCGCTCGCCCTGCTGAACGACGCCGTCAAAAAAGGAGGCGCCTTCGCCAGCTCCCGCGTGGGCGGCCTCTCCGGAGCCTTCGTTCCCGTAAGCGAAGACGTGAACATCGCCGAGGCGGCGCGTTCCGGGATCCTCGGACTCGAAAAACTCGAGGCGTTGACGAGCGTCTGCTCGGTCGGATTGGACATGGTCGCCCTCCCCGGGGACACCCCGGCGGAGACTCTCGCCGCCATCATCGCCGACGAAATGGCCATCGGCGTCATCAACCAGAAGGCGGCCGCCGCGCGGCTGATTCCCGTTCCCGGCAAGCAGGCCGGCGAGCAGGCCGTCTTCGGAGGGCTGCTCGGCCAGACGACGATCATCCCGGTAAACCGCGGGTCAGCCGAGAACCTTTTCGTGCGCCGCGGCGGCTTGATTCCGGCTCCGATCCACAGCTTGAGAAATTGAGGGATGAACGAGGCGCGCTCCACGCGGCCGCGTCCCCCAGGCGCAAGGCTCCTGCGGGACGGCTTGAAGGCCCTCGTACTGGTCACGGCCCTGGTCGGGCTGCTCGGATGGGCCACCGAGCGCCTGGGTTACCCCTGGCAGTGGTACCGCGTCCCCCGTTACCTCCTCACCGCCGCCGAGGACGGCTTGCAGCCCGGTCCGCTCCTGCAAGGGCTCGTCGTCACCCTCCAGGTGACGGCGGCGAGCCTGGTCCTCGCGGTCGGAATCGGCCTGGTCACCGCCCTGCTTCGCCTTTCGCCCTCCTGGATCGGCCGGGCGCTCGCGCGGGTTTATCTCGAGCTCATCCGCAACACCCCGCTTCTCGTGCAGATCTTTTTCATCTACTTCGTTCTCGCCCCCGCCTTCGGGCTGAACGCTTTCGCCTCCGCCGTGCTCGCCTTGAGTCTCTTCGAGGGGGCCTACGCCTCGGAGATCATCCGCGCCGGGATCGTCTCCGTGCCCCGCGGCCAGTGGGAGGCCGCCTACAGCCTGGGGTTGAACACCCGGCTTACCTACCGGTTGGTCATCCTGCCGCAGGCCCTGCGGCAGATGCTGCCGCCCCTCACCGGCCAGGCCGTATCTTTGGTCAAGGACTCGGCCCTCGTGAGCACGATCGCCGTCTACGATCTCACCATGCAGGCCCAGGCGGTCATCGCCGAAAGCTATCTCGTCTTCGAGATCTGGTTCACGACGGCCGTTCTTTACCTCGGGATCACGATCGCCCTTTCCCGGGCGGCCTCCCGCCTGCAAAAGAAGGCCCTGATCTCGGCACCGACCTGAAACGTCAAGGAGGACCCATGAACCTGCGATCCCTGTTGACCCTGGCCCTGGCCGCCGCCCTCTGCGCCCTTTCCCCACCGGCCCCGGCGGGCGATCTGCAGCAGAAGCTCGCGGCGGAAAGCATGATCGAAGAGGCCGTGCGCCGCGGGATGTTGCGCGTGGGCATGTCGACCTTCGTTCCCTGGGCGATGACCGACAAGACGGGCAAACTGGTCGGTTTCGAAATCGACGTCGCCACGCGCCTCGCCCAAGATCTCGGGCTCAAGGTCGAGTTCGTCCCCACCAAGTGGGCGGGGATCATCCCGGCGCTGCTCACCGGAAAATTCGATGTGATCATCGGCGGCATGGGCATTCTTCCGCAACGCAACCTCAAGGTGAACTTCAGCATCCCCTACGACCACTCCGGGGTGGCGATCGCCGCCCACAAGGAACTCGCCGCCGGTTTTCAGCGGCTCGAAGATTTCAACCGGCCCGAGGTCACGGTGACGGCGCGTCTCGGCTCCACGGCCGCCACCGCCGCCGACAAGCTGTTGCCGCGCGCCCGGAAACGCTTCTTCGACGATGAATCCCAGGTGGTCCAGGAACTTCTGAACGGTCGCGCCCATGCGCTCCTGGCCGGGGCTCCGCTGCCGCGCTACCAGGTCCTCAAGCATCCCGACCGCCTTTTTCTGCCGGTTCCCGGAACGATCACCCGCGAGCCGATCGGCTTCGCCGTGCGCAAGGGCGACTTCGACAGCCTGAATGTCCTCGACAACTGGATCCGGGTGGTCGAGGCGGAGGGCTGGCTCGCCGAACGCAAGGCCTACTGGTTCGAGACCCAGGAGTGGGAAAGCCTGCTCAAGTGAGCGCTTCCTTCCCCGAGAGGCAAAGCGGGGGGCACGGCCCTCCGACTCCAGCGCACCGGGCGCTGCTCCGACGCCCCTCCCGCTGGGACCTCCTGGCCGCCGTTCTCCTCGCCGTCGCGGTCGTCTGGGGGATTCATCGCCTTTCCACCGGGCTGCCCTACCGCTGGGAATGGGAGGCGCTGCCGCAGTACGTTTTGCGCCGCGACCCGGAAAGCGGACGCCTGGCGGCCAACGTCCTTCTGCTCGGCTTTCTCACCACGATTCGCCTGAGCCTCTGGGCCATGCTTTTCGCCACCCTGATCGGATTCGCGGCGGCCCTGCTGCGCATGAGCCGTCGGCCCTTCCGTCGGGCCGTGGCCGCGGCCTATGTGGAGCTGCTGCGCAACAGCCCCCCGATCGTGCTGGTGTTCGTGTTCTACTACTTCATCGGCGAGCAGCTCTTCTCCGGCTGGGGGCCGAGGAAGGGCCCGGCGCTTGCCGGCGGATCCGACGGGGTCCTTCTCGAGCTCCTCTTCGCCCCCGCGGGGTTGCGGATCCCCTTTGCCTCCGCGGTGCTCACCCTCGCCCTCTTCGAGGGGGCCTATATCACCGAAATCATCCGCGCCGGCATCCAGTCGATCGACCCCGGCCAGCAGGAGGCCGCGGCCGCCCAGGGCTTCAACCGCTGGCAGCGGCTGCGCTACATCCTGTGGCCTCAAGCGCTCCGGCGCATTCTGCCGCCGCTCGGCGGGCAGTTCATCTCCACGATCAAGGACTCGGCCATCGTCTCGGTGATCTCGATTCCCGAGCTGACCTTCCGCGGCCTCGAGCTCATGTCGGCCACGCACCTCACGATCGAGACCTGGATCGCGATCACGGGTCTCTATTTCCTGCTGACCTTCGGCTGCTCGCTCGTCTTTTCCCGCCTGGAGAGGCTTTCGCGCCGCCGTCCCGGATAAGCGGGAGGCGGCGCACCGCGAAGGGGGCGCCGGCTCGTTGACATCGCCACCCAGGAAGGTTAAAGACCGGGGCATGAAATCGGGCCCCCGCCGACTCCTCCCCGAGCGCCTCCAAAGCGCGTTTTTGCGCTTCCTGGCCCCCCTGGTGCGGCTGCTCACGCGCCTCGGGGTCAGTCCCAACCTGCTCACCCTCGCCGGCGTCCTGATCACCGGGATCGCGGCGGCGGCATTTCTGTTGCAAATGCCGCGCACCGGCGGCGTTCTCGTTCTGCTGGGCGGGCTGTGCGACGCGATCGACGGCTCTCTCGCCCGCAACGCGGGACGGGCGACCCGCTTCGGCGCCCTGCTCGATTCCTCCGTCGACCGCTACAGCGAATTTTTGATGCTCTTCGGCATCGGCGGTTTCTTCTTCCTGTCGCGGGACACCTTGAGCGCCGCCGCCACCTTTCTCGCCCTTTGCGGCTCGTTCATGGTAAGCTACACCCGGGCCCGGGCCGAAAGCCTGGGGCTCGAGGCCAAGGTGGGCGTCATGCAACGCCCGGAGCGCATCGTCTTTCTCGGTCTCGGAGCGCTCCTGCATCCCGTGGCGTTGAGTCTGGCCGTCTGGCTGGTCGCCGTCTTCGCCAACATCACCGCCCTCCAGCGTCTGCGCTTCGCCTTCCGGCAGGATTCGGCGCTCGCCGAATCGGAACATGAAAAACGGAAAATCAATACGGTCCCCTTCTCGAACCGCGGCTGCTGATTTCGACGTCATCATCGTCGGCGCCGGGCCTGCAGGTCTCTTTGCGGCCTATCACCTCGCGGAGCACTCCGACCTGCGGGTCCTGGTGATCGAAAAAGGGCGCGAGCCCCTGAAACGACGCTGCCGCCTCCCCCGCTCCGGTCGATGCGCCGGCTGCACCCCGTGCGACATTTTGAGCGGCGTCGGAGGGGCGGGGCTCTTCTCCGACGGCAAGCTCAACTTCAGCCCCCGGCTCGGCAAGACCGACCTCACCCAGTTTCTGCCTCTTTCCGAGGCCGAGGCCTTGATCGCCGAAACCGAAAAGATCTTCAACCGCTTCGGCATGGACGGGCCGGTCTACCCGACCGATCCGCCGCGGGCGCTCGAGCTGCGCAAACAGGCCCGGCGCTTCGGCATCGATCTCTTGATCCTGCGCCAGAAACACATCGGCAGCGAACGGCTCCCTCGGTGCATCGCGGCACTCGCCCGTCATCTGGAGGAGCGCGGGGTGGCGCTGCATTGTTCCGAAGAGGTCCGCGACATCCGGGTCTCGGGCGGACGGCTGCAGGGCGTGCAGACCGACCGCGCCGCCTACAACGCCCCACGGGTCATCCTCGCTCCGGGGCGCGTCGGCGCCGACTGGGTCGGCGGTCTCGCACGCCGCTTCGGCCTGAACCTCACGCAACGCGGCATCGAGGTGGGAGTGCGCGTCGAGGTGCACGGGGACATTCTGGCCGATGTGTGCGGCGTGATTTACGACCCCGCCTTTTTCATCCGCACGGCCACCTATGATGATCTCACGCGCACGTTCTGCACCAACCCCGGCGGTTTCGTGACGGTCGAAAATTACAGCCGTTTCGTGTGCGTGAACGGCTATGCCTTCCAGGACCGGAAGTCCGAAAACGCCAACTTCGCCTTTCTTTCCAAGGTGGTCCTGACCGAGCCGGTGACGGACAACCACGCTTACGGCGAAGCGATCGGCCGTCTCGCCCACCTGATCGGCGGCGGCCGGCCGATTCTTCAGCGCTTCGGGGACCTCCAACGCGGCCGCCGCAGCACCTGGAGCCGGGTCCGCAAGGGTTCCCTGGTCCCGACCCTTTCCGCCGTCGTCTGCGGCGACATCGCCATGGCGCTTCCGGAGCGCATCCTCACCAATCTCGTCGAAGGCTTGGAAACGCTGAACGCCGTCATACCCGGCGTGGCAAACGATGAAACCCTGCTCTACGCCCCGGAGATCAAATTCTTCGCCACCCAGATCGAAACCGACGCGAGGCTCGAGACGCGGATCCCGGGTCTCTTCGTAGCCGGCGACGGCCCGGGAGTCGCCGGGAACATGGTGTCCGCGGCGGCGACGGGGTTGATTCCCGCCAAAGCGATTCTCGCCGCGCTCGCCGGCTGACTCCATCCGCGACGCCATCCCGCACGCCGGTTGACAGCAGGAGGCGATTTCCCCTAAGTTGCCTCGGCGTTGGCAACCTCCGGAAATTTCCATGACCGCGAATCCGTTTCCGCCTCCCCATCCCCCCGGCTCCGTTTTCGCCGCCTGAAGATGGACGGGCCCTCCCCGATCGCCGTCGTCGGCGTCTCCGGGCTGTTTCCCGGAGCTCACGACCCGGCGGGATTCTGGAACCTCATGACCTCCGGGCGTTCCGCCGCGGCCGAAGTCCCCCGGGAGCGCTGGAACGTCTCCCCCGAGCGGTTCGTCGTCGCCCGGCCGACCCCCGATCGCGCCTATTCGCGCGTCTGCTGCCTGCTGCAAGAGCCCCCGTTCGATCCGCACGCCTTCGGCCCCGGTTTGCCGGATGGGAAGGATCTCGACCCGATGCAGCGGATCCTGCTTCATGCCGCGCACGGCCTGCTCGCCGGCCCCGGGCCTCTCCAACTGAACCGCGAGCGCACGGCGGTCGTTCTGGCCGCGATCGTGCTCCCCACCGATTCGGCGACTCGCTGGAGCTGGGAGGTCTTTGCGCCGCGAATCGAACATCGCCTCGACCGCGCTTTTTTCCGCAGGCCGGAAAGCGCCGCCCCGCTTCCTCCCGCCGCCGCGCGCGTCGCTTCGTTTCCCGCCGCCCTGCTCGCACGGGCTTTCGGCCTGGGAGGCGGAAGCTTCACCCTCGATGCCGCCTGCGCTTCCTCGCTCTACGCCGTGAAGCTCGCCTGTGACGCCCTCCGGGCCGGGCGGGCCGACGCCGTGGTGACCGGCGGGGTCTCCCGCCCCGACGCCTTGTTCACCCAGATCGGCTTCAGCCAGCTGCGGGCCCTTTCTCCGAGCGGCCGCTGTGCGCCTTTCGATCGTCATGCCGACGGCCTCGTGGTGGGCGAAGGGGTGGGCCTTCTGCTCCTCAAACGCCTCGAGGACGCCCTGCAGGCGGGGGATCGGATCTGGGGGGTGATCCGCGGCATCGGTCTTTCGAACGACATGCGGGGAAGTCTTCTCGCTCCCGACCCGGAGGGCCAATGGCGGGCCCTTGCGGCGGCCTACGTCCAGGCCGGCTGGCGGCCGGAGGAGGTGGACTATATCGAGTGCCACGGAGCGGGGACTCCCGTCGGCGATGCGGTCGAGCTGGAGAGTTTGACTCGTCTGCGGGGCAACGCCCCCTCCTGCCCCATCGGCTCGGTCAAGTCCATCATCGGCCACCTGCTCACCGCCGCGGGCGCGGCGGGGATGATCCGGGTGCTGCTGGCGATGCATCACGGGCTTATCCCGCCGACCCTGAATTTCCGTGAGCCCCCGCCCGACAGCCCGATCGCCCGTGGCCGCTTCCGCATCCCCGGCGAACCCGAACCGTGGACGCGCCGCGGCCCGGCAATCCCGCGCCGCGCGGCCGTGAGCGCCTTCGGCTTCGGCGGCATCAACGGTCACCTGCTGTTGGAGGAGTGGCTTGCGGCACGGCCGCGAAGTCCGCGCTCCTTTCCCGGCGGCTCCCGCGGGCCAACGACCCCCGGCGGGCAAGAGCCGCCGCCGTCGAATGCGTCCGCCGCTTCGCCGCCGGTTGCGGTGATCGGCCTTGCCGTCCGGGTCGGAGCGTACGCCTCCCTGGAGGCCCTGGCCCGGGTTTTCGAGAACGGCGATCCGCGCCTTCTTTCGCCTCCTCCCCGGGAGCGCCTGGAAAAGAGCGCGCCGTTTGTGCCTCCGGAAGCCTTTCCGGCGGGGCTATATATCGCCGGGGAGCCGGCGGTGAACCCCCGTTTCCGGATTCCGCCCGCGGAACAGCGCGATCTTTTGCGGCAGCATGCGCTCATGCTCGAGGTCGCCGCCGCGGCCCTGGATGACGCCGGGCTCGATCCGCAGGCGGAACGTCCGGCGATGGGGGCGCTGGTCGGCATCGATTTCGACTTCGAGGCGACCCGTTACGGGTTGCGCTGGCGCCTGGAGGATCTCTCGGCCGTCAGGTCGCCCGACGAGACCGCCCTTCTTCCGGAAAACGTGTCCCCGCCGCTCACGGCGTCGCGCGTGCTCGGTTCGCTCGGCAGCATGGTGGCGAGCCGCATCGCGCGCGAGTTCCGCTTGGGCGGGCCGAGCTACGCCGTGAGCGCCGAGGCCTGCTCGGGGCTGCGCGCGCTCGAAATCGGCCTGCGCGCGCTTCAATCCGGGGAGATGGAGGCGGTGCTGGTGGGCGCCGTCGACCTCGCGGGCGATCCCCGACGACTCGCCGCGAAGGATGGACCCGTGCCCCCCCCCGCGGAAGGCGCGGTCGCGTTGGTGCTCAAACGCTGGGACCGGGCCGTGGCGGACGGGGATCGCATCCGTTTGGTCCTGCGCGGTGCGGGTGCGGCGGGCGGCGCAGAAGAAGGAAGCTCCCTGCGCCGTGCTTTCGTCGCGGCCCTCGCCGAGGCGCAAGTCTCCTCCACGGCCGTCCGCCGCGCGGTCTGCGGCGATCCGGATCGGGGGGGACATCTCCGCCGTCTTCTTCCGGAAGGAACCCGGATCGAATCGGCCGCCGACCGTCTGGGGGACGGAGGTGCGGCCGGGGGACTCCTGGCGCTCCTGCAGGCGGCTTGTTTCGCCGCCGTGGATCCGCCCGGCGAAGGGCTCACGCTGATCAGCGCCGCCAGCAGCGAAGGACACTGCCTGCAGGTTCTGGCCGAATTTCCTTCACCCCTCGAAACACGATCCGGCCGGGCCGCAAAGCCGGCGACCCCGGGGAAAAGGCCCTCGGACGAAACCGCCTCCACTCCGTCCCCGGCGACACCCAGCCGGCTCTCGGCAAGCGCCGCCCGGAGCGCGGCGGAGACCATCGCCGCGCTCTCTGGTTCCACCGCCGCCGCCCACCGGAAGTACCTCGATTTTTCCCTCGAGACGACCCGCAGCCTCGCCGAAACCCTGGCCCGCGGCTCCTGGCGTCGGGAAATCCCCGGGGCTTCCTCCTCGTCCCGCGTGCTCTTCGACCGCGCCGCCTGCCTGGAGTTCGCCCGGGGCTCCGCCGCGCGGGTGCTCGGCCCGGAGTTCGCCGCCGTCGATCGCTATCGGGTGCGCGTGCGGCTCCCCGACGAGCCGCTCATGCTCGTGGACCGGATTCTGGAAATCGAGGGTCGCAAGGGCGGCTTGGGGCCGGGACGCATCGTCACCGAGCACGACGTCCGGGAAAACGCCTGGTACCTCGACGGCGGTCGCGCGCCGGTCAGCATCGCGGTCGAGGCCGGCCAAGCCGATCTCTTCCTGTGCGCCTGGCTCGGCATCGATCTCGCCGTCCGGGGCCGCCGCGCCTACCGCCTGCTCGACGCCGCGGTGCGCTTTCACCGCGCCCTGCCCGTGCCCGGCGAGACCATCCGCTACGCCATCGAAATCGAGAAGTTCATCCGCCAGGGAGAGACCCATCTCTTCTTCTTCCGCTTCGAGGGCACCATCGACGGCCGACCGCTGATCACGATGCGCGGGGGATGCGCCGGCTTCTTCACGGCCGAGGAATCCCTGCACTCGGGCGGCATCGTGCTCTCCGCCGAGGAAATGGCCCCGGCCCCGGGAAAGACGCCCGCATCCTTTTCCTGGCCGCTCCCGGAGCAGGCGGCCGCCTTCGACGATGCGGCCCTGGAGGCGCTGCGGGAAGGGGACGCCGCGCGCGCCTTCGGACCGCTCTTCGCCGGAGTCCGCATCCCCGAGACGCTGCGGCTGCCCGGCGGCCGTCTGCGGCTGATCGACCGCATCGTCTCCTTCGAGCCGCACGGCGGGCGTTACGGATTGGGCCTCATCCGCGCCGAGGCCGACATCGATCCCGAAGCTTGGTACCTCGTTTGCCATTTCGTCGATGACCGGGTCATGCCCGGCACCCTGATGTACGAATGCTGCAATCAGGCGTTGCGCGTGCTGTTGCTCCGCCGCGGCTGGTTCCTCGAGCGACCGGGCCTGCGCTTCGAGCCGGTCCCGGGCGTGGAGGCGGTCCTCACCTGCCGCGGGCCGGTCACCCCTGCGGTGCGTCGCGTCCACGCCGAGGTCCATCTCCGGGAAGCGGGATCTCGTCCCGAGCCTTACGTGCGGGCGGACGCCTTTCTTTACGCCGACGGCCGGCGCATCGTGCGCTTTCGCGACCTGTCCCTGCAACTCTGCGGAGCCTCCGCCGCCGACCTTGAAGCCTTCTGGAAACCGCGAAAGATTCCTTCCGCTCTTCACCGGCGGGAAATCCGGGTTTCCCGGCGCGGCCTCGAGGATTTCGCGACCGGCCGCTCCTCGAAGGCTCTCGGCGATCCTTACCTCCCGTATGACGGAAACCGCCATCTCGCCCGGCTTCCCGGGCCCCCGTTTCTTTTCCTGGACCGCATCCTCGAGGCCGGCCCCCGCCCCTTCGTCCTGCGTCCGGGAGGTTGGGCCGAGGCCGAGTTCGACATCCGGCCCGAGGCATGGTATGTCGCGGCCGAACGCACGGGGGCCCCGCCCTTCTGCGTCCTGCTCGAAACCGCGCTGCAGACCTGCGGCTTTCTTGCGGCTTTCCTCGGTTCGGCCCTAAAGAGCGAGAAAGATCTCTTCTTCCGCAACCTGGACGGAAGCGGAATGCTCGACCGGCCGCTGCCGACGCAGGCCGAAACCCTGCGGACGCGCTGCCGCCTGACGCGCGTCTCCGAGATGGCCGACCTCATCCTCGAGCAGTTCGCCTTCGAGGTTCACGACCGGCGAGGGCTCCTCTATTCCGGCACCGCGGGCTTCGGTTTCTTCACCCGCGAGGCGCTCGACGGACAGCGGGGGATTGCCGGCGCGCCCGCCGCCCCGTCGGAGGAAACGCAAGAGGAGGAACTCCGGGGGCTCTGGCCCGATGTCCCTCCGTTCGAGCCGATGGATGCGGAGGGCGCCCCGGAGGGGGGCCTGCAGCTGCCGGCGCGCGCTCTGCGCATGATCGATCGCCTCGCCGTCTGGAAGCCTCGGGGAGGAAGGGCGAGCGCCGGTTGTCTGCTCGGCGTGAAGGAGGTGCGCGCCGAGGAGTGGTTCTTTCAAGCCCACTTTCACGGCGATCCGGTGTGGCCGGGCTCGCTCGGCCTGGAGGCGTTGATCCAGCTTCTCAAGGCCGCAGCGATCCTCAAGATGCCTGAACGACGGCCCACCCATCGTTTTTGCCTCCCGCCCGGCAGGCGGCACCGCTGGAGCTACCGCGGCCAGGTGCGGCCGCAAAACCGGCGGGTGATCCTCGAAGCCGACCTCCAGGGTCTCGATGAGCGCCCCGGGGAGACCGTTCTCTGGGGCGACGGGCACCTCTGGGTCGATGGCCTGTGCATTTACCGGATGGAAGGCTTCGGCGTCGGCCTCGTGCCGCAACATTCGGCCGACCGGCGCTTGCGCCCATCGCGTTGAAAGAAACCGGATCTCCATGCGATTCTCCCGCGTCCGCATCGAGGCCTTCGGCTACGAGATCGCCCCTCACGTGGTCTCCTCCGCGGATCTCGAAGAGCGCCTCTCCCCCCTCTACGAGGCTTTGAGGATTCCCCGCGGGCAGCTCGAGGCGATCACCGGGATCCGCGAGCGGCGCTACTGGAGCCCGGGGTTCCGGCCTTCCGAGGGGGCGATCCGGGCCGGCCGCAAGGCGCTCGAAGGGGCCGGCCTCCCCCCGCGGGAGATCGGGATGTTGATCTACGCCGCGGTCTGCCGCGAGCACCTCGAACCGGCGACCGCCTGTGCGGTGGCCGACGGGCTGGGGATCACCTCCGCTTCGCAGATCCTCGATCTCTCCAACGCCTGTCTCGGCGTGCTGAACGGGATCCTCCAGGTGGCCTGCGCGATCGAACTCGGCCACATCCGCGCCGGACTCGTCGTCGCCTGCGAAACGGCGCGCGAAATCGTGGACCTCACGATCGAACGGCTGAACCGCGAACCCTCCATGGAAACGCTGCGCAAGACGCTCGCCACGCTGACCGGCGGTTCCGGGGCGGCCGCCGTGCTCCTGGTCGACGCCGCCCACCGTCCGGGAGGCCGTCAGGTGCGCGGGGGGATCTGCCGCAGCGCCCCCCAACACCACCGTCTTTGCACCTGGGGACCGGACACGGGGTTTCCCGAGGGACGGGCGCATATGGCCGAGACCGATGCGGCCGAGGTCCTGCGCCACGGCGTCGCCTTGGGCGTCGAGACCTTCGCCGCCTTCCGGCAGGAGCTCGCTCTGCCGGAGGGAAAACCGGACAAGATCATCTGTCACCAGGTCGGGGCCACCCACCAGCGCACCTTTCTGGATGCGGTCGGCATCGACCCGGAACGCGATTTCACGACCTTCCGTTACCTCGGCAACACCGGGACCGTGAGCCTGCCCCTCACGGCGGCTCTGGCCGAGGAGCGCGGCTTTCTCGCGGCCGGCGATCTCGTCGGGCTGCTCGGCATCGGCAGCGGGCTGAACTGCCTGATGCTCGCGGTCGACTGGTAGACGGCCGTGGACGACTGGCGCGCTCTCTACCCCTTCCGCTCGCGGTTCCTCGAGGTGAACGGCCGCCGCCTGCACTACGTGGAGGAGGGCCGCGGCGCGCCGGTCGTCATGGTGCACGGCAACCCGACCTGGTCGTTCTTTTTCCGCTCCTTGATCGCCGGTCTCTCCGGCCGTTGTCGCTGCCTCGCCCCCGATCACATCGGCTGCGGCTTCTCGGAACGCCCCGCCCCCCGCGACTACGGCTTCCGCCTGGCCGACCGCGTGGCGGATTTCACGGCCTGGATGGAGCAAGTGGTCCCCGAAGAGCCCGTCACCCTCGTGTTGCACGACTGGGGCGGCATGATCGCCTCCGCCTGGGCGGTCGAGCGTCCCGAACGGGTATCCCGGCTCGTCGTTCTGAACACCGCGGCCTTCTGCAAGCCGGTGGAAAAACCGCTTCCCCGGGTGCTCTCCCTTCTGCGGCGCCATCCCCACGCGGCGGCCGTTCTGGTCTGCGGCCTCAACCTCTTCGCCCGGGGCGCGGCCCAGACGGCGACGGCCCGCAGGCTTTCGCCCGCGGCGCGCGCCGGGCTGCTGGCACCCTATCGCGGCGGCTGGAAGCGACGAATCGCGCTGCTGCGGTTCGTCCTGGACATTCCGCTTTCGCCCGCCGACCCGAGCTGGCCTGCGGTGGCGGCGGTCGATCGCACCCTCGAGCGGCTGCAGCCAAAGCCTCTTCTGATCCTCTGGGCGGAGAAGGATTTTGTCTTCGATCGCGACTATCTCGCCGAGTGGCGCCGGCGCTTCCCTGGGGCGGAGGTGCACTGCTTCCCGGATGCGGGCCATTACCTGCTTGAGGACGAACCCGTGGCGGCTCTCGCGCGCATCGCCGATTTCCTCTCCCGCACGAACGCCTCCCCCGATTGAAAAAGCCCTCTCCTTGCGGTAGGGGAGGAAGAGCCGGGCGGGGCATTCGCCCCGTCCGGTTTTTCGGAAACCCGATCGCCGGCTGACGGCCATGACGGACCCACCTGCTGCGGACGCCCCCGGCGCCAACATCGCCTCGACCCTGGGCGAGGCCGCCCGGTCTTCGCCCTACAAGCCGGCCGTGGTGGCCACGGCGGGCCGCAGCCCGGACGGTCGCCTGCGCTATGCCCACCTCACGTTCGCCGCACTCGAGGAATCTTCGGACCGCCTGGCCTGGGGCCTGAAGGAGATCGGGCTGGACCGCGGCATACGCACGATCCTTCTGGTCGGCCCGAGCCTCGAATTTTTCGAGATCCTCTTCGCCCTTTTCAAGGTCGGAGCCGTGCCCGTGATCGTCGATCCGGGCATGGGGTTGCGGCGCATGCTCGCCTGCTATCGCTCGACCCGCCCTCAGGCCATGATCGGCATTCCCCGCGCGCACGCCTTCCGGAGCCTCTTTCGGAAGCCTTTCCGGGACGTTCGCATCCGCGTCACCGTCGGCCGCAGATGGTTCTGGGGGGGCAGGACGCTTCGCTCGCTTTACCGGACGGGCCGCGGCCCGTTTCCCCCCGCCCCGACCGCCCCCGACGAACCCGCGGCCATCCTGTTCACGACCGGCAGCACCGGCCCGGTAAAAGGCGCCGTCTACACCCACGGCGGCTTCGCCGCCCAGCTCCGCGCCGTCGGCCGCGAACTGCCCTTCGGCCCGGAGGAAAAGGATCTCTCCACCTTTCCGCTCTTCGCCCTCTTCTACCCCGCCTTGGGCGTGACCGCCGTGCTTCCGCCGCTCGATCCCCGGCGTCCGGCGAAGGCCGACCCGGCGCTTCTCGTGGAGGTGATGGCGAACCAAGGGGTGACCAACCTCTTCGCCTCGCCCGCATTGCTCGAACGCCTGGCCGAATTTTGCGCCGATCGCGGCCTGCGGCTCCCCTTTCTGCGGCGCGTGATCTCCGCCGGAGCGCCGGTTCCGCCGGCGGTGGTCGCCGGCGTACGCCCGCTGCTCGCTTCCTCCGCCGAAATCCTCACCCCCTACGGCGCAACCGAGGCCGTCCCGGTCGCCGTCATCCGCGACGCGGAGATCCTCACCGAGACGCGCCCGCTCACCGAGCGGGGCTACGGCATCTGCGTCGGCACCCCCGTCCCGGGGATCGAAGTGCGGATTCTGCGCATCCGCGACGAGCCGATTCCGTACTGGGACGATGCGCTCGAGCTGCCCGCCGGCGAGATCGGGGAAATCGTCGTGCGCGGAGCTCACGTGAGTCCATGCTACTTCGAAAATCCCCAGGCCGACGCCCTACACAAGGTCGCCGACGGCGAAGGCGGGTTCTGGCATCGCATGGGCGATCTGGGATGGATCGACCGCAAGGGCCGTCTGTGGTTCTGCGGCCGCAAAAGCCATCGGGTGATCACCTCCTCCGGAACCCTCTTCACGGTCCCTTGCGAGGGGATTTTCAACACCCATCCCCTCGTCCGCCGCAGCGCCCTCGTCGGCGTGGGGCCGAGCGGACACCAGGTGCCGGTGCTGTGTGTCGAGTTGCGCAAGACCCGGCGCCGGGTCCGTCGCGAGGTCGTGCGCGAAGATCTCCTGGATCTCGCCCGACGCCACGAGATGACCCGCTCGATCCGCACCGTGCTCTTTCATCGCTCGTTCCCGGTGGACATCCGGCACAACGCGAAAATCCGGCGCGAAGACCTCGCCTCCTGGGCCGCCGGTCGGATGAAGATGAAAAGCGCTCGCGGCCGAGGACGAAAGGCCATGTCCCCGTGAACCGCGGCGGCGGCGAACCCGTTCTGGTCACCGGCCCGGGCGGCTTTCTCGGCTCGGCCTTGGTTTCCGCCCTTGTCGCCCGGGGCCGGAGGGTGCGGGGCTTCAGCCGCTCGAAGCCCCCGGGGCTCTCCCGTCTGCCCGTTCGCTTCGTGCCCGGCGACCTCGCCGACCCCGAAGCGGTGGACCGGGCCTGCCGGGGGGTGCAAGTCGTCTTTCACACGGCGGCCAAGCCGCCGCCGTGGGGTCGAAGGCGGGACTACGTGCGGACCAACGTGCGGGGAACCCGAAACGTCATCGACGCCTGCCTTCGCCACGGGGTCCAACGCCTGGTCTACACGAGCTCCCCGAGCGTCGTCTTCAACGGCCGTGACCTGGAAGGGGTCGACGAGTCGGCTCCCTACCCCGCGCGCTACAACGCCCATTATCCGGCCACCAAAGCCGAAGCCGAACGGGCGGTCATCGCCGCAGGCCAGGGCGGGGATCTGCGGACGATCGTTCTCCGCCCTCACCAGATCTGGGGACCGGGGGACCCGCACTTCCTTCCCCGGCTGCTGCGGCGCGCCCACCGCCTGCGGCGGATCGGGGACGGGAAAAACCTCGTGGACACGACCTTCATCGACGACGCCGCGGAGGCGCACCTGCTTGCGGATCGGGCGCTGGCGGAAAACGCGGCCCTCTCCGGGCGCGTCTTTTTCATCAGCCAGGGCGAACCCCTGCCCGCCTGGGAAATGATCGACCGCCTGCTGCACGCGGCCGGGCGTCCTGCGGTGCGGGGCTCGATCTCGCTTGTCGCCGCACGGCGGATCGGCTGGGTCTGCGAGTGGCTCTGGCGGGGGCTGCGGCTCCCCGGGGAGCCGCCGCTCACGCGCTTCGTGGCCGAGGCCCTGGGCACCGCGCACTGGTTTGACCTCTCGGCCGCGCGGCGCGATCTGGGCTACCGCCCCCGGGTTTCCGTAGCCCGAGGTCTCGAGCGCCTGGCCCGCTTCCTGCAGGCGGGAGAGGGAAACCTTCGATGAACCGAGGAGAACAGCAATGACCTTGACCGATCTGGCGCCCCTGGAAGGATGGCGGGCGCTCGAGGAGGAACTCCACGCACGATCAGGGATGGATGTCAGCGTCTTCGACCCGCGCGGCTACCGCATCCTGCCCGAAAAGCGCTGGGCGAATCGCCTGTGCCCGGCGGTCAAGGACACCGACAAAGGCCAGAGCTTCATCTGCGCGCCCGCGCACATGAACCTCGCCGCCCAGGCCGCACGCACGCGCGAGCCGGTGATCGAGGAGTGCGACGCGGGGATGATCAAGATCGTGGTTCCGATTTTCGCCGGCGAGGAGTTCGTCGGCGCCGTGGGCGCCTGCGGCCTGCGCTTCGAGGACGCCGAGATCGACGCCTTCCTGGTGAGCAAGATGACCGATCTTGCCGAGGAGCGGGTGGAGGATCTCGCCCGCAGCGTCGCCCCCTTCGGGCGCCAGGAAGCCGAGGCGCTGGCCGATCTCATCCGGCGGCGCATCGCCGAGCTGCTCTCCGGCAAAAGCGGAGATCGATGAGACGGAAAGCGCGGTTCCTCAGGCCGCCGGGGCCGCCTCCAGAAACTCGAGCAGCAGCCGGTTGAAACGCTCCGCCTGCTCGACGTTGGCCAGGTGCGAGGCCGAGGGGAGGATCTCCAGACGCGACCCCGCGATCCGCTCGTGGATCGCCTGCGCCGCCGCCACCGGAGTGCCGGGATCCTCCTCGCCGACCACGATCAGTGTGGGAAGGCCGATACGCGGCAGCTCGCCCAGCAGATCGAGCCCGCAGATCGCCTCCGCACAGCCGACGTAGCCCTCGACCGGCGTCCGCAGGAACAGATGCCGGATCATGGCCACCCCCGGCCCCTCGGCTGCAAGAAACCGCGGTGTGAACCAGCGCGCAAGCGTCGCCTCGACCAGCGCGGCCATCCCTCCGCGGCGCGCCAGCGCGATGCGCTCCCGCAGGGCCTGCGTCCCTTCGGGCGGAATCCGGGCGCTCGTGTCCCCGAGGATCAGGCGTACGATCCGTCCGGGATGCCGCAGCGCCATCACCTGACCGATCATGCCTCCCAAGGAGATCCCCGCAAAGCTCGCCTGCGCCACCCCGAGCGCATCGAGCAGGGCGATCGCATCGGCGGCGAGTCCGGCGAGCGAGTACGGCGCGGGGGGGACTTCGCTTTCCCCGTGGCCGCGGATGTCGTAGCGCACCACGCGGAAGCGGGACTCGAGGGCCGCCAGTTGCGGATCCCAGAGATGGAGGCTCGTCCCTAACGCGTGGCTGAGCAGGACGACGGGGGCGTCCCGCGGGCCGCTCACTTCGCAGTTCGTCTCGAGGGTCGCCGTGCGGATGCGCATCGCGTTTTCCTTTCCGCGCCTTTACCGGCGGGCGAGGCCGGGGCGATGATGCCGCCGATCAGCGCCGCCAGCTTCGCCGAATCGTGCCGCACGATCCCGCCCGCGGTGTCGAGCAGATCGCCGACGTAAAGCCGTCGTTTCTTCCAGAAGTCCTCGCCGGGGTCCACTTCCACGAATTCGGCCTTCTGGCGGCGGTAGGCCTGCAGGAGCGCCTCCGGCGGACGGCGCCGATTGGCGATGACGCCGTCCACCGCGCGCCCGAGAGCCGCCTCCAGCCGTTCGACGAAATCCCGGCCCCGAAAGCGGTCGGTTTCTCCGAACTTGGTCATGAGGTTCAGGATGTACAGAATCCGGCCCTGAGAGCGTCGCAGGGCGTCGGCGACACCGGGGACGATAAGCGCCGCAAGGATGCTGGTGAAGAGATCCCCCGGTCCGATCAGGATGTAGTCCGCCCACCAGGCGGCGTCGATCACCGGCGGATAGACCGAGACGGCTTCGCTGTGGTGAGGGACGAGAAAGACCTCGCGGATCTTTTCGCGCTGCAAACCGCGCGGGACGTCGATCGCCTTTTCGCCGAACACGCGGCTGCCGTCGGTCAACTCCGCCACGAGGGTGGCGGGGTCCACCGTGACCGGAAGGATGCGACCGCGAACGTCGAGGATTTCGGCCAGGGCCTGCACGCCGGCGGCGAAGCTGCCGGCGTACCGGCTGAGCATGGTGAGGAGCATGTTGCCGGCATTGTGCCCTTTCAGCCGGCGATCCTCGACGAAGCGCTTGAGCAGGAGCGTGCGGGCCATTTCCCGGTGGGGGGAAAGGGCGACGATGCACTTGAGGATGTCGCCGGGGGGAAGGATCCCGAACTCGTCGCGCAGCCTCCCCGTGCTGCCGCCGCTGTCGACCATGGAAACGACGGCGGTGATCTCGATTCCGGGCAGATCACGCAGCCCGGCGAGCAGGGCGAACTGCCCGCTGCCGCCGCCCAGGGTGAGAAGGCGGACGGAACCCCGGCGGCCGTTCTCCGATCCGGAGCGCCCCGGCCGATCCGGCTTCAGCGGCGGGGACCCGTCCGCGGCGCCTCGGAATCCCGTGCGAGCAGCTCCGCCACCCATTCCAGACCTGCCTCGAGGAGCTTGGCGTCCGTGGGCCGGCCCGTAGCCGGATCGACGCCCGCGATCGCGTAATAGGTTTGGAGGGCCTTGGCGAAATCCTCGGGGGAGAAGATTTGCTTTCCCGCCCCCGGCCCGTTCGGCTTGGGATCGAAGATCCGCCCCGGCAGCCGGTCGTCGCGCGGCGTGAAACCCTCCCGGGCGTTGAAGGCGCGGGCGAGAAGCGAGCCGCGCTCGGCCGATTGCATGAGATCGAGGAGGCTTGTCTCCCAGCCCGTTACGGCGCGGATGCACTCGACCAGGGTGGGAATCGGCATCACCCCGCGCGGGGCGAAGCCGAAGACGCACAGCCCCAGGGAATCGAGCATGCGCCAGTAGCGCTCAAGCAGAACGAAAGCGCGTACTTTGTCGGCGTTGAGCGCCGTGGCGGGCATGGGCTGGTGGATGCCCAAGACGCCCACGGAACGGAAGGAGAAAGATTCGGGGTCCACGAAGGAGGGGTCGTGGGGCGCATCCATGTGGTCGGCGCCGTAAGTGCAGAGCGCATAGCCCATGCCGACCCCGGCTTTGATCCGCGGGTCGTGGAGGGCGAGCTCCTGGCCCTTGACGCACAGGCAGAAATCGGCGTCCTCGAGATTCAGACGCCGGGCAAGCCGCGCCGATCCCTCGGCGAGAACCTCCCCGAAGCCTTCGCGTCGCCCGATCATCTCGAGCAGTCGCAGCACGAGCGCCGGATCGCCGAAGCGAAGTTCGAGGCCGTCGGTGTCCGCGGCGGTGAGGATCCCCTTTTCGAAACACTCGCAGGCGAAGGCGATCGTCATCCCCGCGGTGATGGTGTCCATGCCGTAGCGGTTGCAGATCTCGTTTCCCTTGGCGACGGCCCGCAGATCGAGGATCTTCAGGTTGCTGCCCAGAGCGGCGATCGTCTCGTACTCGGGTCCGCCGTAGCGCGGATCGACGCCGTAGACCGGATCCTCGAGAGCGATGACCCGCTTGCACATGATGGGGCAGGCATGGCAGCCCTTGCGCCGTTTGAGCAGCAGCTCGTTATAGCGGTCGCCGCCGAGCGGCGAGGCATCCTCGAGGGCGCTTTCGCGGAAATGGTTCACCGGCAGCCCGCCCGCGGCGGAGAGGATCTCGGGAAAGACGGTCGTTCCGTAGGTGTAGAGCGCCTCCCCGGCCGGATTCCGACGGAAGGTCTTGGCGTAATCGGTCGCCGTCCGCCGCAGGGATTCCGCATCGTGGAATTCGATCTCCGAGGTCCCGAGCGCGGCGACGGCCCGCAGGTTCTTCGAACCCATCACCGCACCGAAGCCGTTTCGGCCGTTGAAATGACCGAGGTTGTTGGTGATGTTGGCGAAGCGCACGCGGCGCATGCCCGCCGGCCCGGCCTGGGCGACGCGGATCTTGTCGCTGCCCAGTTCGCTGCGGATCGCATCTTCCACCTCGCGGGTCTCGAGGAAGGCGAACGCCCGCGCGTCGCGGATCTCGGCCCGACCCTCCGTCACCCAGAGGTAGACCGGCGCTTCGGAGGCGCCGCGGAAGACGACGGCGTCGAAGCCCGCCTTCTTCAATTCGGGACCGAAGAAGCCGGCCGCCTCGGACTCCCCCGCCGCCCCGGTGAGCGGCGATTTGCCCACGGCGGCGAAGCGGCAGGAGGCCGCAAGCGGGGCTCCGGTCATCACCCCCGTCGCCAGGGTGAAGACGTTGGCGGGCGAAAAGGCGTCCGTCCGCGGCGGCATGTCGCGCAGCAGGTAGTGATAGCCGATGCCGCGGCCCCCCAGAAGACGCCGGTAGAAGAGCTCACCCGGCTCCTCGATCTCGATCCGGCGGTCCGTGAGGTCGACATGCAGGATTTTCCCGGTCATTCCTTTGGCCATGTCTTCTTTTCCTCCCTGGCGGCTTTGGACGTCGAACGGGATGTTTCGAATCCCGATCCGAACGGTTTAGCGGGGGGGATGGGCCCTGTCAATAGCGCCCCTTGAGCCCGAGGCCGTTTTGGGTTAGCCCTTCCCGATAAGATCCGCCGGCCCCGACCGCATCGGGCGCCGGCCGGTGAAAGGAGGCTGCAAACAATGCCGATCGCCCCGCCGATCGCCTCCCGGCTCGCCGCCTTTGCGGTGATCCGGGACATGTTCGAAGAGGGACACCGGATGAAAGAACGCTTCGGCGCCGAGGGGGTCTACGACTTTTCGCTCGGCAACCCCGACGCCCCGCCGCCGGAAACCTTCCGCGGGCTTCTTCGCGGGCTGGTGGCCGACCCCGCCCTCGATCACGGCTACGCCCCCGTGGCCGGCCTTCCGGAGGCGCGCGCCGCCGTGGCCGAAAGGCTTTCGGCCGAGCAGGGAATCGAGGTCCCCCCCCAAGCGGTGGTCATGACCGCCGGCGCCTCGGGGGCCCTGAATGTGCTCCTGCGCACGCTCTGCGAACCCGGAGACGAGTTGGTCGTCCCCGCGCCCTATTTCGTGGGCTACGAAAACTACGCCTTTCTCGCCGGCGCCCGCCTGGTCGCGGCGGCAACCGACCGACGCTTTCACCTCGACCCGGAGGCGATCGCCGCCGTGTTGAGACCGAAGACGCGGGTCATCCTCATCAACTCGCCCAACAACCCGAGCGGCGCCGTTTACACCCCCGCCGAGCTCGAGGCGCTCGGAGCGGTGCTCGAAGAAGCAAGTTCCCGGCTCCACCGGCGCCTCTATCTCCTCGCCGACGAACCCTACCGCACGATCACCTTCGGCGCGGCGGTCGCGCCCGTCTTTCCGGCTTACGCCCACAGCATTCTCGTCAATTCCTTTTCCAAGGAGCTGGGCCTGGCCGGGGAGCGTCTGGGCTACCTCGCGGTTCACCCCGCGGCCGAGGACGCTGCGCACGTGGTGGAGGCGGCCTCGGCCGTCAACTCCATGATGGTGGTTCACGCACCCGCGCTTTTCCAGCGCGCGATCGCCCGCGCCGGAGGAATCCGCGTCGATACCGCGCACTACGAGCGACGAAGAACGTCCATCTGCGAGGTGTTGGAAGCGGCGGGCTACGACTTCGTTCCCCCCGAGGGCGCTTTCTACGTCTTCCCCCGCAGCCCGCTCGCCGATGACCGGCGCTTTACCGCACTGCTGCGCGAGGAGAGGATTCTCGCCAGCCCGGGATGCGCTTTCGGCGTTCCGGGGCATTTCCGCCTCTCGTTCGCCGTCCCCGAGAAGACGATCCTGGCGGCCCGGGAGGGGTTCCGCCGCGCACGGGAAAGGGCGTGCGCCGCGCAAGGCGGCTAACCGGCGGAGGAATCCGGCGGTCGATTCCCGGAATCGGTTGCGGCGACAATCCGGTCGGCGACGGCCTCCAGCGCACGGCTCACGGGCGAATCCGGGAAGCTTGCGATGAACGAGCGGCCCCGGTCCGCGCAGTCCACCATCCGCGGGTCGAGCGGGATGCGCCCGAGGAAGGCGATGCCCATTTCCCGGCAGGTGCGCTCTCCTCCGCCGGATCCGAAGAGATCGACCGGTTTGCCGCAGTGCGGACAGGCGAAGCCGCTCATGTTCTCGATCAACCCCAGGATCGCCATCTTCACCGTGCGGCAGAAATTGATCGACTTGCGCACGTCGGCGAGGGCCACCTCCTGGGGCGTGGTGACGATGACGGCGCGCGCCTCGGGGACCTGCTGGGCGACCGTAAGCGGCTCGTCGCCCGTGCCGGGGGGGGCATCCATGATCAAAAAATCGAGATCGCCCCATTCCACGTCGCCGATGAACTGACGGATGGCCGAAAACTTCAGCGGCCCGCGCCAGATCACGGCGTCGTCGCGGCCGGGGAGAAAAGATTCCATGGAGATCGCGGCCAGGGTATCCGAGACGCGCAGCGGGTTGAGTTTGCGCTCCGCGTTCACCTCCGGGGTTCCGGAGAGGCCGAGCATGCGCGGCACGTCCGGGCCGTGCAGGTCGACGTCCATCAGGCCGATACGCTTGCCCCGCGCGGCGAGGGTGAGCGCCAGGTTCACGGCGGTGCTGGTTTTTCCGACTCCGCCCTTTCCGCTCATCACCAGAAGCTTGTGGCGGATGCGCGCCAGCGAGCGGGCGATCGCCTTTTCCTGCTCGTTGCGGATCGCCTCGGGGGAGGAAGGCATCCGATCGAGAATTTCAGCCATGGGCGTCTCCTTCCGTCCTGAAGAACCGGGTCAGCGGCAAGCAGCCGGCAAAGAAGTAACCTGTCGGGCGGACTTGTCAAGAGCCGGTCCCGCGCCGGCGGTGGGATTCCTCTGGACTTGTCGGATCGGGGCGATCTATGGTAGCATACGTATTTTCAGAGGCATTCAGGAATCGGGGAATTCGGGTTCTCGGAAAGGCGGTCGAAGCAGCTCATGAAATCGCGGCTGGCGGTGGGGGTGATCTTGTCCATGTGCGGTTTCGGGGCGGCGTTCTTCTCTGCGGAGGCCGCCGTCACCGTGCGCGTGCCCTTGCCGGAGATCGCTCCCGTGCAAAACCAGCAGCTTCGCGGCGCAACGGACCGCTTTTCCTTCCGCTTGCCGATCCCCGAGCGCTGGAAGGTGCGCCGGGCCCTGCTGCGGTTTTCCTATGTCAACTCCTCGGCGCTCATCGCCCGGATCTCGCGTTTGGTTTTCACCCTGCAGGAGCGGCCGCTCGCCCAGGTCCGCCTCAACCCCGACACCCCGGAAGGGGAGGTCACCGTGCCGCTGCCGCCGGAGCTTTTGCTTCCGGGGTACAACGAGTGCACTTTCTGGGTCGCGCAGCACTACACCGAAGAGGAATGCGAGGATCCCTTCGCTCCCGAGCTGTGGACGTGGCTCAACCTGGAGGAGGCTCAGATCTTCTTCGAGCTGGAGCCGAACCCGGTGCCGCTTCGCGTATCGGCCATCGCCGATTTTCTCTTCGACCCGCGAAACGCTTTCGACACCCGCGTCCACCTGGTGGTTCCCGAACTCACCCCCGCCTCCCTCCGGGCGGCCTCGGTCGTGGCCTCCGGCATCGCCCTGCGCTACGCTTACCGTGCGCCGCAGATCACCCTCGGCGCAAGCCTCCGGCCCGGCGTCGACAACATCGTGATCGGCCTGCGGCATGAGCTCGCCTCGCGGTTGCCGCAGGCGGCGAGGACCGCTTCTGCCTCCGGAGCGGAGATCCGGGTCGAGCACCTTCCGGAGCTCCGGCCGGAGCCGAGACCGGGGGAGACGCCCATCGCCTTCGACCCGGCCCATGCCCTGGTCCTGGTGACCGGGGCAACCGCCCCGGAGCTCGAGACCGCCTGCCGCGCCTTCGCCTCGCTTTCCTATCCGCTTCCCGACACGGCCTCAACCCGCATCGAGGCCGTGCGTCTGCCCGAAGTGGAAGAGCACAGCGTCCAACGCGGCCTCTCTCCCGGCAAGACCTACACCTTCGCCAGCCTCGGAAAACCCACCACGGAGTTTCTGCACATCTCCCCGCCTCCTCTCGATCTGGAGCTGCGGCTGCCCGCCGGGCTGCATCTCGCCGCCAACGCTTTCGTGAGCGTCATCCTGCATATGGCCTACGACGCCGCCATGCGCTCGGACTCGGTGCTCAACATCCTGCTCAACGGGAAATTCATCTCCGCCGTGCGCCTGGACAACCCGAAGGGAGACTATTTCAAGGGCTACCGCATCGACATCCCCTTCTCCTCCTTCAAGAGCGGCCTGAATCGTTTGAGCCTCAAGGCGGAGCTGACCCCGCTGCACACCGACAAGTGCACGCTCATCCAGACCGAAAACCTGCGGTTGACCGTGTTCGACGACTCCGCCGTCATCCTCCCCGAGGCGCCCTTCTGGAGCCGCATGCCGCGCCTGGATCTCTTCTTCCAGGACGCCTTCCCGCTCGGACGCTGGCCCGACCTGAGAGAAGCCGCCGTGGTTCTGACGGAAAAGACCCCTGCGGCGGCCGAGGCCGCCGTGAACGCCGTCGCGATCTGCGCTCAGAAACTGGGCTATCCGCCTTTCGCCGCAGGCTGGACGATCGCTCCCGAGGCGATCCCCGCGGACCGGGATCTGCTGGTCGTCGGCCCGCTTTCCTCGATTCCCGACCCGCTTCTGGCCGCCGCCCCCTTGCGCTGCCTGGACCCGATGCGCCTCACCTTTCCCCTGCAACCCCGACCCCGGCCCCATGTTTCCGAGCCGGTCGACTTCTGGTCCCGACCGCCGCGGCCCCAGGCCTCGGCACCCTTTCACTCCTCGGACGCAACCACCCACCACCCGGTGCAGGTCGACCTCGCCGGGGCTTTGGGCGCAGGCCGCGGGGCGATGATGCAATTCCAGCACCCGAACGCCGCCGGCCGCACCGTCACCCTGCTGGCGAGCGATGACGCCGCCGGCCTGGCCCGGCTGGGGCGCATCCTTTGGGAACCCTCGGTCCAGGCGGCCGTCCAGGGGGATCTCGTGCTCCTGCGTCTCGACGCTCCGCGCCCCGAAACGCTCGCCTTCACGCTGGGGCCGACTTACTTCATCGGGGTTCCCGGAAGAATGCCGGCGCTGCAGAACTTCATCAATACGCATCCCCTGCTCGCCCTGGGAATCCTGCTCGCGCTGCTTTTGATCCTGTGCATCCTTCTCGTCCGTCTGATCCGGGGACACCGGCGCCGGAGGCTGCAGCCCGGGGCAGCGGAATGAGGCCATGCGCATACCCCCGGCCGCCCCGCCCGCACTCTTTCAGGCCGCTTGCGGCGCTTTGCTCGGGCTGGCGTTTCTTTGGGGGTCCCCGGCCGGTTGTGCCGAGTGGGGAAGGTTTCTCGAGCGGTTCGTTTCCGCCGACGGCCGGGTAATCGACCCCGGACAGCAGGACGCCAGTCATTCCGAAGGTCAAGGCTACGGCCTATGGCTCGCCCTGCTCCACGGCGACCGTCCCGCCTTCGACCGCCTCCTGCGCTGGACGGTCGACAACCTGCAGGTACGCAAAGACGCGCTGTTCGCCTGGTCGTGGGGTCGCAGGCCGAACGGATCCTGGAACGTCATCGATTACAACAACGCCAGCGACGGCGATCTGCTGATCGCCTCGGCCTTGCTCGGCGCCGCCGCGGAATGGAATCATCCGCCGTATCGCGAAAAGGCCCTCGCCGTGGTCCGGGACATCCGATTGCACCTGGCCTTCCCGGCCGGCAAGCGGCGTCTGATCGCTCCGGGCTATTACGGCTTCGCCGTCCAGGAGCGCCTCCTTTTCAACACCGGCTATGCCGTATTCCCGGCCTACCGGGCTTTCGCCGCCGCCGAGGAGACGGCCTTCTGGAGCCGGATCCTCGAGGATGCGCGAAGCTTGCTTCGGGAAGCCGCGGATAACCCCTTCGCCCTTCCCCCGGACTGGGTCGTTGTCGAGCCGGAGCAGCCGCGCCTTTCGGCCGAACGCGGCCCTTTCTTCGGTTATGAGGCGGCCCGTCTTCCGCTCTACGAATCCGGCCTGGAGGAGCCCCTGCCCCTTTTCGGTCCTTTTCTCGCCTGGGTGGAACGCTCGGGCTACCTTCCCGCAAGGGTGAACCTCGTTGAGCATACGGTTTCGACCGGCGAAGCGGCGGCGGGCTTTCACGCTGTCTTTGCGCTTGCGGCGGAGCGACGGGGAAAGGGGGATCTCGCGCGGAGGCTGCTCGAGCGCGGCCGGGTGAAGATCGCGTCCGAGACGGACGATTATTACTCGAACGCGCTTTTTCTCTTGGCGACGGCGGGGTCGGGCCGAAGGGGGCTGCGTTGGCCATGATCCGGCTCGTCGCGGGATGCCTCCTGCTTTGCCTGCTCGGCGCCGTCTTTGCCCTGCTCCGCCCCGAGACGGGCGCCGCCGGCGAGCGGCCGATCGCCCCCGAGGCCCCCCCGGCCGTCCGCCGGGATAGCCCCGCTTCGGGCGTCGAGACCTTGCAGCGCGTCGCCCCCGGCCGCGTGGAAGCCCGTCCCCACGAGATGGAAGTCGAGTGGGAACCTCCGGACTGGTTCTATACCTCCCCCGAGGATGCGCTACGCTTGAAAGGCTGGGACTCCGGCTTTCCCCCCGATGCGCCGCGCGAATTGCTTCCGCCCGCCGCCCCCTCCCCTTCCCCGCTCGCGCGGGCCTGGTCCCTCTATCGACAGGGGCGTCTGGCCGAGGCCGCAGCACTCTTTCGCTCGCAGCTCGAGCTCTCCGATCCCGCCCGGGCCCGGGAGGCCCGCCTGGGACTCGCCTACAGCCTGCTCCGCCAGGGACGACGGCGGGAGGCGCTCCCGCACTTCGAGCGGCTGCTGCGCGAGGGCCATCGGGTGTCGGAAGTGCGCCGAGCCCTGATCGATCTGCTCATCGCCGAAGGCCGCTACCCGGCCGCGCGCGCGGAAATCGAGCGCCTGCCGGTCCGCGAGCGCGAAGCGGCCCTGCGAAGGCTCCTCGAAGCCCGTCTTGCGGACCGGATCGGCTCCCTTCCCGCCGACCCGGCCTTGCAGAAGCTCAGGGAAATCCTTGACTCCGAGCAGGAAACCCTGGCGCGCTGCATCCGTCCCGATCGGTTTCATCGGCTCGCACGCCTCCTCGCCCAGGCCGACGCAGCGGAGGCCGCGGCGCAACTGGAGCGCCGTCTGCTCGCCTGCCCTCTCGACCCGGAACTGCGACTGGGCATCCTCGCCGGGCTCGCCGCCTCCGGCCCGGAGGAAGAGGCGCTTTCCCTCCTGGCGACCCAGCGGGCGCTGCTCGCTCCGGAGCCCGCCCGACGGCTCGAAGACCTCGAAGTCGCCCTTCTCCGGCAAAGGCTCGCCCGTCTGCCCAAGGACTCCGCTGCGCGGTCGGAAACGGCGGCGGAAATTCTCGCCCGGCGGCCGGACGACGCCGAAGCGATCGCCGTTCTCGCCTGGGAACATCTCCGCCGCGGCGAAGCGGAAACGGCCGAGCGGCTCTTCGGCCGCCTGCGGGAAGCCGACCCGCAAAACCGCGACGCGGCGCTGGGAACGGGCTGGGCGCGCCTGCAAGCCGGCCGCGAGGACCAGGCGCTCGAGCCCTTCGCTTCCGGGGCGATACCCGAAGACGAGGAGATCCGCTCCCTGCGACGGACGGCGCTCAGGCGCCAGGCGGACCGGGCGATGGCCGAGGGCCGCTGGCGGGATGCGGCCGCCGCCTACGAGGCGCTTTTGCAAATCGATCCGCAGGACCGCGCCGCCGCAGACAACCTCGCGCGCGCGCTGCTCCGCAAGGGTCCGGAGGCCGGGGAGCTCGAGCGCTTGAAGGCGCAGGCCCTGACCGACCCCTCGCCCGCCCTCGTCTCCGGCCTGCTCGATCACTTCCGGGCGTCGGAAGCGGAGGATTCCGCCTGGGATCTCGCCTGCCGCGCCGCGCGCAGCCCCGAGCCCGCGGTCGCCGCCGCGGCGGCGCCTTTCTTTTTCGCGCAGGGGCTCCCCGTCACCGCCTCCCAGCTCGACTCCGACGAGACCCGCTGCTACCGCAATGCTTTCTCGCCGCGCGCCGAAGTCTTCGGCCTGCACCGCAGCCGCGACACCCGCGGCCGCTACGGCGACCTCGAGGAAACCTCTTTTCCGCTCTCCGCCTTCCATGCCGTGGGCCTGGGGCGCACCGCCTCGCTCACCCTCACCCCGCGCCTGCTCCGGGGGAATGAGGCCAAGGATTCCCCCCCTGTGGGAAGAGACTACCGGAAAGACAGACTCCGACGGGAGCGCTGGGAAGACGACCTCCTCGTCTTCCAACCCGACGCGGGCCTGGAACTCGAAGGCCGCATCCCCGTGGCGCTGCACCTGGGGACCACCCCGCTCGGCGGTCCGGTGACCGCCGAGCCGACCTTCTCCGCCCGCCTCGGTTCCGAAGCGGGGTTCCTCGAGGCCCATCGGCTCAGCGTGCGGGATTCGATCCTCTCCTGGGTGGGGCAGAAGGACCCCTACAGCCGGGCCTCCTGGGGCCGGGTAACGCGTCTGGGGGCGGAAGCAGGCAAGACCTTCCCCTTCGAGGGCATCGGCTGGCTGGCCCTGAACGCCGGCTTCGACCATTACGAGGGGAAAAACGTGATCGAAAACCAGGCGCTGCGCGGCGGAATCGCCGTGGGCCGCACCCATCTCGTGGAGGGCGACGAGTGGAGCTACGGGGCCTTTCTCCGTCTCGCCCATTTCCGCCGCAACAGCGATTTTTACACCTTCGGCCACGGCGGATACTACAGCCCGCAGTTCTTTTCGATCGTCGGTCCCTTCGGCCGACTGCGCACCGCCGCCTGCCGCGATTTCTGGATCGATCTTCAGCTTTCCGCCGGCTGGCTCCACCAGCGGCGCCATCAAAGCCGCCGCTACCCCCTCGATGACGATCCAGAGGCGAACGGAACCTACGACGGCGGCAGCGATCACCGCATCGGGGCCTCCGTCCGGGTCCAGGGCATGAAACAGCTCACCCCGTTCGTGGCCCTGGGAGGCCTCTTCTCTTTCGGCGCAAGCGGCGACTGGACGGAGTGGATGGTGGGAGCGGGGATTCAGGTCTTCTTCGAGCCCCAGAACGCCTTCTGGATCCGCCGGGATTTCTTCGGCGAGTTCGGCCCCTCCTCGAATCGCTGAGAAGACCTATCGCTTTTCTCTTTTCTTGTCCGCCCGGCCGGCGGGGGAGACGGCATACCACAAAAGTCCGAGGCCCTGGAAAAAAAGCAGCAGCAGCAGACTCGCCCGGTAGCCTGCGGGAGCATACCTGCCGGGCACATCCGGCGGGAAAAGCGCGATCACGGCCCCGATCCCCCACTGGGCGGCGAAGGTGGCGACAAAAACGAGCACATTGAGCCCGGTGCTCACCCGGCCGGCGAGTGCCGGCGCAAACTGCATCGCCAGCGCCGGGTAAGGAATCACTCCCGCCGTCCCGATGAAGCCGAAAAGTGCCCAGAGGACGGGCGCCCAGCCCGGGGGGGCGAAAATCAGAAGCCCCTGCACGAGCATAAAGAGCGCCATCCCCCAGACTCCGGTGGTGAGGGGGGCGACTCCGGCGCGTCCCAGGCGCTCCGTCACCCAGCCGATGCCCACATAGCCGGCCGTCATCGCGGCCGCCGTCCAGAAAAGCACCGCGGCCGCCGCCGGGCGGTCGAGCCCGGCCACGTCCCGCAGCCATGGACCCGACCAGAGTCCGTGCACCGCCATGAAGGCGACCTGCGAGGCGACGGTAAAAGGGGCGATGCGCCAGAAGCGGGGACTGCCGAAGACCTCCCGGATGCCGCGCCAAGGCCGGGAGAGCGCCTCCGGCGGGGATGCAGGCCGCTTTTCGGGGACCGCGCTCCAGATGACGACGGCCACGGCGAGGCTCAAGGCCGAAAGGCCTAAAAAAACGCCCCGCCAGTCGGCGACGCGGAGCGCCGCCTCGACCGGCACCGTCGCCGACAGCGCCCCCAGCCCGCCTGCGGCGAGATGCAGGCCGTTGATCCGCGGCCAGGAAGCCGCAGGAAACCAGAGGGTGTAGGCCTTGATCGCCGCCATGTAGCCGGCCGCGACCCCCAGGCCGATCCCGGCGCGGCCGAGAACGAGTCCCCAGAGCCCCTCGGCCCGGGCGAAAAGCACGGCTCCTCCGGCGGCAAGCAGAAGCAGCAGTCCCTCGACGCGCCGCGGGCCGAAACGGTCGAGCAGGATCCCCAGCGGCAGCTGGAAGGCCGCAAAGGAGATGAAATAGGCGGCGGTGAGCAACCCCAGATCAGCGGGTCCGATCCCCAGATCCGTGACCAGATCCGGCGCGATGACCGCATTCACCACGCGGAAAAGGTAGGAGAGAAAATAGGCGAGAGCGAAGGGGAGGAGGACGCGGAGGAAAACCCCGCCCCGCGGTCCGGGACGGCCCTCCGAATCGTCCGGCCCGGCCGCGGCCGGGCCGGACGCCGATCCCCCGGACGAGTACACCTCAGGGCTTCCAGACATCGGGCGGGAAGCGGAGGGTGGCGAAATGGTCTTCGACGGTCTCCTCCCGGCGGATCAACTCGACCGCACCGTCGGTGCGCAGCAGCAACTCCTTGGGGCGCAGCCGCCCGTTGTAATTGAACCCCATGGCGTGGCCGTGGGCGCCGGTGTCGTGGATCACAAGGAGATCGCCTTCCTCGAGCGGCGGCAATTCGCGTTGGATGGCGAACTTGTCGTTGTTCTCGCAGAGCGAGCCGACCACGTCCACCGGACCGGCGGGGGGGAGATCCTGTTTTCCGGGAACGGTGATGTGGTGGTAGGCGCCGTACATCCCGGGCCGCATCAGGGCCGACATGCAGGCATCCACCCCGATGTAGGTGCGGTAGATTTCCTTGCGGTTGATCACGCGGGTCACGAGCACCCCGTGGGGACCGGTCATGTAACGGCCGCTTTCCATGAGGAGCCGGGGGGCCCAGCCGTGGCGGTTGCGGAAACGGTCGAAAAGCGCGGTCGCCTCTTCGCCCAAAGCGGCGAGATCGAGCGGCTCGTCTTCCGGCCGGTAGGGGATTCCGAGGCCGCCCCCCATGTTGATGAATTCGAAGCGGATCGAGAGCTCGCCGGCGATCCAGGCCATCAGCTCGAGCAGCATGGCCACGGTCTGGACCATGAAGCGGCAATTGCGCTCGTTGGAGACGACCATGGTGTGCAGCCCAAAGCGCCGCGCCCCGCGCGCGATCGCCCGGCGGTAGGCTTCGACCATCTGGTCATGGGCGACTCCGTATTTCGCCTCGACCGGATTGCCGATGATTTCGTTTCCCGTACGCCGGGGCCCGGGGTTGTACCGGAACGAGATGAGGTCGGGGAAACGCGGGACCTTGGGCACCAGCCGGATGTCGTCCAGGTTGAGGATCGAGCCGCCGTCGGCGAGGGCGGCCTCGAATTCGTGGACCGCGGTGTTGTTGGAGGTGAACATCAGGTCCTCGCCGCGCGCGCCGATCGAACGGCACAGCAGCAGCTCGGGAACCGAGCTGCAATCGAAGCCGAAGCCCATCTCGCGCATCAGCTGGAGCACGCGCGGGTTGGGAAGAGCTTTGACCGCGAAATACTCGCGAAAGCCCTCGGGGATCCCGCGGAAGGCGTCCTTCACCGCCTCGCCGGTCGAGCGGATCCCGGCCTCGTCGTAGACGTGAAAAGGGGTCCCGAAACGGTTTGCAATGCGGTCGAGAACGGGAAAGAGGCGTTTTTCGAACTCCGACGACATCGGCATGGGGACGAGACTCCTGGCGCGGCGGAAATGGGTCTCGATCTATGGTTTTCCGCTCCTTCTGTCAAGCCGGCGCGCATGGATTTCGGCGGCGATCGGTGCTATGGTGAATCGGTTCGATAGGGCGGCAATCTCTTTTCCTCCCGGAAGGACGGATCCATGTACCGCAATCATTTCGGTTTGACGAAGAAACCCTTCGAGATCAGCCCCGATCCGGAATTTCTCTGGCTCGGCGAAAAACACCGCGAAGGGCTCGCCGTGCTCAAGTACGGCATCCTGGAGAACAAGGGGTTTCTGCTCATCACCGGCGAGGTCGGAACGGGCAAGACGGCCCTGATCCGCGCCATCGAAAAAGAGGTCAAGGCCCGCGCGATCATCGTCACCATCCCGGACCCCGGGATGGGGCTGATGGATTTCTATCAGTTTCTGGCCTCGGAGCTGAACATCGAGCGCGATTTCCGCAACAAGGGGGAATTCCTTGCCCGCTTCAAGCGGCTGATGCTCGAGCACTTCGCGGGATACCGCCGGGTGTTGCTGATCATCGACGAATCCCAACGGCTGAACCACGAACTGCTGGAGGAGATCCGGCTGCTCTCCAACATCGACCTCGAGGGCAAGGTGTTGATCAACATCTTTTTCGTCGGGCAAAGCGAGTTCCGCGACATTCTCGCCCGCGAGGAAAACCGCGCCGTCCGACAGCGGATCACGGTGAGCTACCACCTGCCGGCGCTCGAGGAAGCCGAGACCGCCCAGTACATCCAGCACCGGCTGCGTGTGGCCGGGGCCCGCGGGGAAATCTTCACGGCGGCCGCCGCCCGCGCCGTGCAGGAGATTGCCAAGGGCCTGCCGCGGTTGATCAACATCGTCTGCGATCATGCGATGATGACGGCCTACATCCGCGGCGTGAAGACCATCGACGCCGACATCGTGCGCGAATGCGGACGGGAACTGGGAATCACGATCGGAGCGGATCCCGGCCGCCGACGGAAACACGACGCCGCAGGAGGCCAGCCGACGGCTCCGTCGGCGCGAGACCGGCTCCCCGGCCGGGAAGAATCCCGGAGCTCCGCCTCCTGGAGCCGAGCCGCCCTCTTTTTCGCGCTGGTTTTGCTCGCTCTCTTCGGCGGGTGGTATTTCTGGGGGGAGGCCGTATCCCAGCAGCTTGCGCTCTGGGGAAGGGGAAAAGAGCCGTCCGCCGGGTCCCTTCCCGACGGAAAAGATCACCGCACCGCCCTGCAGGCGGCGCCGGCGCTTCCGGTGGAATCCGCTCCGGCCGGGTCGCAGGCGGAAGCCGAATCCCCCGCCGCGGCGGCGACGGAGCCCCCCTCCCGCCTCCCCGCCATCGCCCTGGAGCCGCCGGCACCGAAAGCGGCACCCGAAAGCGCAGGCGAAGAACGCCGCGGCGCGCCGGAAGCGCCCTCGCCGCCCTCTCCGGCCTTCGTGCTGCAGGAATTCACCGTCCTCTTCGAGCCGAACTCCGTCGATCTCACCCCCCGGGCACGCGAAATCCTCGCCACGGCGGGGGGCCTGCTCCGCGCCAGTCCCGGCACGGCGGCGCTCGTGGAAGGGCATTCCGACGGCCTGGGCGACCCGGCCTACAACATGTACCTGTCGGGCAAGCGGGCGATGGCGGTCCGCAATCAGCTTCTCGCTTTGGGGCTCGACCCCGGGCGGCTGAGGATCTCCGCCTTCGGCGCCGAGCAGCCGGTCGACACCAACGAGACCCTCGAGGGCCGCAACCGCAATCGCCGCGTCGTGATCCGCATCGTGCCGCTGTCGGGATCCTGACGGACCGACCCGCCCGCCCGGCTTTTGCGGCTATCGCGGGGCAGTCGCAGCGGATCAGCTTTTCTTGGACGTGACGGTCTGAAAGGTGGAGATCTGGCGCTTGACTTTCCGGGATTTGCACTCGGGGCAGGTGATCTTCTTCTTTTCGGCGTCCGAAAGGCTCAAAAAGAGAGCAAACGATTTCTTGCACGCTTCGCAGTAGAACTCATACGTCGGCATCGCGTCACCCTCCTTTCGGCGTTCTTCGTGCCCTTCAAACCCAAGCATCAGGTATTGTAGCAAAGCGGGAAAAACGCGGTCAAGCCTCGCCTGCGAACCGGGAATCCCGCGCTCAACGGCTGCGCGGCGACCAGCGGATGGTCGAGGTCTCGTACTGGACGGCGTATTCGACGCGCTGCAGGAAGTCCATCCCCAGCAGGCCGTCGTGCTGCAGGTCCTCCCCCTCGAGGGGCAGGATCACCACGGGGAAATCCCGCATCGTGATCGGGCCGACCTGAAACGTCTCCAGGCGTCCGACCTCGGAATGGACCGTGCGCCCGCCGGCCAGCCGGGACTGCGCCTTGGCCAACGTCAGCACGCGCAGCCGCTCGGCGACCGGCCGGTAGATGACCGTGTGGCTCGCCCCCGTGTCGAGAACCAGCCGCACCCCGGCCTCGAGACCGTGGTTGCCGAGCTTCACGGGGACGAGAATCCGGTTGCCGGCGATCTCGACTTCCGTCTCTTCGGCCTTCCGCCGCTTTCGCTCCTCCTCCGCGGCCCGGCGGGCCCGAATCCTCTCCTCCTCCTGGCGCAGTTCTTCCAGGTGCCGTTCCGTCTCCCGTCGCCGCTCCGCCTCGAGTTCCTCTTCACGGCTGCGGTCGGCCTTGCGCTGCAGGATGCGCTCTTCCTCGGGCAGATGGTCGTATTTCTCGGAATACCGCCCGGCCTGCGATCGGTATTCCTCAGGGATTTTCCAGAGCTCGTCCACGAAATGGGTCCGGCCGAAGCGGTCGGTGTAGCGGTAGAATTCGGCCAAGGCCGGCTGCGGGGTGGCGAGAAGGATCAGCAACGGCAAAACGACCGCTTTCCGGCTCACCGTCCCTCCCCTTGGCGCCGGCGGGCTTGCGCGACGGCGCGGTTCAAGCTCCCGGCGATGTAGCCGCCGAGATCGAGAGTGGCATAAAGAAAGCCCAGGCGGCGGAAGGCCTGTTCGATCTTGCGCCGCAGAGCAGGGGCCGCGAGGCGGGCGAAATCCTCCGGCCGGGCCTCGATCCGCGCGACCTCGCCGTGATGGCGCACGCGGACACCGGAAAACCCCTGGGCCTCCAGGAATTCCTCCGCCTGTTCGACCGCCGTGAGCTCCCCTCGCTTGAGTTCCCGTCCATAGGGGATGCGCGAGGCAAGACAGGCCATCGCCGGACGGTTCCACGTGGGAAGTCCCAGGCGCCGCGACAGGCGGCGGATCTCGGCTTTGTCCATCCCCGCTTCGATCAGGGGAGCGGCGACGCCCATCTCCCGGGCGGCGCGCAGGCCGGGCCGGAAATCCCCGAGGTCGTCGAGGTTCGCCCCGTGGGCCACCACGGCGAACCCCCGCCGTCCGGCCGCCGCCCGGATTTCCTGCAGGAGCCTTCGCTTGCAAAAATAGCAGCGGGCGGGCCCGTTGCGCCGCACCCCCGCCTGATTGAGGATCGGCACCCGCAGCCGCAGGTGGGGAACCGCAAGCCGGCGCGCGGTCTCGACCGCGGAGGCGATTTCCCGCCGGCTCTGCAGAGGGGTCTCCGCCGTCACCGCGAGCACCCGGCCCTCGAGCGCACGCCGGGCGGCAAAGAGCAGCAGCGTGCTGTCCACCCCTCCGGAAAAGGCCACCGCCAGCGAATCGTAGCGGCCCAGCACCGCCAGCAGGCGCACGCCGCCCGGAGAGCTCCAGGCGGAGCGGCTTTCGTTCTTTTGCGGAGAGGTAAGCCGGCGCACGGGTTTCGTCATGGGTTTGCGGGTCGGGTTTGCCAGGGTGCCGCAAATCTTTTATAGGCCTATTATAGGCGGATCCGCACCGAACTGCAAAAGGAGCGCTCGTGGGCACGCGCCGCATTCTGCTCGGCCTGCCGCTGGCGGTCAGCACCCTGCTGCTGCAATCCATCCTCTGGGTTCCGACCTACGAGGAGCAAACGCGCGGCAACCCCGGCCGGCTCGAGGAGTTCATCCAGGCGTCGATCGGCGACGCCGCCGTCCTCAACCCCATCCTTTCCACCGATGCGGCGAGTGCGGAAATCGAGCAACTCGTCTTCGCCGGGCTGCTCGACCGCGACGAGCATCTGCGGTTGCGCGGCAAGCTGGCCGAATCCTGGTCCGTCCGTGAGGAGGCGTTCTTTTCTGTCCCGGCGGGGGAAGGACAGGAGACGGAGGAAGCCGAGCGGGTCGCCGCCCTCCTGCGCCGGTGCCGCGCGCAGCCCGACGGGCTGCCCCCCGAGGTGCGGGCATCCCTGGCGAACATCGAGGAAATCGCCGTCGAGCCCCCCCGACGCGAGAGGCGCGAAATCCTCGGAGCCTCCGGCGAAACCCTTCACCTTCACCTTTCGATCCCGCCCCGACTCCGCCTTCTCCTCACGCGGGTCGATCCCGATCTGTTCCCCCGGCTTGAAGTCGTTGTGGGGGAAGGCTATTTCCTTCGCTTCCGCCCCGAGACGCATCTCGAGGCCGTCCCCCCGCTCGGCGTCGAGGAGAAACGGCGCATCGCGGAAGAATTGCTTCCCCCCGTCGAGCACAACCCCGTCATCGAGTTCCGCCTCCGACCGGGCCTCACCTTTCACGACGGACACCCTCTCACCGCCGAAGACGTGCGCTTTACCTGGCAGGCCGTCATGGACCCGCGGAACCTCTCGCCGCGGGCCTCCGATTTTGAACCGGTGAAGGAGGTGCGCCTCCCCGATCCGCTGACGGCGGTGGTGGTCTACAAGCGCCTCCATGCGCCGGCGCTGGCGAGCTGGACCCTGGGGATCCTGCCCCGCCACCGGCTCGACGACAACGCCCTGCAGGCGGAAGCGCTCGCCTCCGGAAAAGACCCCGCCTCCTTCGGGATCCGCCACAGCCGCTTCAACCGCCAACCCGTCGGCGGCGGGCCTTTCGTCTTTCGCGAGTGGAAATCCGATCGCCACATCCGCCTCGAGCGCTTCGCCGAATACTTCGAGGGGCCGCCCGAGTACCGCCGGTTCTCCTTCCGGGTGATCCCGGATCTTTTGACTCAGGAAATGGAGTTCTACGCCGGGACGATCGACGCCTATGCCGTCCAGCCGCACCAGGCGGCGCGCCTCGCCGGCGATCCGCGTTTCCAGCATTTCTCCGGCACCTCCTTCGCCTACACCTACATCGGCTACAACCTGCGCCGCCCGCCCTTCGACGATCCCCGCGTGCGGCGGGCGCTGGGCCTTGCCGTCCCGGTCGAGCAGATCCTCGAGGCCGTGCTCTACGGTCAGGGCGAACGCACGAGCGGCCCGTTTCCGCGCCAGACGCCCTTCTACGACCCGCAGGTCGAACCGCTCCCCCACGACCCAGAGGCCGCCGGACGCCTGCTCGAAGAAGCCGGTTGGCGGCCCGGCCCGGACGGTCTGCTCGAGAAAGACGGCCGTCGCCTGCGTTTCACCCTGATCACCAACAGCGGCAACGACATCCGCAAATCCATCCTGACGATCGTCCAGGACGCCTGGAAACGGCTGGGCATCGAGGTGCGCACCGATCTCGTCGAGTGGTCCGTCTTCATCCGCGAGCGGATCCACCGCCTCGATTTCGACGCCGTGGTGCTCGGCTGGTCGATGGGCGTCGAGCCCGACCTCTATCCGATCTGGCACTCAAGCCAGACCGGCCCGCACCAGCTCAATTTCGTCGGCTACCGCCACCCGGAGGCCGACGCGCTGATCACGCGGATCCGCCAGGAGTACGACCCCGACCGCCAGGTCGCTCTGTGCCGCAAACTGCATGCCCGGATCGCCGCCGATCAGCCGGTCACTTTCCTCTACGCCGGCAAATGGACGGCCGTGCTCGACCGCCGGATCGTGATCCGCGAGCGGCAGGGAGGCGAAATCCACCACCGTCCGATCGAAGCCACGGCGACGGGCAATTACCGCTACCACTTCCATCGCTGGGTGAAGCTCTCCGAGCGCCCGCTCTTCACCGTGCAGTGAACCGAGACGGCTTCGAGGACGGAACATGACCGCCTTTCTCGCCCGCAACCTGAAACGGAAACTGGTCACGCTCTTTCTGGTGACCGTGGTCTCGTTTCTCATCATCCACCTCGCTCCCGGCGAGCCCGCCCAGGTCGATCCGCTCAACCCGAAGTTCACCCCCGAAATGGTGGAGCGCTTCCGGCGCGCCTTTCATCTCGACCGGCCGCTTCCGATCCAGTACGTGCTCTTTTACCGCGACCTTTTCACCGGCCGGAGCGTCTCCTGGAAGGACAACCGACCGGTGCTCGAAAAGATCGGCGAGCGCTTCCTGAACAGCCTGCCGCTGTTCGCCGCAGGGACCCTTCTCACCTGGACGCTCGCTTTCCCGCTCGGCATCCACGCCGCCGTGCGCCGCGGCGGGTTCTTCGATCGCGGAACGGCTTTTTTCGCTTACGGGTTCATCTCTCTTCCCGGCTTTTTCTTCGCCTACCTGTTGATCCTCCTCGTGGTGAACACCCTGGCGGTGCCCGTTCTCGGCATGGAAACTTACGGCTTCGAGGATGCCCCCGTCCTTTACCGCCTCAACGACCGGCTCTGGCACCTGCTGCTGCCCGCGGGGCTCGGCTCGGCGACGGGGATCGCCGTGCTTTCGCGCTATGTCCGCAGCCAGATGCTCGAGGTGATCCATCAGGACTACGTGCGCACCGCCCGGGCCAAGGGTCTGCCCGAAGAGACGGTCCTCTACAAGCATGCCCTGCGCAACGCCCTGCTGCCTTTCCTGACGATGTTCGGGCTCCTCCTTCCCGGACTGGTCGGCGGCTCGGTGATCATCGAATCGATCTTCTCCTGGCCGGGTCTGGGACGCCTGGCCTACGAGGCGATCCTCGCCCGCGATTATCCGGTGATCCTGACGTTGAACTTCATCGCCGCGGTCCTCGTGCTGCTCGGCACCCTGCTCTCCGACCTGCTTTACGCCGCCGCCGACCCGCGCATCCGGCTCGAATGATGGACCCAGCGGCTCTCGCGCAGGCGGACGACGTCGGCCAGGTGCAACACCGCGGGCGCCTCTGGCGCACCTTCCGCCGCAACCGTCCGGCGCTCGCAGGATTCGTGTTCTTCTGCGCCTTCCTGGTGCTCGCCGCGATCGGGGCCGCGGTGACCTCCGGCCGCGAGCCGCTTGTCGATCCCGGCCGCGTGCGCCTCGAAGAAAGGCTTCGCCCTCCCCTCAGCCCGGCCCGGGACGGAGCGAATCCTCCGTTTCTCGGGATCTACCTCCTCGGGACCGACGATCTGGGGCGGGACCTCTTCGCCCGGATGCTCGAGGGCGCCTGGGTGTCGCTCACGGTGGGCTTCATCGCCGTCGGCATCTCGGTCTCCCTCGGCATCCTGGCCGGCGGGATCGCCGGTTATTACGGCCGTCGCCTGATCCGCCTGCGGCATGCGGCGCTCGCCCTGACCCTCGTCGCCGGCACGATTCTGGGGTGGAGCGGGCATCTTCCGGCCGGGCTGCTCCTTGTCGCCGCGGCGCTTTGGGCCGGTCTCGGAATGCGGCGACGGCGTCAGGAAAAGGGCCGCCCGCGACGTCCGGGCCTCCTGGATCGCCCGCTCATCGACATCGACGGCTTCCTCATGCGCATCGTCGACATCCTGCTCTGCTTTCCGAGCTTCTTTCTCATCCTGACCGTGGTCGCGCTGCTCCCTCCCCGCATGATCACGATCATGGCCGTGATCGGCCTGACGAGCTGGGAAGGGACGGCCCGCTTCGTCCGCGCGGAGTTTCTCTCGCTCCGCGAACGGGAATTCGTCGACGCCGCACGCGCCCTGGGGGTCGGCGATCCGGGCATCCTCTTCCGCCACATGTTGCCGAACGCCCTGGGGCCGGTCTTCGTCTCGGCGACCCTCGGGGTCGCCTCGGCCATCCTCACCGAATCCGGCCTGAGTTTCTTGGGTTTCGGGGTTCCCCCGCCGCACGCCACCTGGGGCAACCTTCTCGCCGACGGCAGACGCTTTCTCTTCGATGCCCCCTGGCTCACGCTCGCCCCGGGGTCGGCGATTCTGGCGGTGGTCCTCTCCTTCAATCTCTTCGGCGAAGGCCTGCGCGATCTCCTCCACCCCCAGGCACGCGAGGGGAGGTGATGCCGTGGCGTCGGCAAATCCCGGCGTCCTTCTCGCCGTCGAGGGACTGACCGTCCGCTTCCGGCGGGAGCAGGAAAGCTTCCACGCCGTCGAAGGCCTGGATCTCACCGTCCGGCGGGGGGAAACCGTCTGCCTCGTGGGCGAGTCCGGGTGCGGCAAGACCGTGACCGCACTTTCCGTGATGGGCCTTCTTCCCCGGCCGGCTGCGGAAATCGCGAACGGCCGGATCCGCTTCGACGGGATCGACCTCGCGGCCGGAGCGGCGGACTACCCGCCGGGCATCCGCGGCCGACGCCTGGCGATGGTCTTCCAGGAGCCGCTCACCTCGCTCAATCCGGTTCTTTCGATCGGCGATCAGATCGCCGAGGGGCTTTCGTTCCACCAGGGGCTCTGCGCACGCCGGGCGCGCGAGCGGGCGTGCGAGCTGCTCGCCGAAGTGGGGCTTTCGCGACCGGAGCAGAGGCTTTCGGATTACCCGCACCGCTTGAGCGGCGGAGAGCGCCAACGGGTCATGATCGCCATCGCCCTCGCCTGCGGCCCGGAGCTCTTGATCGCCGACGAGCCGACGACGGCGCTCGATGTGACCGTACAGGCCCAGATCCTGCGCCTTCTGCGGGCGCTCAAGGAAAAACGCGACCTTTCGATGCTCTACATCACCCACGACCTCGGGGTCGTATCCCGAATCGCCGAGCGGGTGGCCGTGATGTATGCCGGCGAGGGGGTCGAGACGGGGCCGGCGGAGGAGATCCTGCGGCGCCCGCTGCATCCCTACTCGGCGGCGCTGCTCGATGCGCTTCCCGGGCGCGGCAAACGCGGCCGGCGCCTCGCCGCCGTCCCGGGGGCAGTCCCGCACCCCGCCGCGCGGCCGCCGGGGTGCGCGTTTCATCCGCGCTGCCCGTATGCAGAACCGGCCTGCCGCCGGGAACGACCGGCGCTGATCCCGCTTCCGCGTGCGCGGGCCGTCCGTTGTCCCGTGACCGCCGCCACGCTGGGCGGGAAGGATGCCGGACGATGAACCGAAGCACATGCCCGGACGACACGCCCATTCTCGCCGCCCGGAACCTGGTCAAACGCTATCCCCGGGGGCGGGAAGGGTTCCGCTCGAGGCCTGCCGCGGGGATCGAGGCCGTGAGCGGCGTTTCCTTCGAACTGGCGCGCGGGGAGACCCTGGGCCTCGTGGGGGAGTCCGGCTGCGGCAAGACCACCCTCGCCCGCATGCTGCTCAAGCTTTTGCCCGCCGACGAAGGCAGGATCCTCTATCGCGGGGTGGATCTCGTGCCTCTCTCCGAGACCGAGATGCGGCCGCTGCGCCGCAAGATCCAGATCGTTTTCCAAGACCCGTACGGCTCGCTCAATCCCCGGCTGACCATCGGCCAAACCCTCCGGGACGGGCTGCACCTGGCCGGCGTCACCGGACGCGGGGCCCTCCGGCAAAGGATCGCCGCCGTGCTCGAACGGGTCGGGCTTCCCGCCTCGGCGGCGGACCGCTATCCGCACGAATTCAGCGGCGGGCAGCGCCAGCGGATCGGCATCGCCCGCGCCCTGTCCGTCGAGCCCGAAATCCTCGTCTGCGACGAGCCGGTCTCGGCCCTCGACGTCTCGATCCAGGCCCAGATCCTGAATCTCTTGGCCGATCTCCGAGAGAGCCTGGGCTTGAGCTGCCTCTTCATCTCCCACGACCTGAATGTCGTGGGTTACTTCTGTCGCCGGATCGCCGTCATGGTGCACGGCCGCATCGTGGAGGAAGCCCCCGCCGAGGCCCTCTTCGACGCGCCCCTCCACCCCTACACGCGGCAGCTGCTTGCGGCGGCCGCCGACCCGCTGCGGGAGGTCGCGGACGCCGCCTCCCTTGTTGGGACGCAAGCGGCTCCGTCGGCTTCGCCGGACGCCTGCATCGCCTATTCGGCCTGCCCCGAGGCCGCCTCCGCATGCCGGGCCTGGGCGGGCGACTTGACGGATGCGGGCGGAGGGCACTATGTCCGATGCCTGCGGAGCTGAGACCGTTCAAGGAGAATCGTCCATGGAGACCGCCGACCGCCGCACCCCGCGGGAAGAGATCGACCGCCGCCTCGTCGCCCTGCAGCAGGCGCTCTGCCGCCGGGAAATCGACATCGCGCTGGTGATTCAGAAACCCGATCTTTTCTATTTCAGCGGCACGATCCAACAGGCGGTCCTGGTGGTGCCGGCCGAGGGCCGGGCGATGCTGCTCGTCAACAAGTCCTTCGAGCGGGCCCGCGCGGAAACCCCCCTCGAGGCGGTCTTCCCCCTGGGGAGCACGCGCGATCTTCCCCGGCGGATCGCGGAGGCCGGGCTTCCCGCGCCGCGTCGCATCGGCCTCGAGCTGGATGTTCTGCCCGCCAACCTCTACTTTTCCTACCGCGGGCTCTTTCCGGAGGCCGAGATCCTGGACGTATCGATCGACATCCGGCTGCTGCGGGCGGTGAAGTCCCCCTGGGAGATGGAGCGGATCCGTGAGGCGGCCGCCCTCTGCGACCGGGTTGCGGCCTGTGTGCCCGGGCTTCTGCGCGAGGGGATGACCGAGGTCGAGCTCGCCGGCCGAGTGGAAGCCGAGGCCCGCCGCCTGGGACATCCGGGGATCGTGCGCATGCGCCTGTGGGGCAGCGAGCTCTTCTACGGGCATCTCCTCGCGGGCCCTTCCGGTGCGGTGCCGAGCTACCTCTCCTCGCCGACCGGCGGCAGCGGAGTCGACCCCGCCGTCGCCCAGAGCGCCGGTTTTCGCCGCATCGGGCGAAATGAGCCGATCCTCGTCGATTACGTCTTTGTCCGTTCGGGATACATCTCGGACCAGGCACGGATCTTTTCTTTGGGTCCCCTCGCCCCGGAGCTTGAGCGCGCCCACCGGGCGATGATCGACCTGCAGCACCGCCTCCGCGAATTCGCGCGCCCCGGCGTCGCCTCGGGCGAGGTGTACGCTTTCGCCCTGCAGCAGGCGGAAGCGGCGGGCTACGGGGAGCATTTCATGGGCTTCGGGCCGGAGCGCATCCGCTTCGTCGGACACGGCGTGGGGCTCGAACTGGACGAATTCCCCTTCCTGAACGCCGGGCAAAGCCTGGCTCTCGCCGAAGACATGGTCGTCGCCCTCGAGCCCAAGCTCATCTTTCCCGGCGTCGGCGTGGTCGGGATCGAGAACACCCACCGCGTGACGGCGACGGGACTGGAGCCGTTCGGCCGCTATCCGGATGAGATCACGGTCGTCTGAGCGTCGATCGCCGCGGCGGCCGCCCTTGACAGTCTTCAGGGGTTTCGATAACCCTAAAAACTCTTCGGACCGAAGAGAATCCGTCCCGATGAAAGCGCCTTATTTCCGTCACCCCATCAACCGATCAACCGAGGAGGAACCGCAATGAAAAGAACCTGGTGGATGCTCTCGCTTTCGATCCTTTGGGCATCGGTCCTCGCCGCGGCCCCCGTCTTCGCCAAGACGACCTGGAAAGCCAACTCCGTCTGGCCGCCCAAGAACCATCACAGCGTCGGGCTGGTGGAGTTTGCCGAGGCGGTGAAAAAGAATACCCAAGGGGAGCTCGAAATCGTGGTCGAAACCGGCGGTGCTTTGGGCTACAAGGGCCCCGAGCTCCTCAAGGCCGTGCGCGACGGTTTGCTGCCGCTTTCCGACATGCTGATCAGCGGGGTGGCCGGGGACGAAAAGGTGTTTCAGATCGTGACCCTTCCTTTCCTCACCCTGGATTTCAACGAGCTGCGCACGCTGATCGATGTCTGCTATCCCACTTTCGAAAAAACCGCCGAAAAGTGGGGGCAGAAGATCCTCTACATCGCCCCCTGGCCCGGGGCCGGAATCTGGACCAAGAAAAAGGTCACTTCGCTGGCCGACATGAAAGGGTTGAAGACGCGCACCTACGACAAAAACGGGGCTTTGGTCATGGAAGCAGCGGGCGCAACCCCCTTCGCCCTGCCCTTCAGCGAGGTGTACTCCTCGCTCCAGACCGGAGTCATCGACTCCGTGCTCACCTCCTCGCCTACGGCGGTCGACGCCAAGTTCTGGGAAGTCCTTTCCTTTTTCCAGCCGATCAACATCACCATCGCCACCAACATGGTGAACGTGAACCTGAACAGCTTCAAGAAACTGCCCAAGAACGTTCAGGACGAGTTGGTGAAGGCCGGCAAAGAAATGGAAAAGCGGATGTGGGACATGGTCGCCAAACTCGACCAAGAGATGGTGGATCTCTGCAACAAAAACGGCATTCAGACCGTTTCCCCCTCCAAGGAGTTCATGGCCGAGCTGACCAAAGTCACGGAGAACATCCGCGCGGAATGGTATAACGCCGCCCCGCCTGAAGCGAAAAAGCTCTACGACGAGTACCGCAAGAAGGTCGGACGCTGACCGCCGGCTGCGAATCCGGGAATACGCGAACCCGGATTCGGCGGGCATCCCGGATCCCGGGGGGAGACGGATCCGCCGTCTCCCCCCGGGGCCTCTCGAGGAGGAAACGCCGTCATGACGGCGATGATACGCCTGGCGCAACGGCTCTCCGCCCTGGGCGGGTGGATCGCCGTTTGCGCCATGGTCTCGGCCCTGCTGCTTGTGCTCGCGGAAATCTTCGGCCGCAGCCTGTTCCATCGCACGTTGTATGTGACCGAGGAGTATTCCGGCTACCTCATGTGCGTGCTCACCTTCTGCTCGCTCGCTTACACCTTGCGGGAAAAGGGACATATCCGCATGGTTTTCCTGCTGCGGGCTCTCTCCAGAGCGGGCCGCCTGCGATTGAACCTCGTCTGCCATGCGGTCGGCTTTCTTTTCGGCATCGGCTTCACCGCTTACTGTTTCGCTTTTTTCTGGGACTCGGTGAGGAGCGGCAGCCAGTCGATGCAGGTCTCGGAGACCTATCTCGCGATTCCCCAGTTTTTCATGCCCCTGGGTGCGCTTCTGCTCACCTTTCAGTTTTGGGGCGAGATCCTTCAGGATCTTCTCGCCCTGCGCGGTGCCGCGGAAGCCGAGTCGGCCGTCGAGGATCAAGACCTCGGCCGGTAGCGGAAATGGGGCGCCGTCCCCGGCGGAAGGGGAAACATCATGGATTTCACCGTCGTCTCGCTCAGCTTGGCCGGTCTTCTCGTGGTTTTCCTGGGAGGCTCGATCTGGATCGGCATCGCCCTGTTTTTGGCCGGTGTGGGAGGGTTTGTCTTTTTCACCGATCTACCCTTCGGCAGCATTCTCGCCAACATCTCCTGGAACAACACGAGCGGCTCGGCGATGATGGCGCTGCCCTTCTTCGTGTGGATGGGCGAGGTCCTCTTCCGCAGCCGCATCTCCTCGAATCTCTTCACCGGGCTCGCCCCCTGGATGGACGGGATCCCGGGGCGCCTGGTGCACGTAAACATCCTCGCCTGCACCTTTTTCGCCGCCGTGAGCGGATCTTCGGCCGCCACCACGGCCACGGTCGGGAAGATCACGGTCCCGGAACTCGAGAAACGCGGCTACAACCGCATGCTCGCCACGGGGTCGCTTGCCGGGGCGGGAACCTTAGGGTTCATGATCCCGCCCAGCATGATGATGCTCGTCTACGGGATCATCGGGGATGTGAGCATCGGCAAGCTCTTCATCGCCGGCTTCCTTCCGGGATTTCTGATCGCCGGCCTTTTCAGCGGTTATGTCTTGCTGCTCTGCCTCTTCCGGCCGAGCCTCGCGCCCCGCGGCGAAGACCGCTACAGCTGGGCCGAGCGGCTCCGGGCGGTGCCGCAGATCCTGCCCGTGGTGATCCTGATCTTCGTCGTGCTCGGCAGCATCTACGCGGGCTGGGCGACTCCGACGGAGGCGGGCGCCGTGGGAGTGGCGGGCGCAATCGTCTTTGCGCTCGCCACCGGAGGCTTCAGCCGGCAGGCCTTGCGGGAGAGCCTCTTCGGCGGGGTCAAGACGACCAGCATGATCATGCTGATCGTCATGGGGGCGGCTTACCTCTCCGTCGTCGTGGGCTATCTCGGCATCACGCGCAAGCTCACCACCGCCGTGACCGAGATGGGGCTTTCCCCCTATATGCTGATCGCGATCCTCTCGCTTCTTTACGTCGGCCTGGGATGTCTGATCGACGGCTTCTCGATGATCGTGATGACGACCCCCATCGTTCTGCCGATGGTCCAGGCGGCCGGGTTCGATCCGGTGTGGTTCGGCATCTATCTCGTGCTGATGATCGAGCTCGCCCAGATCACCCCGCCGGTCGGCTTCAATCTCTTCGTCATCAGCGGACTGAACAACGACGACATTTTGCGCATCGCCAGGGCCGCCTTTCCTTTCTTTTTGATCATGTGTCTCGTCGTGGTGATGATCACGGCCTGGCCGCAGATCGTCCTCTACCTGCCGGGCTTGATGAAAGGGAAGTGAAGGGAAGGAGCCGGTTCAGCCGCAAAGCGGTGGGCGAAAGGCGGCGCGGAACGCCTCCTCGCGCCGCCGGAGAAGCGCGACGGCCTCTTCCAGAGTGACCGCGGCGAAGCGCACCTCGTCTCCGGGCATGATCTGCCCCAGCCGGTGTAGGTCGGCGGCGATCACCGTCGCCGGCTTGCGGTAGCCGCCCGAGGCCGTCTCCGCGAGGACGATGATGGGCCGGCCGTCCGCAGGGAGCTGGATCGCACCGGAGAGGATCCCTTCGGAAATGATGGAATCCGGGGTTCCGGGCTGCACGGGGACGGCCGTTCCCTCCAGGCGAATGCCGGTGCGGTCGGAATCCGGGGACACGGTGAAGGCCGTGGTGAGAAACCGCTCCCGCCCCTCCTCGGCGAGGAATTCATCTTGGGGACCCCAGAGGATGCGCAAGCGCCAGGGAGGTCCGTCGTAGCCCGCGGCCGCGGAGTCAAACTCGCGCTCGATCTCCGTCGGCGGCGGCTCGCCGGCGGCGAGCACGTCGCCGCGGCGCAGGGGGCGGCCCTGGAAGCCGCCGAACCCGGAGGCGAGATTGGTGCTCCGACTGCCGAGCACGGCGGGCACATCGATTCCTCCGGCCACGGCGATGTAGGCCCGCAGACCCCAGCGCGGCCCGGCGAAAGTCAGGATCCGACCGGACCGCACGGAGACGGACCTCCACAGCGGGAGGGCCTGCCCGTCGAGATTCGCCTGAAGATCCGCCCCGCAGACGGCCAGCCGCGTGTCCCGGAGCAGCCGCAGCCGAAGCCCCAAAAGGGTCGTCTCGAGCACCGCACTGCCTTCGGGGTTGCCGACGAGAAGGTTCGCCGCACGCGCGGCGAGCGCATCCACCGCGCCGCTCGGCGCCACCCCCCAACGGGCGTATCCCCCCCGCCCGAGATCCTGGACCGTCGTCAGGATGCCGGGGCTCAGCACTTCAAGGATGGGCGCACCCGCCATGGCTTAATCCTCCACCGCCTCGACGGCCGCGAAACGGACCTCGTCGCCCGTTTCAAGCAGGCAGGCCGGCCGACGGCCGGGGTGAAACAGCTCGACCGGGGTCCAGCCGATCAGGTGCCATCCGCCCGGGCTCTCCACAGGGTAAATGCCGGTCTGCCGCTGCGCGATGGCGACCGACCCTTTCGGCACCCGGGTGCGCGGCGTGCTGCGCCGCGGCAGGGAAAGCTCCTCGGGGAGCTCTCCCAGGTAGGGAAAGCCCGGTGTGAAGCCGATCATGTAGACGCGGTAGACAAGCGATGTGTGCCGTTGGATCACCGCCTCTTGCGTCATCCCGAGCCGGTGGGCGACCTCGGGGAGATCCGGGCCGTGTTCCCCGCCGTAGAAGACCGGAATGACGATCCGGCGGGCGGGGGGAATCTCTCCCGCGGCGGGGCGGCTCGCCCGCTTTTGAATCCGCCGGGTCAGCTCGGCCGGATCCAGTTCGAGCGGATCGAAGACGACGAGAAGCGAGCGGTACCCGGGGGAGAGCTCGCGGATTCCGGGCCAGTTCTCCTGCTCCAAGAGCCGCATCAGGCGGTGGACCCGGCGGTGGGTCTCCGGCGCGATCCGGTCGCCCAGCTCGACGAGCACGCTGCGCTCGCCCATGAAGCGAAAGCGGAGCCCATCCGCAGCTTCGTTCATGATCGCCTCCCCTGTGCCGAAAAGCGATAGTGCCCCGCCCCGTTGCGCCTCACAAAAATTCCGAAGGACGCCGGATCTCGATTCCGGCCTGAAGCAGGCTTTCGCGGATGGTTTTCACCAGGGCCAGAGCCTCGGGGTTGTCCCCGTGTACGCAGATCGTCTCCGCCCGCAGTTCGATTTCCCCCCCGTCGATCGTCGCCACCCGGCCCTCGCGGACGAAACGCAGCACCTTGGCGGCGACGGCCCCGGGATCGTGGATCACCGCCCCGGGGCGGCTGCGGGCAACGAGCGATCCGTCTTTTTCGTAGGCCCGGTCGGCGAAAAATTCGAAGGCGATGCGGATGCCCCGTCTTCGCCCGATCTCCTCGATCGTCGCGCGATCCGGTCCCGCAAGCGCAAAGAGAATCAGGCGCTCGTCGATTCCGGCCGTCACCTCGGCGATCGCATCCCAGATTTCGGGTTTGCGGACGGCCATGTTGTAGAGCGCGCCGTGGGGTTTCACATGCTGCAGCCGCACCTTCTGGAGAGCGCAGACGGCCTGGAGCGCCCCGATCTGGTAGGCGGTGATGTCGCGGATCTCCTGCAGACCGATCTCCATGGCCCGGCGGCCGAAACCGACGAGATCCGGCAGTCCCGGATGAGCGCCGGCCGCCGTTCCGGCGCGGCGGGCGCGCTCCACGGTCGTCCGCATGACGGAGGGATCCCCGGCATGAAAGCCGCAGGCGATGTTGGCCGAGCTGATCAGCGGGATCAGCTCGGCATCCATGCCGAGGGTATAGGCGCCGAAACTTTCGCCGACATCGGCATTGAGATCGATTCTTCCGGCGGACATCGGATGGGCCCTCCTTCCCGCGAAGAACTGCGCTTTCCGGGATATCCGGGTCTCGGAACTTTTCCAGCGGCCGGGGGGGTCTATTGAGCCTGAAAAAAGCGGGCGGACAATGAGCCCGCCCGCCTTCCGCGGCCGTCGCCATCCGCCGCGGCGTCTTTACCGCTTGGAGAACTGGAAGCGGGCCCGCGCGGAGCGTTGCCCGTATTTCTTGCGCTCCTTGACCCGCGGGTCGCGTTTGACGAAACCTGCCTTCTTGAGGGCGGCACGGAAGTCGGGGTTGGCCAGGATGAGCGCCCGGGTGATGCCATGGCGGACGGCGGCCGCCTGGCCGCTCGGCCCTCCTCCCTGGACCAGAGCGCGCACGTCCCACGCGCCGAGCGTGTTGGTCAGCTTGAGCGGTTGCAGCAGCTCGAGTCGTGTCGACTCCAGCGGGAAGTACTCCTCGAAGGGCCGGTCATTGACGCGCACCTGGCCCGAACCGGGCTTGAGCCAGGTGCGGGCGATCGCCGATTTGCGTTTGCCCGTCGCGTAGTAAAAAGAATTCTGCTTTTCCATGCCTTCCTCGGGGGAGTGAAATTCAGATCGTCCAGGGCTCCGGCTGTTGGGCCTGGTGCGGATGATCGGGGCCGGCGTAAACCTTGAGCTTGCCGTAGAGCCGGCTCCCGAGCCGGTTCTTGGGAAGCATTCCCTTCACCGCCCGCCGGATGAGCTCCTCGGGGCGTTTCTGCAGAAGCTCCCGTGCGCTCGTGGTTTTCAGCCCGCCGATGTATCCCGTATGCCGATGGTAGAGTTTCTGGGTCCATTTCTTTCCGGTCAGGCGGATCTTCCCGGCGTTGACCACAATGACGAAATCCCCGGTATCCACGTGCGGGGTGAAAAGCACCTGGTGTTTCCCCCGCAGACGGGCTGCCACCCGGCTCGCCAGCCGGCCCAGGACGGCGCCGCTGGCGTCGACGACATACCACTTGCCGGGAACCTCTCCGGCTTTGGCGCTGCGTGTAGTCTTCTTCACGGTTTCCGCTCCTGAAATCGAATTGGATACAACTATTGGAAACTTGGGGAATTGTCAACAAAAAAATCAAAGTCGCACTTCGTACCGCCGGGCGGTCAGCAGTTGCCCGTCGGAGGCGAAAACATAGACGAGCGCTTGGGCGATCCCCTCCGGCGGGAAGGGCAGACGCAGCCGCTGGGTGAACTCCTTGGCGTGCCCGATGGCGAAGCGATAGCCCTTATCGGCTCCGCTCGGCCGTCCGCGGGGGAGCGGGACGGAGGGCATGCTGATCCAGGTTCCCGGATCGGGGTCTTCGCCCTTGAATACGACGATGACGTGGCCTTCCACGGGCCGGCGCGTGGAGCCGGAGACGGCAAGCCGGTAGCGGATTTCCAGAGCCGATGCCGCGGCATCGAAACGGGCGGCGAAGGATTCCACCTGAACGCTCAGGGGCGGCCGGATGGGCGGAGGCGGCTCCGCCGCGAGCGGAACCGCCGTACCGGCATTCAGGGACGCCTCCGGCGGCGGGCTTTCCGCCTGTGCCGTCTGCGCTCCCGCGGCGGCCCCCTCGGCGACGCTCGGGCTGGAAGAGGCGGCGATCTCGCGCAGCCGCGCCTCGGCCAGCACGAGTTCCGCCGCCAGGCGCTCCCGGTCGCGGCTCAGCGTCGCCATCTGATCCCGCGCCGCCGCGAGCGTCTGCAGGAGTTCCCGTCGCTGCATCTCCACCCGAAAGGCGCCTAGTCCGAAAACGGCGGCGGAAAGAAGACTCAGCGTCAAAAGCGCGGCGGCGATTCCCAGCAGCATCCGCAAGCGCCGCAGGGTGATCACCCGGCCGTGACTTCCGACGAGGAGCACGGTCCAGCGATCCCGCGAAAGGCAGCCCTCCCCCATCCTGGACGAACCGCGGGGATCCGGACATTCATTTTCCATCGAGAAACTCCACCCGGACCGGCTCTCCTCTGCCGATCCCTGTGCGCGCGGCGGCATGATCGCCGCAGACGGCGATTTCGAGCATGCCCCGGCTGCCGACCAGAGCCAGCAGGCTCCCCGGGGCCGCGTCGGCGTAGGTTCGGCATAGCCCTTCGATGCGAATCCCCCCGGCGTAGATCCGCATCCCGCCTCGGGCGCCCTCGAGGGCATCGCCTTCGATGTTCGTGATCAGGTTTCCGAAGCGATCCACATGGACGATCCGCCCGAGAAGTCCGCCATCCGGCGTCCTTTCGGCCTGGAGGCCCTCCAGGTGTCGAAGCCGCTGCGCGGGGATCTCCGGCCCCAGCGCGAAAGGGGCCTCCCCGCGGGAGAGTCTTCCGGCGGCCGGGGCGAAGAGGTCGCGTCCGTGGAAGGTGGCCGATACGGGGCCCCGGGCTACGGCGGCCGGATCGATGACCCGGCAGCGGGGGGACAACGACGGCTCGATCACGAAGGAAAGAACGCCGTTGTCGGGCGCCAGGAACCGCCGACCGTCGGACTCGACGCAGAGGATCGCACGATCGGTTCCGACCCCCGGGTCGACCACGACCACAAGCAGGCTGCCGGGCGGGAAAAACCGGTAGGCGCTGCGCAGAACGAAGGCCGCCTGACGGATGTCCTGCGGTTCGATCGCATGGGTGACGTCGACGATCACCGCCCGGGGATCGAGCCCGAGGATGACCGCCTTCATCACGCCGGCATACTCGTCGCAATCGCCGAAATCCGTGATCAGGCCGATGAGTCCCATGTCAGGAAAAAAATTTCCGCTGCACGCTGAAGCCGAGATGGCGGTAGGCCGCTTCGGAGGCCTTGCGTCCGGCGGAGGTCCGCAGAATAAAGCCGATTTTCAACAGGTAGGGTTCGATGATGTCGACCAGCGTGTCGGACTCTTCCTGCAGGGTCGCGGCGATGGCTTCGATCCCTACGGGACCGCCGTGATAGAAACGGATGACCGTTTCGAGGTAGCGGCGGTCGAGTTCCGTCAGACCTTGGGCGTCCACGCCTTCGAGCTCGAGGGCCGCCTGGACCGCGGCCCCGTCAATCACTCCGCCGGTCTTCACCTGACCGTAGTCTCGCACGCGCTTGAGCAGGCGGTTGGCGATCCGCGGGGTGCCCCGCGATCGCCGGGCCAGCTCGCGCGCCGCCTCTTCCCCCAGCGCAACGCCGAGCAAGGCGGCCGAGCGCCGGGTGATCCGAACGAGGTCTTCGAGCGAGTAGAAATCGAGGCTGCGAAAGATGCCGAACCGATCGCGCAGCGGAGCGGAGAGCAGCCCCACCCGGGTCGTCGCTCCCACGAGGGTGAAGCGCGGCAGGCGGAAGCGGTGGCTGCGGGCATGAACCCCCTTGTCGAAGACGAAGTCGATGGCGAAGTCCTCCATCGCCGGGTAGAGAAGCTCCTCGACCGGTTTGGGCAGCCGGTGGATTTCGTCGATGAACAGGATATCCCCGCCCTCGAGATGGGTGAGGATGCCGATCAGATCGCCGCCTTTTTCGAGCGCCGGCCCTGAGGTGAGGGTGAGCCGTGCTCCGGTCTCGTTGGCGATGATGTGGGCGAGGGTGGTTTTGCCGAGACCCGGAGGGCCATGGAGCAGCACATGATCGATCGGCTCCCCCCGCTGCCGGGCCGCCTCGATCGCAATCCGCAGGGTCTCGACCGCATCGGCCTGGCCCACGTATTCCTCCAGGCGCCGCGGCCGGAGGCTGATCATCTCCGGCTCGTGCTCCTCTTCGCCGGCCGCGGGGCAGAGAATCCCGCCGCGTTTGGGGGAGGAATCGAAAAGCAGCTCGTCGCTCATCGCTCGGATTCCTCCTCCGGCCGGCGAGCCTGCTCGCCGCGATAGACCTCCTCAAAGAGATCTTCCGGGGTGGCGATCTCCGGGCGGCGCTTCAAGGCCGCGGCGATCATGCGCATCGCATCGGCACGGCGATGCCCCAGCTGGGCGACCATGACCTCGAGCACCTGTTGCATCATATCGGCGGGCGGCGGCGCCGGGGCGGCCGGGGCCGCCCGCAGCAAGGCGAACTTGCCCATGCGCCCTTGGAGGGTGGCTACGATTTTCTGGGCCGTGCGCCCGCCGATCCCCTTGAGCCGCGAAAGCGCGCTGACGTCGCGGGACTCGATCGCCCGGGCGATCTCGCCGATCGGCAGGGTCATCGCTTTGAGCGCCTTCTGCGGCCCGATGTCTTCCACGGTGATGAACTGCTGGAAAAACTCTTTCTCGATGTCCTGGTTGAAGCCGATCAGCAGGGGGCGGGGTTGCCGCTCGGATTGCTGATAGACGATGTGCAGGGAGATTTCATCGCCCACCTGCTTGGCGGCGAGCGATTCCATCACCACGGGAGGCAGAAGCACCTCGTAGCCCACGGCGCCGGCCAGCAAAAGAATCCGGTCGTCCGCTTTCTTCAGAATCCGTCCTGAAAGATAGCCGATCATCCCTCTGGAGGAGAAGCCCCGGGGGACCGGGAGACATGAGGCCGTCCCCCCCCCCTGCGGGAGTTCAGCGCGATCCGCCGGAGCGCCAGCGGCCCCCGCAGCAGGCCGATCAGCGCCAGTCCCAGGGCGTCGGCGGCGTGGGAGGGCCGGATCACCTCGGGGTGGGCGAGCCGTGAACGCACCGCTTCGGCGAACTGGGCCTTGGAAGCCCCGCCGTTTCCGGTGAGCGCCAGTTTCGCTTCGCGCACGGCGACCGACAGGCAGGGAAGACCGGCGCGGGCGGCGGCCAGCAGGACGATGCCCGTGACCTGGCCGAGGGTGATGGCCGAACGGGGATACTCGGGAAGCGAATAGACGTCTTCGACCACGACGGCGTCCGGCGCCTCTTTGGCGAAGAGCGTCTCGAGCCGGGAGAAAATGACGTGCAGGCGGTCGGCGGCGGAGGCTTCGGCGCAGGTGCGGATGCAGCCGAACGCATATCCCGTGACCCGGGCGCCTTCGCCCCTCACCACGCCCACGCCGGTGGCGGCGAGCCCCGGATCGATGCCTACGATGGTCTCCATGGCACCGGCCCGACGTGGTCCCCCGGATCGGGGAGCGACGATCCGCGCGGCGGCGGGCCGGGGGTTCTCGCCCTCATCAGCGGATTTCCTTCAGCTTCTCGGCCGCGGCCCGCGCTTCCGCCGTCTGGGGATGCTTGCGGATCACCTCTTCGAAAAGAAGGCGCGAATTGACCTTGTCCCCGAGAGCGAGAAAGGCGTATCCCTGCTTGAGCAATGCGGCGGGAACCTTGTTGCCCTTCGGGTATTTCTCGATCACCTTCTGGTACTCCAGGATCGCCTTTTCGTAAGCTTTTTCGCGGTAAAACGTCTCCGCGATCCAAAATTGAGCGTTGTCGGCGTTCTCGGAGCGGGGGTAGCGCTGCAGGATCTCTTCAAAAGAGCGTCGGGCCTGCAGCATGTTGCCCTGATCGAAAAACTGCTTCGCACGGCTGTAGAGTTCCTGTTCGCTCGGCGCCGCCGCCGACTCGGGACGGATGCGCGACGGCTCGGGGGGCCGGGTCGGCGCCGCCGCGCCAGAATCCAGTTTCAGATGTTCCTCGATGCGCGCGATCCGCTGGGAAAGCTGCTGCGCCGATTCCTCGAGCCGTTGCCAGCGATCCTCCCGGGGGGGGGCTGAGCCCTCGCCGGAGGGGGCTTTCGCCTGCTGGCGCGCGAATTCGAGCTCTTCGAGACGTCCCCGGAACCCGCGCAACTCATCGCGCAGCTCATCCATCTGGGCCCGCAACGAGGCCGCCATCTGCCGGATCGCCGCTTCGTTCGCTTCCCGGGCTTTGGCGAATTCCTCGCGCCGGCGGCGTTCCTCGCTCTCGCGCATTTCAATTTCGGAGAGCCGGGTGTCGATCGTCACCACATCCCGTCGGGTCGCACAGCCGGCCGCCAGCAAGACGACCGCCGCGGCCGTGAAGAAAACTCCCAGCGTCCTCATCGCATTCCCCCCGACTCCGCCCGGCCCCGTCGGCCGGGGGGCGGTGAAAAGGACGGCAAACGACGCCACCCGCGTGCGTTTGCCGTCCTTCGATGTGTCCGGAAGCGCCGTCTTGCGGCGTCGGCGAACCGTGAGCTTACCAGCTGATCACGAAGCCGCAGTTGCGGTTCTTCGCCCAGGCTTCCTCGTTGGAGCGCGGATCGATCGGACGCTCCTCGCCGTAGCTGATCGTCGAGATCCGCTTGGCGTCGACCCCGAGGTCCACCAGGAATTTCTTGGCGGATTCGGCACGCCGCTCGCCCAGAGCGAGGTTGTACTCGTTGGTGCCGCGCTCATCGCAGTTGCCCTCGATGAGCAGCTTGGCCGTGGGATTGGCCTTCAACCATTCGGCCTTTTTCTTAAGCAGCGCCTGGGCCTCCAGTTTCAGCACCGATTTGTCGAAATCAAAGAAGATCCGCTCGGTCATGAAAGCGGGCACATCGGGCTTGGCCGCGGGAGCCGGCGCCGGGGCCGGAGCCGGGGCCGGAGCCGGAGCCGGGGCCGGAGCCGGGGCCGGAGCCTGGGCCTGGACTTTCTTTTGGCAGGATACGGTGAAGAGCAGTCCGGGCAAGACAACCAGCAACGCCAAGACGATCCAGAGTTTTTTCTGCATGATCCTTCCTCCTTTGTAGGGTCCTGAGAGTGGGTGGATGTAGGGATGGAGATCAGTGGAACACCGCTGAGGACCATCTGGGATTCATTTGTTCTCCATTGAGCAAGAGCAGGCGACGCTGATCGGTGCCGAACGCCCCCATGACATAAAGCCGGCTGGGTCCCTCGCGCGTGCTGCTGAACACCAGTAAGCTCCCGTCCGGCGACCAGCTCGGCGACTCATTGTCTCCCGGCCCCTGGGTGAGCTGCATGAGGTTTTTTCCGTCGACGTCCACCACGCAGATCTGATGTAGCCCACCCACCTGGCAGGCGTAAGCGATACGGTCGCCTCGCGGCGACCAGCTCGGCTGTGTGTTGTAACGACCTTCGAAGGTCAGCCGGCGCTCGCCCCCGGACTCGAGATCCAGAACGAAAATTTGCGGCCCTCCGGTGCGGTTGGAGACGAAGGCGATTTGTTTTCCGTCCGGAGACCATGCGGGCGAGAGATCGCTGGCCCGACTGGTGGTCAATCTTCTAATCACTTTCCCGGCGGCAGTCAACAGATAGAGCTCCTGATCGCCGGAAAAGGAGAGCGCGGCGGCGAGCTCCAGTCGATCCGGGGCCCAGGCCGGCGTAATGTTCAATCCCTCGCGGGCGATGACGGTTTCGCGTTTGTCGGCGAGGTTGCGGATGTAAATGTCGGGCTTTCCCCCTTTGTAGGAGGTGTAGGCGAGGTACTGCCCGTCATGCGACCAGGAGGGAAAGAGCGAAATCGATTCGTTATAGGTCAGCCGCGTCGGGTTGAACCCGTCGAATTCGCAGGTGTAGAGTTCTTTCTTTCCCGAGCCGGTGGAGACGAAGGCGATGCGGCTGTGGAAGATTCCGCGGTTACCGGTGAGATGGAGGATCACCTCCGAGCAGAACCGCAGCACCATGCGGCGGATTTCGGCGAGGCTTCCCGTGTAGCGCTTGCCGATCGCCTGCCGACCGCGGATGGTGTCGAAGAGCCGAAGCTCCATCGAAACGGCGTCCCCGGATTGTTCGAAGAGGCCCGTGATGAGAAGCTCCGCCCCGACGAGCGTCCAGTTGGAAAACGCGATCTCAGGAATGGCGATGCCGCTTTTCTGAGGGTCGAACAGAAAGGCGGAACGGTCCAACAGCTTGAAGTAGCCGGTGAAGTCCAGGCTTGCGGCCAGCAGATCAGCCGCCCGACGGGCGTTTTCTTCCTCCCGCGGACCGGCGGGTTGCGTCTTGAACGCCGGGACGGCCAAAGGAATCTTGCGGTAGTAGGGATTGCGGATGTCGATGTAGGGGTAGCTCTCCGATTGCGCCCACAGGGACGCCGGGAGGAGCAGAAACAACAACACGAACGCGCCGCGGGTCATGACGCGCAGGGTTGGCTTTCGGTTCATAAAACCTCCGGGCCCGACACGTCCGGTCCTTGTAATCGATCCCGGAGCTCCTGGCAAGCGGAAGCCTTCCGCCTCTTCACCGGATCCCCTCGGGAGTGAAGCGGATCGCCACCAGGACGAAGGGCTCGCGCACCGAGGGTGGATGCGGGGAGACGGGATTCGATTTGAGAATCGCCTTGTAGGCCGAATCGTCGAGATAAGCGTTGTTCGAGCGTTCGGTAAAGCGGATGTCGGTGATCTCGCCGTTCGGCAAGACTTTGAAGACCAGCCCCACCCGCAGGTTGCGGTTGCCGCCGGCCAGCTGGGGCGAAAAGGCCCAGTTGCGTTCGATCTGGGCGGCGATCGTCGCCCGGTAGATGTCGACGGGGGTGATGGGCCCCCCTGCCCCTCCCCCTCCTCCCCCGGCACCGCCTCCGCTCCCCGCGGCACCGGAGCCGGCGGCGGCCGTCCGTTTTTCCTCCTCGGCAAGCTTCTTTTTCAATTGCTCGATCGCCTGCGCGACCGATGTCCCCGACTCGGGTTCGGCCACCTTCTTTTCGATGCGCTCGATCGCGCGATCGATCAGCTTGCGCGGGTCCTGGGTGGCCTCCTTGAGCGATTTCTTTTCCTTCATCGGCTTCGGCGCGAGCGAAACTTCCGGCTGGGGGGGCTCCGGGACGGCACGGGCCGCGGCCGGCGGCGGGGTTTCCCGGACCGGCGCCGGTGCGGGGGCCGGAGGCGTCGCGGGGGCCGGAGGCTTTTCGGCGACCGCGGCCTCGGGCTGCGCTGCGGGCGGCCCCGGCGGCCCGCCGGGTCCTGCGGAGGAGACCAGGTTGACGTGGATCGCCCCCCCCGGCGGGATCCGCGGGGTCGAGCCCAGCGAAGGTGCGTTCAGGAGCAGCAACACGACCGCCGCGTGGAGCAAGAAGGATACCGCAATCCCCGGCCAAAGAGCGGGGTCCGGAGCGTCGGGCATTTCCCCTCGCGGTCGACCCTGGCGAAGAAAAGCGCTCATCCGCGTTTCGGTTTGCTCTTGCGGGAGTCTTTTTCCGCGGGCGGCGGTTCGGTGACCATGCCGAGCTTCTCGACGCCCGCCTCCCGGATCTGGGCCATCACCGCGGCCACCACCCCGTAAGGGACCTCGCGATCGGCTTTGAGATACACCTCGGCGTTCGCCCTGCCCTGGACGATCTTTCCGAGCTTGTCGCCGAGCGTTTCCAGATCCACGGCGAAATCGTTGATGAAAATCTGCCGCTCGCGGTTCACCGTGACCATGAGCTGTTCGTCTTTGGTTTCGAGCGGCTTGGCCGTCACCTGGGGCAGCGCCACGTCGAGCCCCTGGCTCATCATGGGCGCCGTCACCATGAAGATGATCAGCAACACCAGCATGACGTCCACGAAGGGCGTGACGTTGATCTCGGAGAGAAACCCGTCAGGATTGTCGCCGGCCTTCATCGCGCCTCCTTTCGACCCGCAGAATGTCCCGCTCGACGATGTTCAGAAAATCGGCCGAGAAGCTCTGGAACTCGGTTTCCACGATGCGGATCTTGCTCATGAAGTAGTTGTAGGCGATCACCGCGGGAATGGCGGCGGCCAGGCCGGCCGCCGTGGCGACCAGCGCCTCGGAGATCCCCGGGGCGACGACCGCCAGATTGGCCGAGCCCTTCAAGCCGATCCCATGAAACGAGTTCATGATGCCCCAGACCGTCCCGAACAGCCCGATGAACGGGGTCGTGTTGCCGGTCGTGGCCAGAAAGGGAACGAGCTGGGTCATCCGCGTCATCTCGGTATTGATCGCCCGGCGCAGGGCGCGCTTCACGTTGTCGGTCGCCGCCAGCCGCGCCCCGAAGCTGAACTGGGGGGAGGGAGGGGCGGCTCCGGCGGGGGATTCCGGGCTTTCCCCGAGCTGGCTCGTTTTCTTCAGCTCCAAGTAGGCGATGCGGAAGATCCGGGCGAGCGGGCTTCCCGGCAGGCTCTTCGCCTTGGCGAAGGCGCTCGAGAAATCGCGGCTCTTCCAGAAATACTCGCTGAACTCGGCGGACTCGCGAAACGCCCGGCGGATGTAGCGGAACTTGACGACGATAATCGCCCAGGTGGCGACGGAGAAAAACAGCAGAATCGCCATCACCAGCTGGACGACCAGCCCCGCGTTGCGGATCATCAGGATCAAATCGAGGGATGAAAAGTCCATGCGTCGCGTTCGATCCTCCTTAAGGTTTTTTCCGGGTTGCGGAACGTGAGGTCGCGCAGGACGGAACAACGTGCGGCCGGTTTCCACCCGGCTCCTTCCGCCGCCGACGCCCGAGGCCGAAGGCCCCAACGGGATACCGCAGCGGCGGTTGACTGTAAATCGATCTATTGTAGATGAAAAGCGGAAAAAGTCAAAACCTTCCAAAAGCGATTGCTTTTTTCCTTCGAGCGTCATAGCAAGCCAAAAAACGCCGGCGGCGAGCCGGTGCGGGGGACCGCCCCCCAACCGAGCCGGAGAAGCGAAAGGAATCCTCATGAAACGCATCGCTCGGTTTCTTTTCGAAGCCCGCATGCTCAAGCAGGTTCCCCGCTCGGGCTATCCTTTCCTGGGATCCGGCCGCGAGACGGTCGCCGAGCATGTCTACATGACCGCCTTGATCGGCTGGAGTCTGGCGCAGACAACCCCCGGCGCGGACGTGGGCCGGGTCCTCGCGCTCTGCCTGGTCCATGACCTGCCCGAGGCACGAACCGGGGACCTGAACTCGGTGCACAAGCATTACGTCCGCGCCGATGAAGAGCGGGCCGCGGCGGATCTCGCCCAGGGGCTGCCGTTCGCAGCGGAACTGCAGGAGCTGCTGGCCGAATTTCGATCCGGCCGAAGCCCGGAGGCGGCACTCGCCCGGGATGCCGATCAGTTGAGCCTGATCATCGACCTCAAAGACCTCCAGGACATCGGCTTTTCGGGGCCCCGCGAGTGGCTGTCCTACGTTCTGGGCCGGCTGAAGACCGAGGCCGGGAAATCCCTCGCCCGGGCGGTTCTCGAGACCCCCCGGGACGCCTGGTGGCGTCCGGCCGCGGAAGCCCAGGAGGCCGAAAGAACCGCCGGCGGCGATCCTCCCGTCGGTGGTTGACAAATCCCCGACCAGCGGTTTAGCTATCCCTCTTTACGGACACACACACCGGGGGCCGCGACGATGAGCTGGTTGTTCTCTCTCTTGGGATCTTCGGTCGGCAAGAAATGGCTGATGGCCGCAACCGGATGCGCCTTTCTCGGTTTTCTCGCCGCCCATTTCGCAGGCAACCTGACCGTCTTCGGCGGGCCCGACGCCTTTAACGGCTACGCCGAGCGGCTGCAATCGCTGGGTCCGATCCTGCACCTTTTCCGCGCCGTTCTGATCCTCTGCGCCCTCGTCCACATCACGACGGGGATCGTCCTGTTTTTCCAGAACCGCAAGGCGCGGCCGGTCGCCTACCAGGTTTCCGCCGGCGCCGGCGGCCGCACCCTGAGTTCCCGCACCATGCCGTACACGGGACTGCTGATCCTCGCCTTCGTCGTCTTTCACCTCTTCCACTTCACTTTCGTGGACAAGGCTTCGATCACCCTCTTCGAGCGGGTGGTCGCGGCCTTCCGCCGACCGGATCTCCTGGCCCTCTACAGCGCGATGATGATCGTCGTCGCCTTGCACGTGCGGCATGGCTTCTGGAGCGCCTTCCAGACCCTCGGCCTCCACCATCCCAAGTACATGCCCTGGATCTTCGCCCTGAGCCTCGTGGCCGCTTTCGGGACGGCGATCGGATTCGGCGCGCTGCCGATTCTCGTCGCCGCGCGGATGTAGCCGGGGCGGCACCGAAGGGAGAATGCACCCATGCGCCTCGACGCCAAGATCCCCGGCGGCCCTCTGCCGCAGAAGTGGGACCGCCACCGCTTCGAGCTCAAGCTGGTCAACCCGGCCAACAAGCGGAAATTCGACATCCTCGTCGTAGGCACCGGACTGGCCGGGGCATCGGCCTCGGCCAGCCTGGGAGAGCTGGGTTACAACGTCAAGACCTTCTGCATCCACGACTCGCCGCGCCGTGCCCACAGCATCGCCGCCCAGGGAGGCATCAACGCCGCGAAGAACTATCCGAACGACGGCGACAGCATCTGGCGGCTATTCTACGACACGGTGAAGGGCGGGGACTTCCGTGCGCGGGAGGCGAACGTCTATCGGCTGGCCCAGATCAGCAACGCGATCATCGACCACTGCGTCGCCCAGGGCGTCCCCTTCGCCCGCGAGTACGGGGGGCTCCTCGCCAACCGCTCCTTCGGCGGGGCCCAACTGTCGCGGACGTTCTACGCGCGCGGGCAGACCGGACAGCAACTGCTGCTGGGCGCTTACGGGGCCCTGATGCGGCAGGTGGCCGCGGGGCGGGTGCGCCTGTTTCCCCGCCGCGAAATCCTCGACATCGTCGTGGTCCACGGCAAGGCGCGCGGGGTGGTCGCCCGGAACCTGCTGAACGGGGAGATCGAGTGCCACGAGGGGCACGCCGTGGTGCTGGCGACCGGGGGGTACGGCAACGCCTACTACCTCTCGACCAACGCCAAAGCGAGCAACGTCACGGCCGCTTTCCGGGCCTACAAGCGCGGGGCGGCCTTCGCCAACCCCTGCTTCACCCAGATCCATCCGACCTGCATCCCGGTGCACGGCACCTACCAGTCCAAGCTCACGCTGATGAGCGAGAGCCTGCGCAACGACGGCCGGGTATGGGTGCCGAAAAGGGCCGGCGACAAGCGACCCCCGCACCAGATCCCGGAGGCCGAACGGGATTACTTCCTGGAACGCAAGTACCCGAGCTTCGGCAACCTCGTCCCGCGCGACGTCGCCTCGCGCAACGTCAAGGAACAGTGCGACCAGGGCAAGGGGGTCGGGGAGACGGGCCTGGCGGTCTATCTCGATTTCGCCGACGCCATCCGCCGTGACGGCCGGGCCGTGATCGAGCGCAAGTACGGCAACCTCTTCCAGATGTACGAGAAGATCACCGGGGACGACCCCTACGAGACGCCGATGATGATCTACCCGGCCGTCCATTACACGATGGGGGGGCTCTGGGTCGACTACAACCTGATGAGCACGCTCGAGGGGCTCTTCGTCCTCGGCGAAGCCAATTTCTCCGACCACGGGGCCAACCGCCTCGGCGCCAGCGCCCTCATGCAGGGCCTGGCGGACGGCTATTTCATCATCCCCTACACCCTGGGCGGCTATCTCGCGGGAACCTCCCTCGAGCCCGTCTCGGCCTCCGACCCCGCTTTCGCCGCGACCGCCCGCGAGGCCGAAGAACGCATCCGCCGGCTGCTCGAGGTCAACGGCCGCCGCACGGTCGACGAGCTGCATCGGGAGCTCGGCATGGTGCTCTGGAACCATTGCGGCATGTCGCGCACCAACGAGGGCCTGGCCAAGGCCCGGGCGCGGGTCCAGGAGCTGCGCGAAGAATTCTGGCACAACGTGCGCGTTCCCGGAGCCGGGCGCGACCTGAACCAGAGTCTGGAAAAGGCGGGGCGGGTCGCGGATTTTATGGAGTTCGCCGAGCTGATGATTCTCGATGCGCTCGCCCGCCAGGAATCCTGCGGCGGCCATTTCAACGAGGCCTACCAGACCGAGGAAAACGAGGCCCGGCGGGACGACGAGCGCTACTGCCATGTGGCGGCCTGGGAGTTCGCCGGCCTGGAGCGGGAGCCCGTTCGTCACGAGGAGCCGCTCGTGTTCGAACACGTGCCGCTGACCCAAAGGAGCTACAAGTGAGTCAAAGCATCCGTCTGACCCTGAAGATCTGGCGCCAGAAGGGGCCCGCGGATCCGGGTCGCTTCGAGACCTTTGCGGCGGAAGACATCTCGACCGACATGTCCTTTCTCGAAATGCTCGACGTGGTGAACGAGAAGCTGATCCTCGAAGGACGGGAACCCGTCGCCTTCGACCACGACTGCCGGGAAGGGATCTGCGGTTCCTGCGGGGCGGTGGTGAACGGCCGGCCGCACGGCCATCTGCGCGGGACGACGCTCTGCCAGCTCCACATGCGCCATTTCCGCGACGGCGACACCATCGTGATCGAACCCTTCCGCGCCCGGGCCTTTCCGGTGATCAAGGATCTCGTGGTGGATCGCAGCGCGCTCGATCGCCTCATGCAGGCGGGCGGGTTCGTGTCGGTGAACACCGGCAGCGCACCGGAGGCGAACACGCTGCCTGTGCCGTCCGACCGCGCGGAGCGGGCGATGGACGCCGCGGCCTGCATCGGCTGCGGGGCCTGCGTGGCCGCCTGCCCGAACGCCTCGGCCATGCTCTTCACGAGCGCCAAGGTCTCCCATCTGGCCCTGCTCCCGCAGGGCCGCCCCGAGGCCGCCCGCCGCGTGCTCTCGATGGTGCGCGCCATGGACGCCTGCGGGTTCGGCAACTGCTCCAACCACCGCGAGTGCGAAATGACCTGCCCCAAGGAAATCTCGATCGTGCACATCGCCCGCCTGAACCGCGAAGCGCTCAAGGCGGGATTCCTTTCCCCGGAACGCTGACCCGCCCGGGTCACACCTCGAGCAGCTCGCGCACCTTGCCGAGAAGGACGGGGATGTCGAAGGGCTTGGGAAGCACGTGGGTGAAGCCGAGCCGGGCGAGCTCGACAAGCTTGGGGTGGCCGGGGAAACCCGTCGTCAGGATCACCTTCATGCCCGCCAGCGCCGGCTCGGCGCGGATGTGTCGGCAGACCTCGACGCCGTCCATTTCCGGCATCAACACATCGAGCAGGACCAGCGCCGGCCTCCAGGTCCCCAGCCGGATCAAGGCCTCGATGCCGTTGACGGCTTCCTCGAGCAGATAGCGGCGCGGCATCGCGAGCGCCTCCAGCAAAATGTGCCGCACCAACGGGTCATCGTCCACGACGAGGATCCGCGGCGCTTTCTTCTGCATCGGGGTCGGCAGCTTGAGGCGAAAGACGGCCCCGCCGCCGGGGCGGTTTTCGAAATCGATCGCCCCGCCGTGGGCCCGCGCCAGACGCTGGCTGACCGAAAGGCCGAGTCCCGTGCCCCCCTGGGCCTGCTTGTCGGTCACAAAGGGCAGAAAAATGCGCTCGGCGATCTCGGCGGGAACTCCGCGGCCGTTGTCCGCGACACTCACACAGACGCTTCCGTCCCGCACGGAAAACTCCGTCCGCACCGCAATCTCGCCGTGGTCGTGGTCGATCGCCTGGACGGCGTTGACGAGGAGGTTGACCACGATCTGCTCGAGGTTCTGCAGGTTCGCTTCGATCTCGGGCAGATCGGAGGCCAGATCGAGCTGCAAGCGCACCCCGGCGCGGCTGAACGTGCTGCGGCACAGCCTGAGGGCGTTGTTCACCGCCGCATTGACGTCGAGCGGCTCCCGTTCGGCGGGATCACTCCGGCGCGAAAAACTTTTGAGTTCGCCCACGATGCGCACCACACGCTGGGCCGCCAGCTCCATGTCGGCGATCAGCTGCGGCATTCGCTGCTTCAGGAAGGAAGCCGTCAGGCCCCCGAAGCGGCGCTCGGCGTCGCGGCGGCTTTCCTCGCGCAGAAGCGGCAGCAGATCGCTCCAGGTCTTGCGCAACAGCGGGAGGTTGTAGAGGATCAGGCCGATCGGGTTGTTGATCTCGTGGGCGACCCCGGCGACCAACGTCCCCAGGGTTTCCATCTTCTGGGCCTGCTCGAGCTGACGTTCCAGGTCCGCGATTTGCTGCTCGCGCAGCCGCAGCAGCCCTTCCAGCCGCCGGCACTCGGCACGCACCTCCTCCGGGGACGGCTCGGGGAGGTCGTCGCGGCGGAAGGAGGCATCGTTCATGGATCGAGGCGGGGATTTCCGTCGGCGGCGCGCTCGTTTTCGGCCCGAAGGCGTTCCGCGGTGAATCCCAGGACGCGCGCCGGGGGGGCCTCGGCCCGAATCCCCGGGCAGACCGAAGCCATGACCCGCCAGTTATCCGGATCCCGCAGCAGGCTTTCCAGGAACGGCCAGCGGCGGCACATGCGCGGCTTGACGGGGTGGATGCGGCAGAGCCCGTCCCAAAAGACGCAATAGCCGTCCTCGCGCTGGCCGAGCAGGAAGCGCTTTCCCGCCGACAGGCAGTAGGCCGCCCTCACCTCCTCGGGGTCCTGTTTCAGAAAGCGGGCGATGGCGGCGATGTCCCGTTCGTCCACGACGGTGCCGCCGTACCCCCTGCAGCAGTCGCCGCAGCGCCGACAGACGAACAGATCCGGGGCTTCCTCATCCCAGAGCATGGCGCGCCTCCAGGGCCTTCTTGAGCGTCACCGGGTCCACGTACTTGAGGTCTCCCCCCACGGGCACCCCGGAGGCGATGCGGGTCACGGTGACGGGAAACGAGGCCAGCCGGGCGGCCAGGTAGGCCGCCGTGGCCTCTCCCTCGACACCGGTCGATGTGGCGATCACCACCTCCCGCACCCCGCCCGCAGCGACCCGGGCGAGCAGCTCGGCGATGCGCAGGTTTTCCGGGCCCACACCGCTCAGAGGGGAGATCGCCCCGAGCAGCACGTGATAGAGCCCGCGAAACGCCCCCGATCGTTCCAGGACGGCGAGGTCCGCGGGCTGCTCGACCACGCACAGGATCGAGGCGTCGCGTGCGGGGTCGGTGCAGATCGTGCAGAGCTCGGCGGCGCTCAGCGCAAAGCAGCGGCTGCAGAGCCGAACGCCGCGACGGGCTTCGAGCAGGCCGTGCGCGAGTTCCTCGACCCAGCCTTCCGGGGCGGTGAGCACATATTGCGCCAGCCGCTCGGCCGTCTTTTCCCCCACCCCGGGAAGGCGCGTGAGCAGCGAGATCAGCCGCCGAAGCGGCGCCGGGTGCGGATCCATGGTCACATCCCCGCCGGCAGGGTCAGACCGCCGGTCAGCTTGCCCATTTCCGCCGCCACCATCTCCCGCGAACGGCCGAGAGCGTCGTTCACGGCGGCCAGCACGAGGTCCTGCAGCAGCTCCACATCCTTCGGATCGACGACCTCGGGTTCGATGGCAAGCGAGATGATCTCCTGCCGGCCGTTGGCGACGACCCGGACCATGCCGCCCCCGGAGGAGGCCTCGACGGTTCGGGAGGCCAGTTCTTCCTGCAGTTTCATCATGCGGGCCTGCAGTTTCTGTGCTTCACGGAGCATGTTGCCCATCGATTTCATGCATCCTCCTCGGGTTTCACGGCCACATCGATCAGCCGACCGTTGAAGAGCTCCATCGCCTCGGCGATCAGCGGATGGTTCATGGTTTCCTGGACCCTGGCGCGTCGATCGGCTCGGGGGCGGGCCGGATCCTCCGGCGCCGGCGATTTCCCGACAAGCCGGATTTCGGGAACCCCGCCGAAAACCTCGGCACAGATGCGTCGCAGCACGGCGAGCGGCTTGTCGCGCGACAGGCTCTGCCGCAGAAAATCGTTCCCGCCCGGGTCGATGTCGATCCGCTCGGCGGTGGCGGAAACCAGCCGTGCGCGTTTCAGCGCGGCGCCAAGACTGGGAAGTTCCCCGGCCACCCGGCGGACCACCTCCGGCCAAGCCTCCAACCCCGCTGCCGTTTGGGCGGCGGCAGGCTCCGCCTGCCGGCAGCCGATCGCCGCGGCCGGCGGATCGCCGGCGGAAGGATCCGCCGGCGCCCCCCCCTGCCCCTCCAGGGAAGCCCGCAGCCGCTCAAGCTGGTGGATCAATCCGTCGATCGAAAGCCAGTCGCGGCTGCGCAGCCAGCGGAAAAAGACCATTTCCACGGCGAGTCGCGGCTGGGAGGAAAGACGCACCGAGGGCTCCTCGCGAAAGAAGGTCTCGAGCGCGTTTTCCACCGTAGGTTCCGGAAATCGGGCCGCGAGCGCCTCGAGCGCCTTGACCTCCGAGTCGGGGCAATCGACGAGGCGGGCTCCCTGCCGGCTGCTGCGCAGCACCCAGAGATCCCGCAGAGTCCCGAGCATCTCGGCGTAAAGCTTTTTCAGGTCGTGCCCCCGCTCGTGCAGGTCCTCGAGGACGGAGAGAAAGCGGGGGGCATCGCCCTCGAGGCAGGCGGAGAGCAACTCGTGGATCCGCCGGCGGTCGACGAGACCCAGGGTTTCGAGCACCTGCTCGGCTGGAAGTGCCGATTCCCCGCCGGCGAGGACCTGGTCGAGCAGGCTCAGGGCGTCGCGCAGGCTGCCGTCGGCCTCACGGGCGATCGCCTCCAGTCCCTGAGGATCGATCTCCACCCCTTCGGCACGGCACACCGCGTCGAGGCGCTCGACCAGCAAGGCGATCGGAATCCGCCGCAGGTCGAACCGCTGGCAGCGGGAGAGAATCGTCGCCGGGATTTTGTGGGCTTCGGTCGTGGCAAAGAAGAACAGGACATGGGCGGGCGGCTCCTCGAGCGTCTTCAACAGGGCGTTGAAGGCCGAGGCGCTCAACATGTGCACCTCGTCGATGATGTAGATCTTGTAGCGGCTGTGCACCGGAAGATACTTAAGGTTTTCGCGCAGCTCGCGGATCTGCTCGACGTTGTTGTTCGAGGCGCCGTCGATTTCGTAGACGTCGGTGCCCCGGCCGGCGAGCAAATCCAGACAGGATCGACAGCGGTTACAGGGATCGGGCGCCGGGCCGCGTTCGCAATTCACGGCGCGGGCGAGGATGCGGGCGATGGTGGTCTTGCCGGTGCCGCGGGGGCCGGCGAAGAGAATGGCGTGCGCCAGGCGTCCCGAAGAAAGGGCGTTGCGCAGCGTTTGCGTCACATGGCCCTGAGCCGTCACGTCCGCAAAGCTCCGGGGCCGGTACTTGCGTGCGAAAACCAGGTACGACATCGAACTCTACAGCGGGTTCGCTCCGGGAGGGCGAAGCGGGAAGTGGCGGAGAGAGTGGGATTCGAACCCACGGTGCCGTTTTAAGCGGCACACACGATTTCCAGTCGTGTTCCTTCGGCCAGCTCGGACATCTCTCCGCAAACGGATCGTCCTTGAAAATCCCCTGCCCCGCCGCCGCTCGCCGGGGCAGGCCGCCGGCCGATGCTGGCGGAGAGGGTGGGATTCGAACCCACGGTGCCGTTATAAGCGGCACACCGCTTTTCGAGAGCGGCGCCTTCAACCTCTCGGCCACCTCTCCCCGCTGCCGGCGCAGATTACGATAATTTCGTGAAGTTATCGATTTCCGGCTTCAAAGTCAACGGCCGGATCCGAGCGGGGTTCCGGGTCGAGCTCGAAGCAGGCTTGCGCCTCGGCGGTACATCCGCCTTGGGCGTCGAAGAGAAGAAGGGGCGGTTCCACGAGCACTCCCGGGCGCCCGCCCCGCCGGGCCTCGACCAGCAGCATACGCGCCGGATGGCGCGCGGTGCCGTGAACGAAACGAAGCCGCTTCGGCTCGAGACCGTGAGCGCGCATTCCGCAGAGCAGATCCGCGGCGCGTCCGGCGTCGTAGATGAGCGCAAGCCTTCCTCCGGGATCGAGCAACCGGCGCGCCGCCTGCAGAAGATCGTCGAGGGCGAGGGTGATCTCGTGCCGGGCGACGGCCCGGCCGTCGTTCCGGCAGACCCGGCCCCTGCCCGCAGCGCGGAACGGCGGGTTGCTGACGACCGCGTCGAAGCGGCCCCCCAGGTCCCGACGGCTCAGGCGGCGCAGATCGCCGCCGACCACCTCGATGACCGTGGAAAGGCCGTTTCTTCTTACATTCTCGCGCGCCAGCTCCGCGAGCTCCTCCTGGAGTTCGACGGCGACGATGCGGGTTTTCGGGCAGCGGGCGGCGAGCAACAGGGCGATGATGCCGCAGCCGGTCCCCAGATCGGCGATGCGCCGACCCGGTCTCGGCCGCAGGAAGCCGGCCAAAAGCACGGCGTCGATGGAGAAGCGGTAGCCGCAGCGGGGCTGACGGATCCTCAGCCTGCCTCCGCAGAAAAGCTCGCCCTCCGCCTCGGTCATGCTCCCAGCGGCCCGATCCTCAGGATGATTTCGCGGATGACCGTTTTCCCGAGCCGGCGGTTGATCGCCCCGATGAGCTCGGCGCGCTGCAAGTGCAGGTGATGAAGCCAAGGGGAACTCTCGACGTGCACGACCAGGCTGGCCCCGCGAAAGGCCGCCGGACGGGCATGGCGTGCGGTTTCCGTCCCGACCAGATCCTCCCACACCCGGAAAAGGCGCACGGTCTCCTCTTCCCCGGAGGGCCGGAGCGTGCGCATCAGGCCGGGAAGGATTTCTCCCAGCGCCTGCGCCCGGCGCGGAGGGCGTTCGCCTCGGTTCATCGGCGCCGATTATGGCGGGAGGCTCACGATCCGTCAATCCTCCGTCCCCGGCCCCGGCCGATTTCTCTTGACTTGGCACGCCTGCTCCTCTATCAGAGAAGGAAATCGATCATCGCTGTCACGATCGTCCCCTGCGCATCGCCCGCCGTTGTTTCGGCTTTCCCTCAGATAAAGGACACAGCACATGAGTTGGGACTGGGAGAAACTCAAGCAGCAGCAGCAGGGCCCGCGCGGCGTTCCGCCGCAGATGAGCCAGGCGCTCAGCCAGTTGAAGAAGTTCCGCCTCCCCGGCGGGCCGATGGCGATCGGTCTGCTTGTTCTCGCCTGGATCGTGTTTTCCTCGTTCTACACGATCAACCAGGACGAGGTGGGGATCGTGCAACGCTTCGGCCGCTACATCGAAACGACCCAGCCGGGCCTGAACTTCAAACTCCCCTTCGGAATCGACACGGTCACCAAGGTCAATGTCAAACGGGTGCAGACCGAGGAGTTCGGCGGCGGCACCGGGGAAGAGACGTTCCGGACGCGCACGCGGCCGGGGGTGGAGCCGGCGAACGTGAGCCTCATGCTGACGGGGGATCTGAACGTCGCCCTCGTCCCCTGGATCGTCCAGTTCCGCGTGAAGGATCCTTACAACTACCTCTTCAAGGTCGCCAACGTCCGGCGGCTGCTGACCGACATGTCCGAGGCGGTCATGCGCCTCGTCGTCGGCGACCGCAGCATCAACGAGGTGATCAGCAAGCGCGCCGAAATCGCCAACGAGGCCCGGGATCTGCTCCAACGCGAACTCGACCAGGCCGAAACCGGCATCCACATCGTCACCGTTGAGCTCAAGCGGACCAACGTGCCCCTTCCGGTGCAACCCTCCTTCAACGAGGTGAACCAGGCGACCCAAGAAAAGGAGCAAATGATCTACCAGGCGAACGAGGAATACAACAAGGCGATCCCGGCGGCGCGCGGCGCCGCCGAGCGCACGATCCGGGAGGCCGAAGGATACGCCCTGAACCGCGTGAACCGGGCCCAGGGCGACGTCGCCCGTTTCCGCCAGGTCTACGAGGAGTACCGCAAGGCGAAGGAGGTGACCGAGCGCCGCCTTTACCTTGAGAAGATGAGCAGCGTCCTGCAGAAGATGGGGCCGATCTACATCGTCGATCCCGACCAGAAAAGCGCGCTTCCGCTGCTCAACCTGATGCCGTCCACCCTGCCGGGGAAGGAAAAATGAAACTGAAATCCTCTTTGATTGTGATCGTGCTTCTGATCGGTGTCGTCGCCTACGATGCCTTTTTCGTGGTTTCCGAAACCGAGCAGGTGGTCATCACCCAGTTCGGACGGATCACGGGCGAGGCCATCACCGAGCCGGGGCTCAAGGTGAAGCTGCCTTTCATCCAGAAGGTCCACGTCTTCAACAAGAACATCCTGGACTGGGACGGGGACCCGGGCCAGATCCCCACGCTGGACAAGACGTTCATCTGGGTCGACGCCTTCGCGCGGTGGCGGATCGTCGATCCGGTCAAGTTTTTCCAGACGGTCAACAACCGCTTCAACGCCGTCAGCCGACTGAACGACATCATCGACCCCGCGGTGCGCAACTTCATCACTTCCCACCGCCTGATCGAGGCCGTGCGCCGCTCCAACCGTGAGCTTGACGTCTCCGAGGAAGGTCTCGAGGACCAGGAAAAAAAGCCGCAGTCCATGTTTCAGATCACCATCGGCCGCGAAGCGATCACGCGGGGGATTCTCGAGGAGGCGCAGCCCAAGCTGAACCAGTTCGGCATCGAACTGGTGGACGTCAAGATCAAAAGCATCAACTACGTCGAGGAGGTGCGTAAATCGGTCTATGACCGCATGATCGCCGAGCGGCGGCAGATCGCCGAAAAATTCCGCTCCGAAGGCCGCGGGGAGGCGCAAAAGATTCTGGGACAAAAAGACCGCGACCTGCAACGCATCTCTTCGGAAGCCTACCGCATCGCCGAGGAAATCAAGGGCAAGGCCGACAGCGAGGCAACGCGGATTTACGCCGCCGCCTACGGCCAGGATCCCGAATTCTACAGCTTTCTTCAGACTCTGGAACTCTACGAAGAAGCTCTGGACAAGCAGAGCTCGGCGATCCTTTCGACCCAGTCGGAGCTGCTGCGGTTATTCAAGACCGGCCGTCCCGCGCGGTGAGCCGCCGTTCGAGCAAACGCAAAAGGCGGCCGTTTCCTTCAGGAAAACGGCCGCCTTTTTTTTCGGGCGATCTTCGTTACAGAATTATTTGCTCCGCCGTTGGTGCCGGGTCCGGGCGAGAAGCTTTTTGTGCTTGTGCTTGCGCATTTTTTTGCGCCGTTTCTTGATGACGCTGCCCAACTCCTCACCCCCCCTCTTGCGCCGGGAAAAGAAAACGATGGGCTGATCTTCTACCGCAACGGGCGGGGCGCTGTCCACCTTTTTTTTCAAGAGCCCTGGCATTTCCGGACCGGTTGTCTTATAAAGGACCCGATGGCCAACCTCCCGCTGCTGTTCGGTCTGGGTGTCGTTCTCGGAGCGACAATTTTCACCCTGATCCTCTTGTTCCGTTTTCTTCACGGAACGCGCGGGGCCCAGGGGCGCGGAGAGCTTCTTGAGAACGAATTGCGGAAAGCCTCTCTTCCGCCCGGCGCGGAAAAGCGGGTCTACACCCGGATCGCCGTCTCCTGGGCGGCCGAGATCGAGCTTCGCGAAGGGGAAGCGCGCCGGCAGACACGGTTGCGGGATATCGGGATGGGCGGCGCTTTCCTTCTTTTTGCCGATCCCCCGGAGCCGGGGAGCGAACTTCGATTGAAGCTGCAGATTCCGGGGGCCGAGCCTCTCGAGCTGAAAGCCGCGGTCGCCTGGAACAACGCCGGGGTCCCGCCAAGCCAGGTGCTGCATCGCGGCATGGGCGTGCGTTTCTGCGGCAATTCCCCCGAAACCATCGAACGACTGCACCGGGTGATCCGCGAGCTTCTCGGCCGGGAGGGGAAAACGCCGTGAAGGCCGAAGGAGAGCCCCGGAGCGCTGCTCCGTCCGCCTCCCCGGCCTTCCGCCTTTTCCCTCCCGAGCAGATGCCTTTGGTCGCCCAGGCCGTGGCGATGGCCGAAGAGCTTGTCGGCAATCATTACAAAATGACCACCAGCGGCTGGCAGCGACCGCGTTACGATGTGCGCACCTTCGGGGATCTCGAGCCCTCCGAACGAATCGACGGCCCCTTCGCGCAGATCATACGCTACCACGGTCGGCCCCGGAGTACCGAACTCGGCTCGGCAGGCTACGATTTCTACAAAATCTGTCTGCAGGATCCGGCGATTCTGGAGACGCTCGATCGTCATCCGGGATTGCGGCTGCTTCCCTTTCTGCTCTACATACTGGTGCACGAGCTGATTCACGTCGTTCGTTTCAGCCGTTTCCAGATGGGATTTGAAGCGAGCGAAGAGGAGCGCCTGGCCGAAGAACGGCGGGTCCACCGGGAAACCCATGCCGTGCTGCACGATGTCCCCCTGGAGGGTATGCGGGAGGTTCTCGAATTCTACGCCGACTGGCGGAGGGCTTGGGATCGTGTGGAGGAGACTTCTTGACAGGCGTCCGGGGGTGTTTATATTGCCGCCAAATTTCAATCACCTCGATTGCGAAAGGGAGGCGATACGGCATGCCGATCTACGAGTATGAATGCGAGCGGTGCGGTGCCGTGGAAGAGGTTTTTCAGAAATTTTCCGACAAACCCCTGAGTCGTTGCCCGAAGTGCTCGGGGAAAATGCACAAGCTGATCTCACAGAGTTCGTTTCACCTCAAGGGATCCGGCTGGTACGTGACCGATTACGCCCGCTCGTCGCGGAGTTCCACCTCCCCCAAAAGCGATTCGGCCGGATCGGATTCCGGCGACTCCAGCAAAAAGAAAGAAAGCGGCACAGCCGCCTCCACATCCTGATACCGGCTCGAAAACGTTAGGCTCGCTCCGCCGAATGTCGGAGGCGGAGAGGAGGGATGATTTGTGCGCCATGCCGGCGCTTTATAAGTATCTGAATTGCAAGTCTAAAGAAACGGGAGGTGATCTTTTCGGAAACCGCTGGATGCCGCCGAAGAGCGGCTGCACTCAGGGGAATTTTTATGAGCCGTAGAGAATCCGCTGACAGATCATTCTAAGGAGACCGCCGCATGAAAGTGAAACCGTTGCATGACCGCATTCTGGTGCAGAGGGTGGAAGAAGAAAAAACCACCAAGGGAGGCATCATCATTCCGGACACCGCCAAGGAAAAGCCGGCCGAGGGCAAGGTCATCGCCGTGGGCGCGGGCCGAATCGCGGAGGATGGAAAGCGCATCGCGCCCGAAGTCAAGGCGGGAGATCGTATCCTGTTCGGCAAATACTCGGGAACGGAGATCAAGATCTCGGGCGAAGAATACCTCATTTTGCGTGAAGACGACATTCTCGGAATCATCGAATAAGGAGGATTCAGATCATGGCCGCAAAGATCATCAAATACAGCATGAAAGCCCGCGAGTCGATGTTGAACGGGGTACGCGCCTTGGCCGATGCGGTGGTCGTCACCCTGGGCCCGAGGGGCCGCAACGTGGTCATCGACAAAAGCTGGGGCTCGCCCACGGTCACCAAGGACGGCGTCACCGTGGCCAAGGAAATCGAGCTCGAGGACAAGTTCGAGAACATGGGCGCCCAGATGGTGAAGGAGGTCGCCAGCAAGACGAGCGACATGGCCGGAGACGGGACCACCACCGCCACCGTCCTGGCACGCGCCATCTACGAGGAGGGGCAGAAGCTCGTCGCCGCCGGCAACAACCCCATGGCCATCAAACGCGGGATCGACAAGGCGGTTGAGCAAATCGTTAAGGATCTCAAAGCCTTGAGCAAGCCGACGAAAGACCAGCGCGAAATCGCGCAGGTAGGCACCATTTCCGCCAACAACGACGAAACGATCGGCAACATCATCGCCGAGGCGATGAACAAGGTCGGCAAGGAAGGCGTGATCACGGTCGAGGAAGCCAAGGGCATGGATACGACCCTCGAGGTGGTGGAGGGGATGCAGTTCGACCGCGGCTATCTCTCGCCCTATTTCATCACCGACCCCGAAAAAATGGTCTGCTCGCTCGACAACCCCCTCATCCTGATCAACGAAAAGAAGCTGAGCAGCATGAAAGATCTGCTTCCCATTTTGGAAAAAGTGGCCAAGATGGGCAAGCCGCTTTTGATCATCGCCGAGGATGTCGAAGGAGAGGCTCTGGCGACGCTGGTGGTCAACAAGCTGCGCGGCACGCTGCAGGTCTGTGCGGTCAAGGCTCCCGGTTTCGGGGATCGGCGCAAGGCGATCCTGGAGGATATCGCCATCTTGACCGGCGGCCAGGTGGTTTCGGAGGATCTCGGCATCAAGCTGGAGAACGTCACCATCCAGGATCTCGGCCGCGCCAAGCGCGTCAATGTCGACAAGGACAACACGACCATCGTCGACGGCGCCGGCTCCCGCCAGGCGCTCGAGGGTCGCGTGAAGCAGATCCGTGCCCAGATCGAGGAGACGACCTCCGATTACGACCGCGAAAAACTCCAGGAGCGGCTGGCCAAGCTGATCGGCGGGGTGGCGGTGATCAATGTGGGTGCGGCGACCGAAACCGAGATGAAGGAGAAAAAGGCCCGCGTCGAAGATGCGCTCAATGCCACCCGGGCCGCCGTCGAAGAGGGTATCGTTCCCGGCGGCGGGGTGGCCCTGGTGCGCTGCCTGGAGGGTCTGGAGAAGCTCAAAGTGAAAGCCGACCAGAAGCTCGGCGTCAAGGTCGTCGCCCGGGCGATCGAGGAGCCGCTCCGTCAGATCGCCAACAATGCGGGCTTTGAGGGCTCGGTCGTGATCGAGCGCGTGAAGGCCGAGAAAGGATCTTTCGGTTACAACGCCGAGAAAAACGAATACGAGGACCTGATTGCGGCCGGGGTGATCGACCCCACCAAGGTCGTGCGCCTCGCCCTGCAGAATGCGGCTTCGGTCGCCGGGTTGATGCTGACGACCGAGGCGATGATCGCCGAAAAACCCGAAGAGAAAGCCGAAACTCCCATGCCGGGAGGCGGCGGCATGGGCGGGATGGGCGGCATGATGTAATCTTGTCGCCTCCCGGATCGGGTGACGATCCACGGACCCCGGTGACGGCGTTTTGTCACCGGGGTCCTTTTTTTTGTAGACCGCTTTCCCGATTTACCGTTCGCTTTTCCCCGCCCCCCAACTTTTTCATTTGATTCAATACCTTAAATTTCAAACGGGCCGGCGGCCGAAACTCGTTTAAAAAGAATTGAGGGCATGTTTTTTGCTTGGACTTTCTTGCCGGCCGAACCGAAGAAAGGCGTTATCGGCGATGACGAAGCCGGCGACGGGACGGCGGGTTAACAACCAGGAGGATGGGGAGCATACCATGAAAACAACGGCGAAACAGTGCGGGACGACGGCCTTGGCCGGTTTGATCGCGATGGTTGCGGCAATCGGTTTCGCGGCGCCAGCGGCCGCTGAGGGGCTGCAAACGGAGAACGAGAGCGGATGGTACTACACGGTCCAGAAGGGGGATACGCTTTGGGGTCTATCCAAGCGATTTTCTCAAGGGCCGTGGGTATGGCCGGAGCTGTGGCAGGAAAACAGCCGCATCATCGCCAACCCCCACCTGATCTATCCCGGGCAGAAACTGAAACTCGCCCGGATGCGTCTTCCCCGCCCGGAAACCCCCTCCTCCCCGGAGGCCGCCGGCGCGGATGGAATTCACTATTTCCTCTCCACCGCCGACCAGGTCGGCTTCATCCGGCGGGAGCCTGTGGCCCCCGCGGGGCTGATCTCCCGCGGTCGGGATCAAAACCGCCGGCTCCTGAGCGAGGGGGATCTTCTCTTGGTAACGCCGCAAGACGCCGCCGCGCTTGCGCCCGGCGGCAGGATGACCGTGTACCGCACCTTCGATCCCATTTTCAGCGCCGACAAACGCCGACTTTTGGGAACCCAACACCTGCTCTGCGGGGTCGTCGAGATTCTCGAGCGCGGAGCTGAGTATGTGACGGCCAGGCTGATCAAGTCCTATCGTCCCGTGCACGTCGGTGACAAACTGATGCCCTACGAGCGACGCCCCGAGCGCATCCCGGTTCTTCCTGCGGAACCCGGGATCGACGGCCGATTGATCCGTGCCGAAGAAGAGCACCGCATGTTCGCCGAGACGAACATCGCCTTCATCGATCGCGGCCGGAACCACGGGATCCAGGTCGGCCAGATCTATTCGGTCTACGAGCCTGTCCTGCTCGATCCGGGATCCAGCGGCGGACCGAAAATCGCCGGACCCCTTCAGGATTACGGCGAAGTTCTCGTCCTGCATGTCGAGGAGGAGACATCCACGGTCTTGGTGACCGATTCCCAAAAGGAATTCTTCGCCGGCGGCCGGGTGCGCACACCGGCAGCCGCCGCCCGTTAGAGGGAAAGGGGGGGACGCGGGAAAAAGCCCGGCGCCCTTCCTCCGCTGCAGGAGGGGCGCCGAATCTCACCAGGGAGGGACGGGGAGGGGCAGCGCTTCAGTTGTAGCCGATCTTGAACACCTTGGAAACGCGGACCTCGATCTGCTGGGTCGTGTTGGCGTTGGAAACGATCTCGTAATAAAAGCGTTCAAAACCTTTCTCGTTCCCTTCGGCGAAAACGGCGGCGTCGCTCAAAACGGCGGGGTCCAGATAATCGACCCGGAACCAGAAAGGAATGCCGTAACTGCTCAGCAGGTTGTTGTCCGGCGGAAGGTTTTCGAAATCAGTGCCCCCGCCATCCGGCGCCGGATTGGAACCGAAGTTTTTTACGGTGAAATCCTCGCCTTCACTGTTCACCCAGGGAGGGGGGGATCCCTGGTTCTCAAGCCACAGGGCCCCCTGCCGCCAACCGGAATCCGCGAGATAAAATTCCACCTGATAATTTTGGTTATGGGTGGCGATCTGCACCTCGGTCGTGCTTGTCCGCGAGCTGGAGATCCCGATCAAGGTGAGGAGCACCAGCATGATCATCGCCACGACGATGACCGATCCGTTTTGATTGTTCAGCACCCTCCGGAGCATCGCGATTTCACTCCCCCCCGTTTTCGGCTACAACCGATCGGTTTTGATGAAATTGAGTCGAATTTCTTTCGTTTTTGAAGCGTTGACGACGGAATTCACCTCCAGACGGACGCATTTGTGGCCCGGAAAATCGACGCCCAAACATTCCTCCTCGACGAACCAGCGCAATCGCAAATGCCCTTGTTCCCCGTCTTCGTCGATTCGGCCGTCCAGATTGTTGTCGATTCCGTCTTCCTCCTGCGCCGGTTGGTGCCATCCGGCGGCCAGACTGTCGTCGTCGTAGGCGAGCGCCATCAGCTGCTCGGCTTTGGCCGCCGCCGCGGTAATGTTCTCCGTCACCCCACGGGCCACGGTGTTGGTCCGCAGGGCCGAGATGTGCATGCTGAAGACGGCGAGCAGTCCGACCGAGAACACGGCGAGCGCCACCATGACTTCGAGCAGGGTGAAACCGGCGGCCGCGGATCCGGACTTCAGAGGATACAACGCCTCCCGCCTTCTCATCGCCGCCTCCTACCGGATGCCCAGATTGCGGATGCGGACCTGGGCGGTGAACGTCCGCGGTTTCCGGAAATCGGCTTTCCGGTCGTTCACGAGCGGGCTGCCGTGATCGGCGACCGGACGGGCCCGGATGGTGATCGCGACCGTCCGCAGATTCCCGTTGAAGTCCCTCCAGGCGTCCTCGTCCCCGGGATCCGCAGGCAGTGTGAGCGGCTGGAGGTTGTCGTCGAGGTATTCGAAGGCCAGCGACTCGATGTTTTCGGCGATCGCCTGCCAGCCCGACTGCCCGCCCCAGCGTTGGATCATGCCCTGCTCCAGGCGGAAAGCGATGAGCTCGCTGTCGAGCGCCTCGAGCTGGATGCAGTTCAGATCGTTCGCCGGGTACTGCGGGACGAGATCCGGCGAGGGATTGCGGCATTGGGTGCCGTTGTATCGGGAAGCGGTCTCGTTGCTGGTGAAGGCGATCGCCGTTTCCCCGGTCAGGGCTTGCTGGTAGCCCGCAGCGCAAGTGCCCCTCACCCGGCCGTCCTCGCACAGCTCGGTGAAGCGGCCGAAGAAACCCCGGCGCGGTCTGCCGTCGGCGGCCTCGGCGGAGCGCAGGTGAAGGGTGGGGTCGAATCCGGCCATGCGCAGCGTGCGCTGCAGCAGGTAGAAAGCATTGCGCAGGTTCTGCTGGGTGTCGACCACGATGTTCTGGGTCACGTGGGATTCGAGCTGGGCCCGGTAAGCGCCGTAAATGCCGGCAAGCGCAAGACCGGAGACGGCCAAGGTGACCATCAGCTCGACCAGCGTGAAGCCCCGGCAATCGCTTCTCGTTTCCCTCATCGCCCGACTCCATCCCTATTCGATGCGGACCGTGCCGCCGGCTCCCAGCCGCACGCTGCGCTCGAGATCGGAGCCGCCGCTGCGGCCGAGCACCACCCGGCCCGCCTTGTTGGGAATGCCCTGGTTGTTGAAAAGGACCGCCGCCCCGAGAGAGCCCTGGGAAGGCTCGCGCAGATCGATTCCGGAGGGTAGCCGCACCGTGCGTATCGTCTCTCCGGCGGCCGAAACCCGCAGCAAATCCTGAGCGTAATCGAACTCCACGGATGCGGCCGCGTTGCGTTTGACGGCCGTGTGTCGCGCCAGTTCCACGGCGGCGAGAACCTCGCGCGCGGCGGTGCCGATTTTGTATTTTGGGATCCAACCGATTACCGCCGGCAGCGCCATGCCGCAAAGAAGGGCGATGATCCCGATGATCACCATCAATTCCTGAAGGCTGAACCCTTTTTCCTCACGCAGCATCCTGAGTCTCCACAAGGCCGAAATCCCTGACAGGCTCTTGTCGACAACCTTGGTAAGCAAAGCATGTGCCATCCAGGCTTCACTTCCGTCGTGATTCGAACCGGCTGCACCAGGAGAAAATCATCTTTATGATTTCAATCGGTTTTTTTAATTTTCAGCGGTTCCTGCGGCACCGGAGGAAAAGGCCCCCCACCTCCCCCGCCCGGCGGGGGGGGCCTTTCAGGCTTTAACGGATCTTAAAGAAGTTTAAGGGGGCGCTCAGCGGCGGGCAGCGGAAACAGCAGGTGCGGCGGTCGGGGAAATGCGGTGTCGGAATTTGCGACGTGAATCTTCGACGGGTTTGAAAGAGACGCGGGGGGCAGGCGGTCTTTTTTCCAGCTTCTGCAACCGGAGCGCCGCCACATAGCCCTCCGGATGGCGGAAGCCCTCCACGGCCACGGTCTCGCCTTTGCGAAAGGCCTCCCGTGCCCGCGGCTTTCCCGCCTCGTCGAGGTACTGCGTCTTGAGCGTCTTTTCCCCGATCGCCGCGTGCAGGCCGCGGATTTCCCGCTCGGCGACCACGATCACCCCGCGCTCGGCGTGAACTTCCATGATGGTCCCGACGATCTCGAAGAATTCACACTCCTCCGGATCGAGCTGCCCGACATCGAGGACGGCCGAGGCGCTCCCCGCCCCGCCGGGGGAAGCCGCCGGCGCCGTCGCCGGCAGAAGGGCCAAGAGGACCGCAAGCCATAAGCCTTGGAGCGCCATCGCCGTTCTCCTCCGGATCAGAAGATCTGGTTCCAGTAATAACGGATCATGTCCTGCGTGGCGACCGTGGGCAGACTGACGATGCCGCCCTCGACGCCGATAAAAAGCCGCGCCCCGCCGGCGAGAATCGCGATCACGGGAGCCGAGGGGATCGCGGTTCCGATCGCCAGCGAACGGTCGAGTTTGCCGAGAGTGACCGTGTTTCCGGAACGGTCGGATTCCGGGGTGCTGCTGAAATCGTGCACCGCACCGCCGTCCAGGTAATTGAGGGCGTAAAGGCGGGCGACGCCGCGCACCGTGGAGGCGGCGCAGGGGTCATCCGGATTGACGCCCGAGTCCTCCGAGGGCGTATAGGTGGTGAAGTAGACCACCCCGCCGTAAACCCGCGGCGAGGAGACGACCTTTTCGCCGGGGTTCTCCAGGCGGATGAACCAGCCTTTCTTGTCCTTGAGCTGGGCCTTGACCTGGGCCTTCTCTTCCGCGGTTCCCAGCTGGACGAGGTTGCTCGTCACGTCGACCAGATCGGCTTCGGTGAGGGCAGAGGTCATCGTCCAGTCGTTTTTCACCGCATAAAAGCGGTTCTCCACCAGGGTCTCGCTCGGCCGCTCGCGGTCCCCGGTTCCGAAGAAGACGTATTCGCCGTGGACTCCGGGCGGGTATTTTTCCGCCACGGCGTCCGGGGCGTAGAGAATCTTGAGACGTTTGCCGCTGACCGTGGGGGCCTGGAAGATCTTCTTTGCGCTCCAGGAGCCGTCGACGATGCTGCGGCTGATCTGCCGACCCTCCACGGTGAAGGTCTGCACCTCGTCGTCCTTCAGTCCGAAGAGGTTTCCCCCGAGGTCGCCGAAGTAGATGCGGCTGGTGATGCCGTCGCCGTCGTGATCGAAGCCCGCGACGTCGACGACCGAGTGCGTGAGTCCCAGCGAGGGGTGAGTGGCCGGGGTCACCCGGAGCGCGGGCAGCATCGCGCCGGTCGTGCGGTTCACGGCGAAAACGCCTCGGCCCACGACGTCTTCGGGATCCGGCGTGGGCTGATCCTGGTTGGTGTCGTAGCCCGCGGCGAAGAGAAAGATGTCGGCGGGCGTGACGGTGATCTCGACCCCGCTCGGCGTGGTGACGATCTCGGCCCCCGTCGACACCGTGACGCGGTCCGGACGGGACCAGGACTGACCGAGGCGCTCGTAGTTTTCGGGCGAGGGCCCCAGGGCATTCACTCCCAGGCTGTAGAGAAAACGCGGAGCGGCATAGTCGGTGATGTCGAGGGCGATGTAGGACTCGCCTCCGCGCCGTGAGCCGATGACCAGGATCTTCTGTGCATCTCCGCTGTAGACCGTGGGCGAGCCGTCGACGAAATAGTCGTGATCGGCATCGGTCAGGCGATGAAGCCGCCCGAGGTGCTCGGGGGGGATGAAACTCCAGAGTTCCTCGCCCGTCTCGTCGTCGATCGCGTGCAGCATGCCGTCGTTGGCGCCGACGTAGATCACCGTCTTGTCGGCGTAGTGGACGATCGCCGGCTCGGAATGGATGACATCGCCGAAAACTCCGTTTCGCACCGTGTCGAAAAGAAGGTTGCGGGCGGTCGTGTCGGCGACCCCGAGCTGGCTGTTCGTGATCGCCGTGTTCCCGGTGACGAAAGCGTTCGCGGGGTCGGTCAGAAGCGGGGTCGTTCCGGTCCAGGTGTAAACCCGCCGCGGCGCGGCCGACTCGATCTGCAGGCTCAGGGCCTCGGCCGCCCCGCCCTTTTCGACCGCCGGGCCGTCGTTTCCGAGAACGGTCCACCAGGAAAGGGCGTTGTCCTTGATCAGCCCCTCGGGGGTCGTCGCCGGATCCCCCTTGGCGTCGATCAAGGTCCCGTCGGACTCGAGCCTGTACCGCTTGATGTTGCCGATCCAACGGCCGCTTTGCTGCGGCTTGAAGAAACCGAGATAAATCTTGTCGCCGGCGAAGACGCGGTTCATGCGGCTGATCGGGACCACCGGAGCGACGTAGCAGGCGTTCTTCTCGATGATGCTCGAGAGGATCTGGAAAAAGGCCTCGCGCAAGGCGGAGTAATTCTCGGCGGTGTAATAGGAGCCGCCGCCGGCCGCGGCCGTGCGCTGAAGGAGCGCCTGCTCGATGCGGAAGCCGATGGTGAAGGTGGTGATGTTCTGTTTGTCGAAGGCGGTCCCGTCGCCCATGGCCGGGTTGCAGTCGTTTTCATAGAGATAGCGCGCCACATCCTCGAGATAACCCGAGCCGTCGTAAGCGTAATCGAACTTGGCCGGATCGTTTGTCGGGGTCGAGGTGCCGATGAAGTCGCCGTTGATGTACGGGGCCGACCACAGCCGGCTGTCGCGGTCCTTGGTCGGCTCGCCGTCGGTCATGATGATCACGTAGTGCTTTTGGCAGCGCTCGAGCATGGGCGACACGTAGCGTCCCCCCGAGTAGGAGCCTGGGGGAAAGCCGCTCGTGTTGAACCAGCTCGGCATGCCCGCGTAGTAGAGTCCCGCCTCGGCGAGCGTTTCGGCAAGCGGCGTCCAGGTCGAAGGGGTGAGATCGTTCACCGCGTTCAGCAACGCGCTGCGGTGGGCGGCGTCGTTCACGCTCCCGATGGGGATCCGCAGCCTACCGCCCTGCTCGTAGTTGAAGACCATCAGCCCGAAGCGCACGTTGTCGGTCGTGGCGATCAGATCGGAGACGACCTGCTTGGCGACGTCGATCCGCCGCAGGTAGGGCCCGATGCCCGTTTGGATGTAGTTCAAGTAGTTGCCCAGGCGCAGATAGCGTTTCGTGCTGCCGCCGCAGTTGTAGGGGGAGGTGGAACGGATATAGCCCTCGGCATAGCCCTGCTCGAGCAGGGGTTGACGGATCGTGGAGCAATTGAGGTTGTTCACGTGGCTGGTGAAGAGATCCCACCAATAGGTTCCGGTGGAGGAATTGTAGCGGCGGTAGTAGACGGCGTTCGGCGAGTAGGTGCAGCCGGCGCAGGCGTAACTCTCGTTGGGATCGTAGGGGATCCCGGGGACGTCGGCTTCGTCCATGCTGCCGGAGTTATCGAAAATGATGAGGATATTCGGCTCGATTTCCGGGTTGGTGACCGTTCCGTAAATCTCGGTGTCGTCGGCGCGGAGCCCCCCCGCCAAGCCGAGAACGACCATCACGCCGATCAGTAGCCTGAAGCCCATGCCGAAGTCTCCTTTGGCCCTCTTCGCGGAGCCGGGTTCATCCGTTCACTGGTACTTGTTGAACACCTTGTAGGCCCCCACCTGGACGCGGGTGTTTCCCGTCAGCGAGGTCGCCGTGATCCCGTAGCGGCGGATCTCGAAATACTTCAGGCTGAAGCCCGAACCCGGCGGAGGAGCGGAAATGTGCCGCTGCCGCGGAAGCGCGTTTGCGGCCTCCTCCTCCGGCGTCGTCTGCCCGTCCTCGTCGAAATCGATCGCCACCGCTGCATCGGTGATGCAGCGCACGCGTACCTCGGCGATCGGCCGGTTCTGGGCATCCAGGGCGAAAAAGCGATGATTGGCCGCAAGCGGCCCGTCGAGCAGGAACTGGTCGGTCAGCCAGTGGGTCGCGCCCGCATCGCCCTTCCCGGTCGGGCCGCGGTCGTAGTTTTCCAGGGCGTCGATGACCGCGGCTTCCGAGGCGTAGAACTCGCGCGTGAGATCCCCCTCGTTTCTCACGACGTGCATCTCGGTCGTCGAGGTCCACAGCGCCAGGACCCCGGCCAGCAGCAGGATGGCCGAAATCAAAATCGAGGCCCCGAGAACGAAGCCCCGCTCGTTGTTCAGAATGTCGCCGGTGGCGTAAGCCATGGCCTTCTATCCCCTCAGAGGTTGCGGCAGCGCACGCGTGTCGTGTAGGTGCGCGAGACTTCCGGGTTGTTCCCGGCCGGCCGGTTGATGGTGAGGCTGATCTCGATCACCCGGATGTCGGGCCGCCGCGAGGCGAGATCGACCTCGGGAATCGGCAGGTTGTCCGCATCGAGATAGGTGAACCGGAGCTCGGAGACGTTGTCGAGCAGAACCTCGGTTCCCAGGTGGTTGGTCTGCTCGAGCCGGGTTCCGTTCAGCTCGTAGGTGATGTTCTCGAACCCGTCTTCGACATCGCCGTCGTAGTTCCCATCCGCCGTGAACTGCAGCCGGGTCGGGGTCGCCTGCACGATGCCCGCACCCGCGGTCCCCAGCGGATCGAGCCCGGCCAGCCGGATGTCCTGCACCATCATTTCCACCCCGATACGCGCGCTCTGCTGGGCGGCGGCCTTGACGTTTTCCGCGGTGTAGGAGCGGTTCAAACGCTCGAAGCCCGAGTAGATCGCCCCGAAAAGAATCGAAAGCGCCGCGAGCACGAGCAGCATCTCCACCATGGAGAAGCCGCCCTCGCCGCTTCTGGAGAAGCGGTGGGCCGCGGGAAACGTTTCTTTTGCTTTGCGCCTCATACGCCGTTTCCCTGGGTGTTCGAAAAGAGGACGACGCTCGACTGCCGCCCGAGCCGCGTCCATTCCACCCGCACGCTGATGCGCCGCGCCCCCTCGCCCAGGTTTTCGATGGTCCAGGTGCGGGTGAAGATCCCCCCCGCGCGCCCTTCGGCGTCGACGGGGTTGTTGGGGTCCGGATAAGGCCCGCCGACCGCCAGCGCGGTCACTTCCTGGTTTTTCAGATTTTCCAGCTGCGCCTTGGCCAGCATGTTCGCCTGGGTGTAGAGGTTGCCCTTCGTGTTGTTGCGCGCCGAGCCGAAATGCATCGACACCGCGGCGAGCATCCCGAGCGACAGGATCCCCATGGCGATCAGAAGCTCGATGAAGGAAAAGCCGCGGCGGTCGCCGAAGCGCAAAGCCATTCGTCGCTTTCTCCTTTACAGGGTACGGATGTTGCCCAACCGGTTGACCCGGATGCGCCGCTCGCCCGTGCCGTTGACGAGGCAGAGGACCTCCGCCGTGGCGAGATCCGGTGCCAGCCCCCGGCTGTCGAAACGAAGCCTCCGCTCGGGCAGCGTCGTCTGCGCCGGATCGATCCGCACGCCGGTGGGGAGCTGCCGGTACTGCACCAGGGCCTCTTCGCCGTTGCGGATGCCGTCGCCGGCCGTGCCTCCGCCCGCGCCGTTGTCCAGAAACAGGGTATAGTCTCTTTCGGCGAAGACGACGCTCACCGTCGCCCCCTCGCGAATCGCCCGCACCTTGGCCATCTCCAGGTCCGCCGTGAGGTTGATCGCCGCCCCGCGCAGCCGGTGGACCTGGAGCCAGCGCAAAAACGAGGGCATGCTCACCGAGGCAAGGAGCGCCACCACCGCTAGGGTGACGGCCACTTCAAAGGCACTGAATCCGGCATTCCGTTGCATCGCCTGGACTCCTCGATAGAACTCCGGAGTCGGTTCTACAAAAGCCGTGCCAAGAACGGGTCCAGGGCGGGAAGGGCGCCAAGACAAGGGCACCGCAGCGAAATCGAGAGGCGTGGATAACCCTTCAAGGTCCTTGGCGAACCGCGGGGCTCGGAAAGAAAAACGGGGCCTTGGGCGAAGACGCGTGCAGGCTCTCCCGCACGGTTGAAGACGGGCCGGGCTTCTAAATTTTGTTTAAGGGACTTAAAAAGTTTTCCCCGCTCTGCGCTGGGAAAAGCCGACGCCCCGTAGCGTCGATTACGAGGTGGAAAGCGGAGATACGGAATAGGATTTCCGCCGCGGCGGAAAGCTTTCGGGCATCCAAGGCGGAGATCAGGCTTGACGAAGATGGCGGATCGCGTTCTCGAAGATGCGCAGGCCCACGGTCGGCTCCTCGCCGAATAAGCGACCGGAACGCCGGGCCCTTTCCCGGAGCCGCGTCCAGTCGGGGTGATTGGTCCAGTCGTTGAAAGCTTCCGGGTGCGGCATCAGTCCGAAGACGCGGCCGGTCGGGTCGCAGATGCCGGCGATGTCGTCGACCGAGCCGTTGGGGTTGTCCGGAAAGCGGCCTTGCGCGGGGCTGCCGTCGGCAAGGGCGTAGCGCAGCACGATCTGTCGTCCGGTGCGAAGTTTTTCGATCACCCCGGGGGCGGCGTAAAACTTCCCTTCCCCGTGCCGCACGGGAAGCTCGGCCGAGGCGATCCCGCGGGTGAAGACACAGGGCGAAGCAGGGTCGATCGCCAATCGTACCCACTGATCGCGGAACATTCCGCATTCGTTGGGCAGAAGCGCTACCGCGCGGGTGCGGTAATCCCCATTGAATCCCGGAAGCAGTCCTAAATTGGCGAGCACCTGAAAGCCGTTGCAGATGCCGATGACCAGCCCTCCGCGCGCGATGAACCCGGCGAGCTCCTCACCGAGATGCGTGCGCAAGCGGACCGCCTGGATGACCCCCGCCCCGTGGTCGTCCCCCCAGCCGAAGCCACCCATCAGCACGAGAAGCTGATGCTCTTCGAGGCGCACGCCTCCCTGCAAAAGGAGATTCAAGTGGACGCGGTTCACGGAAGCCCCGGCGCGTTCCAGGGCATAGACCGTTTCCGCATCGCAATTGAGGCCGTAGCCCGCCGGCAAAAGAACCCGGATCCGGAGCTTCATCCCTCCCCCTTTTCCGCCCGGGCAAGATGGCCGAAAGGCCGTTTCCACGCGGCCCGCAGATCCTCGAGACTCACTGCCAGGGCCACGTTGCCTTCGAGGCCCCGGATCTCGAGCCGCGGCTCGCGGAGCACCTCCCCGATGCAGGCGACCGGCAGTCCCTGCAGGCGGGCCTCGATCTCGTTTCGCCGCTCCGGTGCCGCGGTGAAGAGGAACCGGCCGGCCGACTCCGAGAACAGAAGCGTATCCAGGCGGCGGATGCCTTCGGCGGGGACATCGCGCGTTTCGACCCGCAGGCCGAGGCCGCCGGCCATCGCGATCAGCGCGAGATGCACGGCCAGCCCGCCGCGGTAAACGCCGTGCAGGGAAGCGATCCGCTCCTCGCGCACGAGCGCGGCGATCGCTCGATAAAGCGGCAGAAAGTCCGCAGCGCGCACTTGGGGGACTTTGAGTCCGGTGTAGCCGAGATGCCGGTAGTACTCGGAGCCGCCCAGCTCGTCGCGGGTGAGTCCGGCCGCAAAGAGAAGATCCCCCTCCATTTTGACGTCGGGGCTCATGCAGCGCCGGATGTCTTCCACGACCGAGATCGTCGAGAACTGCATCGTCTCCAAGGCGGACACTTTGTGCGTTTCGCCGTAGCGGCCGTGCAGATGGCCGTCGACGTACATGCTGTCTTTTCCGGAAAGCAGCGGAATCCCGTAGGCGAGACAGGTCTCCTTGAGCGCACGACAGGCGCGCACAAGCTGGGCGGCCTTGAAGCGGCCGTCGGGATTGGCGACCGGATCGTACTGAATGCTCGGCCAGCAGAAATTGTCGACCCCCCCGACGTGCTCGGGATCCCCCCCCACGGCGAGGACACGACGAAAGGCTTCGTCGATCGTGCAGGCGGTCATCGCGAAGGCGTCGATGCGCGAATAGAAGGGCAGGATCGCCTGCGCGTAGGCAAGCCCTCGCCGGGAGGAAAGAAGGGGCCTCAGGACCGCGGCGTCGGCCGGAACATCCCGTTCCACGCCGAGCAGCGGCTTGATGACGCTTCCCCCCTGAACCTCGTGGTCGTATTGCCGCGGGATCCATTCCGTCGAGGCGAGGTTCGGGCCGGCGAGCAGATCGAGCAGCAGCCCTGACAGCTCCTGCGGCTCGCCGAGGACGGGCTCCGCGAGGCCGCGTCTTTCGGGCGGGATCCACTCGGCCTCGAATTCCCATTGCGGGAACCCGCCCCGCAGCAGATCGAGGTCGACGTAGGCGCAGGTTCGTCCCTCGTAGGTGAGGTGGAGTTTGCCGCTGTCCGTGTAGCGGCCGATGACCGTGCTTTCGACCCCGTGCCGCCGCGAAAGCTCGAGGAACCGCGGGGCGTCCTCGGGCCGCACCGCCACCGTCATGCGTTCCTGCGACTCCGAAACCCAGATCTCCCACGGGTCGAGCCCCGCGTACTTGAGGGGAACCTTTTCCAGGGCCACCTCGGCGCCGTTGGCGAAGCGCGCCGATTCGCCGATCGAGGAGGAAAGCCCGCCGCCGCCGTTGTCGGTGATGAAGCGGATCAGACCCTCGTCACGCGCTTCGAGCAGGAAGTCGTGCATTTTCTTCTGCGTGTAGGGATCCCCGATCTGGACGTGCCCTGCCGGGGTGTGCTCGGAGAAGACCTCCGAGGAGGCCGTCACCCCGTGAATTCCGTCCTTGCCGACGCGGCCGCCGCACATGACGATCAGATCCCCGGCGGTGGTGGTCTTCTTCTCGGAGGGCTCGCCGGCGACTTGCGCCGGCATGAGCCCGACCGCCGTCACGAAGACCAGACACTTGCCCATGTAGCCGGGATCGAAGAGGACCTGGCCGAAGACCGTCGGGATGCCGCTCTTGTTGCCGCCGTCCCGCACCCCTTCGACGACCCCGTCCAACAGCCGCCGAGGGTGGAGTCGCGGGCGCAGGGGACCGGCGTAGTCCCGAGGGCCCACGCAGAACCCCCAGCCGCCGAGGATCAGTTTCGCTCCCCGGCCGGTGCCGAGCGGGTCGCGGTAGACGCCCACGATCCCGGTGATCGCCCCGCCGTAGGCCTCCAGGTTCGAAGGCGAGTTGTGCGTTTCGCCGGTGATCACGTAATGGTGTTCCCCGTCCAGACGGCCGGCGCCGGCATTGTCCCAGAGCACGGAGACGACCCAGGGTTTCTCGCGGGCGATCAAGAGCGTGGGCTCTTCGATGTAGGTCGCAAAGAGGTTGTCGATCGTCTCGACCATGCCCCCTTCCGCCTCGCGGTAATGGAACCGGCCGCGGAAGGTGTTGTGGTTGCAGTGGTCGCTGCGCGCCTGAGAGATGTATTCGAGCTCGACGTCCGTCGGATCGGCGAGTCCCACGGCGCGGCGGGCGTCCTGCACCCGGGGGTCCTGAAAGTAGGAGCGGATGACGGGAACGTCCCGGGGGTGAAGGGCAAGCCCCCGCTCCCGGCTGATCCGCAGCAGTTCCTCGTCCGTCGCCACCGGGATGGTGGTGACGGACGGCCGGCGCTCGAGCCGCACCCGGGGAACGACCAGGCCGACGCCTTCCTGCGGGTCCCACTCCGCGGCGGACCAAAGCCGCCATTGCTGGATGAGGTCGTTGGCGAGGAGCTCGGAGGCGATCCGCTCGAGGTCGCGGCGCGAGGCCCGCGGCGCCTCGATGCAATAACGCTTCGAGGTGTAGACCCCCTCGGCGGGAGCAAGCCTGCGGCCGAGCAGGTCCTCGATCGCCTCGATTGCGGTCGCCCCGGCGTTGTCGCGCACGCCCGGCCGCAGCCCCACCCAGAGCACCCAGTCCGCAGGCAGCGCGAGGGTGCCGAAGGCGGAGCGCTGGGTCACGGGGTTGGTGAAGATTTCCCGCCGGAGGCGTTCGCGTTCCTCGGCCGTGAGCGCCAGATCGAGCGTGAGGATGTGCACCGTGCGGATACGCCGGGTCTCGATGCCGAAGTACTCGCGGGCCTTACGCCGCACGGCCTCGCCTTCGGCGTCGACCAGCTCGGGACGGAGGGCGATCTCCAGTCGGGCGGGCATCGGACGGTCCCTTTCAGGAGCTGAAGAAAAGCCGAGTGATGTCGTTGTAGAAGACGAGGATCATCAGCATGATCAGCAGCACCATGCCCACTTGCTGGGCGATTTCACGCACCTTGAGCCGTACCGGGCGGCCCCGTACGGCCTCGATGGCGAAGAACAGCAGATGTCCGCCGTCCAGCACCGGAATCGGCAGGAGGTTGATGACGGCCAGATTCACGCTGATCACGGCGATGAACTGAAAGAGACTGGCGATCCCGGCCCGCGCTTGATCGCCCGCCATCTGGGCGATCATGAGGGGGCCGCCGACCGTGTCGACGGAGAGGCCGCCCGTGAGCAGCTTGGCCACGATGCGCACCATCAGGACGACGATCCCGGCCGTCTGGCGCAGGCTCTCGGCGGCCGCCTCGAGAGGGCCGAGCGGTCGGTTTTCGACGGCGCCCGCGCTGCCGATCCCGATGATGTAACGCGGCGTCTCCTCACCCAGGAGGTTGCGTGTCGTCGAAGGCTCGGGGGTGACCCGCAGCACCCGACGGCTTCCGTCCCGTTCCACGGTGACCGCGATCTCCCGGCCGAGACTGCCATGGATGCGGTCGGCCATGGCTTCCCAGGAATCGACCGGCACCCCGTCGATCGCGAGCACCCGGTCGCCGGCTTCGAACCCCGCCAGACGCGCCGGAGAGGGCTCCCGGACCATGCCGATCACCGGCTGCAGGACCGTGATTCCGGCGGCGAAAGCGATCACCCAGAAGATGAGCACGGCGAGCAGGATGTTGAAAAAGGGGCCGGCGAAGACGATCAGCATCCGCTGCAAGACGGGCTTGTGGTTGAAGGAGAGCGGGATCTGCTCCACGGGCAGATCTTCGTCGGGCTCCTCGCCCACCATCTTTACGTATCCGCCGAGCGGGAGAAGGGATAGACGGTAGTCGGTCAGGCCCACCTTCTTTCCGAGAATCCGTGGACCGAAGCCGAGGGAAAATTTCTCGACCCCGACCCCGAAGAGCCGGGCCGTCAGGAAATGGCCGAACTCGTGAAAAAAGATGAGGATGCCGAGAACGATCAGAAAGGCAAAGAGGCTGTGTCCCATATCGCTCCTCGGTGGATGACCCCAGCCGGCGGTGGGTTGCGAAATCGATAAGCGCCGGCATGAGCCAGGGTCAAGCCCGGTGTGTGTCGATCCATTCCCGCGCCGCAACGCGCGCCTCCCGGTCGGCGGCGAGCACCGCCTCGAGCGACTCCCCGTTCCCGGCGGGTTGGCGCCGCAGGGCGTACTCGACGACGCGGGCGATGTCGTTGAAGCCGATGCGCCGCGATAGAAAGGCGCCCACCGCCACTTCGTTGGCGGCGTTCAGCACGGCGGGGGCGGTGCCTCCGCAACGGGCGGCTTCGAGGGCGAGCGCCAGGCAGGGAAACCGCTCCGGCTCCGGGGCGGAGAACGAAAGGGTGAGCCCCCGCCCGAAGGCGGGCAAAGGCTGGCCGAGCGGCAGCCGCTCGGGGTGGGAAAGCGCGTAGGCGATGGCCGCGGCCATCTCCGGTACCCCCATCTGCGCCATCACGCTCCCGTCCCGAAAAGCGACCATCGAGTGGACGATGCTCTGAGGGTGGATCACGACCTCGATCTTCTCCGCCGGGACGGAGAAAAGCCGCATCGCCTCGATCACCTCGAGCCCCTTGTTCATGAGCGTTGCCGAGTCCACGGTGATCTTGGGCCCCATGGACCAGTTGGGATGCCGCAGCGCCTCCTCGGGGGTCACGCGCTCGAGGCTTTCCGCGGAGCGGTCGCGGAAAGGCCCCCCCGAGGCGGTCAGCAGGATCCGCTCCAGCTCGGAGGGCGGGCGGCCCTCCAGACACTGAAATACGGCGCTGTGCTCGCTGTCGACCGGCAGAAGCCGAGCGCCGCGGGCGGCGGCCTGCCGGGTGACGATCCCGCCGGCCATGACCAGAGTTTCCTTGTTGGCGATCGCGACCGTCTTTCCGGCCTCGACGGCGGCCAGCGTCGGCAGCAGCCCCGCCGCCCCGACGACGGCGTTGAGGATGACATCCGCCGACTCCCAGGCGGCGACCCGCCGGTAGCCTTCCTCGCCGCAGAAGATCCGGGTCCGCAAGCCCGGCGGAAGCCCGGCCGCCAGTTCGCTCGCCGCCTTCTGATCGCCGACGGCGGCCGCTTCCGGCCGGAAAGTACGAATCTGCTCGGAAAGCAGCGCCACGTTGCGATGCGCGGCCAGCGCCTGGACGGCGAAACGATCGGGGAAGCGTGCGGCGATTTGCAGCGCGCTGCGGCCGATCGAGCCTGTCGAACCAAGGATGGATAGCCGTTTCATGGGACGCGCGGTCATCCTCCGCAGGGCTTTCCGGTCGTCAGGCCGGGGCGAGCCAGAGGCGAAGGCCGAAGGCGACGGGAGCGGCGAAAAGCAACGCATCCAGCCGGTCCAGGATCCCGCCGTGTCCGGGAAGAAGCGATCCCGAGTCCTTGACCCCCGCCGCACGTTTCCAGCAGGATTCGAACAGGTCCCCCACCTGTCCCGCAAGGCCGACCAGCACCCCGAAGAGCGCGCCCCCGAGACCGGAGATGCCGGGGAGAAAGAAGGCCGCTCCCGCCCATCCCACAAGAAGGCTTGCGGCAAGCCCGCCGAGGGCCCCCTCCACGGTCTTCCCCGGGCTGATCGCCGGGGCGAGCTTGCGCTTGCCGAGGCGGTTGCCGACATAAAAGGCGGTGGAATCCCCGGCGAAGACCACGGCGCAGGTGAGCAACACCCAAATCAAGCCTTGGGGCGAGGCGCGCAGGACGACAAAAAGCCCGAGCGGAAGCGCAAGGTAGGTGACCCCGAGAACCTGACGCGCCGCTTCTTCGAGAACCGAGCGATTGGAGGGAAAACCTCGCAGGCAGAGCGCCCCGCAGCAAACCAGGTGCAGGGCCGGGACGGCAAGCATCGCCGCCCCGAGGCCGGCGTGGGCGGCCGCCGCCAGGGCGGCGGCCGCCGCGTAGCCGGAAAGGGCCCAGGGGTCGAGGAACCGCACCCGCTCCGCCCCCCGCACCAGCCTTTGGTATTCCCCCAGGCAGCCCAGGGCGGCGATCAGGCAGAGGATCGAAAAGGCGATCCCGCCGGCCGAAACGCAGGCGACCAGCACCGCCAGGGCGGCAAGGGCCGTGACCCAGCGCCGGGTGTGGTCCGCCGATCGCAACGGCTTGCCCATGGGCTTAGCCTCCCTGCTGTTGTCAGACGCGGCCGAAACGCCGTTCGCGCCGCGCAAACGCCTCCAGGATCTCCTCGAACTCGCGGCGGCTGAAATCCGGCCAGAGGGTCGGGGTGATGAACAGTTCCGTGTAGGCGATCTGCCAGAGGAGAAAGTTGCTGACCCGCATCTCGCCCCCCGTCCGGATCAGCAGGTCCGGGTCGGGGACGCCGGCCGTGTCGAGATGGGCGGCCAGCGTCTCCTCGCCGATTTCCTCCGGCCTGAGCCCAGCGGAGAGCACCGCCTCGGCCAACCGGCGCGCCGCGCGGGCGATTTCGTCTCTTCCGCCGTAGCTTAGGGCCAGATGAAGCTGCAACCCCCGGTTTCCCCGAGTTTCCTCGACGACCCGCGCCAGCGCCAAGCGTACGTCCTCGGGCAGAGCTTCGATCCTTCCGATGGGGTGCAGATGAATATCGTTTTGGACGAGCTCGTCGCGCTCCTTTTCGATGAACCGGCGCAGGAGCTCCATCAACGCGTTCACTTCGCCCGCGGGCCGGAGCCAGTTTTCCGTGGAAAAGGCGAAGAGCGTGAGGTGGGCGATGCCCAGCTCACGGCAGGCGCGCACCACCATGCGCACGGTGTCCGCGCCCTTCTCGTGGCCGGTGATGCGGGACATCAGCCGCCGGTTCGCCCAGCGGCCGTTGCCGTCCATGATGATCGCGACATGGACGGGCGGGGCGGCGCCGGGGCCTCCGCGGGAGCGGGAGGCGTTCTCAGAACTCAAGGATCTCTTTCTCTTTTTCTTTGAAGCAGCGTTCGACGAGCTCGATGTGCTCGTCGGTCATCTTCTGGATCTTCTCCTGGGCCTTGAAGGACTCGTCCTCCGAGATGCCGCCGTCTTTCTTGAGGGCTTTCACCCGCTCGTTGGCCTCGCGGCGGATGTTGCGGATGGAGACTTTGTGCTCCTCGCAAATCTTGTTCACGAGCTTGACGAGCTCCTTGCGCCGCTGCTCGGTGAGCGCCGGAACGGAAATGCGGATCAGCTTGCCGTCGCTCGTCGGCGTGAGACCCAAATCGGCCTTGAGGATCGCTTTTTCGATCTCCTTGATGACCGAGGCGTCCCAGGGTTGAATGGTGATCAGCCGGCTTTCGGGCACGGCGAGGGTCGCCAGCTGCTGCAGCGGGGTGAGGCTGCCGTAGTAGTCGACCTTGACGCCGTCGAGCAGCGAAAGCGAAGCCCGCCCCGTGCGCAACCGCTTGAGATCGCGTTTCAGATCCTCGATCGCCTTCTCCATGCTCTGCCGCGTCTCACGGTAGATGTCTTCGATCATGGCTCGACTTCAACCTCCCGGCTCTCAGGGGTGGATGCGGGTTCCGACTTCTTCGCCGCAGACGACGCGGCGGATGTTGCCCGGGGTCTTCAACCGGAAAACGGCCAGCGGCAGGTCGTTGTCCATGGCCAGCGAAATGGCCGTCATGTCCATGATCTTCAGCTGCCGCTCGAGCACCTCCATGAAACTCACCGAAGGCAGCAGCCGGGCCTCGGGATCCGTCGCCGGATCGCGGTCGTAGACGCCGTCGACCTTGGTCGCCTTGAGCAGGATCTCCGCGTGGATTTCCTGGCCCCTCAGCACGGCGGCCGTGTCGGTGGTGAAATAGGGATTGCCGGTGCCGGCGGCGAAAATCACGACCCGCCCCTTCTCCAGATGCCGGATGGCCCGACGCAGGATGTAGGGCTCGGCCACCTGGTGCATGCCGATCGCGGTCTGGACCCGGGTGGGGATGCCCTTCTTCTCGAGCGCGTCCTGAAGCGCCAGGCTGTTGATCACCGTGGCCAGCATGCCCATGTGGTCGGCCGAGGTCCGGTCCATGCCGTAGGAGCTGGCGGCGATGCCGCGGAAGATGTTGCCCCCGCCGACGACGACCGCGGTCTGGACGCCGAGCCGCACGATGCCGCGGAGCTCCTCGGCGACGAAGCGGATCATCTCGGGATGGATGCCGAACTCCTGATCCCCCATCAGGGCTTCGCCGCTGATCTTGACGATGACCCGCCGGTAACGGGGCTCCTGCACGGTCAGTCTCCCACCTGCATGCGCACGAAACGACGGATGGCGATGTTCTCGCCGATCTTGGCGATCAGCTCGTTCAACAGATCGGCGATCGTGATGTCCGGGTTGCGCACGTAACGCTGTTGCAGGAGGCAGTTGTCCTCGTAGAATTTCTTCAGCTTGCCCTCGACGATCTTTTCGATCACCTTGTCCGGTTTGCCCGTCTCCTTCGCCTGGGCGGTGTAGATTTCGCGCTCCTTGGCGATGACTTCGGGGGCGATGTCCTCGGGGCGGACCCCGAGGGGGTTGGCGGCCGCGATGTGCATCGCGAGATTATGGGCGAATTCCTGAAACTGGGGGTTTTTGGCGACGAAATCGGTCTCGCAGTCGACCTCGACCAACACCCCCAGCTTGCCGCCGTGGTGAATGTACGCGGCGACCGTCCCTTCCGCCGTCGCCCGGCCCGCGCGCTTCTGCGCCGTCGCCAGCCCCTTCTTGCGCAGGGCCTCGACCGCGCGGGTCAAGTCGCCGCCTGTGGCGGCGAGCGCCTCCTTGCAATCCATCATTCCCGCTCCGGTCTTCTCCCGGAGCTCCTTGACCAGCTTGGCACGGATCTCGCTCATCGTTCCTCCACCGCGGTCTCTTCCGCGTCCATGTCCTCTCCGCCGGCCGCTGCGGGCGGAACCTCGCCCGGCGCGCGCCGGATCACCTCGATCACCGGCCCCGCGCCGCCTTCGGAAATGACCTTGCGCTCGCCGGGCTTGAGATCCGCGGCGGCGGCGAGCGGGGCGGGTTCTTCGATCGGCGCCTTGTCGGCTTCGGCCTCGAGCCTCTCCTGCCAACGCTGGCGGCCCTCGATGCAGGCGTCGGCCATGCGCGAGGTCATCAGGCGAATGGCGCGGATGGCGTCGTCGTTTCCCGGAATGGGATAATCGATCACGTCGGGGTCGCAGTTCGTGTCCACCACGGCGACGATGGGAATCTTCAGCCGCCGAGCCTCGTGCACGGCGATTTCCTCGTTCTTGGGATCGATCACGAACATCGCTCCGGGAAGGCGGTCCATGTTGCGGATACCGCCCAGGTTCCCGTCGAGCTTTTCACGCTCCTTGGAGAGTTTCATCCGTTCTTTTTTCGGAAACAGATTGATCGAGCCGTCGTTGTGGATGGTGTTCAGGTAATTGAGGCGTTCGATGCTCTTGCGGATGGTCTGGAAGTTGGTGAGCATGCCGCCCAGCCAGCGGTTGTGCACGTAGAACATCTCGCAGCGGTTGGCCTCTTCGTAGATCGCCTCCTTGGCCTGCTTCTTGGTTCCCACGAACAGCAGGGATTTGCCGTTGGCGACGGTTTCCGCCACAAAGTCGTAAGCCGTCTTGAACATCTTGACGGTCTTCTGCAAGTCGATGATGTAGATCCCGTTTCGCGCCCCGAAGATGTAAGGCTTCATCTTCGGGTTCCAGCGCTTGGTCTGGTGCCCGAAGTGCACCCCGGCTTCGAGCAGCTCCTTCATCGTCACGTAGGCCATGGGTTTCTCCTTTCGGTTGTTTTCCTCCGCCGCCTTCGCGCAGGCCTCCACCCCGGGGCCCGGGGCACCGGGAGGCATGATCCGGCGGCGTGCGGGATAGAAATCAAGGCTTTGTTTTGTAAACTGCTCTTTATAATTCACCGAGGGATTCGCTGGCAAGATCTTTTTTCGTGATCCGCAGCACCCGATCCCGCCCGGAGAGGTCCTGCAGGCAGTCGACCTGCACCCGCCGGCCGTTTGCGGCCGCAAGCCGCTCGAGCCTCTCACGCTGGTCGTCGCCGATCTCGAGGATCATGACCCCGCCGGAGGCGAGAAACGACCAGCCCTGGCCCAAAATCGCGCGGTAGGCCGCCAGGCCGTCCGGCCCGCCGTCGAGAGCCGCCCGCGGCTCGAAGAGGGCGATCTCCGGCTGGAGGTCCGCGATCCGACCGCTCGGAATGTAAGGAGGATTGGAGACGATGAGGTCGAAAGGCCCCGCCGCCCGCCCGAGGGCCGAAAACCAGTCCGCGGCCCAGAAGCGGATCCGCCCGCCGCAGCCGTGGCGGAATGCGTTTCGCCGCGCGATGCGGAGCGCGGCGAAGCAGCGGTCGGTGGCGAAATAGCGGTGCCGCGGCGCCTCCCGGCAAAGGGCGATCACGATGGCGCCCGAGCCGCAGCCGAGTTCGAGCACGCTCCGCGGGCGCGTCGTTGACCCGCCGCCGAGCACTTCGAGGGCGGCCTCGACCACGCGTTCGGTTTCCGGCCGCGGGATCAGCACCTCGGGGGTGACTTCGAGGTCAAGCGTCCAGAACCCCCGCCGCCCGGTGAGGTACGCGGTCGGTTCCCGACGCAGGCGCCGCTCGACCAGCCGCCGGAAGGCGGCCGCCTCCGCGAACGTGAGTTCCCGCTCCGGATGCCGGTAGAGTTCCCCGCGATCGCAACCCCGCACGAAGGCCAGAAGCAATTCGGCGGTCAGCCGGGGGCTGTCGATTCCGTGATCCGCGAACAAGCGCGCGGATTGCCGAAGGCTTGCACCCACGGTGCGCTGCGGATCAGGACCCGTCGGAAGATTCATGCTGCAGAGCCTGCGCCTGGAAATGGACGACCAAGGCGTCGATCAGCTCCTGGATCGCCCCTTCCAGGATGCTCTCCAGGCGGTAGAGGGTCAGGCCGACCCGGTGGTCGGTGACCCGGTTCTGCGGGAAGTTGTAGGTGCGGATGCGGCCGCTGCGGTCGCCGGTGCCGACCTGGCTCTTGCGCTCCTCGGCCCGCCGGCGCTCCTGCTCCTGGATCTTGAGGTCGAGCAGCCGCGAGCGCAACACCTTGAGCGCCTTGTTTTTGTTCTTGAGCTGTGATTTTTCATCCTGGCAGATGACCACCAGCCCCGTGGGCAGATGGGTGACGCGCACCGCGGAGTCCGTCGTGTTGACGCTCTGCCCCCCGGGCCCCCCGGAGCGGAAGACGTCGATGCGGAGTTCCGCGGGGTCGATGGCGACATCGACTTCCTCGGCCTCGGGCAGCTCGGCCACGGTGACCGCCGAGGTGTGGATCCGCCCCTGGGTCTCGGTGACCGGCACCCGCTGCACGCGGTGGATGCCGCTTTCGTACTTGAGCAGGCTGTAAGCGCCGCGGCCCTGAATCCGGGCGATGATTTCCTTGAAGCCGCCCACCCCCGTCGCGTGCGCGGAAAGCACCTCGACCTTCCAGCCCCGGTCCTCCGCGTAGCGCGTGTACATCCGGAAGAGGTCCCCCGCAAACAGGGCCGCCTCCTCGCCGCCGGTCCCGGCGCGGATTTCGAGGATGACGTTCTTGTCGTCGTTGGGGTCGCGCGGCAAAAGCATGCGGCGCAGCTCCTGCTCGAGTTCCCCGCGCCGCGCGGAAAGCGCCGCGACCTCCTCGCGCGCGAGAGCGCGGATCTCGGGGTCGCCGTCCTCGGAGAGCGCCCGCGCCTCCTCGAGGCGCGCATCGGTTTCCTTGTAAGCCCGATAGACGCTCACGATGCGTCCGATCTCCGCGTGCTCGCGCACCGCCTTCGAGTAAGCGTCGCGGTCGGCGAGGAAGGCCGGGTCGCTCAGCCGGCGCTCGAGCTCCAGGAAGCGGCTTTCAACCCCTTGCAATTTTTCCAACATGGTCGGCTCTCCACCGGCGGCGGCGCATCGGCGGATGCGCCGCCGTCCCGCCGGCGACGTCGGGGAAGTTTCGGGGATGGGGACCTGCCGGGCTCCCGACGGAGCCGGGCCCGGCTCGTCAAGGCGGGTCGGCGGGGCTAGGCGCTTTTCGGCGGGTTCTGGAACTTTTCGTATTTCTTGCGGAAGCGCTCGATGCGGCCGGCCGTGTCCACGAGTTTCTGCTTGCCGGTGAAAAAGGGATGGCAGCTCGAGCAGATTTCCACGGTGATGTTCGCCTTCGTGGAGCCGGCCTCGATGACGTTGCCGCAGGCGCAGCGGATTTTGACCTCCGGATGGTACTGCGGATGAATCTTCTCCTTCATGGCACACGTCCTTTCCGGACTGCGAACGCCCGCTCAGGCGTTCATGGAATTCAGAAAATCGCGATTGTTGCGCGTCCCCTTCATTTTTTCAAGTAAAAATTCCATGCTGTCCACGGTATTGAGCGTGGTGAGGAGTTTGCGCAGGATCCAGACGCGGTTGAGGACGTCCTCAGGGAGCAGCAACTCCTCTTTGCGCGTGCCGGAGCGCTTGATATCGATCGCCGGGAAAACCCGCTTGTCGGCGAGCTTGCGGTCAAGTTGGATCTCGGCGTTGCCGGTGCCCTTGAACTCTTCGAAGATCACCTCGTCCATCCGGCTGCCCGTATCGATCAGCGCCGTGGCGATGATCGTCAGGCTGCCGCCTTCCTCGATGTTGCGGGCGGCGCCGAAGAAGCGCTTGGGGCGCTGCAGGGCGTTCGAGTCGACGCCGCCGGAGAGGATCTTGCCGCTCGGCGGGACGACCGCGTTGTGAGCCCGCGCCAGACGCGTGATGCTGTCGAGCAGGATGACCACGTCCTTTTTGTGCTCGACCAAACGCTTGGCCTTTTCAATCACCATCTCCGCCACCTGGACGTGGCGTTCGGCCGGCTCGTCGAAGGTCGAGCTGATGACCTCGGCGTCGACCGTGCGCTCCATGTCGGTCACCTCTTCCGGGCGCTCGTCGATCAGCAGCACGAACGGCACGACGTCCTTGTGGCTTTTGATGATGGCGTTGGCGATCGCCTGCAGGAGCATGGTTTTCCCCGAACGCGGCGGGGAAACGATCAGGCAGCGCTGGCCGAAGCCGATGGGCACCATGAGGTCGAGGATCCGGGTGGAGTAGTTTTCCGGATCGGTCTCGAGATTCATTTTGCGCATCGGATAAAGGGGAGTCAGGTTGTCGAAGAGGATCTTGTCGCGCGCCGCATCGGGGTCCTCGTAGTTGATCGCTTCGACCTTGAGCAGAGCGAAGTAGCGCTCGGAATCTTTCGGCTGCCGGATCTGCCCGGAAATCGTATCCCCCGTCCGGAGATTGAAGCGGCGGATCTGGGAGGGCGAAACGTAGATGTCATCCGGTCCGGGAAGGTAATTGGACGCCGGCGAGCGCAGGAACCCGAATCCGTCCGGCAGGATTTCCAGGGTGCCCTCCCCGTAGATCATGCCGTTTTTCTCGATCTGTCCCTGCAGCAGGGCGAACATGAGCTCTTGCTTGCGCATGTTGGAGGCGCCCTCGATGCCGAACTCTTTCGCCATTTGCATCAGTTCGTTGATTTTTTTCTGTTTCAGCTCTGCGATGTTCATTCCGCCGTTCCTCTTGCAAGCGTTTCTTCCCGGCCGGCTCCGGCCGGAACGTTCCGGACCGGTTTCTTCATCCGGCGAAGCGCCGGCTGCGGCGCCGATGGTCTGCGCGATTTATGGTCTGCGGTATCTGTCGATCCCGGAAGCGATCCGGGATTCCCGCAAATACACGTCCCCTCCGTCATCGGCTGGAAACCCAGCCGCTGGGGCTGTCCGCACGGTGGCGGCTCCCTAATGCATCGGGCTGTCTCAACCGACAAACCTGGCGCGGCGGCTGGCGGATAGGGTCTGGGTCGGTTGTACAGGAGGATGATCGGATTTCAGAAGTAAAGAACTTATCCCCGGCGACGGGTTGCACGCTCGGGGCGAATATGAAAAAATTAATTGAAAACCTTCCTGCTGTCAAGGACATTCCACGCCCTGCCCGCATCGGGCGGCGGCGGGGAAAAAAGCGCTCCGCGGCGCAGCATATCCGCTTCGCCGCAACGGACGGAATCCCATCCGGAATCCCGATGAAGCCCGCCGTCCCGACCTCCTTTCGTCCCGCCTGGCTTCCCGCAAAGGAAGGGGTCTATCTCGTGGGAGGCTGCGTCCGCGATCTTCTGCTCGGCCGCACCCCAAAGGATTACGACCTCGTCACCCTGCACGAGGCTCGCCCGCTGGCGGAGGAGATCGCTCGGGCCGTCGGGGGGCGGCCCGTTCTTCTCGGCAAAGCCCTCTTTCCCCTGTACCGGGTCAGGGGGCGGGAAGTGACGGTCGATGTTCTTGCGGCCGAGGACGGCGGCATCGAGGAGGACCTGCGGCGCCGGGACTTCACGGTCAACGCGCTCGCCCTGGAAACCGCGGGTTCCCGTCTGATCGATCCCCTGGGGGGGATGCGCGACCTCGAGGAAAAGCGCCTGCGCGCCGTCTCGGCGACAGCCTTCGAACGCGACCCGATCCGCCTGTTGCGGGCCTTCCGGCTGGCGGCGCAACTGGGCCTGCATCTCGACGCCGCAACCGAGCGGGCGATCGCCGCCCGGGCCGCACGGTTGAAAAACGCCGCCGGCGAGCGCGTCCGGGAGGAGCTCTACGCGCTGCTCGCCTGCGGGCACTCCCACGCCGCGATCGAGGCCCTCTCCCGCGACGGCTTGCTGGCCGGGGTCTTGGGGGAGCCGGGAACACCTGCCGCCGGAGATCGGGCCGTGCGCTTGCAGGGCATCGCACGCCTGGAATCGCTGTTCGAAGATCCCGAGTCCTTTCTCGGCCGTGCAGAGGCGGCCGCCGTCGCGCGGATCGACGAACGGATGCGCCGGCTGCTCAAGCTCGCCTGCCTGGTCCCCGGCACCGGCGAGGCCCTCCGGGCGGCGCAGCGGCTTCGCCTGTCCCGCCGGGACGCGGCGACGCTCGCCGAGCTTTCCCTCCGGGGGCGAGAGGCCGAAAGGCTTCTCGCCTCCTTTCCTGCGCGTTCGCTTCGGGAGCGGCTCTCTTTTCTGCGCGAGGCGTCCTCCGTGTTCCCCGGCGTGGTCCTGCTCGCTCTTTGCCGGCTCGCAGCCGAGGCCCCCGGAGACCTGGGGGATCGGCGCACGGCGGCCCTCCGGCTTCTGGCCGACCACCGCGAGCGCATCCTTCCCGCAAGCGCTCTTCCGCCGCTTCTCCGCGGCGATGAGCTCCGGCGCGAACTTAGGATCCAGCCTTCGCGCCTCATCGCGCGCCTCCTCGAGGAGATCGCCCTCGAGCGCCTTCTTGATCCGGGCCTTTCGCGGAAGGACGCCCTCGAGCTCGCCCGGGCGCTCGCCCGGGAGGCGCCGTCGGGTCCGGAGGGCCCCTCCGGGCCGGAGGGGGTTTAGCGTTTCAGGGCGTCCAGGGCGGCGAAAACGCGGTCGCGGATCTCCTCCACCTTGCCGATCCCGTGAACGCGGACGTAGCGCGGGGCCTGGGCGTCTCCGCTCGCTTCCCAATTGCGGTAATAGCCGATCAGCGGTTCGGTCTGGCGGTGATAGACTTCGAGGCGCTTGCGGACCGTTTCTTCCTTGTCGTCCTCGCGCTGGATGAGCGGCTCGCCGGTCAGGTCGTCTTTTCCTTCCACCTTGGGGGGATTGAAGAGGATGTGATAGGTCCGGCCGCTGGCCAGGTGAACCCGCCTCCCGCTCATGCGGCGGATGATCTCCTCGTCGGGGACGTCGATATCCACCACGGCATCCAGGCGCACCCCGGCGGCCTTGAGAGCATCGGCCTGTGGGATGGTGCGCGGAAAACCGTCGAAAAGGAAGCCCTCGCGGCAGTCGGCCTCGCGGATGCGCTCCTTCACCAGGCCGATGATCACCTCGTCGGGAACGAGCTGGCCGGAATCCATGAATCCTTTGGCCTTTTTGCCGAGCTCGGTGCCGGCCTTCACGGCCGCCCGCAGCATGTCCCCGGTGGAAATCTGGGGGATACGGTAGCGTTCCTTGATGAAATTGGCCTGGGTCCCTTTTCCGGCTCCCGGGCCGCCGAGCAGAATCAGACGCATGGAGACCTCCTTTCCGGCTGCAATCAGGGTGTGGGGATATCGCCTTCGGGGCGGCAGGATGGGGCGGGAGTATGGCCGATGGCCCCCGTCAAGTCAAGCGGCCCGCCCGGCTCGGGATCCATCCGGAAAGTGAATTTTCGCTTGTCAATACCCGGCTCATCGGTTATAGAGGATCGATCAGTGCTTTCACATGGCGATTATCCGCCCTCCGACCCGGGGCGCGGGGCGGGCGGCGGCACGATGGGGGGGATACGGTTGAAGGAAATCGAGGTTCGCGTCGTGGACAACGACGTCGAAAAAGCCATCCGTCTGCTGAAGAAAAAAATCCAAAACGACGGCCTGTTCAAGCGCCTGAAGCTCAAGAAGAGCTACGAAAAACCGAGCGAGTTCCGCCGCCGCAAGAAGCGCGAAGCCAAGCGGCGCGAACGCATCGCCGCAGCCCGGGCCGCCCGCCGGCGCTGATCCCGGCATGACCCCTCTTCCGACCCGGTGGCGACCCCACCGGGTTTTTTCTTGCCGATGTCCTCTTCTTCCGATCTCGATCGCTGCCTGAACCACCTCTTCAGCCTGCGCCGCTTCGGCATCCGGCTCGGCTTGAAGACGATCCGCGGCATGCTCGCGCCGCTGGGCGATCCCCAGCGAAAATACCCCACCGTCCATATCGCGGGTACCAACGGCAAGGGCTCGGTCGCCGCCGGTCTGGCCTCCGTTCTTCGCTCTTCGGGCTACCGCGTGGGGCTTTACACTTCGCCGCACCTGGTCCGCTTCAACGAGCGGATCCAGATCAACGGCCGGCCGATCGGCGACGGGGAAATCCTCGCTCTTTATCGGCGGGTGCGGCGCACGCTGCGTGCGCTCGACCGCGAGCCGACCTTCTTTGAATTCACGACCGCCATGGCTTTCGACGCCTTCGCCCGCGGCGGGGTGGACTGGGCGGTCATCGAAACGGGCATGGGCGGCCGCATGGACGCCACCAACGTGATCGATCCCTGCCTCGCGGTCATCACCAACGTCTCGCTCGAGCACCGCGAATACCTGGGGCGGACCCTCACGCATATCGCTTTCGAGAAAGCGGGGATCGTCAAGCGCCGGCGGCCCGTCGTCACCGGAATCCGGCAACCTTCCGCTCTGCGCGTGCTCGTGGAAATCGCGGACCGGCGCGCGGCGCCCCTCTACCGTGCGGGGCGGGATTTCGGCGTGCGCATAACCGGCGAGGACGTCTTCGCCTATCGCGGGATCCGTCTGCGCCTGAACGACCTGCGGACCGCGCTCGCGGGAGAGCATCAGCGGGCCAACGCCGCGCTCGTGCTCGCCGCCTGCGAGCTTCTCATGCCCCGGGCGCCGGGCATCTCCGAGCGGAGCATGCGCGAAGGTCTTGCCGCGACCCGCTGGCCGGGAAGGCTTGAGGTGGTGCGCGAGCGGCCGCTCGTGCTCCTCGACGGGGCCCACAACCTGGACGCCAGCCGCGCGCTCGCCCGGCATGTGAAGGAGCGCTACGCCGGGCGCCCGGTCACGCTCGTCGTGGGGATTCTCGACGACAAGCCCTACCGGGCCATGTTGCGGCGGCTTGCGCCGCTCGCCGCACGGGTAATCGCAACCCAGGCGGCGACCCCGCGCGCCCTGCCCGCCGAGAGGATCGCCGCGGCGGCCTCGCGCTTCTCCCCGCGGGTCGAAATGCGCCCGACGGTCACCCAGGCCCTCGAGCAGGCCCTGCGTACCGCACCCGAGCAAGGGGTCGTGCTCGTCGCCGGTTCGCTCTACGTCGTGGGCGAAGCCAAGGCCGCCCTCGAGGGCGGCATCGCCGTCCAGCCCGGCTGAGAGGCCCCGCCGGATCCGCCCGATCCCCCGCTTGACTCGTTTCGGCGGCTCGTATAGGATCCCGCCGTTTTTCGAAGATCACTCCTGCATTCGCGCCCGTAGCTCAGGGGATAGAGCGTCAGCCTCCGGAGCTGAAAGCCGCTGGTTCAAGTCCAGCCGGGCGCACCATGCACACAGGGACTCAGGCGCCGCCTGGGTCCTTGCTTTTCTTTCCGGGGGAAGCCCGGGGGGCACCGGTTTTCCCGATCCCCGGAAGCGCTCGCCGCAGGGGGGTGCTCTTCTTCTCTCTTTCTTCTGCCGCGGTCGGGCGGCTCCCCGAAGGGCTCGCCGTTCAACTCCCGCGAAAAGGGGGTTATTCGTCCCGGCCGCGGGCGGGAGCCCCTTGCGTCGGCATCGGGGTCTCCGCGTGGCGCACGAAGACCCTCCCGCGGAAAATCCAACCCTCGAGCCAGTCCACGCCCAGATCCACCGGCTCCGGCCGCAGTCTGGCCTTCCGCTCCCGGGCCCACGACAAGGCGAGGCCCCCGGCATCCACGAAAACGAAATCCTCTTCGTAGTCGAATCCGTGCCCCGCCAGATCGGCGATCACCTCGTCGATATCGCCGCCCATGAAACTCTCGACGGTGATCCTCCGGTTGCAGCGCCCGCCATGCTTTTCCAGAAACCCACGCACCCCGCCCGGGTATTTCTCGCGGAGCGCGCGGTTTTTGACCACCAGGGCGTTGAACACGCAGGGAAGATTCTCCGCCGCGGCAAACACCAGCCGCAGATCACGAGTCACGATGCACCCTCCTTTGCCGTCGCAGGTTCCGCAAACCCTCGGAAATGAAAAACCCCCCGCACGGGAGGTCCTTGGATTCCGCCTGCGATCTCTCTGCCGCATGGCCCCCTTCGCAGGGCTGGCGTTGGCACCTTGCGGATCAGGTTGCCGGGCGGTCATCGGGCCAGTCCCCTCGCGCCGCTCTCCATGCTCGATGATGAGAACAGACTAGGGGAATTTTTCGGAGAGGTCAATCACCCCCCGGTCGGTCGCCTCTCCGGCGTCGGGCGAATCAACCGTTGCCGCGGGGAAGGCCGCAGAGGACGGCGCGGCTCGCCTCCATCTCGGCGGCGATGAAGTCGATCGTCGCCCGGACGCGGGCGATCCGCCGGGATTCCGGGTGGTACTGGATCCAGAAGGTCCGCTCGAAGCTCAGTTCCGGCAAGAGGTTCACGAGCGCAGGCTCGGTGTGCGCCAGAAAATGGGGCAGGATGCCGACCCCGTTGTCGGACAAGATCGCGTTCATCTGGCCGATGATGGTGGAACTGCGGAACCGGGGGCGCAGGCCGGGCAGGATTTCGTCCAGGAAGTGGAGCTCCTCGTCGTAGAGGAGATCCTCGATGTAGCCGATCAGGCGATGCCCGCGAAGATCCTCGCGGCTGCGGATCGGGGGATGCCCCCGCAGGTAGGTTTTCGTGGCGAAAAGACCGAAACGGTAACTCGGCAGCTTCCGGGCGATGATCTGGCCGCCCGCCGGTTTACGGATGGTGATCAGCAGATCGATCTCCCGCCGGGCGAGGCTGTAGTACATGGGCACGGCCACCAGCTCGATCTCCAGCTCCGGGTGCAATCGCTGGAATTTCCCCAGCCGGGGGGCAAGGAAGCAATTGCCGAAGCCGTCCGGCGCGCCGATGCGAATGGCCCCGGAGAGCGTCTTGTCCCTGCCGGAGACCTCCTCCTCGAGAGCGGCGATGGTCGATTCGAGCTGCTCCGCATAGGGCAGCAGCTTCTCCCCCGCCGGCGTGAGCCGGCAGCCTCTCTCCGTGCGATGGAAGAGCTGCGTCTGCAACGCGGCCTCCAGGGCCGACAGGCGCCGGGAGACCGTGCTGTGGGTCAGCCGGAGCTCGGAGGCGGCGGCGAGGAAGGATCGCTTCCGGGAGAGCACGATGAAAAAGCGGAGATCATCCCAGTTCATCCTCAGGACCGCTCCCCTCGCCGCGCGCTTCGGGCCGTTTTCAGATGCCGATTTATGCACAGCCGATTCCTTTTTTTTGCCATGGACGGCTCAATCTCGGATACCCATAATGAGAACGGGATCGACCTGTCAACCCAACAAAAACCCTTCGGGAGGTGCGCGATGAAAGAGAATTCTCGGATTTTTCCGGTTACGGAGGGGCTGCTGGACCGATGGGCGCTGATGGAGGAAGGGCGAAAGCTGCACGACAAGGCCGTCTTTGAACCATTCGCCGAAATGTTCGCCCGCGTTTTCGCCCGTCTGGGCCTGACGAAGAGGAAGAAGAACGATCGGCGGACGAAGACACGGCCCCCGGCGTTGACGCCTTCGCTCGCAGCCCATCGCACCCATTGAGCCGGCGGGCAGTGCATCCGATTGGCAACCGGGCGCCGGGTCGGTCAGGCCGCCCCAGCCGATGATGCGCTGCCCAGGGCCCCGCCCGGCCGCCCGCCGTCCCGCCACGGAAAACCCGATCGCGCCAGGCCGGTGGGGCTGCTTTGGCCGCCCCGCTGCCGCCGTGTCTTTTGGGGTGAAGAGTGCTCAACCCTTGCTCCCCCGGCGCGAGACCTGCCTCACCGTTTGAGCCCTCCCGGTTGTCCGACAGCCGGCACGGACTCCGTGGGGGTTACCGCGCCTCTTTTTGTCGCCCCGAACGCCTCCTTAGGCCCCTGGGCATTTCGGAAACGGAAAGCCTGTTCCGCTGCCCGCCTGAGAGACCGCAATACCGCCTTCGGCACTTCCCCCGATCCGCACAGAGGCCAATTTCCGGTTGAAAGCGTCGGTCAAGGATGATAAGCGGGTCTTCTTTATCCGCGCATCGACCCGCAATCAGCAATCCTTCCGCAGGAGGGGCATGGAATGGCCGCAGAAAAGATCCAGGAACTCATGGCCCGGCGCAGCGCGATCCTCGCCGGCGGCGGCGAGAAGGCCGTGGCGAAACAGCACGACTCCGGCAAGCTCACGGCGCGCGAGCGCATCGCGCTTTTGCTCGACCCGGAGAGCTTCGTCGAACTCGACGCCTTCGTCCGGCACCGCTGCAGCGAATTCGGCATGGAAAAGACCGAGATCCCGGCCGAAGGGGTCGTGACCGGCTACGGCACGATCGAGGGCCGCACAGTCTATGTCTATGCCCAGGATTTCACCGTCATGGGCGGCTCGCTAGGCGAAATGCACGCCAAGAAGATCTGCAAGGTGCTCGATCTCGCTCTCAAGACCGGGGCCCCGGTCGTGGGCCTGAACGACTCCGGGGGGGCGCGCATCCAGGAAGGGGTCGACGCCCTCTCCGGCTACGGGCAGATCTTTTTCCGCAATACCCGCGCTTCGGGGGTGATTCCCCAGATCGCCGCCATCATGGGACCGAGCGCCGGGGGGGCGGTCTATTCCCCGGCGCTCATGGACTTCACCTTCATGGTCGATCGCACGAGCCAAATGTTCATCACCGGCCCCCAGGTGATCAAGGCCGTGACCGGCGAAGAGGTCTCGGCCGAAGAGCTGGGGGGAGCCATGACCCACAATCGCACCAGCGGGGTGGCCCACTTTTTCGCCCGGGACGACCGCAGCTGCCTGGCCGACATCCGGCGGCTGCTCGGCTATCTCCCCTCGAACAACCTCGAGTCCGCGCCGCGTCTTGAGCCCACCGACGACCCCGAGCGGCGCGACGAGGGGCTGAACACGATTCTTCCGGCCTCGCCGAACCGCTCCTATGACATGCGCAAAGTCATCCGCGCGCTGGTCGACCACGGCGATTTCTTCGAAGTCCACCAGCATTACGCCGCCAACATCATCGTCTGTTTCGCCCGCTTGAACGGCCGCAGCATCGGCATCATCGCCAACCAGCCCGCCCACCTCGCCGGCTGCTTGGACATCAATGCCTCCGACAAGGCGGCGCGCTTCATCCGCACCTGCGACGCCTTCGGCCTCCCGCTGCTCAATCTGGTCGACGTCCCGGGATTCCTTCCCGGAACGCACCAGGAATTCGGCGGCATCATCCGCCACGGAGCGAAAATGCTGTACGCCTATTCCGAGGCGACGGTGCCCAAGGTGACCCTCATTCTCCGCAAGGCCTACGGCGGTGCCTATCTCGCGATGTGCAGCCGGGATCTCGGCGCCGACACCGTCTACGCCTGGCCGAGCGCCGAGATCGCGGTGATGGGGCCCGAGGGGGCGGCGAACATCATTTTCCGCCGTGAGATCGCCGCCGCGGCCGATCCGGATGCCGCGCGCAACGAAAAGATCGCCGAGTACCGGGATCGCTTCGCAACCCCCTACATCGCCGCCGCCCGCGGCTATGTCGACGACGTGCTCGAGCCCGCCGCCTCGCGCCGGGCCCTCGTCCGCGCCTTCGAGGCTCTGCAGGGCAAGCGGGATGTGCTCCCGCCGAAGAAACACGGCAATCTCCCCGTCTGAGGAAGGAAGCCGCCCTTGGATACCTGGGAAAAGCTCGACATCGGTCTGGTCATGACGGTCCTCGGCATGGGGATCGTCTTTCTCGTCCTGATCTTTCTCTCCAGCCTGCTCGGTTTTTTCGAGCGGCTCTTCGGAACCCGGCGCTCACCGGCCGCGCAGGAACCGAAGCCCGCGGCGCCGGCCGCGGCCGAGGAAAAACCCCCGCCGCTTCCCCGACCGCCTTCGAAGCCGGCCCCGGAGCCCGCGCCGGCCGCGGCCGCCCCGGCGGCTCTGCGGCCGGCGGTCGTCGCCGCAGTGATGGCTGCGGTTTCCGCCTATCTCCAAGCCGAGGCTTTGGCCCTGGAGCCGCCCGTCAAGCGGCTTCCCGACGATCTCTCGTTCTGGGGGCGTGCCGCCCGCCTGGATCAGATGATGGCCCGCAGACTCTGAGAGCGGTGTCCCAGGCCATTGCCCTTTCCGGCCTGACCGTGAGCCTTGATAAGGAGGGCCCGGTATGTCGATCGGAGAGTCGATCCTCAGATTCCTGGAAACGATGGGTTTTGCCGCCATGACCTGGCAGCAGGCCGTCATGATCGGCGTCGCCTGCATTCTGATCTATCTCGCCCTCAAAAAAGGCTTCGAGCCGCTCCTGCTCCTGCCGATCGGCTTCGGGGTGCTTCTCGGCAATCTCCCGCTTGCCGGCCTTATGGCCCCCCCGGTCTATGAGACGGTGATCGACCCCCGCACCGGCCAGGCGGTCCAGGAAATGAAGGAAGTGGGGGGGCTGATTTACTACCTCTATCAAGGGATCAAACTGGGGATTTACCCGCCGCTCATTTTCCTCGGGGTAGGCGCGATGACCGACTTCGGACCGCTGATCGCCAACCCCCGCAGCCTCCTCCTCGGTGCCGCCGCGCAGTTCGGCATCTTCACCACCTTTATCGGCGCGCTGCTGCTCGATTTCCTTCCCGGCATCTCTTTCAGCCCGCAGGAGGCGGCCTCGATCGGGATCATCGGCGGGGCCGACGGCCCGACGGCGATCTACCTCACCGCGCGGCTCGCCCCCCATCTTCTCGGCCCCGTGGCCGTCGCGGCCTACTCGTACATGGCGCTCGTCCCGCTCATCCAGCCGCCCATTATGAAGCTGCTCACCACGAAGAAGGAACGAGAGGTGGTGATGGAGGAGCTGCGCGAGGTGTCGCGCACCGAGCGGATCGTTTTTCCGATCGTCGTCACCGCCGCCGTCTCCCTCATCTTGCCCGCCGCCGCCCCCCTGGTCGGCATGCTCATGTTGGGAAATCTCCTGCGGGAGGCGGTTTCCATGCAGCCGATCCTGAACCGCCTGCTCAAGACCGCGCAGAACGAGCTCATCAACATCGTCACCATACTGCTCGGGGTCTCGGTCGGCGCGACGGCGAGCGGCCCGCTCTTTCTCAACCCGAGAACCCTGGGGATCATCCTGCTCGGCGTTTTCGCCTTCGCCGTGGGGACCGCGGGCGGGGTGCTTCTCGGAAAGATCATGTACCGGACCTCGGGCGGCAAGGTGAACCCGCTCATCGGCTCGGCCGGGGTCTCGGCCGTCCCGATGGCCGCCCGGGTTTCCCAGACCGTCGGCCAGCAGTACAACCCGTCGAATTTCCTTCTCATGCACGCGATGGGGCCGAACGTCGCCGGCGTCATCGGCTCGGCGGTGGCCGCGGGCGTATTGCTTTCCATGCTGGGCTGAAGGAAACTCCGGGGGGCGTTACACGCCGTAATAAGAGCGGTACCAGGAGACGAAGCGCGCGATCCCCGTCTCGAGCGGGGTCGCCGGCCGAAAACCCACATCGGCCGCCAGATCCTCCACGTCGGCGTAGGTTGCCGGCACATCGCCCGCCTGCAGCGGAAGATACTCCTTTACGGCTTTTTTCCCGAGCACCTCTTCGAGCACGGCGATGAAGCGCTCGAGCTCGACCGGCCGGTTGTTGCCGATGTTGTAGATGCGGTAGGGGGCGTAGGAAGAACCGGGATCGGGACGGTCGCCCCGCCAGGCCGGGTTGGGCGTCGGCCGCCGCCCCATCACCCGCACCACCCCCTCGATGATGTCATCGATGTAGGTGAAGTCCCGTTGCATGCGGCCGTGATTGAAGACCCGGATCGGGCGGCCCTCGAGGATCGCCTGGGTGAAGAGAAAAAGCGCCATGTCGGGTCTCCCCCAAGGGCCGTAGACGGTGAAAAAACGAAGGCCCGTGCAGGGCAGCCCGTAGAGGTGACTGTAGGCATGGGCCATCAACTCGTTGGCCTTCTTGCTGGCGGCATAGAGCGACACCGGGTGATCGACGTTGTGGTGCACCGAAAAGGGCATGAGCGTGTTCGCGCCGTAGACCGAACTCGAAGAGGCGAAGAGCAGGTGTTGGACTTCGCTGCGGCGGCAGCCTTCGAGCACGTTTAGAAAGCCGGCGAGGTTCGCCTCCACGTAGGCGTGCGGGTTCTCGAGCGAGTAGCGCACCCCCGCCTGGGCCGCGAGGTGGACGACGACCGCGAAGCGCTCCTCGGCGAACAGCCGCTCCATTCCGGCACGGTCGGCGAGATCGAGCCGGTGAAAACGGAAATTCGGCCGGGCGGCGAGAAGCGCAAGGCGGTCCTCTTTGAGCCGCACGCTGTAATAGGGGTTGAGGTTGTCCAACCCGGTCACGCTCCGCCCTTCCTCCAGCAGGCGACGGCAAAGGTGATAGCCGATGAACCCCGCCGCCCCCGTCACCAGCAAGCGATGTTCTTCCATGGCGGTTTTCTTCCTTTCCGCATCCGGCGCTTCAAAGGGATCAGGCCCCGGACCCGCTCCCCCGATACCAGGCCAGCGTTCGGGCAAGCCCCTCTTCGAAGCCGACGCGCGCGGAAAACCCCAGCCGGGAGGAGGCTTCGCCGACCGCGGCGACCGAGCGGCGGATGTCTCCGGGTCGCGGCGCTGCATGATGCGGCAGGCGCTTGCAGCCGGTGAGGGCGGCGATCTGCCGCCACAGGGAGACAATCTCGACCTCCCGGCCCGTGCCGACATTGAAGACTCCGGCTGCGGAGGAGCGGGCGGCAAGGAGCAGCGCCTCGACCACGTCGGCGACATAAATGAAATCGCGCGTCTGGAGCCCGTCGCCGTAAATGACCGGAGCCTGGTCTTCGAGCGCCCGGCGTAAAAAGATCGAGATCACCCCCGAGTAGGGCGAGGAGGGGTCCTGCCGCGGACCGAAGACGTTGAAAAACCGAAGGCTCGCCGTGCTCAGCCCGAAGAGCTCGTCGTAGACCGCAAGGTAATGCTCGACGGCGAGCTTCTGGACGGCATAAGGGGAACGCGGCCGCGGCGGAAGATCCTCCCGCAGCGGCAGCCGCGGATCATCTCCATAGACCGCGCTCGAGCTCGCGAAAACAAGCCTTCGGACTCCGGCCTCGCGTGCCGCTTCGAGCACGTGCAGGGAGCCGGTTTCGTTCACCGCGGCCGAGCCCGCGGGATCCCCGATCGTCTGCGGCACCGAGACCACGGCGGCGAGGTGGAAGACCCAAGTGCATCCGGCGGCCGCCTTGCGCGACACCGCCGGGTCGCGGAGATCCCCCTTTTGAAACTCGATCCGATCGCGCACGGCGGCGAGATTCGCCATGCACCCGCTCGAGAGATCGTCGAGCACCCGCACGACGAACCCTTCGGCGACGAGCCGCTCGACCAGGTGCGAGCCGATGAAGCCTGCGCCTCCAGTGACGAGCACGGTTTCCACGCCGGCGGATCCTCCGGGGTTCAGGTGGGGAGCCTCATGCAGGCTCCAGCATAGCCCGGTCGACCCTTGCGCTCAAGGGCGGTCGCGGTCTCAGAGGCGGGCGCCGAGAGCCAGCCAGCCCGTGTAGGTGAGCGCGGAAAACAGGGTGCTGAAGGTGATCGCCCCTGCCGCGAACTCATGATCGGCGCGCATCTGCCGGGCAAGCACGTAGGAGACGGTCGCGGTCGGTGTGGCCAGGAGAATCAGCGCCGGAAGAAAGTCCTCGGCGGCGATCCCCAGGGCGAGAAAGGCGGCCAGTCCGATCCCCGGCATGAGAACGAGCTTGATCAAGCTGCAGCCGAAGAGCGCCGCAAGCCGCGAGCGCATCAGATCGAAGGAAAGCGAGGCGCCGATGATGAGCAGCGCAAGCGGCAGCGCCATGCCGGAGAGGATCGCCAGGCTGCGATCGAGCACCGGATGGAGTCCCACCCCCGAGGCGGAGAGGAGAAGACCGCCCAGGGCGGAAAGGATGACGGGGTTTTTCGCCATGCGTGCCGCGGCCTCGAATCCTCCCGCCCCATGGCCTCCGGCCGGGGCATGGAGCTGCAGCACGACCACACCGAGCGAGTTGTTCAGGATCATCATGAACCCGGTAAGGATGCTCGCCCGGGCGAGGCCCTCGGGTCCGAGAAAATAGAGGGCCACGGCAAGCCCGATGTAGCCCTGGTTGCCGTGGAAGGAGTCCTCGATGAAAGCGCCGCGCCGTCGAGGCTCCATGCGCACGAGGGCGGCGGCGATCCAGGCCAGGATGCAAGCGGCGAGCATCGTTGCCAGGGTTACGGCGGCCACGAGGGGTTTGAAATGGACTTCGAGCGAGGCCCGGGCGATCGCCGAGAAGACCATGGCCGGGATGGCGAGGTAGAAGACCAGCCGGTTTGCGGCCGCGAGAAACTCCGGGGGAAGCAAGCCCCTGGCCTTCGCCGTCATGCCGATCGCGATCACGGCGAAGATGGGGACGATGGTCGCCAAGATGGACATGCCGGGGGTTTCCTTTCCGTCCTTGACGCGCCGCTACGCCGGAAGTAGGTTTTCGCCAGGCAAGCGCCGCCGAGTTAGAGCATCCCTCTGCTCGTCTTACAAGAGGAAAAATGGCTCCCGCCTCGATCCGCCTTCATTTGTACGCCGGCCTGAAGTCGCTCGTCCCCGATTGCCCGGAAGAGATCCCCATCACGGAGGGCACGGCGGTGGGCGAGATCCTCGAGCGCTTGGGAATTCCTGCGGAAAAGGCCCAT